>BOKF01000001.1 GCA_016860845.1 Chloroflexota bacterium
TATGGCTTGCGTAACTTAGTACACTTTTTTCAGCGCCTTTTTCTTGATCTCGAAGGCTACCGCCTTTTTACTGCTCCTGGTGCACCCTACTATATCTAGTGGGTATCTCGGAAATTCTGGATGAACCTGGAGTATTTCTGGCTCGTTATTTTGGCCTGCCAATTCCCGCAGGGACTTCTGGCTGAGGGCAAGACGATAGCAATGCTCAGTTGCCTTGATTTCTAATATACCTCTAACATCGGTTTAACTTTGCTCTAATCTGCTGCTTCTAGAATTAAGCCGAAAATAATCATGAAACCGATTATGTGTAATTAATCAATCGCGCCTTTTTTTAGAGACGTGTTGCGTGTTGCGTAGTCCGTAAACGGAACACGCAGGGCGCAATACGAATATTGGATTAATACCAGAGCACCAAGGAGGAATCTAGAAATGAACCAAAACCCATCTTTCTCAGTCAAACTTTTGACGATTGGCTTGACGGCCCTGCTCTTACTCGCCATGCTGGGCTCTTTTGCCGGTGGGGTCATACTCGCTCCCTACCTGAACGACAGTGCCCAGGCAGCCCCACTTCTGCCGGCCAGGAGTGACCTGCCCGCCGTGACCGCGCCCGCGGCCCAAACGGGCGATATTTTGGCTACTTATGAAGAGGCTTTGAGCCAGCTTTATCAGAATACAGTCCCATCGGTGGTCAGCATCAGAGTTACCCAGAAAATTGAAGCTGATACCAGCATGCCCAACCCCTTTGGGTTTGACCACCCTGACATCCCCGGACAGCCACAGGATGAGCCGTCACCCCGCGAATTTTTTAACCGCGGCCTGGGGACCGGCTTTGTCTGGGACACCGAGGGACATATTGTGACGAACGACCACGTTGTCGCCGATGCCAGCGATGTCGAGGTTATTTTTGCGGATGGAACATCGGCCAAGGCTGAAGTGCTTGGCACCGACCCCAACTCCGACTTAGCCGTTATCAAAGTAGATATGCCTGCTTCAGAATTGAAACCGGTGACTCTGGGTGACAGCGACCAGGTCGAGGTTGGCCAACTGACCATTGCCATCGGCAACCCGTTTGGGCAGGAGTTTACGATGACCAGCGGGATTGTCAGCGCGGTTGGGCGGACCATCCGCAGCGGCAACTCTGCTTTCTCGATCCCCAAGGCCATCCAGACCGATGCTTCGATCAATCCCGGCAATTCGGGTGGCCCGCTGCTCGACCGAACCGGGGCGGTCATTGGTATCAACAGCCAAATTATAAGCCGGACCGGGGTCAACAACGGTATTGGGTTTGCCGTACCGGTCAACACGGCCAAACAAATCGTGCCGACCTTGATCAGAGGTGAAGATTACGAGTATGCCTGGCTGGGCATCAGCGGCGGCAGCTTAACCCTGGAAGTGGCCGATTTGATGAAGCTGCCGGAGGGAACGCAGGGAGTGCTGGTCATTGATGTAACCCAGGATGGCCCCGCCGACAAGGCTGGCCTGGTCGGCAGCGACAAGACGCTGACGGTAGACGGCGAGGAGTACCAGCTTGGCGGCGATTTGATCACCGCGATCAACGGCCAGCCGATCAGGGAGATGGATGAATTAATCGGCTATCTCCTTGAAAAAACCCAACCCGGCGACACGGTCCAGCTTGATGTCATTCACCCCGATGGGCAGCAAGAAACGGTCAGCGTAACCCTGGGGGTTCGCCCCAGCGCCGAAGATCTGATCCAGTCTTCGGTAAAATAGTCACATCAGGACTAAATAGGGCAGAGACACTCCTTTGCCCTATTTTTTATTCTTTGCCAGCGGGGCTTTGGGTAATCAGACCTGACAGGTTTAAAAAACCTGTCAGGTCTCCTGGGGCAAACCCTGGGGCTTTTGACTTCTATACTTTTCGCCTTTTTTTATGTATAATAGACATAAGCTTCAAAAACTGATCGGATTTGCTAACGCAGTAGCCCTCCCCTTCTTCCTCGTCAAAGTCCAAGTTTTTTATCCACTTCAGCCCAAGGAGGCAAGATGATATCTTCACGCAACAGAAGTTCGACCTGGTTAGCCGGGTGTTTAGTGGTGGCGGTCTGTTTGCTGATTGGCGCAGCCATAGGCAGTTTAGCGGGGTATGTGGTGGCGGCCAGAGTGCTTGGACCAGCAGCGGCAGCCAATCCTGGCTCGGTATTGGTTCAGCCGGTTCCGGCGGGGTTGATTGTCTCCACTCCATCCAGCTCGGGGGGGAGTGCGCCGCAAGAGATTATCATCAACGACCAATCTTCTTCGGTAGGAGCGGTAGCCCAGGTGCTGCCCGCCGTTGTCACCGTTATCGCCCAGGATTTGCAGGGTATTGGCAGCGGCTCAGGCGTTTTTATCAGCAGCGATGGCTATGTGGTCACCAACAACCATGTCGTCGAAGGCGCAGGGGAACTGATCGTGATCTATGCCCAGGGCGGGCGCGCCCCGGCCAAGCTGGTCGGCACGGCCCCTGACTTTGATCTGGCCGTACTCAAGGTGGATGGCCTCGTCCCGGGGGTGGCCGCGTGGGGCGACTCCAGCGAGCTGCCGCTTGGCGCGCACGTACTGGCTATTGGTTCGGCGCTGGGGGAATACCAAAATACAGTGACCAGCGGGGTATTGAGCGGATTTAATCGCGAATTGGGAGATTTGCGCGGGCTGCTGCAAACCGACGCGGCCATCAACAGCGGCAACAGCGGCGGCCCGCTGATTAACCTGGCCGGGCAAATTGTCGGCATTAATACAGCGGTAGTGCGAGGTGACGGCTTTTCCGCCGGAGCCGAAGGGTTGGGCTTTGCCATCCCCAGCAATGTAGCCGAAAAGGTAGTCCGGCGGCTGATTGAAAGCGGCGATGCCCGGCCTTCTTTCCTGGGCATTCAATACAAAGAGCTGAACCCGCAATTGGCCAACGAGCAGCAATTGACCATTACCCAGGGCGCGCTGCTGCAAGAGGTCGTCAACGGCTCGCCGGCGGCCCTGGCCGGCCTGCAAGCGGGGGATGTGATTGTGGGGGTCAACGGCCAGGCGCTGGATGATCGTCACCCGCTGGTCAGCCTGCTGGTCGAGTACGTGGCCGGTGAAACCGTTACTTTGGACATTCAGCGCGCGGGCCAGACGTTTCAAACCCAATTGACATTGGGTGAGCGAGCATGAGAAATGGAAGGTTGGAAGACTGGAAGGTTGGATTTTTACCCATCTTCCAAGTCCTCGATTCTTCCAGCCTTCCTCCCAATATGACTTCGGGCACTACCCCATATGACTCCGGCTGTGGTACAATGCCGGTATGTTGTGGAAGCTGCTTTTTCCCCACCGCGAAATTGCCCTCAAACTCAACCTGGTCGAAGGCACGGTTAAAAATTACGTCACCACTATCCTACAAAAAAGTGCGACCGCGACCGCACCCAGGCGGCCCTGCGGGCGCAAGAGTTGGGGCTGTTGTACGAGAGAACGACGCTGGTCGCTATCTTTGTCATTCTCCTGCTCTTGCTGGGGCGACAAACTGCTACTCGCCCAAGAACCTGGCGCGTTCGCCAGCAGTCAGCTCGCGGTGAATGTTTGCCTTAGCCAGGTCCAGAACTTCCTGGAAGTCGGTCTGGAAAATGCGCACCACGCCGTCGGTGGAGGCGGTGGCCAGCCGGTCATCGCCGGGCCGCCAGGCGACGCTCCACACCCCGCCTTGATGGCCGGTCAGGGTGGCAATAACCTGGCTGCTTTTAACGTCCCAAATTCGGGCCGAGCCGTCGTCGGAGGCGGTGGCCAGTTGAGTGCCGTCGCTGTTCCAGGCCACCCGGTTGACCGGTTTTTCGTGGTTGAGGACGGCCACGGTTTTGCCGCCGGCCAGCTCCCAAATCCGCACGCTGGTATCCTGGGAGGCCGAGGCCAGAAACTGTTGATCCGGGCTAAAGGCAATGCTCCAGACCAAATCCTCGTGCCCGGCCAATGTCTGCGCCTTTTCACCCGTGGCTATATTCCAGAGAATAATTGTCTGATCCGACGAACTCGAAGCCAGTTTGGAGCCGTCCGCATTAAAAGCCAGGCCCAGCACGCTCCGGCTGTGTCCTTTCAACGCTGCTTTTAACCGGCCGGTTTCGACATCCCACAAACGAATGTCTCTGTCCCGCCCGCCGCTGGCCAGGATTTTGCCGTCGTGACTCCAGGCGGTCTGGTAGACCAGCTCGGTGTGGCCGGTCAAAACCTTGACTTCCTGGAGCGTAACCGCGCTCCATAAACGCACCGTTTTATCGGCGGAAGTAGTGGCCAGTTTGGTCCCATCGAGGCTCCAGGTGACACTCTGAATTGTGTCGCTGTGACCGGGCAAGGTCTGGACCCGGGACTGCGCCTCGGATTGCGCCGGCGAGGCAAACTGCCACAAGTGAACCAGCTTGTCATCTCCCACCGAAGCCAGGATCGTGCCGGCCGGGTTCCAGGCCACGTCTTTTACTTCGCCCACGTGGCCGGTCAGAGCGACCAGCGCCGGGCTGTCTATCGTGTCCCAGATACGGGCCGTGCCATCCCTGGAAGCCGAAAGGAGCTGGCCGGGGTTAACCGGGCTCCAGGCAGTCGCCCAGACCCAATCGGTATGGCCGGTCAATGTTGTCAAAGGGCGGCCGGTTTCGATATCCCAGAGGATCACTTTAGTATCGTCAGAAGACGAGGCCAGCCAGCGGCCGTTGGGGTGCCAGGTGACGCTGCGGACCCAACTGGTATGACCAATCAGCACGTCTACAATATGCCCCTCTTCCGTATCCCAGATGCGCACGGTTCCATCGGCGCCGCCGGTTGCCAGGCGAGTTCCGGCGGCATTCCAGCCCAGGCTGACGACATCGCCCTGGTGGCCGCTCAAGCGAGTCTCAATCGCCATCGCCGCCGCATCCCAAATCAATACCTCGCCGGCTTTGCCGACGCTGGCAAACTTTTTGCCGTCAGGCCGCCACTCGATGTCCCACAGCTCGTTATACGTGGCCTCAGGGGTTTTGAGCAAGCGCCGAGTATCCACGTCCCACAATTTTATCTTTTTGTCGGTTTCGTGGCTCAACACCTGTGTTCCGGCGGGGTCCCAAACAGCCCGGTAGACACCCGCGCTGGCGGCGCCCTTGAACACACCCACCTCTTTGCCCTGGGCGACATCCCACAAGCGCAGCGACTCGTCGGGCTGGTCGCCGCGAGAGGTAGAGATGAGGTAAGTGCCCTGCGGGTTAAAGCGAATATCCTCAACCGGGTTGACATGCCCCTGCAAGGTGGTCAAGAGGGTATGGGCCTGGGCATCCCAGATTTGAATCGTCCCGTTCTCCAGGCCGAGGGCTATGGTCCGGCCATCGGCGCTCCAATCGCCGGAGAGAATGACGTCCCCGCTGGCAAGGGCCTGCCAGGGTCGGATATTGGGCAGCACCTGGCGCAGTGTATCCCTGATTTCTAGGCTATCACCGGCTTTTTGGTTGGCCTGTAAGGCCAGCAGCAGGCTCAGTTCCGAGTCAATGGGCAGAATATTGACTGCATCGGCGGCCAAACGGCGGCCCTCGGCAATGCGGCGGGCTTCCTCAGCCTCGACTCTGCGCACAATGGCCCGCCAGGTGGTGAAACTCAAAATGGCAATGATCACCGCCGCAATAAGCGCCACCCGGCGCAGCCAGCGATACTTGGCCGCCCGGCTCTGGCGCAGCAGGGCTTTGGCCTCGTCGTTCAGCACCAAAAAGCTTTCCTGGCTGTGGATGATGTCGTACTTGTCGCGGCTTAACAGGGTTTGGTAGCGCCGGAACGACTCGATCTCGCGGTCCAACAACTCCTGGGCGGCCTTTTGGGCCTGCACCTCGGGGTCCACTTCAATCTCAGACAGCAGGTAATCGTGGGCCAGTTCGTAAGCGGCCACCCGGCTTTCCTCATCCTCTTCAACCCGCACCAGGCGGCCCTCGACCAGTTGCTCCAAAACGTCGTTGAGGCTTTGGGCGCTGGTCAGATAAAGGGCCAGGGTTGCGGCCAGTTCGTCACGTTTGCGGCGGATACGGCGGCGGTCGGACGAAACCAGGGCCATGAGCAACTGCCGGGCCAGTTCGCGCTCTTTGTCGCTCAAGTTGCGCTTCAGCACCCGATTCAGGTGGCTGCGCAGAATGCCTCTGGCTCCTCCCTCGTCTTCGTACATCTGTAAAGTAATGACGGGCGCCAAGTCGGGAGTGGCGGCGCGCTGCTCCTGAAGCTGCTCAAACAGGGCCGAGCAGACCAGTTGGATGTGGGGCGGAGCGACCTCGCCGGGGGAGCCGTCGGCATTGGTCCCCAGGTCGGCCAGCAGTTTCTGGATCAGCGCCGGTTCGTAGGTCACATTGCGCTGTTTGGCCGGTTCGACGATGACCTCGGTCGCTTCGGCATAGTTCAGGGCGCGGAGAAGATAATCGTTGGCAAACGGGTTCTTGATCTGGGGGCGGAAAGTGGCCAGGTTGCCAAAGTATTCTTTGCGCATGGCCAGCACCCAGCGCACCCGCAGGCTTTCATCTTCCAGACATTCCGCCAGTTGGGTGACGAACTCCTGCCGGTTGGTCTCGTCAAGCTGAGTAAAAAATTCCTCAAATTGATCCAGAAAAAGATACAGGTAGCTGTTGTTGCCCAAAACCTGGGTCACTTTGTGCAGAAAAGTATGGAGCGAAGCCTGGGCCAGCCCCGGCGTTTGATCGAGGTTGGGCAGGATGGCTCGCTTGACGGCCAGGGCTGGGTTGACGTTCCAGGGGCGGAGGTGCAGAGGCAAATCCCCCATGCTCAACAGGCGCGAGGCCAGGCCGGCTTGCAGCAGCGAGGTTTTACCCGCGCCCGACTCGGCGTGCAGGACGGTGAGCGGGTTGCGCTGCATGCGGTCGAGCATGTGCTCAATGGCCTGGCTGCGGCCATAAAAGAGGGCGGCATCCTCCAGGCGGTAATCGAGCAGGGATTTGTAGGGATTGCTGAAGGCACCGGCCTGAGGTTTTTGCGCCACCACCTGCTGCAAACGGGTCGCCAGGGTGACAACCGCTTCGGCCAGCAGGGCTTGCTCCTGGTCGCGCTGTTTCCTGGCTTCTTCCACCGCCGAGAGGGCCTGGTTGACAATCAGCTTGGCCCCGGTGCCGATGGCTACGTAACTGCCTTCGATATCGCCGACATTGATGCCGGTTCCCACCGCCAGGTTCAGCCGGTCAAGTTCCCCGGCCAGCTCGTCGGGGGAGAGGGCGCCGGCCAGGGTGTCGTTGATCAGGTCTATGGCGGTCAGGTGGTCGTCAATCTGGTTGGTCAGCTCCAGGGGTGCATTGCCGCCATACTTGGCCTCTCGTTCGCGCAGGTTGTTGAGGTTTTTATGCAGCGTGACAAGCTGCTCTTGGAGGTCGCTAATGGTTTCCGGGTCGAGTTCGGCGTTGGGCGCCTCAATAGGAAGGTCAGGTTGAGATGTATTTTCCATGTTGAATCAGGCTGATAATTGCTTTAAAAATTCAGTCGGTGATTGGAATCTCACTTGGTCCAGCTAATTCTTTCCTCGGTCCAGCCCCGGCTGGTATTGGTATCGCGCCCGACAAAGCCATCGGGTGAGCCTTCCATCTCAAAAAGCAGTTGTTGATCACCGCCGGTCGGGGTCATCGCCCAGATACCCCACGCCCCCCCCCGGTAGCTGGCAAAAGCCAGCACCTTACCATCGGGTGACCAGGCCGGCAGGCCGTCTTCGGCCGGGTCATCAGTAAGACGCTGCACATTAGAGCCATTGGCATCAACGATATAAATATCCCAGTTCCCCTCCTGCTGCGACATGAAAGCAATTTTCTTACCATCGGGCGAAGGGGCAGGCGCAGTATCTCGATCTGAGGAGGTTAATACCTGGATATCGGCCAGGGCAATCGTGGCGCTGCGCAGCCCCGGCGCGGTGCTGCCCCAGCCTCTAAAGACCAAGCGCCCATCAAGGCCCAGGGTGGGATACTCACCTTCGCCAATCACTACCCCCTCGGTTCGATCCTGAAAGCTACCCACCCGGATTAAACGAGATTTGCGGTCCCCGGCGCGGCGGGAAAGTAAAACAATTTCGCTGCCGTCGGGACTCCACGTCGGCAGTTGATCTTCGACAAAATTGGCGACGATGATGGAGTTAGCCCCCGAAACATTCATCGTGGTCAACCCCCATGAGTCGAGCCGCCAGGAGTGAAAAGCGATACGCGAGCCGTCGGGGCTAAATGCCGGCTGGCTGGCGTTTTTGCGGTAGAGCCGCGTCCCGGAACCATCGGCCTGGCCGAAATAGATATCAAAATCCGTGCCGTTGAAAACCGGATAGGCAATCGTGCCGGTGAGAGATGAATTAGGGACGTTAGCGGCGGGAGCAGCAGCGGCAGTGGTCGCACGGGGGGTCGGCGTCGGAAGCGGGCTGGTGGTTGGTTCCGAGGTGGGCGTATCGGTAGCGGCAGATGTAGGTTCTTCAGTGGCGGTTGGAACTTCCACCACGGGCGTGGGCGTATCAGTGGGTGCATCGCCCAGGGATTGCACAATCAATGGGGTTGGGGTGAAAGTCGGCTCTCCCTCGGTGACGATGGCCGTTTGGGCCACCGCCTCATTGTTGCCCTCGAGGCCAAAGAGCAAGTAGGAGACGCTGCCCAAAATGAGCAGCACCACGAGCAGTCCAACCAGGCCAAACAACCAGGGCGAGACAGGCGCGGCAGATTTGCGGGGAGCGGCGGGTTTGGGAGCCGGCATGGTGGCGGTACCAGCGGCCGGTGTCCGCAGGGCCAGCCGCATGTCCTCGGCGGTTTGGAAGCGCTGGTTGGGATAAATCTCCATCGCCTGCAAAATGACCCGCTCGGTATTTTCGGTTAACAGCGGATTGAGCCGGCGGGGCGGAGTCAACAACTCCGGATTCAGCAAGCGTTGATGGACATCCGGCGGGTAAAGATTCGTCAGCAGGTGGTACATGGTTGCGCCCAGGGCGTAGATGTCGGAGCGGGCGTCGGTATGGTCGTCGCTGCTGGCAAACTGTTCCAGCGGAGCATAGGCCGGTGTGCCGATGCCGCGTAGTTCGGCTTTGGTTTTGGGGTTGCCGCTATCCAGTAATTTCACCAGGCCAAAATCAACCAATTTAGCCTTGCCCTGGAGATTCACCCGGATATTGGCCGGCTTGATGTCACGATGAATAATCGGCTGGGGACGCCGGTTGTGCAAATAAGCCAGCGCATCCAACACCTGGTCGCTCCAATACAGCACCGAGTCCTCCGGCTGGGGCTGCCGGGTTCGCAGCAAGGTGCTTTCGAGATCTTCTCCTTCGACATAATCCATCACCAAATACTGTCGCTCATCCTCGATGAAATAATCAGACACCTTAGGCAGACCCGGATGATCGAGCTGGCCCAGAACACTGGCTTCGGCCAAAAACTGATCCCGAGAATGGGCCTGGTATTCGGGGCCAGCGTTAGGATCGGGCCGGTTTTCCTTAATAGCACAGCGCCGGCCTACCAGGCGCTTATCTTCGGCCAGATAGACCGCTCCCATGGCCCCACAACCCAACACGCTGATAACCTGATAGCGCCCTCCCAACGTGGTCCGATAGCCCAATAATCCCCGTAGAGGCGACGGGCAATTGCTGCATTTTTGGGCCTCATCTGGGTTATCAAAGCTGCAATTTGGGCACATTTGTGACATAGGCTATCCACCAAGGAAAAAGGAACTCAACGGAACTGAGGGAAGGCGAAAGCTACGCTTTCGCACGTCAAAGCATAGCTTTGACACTCCCCATTTTCTCTATCGTACGGCTGCCAGTTCTTGTTCTAACAAGGTGTTTATCCCCGGAACAGTTTCTCCTAAAATGTCGCAGTACACCTTGACCGTGTTTCTGGCAATGGCGGCCTGAGTGTAATGATCTTTGACTCGCTGGCGACCTTTTTGGCGCAGGGCTTCCCGCAGAGACACATCGTCAATCAGTTGCTGGAGCTGCTGCTGCAACTCCTCTACACTACCTTCACCAAAAGTCAGCCCGGCATCGCCGATAACTTCCGGAATGGCCCCGGAACGAGCGCCGAGGGTGATCACATCGCAGGCCATGGCCTCGATCAAGACCCGGCCAAACTGCTCTTTCCAATTGGGCCGGGTCAGCGAAGGTAAGACCAGCACATCCAGCCCGCTAAAGTAATGAGGCAAATGCGTCGAAGGCAGCTTCTGGTCAAAGGTTACACGCGGCGCAATACCCAGCCATTGAGTCATCTTTTCCAGCCGCTCCCGCTCAGGGCCGCTGCCCAGGATTTGGAGGGTCCAGGGACCGCTGAGCTGGCTGGCGGCATGCAGCAAAATCTCCAACCCTTTCTCCTCAACCAATCGTCCCACATAGCCGATGGCCAGCGCGGGCTGGGTCGGCGGGCGGGTGGTGCGTTGTTTGAAGATACTGATGCGTCCCTGGCGGGCCGGCCGCGGGCGGCGATAATAAATGGCGGGGTCCACCCCAAACTGGGGAATCAGGTGGATAGGGCCGGCGTAGCCTTTACGCTGCCACACCTGGGCTGACTCACTGTTGCCGGCCAGCAGAGCGTCGGCGTGCTTGAGCACGTAGCGTTCCATCCAACTGAAGGGCGGCGGGTAGCGGCGCAATAAATTCTGCCAGCTAAAGACGACGGTCCCCGCCCCAACGGAGCGAGCCAGGCGCAGGGCCAGAAACGTGGCCAGGTTGTAAGGCTCTTCGTCAATGTGAAAAATATCGGGCCGCACCCGGCGCACAATCTTACCGAGTTTGGGGTAGAAGTGCAGGTGGTAATTGCCGTTAAAGACAATATCGCTCACCATCAACTCATAGCCCCTGGTGTGGACTCGTTCCAGGCGGGTCGGGTCACGGGGGTCATCCCAGGAAGGGGGCATAACGACCGTCAGCTCGACTCCAGGAATAGCCGCCATTTCTTCGAGCTTCTTTTGGTATGCGCCCACAATGCAGGCCTTAGAGAGCATCAAAACTTTCATAAACGTACTGAATTGTACTTTAAGATTTGCCGGGTTAAAAATTTAAGATATGTTGAGTGAGCGAGGCATAAAATCGGGCAAGCCTCTCTCACAGGAGTATTGTACCACAGAATGGGTTTATTCCTCAAAAAAGTTCAGAAGCGTCTACCCGAAGCTCCAACCGCCTCCCGATACGCCCGCAGCGTCTCCTCCGCTGTCTTGGCCCAGCTAAACTTCTCCACCTGAGCAAAACCCCGCTCGATCAGCATATCGCGGGACTCCTCCTCGGTACAGAGACGAATAATCGGCGCGGCCATGTGCTTGGTGTCGTGGGGGTCAAGCTGGAAAGCGGCCGGCCCGGCCAACTCCGGGATCGAGGCCGCGTTGGTGGTCACGACCGGCACACCGCAGGCCATCGCTTCCAGGACCGGCAAGCCAAAGCCTTCGTAGCGGGAAGGGTAGACAAACACAGTGGCGGCGGCGTAGAGCAGGGGGCGGTCCTCTTCGGCAACCCAGCCGGGGGTGATAACAACATCGGCGAGGCCCAGCTCGCGGGCAATCCGTAACGGGTCGGGGAAAAAGGGAGTGTCGGTTGCGGGCATCTGCCCGGCCAGCACCAGGGGATATTGGTCGCCCAGGGTGGCGCTGACCCAGGTATAGGCATGCAGCAGGGCGCTGACATTTTTACGCACATCGTAGCCGCCCAAGTACAACACAAAATTCTCCGGCAGGTTGTACTTTTTCTTTATCTCGACAAGCTGCTGCCAGGTTTCGGCGGGCTGAAAGTGCGGGGCCGGGGCCAGGTAGACCACCCGGACCTGCTCAGCGGGCAGGCCAAGTTTTTGCAGAATATCCCGCCGGCTGGCCTCCGAGTCGGCCAGGATGATTTTAGCTTGCGGTGCAGCCGCGGCCGCCAGCGAGGTATAGAGCCGCACTAAAAAGCCGCCCCGGTATTCCGGCAGGACCATGGGAATCAAATCATGAATGGTGACTACCGTCGGCACGGACGGGGCGAGGGGCGAGCCGAAGTAGGGCACGTGGGCCAGGTCTACCCCCAGCTTCCGGCAGGCGCGAGGAAAAGTAATCTGCTCAAACCAAACTTTGGCCAGATTGGAGGCGGGGTTGGCAAAAGGGGTCTTGACCGTATGAAACTTTAGGTTAGGGTAAGGCTCAAGCGAGATGCTGTCAAAGGGTTTGGGCGAGATAAGAGTGATGTCCAGGCTGCCGTCTGCTTCTAAAAGAGCCGGCAGCAAATATTTGAGGTACTGGCCGCTGCCGACCGCGGGGTTATCGCAAAACCAGGCATTGACAGCAATTTTCATGGTTTAAACAAGCCTTCCGGCGGGTCAGGCAGCGGTACGAAACTGCGGGCGCGCAGCGTTGCCGATTGGCCGTCCAGGGTAAACGCCACCCGCACCGGCAGTCCTGTAGATTCATCGCGCCAGAGAGCCAGCTTGTCGCCATTGGGGTAGGTGAAGGTTAGTTTTTGGGCCGGGCCGGATGGCAGCCGCAGCGCCTCTTGGGTGGCCGTCTCTGGGGCAGTGACCAGCAGGCGGCTGATGACGGCAAAAGCATCAGTCACCGGGGAGAGCCGGGCTTCCTCTGATTGGGCAGAAGCTTGGGGTTGGTCAAAACGACGATAGCGCCAGGCAGTCTGCCCGTCAAAGATGAGAACCTGGCCGACCAAATCCGGGGCGGTCGCTTCCAGAACTTCAAAACGGTAGCGCGAGCCAGCTCGCCACGTTTCTACGGTCAGCGGGCCGCCGGTGGGTGCAGCCGGCCACTCCACTTCCCAGACACTATGTTGGTCGGCCTGCCAGGTCTGGGCCAGGATAGTTTGAGCGGCGGCAAGACTCAAGGGTTCCGGGGCAGTGCAGGCGCTCAAAGCCAAAGTTAAGAGAATAAGCGCAACTTTTCTTGTTCCCAAACTGATCCTTCGACTTCGCTCAGGACAAGGTTTGGGAACGAGAAAAATGAGAAAAAAACTGCGTCTGGAAACGAGAAAAACAGCAAACATGGCGGGCAAAAGCATAACTTAAATTATAACCGTAGCCTCATTTATAGGCCAATAGGCACTTGTAAGCGAATCTGTCATGTGGTATAATCCAGCCAATTCGGTGTCAGCCTTACTTTTGAAATGGTTGTCTGAAAGCCTGATGGCAGGAGGATATGCATGATAGAAGTTAAAATAGACAGCATCCGCGTTAGTTTAATGTCGCAGCACCGGGTGGTGGTTTTGAAAGATGTGGATACAGATCGCTACCTGCCCATCTGGATTGGACCCTTTGAAGCCGATGCGATTACGATCCAATTACAGGGTGTTCAAGTAGCCCGCCCTCTGACCCACGATTTGTTAAAAAGTGTTATAGACGAAATGGGAGCCACTATTTCTCACGTGACGGTCAGCGAGCTAAAAAATGATACCTTTTTCGCCCGAATTGTGATGGATGTGAATGGCCAAAGCATGGAGATTGACGCCCGTCCCAGTGACGCCATTGCCCTGGCGGTGCGGGCCAATGCCCCGCTGTTTGTGGCGGAAGAAGTGATGTCGGCGGCTTCGATTATACCGGAGACGAGTCTGGAAGAGGCCGATATGGATCGAGACACTGAACCTTTGTCTGAAGAAGAAGAGGAACAACTGGCCGTTTTCCGTGACTTTATTGACGAGCTTGACCTGGACGACCTGGGTAAAAATTGAGCAACGAAGACCGGGCAGAGCGTCAGGCTGAAGCTGGGTGGGGCCTCAGCAAAGCTCTGTTGACCTCTCTACACCTGTTTTAAGTCATTATTCTAAAAAATTTATTCTGCTTCTAATTAACGTGCGCGGAAAGTCGTTAAAATGTTTGACGAAACCCCGCGCTCGTGTTATGATTCTCGATTAGAACTTTTGTTCTATTTCAATCAAAATTTTTGGTTACTACACAAGTGACTGGCACTTTTAGCATGAGCATGAATGACAATGGTTGATATTTTACCCGGCACCGTGCCCGACAGATTACAGCCGCATAATGTCGAAGCCGAGGAAGCAGTTTTAGGCTCGCTGCTGATTGACCCCGATGCAATTATCCGGGTGGCTACTTTTTTGCAGCCGGCCGACTTTTACGTGGAGCGCCACAGTTGGGTCTTTGAAGCAATTCGCGACCTGCATGAACGGCGCGAACCGGCTGATCTGGTCACGCTGACCGACGAACTGGAACGCCGGGGTCAACTGGTCGAAATCGGCGGGGCGTCTTATTTGACCAGCCTGATCAACGCCACCCCGACCTCGATTCACGTGGAGTACTATGCCCGCATCGTCGAGCGCACGGCCGTTCTGCGCCGGCTGATTGACGCTGCCGGACAAATCGCTCGGCTGGCCTACGAGGATACCGAAGACGCCGACGAGGTGGTTGACCGGGCCGAGGAGATCATTTTTGGGGTGGCCGCCCGGCGGGTAGACCGCGATTTGCGGCCCATTCGCCAGGTCCTCGATCAGTACCACGACCGGGTGGAATATTTATGGAAACATCGTGGCGAAATTATTGGCATTCCCACCGGCCTGGCCGATTTGGACAAACTGCTGGGCGGCTTGCAGCGGTCAGACGTGATTATTTTGGCCGGAAGACCCGGCATGGGCAAGACGTCATTGGCTTTGAGTATGGCTCTCCATGCCGCCCGGCGCTGGCAGAAACGCATCGCTATGTTCAGCCTGGAAATGAGCGACGAGCAGTTGGTGCAGCGCCTCATCTCCGCCGAAACCGGCATTGACAGCCAGCGCCTGCGCCTGGGCGACATCAAAGAGAACGAGTGGCCGACCTTTATGCAGGCCACCAATCTCCTGTCCAATACTTCCTTTTTTATTGACGACACCCCAGCTATTTCGGCCTTGGAACTGCGGACCAAGGCCCGCCGCCTCCACGCTGAACACGGCCTGGACATGATTATTATTGACTACCTGCAACTGATGCGGGGCGACTCGCGCAGCGAGAACCGCCAGCAGGAAATCAGTTATATCTCCCGCTCGATCAAAGCCCTGGCCCGTGAGTTGAATGTGCCGATTCTGGCTCTCAGCCAGTTGTCCCGACAGGTTGAATCGCGCCACGATAAGCGGCCGATGTTGTCGGATTTAAGAGAAAGTGGCTCGATCGAGCAGGACGCCGACGTGGTGATGTTTGTCTACCGCGACGATGTCTACAACGCCGATACCGAATTCCCCAACATTGCCGAGATTATCGTCAGCAAACACCGCTCCGGCCCGACCGGTATCTTCTCGGTTTACTTCAAAAAGCACCTGGCCCAGTTTGTGGATCTGGAAGTGCGCAGGCAACCAATGGAGTATTAAGAATCAGCGAATGGCGAATGAGCGAATGAAATCTTATTCGCCATTCGTTCATTCGCTATTCATAACTTATGGAAAAATTTGCTGGTTTTCCTGCAGGTGAATTACGCTTTACGTCGGTGCCGGATTTGTTTTTTGCCCGGTTGCTGCCGCAAATTGACAGCCTGACCGAGCTGAAGGTCACGCTCCATTTTTTATGGGTGCATTACCGGCAGGCGCGGCAGGTGATTTCGCACAACGAACTGCTGACCGACGAAACCCTGGTCCACAGCCTGGCCCTGCTTGACGAAGATGTCGCCCGCGCCCTTAACCAGGGCTTGAACCGGGCGGTCGAACGGGGAACGCTGCTCTACGCCCAGGTCGAAGACGAGGCCGGTCACCACGACCTGTACTTTCTTAACAGCGAGCGGGGGCGGCAGGCCCATGCCAAAATTGTCGCCGGTGAAATGGGCGTCGTAGCGGTCAGCGGCGCTGAAATCGCCCCGCCGGCCAAGCGCTCTAATATTTTTGAGTTGTATGAGGCCAACATTGGTCTGCTCTCGCCGATTCTGGCCGATGAACTGAAGGACGCCGAAGCAAACTATCCCCAGGCCTGGATTGAGGATGCCTTCAAAATTGCGGTCGAAAACAACGTCCGCAAATGGAGCTACATCCGGGCGGTGCTGGAGCGCATGGCCACCTCGGGCCGCGACGACGGCAAAGGTAAAGACGAGGACGGCGGCAACAAACCCTGGTACACCGACGAAGAGCGGCAGTTGATTCAACATTAGCCCAACTGGAGTGCCAAAGCTATGCTTTGGCTGACAAAGCGAAGCTTTGTCACTCCAGTTTTCTTATGCGCTGGCTGGCATAATGGACAAATTAGACGAAATCCTCAACCGTAATTCAACCCCCTGGCCGAGCGATCAGCCAACGGAAAGTGATCCCGAAATTCTGCTGCCCGCCGCGGAGGAATACCTGTGTCCCATTTGCGGCGGGACCGGCTATTTGCGCCAGGATGTGCCAGTCGGCCATCCCAATTTTGGCAAGCTCGTGCCCTGCCAGTGCCGGCTGCGCGAGCAGGAAAATAAACGTCTGCAGGAGTTACGGGTCATCAGCAACCTGGAAACGATGGCCCGCTACAGCTTTCCCAAATTCGTCCCCGAGGGCTACGGGCTGACCGAGGAGCGGCGGCGCAACCTGCGCATGGCTTACGATATGGCCTACAACTTTGCCAACCAGCCGGAAGGCTGGCTGATTTTGCTGGGCGGCTACGGCTGCGGCAAAACCCACCTGGCCGCCGCCATTGCCAACCAAGTCATCAGCCGGGGCGAGCCGGCTCTCTTTGTCGTCGTGCCCGATTTGCTCGACCACCTGCGCACCACTTACAGCCCGCACAGCACGGTTACGTATGACCAGCGCTTTGAGGAGATTCGCACCGCCTCGCTGCTCATTCTGGACGATCTGGGCGCGCACAGTTCGACGCCCTGGGCGCAGGAAAAATTGTTCCAGTTGTTCAACTATCGCTACAACGCCCAACTGCCGACCGTCGTCACCTCCAACCACGAGCTGGAAGAGATTGACATCCGCATCCGCTCGCGCATGGTAGACCCCGACCTGGCCCAAATTATCAAAATCCTGGCCCCTGACTTTCGCCAGATTGGCGTGGCCCAGGGCAGCTCGGAGCTGTCCAGCCTGTCGCTGCACGCCGACCAGACCTTTGAAAGCTTTAGCCTGCGGGAGGGCGAACTGGATACGGCCAAAGCCGAAAATCTCAAGCGGGCTTTTGAACGCGCCCGCAACTACGCCGCTCATCCCCACGATTGGATTGTCTTTACCGGCACCTATGGCTGCGGCAAGACTCATCTGGCGGCGGCCATCGCCAACGAGGTCTCCAAGCGGGGCGAACCGGCCCTGTTCGTTGTCGTGCCGGATTTGCTCGACCACCTCCGCGCTGCCTTTAACCCCAACAGCCTGACCCCCTATGATAAGCGCTTCGACGAGGTTCGCCGGGCCTCCCTGCTGGTGCTGGACGACCTGGGCACCGAAAGCGCCACCCCCTGGGCCGAAGAAAAATTGTACCAGCTCTTCAACCACCGCTACAACGGCCGCCTACCGACCATCATCACCATGGCCAAAGATATTGATCTCAAACCGCGCCTGAAGTCGCTTTTTTTGGATGTCGGCCGCTGCACCACCTTTGAAATTATGGCTCCCAGCTATCGCGGCCTGCCGGCCCGAGGGGTGGCTAAAGCCAGAGTGCCGGTCAGACGGGTGCGCTAAACAAGCAGGTCATTTCGAGGCCAAAGGCCGAGAAATCCCTCTGAAGCAGCATAGAAAAATGTGGTTGACTAAAACTGGTCTTATCCCTACGAAATCTCGGATAAATGCAACGCTATAGGGATTTCTCCCCGCTTTGCGGGTCGAAATGACATAAAAGTTTGACCATGAAAATTACGGACGCCCAGCTCAAACAAATCTACGCTCACGCCAAAGAAATTTATCCGGCGGAGTGCTGCGGTTTCTTGCTGGGCAGCTTTGACGAGAGCGGCCTGGTGCGCCTGATCCGCCGGGCGACCAACCAAAACACCGAACGCAATGACCGCTTCATTATCAGCGCCGAAGAGTTTGGCGAAGTCCAGCTTGCCGCCGATGAAATCGGGCTGGACATCATCGGCATCTACCACTCCCACCCCGACTGGCCCGCTATCCCCTCCCAAACCGATATGGACAACGCCTGGGACGAGGTTTATTATCTTATAACCTCCGTCCACGAAGGAATGCCCTTCAATACCCAAATCTGGCGGCTGGCCGATTCTGGCCCCCGCCGCTTCGAGTGGGTGGCGTTGGAGATTGTGGATGAGCAGGCGGTCTGAGTTGCAGGCTAAGGCTGAGGCTAAGGAGTCATGTCATTTCGAGTGAAGCGAAGCAGAACGAGAAATCCCTCATGCCATCTATTAAAGAGCAATACGCCGAGGTACAGAAATTTTGCTTGTGAACATAAAAAGCGACAACAATGACTAACAATAATCTCTCCCGCTACCTCCGCCAAACGATTTTCCCCGGCATCGGCGTCGAGGGGCAGCAAAAATTATTAGCCGCCCGCGTGGTCGTCGTTGGCTGCGGCGCGACCGGCACGAACATTGCTAACCACCTGGCCCGCGCCGGAGTGGGCCACTTGACCGTTGTAGACCGGGATTTCATCGAGCTGAACAACTTGCAGCGGCAGCTCCTGTTCGACGAGCAGGATTTGGCCGAAGCCTTGCCCAAAGCTGCCGCCGCCGAGCGCAAGCTGCGGGCGATCAACTCCGAGATCGAGGTGCGCGGCATCGTCAGCGATGTCAACGCCGAGAACGTCGAAAGCCTCATTGCCGGGGCGACGGTGGTCCTGGATGGCACCGACAACTTTGAGACCCGCTACATCCTCAACGACGCCTGCATCAAGCACAATATCCCCTGGATTTACACCGGCGCGGTCGCTACCTATGGCATGAGCCAGACCATTATCCCCGGCCAAACGGCCTGCCTGCGCTGCCTTTTCAACGATGTGCCGCCGCCCGGCACAACGGCCACCTGCGATACCGCCGGGGTGGTCGGCCCGGTAGTGGCAGCCATTGCGAGCTTCAGCGCCACCGAAGCCATCAAGCTGATCGTCGGCCAGGGCGATTTGAACCAGGGCATTATTCACTTCGACTTGTGGTACAACACCTTTGAGCAATTTGAGGGCAGCGGTCCCCGCCCCGATTGTCCGGCCTGCCAACAGCGCAACTTTGAATTTCTCAAGCAGGAAAAAGGCGGGCAGATTGCCAATTTGTGCGGGCGCAATGCGGTCCAACTGCGCGTGCCAGGTGCAGGCAAATTACTCCTGGCCGAGCTGGCCGAACGGCTGGCCCAGGTGAGCGAGATTACCGCCCGCAATGACTATTTGCTGCGCTTCCTTGTTGACGGCTATGAAATCACCCTCTTTGCCGATGCGCGGGCCATCATCAAAGGGACGGAAGACGAGCGCGTGGCGAGAGGATTGTATGCCAAGTATATTGGCGCGTAAGAAATTGTGAATTGTGAATGGTTAATTTAGTTCACAATTCACAATTGGCTATTCACCATTCACAATTAGACACGGAGTGTCGCTATGGACCTCGGTCTCAGAGACAAAGTTGCTCTGGTCGCGGCTTCTTCCAAGGGCCTGGGTCGGGCCAGTGCGCTGGCCCTGGCTCGCGAGGGGGCCAAAGTCGCCATTTGCGCTCGCAACGGCAAAATGCTAAAAGTCACCGCAGACGAAATTGCCACAGCGACAGGCAGCGAACTGCTGGCCATCCCGGCGGATATGACCAACTCCCGCGACATCGAGCAGGTGGTCAAAGAGACGGTCAAACATTTTGGTAAGCTGCACATTTTGGTGACGAATGCAGGTGGCCCGCCGGCCGGCGATTTTGGCGATTTTGACGACAAGCAGTGGCAAGAAGCCTTCAATTTGACGCTGATGAGCGCGGTCCGGCTCATTCGCGCGGCGCTGCCGCCTATGCAGAAGGAACGCTGGGGCCGGATTATCAACATCACCAGCACCTCGGTCAAAGAGCCGCTGGACAACCTGGTGCTGTCGAATTCAATTCGGGCAGCGGTGCATGGGCTGGCCAAGACGCTGGCCAATCAGCTAGGCCCGTATCGCATTACCGTCAATAACGTTATGCCGGGGACCATCCACACCGATCGGATCGAGCAGTTGGCCCGAACCCGGGCGCAGAAAAGCGAGCAAACCGTCACCGAGGCCATCGCCGCAATGGGCCAGGCGGCTGCGCTCGGCCGGGTCGGCGAGCCGGAAGAGTTTGGAGCCGTGGTTGCCTTTCTGGCTTCAGAACACGCCAGCTACATCACGGGCGTCTCGCTGCCGGTGGATGGGGGGAAGATACAGGGCACGTTCTGAAGCGTGATGCGTAAAACTTGATCGTTAAGGGCAAAGTTTGCATTGCTAACCTTTGGAGTTTTTATCATCGCGTCCTTCGATACGCCTTTCGCTTCGCCCTTCGACAAGCTCAGGACAGGCTCAAGGTTACTCAGAATGCGATCATGAGTCGAAAATCACCCTTCGATACGGGCTAACGCCCTGCTCAGGATGATTTTCGAGCTAATTCCGAGCTGAGGTTTGCTACCCAATTTGACGTTTTATTCCAGCAGCTAAAGACCTTGGATTACGGGGGGATTATTGATGGGCTTACTTAAAAAACTTTTTGGCGGTAAAGATGAAGAGAAAGGCGGGGCCTCGACGCTGCCGACCCCACCGCAGTGGGAGCCAGAACCGGAACCGCTGCGCATCAACGAAATTACACCCCACGAGCTCAAAGCCCGGCTGGATAACGGCGACGACATGGTGGTCGTGGACATGCGTCAAGGGTGGGAATACCAACACGGCCATATACCGGGCGCGACTCATATGTTTATCAACGAGATCCCCGCGCGGATGAACGAATTGCCCAAGGATAAAGATATTGTCTTTCAATGCTGGCACGGCAACACCAGCCTGCAAGCCTCTGCGTTCTTAATCGAGAACGGCTGGGCCGCCGAGCGAGTGTCTAGCTTGAGCGGTGGCATGGCCGGGTGGGTGCAGGCGCATGGGCAAGGAGCCTTAGTTACAGGATAATTCACCCGTTTAGGAATAAAAAAGCCCGGCGCCTGATTTTAGCGCCGGGCTTTTGGCTTAATTTTGAGCTTTCTGATTTATCCTAATACCCGCTGCAGCGCGGCGGCCAGTTCTTCTTCAAACCAGACGGTGTGATGAAACATCAGCTTCTCCGCTTTGGCCGCATCTCGGGCCTTAATAGCTTCCAGCACTTGCCGATGATGTTGCGCTGATTGCTCAATCGGGGCTTCGCCTTTGTGCCAGATGAGCGGGCGGATCCGCTTGACATGTTCCTCGAGTTGCTCAATGGTCGCCCGCAAGCGTTGGTTGCCAGCTTTCTCGGCCAGAAAAGTGTGAAATTTCACGCCCAGCAGCCGGCTGCGCTGATGATCACCGGCCCGCATCGCTTCGTCGGCTTCATCCAGTAGCGCATTAGCATATTGCAAATCGGCTTCAGAAAAAATTTCGGTGGCCCGCTTGGCAACATATCCTTCCAGTACCCCCTGGATTTCAATCAATTCCATGATAGCCTGCACCGAAGGGGCTGTCACCCTGGCTCCCCTGCGCCCATCATTCTCAACCCAACCATCCCGCTCAAGCATAATCAGCGCTTCGCGCACCGGGGTGCGGCTAATGTTGTACTCTTTGGCTACATCGCCAATAACCAGATACTCTCTAGGCTTGATCTCTAATGATAAAATACCTTTTTTTAAGGCTTCGTAAACTTTTTCAGTGAGGGTATATTCTCCGGTTTCTGGCAGCGGTGGTAACGGCATAGTATCCCTTTTTACTCAAACCCTGTGCGAGTGGATTGAAAGAACATGCCGGGCTATCTCGGTACAGGTAGCCCACCAGACATCATCAAAAGATTTCATGTAACTCAACAAGCGGTATAACATCTTGATCCGTCCGGGGCGGCCCATCAGGTTCGGGTGAAAGGTGGTGTTGAACAGGCTGCCAAAATGGCGCATCCCG
The DNA here is from genome assembly GCA_016860845.1 of Chloroflexota bacterium. The sequence goes on from BOKF01000001.1 coordinate 21,789, forward strand.
TCGAATTCTTCTTTCCAAATTTGATAGGCGCTTTCCGCCGTAGCATTCACCCCACCGCCGTTGGGAAAGAGCGAACCGCCAAAGATTTCCCAATCGTCCAGGATCAGGCTAATGGGCAGTTCTACCAAGTCGCCGGCATGAGTATTTATAATATACGGAACATCATAATCCATCAAGCTGCAATCATAAATCATGCCCATCCCGGTCAGAATTTCCAGAGTGTGTTGTTTGACGCCCCAGCCCGGCGCGCTCCAGCCCAGCGGTTCCTGGCCGGTCAAGTTTTTCAGAACTTCCATGCCGCGCCCGAAAACATTTTTTTCCGCTTCATCGTCCAGTAAAAAGACGTTTTCGTGCAGATAGCCGTGATGGGCCACCTCAAAGCCGGCCTTGACCACCTGCTGCACCGCCTCCGGGTGGAGTTCGGCCACATAGCCGGGAATAAAAAAGGTGGCTGGGACCTCTAAAGCCTGGTGCATCTCCAGAATACGCGGCAGGGCGGTTAAGACGCCATATGCCCCTTCGGACAACGCGGCAATATGCCGGGAGTTCCGGGCATCACCCGCTATCGGGCCAGCCTCGCCGTCCACGTGCCAGCCTATCGCCACCGCACATTTTTTTCCATCCGGCCAGGCAAACCCCTCGATGGAGCTAACCTGAACACCGTCATAGCGTTGAATTACACTCATAACTTGACTCACCCCAAGAAATAGTTTATTTACCTACCTGGCCTCTTGGCTTAAGACAGCACCACGGCCAAAAGCAAAGACCCGGTTTTCCAGGTAATTTGAAATCCAAATCAGGAAACCGATGACCAGGAGGTACAGGATCGCCATTTCGATCAGTACTTCGTAAACATAAAAAGTGCGGGTAATGATACCGTTGCCGATCTTTAACAGCTCGTTGACCGCAATCACCGACAACAGGGCCGAACTCTTAACCGTGTTGGCCAGTTCGTTGGTAATCGGGGGAATCATGCGCCGGGCTGCCTGGGGCAAGACGATCTGGGTAAAGGTCATCGTCGGGTTCATGCCGATGGATAGAGCTGCCTCGCGCTGCCCTTTATCAATAGACTCAACCGCCGCCCGCACAATTTCGACCTCATAGGCGGCGGCGATAATGGTCAGCGCAATCACCCCTGTCCAAAATTCATCAAAGACCAAACCGAAATTAGGCAAAACATAATAAACAATCAGAATGATGACCAGTTGCGGCACCCCGCGAATAAAATTGACCAGCCCTTGGATCATAAGCTGCACCGGGCGTGGGCCGAGTACCCGGACGCTGCCCAGAAAAATACCGGCGATCGTACCAAAAATAACGGCCAGAAAACTAATCTCAATCGTTACCCAAACGGCCCGTAGCAGGTTGGGGATAATGTCTAGCATAAAAGCGAAGTCAAGCATAGATCAGCCATCCATTTTCTGTCTGCTTAATTGGGAAGATTGGAAGACTTGAGGTTTTTTTCAACCTTCCAACCCTCCACCCTTCCAGCCTTCCAATTAACTCTCCCACATGTAGTAACTGAGAAAACGGCGCACCTGTTCGTTGGTTGAGCGGGAAAAGATTTCTTCCGGGCCTCCGGCCTCGACAATCCGGGCGTCTTCCAAGTAAACCACGGTATCGGCCACCTTGCGGGCAAAGTTAAGTTCGTGCGTCACGACCAGCATGGTCATCCCTTCCTCAGCCAACTCCTGAATAACTTCCAATACCTCGTGAGTCAGTTTAGGGTCAAGAGCCGAGGTCGGCTCATCAAAGAGCATCAGCTTGGGATTCATGGCCAGGGCGCGGGCAATGGCCACTCGCTGCTGCTGCCCGCCCGACATCTGGAACGGTAATTTATGGCCATGTTCGGCCAGGTGAACTTTCTTTAAAAGTTGCTGCGCCAGTTCCCGGCATTCAGCTTTGGGCTTGCCCAAAACCTTGTGCGGTCCTATGGCGATGTTGTCCAGGGCGCTCAAGTGAGCGAACAGATTGAACAGTTGGAAGACCATGCCCACCTTTTGCCGCTTGCGGGCTAACTCGGTCGGACTATCTTCGACCCACCGGCTATCCCCTTCCAACCGGCCGCCGATATATTCGCCATCTAGCCAAATCCGTCCCTGCGTGGGCACTTCCAGATAATTTATACAGCGCAGCATGGTGCTCTTGCCCGATCCAGAGGGACCAATCAAAACCACCACTTCACCTGTTTTTACTTCCAAATTGGCGTCAATGAGGGCTTGGGTGGTACTGAAACTTTTGGACAGATGTTCAATTCTAAGAATGGATTGACCATTATTTTCAGGCATACTGTTATTACCTCATCCAGCCTAGACCGGCGCCGTACCGGTGGCAGCGGCCCTTTTTTCAACCCGCTGGTAGTTGAAAACATTCTGTTCCAGATAATTGGCCCCCCAAATCAAGAGTTGGATAACCACGAAGTACAAAATCGCCACCAACAGGTAAACCTCCGGCGATTTAAACGTCGCCGCGCGAATCGAGTTGGCAATCTTGGTCATCTCCAGCACGGCAATCACCGACAACGCCGAAGACGCTTTAATCAGATTGGCCAATTCGTTGGTCAGCGGGGGAATCATCCGGCGCGCAGCCTGCGGCAGAATAATTAAGCGCATGGCCGCCCAGTTGGTCATGCCGATGGAGGCGGCGGCCTCCCGCTGGCCATAATCAATCGACTCCAGGGCCGCCCGGACAATCTCGATTTGGTAACCTACGGTATTAAAGGTTAGGGCAATCAGACCGACCCAAAAAACCGATAACTCAATTCCAATTTTGGGCAGCAACAACGAAGCCGCATAAATATGAAAAATAGCCGGAGTGCCCCGGATCAGCGTGACGTACCAAATTATCACCTTTTGAACCGGGCGCGGGCCAATAATCCGCACAATCCCCAGCGCTATCCCAATCACGGTCCCCAGAAGCAGGGCCAGGACGCTCACCTGGATCGTCATCACCAGGCCGCGCAACAGGCGAGGCAGTATTTCAAGCATAAAAGGAAAATCCATAACACCTCTTTCCTCGCATATATCACCACCAACATTGTCGTTGGTGCGACATATTGCGTATTGCGTAACCTTTCAAAACGGAATACGCAATACGCAATACGATCTCATCACCCAAATGGTTCCCGGCTAACTCTCACCAGGCCGGTGGCACATTCGGTGTCTCGAAAGACTGGCCAAACCACTTTTCTTGCAACTTGGTCAGGGTGCCGTCGGTTTTCATCTGCACCAAAATGTCATTAAATACAGCCCGGAACGAGATATCCTCTTTACGGAAGGCCGCCGCGCTATACTCAGCCGCCCAACGGCTGGATTTGAACGGGATGACTTCAAAACCGGGATTCGCCTTAGCAAACTCTAGCAAGCTAACCATCGAGCTGGCGTAAGCGTCAACCCGCTTGGCCTTCATTGCTTCGTAGGCGGCGGCGTCGTCGTCGTAGGTCTTGATGTCCTCGGCATATTGGATGCCCAACTCCTCGGCAGTGATTTCCAACTGCTGGACCGAGGGAGTCCCTTCACCCGCGCCGACAATCTTGCCGTTCAAATCCTGACGATCTTTGATACCTTCGCCGGCCCGAACGATCAGGCCCGACGCAGCATCCATATAAGGCACGGAGAAGTTAACTCGTTTGTAACGCTCTTCGGTCGCAGTCATGCCGCCCAGGATCAGATCAAAGCCGCCATCGTAGAGGGTTTGGATAACGGTGGGCCAACTGGTGTCTACCGGCTGGGCCTGAACGCCGCCAAGCCGCGCCCCTATTTCATTGGCGATGTCAATATCATAGCCAATGATGTTTTCATTCTCATCGCGGAACTCAAAGGGGCGGTACTGCGCTTCCAACCCAAAGGTGAACTTCTTTTCCCGGAGAATTTTTTCCAGCGTGCCTGGCGAAGCCTTGACTTCCGGCTCTAAGCCACTGGGCCAGGTAGGTGGAGTGTTGGGGGTGTCGAAGGTGCGGCCAAACCATTTTTCCTGGAGTTGGCCCAGGGTGCCGTCAGCCTTCATCTGCACCATCAGGTCATTGAACACAGCTCGGAGCGGTTGATCCTCTTTGCGAAAAGCGGCCACACTCCACTCGGCGGCCCACTTCTCCGACTTGAAGGGGATAACCTCAAAACCCGGATTCGCCTTGGCAAACTCCAACAGGCTGACCATCGAGCTGGCGTAAGCGTCAACCCGCTTAGCCTTCATCGCCTCGTAAGCAGCAGCGTCATCGTCATAGGTTTTGATGTCTTCGGCATATTGGATACCCAATTCCTCGGCAGTGATTTCCAACTGCTGGACCGAGGGAGTCCCTTCACCCGCGCCGACAATCTTGCCGTTCAAGTCCTTCCGCTCGGCGATACCTTCGCCGGCGCGAACGATTAAGCCGGAAGAGGCGTCCATATAGGGTACGGAGAAGTTGACCCGCTCGTAGCGGGCTTCGGTGCCGGTCATGCCGCCCAGAATGAAATCAAAGCCGCCATCGTAGAGGGTTTGGATAACGGTGGGCCAACTGGTGTCTACTGGGCGAGCTTCAACCCCCAGCCGCTTGGCCATTTCGTTGGCGATATCAATATCATAGCCAACGATGTTTTCATTCTCATCGCGGAACTCAAAGGGGCGGTACTGCGCTTCCAACCCAAAGGTGAAATATCCCTGCTGCAAAATCTTCTGGAACGTACCCGGTGAAGCGACAACTTCGCCCTTTGGTCCCGGAGCTTGGGCGCCTACCTTAGCCAGAGTCTCTGCCGCTTCTTTAGACTCAGGAATCCATAACTTTTGGCCCACTTCAATGATGTTGGGGTCTTCAATTTTAGCAAAGCTGGCATCCTCTCCGGCTTTGGCGTTGGTGGCTTCCCAGATGGCTGGCCAGGCGGTCACATCGCCGTAAAATTTCTCGGCCAATTTACTGAGCCAGTCATCAGCCTGAACCGTGTATTCCTGCCCACCGCCTTGTGCTGGAGGGGCAGCTAAAACAGTCACGGACGATACTCCGTTTGCGAACAATAGCGCCAGCATCAGGGCCAGCAAAAGAACAACTCTATTCAATTTCTTCATTGTTCCTCCTATCATTTTTAAGGTTAGAGATGACTCAAGATCCAACGAAAATAGATGCTCAACGCTATTTAGACACGACTCCTCCTTTCCGAGGGTGAATTAACTTTGATAAACCGCCTCCATCAGCCCGTTGGTCATCACTTCCTCCGCCGATAAGCGTCTACCAATCACCCCGTAATCAACCAGATAGTTAATACTTCGCTCCCATCTGCTATTTTCCATCCAGCCTAATTTAGCCCGGCCGACTTTTCCTTCGAGAAATGGCCGCATAGCCAGCAGGATGAGCGTCTCCATTTCTGGTCTGGCCTCCGGCAAATAGTGGGTCGCGACAATGCGGCCAGCTTCATACGGATTATGCAGTGCCCGCCGCCAACCATCGAAGGTAACCTCCAAGAATCGGGTGAGCGTGCCCGGTTCGTTGGCAAGCAGGCGTTCGGTGGTGACCAGCACCTGGGCGTAAGCTTCATAACTCCACTCATAAGCCGGCATGACCTGTAGCTCAAGCCCCATTTCCGTAAGCTCAAACGGTTCGGTAATGACAAACCCCTGGATAGCATCACACCGGCCGCTGCGCAGAACGTCGGCGTAATCTAAGCCGAATTCCACCACCTCCACATCGGCCCGCTTCAGACCAAAATGGGCCAGGGCGATATCCAGAGCCATCTCCCCATCTTTATGAACCCCCAGCCGCTTCCCTTTGAAGTCGGTCATATTCTTGATGCCCGACTCTTTAAGAGCCATCCAACCTAAAGCCGAGTATTGTAACATGGCCGCGACAGCTTTGACCGGCTGCCCGGCTGCCCGTGCCTGGATAATCAAATTGTCGTCGGCGCAGATAATCACATTCTCGTCGGTCTCAAGCGCGTTTAGAGGAGCCGTGGGCAACGGTCCCGGCACAATCACCAGGTTAATTCCGGCCCGTTGATACCGGCCCAGGTAGTGCGCCAGCAGAACACCGGCAAATTGAGCATTCGGTTTCCAATCAAGTTGGAGGGTTAGGGGTATCATTGGATACACCATTACGTAGTGCGTGGGCCGTTGCTCTACGCACCATACACCACTTCCATCAGACTATTCGTCATCACGTCTTCAGCCGAGACCGGCCGCTCAATCAACCGGTGCTGTTTGAGATAGCCGATACTCTGCTCCCAACGCTCTTTTTCCATCCAGCCGAGCTTCGCCAGCCCCACCTGTCCCTCAAAAAAGGGCTGCATGGCCCGAAGCATACGCGTTTCCAGGTCAGCCTTTGTTTCCGGCAAGTAGTCAGCAGCGATGATCCGGCCAGCCTCCTCTGGCTCCTGAAAGGCTTGCCGCCAGCCATCAAAAGTGACCCGCAGAAAACGAGCCAACACTTCCGACTCGGTCGCAAGGAGACGTTCGGTCGTGGCTAAAACCTGAGAATAAACCTGGTAGCCCCATTCGTAGGCCGGTAAAACGTGCAGGTCAAAGCCCAACTGCTCCAGCTCCAACGGCTCGACCATGACCAGGCACTGCAAGGCATCGTAGGCGCCGCTCTTGAGCAGGTCAGCGTAATCATACCCCACTTCGACAACTTCCAGTTCATTCCGCGCCATGCCGAAGCGGGCCAGCACAATGTCCACCACCGTCTCACCATCGCCATGGATGCCCAGCCGCTTGCCCCACAAATCGATAATCTGGCGAATGCCTGACTTTTTGAGCGTCATCCAGCCAATCGGCGAAAATTGCATCATCACCCCGATGGCTTTGACCGGCTGCCCGGCTGCCCGTGCCCGGATGAGCAGATTGTCCTCGGTGCTGGCAATTACGTTTTCAGGTGCCTCAAGCGCAGCCACTGGATTGGTGTGGCTCTGCCAGGGGACAATTACCAAGTCAATCCCTGATTGTTTATACCAGCCGAGATAATGCGCCAGGAGGATACCGGCAAATTGGGCGTTGGGTTTCCAATCAAGTTGCAGTTTGATCGAGGTCATAAAGTAGTTTTGCTCCGACCAATTAAATTGGGTTGTAGACCAACAGATGAAATTTGGGAAGGAGAGGCAAGTAGAAATATATTTTATAATATATTATTAAATATATACTATATTATGCTAAAAATGTCAATAGCAATTAATCGGATTTTTGAAGAGAAGCAAAAACGGCCACACAACAAACGTGGCCGTCTCATTTTTAGCACATTTACCAATGCGCTTCAGCTTGACAAATAATAGACCCAAATTTGCTCTAGCTGGACAACGGTCCAGCAGCCAAAACGCGACTGTTGTCCGCTGGGAGCCTGAAATTTGGATCTACTGAGACTGATCCTTGTCTATCGTCTCCTACTGATACGCCAGACTCTCCCGCACGCTGATCCGCGTAGCCCCGCGCGCGGGGAACCAACTGGCGATAATGGACAGCACCACAATAATCCCCAGCCAATACAGCGCCCCGGCAGGCGTGTAGCGATAAACAATCTCGGTCTGCAAAGCTGCGCCCATGGCTTGAGTCATCGCATAACCCGCCGGAATACTCAAGGGCAGGGCAATCAGCCAGCTCAGCAGGCCCAAAATCAGTCCCTCGCCGATGAATAGGCGCGAAATTTTGCCTGACGACGCCCCGATGGCCCGCATCACCCCGATTTCACGCCGCCGTTCCAGCACACTCAGCGACAGCACGCCGCTCAGGCCGATACTCCCGACAATGGCGATAATCACGGCCATGGCCGCCAGCAGGCTGATGATGATGCCAAAGCGGAAGAGGATACCCTCGATGATGTCCGAGGCGGTATCGTCAAAAAAGATGCTCTGGGCATTGACCTTAATCTTGCGGCTGTCGAAGAACTTACGCAGCGTCTGAGCGACCTCGGTCTCGCTGGCGGCATCGGTGCGCTCGGTTTGCACCCACAAGGTGCTGGCCCGGCCCACCTCACCGATCTCGCGCAGCATCGGCTCGCGCGGCACGTGGGCCGAATTGTTGATGACCGGGTCAAACAGCAGGCCGACCACCTGCCAGTTTGATTCCCCCTTCAGGCCGTGATCGAGGGTGATCCAATCGCCAATGCCCACGCCGACGTCTGAGGCTAGTTTTTGGTTCAGCACCACCGCGTTGGTGTCATTTGGCTGCAACCAGCGCCCCACCCGCATCTGCGGACCGTAGAGCGTGGTCGGCAGCGGCACGCCAAACACGGTCGTGCTTTTGTCATCGTCCGATTCGGGCTGGTTGGCCGGGCGAACCTTGGCCGCAGTGAAACCCCACATTTCCACCGCTTTGACCCCCGGCTGGGCCAGGGTCATTTTTTCGACCATGCCAATCCGCTCCGGGTCTTCAAATTGCAGATTCACATTAAAGTTGAGAATCTGGAAGAGCAGGTCGGTGAAAGTGTAGGTGGTCGAATCACGGACACTCATGACCATCATAAAGATGATGCCGCTGCCCACCAGGGTAATCTGGGTCAGCACAACGCGCCATTTGTTGCGAAAGGTATTGCTGATGGTCAGCAGGACCAGCCGCGAGACATATTTCATGCGGGCCACCAGCCGGTCGAGCAGGCCCACTGCGCCGCCCAGGCCATAGGTGCTGATCGCCTCGCGGACGGTAATCCGCGACCCGCTCGTCACCGGAATGAGCGAGGCAAGCAGCGGCGCCAGCAGGGCAATCGCCACCTGGACCAGGACAGCCCGGGGCGACACCTGGAACGGGCCGGGATCAATGTTGAAAAAAGTGAGCATGAAGACGTTGATACCGTAGGCGCCCAGCGCGCCCAGCGGCACCGCCACCGCGAGCGCCAGGAAACCGTAGATAAAGACGGTCAAAAGGTAGATGCCCAGGATTTGGCGGGTATTGGCCCCAATGGCTTTCATAATGCCGATTTGATTGACCTGCTGGGCAATCACCGCATTGATGGTGTTGTAGACCAGGAACAGGCCCAAGATCAGGATCAGGCCGCCCATAATGCTCAACACCAGGAACAGGCCGTCCAGGAAGTCCTGCAAAAAGTGCTTGTTGGGGTCGGCGGTGCGGGCATTTGGCTCAGAACCGAGGGCCGCGCCGGTCGTCTCAATATCCTGCTTTTCCAACTGGCGCTGCAATCTGTCGGCAATCTCGGTGACCTTGACCGGGTCGTATTCGGCGGCACTGGCCAGGACCTGGTTAAAATCGCGTTTGCCGGTCAGGTCGCCATAATAGTCGCGGCTGGCATAAAATTGGGCGCTGCCGCCCATGCTGGCCGGGAAGACTGTCCGGTTGGAGAGGATGCCATTAACTTTGACCACCCGTTCCTTGTCGTTAACCCGGATGTAAATTTGCCCGCCCAGTGGAATATTGAAGAAGGAGTCATTCCCCTTCTCCATGGCAAAACTCTTGTCGTTAGGCCAATCGCCGCTGATGAGGGTCAGCTTATTGAATTTTTGCTCTTCGTAGTCGTCGCGGGCTGTCAGACCGGCCGCCTGCCAGGGTTCGTTGGGATTGAGCCGCCACTCGATATTGGTGGTCAACAGCCCTTCCACTTCCTCCACGCCGTCAACATTTTCCAGCGCGGTCAATTCTTCGTCGTTAATTTCGGGGTTCACCGCCATGACGATCATGGCTGGCGAGCTAGTCCGCCAATCTTTCGACATGACCGCACGCATAATGTCGCTGCCGCCAATGGTCGCGCCTATGGCAGACGCGCCTATGGCAATGATCAGCACGACCTGCAAGGTCCGGCCTTTATTGGCCCATAAATCGCTCCAGATTTTGTATCGTATCACACCCATCGTTGTTGTCCCTTCGGGAGTAGACGGTAGACAGTAGACGGTAGACAGGGTTAAAGTTCCTCTTTGCTCCTTACTCCCTACTTCTTGAGTAGTTTACCGCAAAATAGGAGGATTGCCATCAGACAAAAGGGGGATTTTTGCTGGGTCTGGAGGTGGATCAAAAGACGAAATATTGCCGCTTCCCAATCTCATTCCCACGCTTCGCGTCAGTTTGGGAACGAGATTGGCCGGTAAATTATTTAGAAAGTGTCAATCTGATCCCCAAACTCAACTGGAAACAAAGTAAATACCGGCGTTGGCGGTCGGCGGTCTTTTCTACACATACGCCAGGCTGTCCCGCACGCTGATCTGCGTGGCGCTGCGAGCGGGTAGGATGGAGGCCAGGGTGGAGATAACCAGCACAATGACCAGCCAGACCAGCACGGCGGTGTAGTTGTATTGGTAATCCAGGTTGGCATCGAACATGGCCTGGCCCAGGGCGTTTGCCAGGGGTTGGGCCAGGGCAAAGGACAGGGGCACAGCAATCAGCCAACTGAACAATCCTTGCAAAACCCCCTCCATCATGAACATGCCCATAATGGTGCGCGTGCGCGCCCCGATGGCCCGCATGACCCCGATTTCGCGGGTGCGCTCGACCACGCTGATAGAGAGGGACCCCATCAGGCCGATGCCGCCGACCAGGGCGACGATGATCGCCAGCATCATCAGCATAGTGGTGGTCACGTTGAACTGGCTGATGGCGTCTATCCGGTCCTGGGGTGTCGTGCCGGTGTCAAAGACATTGATATCCATGTTCCGGTCTTCGTACATGTTTTTGATTTGGGTATAGAGCGCGTTGACGGCGGCTGGGTCGTGGCTGGCCGTACGAACGAGCAGCCGGGTCGTCTTGTTGTACTGCTTGGTCGCCGCCGCGACCGCCTCCAGGGGGGCATAAATCGGGGTGGCATCGAAGCCGCCGTTGAAAATGACCTGGAAGAGGCCAATCACTTCCCACTGGGCGTCGCCCAAATCAAACAGGTTCAGGGTGATGGTGTCACCCACCTTGATATTGTTGTCGTCGGCGGTATCTTTGCTGATGACCAGCACCCGGCCATCGCCCGATTGGAACCAGCGCCCGGCGACGATCATGGGTTTATAATAGTCGCTGCTCGCCGGAATGCCGACCACCTGCGCGCCAACGCCCGCTTCTTTGAGGCGCTGGCCCTGTTTTAAGATGGCGGCAGGGGCCGTGTACCAGAGATCAGCCCCGGCGACGCCCGGCACGGTGCGGAGCATACTTTCCACCCGCCGCTGCGGCTGCGGGTCACTAAAACCCAGGCGCATGTCAAAACCCCGCCGGTTCAAATCGGTATCGAGGGTGTAGCTGATCGAGGCCGACAGGCTCATGACCATTAAAAACATCGTGCCGGCCCCAACCAGCACGATCTGGGTCAGGATCAGGTGGCCCTTGCGCCGGAACATATTGCCCAGGGAGATGGCGTAGGGCGAAGAGAGCAGCCGCGCTCCCAGGCGCTCGATGGTCCGGTCGAGCCAACTGAAGCCGAAATCGCCGCCCAAGCCGTAGCTGGCAACCGCCTCGCGCACGGTGATCGCCGCGCCGCTCAAAACGGGCCACAGCGCAGCCAGGGCGGGAATCAGGGTGGCGGCAATGGCCTGGTAGGTCACTGCCCGCAGCGAGATCTGAAAGAGGTCGTAATCAATATTGAACAGGTTCAAAAACCACTGGCTAATACCAAACGCGGCTATGGCTCCCGGCAGCAGCGAGATGAGCAAAGCCAGCAGGCCGTAGATCAATACCGTCGCCAGGTAAATTTTGAGAATCGTGCCCGTGCCGCCGCCGATGGCCTTGATCATGCCGATTTGGTTGATCTGCTGGGTGATCAGGGCAGTCATGGTGTTGGTTACCAGGATGACGCTCATGAACAGCGAGACCACCGCCAGGACTTGCAGCACCAGGTTGATCCCTTCGATGAAAAAGCGGCCCCAATGCTCCTCCGGGTCCTGATAAGAGGTAAAACCCACGCCGACGCCCTCTTTAGCCAGCCGGTCCTTGATTTCCGAGGCCCGGTCACGGGCAAACTCGGCGCTGTAAGGCGTGACCCGGACCATCAACTGGTTGTATTCCCCCTCCGGGATGTTGAAACGTTCCATCCCCTGGGCGTCGGTGAAGAAGACGGCATCGCCGCCAAAAGCGGGCGGCTCGACGAAGTTGTGCCGGATTTTGCCGCTGATGCGAAAGGCCCGGTCGGTTTTATCCAGCTCAAAGATGACTTTATCGCCCAGCTCAATGCCAAAGAATTGGGAGGATAACCGCTCGATGGCAAAGTCATCCTTTTCCGGCCACGCCCCCTCTTTGAGCTGCAAGGTGTCGTAAGTTTGGTCCTCGTAATCGTCGCGCATGAGCAGCCGGGCGGCCCGCCACTCGTCCTCCGGGTGAATTTTGTAGCGCACGGCGACCTCATTCATCACCTCGATGTCCTCGACGCCGGGGATGTCTTCCAGCCGGTCGGCGGTCTCCCGGTCAATCCGCTCGCTGAGGACCATAAAAAAGTGCGAGGGCATGACGGCCTGGTGGGCGCGGTCCATCCCCGACAGCAGTTGGTCCACCATACCAAAGATAGCCCCAATGGCAAACACGCCGATGGCGATGCTCAGCACCGCCAGGCTGGTGCGGACTTTGTTGTTCCAGAGATCAAACCAGACTTTGTTCCAGATAACACTCATAGCGATTTACCCATACGCCAAACTGTCTCTCACGCTGATCTGGGTGGCATTACGAGCGGGCAGGATGGAAGCCAGGCTGGAAATGACCAGAATAATCCCCAGCCAGATCAACACCGCCTGGTAATTGTACTGGTAATCCAGATTGGCATCGAACATGGCCTGCCCCAGCAGTTGGGCCAGCGAAGCGGCGGCGACAATCGAAATCGGCACGGCGACCAGCCAGCTAAACAGGCCCTGCAAAATTCCTTCCATCATAAACATGCCCATAATCGTCCGCGAGCGCGCGCCGATGGCCCGCATCACCCCGATTTCACGGGTGCGCTCGACCACGCTGATCGAGAGCGACCCCATCAGCCCAATCCCGCCGACCAGGGCGACGATAACCGCCAGGAATAATAACATCGTCGTGGTGATGCTAAACTGGCTGTCCGCCGAAGTCCGCTCCTCGTTCCCGGTCTGGTTGAAAAGGACATCCATGTTGCGGGCGGTGTAGCGATCAACTAATTCATCGCGCACGGCATCGGTAAAGATAGCCTCGCTGCTGGCCGTGCGCACCCGCAGCGAGCCGCCTTCGTTGTGCTTCTTGGTCGCCGTAAACACGGCGTCCTGCGGCGCGTAGAGGGTATCGCTGCTGAAGTTGCCGCCAAAAATCACCCGGTACAGGCCGACCACCTGCCAGTCCTCCTTGCCCAAATCGCCCAGGTCAAGCGTGATCGTATCCCCCAGGGCAATGTTGTTATCTTCCGCCGTCTCCTGGTTCATGACCACGACCCGGCCATCACCCGGCTGCAGCCAGCGCCCGGCGACCACCAGGGGCCGGTAAAAATCGCCGTCCGCCGGGAGGCCGACCAGCTCCGCCCCCAGGCCGGCTTCTTTGGCCCGCTGCCCCTCTTTGAGGATCGAAGCTGACTTGCTAAACCAGACCTCGGCCTTCTCCACTCCGGCCACCGACTCGGCCATCTGCACCATCCGGTCCATGCGGTAGTTGTCGTCGAAAATGATGAACAGGTCGAAGTTGCGCCGGGCAAATTCGTTGTCCAGGGTCATATTGATCGAGGAGGTCAGGCTCATGACCACCAGGAACATCGCCCCGGCGGTAATCAGCACCAGTTGGGTCAAAATCAGGCGGCCCTTGCGCCGGAACATGTTGCCGATAGCAATCACATAAGGCGCGGAGAGCAACTTTTGCCCGACTCGTTCGACGGTGCGATCCAACGAGTTCGAGCCAAAATCGCCGCCCAGACCGTAGCTGGCAATCGCCTCCCGCACGGTGATGGTTGCCCCGCCCAAAATCGGCCAGAGCGCCACAATCAGCGGGGCAACGACTGCGGCCAGGAGTTGATAGATGAGGGCGCGGGTCGAGATTTGGAAAACCTCGTAGTCAATATTGAACAGGTTTAGGAACCATTGGGTAATCCCAAAGGCCAGCAGCGCGCCCAGCGGCAGAGCGATGAGCAGGGCCAGCAGCCCATAGACCAGCACCCCGGCCAGGTAGACCTTCATAATGTCGCCGGTTTTGCCGCCGATGGCCTTGATAATGCCAATCTGGTTGGTTTGCTGGGTGATCAAAGCGGTCAGCGTGTTCAGCACCAGCACCACGCTGGAAAAAACCGAAATTACGGCCAGCACCTGCAGGACCAGGTTGAGGCCCTCGACAAAAAAGCGGCCCCAGTGCTCCTCCGGGTCTTGATAAAAGGTCACAGCCACGCCAATGTCTTCTTTGGCCAGACGCTCCTTCATCTCCGAGGCGACCTCTTTGGCTAATTCCAGGCTGTAGGGTCTGACCCGCACCTTGAGGTTGCCAAATTCACCTTCGGGGATCTCAAAACGTTCTAGCCCTTGCGCATTGACAAAAAAGACGGCGTCGCCGCCGAATTGGGGCGGCGGCACAAAAGGATGGCGAATCTTGTTGGTAATCGGCAGGGCGCGGTCCATCCCGTCGAGTTCAAAGATAACCTTATCGCCGATGTCAATGCCGTAATACTGGCTGGACAGGCGCTCAATGCCGACCTCGTCATCCCGGTGGGGCCACTCGCCCTCCTTAAGCTGCAGGATGTCGTACTTCTGCTCCTCGTAGTCGTCGCGCATGACCATCTGGCCGCGCTTCCACTCGTCTTCTGGGTGAAGTTTGTAGCGCACCGTGACTTCATTGGTGACTTCTACCGCTTCGACGCCCTCAATACTTTCCAGGCGAATGGCCGTGTCACGGTCAATCCGGTCTATCAAATACATTTGGATGTGCGAGGGAGTCACCGCCTGGTGGGCATTGTCCATCCCGGAGAGCAGTTGGTCCACCATGCCAAAAATAGCGCCAATCGCAAAAACACCGGCAGCTATACTTAACACCGCCAGTGCCGTGCGAACCTTGTTATGCCACAGGTCATACCAGACCTTGTACCAGATGACACTCATCATGACCTTCTATCTGTTGCGTGTTCCGTTACTGCCCCCCTTAGTTTCCACAAGTTTACTTGTCAAGGTGATACGTGATGCGTGAGAAGTTATATTCAAAAAATATTACATATCACGCCTCACGCATCACGTTTTAGTATCCTGTCCACGTCGCCCCGCCGACAAACTCATCGCGGGTGATCTTACCGTTGGTGATTTCGACCACACGGGGCACGCGCTTGGCCAGCTCTTTATCGTGAGTAACCATAATCATCGTCTTGCCCTGGTCCACGAGTTTGCTAAATAGTTCAAACACATCGCCGGCGGTACGGGTGTCGAGGTTGCCGGTCGGCTCGTCGGCCACCAGCAGGGGCGGGTCGTTGGCCAGAGCGCGGGCGATAGCCGCTCGCTGCTGCTGCCCACCGGAGACCATGCTCGGCAGTTTCTCAGCCTGGTCGGCCAGGCCGACCGTGTCCAGCAGCTCCATGGCTCGCTCGCGCCGTTCTTTGGGGCTGTACTTATTGGCAAAATCCATCGGCAAAATAACGTTTTGCAGCAAGCTGAGGGCCGGCAGCATCTGGAAGAACTGGAAGATGATGCCGACGTTCTCGCCGCGCCAGGAGGCCAACTGGTTCTCGCTCATTTTGTGGACTTCCCGGCCAGTCACCACCACCTGGCCGGCCGAGGGCCGGTCAATGCCGGTGATCATATTCAGCAGGGTGGATTTGCCGTTCCCCGACGGCCCCACAATCGAAACAAACTCGCCAGGTTTCACATCAAAGGAAATTCCCTTAAGAATGGTCACTTCGCCGTCGCCCACCTTAAAGTTCTTGACCACATCTTTAACCTGGATGATACTGTTATTACCATTACCGTTGGTATGGCCATTCGTCTTGCTCATCGTTAGTACTCCTTACACTAAGGGATGAAGGATGAGGGATAAAGGATGAAGAAGGGAAATTTCATCCTTCCGCTTTCAGCCTTCATCCTTACTTCTGCTGCGCTGCCCAGATCAGATTGACTTTGGGCCGGTAGTTGTCTGCATCGTACATTTCGTCCACATCCACCTGGTTGATGCCCTGGGTAACAATTTGCAGGTCAACATCGGTTAAATTGTAACGCTGCTGGTAGGCGGTCATCCGGCCAAATTTGCCTGCTTTCAACAGGCGCGTGGCGAGGATGGCAAAATTGGTCGCACCGATCAAATCCTGTCCATCGGGCGAGCCGGTGCGCAGCAAGTAAGTTAGCGGCTGCAAAAAGACCTCTTCGCCGGTCAAATGTTGCAGCAATTCCGCCGCCACCATGCCGCTGCCGGCCAGGCTGCTGCCGGTTTCGACCACCTCGTCCAGAATAAATTCCTCTTTGGCCTTTATCTCTTTGGCCTTGTCTTCGGTGAGCAGCTTTAACACCTCAGACTTACTGCGCGGTGAGAGGTGCGGGGTATACTTTAACAGTTTCTCCGGCACAATCCGCGAGCCGTCGCTCACCGTCACCACGGCGTAATTGCCGGGGGTCACGCTCTTATCACGCATGGTCAGGTAGGCCAGCCGTTCCGGGTCATACGGCACTTCGGGAATGATGGCCCGGTCGGCCCCGGCCAAAAATGCGGTCATCAACGAACTCAGGCCCGATTGCACGCCAAACGTTTCAATGACCACAATCTGCTCCCGCGAGCCGGCCAGGGCGCGCAGTTCGTGAATGAAAGCCACGGCGCGAGCCAGGCCGGTGCTGAAACCAATGGTGTAATCCGTGCCAAAAATGTTGTTATGGACCGTTTTCGGAATACCAATAATCGGCACACCGGCCTGGCTCAGGTGAGCCGCATATCTGAGCATATCATCATCGCCCAGCACGATCAGAGCCTGGAAGCCCAGACGGTGAACAACATCCTTGATGTGATCGGTCAGGTCCTGGCTTTCGGCATTGGCCTGGCGCAAAAACTCAGGCACAACCCGGCGCGGGGCCTTGAGCGGATTGACCCGCGAGGCGTGCAGGAAAGAGCCGGGGGTCCGGTCAATCGGGCGGACAACCGGTTTGGTCAGTTCGATAAAATGCTCGCCGTAGGTCGTCGGATCGTGATAGTTGTAATTGATAAAACCTTCCCAGCCCTTGCGCACCCCAATCGGTTCAAATCCTTCGTCAATCGTCCGGTAAACTAGACTCTTGAGGCACATATTCAGTCCCGGTACATCTCCCCCCCCGACCAAGATAGCTACTCGCTTACTCATACAAAACTCCTTAGAAACGTGGTCCGTGTTGCGTGTTGCGTCTTCCGTTAATTAGGTAAGACGCAACACTTCGTAAATCTAAAATCGTAAATCCAAAATCCCTACCGCCAGGAGATCATTCGCTCATCCACACCGGCGTAGTTGAAGCTGTGGCCGCTGAGCGCACCGTTGGGGAACATCGGGCGCTGGTTAGAGCCGTCGGCATTCATAATCCAGATTTCCCACTCGCCGCTGCGGTCGGTCATAAAGGCAATCTGCGTGCCATCAGGTGACCAGGCCGGGGCGGCGTTGTTCCACTTCTGGTTTTCAACCGGAACCAATCGTTCCTTGCCATCCACAATCTGGCTGACCAGTTTGGTTTGCTCGGCCAATACCGTGATCGGGGTGCTGGTCAAGCGCTGCCGGTTGCTGCCATCGGCATTCATGGTGTAGACTTCCCAGTTGCCGTCTTGCCAGTAGGAAACCGCTATCCGGCTGCCATCCGGCGAGAAGACCGGCGCGCGGTCCCGAGCATCCGTTGTCACAAAACGACTCGTGTTGCTGGGCAAATCGTACAGGGCGATACCGCCGCCGCCGACGGTATAAATCACTTCGTTGGGTCTGGCCGGGTTCCCGGTCGGGCTGTAGGAATACTGTCCGGCGGCTAAATCCTGCAACTGGCCATTAGCCAGATTGAATTGCTTCAGATGCCAGTTGGCATCGGCCGGGATACGGTATCTTAAGATACCATCCTCAACTTCAACATCCCTGGCGTTGGAAGGAACGTGGACGCCATCTTCATTTTGGGCCGCTTTGGCCAGGTCAACCCGTTCTTCTTTCTCATCGAGCCGCCCGCCGTTTTGCCAGCTAAAGACAATGCTCGACCCATCGGCCGACCAGGTGGGCGATTTCATTTGCCGCCACCCCTTGGTCCAAACCTGCTCACCGCTGCCGTCAAGATTAATAGTGTAAAGCGCGTATTCCGGCTCCCAGCGGGTGAAAGCAATCTTTGTGCCGTCCGGCGACAACTGCGGATCAATCCCGTTGGTCACATATTTCAGGCCGGTCCCGTCGGCGTTGATGACATAGATGCCGCCGCCGCTTTGGGTCTGGAAGACCAGCTTGCCACTGCCGTTACCGGCCACCGCACTGATGCTCGGCGCAGCGGCGACCTGGGTCGTGTTTGCCGGTGTGTTGTTTACCGCCGAGGCCAGGAGCAGGTCAATCCCTTCTACCTGCCAGCGGCCGTTGTACTTGCCAACGTAAACGTTAACCTGGCGGTCATCCGGCTGCAAGACCGCCTGAACCTGGAAAGTCTGGTCACTGGCCCAGCTCGCCGTCGTAATTTCAAAACCGGTGACAAGCGGGTTCTGCAGGCCGGCCAGGATATCGCTGTTCTTGACATCATCGGTCAGGTAGAAGGTCATGGTACCGGCCAGTTCGGGCCGGGTCAGGGTGGTCAAGAAGCTTTTTGCCGCAGCTCGGGCCAGGTTGGTATCAAGGCTGTCTACTGTTTGAGGCGTATTCTCTTGCGCCTGCGCCCCATTAACCCCGGTGAGACTAACCAGGGCCAGCAGCGCTATTAAAACGTAAAACGTGAAACGTGAAACATAAGCCATAAGACGTGTCATTTTACTTACCTGCCTTTACCGTTCTTACAGTTCCGGCCCGATTTCGATGTCCACGAAGGTGGTCATGCCCCAGCGCAGGCGGGAGACGTCGCCGCTGGTGATGTCAATTAACACGGTGTAGGTCACATCGCCGGCTTTGGTTACAGATTTGGGGGTGATGCGGACCACTTTGCCGTCGAACTCCTCGCCGGGCAGGGCGTCAACGCTGATGCTCACCTGAGCGCCCTCGCGCACATTGACCACATCAATTTCGGTCAGGTCGTCGGTTTCGATTTGCCACTTCGAGCTGTCGCCCAGGGAAAGCGCCACCGTACCAGGCTGGACAATTTCGCCTTCATCCAGATTGAGTTCGCCGATAGTCCCGGCAAAGGGGGCAATCAACTCAGTCTTGGCCAGTTCAGCCTGGGCTGAAGTAATCCCTGTTTTAGCCGTTTCAACCCCGGCTTCGGCAATCTTGACCCCGGCTTCGGCCACGGCGATTTCTTCAGTCGTAGCCCCAATTTTCACATCAGCCAGGGCTGCTTCCGCGCTGGCAACGTCAGCTTGAGCTTGAGCGATCTGCTCCGGGGTTGCACCGGCCATCGCCTGGGCCAGAGCGGCCTGCGCTTTAGCCACACCGGCGCGGGCCACGGCAATGGCCTCGTTGGTGGCGCCGTTGACGAGCTTATCATATTCGGCCTTGGCCGCTTCATAAGTTAAGGTTGCCTTTTGCAAGGCTACACCGTAAGGTTCGGCCACTTTAGGATCACCATAGACAAACCTGTCGTAATCAGCCTGAGCTAAGCGAACTTCAGCTTCGGCTTGTAACATTTTAGACGATGCTGCCTGCAAATCTTCATTTCGCGTGCCGGCCAGGACTTCGTTCAGACTGGCCTGAGCCACGGCGACTTCAGCCTTGGCGACGTTGATCGCTTCCTCGGTTGGCCCGGCGATTTGCTCGGCCAGGGCAGCTTGCGCTTTGGCCAAAGCGGCTTCGGCCTGGGCAATCTTTTCCGGGGTAACGGGGGCCTTGGTGTTGGCCAGGTCTGCCTGAGCCTTGGCCAGGTTGGCTTCAGCCTCGATCAGGCCGGCTTGAGCCGCAGCCACTTGAGTTTGATAGGTCGTCTGGTCTAACTGGGCCAGCACGTCACCCTTGGCGACTTTATCGCCCTCTTCGACCTTAATGGCAGCGACCCGTCCCCCAATTTCAAAGGAGAGGTCGGACTTTTTCAGCGGCACCACAAAAGCCTCGGCAGAAACAACCTGAGGCTGTTCGGCGGCGCTGGCCTCGGCGACCGGCTCAACCGTGGGGGTTGATGCTTCTCCACAGGCAGTAATCGCGCCAACGGCCAGGACAAAAGCGAAAGTTGTGGCAATTAACTTGAGGTTCATAAGTTGCTCCTTCATCTTTGCATGCATCGGGTAAAAAATTTACCTTGCTTGGTTTGATAATTTCATTTTTTACTTGTTCCCGAACTGAGCTTAGGAACAAGAGCAATTTGGTAACTTTCGCCTGCCTCGTATCCTGTACGAATCACACAGCAGAAAGTTGTTTGTTTTTAAGTCCTTCGGCAAAAATCCGAAGGGTCCGACGGTGAATACGTTCAAAATCGGCCTGGAAGTGGCGCAAATGGGTTTGCCGCAGCATGGCCATTCCGTGAACCAGTGACCAGAAACTGTAGGCAATTTCTTGCAGACTGTACTCCTCGCCCAGGGTTAGTTCCTCGGCCTCAATGACCGCTCGAACCGCCTGCAACAACAGGTGGTACGGCGAGCCTTCATCAATCTTCTGATTAAATGAACTCCGGCTCGCAGTGAGATGGCTAAAGATGAGCCGGAAATGCTCTGGATGGTCTTGAGCAAACTCCAGGTAAGCCAACCCCATTTGGACCAGCCGCTCCGCAGGGGATAAGTCAGCCGGAACTCGCTTGAGATAAGCCCGCATCAGCTCCAGCCCCTCGGCGCGAATTGCGGCTACAATTTCGTCTTTGCTGTTAAAGTACTCATACAAACCGGAAGGGCTGTAATCAATCCGGCGGGCCAATTCCCGCAGCGAGAGGCCGTCCAGCCCTTTTTCGGTAATAATTTCTTGAGCGGCCTGCAAAATCGTCGCTTTAGTTTTGAAATAACGTCGTTGGCGCGGTGTCTCTTTAATCATTCTGCCGAATTCTATTCAATAAACGAACGATGTACGGAAGTATTGTATTTATCGAATTCTGTTCTGTCAACAATCAACGTTCGTAAACTGTATCCTTATCACTTTTTTAACCCATACCCGCATTATAACAGCCAGTCAGGTGCAGTGTCATCCATCAAAAGTTGTATTATAGAGGCTACGAAAGTTGGATTATCATTACGCCTGTCATCACTGGTTCACAGTGTATCAAATCCGATCACCGTTTTCTAGTGAAACAGGTCATACTATTTGTATAACCGGGGTCCCTTGAGGTCCTCTACGTAAAAATCGATGCTTTTATTTAGATCTACTCATGATTCTGGTAGAATAAATCCGCTCATAAATTTCACGTTTGCGGAGGACCGCCTCTACCTATGAACGCACGCTGGGATATTCTGGGAATTGGGGCCGTGGCGGTAGACGACCTGCTGTATGTTGCCCGCTACCCCCAGCCGGACAGCAAGCTACCTATCCTGGCCAAACGGCGCGAGGGTGGCGGCTTGACCGCAACCGCACTGGTGGCGGCCTCTCGGCTGGGAGCGCGGGCGGCTTATGCCACGGTGCTGGGCAATGACGAGCTATCTCGTTTTTCCATCGAGGAACTGGAACGGGAAGGAGTGGACTGTACCCCCATTCAACGCCAGCCCGAGGCCCGGCCTTTTCACTCAACGATCATTGTAGATCAGGCGACGGGCAGCCGCACCATTCTCTATTCGGCGGAAGGCGTGACCTCGCTTAGACCTGCCGAGGTGACTGAAACCTTGATTTGCGGCTGCCGGGTCCTGTTTGTAGATAATCGAGCGATTGAAGCCGGAGTACGGGCCGCCGTATTGGCCCACAATCGCGACATTCCGGTTATCGGCGATATTGAGCCGGAAATTGGGCCGGGGGCGCTGGAATTGATGCGTCACATTGACCATCTGATCATCGGTATCGAGCTGGCGGGGCAGGTTACGGGCGAAAGCCGGCCGGAGCGGATTGTCAGAGCGTTAGCCGGCTCTGAACGAGCCTGTTGTGTGGTCACGGCGGGCGAGCGGGGCTGCTGGTATTCAGAATGGGGCAGGCCGGTGGAGCATTTTCCCGCCTTCCGCGTGCAGACGGTAGACACCACCGGCTGCGGCGATGTTTTCCACGGGGCTTATGCCGCCTGCCTGGCCCAGGGAGAACGTGTGACCACGGCCATCCAGGTTGCCTCCGCTGCGGCAGCCCTCAAAGCCACCCAGCCCGGCGGCCGGACCGGGATTCCCAACCGGGCGGCAGTGGATGATTTCTTGATTAAGCATAAGCCAGCCTCTCCCGCACGCTGATGCGGGTGAAGAATTAAATTTGATCTTTCATCAGCCGCTCAATTACCTCCGCCGCCGCCCGAGCCGCCCGGCCCCGGTGGCTGATCTGATGTTTGACCGCCCCCGGCGCTTGGCCCAGGGTTTGGTTCAACTCCGGTACAAAGAAAATCGGGTCATAGCCGAAGCCGTTGCTGCCTTTGAGTTCGTAATCAATCAGCCCTTCCACCGTCCCCTCGACGGTCTCGATCAGTCGCTCCGGCGTAGCCAGCGCAATCACGCAGCGGAAGCGGGCCGTCCGCTCCGGCCAGGGAATATTTTGGGCGGCCAGTTTATCCAGCACCAGGTGACAGCGCCCGATATGATCGTCTTTAGCAGTGTCCCCGTAGCGGGCCGAGTAAACCCCTGGCTCGCCGCCCAGGGCGTCCACTTCCAGGCCGGAGTCGTCGGCCAGGGTGAGCAAGCCGCTGGTCTGGGCAAAAGCCTGAGCTTTAAGGATGGCATTCTCCCGAAAAGTTACCCCGGTTTCCTCGGGGTCAAGGGTAATGCCCTCATCGGCCAAATAGGTCACGGCGAGAGGCAGGTCTGCCAGAATTTCGGCGAATTCCTTTACTTTGTTTTGGTTATTGGTTGCAATAAGTAATTTGAGCATTTTAATTTGAAACCTATGATCATAACTTCTTGCGTGTTGCGTTTTCCGTTAGGTTTACGAAACACGCAAGACGTAAGAAGACTATTCCAGGAAAACGTACCTGGCCCCGCTGCCGTCATCCCAGGTCAGCACCAGGTCGCGCTCGCCGGCGATGATCTCAAAAGCCAGCCGGCCTTCCAGGCCTTCGCCCGGCGGCAGGGAGCCGCGCCCCAGCGCGCCGTCTACCACATCGCCGGCCTGAGGCTGGTACGCCTCCTCAAAACTATTCAGGAGGAGAAAATCACGCTCATTGAAATCCACTTCGGCTTCGCCGAGGTTGACCAACTCGACGGTGACAATAATTAACTCACGACCTTCCACCGGCGGCACGGCGGGCAGGGCGGCGTTGCGATTCACATCAATAATCGTCAGCTTTACACTTTTTTCGCTCACGACCGACTCATCAGGAAAAGCTGCCTCACTGAAGGTGAGGCCCAGATCGCTGCCGGGAATGGGTGTGGGTGCCAGCAACGCGGTTGGATCAAAGGTGAACAGACCGGCCAGTACCAGGCCGCAGCAGCCCATGCACAGGAATACCAAACAGCCGCCGGCCAAAAAGATCAGGACACGCTGCAAGAGCGAGTCCCCAGAACCGCCACCATCCTCTTCAACTTCGTAGTCATCCTCATCGTAGATATAGTCTTCTTCGGGATTATTTTCAGGCGGGTAATAGGGGCCCGACTGAGGGTAATATTGACTCATTTCAGCTCCTTATTAGGGGGATTCCCACAGCGGGCCATTATAGCACAGGTGGATATGCATCCCCAAGAATCACCCGGCAACTTGGCGGGTCTCGATTAGGTGGTATAATGGCTTTAGTTAGGAATGAAATCATCCTCGCCGCCGGCTCGCTTGGCGGTTATTTTTGTTATCAATTCAGCATCTATTAGCTGCTAACGGATCAGAGGCAACTTAGTGGTTAGACAGGCCAAGATTTCTACGGCCGTTCATTACCGCCATGAACAGGCGGCTGTAGAAGCCTTTCACTTGTCCGATTTAGCTCGCCAGAATTTGGGGGTTGATCTGGCGGGCCTGGAGCAGTTCCGCCGCCAGACCGGCCTGGCTGACCTGTACTGGCGGGCCATCTACTATAAATTCCCCGATGGCTATCAAACCCTGGCCCAGGCCCTGGCCGAAGCCGAGGGTTATGTCTTTTTCCTGCATGGCTGGGACGGCACCCACCGGATCTGGGAAAATCTGCCGCTGCACCTGGCTACCGTCCACAAGCAGGTTGTTTGCTTTAACCTCGACGTCAACGGTTTTGGGCTGTCCCCCTTTATCAACGATACCCCGGAAGCCGAGCAGTGTACACCGGCCGCGTTGATCCATGCCATTGAGCTGTGGCTGACTACCCTTAAGCTCTGGCCTAACCCTCGCCGGCGGCGGCGCAAACCGTTCTATCTTTTTGTGGGCCATTCGATGGGCGGAGCGGCCCTGTTTTTCAAAAACGAGATCGGCTGGCGCACCGATGCCTACGGCTTTTACGTGATGGCCCCGGCCCTGTTCTGCAACGACACCCAGCGCCAGGCTTTCTTCAAAACGGTAGGGACGGGCATCCGTCTTCCTTCGTTTGCGGCGGTTAAAACTGCCCTGGCTCCCCACATCATGGAAATTTTAGCCGCCGGAGCCAGCCCGGAAGTTAAAAAGGAGCACATCCGCAGCTTTGCCCGCACCCCCTTTGGCACCCTGGCTCAAACCTTATACGTTCTGGGCGCCAGCCCGACCAAGCCCCGGCGCAGCGATTGGTTTCGCTTCCGCGTCGCTTTGGGCGAGCGGGACCGGCTGGTCGGGCTGGATAATATGCTTGAGCTGTTAGACGAGTTCGGCCTCGGTGCGGACCAAATTCGGGTGGCGTCCGGCGACCACTACTTCTTTTCCTACGGCGACGGCTCACCGCCGGCCCATCATGACAACCGCAAGGCGGTGCTGGAAGACTTGCTGGCCTTTTGCCACCGGCTGGCGGAAGAAGTGAGGGAGATTTCAGGGGGATAGAACAATTTACAGGGATTGGGAACCTTCTTCTCTCCTTCAACGTCATACCAACAAGAAACCAAGCCGCAGAGTAGCAAGGTAGCAGATCAAAAAATTATCAACCTGTTACCCTGCGATCCTGTTACCCTGAATTGAAGGAGGCCCCAATGAAACGGATTATAGCCCTATTAACTCTCTTGCTCTTCGCCTCAGCCTTCGCCCTAGCCTCTCCCCCCGCGCCCGCCCGCGCCGACGGCATCATCATCATTGACCCGCCCATTTGCATCGAACCCTGCCCTGTCCCGCCGCCCCCTCCGCGCGAGACGCCCTACCTGACCGTGCAGAATCACCGAGTCAACGTGACCATCGAGGATCAGGTCGCCACCACCCGCGTGGACCAGACCTTCCGCAACGACAGCCAGTGGTCGCTGGAAGGGACTTACATCTTCCCGCTGCCCGAAAACGCCGCCATCAGCGACTTTGCCATGTGGATCAACGGCCAGAAGGTGGAAGGGCAGCTCTACACCAAAGAAGAGGCCCGCCGCATCTATGACGACATCGTCCGCCGCCGCCTCGACCCGGCCCTGCTGGAGTACATCGGCCGCGACCTCTTCCAGGCCAGTATCTTTCCCATTGACCCCGGCGACACTCGCCGCGTCGAAATCGAGTACAGCCAGATTCTGCCCGTAGATAACGGCCTGGTCCACTATGTCTACCCCCTTAGCACCGAGCGTTTCTCGGCCCGGCCGCTGGAAGACGTTTCGGTCACGGTCAACATCAAATCCAATGAGCCGATCAAAGCCGTCTACTCCGCCAGCCACCCGGTCAGCATCAGCCGCGAGGGCCGCTATGGCGCGCTCGTCGGCTGGGAAGACGCCAACGTGCTGCCCACCACCGATTTCAGCCTCTACTACACGGTCTCTCAGGACGACATTGGGGTCAACCTGCTCAGCTACAAAGCGCAGGATGAAGACGGCTTCTTTGTCCTGCTGGTCGCTCCTAACGTGGACGCCGAGCAGGTAGTGGACAAAGATGTCATTTTGATCCTCGACGTGTCCGGCTCGATGGAAGGGGAGAAGATGGAGCAGGCCCGCGAGGCTCTGAAATACGTGCTCGACCACCTCAACCAGGGCGACCGCTTCAACATTATTGCTTTCAGCACTGGCGTTCGCGCCTTCTCCAGCCGGCCAGAACCTCTCTCGGCGCTGCCGGAGGCCCGCCGGTTTGTGGACGAACTGCGGCCCGAAGGCAGCACCGACATCAACCGCGCCCTGCTTGAAGCCATTAACGCCGCCGACCGTGAACGCCCGACCATCATTGTCTTTTTAACGGATGGCCTGCCCACCAGCGGTGTGGTCGAAACGCCCCAAATTCTGGCCAATGTCGAGCAGGCCGCCAGCAGCAACCTGCGCATCTTCCCCTTCGGCGTCGGCGACGACGTGGACACCGTCCTGCTCGACACCCTGGCCCAGGAACAGCGCGGGGTCAGCGCCTACGTCCGCCCCAGCGAGCGCGTGGATGAACAGGTCAGCAGCTTTTACGCCAAAGTCAGCACCCCGGTTTTGGCGGACCTCTCCCTTGACGTGACCGGCGTGACTCTGGAAGACACTTACCCTTACCCCTTGCCCGACCTGTTTGCCGGGACGCAGCTCATCCTGACCGGCCGCTACCGCGACGGCGGCCCGGCCAGCGTCACCCTGACCGGCCAGATCAACGGCCAGGAACGCACCTTCCGCTTCGACGATCTGACCTTTGCCACCGGTTCGGCCACCAGCAACCGCAGTGCGGAATTTATTCCGCGCCTGTGGGCTACCCGCAAAGTCGGCTACCTGCTCAACCAGATCCGGCTGCACGGCGAGAACCGGGAAACGATTGATGAGATTGTCAACCTGAGCGTCCGCTACGGCATCATCACTCCCTACACCTCCTTCCTGGTCGAAGAGCCGGAGCTGGCCCTCAGCCAGGAAGGGCGGGGCCAGTTGGCCGATGAAGCCTTTGCCGCCGAAGCCGCCGCCCCCGCCGAGGTCTCCGGGGATGCCGCGGTCAGCAAAGCCGTCGAGCAAAATTCCCTAGCCGGAGCCGCCCAGGCTGCTCCCTTACCCCTGGCAACAGCCACAGCCGGCGCTGACGGCACAGGCAGCGCCACAACGGCGGTGACTGCCGTCGGCGACAAGGCCTTTGTGCTCAAAGACGGCGTCTGGACCGATACCACCTTTGACCCGACGACGATGACCACCACCCAACTCCCCTTCCCCTCCGACCTGTTCCTGGAGTTCCTAGGTGACCATCCCGACGCCGGCAAATATTTCGCCCTGGGCGAGCGAGTGATTGTCGTGTTGGATGGGGTGGCTTATGAAACTATCCCCGGCGACACGGCTGATCTGTCGCATAATAATATAGAGGCTAAGGCTGAGGCTGCTTTCTCTTCTCAGCCTTCGACTCAGCCTCAGCCTCTCTCTATCACCGTCGCTGCCGACGTGACCGAAGGGGTTGCTCCGCTGGCCGTCAATTTTAGCGGGACTCTGGCCAATGGGTCAGAAGAAGCCAAGAAATATGCCTGCCAAGAGGGACGGTTTGAGTTCGGCGATGGCAATTCATTATCTGTCATGTCAGCAGCCTGCGACCCGGGGCGCGAACGCGGCGACATCGCCAATTACGTCTACGACGAGCCGGGAGAATACCAAGTCACTTATTCGCTGAATGATTTAAAATCAGAGCCGCTGACCATCATCGTCAGAAGTGCAGCGGACACTCCCAGCCCGGCCGACACTCCGAAATCGGTGTCAGTTCAAGCCACCCTTACTCCAGCGGAACCGGCGCAGGATACTCCTGTCAAACCCGCCAGCACACCCGACGCCTCACCGTCAAACAGCAGCCAAACGGCGAATCAGGCCGCTGCCAGTTCAATCTACAATGTCTGGGCGCTGGTCGTGCTTCCCCTGGCGGGTCTGGCCGCCGGTTGGTTCATCTGGGGACGGGGCAGGAATCGTTAACAACTGAACTCTCTTCTTGAAGCCACAAATAATAAAAAGTGCAGCCCTCAAACAGGCTGCACTTTTTTAACAAAATGAATAATAGGACGGACTTGCAGTCCGTCTCCCTGAATACACAGTTTTTAGTTAAAGCTCAAGCTTGATTTAAGCTTTGCTTTCGCCCGTGGACTCATCAGTTTTTGACTCATCATCCTTTTTAGTGGTCGCCTCGCGAAACTCCCGAATGGACTGGCCCAAAGCCGCGCCAACCTGGGGCAGCTTCCCCACCCCAAAAATGATGATAACAATAACCAAAACGATAATCCACTCCCAGCCGCCCAAACCACCGAATCTCATAGGTACTCCTTTTTTGGGCAAGTAACGCCGCCCAAGGCGATAAAGAACAACTTCATTCAAACCTGAAGGTTTAGCTCAACTAAGCTTTGCTCTGATCGGGGGTATCACCCGGCTCATTCTCTTTGGGACTGGCCGACGCTTCGCGAAATTCGCGGATGGATTTGCCGATGGCCCCCCCCACCTGGGGTAATTTGCCCACCCCAAAAATGATAATCACGATAACCAGGATGATCAACCACTCCCAACCACCTAACATGCCAAAATTCATTCACTCCTCCTTAACTGGCGGGCAACTTTGGGTTACTCACCTGGCTGTATTATAGCATCGAGCCTAGCCTGTGGCAAAAATGTCAGGAATAAGACTTTCAGAGTTTACCCTGTAGCTTGTTTCGGTCATGGGCGTCCCATTTTGCATGGAGACCCGACGCTTCCTGCAAAAGCGGGGCGCTTAACTACCCCCCAACAAATATCTAAAAATTAAACCATGAATGACCTGCTCCACTGGCGCTTTATCGTCGGTGAAGACGACCTTGCCGGGCGGCAGCTCCCATATTCGAGTATGCAGGGAGCGCTCGACCACAATACGCAAGAGAGGATGTTGGAGTTGAACTCCATTCTGGGCAAAGTTCTCCAGGCGGGTCGGCTGCTTGGTGGCAATGACCAGGCTGTTACCCAGCGAGCTGCCGTAATCGGGCATATCTATAACATAGACATTGGGAAAGACGGCGCGCATCGTGCCGCCTAGCGCCTCGATCAGGCTGTAATCGGTGCTGGTGCGCCCGGCGTTAATCGCCATCACTCCATCCTCGTTGAGATGGTCATAAATCTCCTGAAAAAATTCACGAGTGGTCAGGTGAAAAGGGATGTACGGCGGGCGGTAAGCGTCCACAGCGATTACGTCATAAGTTTTGCCGGTATTGGCTAAAAAGTAGCGCCCATCTTGGGCATGGACAGTGAGGTTCGGCTCAGTCATATCAAACCATTGGCGGCCAACCTCGACGATGCCGGGATCAATTTCTACGCCGTCAATAGGGATGGGGCCGTAGACGCCGCTGTAGGCTTTGGAAATCGTCCCGGCAGCGGAACCGATGATTAACACGCTGCCGACATCGCTTGCCTGATAAGGCGGGTTGTTGAAATAGGGGATGATTAAAAAATAGTCCCACACGCCATCTACCAGGGGGAAATCGCTATAGCTGGGATTATAAACCGAGTGGACACCCTGGCCCTCGTTCAATTGCAGACCCCGCCACCAGCCGCCCTGGCCATCGTCCTGCTGCAACACCTGGATGTAGTTGTAGCTCGACTCGGTCTCGTAGACCAGGCCGGGGCTGGCTTTGATCGGGCCGGCCGGCCCCCACAGGTTCAGACCGACCAGGGCCAGCAGCATCGGGGCATAGACCCAGCCTCGCCTCGGTTGGGTCAGAAACAGGCCGCCTAAACTCACCAGCAGTAAAATAATCGCCAGGGTAAAAAAGGTCAGCCGCGTGCCGATGGCCGGGATCAGCAGCAACACCGGCAGAAAGGTTCCCACCAGGCTGCCCAGGGTGCTGAGGGCGTAAATCGAGCCGGCCGTGTTACCGCCATGCTGCACGTCTTTCAAAGCCAGGCGAATGGCAAAAGGGGAGACCGTGCCCAGCAGGGTGATCGGCAGGCTGAAGAGGATGAGCACTCCCGTCAGCGATCCCAGGAGAATGCCGACATTGTAATCGGCAAAGCCTTCCACCGAGAAGCGCAAGACCGGCGCGGCGAAGAAAGGCACCAGCCCTACCAGAAATGCTCCCCAAGCCGTGATTTGAAACAGGGTGCTCTCACGCGGATCCCGATCCGCCCAGCGCCCGCCGATGGCGTAACCGGCGGTCAAATAGAGCAGCATCAGCCCGATAATCGCCGCCCAGATGACCAGCGAGTTGCCAAAAAAGGGGTCAATCAGCCGGCTGGCCGATAACTCCACGCCAAGCGTAGTCATACCGGAGACAAAGACAGTTAGGAGGAGGTAATTTTTTCGTATGGGCAACGGTTTACTCCTTAATGACAAACCTATCAGGCCTTATCCGAGTCAGGATACCAGTTCCAAACAGGTTCTTTATTGGAAACTTCGGGCAAATAAAATCCATCTACTTTGTCGGGACGAACATATTTTACCAGGAAATCAACAACACGCTTTCGCTCACCTTTTTTGCCGGTAGGAAGATCGCGTTCAACCCGCCAGACGGCCCCCTCTGCGGGGTCAATAGCCCCGTGAAACCCATAAATATTAAGGCGCTTCATAGCCTCTTCGATGCTCTGGGCAACGCCTCGATGAAGCAAGGCCGGTGACACAAAATCACTCGCAGCAATGCGTTGAATAAATTCATCATAGGGCATACGTTCATCCTCAATCATCAAATCAAACGCCACAAATGGTTCATGTTGAAGTTGGTAACGTGTCCCGTGAGCTTGCATTAACCATTCACCCACTAACCGTTCGCCATCACGGAGTACAGCCAAAAAACGCTCATAATTGGCGTAGACCCAGTTGCTAAAGTGACGATGTTGTTCGTAGGGTGAGGAAGCAGCTAGATAACCGGAGCGTCCTAAAGGATAAATTGTATCCGCTATTCTAGCCACCCCTACGTTTGAGCCATCAAGTTTCTCCTGGACAATGACCTCATCGTTTTTATCGCGCATTTTTAGGGTGGCTATTCGCGCCTGCCCTTCATGGCACGTATGGTCGCCAGGACCGCGTCTGCTTCCGGGTAGATGGGGGATATGTCCATAATTTTTTCGGCCAAGGGGTTTGTTTATCACAACGCCTCGCAATGTATTATAACGAGGCGCAAGAAGGTTGGCAATCAAGCTGCAAAATAAAAACATCACCGTCCAGATGACCGAACGATGATGTTTGATTTCAAGCTTACTTTGGACAAGCCAAGTTTAGCTCAAATAATCACGCAGTTGCCGGCTGCGGCGCGGATGGCGTAGCTTGCGCAGGGCCTGGCCTTCGATCTGGCGGATGCGCTCGCGGGTGAGTCCAAACTTTTTGCCGACTTCTTCCAGGGTATAGCTGCGGCCATTTTGCAAGCCAAAGCGCAGGCGCAAAATGCGGGCCTCACGTGGGGTCAGGGTGCTGAGCACGTCTTCCAATTTTTCTTGCAGCAAATGGTGATAGGCCGCGTCGGGCGGGGTGGGGGCGTCCTCATCTTCGATAAAGTTGCCCAGTTCGCTGTCTTCTTCTTCGCCAACAGGCCGTTCCAATGAAACGGGATGGCGGCTGACGCGAAGCATCCAGCGCACTTTGGAGGGTTCCAGTTCCATCTGCTCGGCCAGTTCTTCGGGGGTAGGCTTGCGGCCCCAGACCTGCTCAAGCTGGCGTGAAACTTGGTGCAGCTTACGGATGCGGTCGCTCATGTGGACTGGCACACGGATGGTGCGGCCCTGGTCGGCCAGGGCGCGGGTGATGGCCTGGCGAATCCACCAGGTGGCATAGGTGCTAAATTTATAGCCGCGCCGGTAATCAAACTTTTCTACGGCTTTCATCAGGCCCAGGTTGCCTTCCTGAATTAAATCGGAAAAGGGAACGCCCTGGCCCATGTATTTTTTGGCAATACTGACCACCAGCCGGGTATTGGCTTTAATCAAATGATCGCGGGCTTTGTTGCCATCGCGGACATAGCGGCGCAGCTTGAGTTTTTCTTCTTCAGTATGGCTATTCTTCTCTATTTTTCGTTGGGCTTTGCGGCCTTTTTCTAAACTTTTGGCCAGCATGATTTCTTCGGCGGGGGCCAGGAGAGGCACTCGGGCCATCTCTTTGAGGTACAGGCTGATGGTGTCGTCAGCCGCAATACCGCTTAAATCAAAGGGGTCTACCGTAGGGACCGAAATTTCATTGGGGGATTGTTCTTTAAGGCGTTTTTCCTCTTCGGCCTCTTCCACATCGGCATAAACTTCGATGCCCTGGTTGATGAGCTGAATAAAAATTTCCTCTAACTGGGCCATGTTGTCTTCGGCTTCAGGGAAGGCGGCGAGGAGGTCGTCGGTGACGAGATAACCGCAGGTGGTGGCTTTGTGCATTAAGTTGTCCAGCACACCGGCAGCTCTGGCTTCGGGGGTTTCGATGGTTTCGGGGTCTTTAGTTATTTTATCTGAAATCATATTCACCTCATGTCCTGCCTTTCCCGGTTACAACTTTGCAGCGACCAGGCATAGGCGTTCGGATTTTTACAGCTCGATAGTATGGATGAAAAGTATCATCTGCCGCTTGAAGAAGAATCGCTATTAAGGAAGTTGAGAGGTATGTCCAAAATCTAATACTGGTGGAAGTTTATTAAAATAAGGAGATAGTTTTATACAAATAACGAGCCAGGCACAAACCGCAACCCACCTGGCTTTTTATGACTGACTGACTTGAGGCTTTTGGCCGAACGTGTTTAATTTGAAATGCGACGGTATTATATCATACGCAAGGGGTTCATGTCAACCCCTTTTTTGTTATGTCAAATTTTTCGGGAAACGATTTCTTTCCGATCACTTGAAACGCTTCCTGATAATATACCCAACCTTTGTTCTACTTGCCATAATATTCAAAGAATGATATAATGAATATGTCAAGTTGGATGTTAAGCCCTATATATCGTGGGTCATTTATTGACAAACCCCTACAGATAGTGATAATCTAGGGATAAATAGAGTCTGGTGGGGTTAATTCTGTTGTTTAGCGGTGGGTTTTGATCCTCTGAGAGCAGGCCCGCCGAGTAAACATAAGCTATGGCGGGGGTGGGGTCCATAAAGATGACTTATTATTAGTCAGACGCAAAGGACGCTAGCAACCCACCCCCGCTATCAGTTAAATGAACTGTTAAGCCGTGGGGATGGGCTTGGCCTGACCATGACCGGACTCAAAAAAGAACTCGCCAGCATTAACAGCCAACAATGGACGGTGCTAATCTCGCTATTAGCCCTGGTAAATATGGTTGTATTGGGCGGGCTGGTTTGGATACTGACCATTCAATCCCCTGGCGCTTTTCGACGCGTTCTGGCGCAAGCCCCGGCGACCCGCACTCCTTTTCCCACTTTCACCGCTACCCCGACAGGGTTACCACCGCCTACCCCTATTGGCACCCTGGTCCCCACCTGGACGCCGAGCGTTACTTCCACTCCGCAACCCACGGAGACCCCCACCGAGACCCCCATACCCTCCCGGACCCCCATCCGGGCGACGGCTGTGCCTGTACCCACCGAAACCCCTACCCCGGCCTATGATTATGTCGGAACGATGCGCCAACTGACTGCCTGCGAGAATGCCGGCAAACATCATATCTTCGCTTATGTGCGTGACCCAGCGGGCAACGGCATTCCTGGGGTTAAGATGCGGGTCCACTGGGAAGGGGGCGCTGGCGGCGAAGCTATTCTTACCACCGGCACTAAAATGGAAGACCCTGGCCTGGCCGATTTTGCCATGTTCAAAGGCAGCTACTTTATCGAAGTTTTGGATGGGGTCAGCCAAATGATTGGCCCTATTAGCCCCGATATTCCGCTCAATGAGTTGTGCCCCGAAACTGACAACGGCGTTGCTAACTCGTTGTACCACTATTCCTTTGAAGTGATCTTTACCAAGGTGCGCTAGATGTCAAAGTGGAAGCCCTGGCAGCAAATGGCCTTTTTGGGGTATTTGCTCATTCTCAACCTCGTTATCTTCGGCACTTTCGGGTTTCTGCTGTTTAATACCTCCCGGCGCAATCAGTCATCCCAACCGCCAACTGATCTGGCTATGGTCCCGACAGGATCGTTTGCGATTTTTTCAACCATCACTCCCACCCCGCCAACTACACCATCCGTCACGGTGGCTTTCATGCCGCCCCTCAATATTCCACCGGCGCCCCCACCCGGCAAAACTACAGTGAGTCCCAGCACGCCGGAGGCTATTGCCCTGGTTGAAGGGAGCCGGAGCCAGGCCTGGACGGCCACCTCTACCCCAACTCTAACGCCTCAGCCTACAGCCACGCCGACCAGCACCCCTATCCCAACCAAGACGCCCACAAACACTCCTCAACCTACGGCTACGCCAAGTGAAACACCCCAGCCCACCGCTACCTCACCCGCAACCCCTCGACCTACGGCTACACCGCTCCCCACTCCAACCCAGACATCCTCTCCCACTCATACCCCTACCCGCCTGCCGACCCGCACCAACACCCCGCAGCCAACCCTTACCGCAACCCTCCGGCCAACCCAGACACCCGTTCAGGTCGTTCAGGCTAAAGCTGTTACCCCAACCCGCACGCCAACCGCTCTGTCCGCCACGCCGACACGGACCCCTACTCTAACTTCTCAGCCGGCTACAGTGTCCAGCCGTACCCTGGCCAAAACTCCCCAACCCACCCTCACGGCGACTCGAACACCCCCTCAAACCCCTCCACCAGTGCCCACACCTACCAGGCCGCCTACTTCGACCCCGGCCGTTGTCGCTGAAATCAAGCCAACCAGCAGCCCAACCCCACCCCCTATGGCCCGTCCCCCCCTTAAACCAACGCCGTTTGTAGTGGCTGCTGCCTTAAAAGGCAATGCGTCCAACCCACCTGCCGAAATCCCCGTCCCTCGGCTGACCCAGCCCGATTTAACCCTGGCTACAACCGCCGGGCTGGTTGACGCTATCCCCCTGACCAATGCCAGTATCGCCTTGAGTTGGGCGCCCACCGCCAAAACAGGTCAATACCGCATCTACAGCGATATGGGCCGCGGCTATGGCGTTTACATCCATAAAGCCGACGTTAATGAACCGGCCTTTGTTGACAAACTTCTGCGGCCTGGGCTGGCCTACCGGTACCGGGTAACGCGTCTGGAGACGGGCGGGGAAATTGTATTAGCTCAAACCCAGGCCGACACCCTGGGAGATCAAACCGTAACAGAGCGGCTATCGGGCCAACACCCCGTTGTCACCGCAACCGTCGCTCCGGCTCCGACCGCCCTCCCACCCGATGCTGTTTTGCTGGGCCTGTTAAGCGACAACAGTTTCACCGATGAGTTCAATACTCTGAATATTGTCGGCGAGGTCCGCAACGACTCCAATCTGGACGTGGGTCAAACCGATATTGCCATTACTTTTTACGATGCCACTGGCGCAGTTGTGGGCACAGCGAGCGGAGAAACCATGCTTGAGGTCATTCCACCCGGCGAAGTATCCCCGTTCCTGATTACCCTCTCGCACCCGCTGGGCATGGTTTCCTACAGCGTCCGGGCTGTCGCTCGTCCGGTGACTCCCAAGCTCAGTCCTCAGCTTTCCGTTGTCGAGGTCAAACGCTATGAGGATGAGGCCGGCTTCTTCCATGTCAAAGGAGTGGTGGCAAATACCGGCAGCGTCATGGCCAAACGGGCCAAAGTGGTAGCGGTGATCTACGGGCGCGGGGGTGGCGTCATCAATGTTGGCTTTACCTACCTTTCTCCGCCCACCCTGGCCCCCGGCGAGCGAGCCGGCTATGAAGTGATTTTTACCTACTTCCCCAAATATGTCAGCCAAAAAGTTATTCCGTTTGAAGAATGACCGGGAAAAGAAAAGCCCCGCCGATCGGCGGGGCTTTTTGATAAATGGAATGAATAACAGTGGAATAAAATAAATTAGAGGTTGCCAACAATGTTGCTGAACACATTACCGACAACCGGGCCGAGCAGGAGCAGAATAGCGATCACCACAATTGCCACCAGGACCAGGATCAAAGCGTATTCTACCAAGCCTTGGCCTTCTTCACGCGGGAGAAACAACACGATCAAAAACCTCCTTTCTTAAAGATTGTTACCCTAAGCGTAACTAATTTCACAATAAGGGCGAAAGCGACGAATCTCAATAGTCAAGGAGTACCAAACTGCGGCTTTTCATCGCTTCTAGCGGCACACTTCCCCGGTAGACTGCCAGTGATTATCTACCAGCACCATGCGATGGCTGGAAGTTGCCGGCTGAGCCTGGCTAGACCGGCCCCACAGAAAAAAATGTAAACTACTCTGCACACAAACTTCGGCCTGGCTGTATTCCTGGATCACCCGTTGGGTCTGGTAGGCAATCCCCAGCGGGCGGCGCTCACGATACATCCAGATGCGGTCGAAGGTCAGCTCGTCGTCTCGCTGCCACATCACTTCCGGCACTTGCGATAAGTAGAAGAGGCCGCATAAAACCGGGGGAACCAGCACAAATAAGATCAAGACAAACAGGCTGAGGTACCAGTTGATTTGCTGCTGAAGTTTGGTTGGTTGTTTAGCCATATGAGTTTAACCTGGAGGATTGGAAGGCTGGAGGATGGAAAAAATCCAATCTTCCAATCTTCCACCCCTCCCCTCTTCTACTCCCCCACCACAAAAGCAATCGCGTAATCCCTGGTATGTGACAGGCTGATGGCAAAGCTCGACAGGCCGAGTTGTTCGGCCAGGGCGGCGGCGGCGCCATGCAAGTGGATCGTGGGCCGTTGATTGGCCTGGTTAATGACCTCGATCTCACGCCAGCTCACTTCACCAATGCCGGTTCCGAGGGCCTTGGCGGTAGCTTCCTTGGCCGCCCAACGCGCCGCCAGGGAAGTGATTTGTCCGTGACAATAGGCCAGCTCTCGCTCCGTATAGACCCGTTTGAGAAAACGATCTCCAAAACGAGCCACACTCTGAGCTACCCGCGTCGTTTCGATCATATCAACCCCGATTGCTTTCATAATGTAAGGTTACTCCAGTGCCGGCAGGGGTTCCGTAGACTTAAATTTCAGAGCTTGGACCACAAAAGCCTCCATGTCCGGCTCCGACTCCGGGTGCTTGGTGCGAATGGTTCTGGGCGCAGCCTCGACCAAATCGGCCACCCGCTGATGGACCGCCGGGCTGATCACCACTTCGCCCCGCTCGGCTCCATCGCAGTAGCGGACCGCCCGGTTAACCGCATCGCCGATAACCGTATATTCCATCCGTTCGGCTACCCCAATAAAGCCATGCAGCACCGCGCCGGTATGAATCCCAATCCCAACCTGGCAGACCGGCAGGCCGCGGCTTTGCCACCTCTCCTGGTAGGCGCGAACCGCCTGCTGCATCTCCAGCGCCGCCCGCACTGCGTTTTCCCACTGCCGCATGTCAGGTTCAGGGCTGCCAAAGACGGCCAGGATGGAGTCGCCCACATATTTGTCTACGGTGCCGTTATATTTAAAAATGATGGGAATACAGATTCTAAACAGTTCGTTGAGCACCTCCACCACGTCGCCCGGCTCCATCCCGGCGGCCAGAGTGGTAAAGCCGCGCACATCCGAGACCAGGACTGTGACCGGCTCGGCCCGCTTGCCGCCCAG
Source organism: Chloroflexota bacterium (assembly GCA_016860845.1). The sequence continues at coordinate 59,210 of BOKF01000001.1, forward strand.
CTTCCATTCGCCCGATTCCTTTAACATCCGTTCCAGCCGTTCGGCCACCTGCGGCGAGAATTGGCGTAATAAGTTCGAGCGGACCACTTCCTGGCGGCGCAAATCCTGCTGCAAGGTGTGATTCTTCACAAACATCGCTGCCTGGCTGGCCATAGCCATCAGCAGGCGCAAATCGTCCTCGTCAAACGTACTGCCGGGGTCGGTGTTATCTACAAAAACAACTCCCAGCACTTCCCCTTTCCAGATGAGCGGCGCATACATGGCGCAGCGGGTGCCATGCAGGATAACACTGTCAAAGGGCCGGGCGGTTTCCTCTGCCGCTGGCAGCCGCCAGGTGAAGGCTTGCTGCTTTTCGATAGCCTGCCTGGCCAGATTTAAGCTGATTGAAGGTTTGACCGTTTCCGGGCTGTAAGCTGCGGGCGACAGCCGCCCTTCATCCTGCAAAAGCAGGGCGGCTCGTTTGGCCCGGGGGATAGCCCGGCGAAGGTGTTGGACCACCGTCCGCGCCAGCGACTCGACGGTGTCCATCGTCCCCAGGGCTGCACCCAATTCATAAAAAGCGGTCAGCCGGCGGCGAATGATTTCCAGGGAAGCTGCCGCCAGAATCAGCGCCGAGGGAGAGTCGGCCGCGCTGACGCTGCTGGTGAGAACCCCTTCAGGCGTAACCTCGGCCGCGGGGAGAGGGGCAACTTCGCTGACAACTTTCAGCGTTGTCTGGCCCAGCGTGATCTTGTCGCCCGGAGCCAGCCGGGTTTTGGTGGTAATTCTCTGCCCGTTGACCCAGGTGCCGCCGGTGCTGCCCAGGTCCTCCAGCCAGACAGCGCCATTCTCCTGGCTCAGGCGAGCATGGCGGCGCGAGACGGTATTATCGGGGGTCAAATCCAGATCAACTGCCTGGCCTCGCCAGAGCCGGCCCACCACAATCATCTCGGCCTCGGTTTCAAACTGTTGCGGCGGGTCGGACAGGTGGGTGTAAGAAATAAGCATGGTTTCCCCCTTTTGTAGCAAATGCCTTTCAGAGCATTATCGGCTTAAATACGGGGTCCATAAAGGGACGCTGGATTAAGTAGGCCACGTAAAAACAGGTTTCACGCATGAGAAAACTCAATTGGCTGGGCCAGCTCCGGTAGCGAGTGGTCGGGGTGGGTGCAGGATAAGCATCCATGCCCAAGTCTCGCGCTATCAATGTAGCTCGTTTTAAGTGCAACGGATCGCTGACGATAAGCAGCCGGGCCAGATTTTGTTGTTGAGCCAATTGGCTAGCGAATAATAAATTCTCGCCAGTGGAACGAGAATGGACCTCTACCAGAACATCGGCGGCGGGGATACCGTGCTCGATAGCATAGCGCAGAGCTACCACTGCCTCGGCGGGTTCGCTGGCATCAGCCTGGCCACCCGTAAAAATAAGTTTGCGGACCACCCCCGTTTGATAAAGTTCAAGCGCATGGTTGATCCGTTCTCTGAATACAGGCGAGGGCCGCTCACCCCAGGCAGCAGCGCCCAGAACAATCGCAGCATCGGCTTGAGGGGAGATTGACGTGTTGGGGTAGGTATAGATACTCCAGGCCAGGTAGTTAACCAGCATCGCGGTGGTGGCCAACAAGGTGAGACAGATACCGCCAATCCAGTATTTCTTCAATCTAAGCATTTAAGCATGACCTTTTCTGCTCAACACGTTAATGATACCACAGGAAGGCCATCGTGTCATTTTCGTTAGCTTTTGAGCAAACATTGGCGATAAGTCATCCTGGCGTTGGCAAACTGACGCTTGGCTGACAACCCCTCTCCTTATTGCCGTGATACAATAGATAACAGGCGTACAACAAATGTCGTAGGACCGCTAGGCAAAGTACGTAGATAGACTACGCCTGAGGCCATTTGTTTGGCGTAACTTTAATCAGCCGGGAGGCTGATTACAATTCAAGCGAGAGCTGTTATACTATAATTACTTCGGAAAGCAAAGGGGATTAAATCATGAAACAGCTAAAATGGATGTTTAACGGTGCGTTACTTACCTTGATCTTTTGTCTGGCTTTGACTTTGACCATTTTGGTTATCAGCGAAATGCAAACGGTTCGAGCTGACGTGGTTATCCAGCCTGGCGGCGTCACCGTTCAGGAAAATACCGATTATGCCCGGCTGCTTGACGCGCCGCCGCAGCGCGACATCACCGCCCAGCGATTTGCTCCCTTGGAGGTGAAATAATGATGAAGACTCTGAAGATTATTGGTTTGGGTTTACTGATTTGGAGCCTGGGCCTGTTATGGCCTGAGATTGACCTCGCCCTGGTTCTGGCTGTTTTGATTGCGGTGGTGGTAGCGGCTGGTTCTGTCACGTTGGCGCTGCTCTGGTGGCAGTACCTTGATGGGTCAAATCATACCCATACCGGACGGCCGCGACAGCCCTCACGCCCGGTGCCGGTCGCCTGAAATTAGATAGCTCTCAAAAGCCCGTTCTCCTTAGAGGAGACGGGCTTTTTTGTTTTCGGGCCAGAATATGATACGCTTTAAACCACACAAGTGTATAATTAACCGGAAAAGCTTTTGCCGGGATTAGAAGATTAGGTGATTTTTCTTTTTTATCCCCAAATCCCCAAATCTCGGCCCCTGAGCGAAGGAAGTTTCATCTGGATGACACAAATTTCTTAAAAGAGAGTATCGAAAATTATGACCAACGAAGAATTTTTGGATGAGCCGATCCGTGTGGTGGCGGCGATGGATGGTGAAGGTAAGTTGGACCCGCAGTGGGTTACCTGGCAGAGGCGCAAATACCGCATTACCGCCGTCGGGCGGCAGTGGGATGAAGCCGATGGCCGCCACGTGCTGGTCGAAGCCGCCGACGGGACCCGTTTTGAGTTGCAGTTGCGCCGGGAAGATTTCGCCTGGCGGGTCAAGAGGGTATGGCGGGCGGTTGCGGCAGCATGAAGCAAAGAGGCGAAGCAGCGAGGAGGCGATGAAGCGAAGAAAAATAGCTTCGCCCCCTCGCGGCCTCGTTTCCTCGTTTCGCCTCACACGCTCGTAATCCAGAGCAGAATCAACATACCCAGGCCGCCCAGGGCGGTAACGGAGAGGGAGCCAAACACGATGACCGCCAGCAGGTTGACTTCTTCTTCCTCGTCTTCCCCTTTGGCGGCCTTTTTGCTGCTTTTTTTGGAGGCCCGCGCGACTCCCAGGTCAGGAGGATTGGCCGCAGCCCGCAAGGCAGCGAAGGGGTCGGTCATTCCTGGCATGGCCTGGGCCTGAGCAGCCATCAGCCGCGCCCTGGCTTCGGCCTCAGTCATCGTCGGCATGGCCATGGTTGAACTGGAGTGGTAAACCTGGTTCTGGGGAAAGGGTACCGGGAAGGGAGCGGGGGCGTAGGCCATACCCGGCGTCATGGGCACTGCTTCGGCCATATAAGGCATTTGCCCATTTTGCGGCATGGGCATGCCCATAGTCGCGTTGGAGTGAATCGGCGCTCCGGCCTGCATAGGATTTTGCGGCTGCAAAAACTGCGTCGGCATGCCCATGGTCACGTTTGAGTTGACTCCCGGCGCCGAATAGGGCGGTTGATTAGGAGGTGTGGGCATACTCATCGTTACGTTGGAATGAGTCACCCAGATGGGCTGTGAGGGCCGGGTTTCATTCAGCGGTACCCCGGCGGCATAAGGCTGTTGGGGAGGTGTGGCTGCCGGGGCCGGCTGGGGTTGAGCCGGCGCTGCGTTTGCAAGCGGCCCGGTATCCGTTGGCGGGGTTGGGCTGGGACTCGCCGGTTGTACCGCATTGGGCACGGCGGGGAAATCGGGCAGCGGCGTCTCAATTTTGGGCACGGGGACTAATGCCAGCGAGGGCACAGGTTCTGCCGGCTGGGGCGGAGCGCCGTTAGGCACGGGTTGGACTGTCTCCGCCGGAGCAGGCTGCTCGCCCTCAACGCGCGGGATAAAGGCCGAAGGCGCGCGGCGAGCCGGCTCGGCGAATGGCTCACGGATGGGCACAAAGGGTAATTCCTGGGTAATGGTCTTGGGATCGAGGCGGAAAGGCCGCCGCTCTTCCGCAGGCGCGCTCTGGTGAGGCGCCGCCGGTTCTGTTTGGGCGCCAGGCTGTGGGGCCTGGGACAAGGGTTGGGTTTCAACTGGGCTGGGCGTCGGAGCCGTTGGTGGAACCGGCCAGGGTGTGACTGTCTCCGGCTGAGGCCGCTGCACCGGAATGGGCTGGGAGTCGCGCGGCACTTTGACCGGCCGCGAGTCGGACACCACAATGCCCAGGATTTGCAGGCCGCGCCGGGCCAATTCATTATCGGGGTTGATGGCCAGCACGTGATAGAGGCAGCGGGCGCGCTGCTCGTCAGCATTGACTACACTGCTCATCCACAGCCAGGCCATTTCGTTATTGGGATTCTGTTGGATCAGCAGGTTGAGCAACTGCCGGCCTTCTTCTTTGCGCCCCGAGCGAATGGCAGTGATCGCTAGTTCCAGAGACGTTGCCATAAAAACCCCCGTTTCTCTGCGGCAAACTTGCCATAAGAACTTTCCATAATGCTATTATAGCACAAATCAAAATGTTGGCAAGAAGTGCGCCAGGGCTAACTCTTACACGAAATCCTCTACATCTAGGGGGGTGCTCTAATAAGAGTACCAAGATATAGGCTTTCGCAGTATAACCTCTGTCACCAATTGTCAATAAGGAATTGTGAATTGCGAATTGCGAACGGTAGACTTAGACTAAAGAGCAAAGAGTTTTTCAGCAGGGCCTTGCATTCCAGGTCATAATTCCTGTCTACTGTCTACCGTCTACTTTTTACCACTGGTAAAACCCCCTGCCTCGTGGTATACTGACTCTACCTTAAAAGTTAAAATGTCCTAACTGCTCGGCATGTCATTTCGACCGAAGGGAGAAATCCCTAATGCCTGTGTGTCGCTCCAGGGATTTCTCGGCCTACGGCCTCGAAATGACATGGGGCTGAGTAGTAACAAAATGTCTTAGCAAACAACGAAGTTTGAAAGTGAGGTAAACCCTTATGACTCTAGCTCCCCCTGTTTCCCAAGAGGGGCCGGCGCTCCAGGCCAAAGTGCAAGATACCCCCGGCATGCGCATGCTCTACTCGGCGCTTAATCACCTTGACGATGCTGCGGCCCGGCTTAACCTTAATCCCAATTTACATCGAGTTTTACGGACATGCGAGCGGACGCTGACCGTGGCCCTGCCCATCGAACTGGACGACGGCGAGACCGCCGTATACACCGGCTACCGGGTCCAGCACACCAGCGTCCCCGGCCCGTGCAAAGGCGGCGTCCGCTTCCACGCCGACGTCTCCCTGGAAGAAGTGACCGCCCTGGCCCAATTGATGACCTGGAAATGCGCGGTGCTCAACCTGCCCTACGGCGGGGCCAAAGGCGGGGTCAGCGTCAGCCCGGCCACCCTTTCGGAGAACGAGCTGCGCCGCCTGACCCGGCGCTACACCTACGCCATCATGCCCATCATCGGCCCCAAGAAAGACATCCCCGCCCCGGATGTCAACACCGACGAGCGGACCATGGCCTGGATGAGCGACACCTACAGCATGCTCATCGGCGAGGCCAGCCAGGAAATTGTGACCGGCAAACCGCTTATCCTCGGCGGCAGCGTCGGCCGGGCCGACGCCACCGGGCTGGGCGTCGCCATCATTGCCGAAAATACCATGAAACGGTACGGCACGCCCATCGAAGGGGCCAGGGCAGTCATCCAGGGCTTTGGCAAGGTCGGCTACTGGACGGCCCACTACCTGGCTCAGGCCGGCTGCAAGATTGTGGGGGTCAGCGATGTGTCCGGCGGGTACACCCACCCGCACGGGCTGGACGTGGAGGCCCTGCTCCAGTACAGCAAAACCTCGCCGACGCGGACCCTGGCCGGCTACACCACGCCGGGACTGGAGACCGTAACCAATGAGGAACTGCTCCTCCTGCCCTGCGACGTGCTGATCCCGGCCGCCCTGGAGGACCAGATCACCTCGCTCAACGCCGACCGCATTCAGGCCAAATACATCGTCGAGGGGGCCAACGGCCCGACCAGCTCGACCGCCGATAAAATCCTGCACGCGCGGGGAGTGATGGTCGTGCCCGACATCCTGGCCAACGCCGGTGGGGTGACGGTCAGCTACTTCGAGTGGGTCCAGGGCTTGCAGGCCTTCCCCTGGGACCTGGCCGAGGTCCAGAAAAATCTGCGCCGCTTTTTGTACAACGCCTTTGATCACGTCTGCGATTTCAGCGAAGCCAACCAGGTTTCGCTCCGCCAGGGCGCGTTCATGCTGGCCGTCTCGCGGGTGGCCGAGGCGCTGGAGCAGCGGGGAATTTTTCCGTGAGGTAGGGAAGAGTTCGCAGGGCGAAGAGGGGTTGGGTTGTGTGGAACTCTTTTACTTTGCTGAGTTGGGCAACGAAGGACTATAAAACCAGATGCATCTTTTAAGAATTCTGGTTGGTTGGACTTTAATTTCAATAATATTTTCATTTTTGTTGTACAGCGAAAAATTTGGTTTCCTGGGTACGCTTGTGTTTGCAAATATGTATCTCTTATCAATGCCTAACGGTCTAGGTGTGTTCATCTGGATTCCCCTTAGTTATTGCTTGGGCTGGATCATTGTAGATGGAACTCTATGGTTGGCAGCCAAAACTGTACAGTGGGTCTTTGCTCCAAGTAGCGAATTAAGTGAGTCCAATCAATATACAGCCACTCAAAAGAGTAGACTTTATGCTCTTACCGAGAAGCTGGATCAAGAATATCAGAAGGAAACAGAACAGTAACCCAAAATATTTAAAGAACGAAAAAACAGCTAACCTAGCCTAAAACCGGAAGGGCCAATCAGGGAGATTTGAACCACGAGAGGCGCGAAAAAGAGGAAATTCACGAAAGGGCTAACTGATAGATTATGAAGCTGCAATCAATCAGGGTAAAATGTCCAGATTGAAAGGCAAATGAGCATCTTGATTGAAAATCAATCTAAGCCAAAGTTCAAATTTCGGCGAGCGTACCGCCCGACGACGGCATTAGCCAAAGCGGTGAAGTTTGACAATGAGATGATGCACGTTTCTTTGACCGATGGGCGAATTATCAGTGTTCCTCTTATTTGGTTTCCCCTGTTGTATGAGGCTACGCCTGAACAGCGAGAAAAATATGAGATTGGCGGGGGCGGGATTAGTCTCCATTGGCCGGAGGTAGATGAGGATTTGTCGGTAGCCGGTTTAATGGCGGGTGTGGATTGGGAAGCGGCTTAAGCCAGATTGAGGTTCGTTAAAAATAGACAGCCTAGACTAAAACCTGTCGGACCAACCAGGGGGATTTGAACCACGACAGGCGCGAAAAAGAGGAATTCCACGAAAGGATGTCCACTTTTCTCTAATGGGTTGTTGAGTGAGCGAATGGCGGGTAGAATAAAGCGTATTACGATGTGACAACGAACAGGGGCGGTTGAAAGGGTGTGGCATGACGGTCCCAGTTTTGGGCGTCCAACTCCTGGGGGGATTCAACCTCATTTATGACGCTGTGCCGATTACCGGCGTAAATTCGGCGCGCTTGCAATCGCTCCTGGCTTATTTAATTTTGCACGCCGATACCCCTCAACAGCGCCAACACCTGGCTTTTATCCTCTGGCCCGATACGACCGAGTCCCAGGCCCGCAACAATCTGCGCCAATTCTTCTACCAACTTCGCCACGCCCTGCCCAGTCCAGATCGCTTTCTGGTGGCCGATACCAATACGGTCTACTGGAAAACGGATGAAGGTCAGGTCATTGACGTGCAGCGCTTTGAGCGCAGCCTGAAAGAAGCTGATGCCGCCGAACAGCAGGGCGATACAAAGACCTTACGACAACTGTTGGAGCGCGCCTGTTCTTATTATCAAGGCGACCTATTGCCCGGCTGTTACGATGATTGGATCATCCCTGAGCGCGAGCGCCGGCAGCAGCATTACTATACCGCCTGCCAAAAATTGATGCAGGTGCTCGAAACAGAGCGCGAGTACCCGGCGGCGCTGCAAGTAGCCCAGCACCTGCTCCGGCTCGACCCGCTGGATGAAGGCGTGTACGTGTCGCTCATCCGTTTGTATGGTTTGAATGATGATCGCGCCGGCGCCCGGCGTGTCTATCAGACTGCCGTCGAAACCCTCCACCGCGAGTTAGGCGTCGAGCCGGGCGACACCCTCCGGGCTGCGTACGAACGGTTACAACAGCTACCGCGAAAAATGTCCCGCTTTGACCCGGACGACTCAGCCGGCAGCGGGCCATTAAAGCTGGTGGGACGGCAGGCAGAATGGCCGCAGTTGCAAGCAGCCTGGCAGCGCGCGGCGAGTGGCGGCGCGCATCTCGTCCTTATCACCGGCGAAGCGGGTATCGGCAAATCACGCCTGGCGGAAGAACTGTTTAGTTGGGCAAGGCAACAGGGTTTTACTACGGCCCACACCCGTTCGTATGGCGCAGAAGGACGCTTATCGCTGGCGCCCATTACCGAATGGCTGCGAAGCAACGCCCTACGTCCCCATTTGGCCTCACTCGACCCGGTTTGGCAGACGGAAATCGCCCGGTTACTGCCTGAGCTTTTAAGCGACTATCCCGACCTCGCCCGGCCTGAACCCATTTCGGAATACGGGCGGCGACAACGTTTTTTTGAAGCGCTGGCGCGCGGCGTACTCACGGCGCCGCGCCCGCTTTTGCTGTGGATTGACGATTTGCAGTGGTGTGACCAGGAAACGCTGGAGTGGCTTCATTTCTTGCTGCGCTTTGAGCCGCGCAATGCCCTGCTCATTCTCGGTACGGCTCGCAGTGAAGAATCGCCGCCCGATCATCCCCTCTCCGCGTTGGCCCGGCAGTTGCGGACCGAAGATAAAATTACCAGCATCGAACTCTCTCCGCTCGACGCGGCGGAAACGGCCAAACTGGCTTCCCAGGTACAAGGATATGCCCTGGATGATAGAACCAACATCCATTTGTATCGCGAAACCGAAGGCAATCCGCTTTTTGTCGTTGAAACTATCCGGGCGGGTCTGGCCCACACCGTCGCTTCAGAACCAAACTCGTCAACGGCCACAACTGCCCCTAATTCATCCCGCCTGCCCCCCCGGGTCCAGGCGATTATTGCCGGACGGCTGGCCCAACTTTCCCCAACCGCCCGCAAAGTGGCCGAGCTTGGCGCCGCTATTGGCCGCGCCTTCACGCTTGCTCTGCTCTTACTGGCGGAACCTGAAGATGAAGTAACCGTCATCCACGCGCTGGATGAACTGTGGCAGAGACGCATTGTGCGCGAACAGAGCGCCAATCTGTTCGACTTTACCCACGATAAATTGCGCGAAGTGGCCTACGCTGAAACCAGTGCGCCCCAACGCCATTTGCTCCATCGCCGCATCGCCCGGTCGCTCGAAGCGCTTAACGCGGCGGAGCTTGACCCCATCAGCCCGCAAGTGGCAGCCCACTATGAGCAAGCAGGTCTGTTTGAACAGGCGATTCCCTACTACCAACGGGCCGGTTCCGTTGCCGCCAGCGTGTATGCCAATGAGGACGCCATCAAGCTGTTTACTCGCGGGCTGGAACTGCTGGGCCAGTTGCCGGCGAGCATGAAGCGTGATACCCAGGAATTGAACATGCAGTTGGAGCTGGCAACCTTGTATCGTCTTAGTAAGGGTTGGGCTTCGCCGGAAGAAGAACGGGTGATGAATCGGGCTATGGTCTTGAGCGACAAAGTTGGCAATATTGAGCAACGTATCCGCACCTTGTTTGGCCTGCAAACGCTCTATGTAGTTCAAGCGCGGTATGAAAAAGTTGAACATACGTATTTCCAGACGGAAAAGCTATTTAGACAGGCGCAGCTTACGTCGCCGCCATTTGCCGAAATTTACCTGGCAGGCGCCAAATTGCTCACTGGACAGATGGTTGAAGCCAGAGAGTTGTTTGAAAAGATCGTCGCCGTGCGTGATGACAAACATATCCGGGACTTGCAAGAGTCGCAAGGCTTGAATTATCTGGTGCATGGGTTGGCCTGGAATTCACATGCGCTGTGGTGCCTGGGTTATCCTCAGTCGGCGCTGAGTCGCGCTCAGGTGGCCGTCGAGTTCGCCCGCGAATTTGCGCAGCCCTTCAATCAAGCCCTGGCAATTACCTACCTGGCAATGCTGCAAGCCTGGCAGGCCGATACAGACACCTTTTTAGTCCATGCTGAAGACGCCTGTACGCTGACAATTGAGCATAAAGCGCCATATTATCATGCCTGGGCGAACATCCTGCTGCGTTTTGCCCAGGCGGAACAGCAACCTGATACAGATAACTTGGCCCGTTTGCGCAACGCTATTCACGGCTTTACTAAGACCGGCGCGCGCATCCGCTTACCCGTTTATTTCTCGATGTTGGCCCAGGCATGTCTCAAAGCCGGGCGATTGGAGGAAGGGCTGGACGCGCTGGAACAGGCGTTGGCCGAATCACTCCAAAATAACGAGCATTGGTGGGATGCGGAAATCCACCGGCTGCGCGGCGAATTGATGCGGGCGCAAGGCGCGGACCTGGCCGACATCGAAGCGGCGTTCCAACACGCCCTTGAAATTGCCCAGGCCCAGCAGACCAGGTCGCTTGAATTGCGGGCTGCCACCAGTCTTGCCCGGCTGTGGCAGGCCAAGTCTCGCCCGGCAGAGGCAAAACAATGCCTGACCCATGTCTACGATTGGTTTACAGAAGGCTTTGATACCCCGGACCTGCAAACCGCACAGGCGTTAATCGCCCAACTTTAAGACAATTTTTCCCCTCAAAAATCGTTTTCCACTAACGGCTTAACTAACGTTTGGCTAACGCCTCCTGTGGTAAATTACCTGAGGCAGCAAAATTCTGCCGGCAATCTGTAATAACCCAATTAGGACTTTCGCTTGGATGTCATTTTGAGCGACCGTAGGGAGCGAAAAATCCCTAGAAGGCTGGTTTGCAATCGAACATTTCAGGGATTCTTTACTCCGCTGCGCTCCGTTCAGAATGACAAGCGAAAGTCCTGCCAATATTATCTTAAACCTAAACAGGGGGAAAAATGTTAACTAAACAGGCAATTGACGGATTCCGCGCCCAACTGCGCGGAGAATTGATTCAACCGGGCGACTCGAACTACGATGAGGCGCGCAAGCTCTACAACGGCATGATTGACAAACGCCCGGCGCTTATTGCCCGGTGTGTTGATGTGGCCGATGTCATCAGCGCCGTCAATTTCGGACGGGATAACCACTTGACCATCGCCGTGCGCGGCGGCGGGCACAGTGGCCCCGGCTTTGGCTCCTACGATGAGGGCCTGGTCATTGATTTAGCCCAGATGCGGGGCATCCGGGTTGACCCGGCCAACCGTACCGTGCGGGTAGAAGGCGGCTGTGTCTGGGGGGATGTTGACCACGCCACCCATGCCTTTGGCTTGGCTGTGCCCACCGGGTTTATTTCTAGCACCGGGGTAGGGGGGCTAACCCTGGGTGGTGGTGTGGGCTATCTCTCACGCAAATACGGCCTGACCATTGATAATTTGCTGGGGGTGGATATGGTCCTGGCCGATGGCCGCTTTGTGACGGCCAGTGCCGAGGAAAATTCCGATCTCTTTTGGGCCGTGCGCGGTGGCGGCGGCAACTTTGGGGTGGTCACGTCGTTTCTCTTTAGAGGCAGTCCGGTCCACACCGTTTATGGCGGGCCGATCTTTTGGCCGCTGGAAATGGCCGCCGATTTAATCCGCTTTTGGCAAGGCTTTATTCTCGACGCGCCCGACGAGATGAACGGCTGGTTCGGCTTTGTCACCGTGCCACCGGTGGCCCCCTTCCCCGAACAGTATCAACTGCAAAAGATGTGCGCCGTTGTTTGGTGCTATACCGGCGCGCCGGAGACTGCCGCAACCGCGTTCGAGCCGATCCGCCAATTTGGCCCACCCGCCATTGATTTTGCCGGTCCGATTCCATTCCCGGTATTGCAAAGCATGTTTGATGCTCTTTATCCAGCAGGCTTGCAATGGTACTGGCGGGCGGACTTCTTCAATCGCTATGATGACAAAACGATTGGCCTGCATGTTAAGTACGGTTCCCAACTGCCCACCATGCACTCGACCATGCACATCTATCCGATCAACGGCGCGGCGGGCCGCGTTGGTCCGCAGGAGACAGCCTGGGGTTATCGCGATGCCAACTTTGCCCAGGTCATTGTTGGCGTGGACCCCGACCCGCGGAACAACGAGCGGATGACAGAATGGGCCAAGGATTACTGGTTGGCCCTGCATCCCTATTCGGCCGGCGGCGGATACGTGAACATGATTATGGATGAGGGTGAAGACCGGGTTAAGGCCGCCTACGGCGAGAACTATCCGCGCCTGACCCAAATCAAAGCCAAATACGATCCGCAAAACCTCTTCCACGTCAACCAGAACATCAAACCTCAGTCCTAAAAGTCAGCAAGGGTGAAAATTGGCCTCATCCTGTCTTTCTGGCCAGGATGAGGCCATATTATCTCAATTCCGCTGGCAACTAATACCGTATTACCTTCACCTAAGCCTTCTGTGCAATGCATCCACCAGCGCCGCTCGCTCCATTGGCGTAAGCGGCGCGGTTAAATCCTCATTCCCCCCGGCAACCGCCGCCTTGATCAAATCCCCGGTCATCACCTGGCGTTCCAGCCGATCCTCGACAGCGCGCAGCCGCAGCGGCGGGCGGGCCGGGCTGCTCAGGGCCAGGCGGACATGGCCGGCCACGCGCAGCCTCTCGTGCAAATCCAGCCGGACGGCCAGCCAGGCCCCATCCCCGGAAACGGCGAAGGTATAGCGCCCGCCCGGATTGAGCGGCGGCAGGCGCACGGACTCCGGCGGAACTTTGTCCGGCGGCAGGCTGGGCCGGTAGCTCAGAAAAGCGGGCAGGGGCAAGACCCGCCGCTCGTCGCCAAGCTGAGTATGGACCTCGGCATCCAGGACTAGCAGCGCGGTCAACATGGGATAGGTTGCCGGGCCGCCGGCATCATGCAGGGCTTCGGCCAGGGACAGGTTGCAAGTTGCAGATTGCAGGTTGCAGCTTTCGACAATGGCGGCGTGCAGTAAACCACCGGCGAAGGTACGCAGGGTTTCATCTTCAAGCAGTTGAGCCAGGGTGGCCGGGGTTTGTAGATACAAACCGTCAGGCTGATTAAAGGTAATTGACATCAATCCAAAATCCAACATTCCATGTCATTCTAAGCGACCGGAGGGAGCGAAGAATCCCTCGAAACTTCTCATAAAATCAATCGCTTAGGGGATTCTTCACTCCGCTTCGCTCCGTTCAGAATGACAGGTAATCGATTCTATTTCATTTACAGCCGTTGGGATCAACGCTAATCGGCAGGGTCACTTCGCCAAAGGCAGGGAACTGGTTATCCTTGACCTGGTAAAGATTGACCACCAGGTTCACGCCAGGCAGGGCCGCCGGCTGGCGGATGAGCATGTCCACTTCATCGCGGACTATTTCGCCGGGTTGAATTTGGGAGGTCGGCAGATAGCCGCGCATCAGGCCCAGGTGATCGTTTTTGTCCAGCACTGTTTCACCGCCCAGGGGCTGCACCGCTACAAAATAATCCTGATCCAGCGCCTGCTCGACCCGCCAGAAGAGGGTCAGGCGCAAAAAACAGCCGGTGCGCTTGCGAACAATCCGCTCGTGGTAGGCGATAATCGCAGCCTGGCCGTCCAAAAACTGGCCGGGCGGGATTTGCGACCAGGCTTCTTTTCCCGGCAGCACCATGGGCATGGGCCGGGGCAGCAGTTCCCACAGATAGGGATGGCCGGTCGGAGCTAAAAAAATCTGGCCGGTTCGGGTCGCCCGGGACAGCCAGGGGATAAAGTTCAGATCAATCGTTTCGATATCCACCAGCACCCGCCGGCCTTGTTTGAAACGGTCTTGCAGCAGGGCGATGCTGGCCTCTTCCGGCATGCGGCTGAGGCTGGTCGTCGAAAGCGGCTCGACCGGCTGGCCCAAAACCACCTCGGTGTAGATAAAATCCGGCAGCACGCTGTTATCCTGGCCGATAATCGTCAAAGGGGTGCCGGCGCTGGCAATGGCGACCACCTCTTCGACCAAATCTTCAGCCTGCCAATCGCCGCTTAAATCAACCTCCTGGTAATTGGCCGCCGCCAGCGGGCGGAAGACAGCGTAAACGCCGAGAGCCAATCCCAGCGACAGGGCCAGCCGGACCGTGACCCGCAGCCAGCGGTCACGGATGGCTTCCCCCTTGATGCGGATAGCTCCCACCAGCCAGTTTATCACCTGGCCGGCCAGCGCGCCCAGGCCAATGCACAGGGTCAGGGTCAGCGGGATGAGCATACTGTCCAGGTCGGCCACTTTATAAGCCGTCCCAAACAAAATCAGGGCCAGCAGCGGCGGCCCAAACAGGAGCCAGCGGCGGCCCGTGGTCAGGAGACCGATGAACCCCAAAATGACGCCCGGCGCAGTGATCTGGTCGGCCTGCTGGCGGAACAAAGCGGACAAAGCCCTGCCCCAAGCTGCCAGCGTAGCGGGCATCTCGACCAGGCCCCACCATTCGCGGGTGAAGACCACAAACCAAAAAGTGTTCCACTCTGAAGTGTCGGCATACAGCCAGGTTTGGCCGGCCCGATAGTGAGCCGCCCAGGGCAGGTAGAGGTACGTCAGCAAAGGAATTAAGGCAGCTATGACCAAGATAGCCCAACGGAAGAGCAGGATGATGATCCAGCCCCGCCCCCGGTCGGTCTCGGAAAGCGTTTTGACTAGAACCCACAAGGCGATAGTCGGCGGCAGGATAAAAGCCGTCCGGTGGTGAACCAGCCCGGCCCCAATGGCCAGCCCCAGGGCAAAGAGCCGTTGATCCTGGGGATCATCTTCCCAGATCAAAGCCAGCCAATAGGTAAAGACAAAAATAAAGACATTCAGACTGTAAACTTCGGCCATAATCGCGCCGCGCCAGAAGATGAAGCTGCACCCCAGGATGGCGCTGGCCAGCCAGGCCGCCACGCGATCCCGGCTGAGTTTCCAAACGGTAAAGTAGAGAAAAATCAGGGTCAGCAAGCTGGTGGTGGTTGACCAAAAAGTGACCCGCCAGACGACCGAGGTCGCCGACAACCCCGGCAGCAGGCCGGCCAGCCGCACAAAAATGTTAGTCAAGATGGTGTAAAGGGGGTAACCGGGGGAGTGGGGGACGCCCCAGGTGCTGCCGGTAATCTGCAACACGGCCGAGTCCCAGCCTTCGATTATCCATGAGCTAATCCCCGGCGGCATGGTCTGCCAGTAAAGCCAGGCAAATGTGCCAAGCAAGGGAATCAATTCCCAGGGCCAGGATAATAAAAGCAGCAGGCGCTGCCAGCTTAGAGTTGATTTGGCCGTTCGGGCGCGAGTGGCTACCATAGACCGAGGAATCATAGGACAATGGAGGGCTTTTGGCAAAAGTTAAAAAGATTGTCAAGGACCAACGGCTGATTCCCGGAGCAATGAGGGCATTGTACCTTGCAATCTCGTTCCCAAACTGAGTTTGGGACGAGGTTGCCTCAAGCCTCTTTTCGGTGTACTATATGGCAGCGCACTTAATCCAACGACGAGGGAATTCACCCATGAAATATCTCAACTACGCTTTACTTATTTTTGCAGTGATCGCCGTGCTGGCCGAGATTTTTCATGGGTCGCCGGTGATCATCTTTTTTACGGCGGCGCTGGGAGTGGTGCCCCTGGCTGGTTTTATGGGCAAAGCCACCGAAGAGTTGGCCGTTTATACCGGCCCCAAGCTGGGCGGTCTCTTGAACGCCACTCTGGGCAACGCCGCCGAGTTGATTATCAGCATTGTCGCCATTCAGGAAGGGCTGCTCGAACTGGTTCTGGCTTCAATTACCGGCTCTATTCTGGGAAATCTCCTCTTGATTTTGGGCTTCAGCGTGCTCCTGGGCGGCTTTAAATTCGGCATCCAAACCTTTGACCGGCGGCAGGCCGGGGTCAATTCGACCATGCTGATCCTGGCCCTGATTGCCCTGGCGGTTCCATCGCTTTTTAACTACACGATTGACCGGGTTGACCATGCCGGGGTGGAATACTTGAGCCTGGGCGCGTCGGTGGTTATGCTGGTCGTCTATGCGCTGGGCATTGTTTTCTCCTTCAAATTGGCCGATACCCGCGACGAGTTGGTTGAGGCCCACGAACACCACCAACCTGAGTGGAGCCTGCGCACGGCGGTGATTGTGCTGATTGCCGCCACCGTAGCCATCGCCTATCTGAGCGAGGTTCTGGTCGGCGCGGTGGAGCCGGTGGTCGAGGAGCTGGGCATCACCGAGTTCTTCCTGGGCATCATCCTCATCCCGCTGGTCGGCAATGTCGCCGAGCATGTTGTCGCCATCCAGATGGCCTTGAAAAATAAAATGGAGTTGTCGCTGGCCATTTCGCTCGGCTCCAGTTTGCAGGTGGCCCTGTTTGTCGCCCCGCTGCTGGTCTTCATCAGCCTGGCCCTGGGCCACCCGCTGACCTTGACCTTTAACGTGTTTGAACTCATCGCCCTCTTTGCCGCCTCGCTCATCGCCGCCTTGATTGCCCTGGACGGCGAGAGCAACTGGCTGGAAGGGGTGCAGTTGTTGGGGGTTTATGTGATTATCGGCATTGCCTTCTTTTTCCTGCCGACAGGAGTTTAAGGCTTATGAGTTTTGGTATCAGCAAAACCATTCCGGCCCAGGATGGCCTCGAAACGGTCAATGCCTTGTATGACGGCTCTCTGACCGAATACGAGTTTCACATGAAGGGCAAACCGTCCAAACTGAAGGTGGGCGATTACGTTTACACCATTTTCAACGACCAATTGGTGGGCCGGCTCAGGATCAAGCAGTTCATCGAGGGCATGGTCAACCCGGAGTCGGGCCAGCCGCGCACCTTGATCATCGTTGCAGCGCCGGGGGAGCGGCTGGCCGCGCCGATTCCCAAAAAGGGCCATCGCGGCACGCGCTATTATGACGGGGCGGAGTGGCCCCGAGACCAGTAAAAGGAGTTTTAGATGAGCAACATCATCTCAATCCAAAACATCGCCCAGTATGTGGGCCAGGAAGTGACGATCCAGGGCTGGCTCTACGCCCGCACCGACAAAGGTAAATTGCAGTTTCTCCAGGTGCGCGACGGCACGGGCATTATGCAGGCCGTGCTTTTTCGTGGCAATGTGCCGGATGAACTCTTTGAAGCCGGTAAACGGCTGACCCAGGAGTCAGCCCTCATTGTACGCGGCGTGGTCAAAGAGAATCCACGCGCGCCGGGGGTGCCGGGCGGCTATGAGATTGACGCCAACAATTTGCAGGTCGTGCAAATTGCCGAGGAATATCCGATCACGCCCAAAGAGCACGGGGTCGAATTTCTACTGGAAAACCGCCATCTCTGGATTCGCAGCCGCTTGCAGTGGGCCGTCCTGCGCCTGCGGGCTACGGTGATGCGGGCCTGCCGCGATTGGCTGGACAGCCACGATTACGTCGAGATGTCTACCCCTATCCTGACCCCGGCGGCGGGCGAGGGCACGACCACCCTATTTGAGGTGGATTACTTTGGCGATAAGGTCTACCTGGCCCAAACCGGCCAGCTTTACAACGAGGCCAACATCTACTCCTTTGGCAAAGTCTACTGCTTTGGGCCGACTTTCCGCGCCGAAAAGAGCAAGACCCGCCGCCACATGACCGAATTCTGGATGCTGGAGCCGGAAATGTCCTTTTGCGACCTGGACGGCTTGATGGCCATGGAGGAGGAATTTGTCAGCTACCTGGTTCAGCGCTGCCTGGAGGAGCGGGCCAATGAACTGAAGGTGCTGGAGCGAGATTTCAGCGTGCTGGAAAAGGTGACGCCGCCCTTCCCCCGCATCTCTTACGACGAAGCCGTGACCCGCATTCAACAAGTCCAGGCTGAAACTGACGACCCGGAGCAGAAAGAACTCCTCAACATCGAGTGGGGCCAGGATTTTGGCAGCCCCCACGAAACGGCCCTGACCCGGCAGTTCGACAAGCCCATCTTCGTCTACGGTTTTCCCACCATTGCCAAAGCGTTCTACATGGAACCCTGGCCGGGCCGCCCGGAAGTGTGCAAGAGCGTGGACATGCTCGCCCCCGAAGGCTACGGCGAAATCACCGGCGGCAGCGAGCGCATCAGCGACCCGGCCCTGCTGCTGGCGCGCATCCACGAGCACAAACTGCCGCCCGAAGCTTTCAAATGGTACATTGACCTGCGCCGCTACGGCAGCGTGCCCCACAGCGGCTTCGGCCTCGGCGTCGAGCGGACGGTGGCCTGGATTGCCGGCATCCACCACGTCAGGGAGACCAATCCCTTCCCACGGACGCTGGGGCGGGTGTATCCGTAGATTTGTACCCACCAATCATATCGGGCATAATAAATGTACTTTGAAATCATTGGAGAAATCACCGATATTGAGCTTATCGCTGTAGGTGGTTCGATCCGAGATATTGCGCGTTTACGCAAGCAGTATGGCTTAGGACGTTGGCGTAAACTCAAAGGCGTGGCCCGTGTTCGTCTCATTAGCGGCAAAATTTGTCAGGCTGAGATCCATTGGTATGAAGCGCATGGAATTGGCAAGAAGAAACTCAAAATTAAGCGCCTCTTGGAGCAAGAATAATGGAACAAACTAACCCGCAATTAAAATTTGTTATTTGTATCCAAAACGAAGGCAGTGAAGACTTGCAGCCACGCAAGATCTATCAAGTTTTACCTGATGATGCCGCACTGGCCGAAGGATATATCAGAGTAATTGATGACTCCGGAGAAGACTACCTTTATCCAGCAAGTTATTTTATTCAAATCGAATTACCTCAAAACGTAGAGCAAGCTTTGCTCGTTACGGCATAATTTTGCTTTTGGTTTTACTCACCAGACTACTCTGTGATACTTGCCATCTCCTAGCCTAACTTTTGGTAGGTGACGTTGCATCTCCCTAGCTGATATAATCTCAGCATATCATTTCCATCTGATCAGTTAGGAGACACAACGATGCCCCCTCAAAAAACCCTCATCGTCAACGATATTCACTCCCAACTCAATCTAACCGAAGTGGCCGAGATTGTCCCGGTTGACTCGCTGGCCGCCATCCAGGCGACTATCCGCCGGGCGGCTGAACAGGGCCGGGCCATTTGCATCGCCGGGGGGCGGCACGCCATGGGCGGGCGGGCAGCAGTTCGCTAAGGGTGCAGTGCTGCTGGACACAACCCGGCTGAACCGGATCTTGAATTTCGATCCGGCGGCGGGCCTGATCGAAGTGGGAGCCGGCATCCAGTGGCCGGAACTGATTGGCTATCTGGTGGCAGCCCAAAAAGATATGCCCTGGCCGCAGCAGTGGGGCATCGCCCAGAAGCAAACCGGCGCGGATCGGATCAGCCTCGGCGGCTCGCTAGCCGCGAATGGGCACGGCCGGGGGCTAAAAATGCCGCCCCTCATCGCCGATGTCGAGTCCTTTATTTTAGTAGATGCCCAGGGTGAGGCGCAGACGTGCAGCCGCCAGAAAAACAGCGAATTGTTCCGGCTGGTCATCGGCGGCTACGGCTTATTTGGCATTATTTATTCCATCAAGCTGCGCCTGGCGCCCCGGCAAAAAATGGAGCGGGTCGTCGAAGTCATTACGGTTGACTCGTTATGTGCCGCCTTTGAGCAGCGCCTTCAGGCCGGCTTTCTCTACGGCGACTTTCAATTCTCGACGGATGAGCAATCCGCAGATTTCTTGCACCGGGGCGTTTTTTCCTGTTATCGCCCGGTTGATCCGGCTACCCCGCTGCCGGAGAGTCAAAGGGAGCTGTCCACGGACGACTGGACCCACCTTTTTTACCTCTCCCACGCCGACAAAGCCGAAGCGTTCCGCCGCTACGCCGGTTATTACCTGTCCAGCTCCGGCCAAATCTACGGCTCCGATACCCACCAGTTGAGCACCTACCTCGACAATTATCATCGCGACCTGGACCAACGCCTCGGCGCGGCGCATCCCGCGACCGAAATCATCGCCGAAATTTACGTTCCTCGCCCCGATCTACTTGACTTCCTGGCCGAGGTGCGAGACGATTTTCGGGCCAACCAGGTCAACCTCATCTACGGCACGATCCGCCTGATTGAAGCGGATACGGAGAGCTTTTTAGCCTGGGCCAGGCAGCCGTATGCCTGTACCGTCTTCAATCTGCACACCGTTCACACTTCCCAGGGCCTCGCCCATTCTACCGCCGCCTTTCGCCGCCTGATTGATATGGCCATCCGGCGCGGCGGCAGCTACTTTTTGACCTACCACAAGTATGCCACCCGCCGGCAAGTCGAAGCCTGCTATCCCCAGTTTGCCGAATTCCTCCGGCTCAAACGGCGCTACGACCCAGAAGAACGCTTCCAGAGCGATTGGTATCGCCACTACCGGGACATGTTTGGAGTCCGCCCCGAGCTGAAACTCAGGGCTAATAGCTGAAGTACGCTAAAGCGCACTGATTTTCAGCCGACTTGAGTCGGCTTGAACTACTTAGCCTGGGGTTTTAACCCCTGGCGGCGGGCGGCTGAGTAGTTACAGCGTGACTTAAGATTATTTATTAATTACCGGTAGATAGTAACTTAAGGGGCCTGAAGGGATTTCGGTCCCTATGGGTGGGTCGCCCAGGGTGAGCCGCCCGTAGCCAAATTGAGGGTCCAGCCCGGAGTTACCCATATCCACCGCCCGCTCGGTCAGGAAAGCCTGGAGCTGTGCCGGGGTGAAACTGGGGTTGGCGCTCAAGGCCAGAGCGGCGGCCCCGGCCACGTGGGGGGTGGCCGCCGACGTGCCGTTAAAAATGCGCGGCCCGTAGCTCTGGGTCGAGACATTGGCATACCCGGCCAGGTCGGGCTTGTTGAAGCCGCCGCTGGCCGCACCGCCGGGACCATTGGTGGGGCCTTCGGAGCTGTAGAATTCCTGGGCATACGGCGCAGCCACATTGAGCGCGGCCACCGTCACCGCTTGGGGCGAGTCGGCCAGGTTGGCAATGCTGCGGGCATGCAGCCCCTCGTACAAGCCAAACCCAAACGAAATGATGCCGGGGGTAAAAACCTCAAAGTTGACCGTTTTGTCGCCGCTGATCCGCTCGATTCTGAAACCGTAGGGAGCAAAATCAAAAATGTTGGCCGAAATCCACTCGGTTGGGGTCTGGCCGGGACTGCCATTCTGAACGTCGGTGCTGCTGGCAACCGTTTGCCAATTCGTGCCGTTCCAGCGCACCAGGTGGAGATCAAAGTCCTGGTCCACCTGCTCCCAATCGCTCCAGCGCACAAAAATATTGACTGTACCCAGGAAAAATGACGCGCAGTTGCCACCCCCGATCAAAGTGAAGGTAAAACAATTCACATCGTCCCCGTTGGCAAACTCGTGTAAATTGTCGGCGTCGGCGTTGCTGTAGACCCCACCCCAGTGGGACTCCCGGTCGTTCCCGGCAGCAGTGATCCACAAAATGCCCGCGGCCCGGGCTTGACTAACGACATCGGCCAGAAAGCCGGTGCCATCGCCAGGGCTGGCATTGTAGAGGCCGATGGAGCTGGAAATCAGGTCCACCTGCTGGCTGATCAACCAGGCCACTGCTTCGGCTATGTCCAACTCGGTGCCGACCTTGGCCAGATAGAGGTGCGCACCCGGGGCAATGTCGTGAATGACCTCGGCGCAGGCGGTGCCATGCTCGGTGGTGCTGCCGAGCTGCTCGTCGGTTTCACTGTCAACAAAGTTTTTGGCGACCACCACTGCGGGCAGGTCGGTCCCCAATAAGCCGGAGTAACCGACAAAACCCAGGTCCACAATGCCAATTTTCACTCCCGCGCCGGTATGCCCGGCTGCCTGCCAGGCCGCTGCATTGATAGGCGCCAGGCCTTCGCTGGTGGAACTACCCACCTGTAGAGTTTCCAGCGAAAAAACCGGCGCAGGCCGGCGAATGAAGTGAACTTCACTGCGCACGGCGATGGCCTTCAGGGCATCGGGCGGCAGCCAGCCCTGCACCAGGGTGTCCTGCCGGCCCACGCCGGTCACTTCACCACCGGCTTCCGTAACCGCGGCCTTGACAGCCGCCAGACCGGCCGCATCCGTCGCAATTTGAACCTGCACCCGGCCCTCAACCAGCCGGACGGCGGAAGATTCAGCCTGGGCGTTTACTGCTTCTTCGGAAGCGGCGCTGGCAGCGGCCAGTTGGGCCAGGGTCGAGTCAAGTTTAGACTGGCGACTAACTGGTTCATCCGCCCGGGCAGGAGAAACACTTACCAGTATTAAAATCGAGAGCGGAAGGAGGATCGTTCTTCCCAGCCAGTTCATAACCTTTCCTGTTTGGTTCATCGTTCCTTTCCTCTTTAAATGACTCATTGAATGAAAACCTGGGTTGGGAGGCGGATTGCCAATACGTGCGGGCTGTTCGCCAAGTCGCAGAGCCGGCGGATGGGTGCAAACACCTGCATCTTTTCACCTGCTTGCGTGCCCGGCTCTACGTCAAAATTTTGCAAAAAAGTCACCTCTTCACCGGCCAGGATAAGTAGCACATGCACTTTGCCGTCCTTGAGCTTAAGCTGCCACTGGTCAGCTAATTTCAGCGGCTCGGCGGCCTGGGTCAGTTGGAACAACCGGCTGTCCAGGCCGGAACAATCGGTGGGTTGGGGTGCAGCAGCCTCAAGCGTGGGGCTGGCTTCTGATGTGGGCGGCGCCTGGCCGGCGTTTTCAGCGGACGAGGCAGCCAGTCGAGCTTGGCAGGCTGCCACGAAAACAATGAACACGACAAGATAAAGTAAACGCATCGGCTAAATTCGCCCTGAAAAAGAGTTACTTCATCGCAGCGTGTCATTTCGACCGAAGCACCCAGAGCCGAAGGCCTCCTGTGGGAAGGGCATATAAGGAGAAATCCCCGCAGTTGCTATAGAGATTTCTCGCTATCGCTCGAAATGACAGGATAAAGTGCCGGAACTTATATTTTTCTGGGTTTTTAGGGGCTATCAGGTCAGGATTGACCAGTTAGAGAGGGGAAGTAAAAACCGATCGTTCAAACAGGGGTTCCAAATCACCGATTATCCAAAACCAGCTTACTATTAACCCGGTTCCAGGACAAGCATGGACAGCCAACGATTTGCTTGATTTAGGACCTTAGTCTCATCACCATTTGCTATTTATGGGAATTTTGGGGAATAAGCGCAGGTGTCAACCAGCCCGATTGTCCTGAAGACCGCTTTGGATGAACTGCTGCATGCGCTGGAAATGCGAACCGGGCCAGTAGATGCGGTCGCAGTTCTGGCAGCGGCGGAATTCATCGTAATACTGCCTGGTTTTGGGCGGCAGCCGGTCGCTGATGGCCTGCTTGGCAACCGCCTCCAGCAGGCCATTGCAGTGCAAGCAGCGGCTAAAAGGGCGCAGCGAGGCGAACAAATCGAAGCGGCGCAGCACCTCGACCAACTGCTGTCGTGGGCTGGTTGAGCGAACACAGTAGCCGTGCGTCACAACGCTGCGTTTGAGCAAGCCCCGGTCGCGGGTCAACAAGATACGCCCCTGGGTGCTGGAGATCTGGGCCAATTCTTCGTCGGCGTAATCGTTGCGATAGAGCGCGTCAAAGCCCAGCATGCGCAGGTAAACAGCCAGGCGGCCCAGGTGCACGTCGAGAACAAAGCGGGTTTCACGGAGCGGCCAGGGGCGAACGCGCACCAGCGGGGTAATATCAATGGCCTCAAAGACCGGGTAAACGCTGATCCGGTCGCCGTCGCGCACCAGGTAGGTAAAATCAACCGAGACGCCGTTGGCCAGGATGAGGTCTACTTCGGTGTGGGGCACGCCCAGCGCCTCGATCACATCCTTGACCGAGGCGCTCAGTTCAAAAGAGTGGGTCAGCGTTTTTTGGCGCTGGTCGGCGGGGAGAAAATCATTCAGTTCGGCGTAGAAGCGAATGGAGGCACATTTTGAGGATAGGGGATCGAAGCCAGTGGATTGAATAGATTTCTTGGCGGAGTGCTGTCCATCTTCCATCTTCTATCCTCTATTCTCTATCCTCTGTCTTCCGCTCTTCGTATCCAGGCACGATTGCTGTGAAAGGTGCTTTGCCCGGCCAGATCGGCCAGCGCATCGGGTGTAGTCCAGTTGACATTGCGTCCTGAGCTTGTCGAAGGGTCGAGTTTGGCCCAGCGGCCTTTGGGCGAGGCCAGCACCCCGGGCCGGACGGCGTCAGTTACAACGGCGCGCAGTGTGCACCAACCGCGCCCATTTTCGACCACTACGGTATCTCCGTTGGCAATGCCGCGCGCCACCGCATCGGCAGGGTGAATTTCGACAAACGGCGTCCCTTCCCGTTCCAGCAGACTGGGCACGTTGGCCATGCTGCTGGTAGTGAAATGGTGAGCAGCCCCGGAAATCAGGGTGAGAGGAGGCGCCCCCCGTCCGGGGGCAGGTGAGGCGAGGAGGCGATCCCCATCCGGGGGCAGGTGAGGCGAGGATTCATTTACTGGGTCAAATTGTTCCACTTGTTCCGGTTCAAGCCAGCCGGGCAGGGGGTCGAGTCCGGCTTCGGCCATACGTTGGGAAAACAGCTCGACTTTGCCGCTGGGGGTGGGGAAGTGCGGACCCCCTCCCCAACCCGCCCCCTGAGAGGGGGCAAAAGGTGTGGTGGATTCGAGGGCCAGGGGAACAGGCTGGCCCTGCTTGAGTTGTTCCAGGGTAATGCCGCGAAAGGCGGGATTGTGCTTGGCCGAGGCGGTCAAAATCTCTTCAATCACTTCGTCGGCGCTCTGGTGCAGCCAGGGATCGTCAAAACCCAGCGCGGCGGCCAGCAAGCCCATTACCTCCCAGTTGCTTTTGCTCTCGCCCAGGGGCGGGATGGCGGGCTGGTTATAGGTCAGCATGGTGTGGCCGTAGGCTTTGTGCAGATCGGCGTGCTCAAGCTGTGAGGTGGCCGGCAGAACGATGTCGGCGGTGTCGGCGGTATCGGTCATAAAGAGTTCGTGAACCACGGTAAAGAGGTCTTCCCGCCGGAGGCCCTGCACAATCAGCCCGGCGTTGGGGGCAACCGCCGCCGGGTTAGAGCCAAAAACGTACAGCGACATGACCGGCGGGTCGGTTACTTCGCCGGCCAGGGCCGCGCCCAGCCGGTTCATATTCACTTTTCGGGCGGGGGGCGGGCAGTTTTCCCAGTGACTCACCCCGGCCCATTTGAAATAGCCGCTGGTGCTGTAAGCCAGGCCGCCGCCGCAGACCCCGTACTGGCCGGTCAGCGCGGGCAGAGCCAGCAGGGCGCGCACCGTTTGGCCCCCGTTGCGGTGGCGCTGCAGGCCGTCGGCAAATTTGATCAGGGCGGGTTGGGTCGTAGCATACAGCCGGGCCAGGTCAATAATCGCCGTTTCCGGCAGGCCGGTGATAGCCGCCACCCGGCCTGGCTCGTAGGCAGCCAGGCGCTCCCGCAGTTGCGGCCAGCCGACGGTGTGGGCCTCCAGCCAGGCTTCGTCGTGCAGCTTTTCGGCGACGATGACGTGGGCCAGGCCGAGGGCCAGGACGCCGTCGGTGTTGGGCAGCGGGGCTAAATGCCAATCTGCGCCGCGAGCGGTGCGGGTGCGGCGGGGGTCAATGACGACGACCTGGCAACCGCTGCGCTGCGCATTTTTGAGGTGGGGCATAAAATGAGGCGCGGTGCTGACCGGGTTGTGACCCCAGATGATGACCAGCTTACTGTGGGCGACATGCTCGTAGGGCGGGCTGTGCCGCACGCCCAGCGTCGCCTCGAGGGCGAATTCCGCGGCAGACCCACAGATACTCCGCTCGAGCTGGCTGGCCCCCAGGCGGTTCCACAAGCGGCTGCTGCTGACGGTCATTTGGACCAGGCCCAGCGTGCCGCTGTAGCTGTAGGGCAGAATGGCCGCTGCGCCGTACCGGTCAATAATCTCCCGCCAGCGCCCGGCAGTCTCGGCAATGGCTTCGTCCCAGGTGATCCGCGCCCACTGGCCGCTACCTTTGGGACCGACCCGCCGTAAAGGGTATTGCAGGCGGTCCGGGTGGTAGACTCGCTCCAGGTAGGGCCGGACCTTAGCGCAGAGCCAGCCCTCGGTGATGGGGTGCTGCGGGTCGGCGTAGAAATTAACGGCCCGCTCGTCCTCAACTTCGGTGATGATGCCGCAAGTGTCGGGGCAGTCGTGGGGACAGGCTCCGTGGATGCGTTGCATGGTCATAATGGTTCCCCCCTTAAACGGTTATTTTGGGTCATGATGACAATGCTGCCCACAAAAAGCAAATTTTCGGCTTACTTTTTTCCTATAGAGTTGTGATATAATCTATAATACTTTTAGTCTACCCACATGAGACCCAATCTAATCTATTCCCCGCTTCTGCCTCGACTTGGCCGGCAAGTGATAAAGTTAGTGGTTTGAATACAGGTGTTATTTATCAGGGGGTAAACCGATGAAGTATTATCAGGTGATGCGTTGGGGACAGCGGGTGAGCGTTGCCGTATTGTTGGCGCTGCTGCTGGTAGGGGTGAGTCTGGCTGTGCTGGTGTGGAATGCAGCAGCCGGGGCTAAAGGCAAAGGGCCGGGCTGCGGCGGCGACCTGCTCGACGGGACTGAACAGAACGGCGACCTGATTCTGTTGCTAAACAGCGGCGGCGGTAGCTGGGAATCGGGGGGGCCGACGATTAGCAAAAATCTACAAATTGAGGGTGGTTGGAAACTAAAAACCGGCGAGATTTGCTCGTCAAACCAAACCTATACCGATACCTCTAAATTTGAATTCATCGGCCCTCTCACTCGTTCCGTCGCCAGCGAAAGTGATGATGGCCCGGTGATAACCATTGCCCCCAGCGTGCTCACGCTGACGATCAAGCACGTCATCTTTGATCAGCAAGGAGCTGTGCTTAAAGGGGGCGGCATTAATGGCGTGATCTCTAACGGCGCGACTATTTTGCTGGAAAACCTGGCTTTTGTAGATGGCGGCGGCACTGCCGATAATGGAGCCGGACTTTACTTGGAAGTGCGGGGCAATTCACACCTGGTTCTCTCAGGCACTCAATTTTTGACCAACACGGCTCAAGAAACGGGCGGTGGTTTTGAGATCCACGTCTTTGACGGCAGCCAGGTGACTTTTTATAACCCGGAAGTGCGGGGCAACCGCTCCTTGAACGGCAACGGCGGCGGCGGGCGTATCGTGATTCATCGGGGGACAGTTTCAATTATTGGCGGCACATTCTCCAACAATTTTGCCAACCAGGGCCGGGGCGGCGGCCTTGCGGTTGAAGCCACCGGCGGCGGCCCGGCTGTTCTCATCTTGCAGAACCCCACCTTTTCTGGCAATACCGCCTCGTTTAGCAATCCCGATTTGTTTACCAGCGGCCCATTGGCCGTTTTGGATAAAACAACTTTCTTGCCGATTGTGCGCAAGAATTCTTAACTCAAGGTCTTAATTGACGCCGCCCAAATATTCTTCAACTTGAGCGTACTGCTGCGCATGATTCGGTCAGCGCCTTCCAGCCTGAAACGGGAGCGCAGTAAGCTGTAGCCCTCCCAGTAGCACAGGGGGACAACCGCCGTCTCTTCAGCAACCAACAGGCGGTCGGCCTGGTGGTAAAGGTTCAACCGCTCGGCCTGGTTGGTCAGGCGAGCGGCCTGTTCCAGCAGGTGATCGAACTGGGTATTTTGCCAGCCCCGGTAGTTAAAGGGGCTGGCCCCGTGAAACATGTGCAAAATGCCGTCGGGGTCAGGATAATCGGCTTCCCAGCCGCCCAGGGCCAGTTGAATCACGCCCTGGCTGATATTGGCCCAAAGGTCCTCGTAGGCCATGTCTTCGATAAGCTGTATGTTTACCCCCAAATGCTCGCGCCAGTTGGCCTGCAAATAGTGCGGCATGGTCCCGCTGCCGGGCAGAGCTGCCAGGGTCAGGGGCGGCAGCTCTGCTCCCGATGCATAACCGGCCTGCTGCAAACGCTCGCGGGCCAGGGCGGGATCAAAGGGCAGGCCGATTTCAGGCGAATGTCCGGGCAGCCCAGGCGGGACGACACCGCCTCTGGCCGGCCGCTGCACGTTGGCCCAAACCTCTCGAACCAACTCTGCCTGGTTGAGGCAGTGGGCGAACGCCTGGCGTACCAAACGGTCCTGAAAAGGTGGAACGCGATGGGAAAATTCCAGGCAGTAAGTAGTCAAATACTGGCCCAGAAACGTTTCAGTGGGATAGTAGACCGGCATATCGGCCCGGTCGTTCACCTGGCACCAGTCAATTTGATCCGCCTGGTACGCTTCCAGGCTGGGGTAAATAAAATACAACCAGGCCTGGTCCAGATTGCCGGGAGCAAACCCCCGGTAAAAGGGATTTCTGACCAAACGGATTTCCTGGCCTGCCTGCCAAGCGGCAATTTTGAAAGGGCCGTTGCCGACCAGCGTAGCGGGTTCGGCCCAGTGAGAGCCGGCAGTTTGAACTAAATGCGCCGGTTGAGGGTAGGTAATCGAATTGGCTAAGAGATAGGCGAAGTAGGCCGCCGGGGCTTTCAAGGTGATTTCCAGGGTGAAGTCATCTAAAGCACGCATCGCTATGGTGTTCGGGTCGCTTGTCTGCCCGTTGAAAAATTCCTCAGCGCCCGCAACGACGAAGAGCAGGTGCGCCCGGCTTGCCCCCGTTTCCGGCTGCAAATTTCGCCGCCAGGCAAAGACAAAATCATGCGCGGTCAGGGGCGCGCCGTCGCTCCACCGGAGATTCTGACGCAGTTCCAGACGATACCGTTTACCCTCCTCCTCAACCGACCAACGCCGGGCCATGGCCGGAATGATATTAAACTCATTGTCCAGTTCCACCAAACCCTCAAAGAGATCATTGATAATTTCCGAAACTTCGTCAAGCTCACTCAGCGCCGGATCGAGCGTAGTAGGGCCGCTTTCGAGCACGCCGAGGCGAATCACCCGCGCTTTTCCGTCGGCAGAGGGTGAGCCGGATGGTTTTCCGCGCTCCACTTGCTCTAGCAAGTCAAAGGCCCGATTATAAAACTCCTGTGCCCCCTCGAAATCCAGCGCATTGGCCCTCACCTGGGCCAGTTTGAGGTAGGTCTTGGCCCGGCGTTCCAATTGGACCTCGATCCCTTCCGCCTCTAACCGGTCCAGCAATTTCAATACCTTTTGATACACCGCTTCCGCCTCTTCGTTGGCGTAGAGCAGGCGAGCTTGATCAGCCGCGTGGAGATAATAGATGATGGCTTTCTCTACCTCGTCGGCCCGCTCGTAGTGAAAGGCCAGCAGCCCGACCTGCTCGCCGCTGTGCCAGGGGAAGAGCCGTTCCAGGGCCTCGGCTACCTGGCGGTGGTAAGTGCGGCGGCGCTCGTAGAGCAGGGTGCTGTAGGCGCTCTCCTGGATGAGGACGTGCCGGAAGGCGTAAGCGGTATCCTGCTCGGTCTGGCTTTCCTTCTGGATATGCTCGTGCGTTTCCAGGGTAGCCAGTTGTTGGTCCAGCGCCGCTTCCCCGGCGGCAATGGCGTCGAGGACGCGGTAGAGGAAGCTTTTGCCGATCACCGAAGCCATCTGCAGCGTGTGCCGCGCTTCCACAGCCAGGCGGTCAATCTGGGCCAGCAGCAGCCCCTGGACCGAGTCGGGCAGGTTGAGGGAGTCGAGCGCAATCTGGTTCAAATCAAAGTCGGGGGCCAGCCAGCCCTGGGCGGCCAGGGTGTGCATAATTTCAACCAGGAACAGAGGGTTGCCGCCGCCTTTGTCCAGTAGATAGGTGATGATCGGCTCCGGCAGCCGCGGCGCGTAGTGGTTGACGAGAGCCGTCGCCGCCTCTCGATCCAGACTGGCCATGGTCAGGTCAACGGCCTGCTCCGGCATATCCGCGAGAATTTGCTGGCGCAGGCCCCAGGCTTTGCGGTCTCGCTCCGGCCGCATGGCCAGGAGCAGGATCAGCGGTTGGCTGAAGACGAGCGGCAGCACCGCCTCGACCAGTTGCAGCGAAGTTGGGTCGGCCCATTGCAGATCATCCAGGGCCAGCACCCAGGGACCTCGTTCTAGCAGCCGTCGAAACAGCTCGTGAAACAGCTCAAACAGTTGCCAGCGGACGCTTTCGCCGGAGAGACCTTCCAGGCGTTGGGCCAGCTCGCCGCTAAGGGGTAAGCCCAAAAAGCGGGCCAGGTAGGGATAAGTGGACTCCAGGCGATCCGGGCCAAACAGGTTTTGGCAGAAGTAGCGGAGGTACTGGCTGGTTTCGTCGGGGCCAGCGCCGGGCGGCAGTTCCAGCAGGTCGCGCAGCAAATCGGTAAAAAGATAACCGCTAAAGGTTTGGCCATAGGCCAGGCAGATGCCATCAGCCCAGCCGGTCTGCCCCGCCGCAAAGGTTTCGGCTCGCAGGACATCTATCAACAGAGTCTTGCCCATCCCGACGTCGCCGGTCAGCAGGACAATCCTGCCCTGGCTGGCATCGAGCCGGGCGATATGCCGGCGCAGTTGGGCCAGTTCCTGATCCCGGCCAAAAATAGGGCCGGCCACGGGCGTTTCTTTACGGGCGGGTCGTTCCAGCAAGGTCTGCACGCCGCGCGCGGCAAAAACCGGGATAGGTTCGGATTTTCCTTTGACCCGGATGGTTCCCAGGTCGGCCAGTTCAAACTCCGGCCCCAATTTGTCGCGCACGGCTTTTTCCAGCAGGATTTGGTGGTCGGCGGCGTTTTGCATCAGCCGGGCCGACAGGTTGATCGAGTCGCCCATGGTGGTGTAGTCGCGGCGGTTGGGCGAGCCAATCGGCCCGGCAAAAACCCGCCCGCTGGTCACGCCAATGCGCTGCATGGCGATGAAAGGTAAGCCGCCGCACTCAGCCTGCAAATCAAGGGCGCAGCGAATGGCCCGCGCCTCCTGCTCCTCAACCGTCCGCGGCGCGCCAAAGATGACGTGGATCAGGCTGCCCTTGTCGCCGGTAATGAGGCGGTTGACCCGCCCGCGGTACCGCGCGGCCACTTCCTGGGCGGTGCTGAAGTAACTTTGCAGTTTGGGGCCAACCTCCGGGTCGGCGTCGTAATCAATCCCGTGAAATTGGACAAACAGGCTGACCACCGGCTTGAGTTCGGCCACCTGCGCGCGGCCGGCGGCCAGGGTTTGGTAGATTTGCTGCGGCACGTAGGCGGCCAGCCGTTCGATCAGCGTGCTTTCTTCCTCCGGCGGCCAGGTGAGCGGCGGCCAGGGCTTGGGCCGGGCAGGACGTAAAAGTTGGCCAATGGCCGCAAAAATGTCGCGCCACTCAGCCACAGTAACGCTGTCAGACACGTAGGCCAGGGTCGCGGCATCGAGCATGATGTCGCCGGAGTTGGCGTGATGTTCGGCCTCGGCCATGCGGTCGAGGGTGGCCCCGCCCAGCACATCTTCATAGCCGTACTCCGGCAGGCCCAGGTTGAAACGTTTGACCGGGCCGTAGGTCAGGCCGATTTTCATTTTGAGGGTGACGATACCGATGGGCGTCGGCACCTGACCGTGAACTTTTATTGACTGCTGCATGCGCCAGGCCGAGGTAACGGCCCGGCGGATGACCGCCGCCCGGTGCACGCCTCGCTCGCGGGGATACCAGACAATGAGCGCGTCGCCGCCGAATTTGATGACACTGCCGCGAAAGGCGTCAATCTCGGCAATGAGCGGAGTGAAGACGCCGCTGAGGGCGCGGGTCAGCTCTTCCGCGCCCTGGTCGGGGCTAAGGCCGCGGGTCAGGGCTTCGGTCAGCGGGGTGAAACCGGAGATGTCGGCAATCAAGGCTACGCCGTCTTCCGGCAGGGGGGAGCCAGGCCGGAGGGTGCTTTCCACCCGGTCACGGGGGATGTAGGCGGCTAAAGCGGGCAGCAAGGCAAAGGTCATGGCTCGAAGTTTCCTTCAGAGATTGGCTACCTCTCATTCAAAGGCAACCGCCGGAAATAAGCGGGTTTTGGTAGAAACCGGGTGTCTCTACTCGAACTGCAAAGACAGTAAGAGTCAGTCATAGGTAAGTGTGAATTTCAGTATAACCCTAAATCTCGCAGAGTCAACGGTCAGCGGTCCTTGCTGGTGGCTGTAATTTTTAATAAAGATGGTGACATTTGTCACTTCCAGCGTCATTGCTTTATTGCTATGCTACTCCATAGATCGAGCTTGCCGGATCAAACGGCATAGCTGACACAAGTGGGGGTTACGCCTATGGAATCGCTGATCGGACAAACCCTGGGGCAGTATCAACTGGTCGAACAGATTGGCAAGGGCGGTATGGCGACTGTCTACAAAGCCTTTCAGCCCGGGCTGAATCGTTATGTTGCCGTGAAAGTCCTGCCCCCTTATTACGCTCACGAAGCCGGTTTTGCCGAGCGCTTCACTCGCGAGGCCCAGGCCATTGCCCACCTGGACCACCCCCATATCCTGCCCATCCACGATTTTGGCCGGCAGGGGGAGATCAGCTACCTGGTGATGAAGTACGTGCCCGCCGGCACGCTGCGCGACCGGCTGGGCCAGCCCTTGGCCCCCCTGGAGGCGGTCGAGTTGATCGAGCAGATTGCCGGCGCGCTGGATTTTGCCCACCAGCGGGGCATTCTCCACCGGGATGTCAAGCCGGGCAACATCCTCATTGACAACCAGGGCTGGACCTACCTGAGTGATTTTGGCCTGGCCAAGATCGTCGAAAGCTCGGTGCAATTGACCGGAAGCGGGGTCGGGGTGGGCACGCCGGCCTACATGAGTCCGGAGCAGGGCCAGGGGCTGGCGGTGGATGCCCGCACCGATGTCTACGCCCTGGGGGTCATCCTATTTGAGATGCTGACCGGCCACGTGCCTTACGAGGCCGAAACGCCGATGGCGGTGGTTATCAAGCACATCACCGACCCCATCCCGATCCCCCGCCAGATCAACCCCAATATTCCCGAAGCCGTGAACCGGGTGCTGTTGAAGGCCCTGGCCAAGAACCGGGAGGACCGTTTTGCCAGCGCCGGAGCGCTGGCAGCGGCCCTGCGCCAGGCTGTGCAAGGACTCGACCCGTATATTGCCGCCGCGCCGATTGCCCCGGCTACGGAAGCAACTATGTTGCACCGATCTGGATCGCCGCCATCCCAGGCTGCCGCGCCGCCGAGCGGCTCGTATGCTGCCCCGGCAACCGTTCAATTGGCCCAACCAGGCCGGTTGCCCTGGCTGCTACTAGGGACTGGGGCGGTCGTGGCGTTGTTGTGCGGGCTGGGCTTGTTGGCCGGCTGGTTCTACTTCAACCGCTCCGGCTTGCCGGCGGCCGTTAGTGTCCAGACCCCTGTTCTCCCGACCCTCATCCCAACCGCTGCCCTGCCCGTAGCGACGCCGCCAGCCAGCACCCCCCAAATTGAGTTACCGGCGCAGAGCGCCCCGCCGGAGGAAACCTCGACCCTGACGGCTACGCCAACACCCCTCCTCATTAGCCCCACTCCGACCCCCTCATCCACTCCAACCGCCACCCCTCCCCCTGTCTCATCTGGCGGAGAAACTGGCCAGGCGGCAGTTGACGCGATCACACCAACCTGCCCATCGCCGCAATACTTTGGAGATGTCTGGCAGGCTCAGCCCGAACTGGGCTGTCCCTCTACGGCCCTGACCTCTGATTTTACCTTCCAGGCTTTTGCGGGGGGCATCATGGCCTGGCAGAAGAGTCCCAGCCCGGCGACCATTTATGTCCTGTTCAACGAGGGGCGTTGGGAGCGCGTCACCGACCCGGGCGGTTCGCCCCAGCCGGCTTGTCCCGAAGCGACCCAGACCGGCGGCCTGGGGCCGATCTTCAGCTTTGGCAAGCTGTGGTGCGAGAACCCAAACTGGCGCAGCCGGCTTGGGCAGCCCGCGGCCGGGGAGCAGCCCGGGCAGACGAACCCGCTGCAAAATTTTGAAAATGGGACAATTTTGAAACTGGATGCCACGGCCAAAGGAGTCGTGATCCTATTTGCGGATAGCCGCTGGGTGGCGGTCGGCGGCAGCCCGATCACGCCAGCCACACCCACGCCTACCCCTACACCCACGCTGGCCCCTACGCTGACGCCCACCCCGGCTGCGTCTACCTGGACCGATACCGGCCGCCGGCCTAACGGCCGCTTGGCTGATCTGTGGACCACCCTGGGCGCGGGTCAGAGTCGGTTGGGCTATCCCATTGCCGACCCGATGAATGAGCGGTTGTGCGCCCGCCAGAACTTTGAGCGGGGTTATTTGCTGTGGGTGGAAAGCTCTCAGAAGCCTGATTTTGTCTGGGCCGCAGTGATGCCCAATCGAGCAGACAACAGCGGCGGCAAAACTTACCGCTTCACCGACACCTGGCCCGGCAGTCCCGAATACTCCTGCGATGAAGCTGCGGCGCGGGCACCGCTGGGTCCCAGGCGCGGCTTTGGTATGCTGTGGTGTAACTATCCCGCTCTGCGGACGGATATCGGCGCTGCGCTCGACGAGGAAATTGGCGGCCCGGACTACCCTCGCTGTGAAGTCCAACTTTTTCAGGGAGGTGTTATGGCCCATGTGCCGCTGGATCAGGCGTATTGGGTGTTTATTGAGAGTGGGGGGTGGTATCGCTTTGGGGAGTAACCCGGAGTAAATTTTTCGCCAACCTTGCCGGCGGCGCTGTGGATAGCTCAATTCGCAGCGCTGCTGTTTTTCCCCCAAAGGCGATAAAAATAAAGTCAGGGTCAGAATTTAGCCACTTGGAACAAATTGAGTATAATGCCCAAAATTTTCGGCTAAATCTTAGGTGAGAGGGGAAAACCGATGGACTGGATCACTAATCCTCAGGTGTGGATCGGGCTTGTCACTCTGACGAGCCTGGAAATCGTTCTGGGAATTGACAATATCATCTTTATCTCAATTCTGGCCAGCAAGCTGCCGCAAGATCAACAAAAGAAAGCGCGGCAGGTGGGCTTGAGCCTGGCCATGCTGACCCGCATTGCCCTGCTCTTTTCTTTGTCGTGGATTATCGGTTTAACCACCCCTATTTTTACGGTGATTGGGCAGGAAATTTCGGGACGAGATTTAATTTTGCTGATCGGCGGCCTGTTCCTGCTGGGCAAAGCGACTTATGAAATTCACGAAAGGCTGGAAGGAGAAGAAGGCCATGCCTCGGCCAAAGTGGCCGCGTCATTTACCAGCGTTATCATCCAAATCCTGTTGCTGGATATTGTCTTTTCCCTGGACTCGGTCATCACAGCGGTCGGCATGGTGGATGAACTGGCGGTGATGATTGCAGCCGTGGTCGTCGCCGTTCTCATTATGCTGTGGTCAGCGGGGCCAGTCAGCGATTTTGTCAACCGGCACCCCACGGTCAAGATGCTGGCTTTGAGTTTCCTCCTGCTCATCGGCTTTTCCCTGGTAGTGGAAGGGCTGCACCAGCATATCCCCAAGGGCTACATCTACTTCGCCATGGGCTTCTCCGTCTTTGTGGAAATGCTCAATCTGCGGCTGCGCCAAAAGAGCGCACCGGTTAAATTGCACGAGCCGTACGTGGCCGAGGCAGGTAAGTAGAGGGTTACTGCTCAGCTCCCATATCATTTCGAGGCCGTAGGCCGAGAAATCCCTGGAGCGCCACGTAGGCACGAGGGATTTCTCCCTTCGGTCGAAATGACACAGGAAGAGTTTATTCCATACTCAGGCTGTGCTGCTCGGCCTGGGCCAGGTCAATGGTCATTACGCCCTTAGCGCCGCCGGTATCCACTACGACCTCTCGCGCCACCGCCTGTTTGCGGGTGATGGGGCCTTCGACAAAGGTGCGGCCCAGTTTGAAACCCAGCACTGCCCCTTCGTCGCTGACGAGGATGTCGCTGATGACGCCGACGCGGGTGCCGCCAGTTGTATTGACATCACGCCCCGCCAAATCCTGGCGCCGCACCCAACTTTCTATGTCAGGTACCTGGGTGATGTCGAGAACGACATCCGAGTCAGCAGCCAGAACGGCGTCTAGGCCAAACAAGGTGATGCGGTCCCGGTTGACCAGCAAATCCTTGCGGCTGAAAATCCCCTCGCTGCCCAGGTAAAGGCCAATGATCCGCTCCAGACTGCTATCCAGATAAAGATCTTTGACTTTGCCAACAAAGCGGCCATCGGTGATACTGTAAATAGGTTTATCCAGCAAATCTTTACCCAAACGCATTTTTCTTCTCCTTTTGAAATAAAGGTAGGACAAACTGACAGTTTGTCCAGGGTCGGGACAAGCTAACAGCTTGTCCTACAACGTTGCTTCATTTTCATCTATTGATACTCCTCGGCTTTCAACTCGTGCCGGGTTTTGTTGCGGCGGTTTAACTCGTCGAGTTTGTGCGGCGCGACCAGCACCACAATTTCATCGCCAACGCGCAGGCGGGTGGTCTGGACTGGGGGAATATTGACCTGGGCGCCGCGGGCATGCAAGAGTATGGTCAGATCCTCTTCCGCCTGTAAATCGGCCAAAGGCAGGTCGGATAAAGCTGAAAGAGCGACCTGCAGCCGCACAATAACCTGCTCAATCCCCGCAATCGCGACCGTGCGCACATTCATGCGGTTGAGGGCGGCGGAGACAAAATCAGGCGTGGCCAGGGCCGAGGTGCTGAAAACCGCATCAATCTGAAAGGTTTGGCGCAACTGCTCGCCCAATCTGTCATCGAAAATACGGGTGATGACCCGCAGCGCCGGCTTTAGGGCGCGAGCAGCCAGGGCAATTTGCAGATTCAGCATATCATCCTCGGTGCAGACGACAATGGCCGCTGCCTGCTCGATGCCGGCTTCCAGTAAAGTGGATTTCCAGCGCAAATCGCCATACTTGAGCGGCACGTTCAATTCGGCCAGCCGCCCCGTTAGCCGTGACGGCTCAAAATCCAGAGCCGTGACCCGCCGCCCCAAATCCAGCAAATTCGTCACCACCCGGTAGCCGGTATGTCCCAGCCCGCAGACCAAAATCGGGCTTTCAATCGGAGGGAGTGGACTGCCTGGAGAAAGTCCATACTCGACGAACGGCATTAAGCGATCAATCGTGGTAAAAATAAACAGGTTATCGCCAGCCTGAAGAATAGTGGCCGGGTCGGGTTCAATAGTTAAAGTGCGGCCGCAGTTGTAGCAAACTACGGTGACATCTTGAGCTTCGGCAACTTCGGCAATGGTGCAGTCCAGGAGGGGGGAGTGAAAGCCGATGGAAACCCTGGCCAGGACGTATGTCCGCTCCCCCAGTCCAAATGTTTCGATAATTTCGCTGCCAATGGCCGCATAGGTAAAAGAGAGCGCCGCCACCGCCGAGCGGCTGATAATTACGTCTACCTTAAAACTGGTTTTGATGTCCTCGACCAGTTCATCCTCAAATAAGCGCAGGATGATCCGAGCACGCTGGTTTAGCTCACGCACCCGGAAGGCAATCCCTAAATTGACAAATTCTTTGTTGGTGCAGACCACTACGGTTTTGGCCCGCTCGACGCCGGCCTTTTTCAGCACCTCCTCGCTTTCGGCATCACCCATGATCACCGGCAGGTCTTGCGCCAGCAGCTCCGCCACCAGAGGAGAGGGAGTTTCTTCAATGCCGACCAGGGCCTGGTCATACCCCAGCAGAAGCTCCCTGGCCACCCGGTAGCCCACCCGCCCCAGACCACAAATGATGATGTGATCTTTAACGGTCGACTCGACGACGGCTTCCTGCCAATCCTGGCCCCGTTCGGTCCGGACAAAGGCAATGCGAATGAAACGAATAACCTTGAGGCCCAAAAAAGTGAAGAGGGCCAGACCCACCGGAGGCACAACTACCGCAAAAATATCCAGCTCACCACCGGGTGGCATATCGGCGTAGGTGAGTTGAAAGAAAGTCATATTGAGGACAGCATAAACGGCTTTGATGTAGGTCAGGTGCTCATAGCCTTCACCTCCCGGCTTAACTTGATTGTAACTGGCCTGAAAAATGTAGGCAGTCCCCAGAATGGTCAGGAGCAGGCCAAGCGCGGTCAGCCAGGGGAAATGATGGGCAAAGACGGCGGTATCACGTTTAACCCGGCGCCACGGGCGAGAGTGAAAGAAACCTTTAGCTCTGGACATGCTGCCCCGGCTCCTGCCTGAAGTTTGTTAAGCTGGCTTTTCCTCGTCGGGGAGGCCATCTGCCTCTTGCAGTTGGCTGGCAATCTGCAATTTGTTTTCCAGATTGGCGATCAACTTCTTGGTTTCCTGGATGCCTTGAAAATCGCGAGCGGCTTGATGGGATTGCAGGGCCACGCGGTAGCGTTCCAGGCGGTCAGCAATGGCGGCAATGAGTTCAGACAAACGACCCGCCGCACGGGCAGTTTCGGCCAGATCTCTAAATTCAGCCGCAGTCGTCGTATGAAAGGGTCTCTTTTCTTGCATCTGCCGGTCTCTGAAGAAATTGCCGAGGTAAATCTTTGTTTTTGCTGAATAGCAAGGACAAATGGAAGGTCGGGGTCGAGGCGTAGAGAAGACGAAAAGGCAACAGGTTTGCTGCGCCTCCATTTTAATCTTCTTTAACCAAAAGGCAAGGGGAGAGGGAGCGTCGGGGAGCGTTGTCTCAACCTGCCATTTTTTAACCGGCAAACTCAGTAAGAGGGCGGAAAGGCGGGAAGCCTGGAAGGTTGAGTACGGTCTTAACCAGCCTTCCATGCTTCCAGTTTATTGCAACGGTTAAAAGGGGGTAAAGGGAACGTGGGAACAGTCCTAACGCCACTCCCACAAGCTTTCGCCGGCCAAAATCTGGCGAACCTGGTTGGCAAATCGAGTTGGGCGGACCGGCTTGCCGATAAAACTGTCAAAGCCGGCTTGCTTGACCCGTTTAATATCGTCGTACATCACGCTGGCAGTCAGGGCAACCACTTTGCTGAAGGCCAGAGTAGGATGGTTGCGAATCCGTTTGATGATATCATAACCCGTTTCCCCCGGCATATAAATATCTATTAAAAACAGGTCAACGTGAGGTAAAGTCTCGGCCAGGGCGACCGCGCTGTTGCCGGAGCTGCAGCAGTGGACCGAGGTTGCACCCTCCATCTGGAGTAAGTCCAGCGTGGCCAGATAAGAATTGGGGTCATCCTCGACCACAATAATGGTTGCGTCTTTTAAATCAGTGCTCATTCAATTGCTACCTTACTTTCAATTAACTTTTCACCGGCCGCTTGGGCGAGGGCAGGCGGGGCAGGGGCGTCAGCGGCGACCGGCAGGGTAAAGTGGAAGGCGGAGCCGCGGCCCGATTCGCTTTCGACCCACAATTTGCCACCGTGCAACTCTACGAATTTTTTACTAATGGGCAGGCCCAAGCCTGTGCCAACTTTGCGTAAAGCAAAGGCTTCTTCGGTTTGCTGAAACTCTTCAAAGATGCGCCCAAAGTCTTCCGGGCGAATGCCGATACCGGTATCAATAACGCTCACTTTGACCATGTTACCGCCGTTTTGCACCGCCCGCAAGGTGATGCTGCCCTGGTCGGTGTACTTGGCGGCGTTGCCTAAAAGGTTCAGCAGCACCTGCCGCAGGCGGGTCTCATCACCGCTGACGGGAGGCAGCGCCGGCGCAATCTCCTGGCGCAGTTCAACCGGCTTATCGGTGAGCAGCCCGGAGATGGTACTCATGATACTTTGGCTCACGGCTGCCAAGTCAACCCGCTCTCTAAAAATATCCATCTGCCCGGCTTCGATTTTGGCCAGGTCCAGCAAGTCGTTGACAATTTGCAGCAGCAACTCGCCGGAGTTGTGGATGCGCGTCAGATAGTCGGCCTGTTCCGGTGTAACTGCACCATAATGGCTCTTGGAGAGAATATAAGAGAAGTTGATGATCGCGTTCAGAGGGGTGCGCAATTCGTGGCTGAGATTGGTGATAAAGCGCGTTTTAAGCTCGTTCGCTTCCACGGCAGCAGCCTCGGCCGCTCTGAGCCGGATATTGGCGGTTTCCAACAGTTGGTAGGCTTTTTTTAGTTCCTGCTCGCTCTGAAACAGCTCCTGGCTGCGTTGATGCGCCCGTTCCTGGCTGTGCAAAGCCCAACCCATCGTTGTAGTCAAGTGGTCGGAACTGACCCAACTGACAACAGCCATGCCACAAGTCATTAACAGGGGGACCACCAGCGGGCGAAGGGCCGGCCAGGCAAAGCCGTTCAGGTAAATTACGGCCAGCAGGGTGACGATGACCGCAAATGCTGCCGTCTGAGCGGCTGCCTGGGGGCTAATCAGCAGTCCGGCCATGGCTACGATGAGCAGTAACAGATAAACCTGCTGATGGTCAAATTCGGAGTTGGGCCAGAGCATGAAAGACAAGACCACCAAGATCAAGCCCCAGATAAAAACATACGTGGCCGGGCGAAAATGGTTATCCTTGTATAATTTAACGCTGAGAAGACAAACAAGGCCGGTCAGCGTAGAGGGCAGCCACCACAGGCGATAGGCGGCCAAATCAACGGGGGCAGCAAACGACTGCGCCAGCAGCATGACGTAGAACAAAACCACCGCCAGCGCCGCCACCAGGACAACGACGACGACAAAAGTATCTTTTTGGAGGTCCTGTAAATCGGTGTCTTGCATGGGGTACGGTTCCAGCGCACATCTCTAAAACCGATTCTACAGGCAGCCTGGGGCAGAAGTCAATTGCCCATTTATCCTACGTTAAGGAAAGGGGGCAGTAACCAGTAATCAGTAGCCAGTAACCAGATAATTCTGATTACTGACCACTGATTACTGACGACTGTCTACTCTCTGGGCAAAAGGTGCGTGTTGGTAAAAATCCAGGCGGCGGTATGCAGGAGAGACACGGCGATGACAAACAGGCCGGTCTGGCTCAGTTTCTCTTGATCACGCATGACCCGGACCAGGAGATAGCCGGCCAGAAGGGTATAAACAAAGGCCGAAGGAGCGAACAAATCCCAATCCTTGCGCCCACCGTAGTCCGGGTTCCACAGCCAGGTTAGCAGGACGTACATGGCGGCGGTGAGCGCCAGGAAATAGCCGTAATCCCGGTCGGCGGCCTGATCGAACAGGGTCAGCCGGAACCGGTAAACGGCGGTCAGGGTCATCGCCAGCAAGGGCAGGCCAAACGGGGAGATTAAAAGATGGACATTGAGCCAATCCAGCAGGTGGGCCGCCGAAAACATGGTGTAAGGCTGGTACTTTTGCCACTGCGGGTCAATCTCAAACAGGGGCACAAACCAGACCCCGTCGCCACCGCCGGGCCGGTCCTGCCCCAGCAGCGCGGCCAGGCCATGGCCGCCGCTCTCCATCAGGGCCAGAACGGTTGCTCCCACTACCAGCGGCGGCAGCACCGTCTGCCACAGCGCAGTAGCTACCGGCACCCGCCTTCGCTGCCAGCACAGCCAGCTCAACAGTAACATGCCGGGCCACAGAAAAACCGTAGAAGGGTGAAAGGCGTTGGTCAGCGAGAGGGCCAGGACCGGCCAGATGGGCTGAATCTCGCCCCGCAGCACCCGCCAGGCCAAAAACAGGGTCACGAGCAGCCCCAGCGAGATGACGGTGTAATTTTCAACGTAGCCAAAAAAGAGCTGCATCGAGCCGGTGGTTAACACCAGCCCGGCCAGGACGGCGCTTTCCAGCGGAGTGCGTCCCAACTGGGACGTCCATGTTAGCAGCAGGTAAACAAAAATCATGCCGCAGAGGATGCTGGTCGTGGCGTAAACGGCTTCGACCGGCCAGCCCAGCAGCGGGTCGGCCACAAACTGCCACAGGCGCTGGTGCAAAAAGACGGTGAACGGCGCCTGCCAGTTATAAACCACCCGCAGTTCCAAATCCGGGGTGGACAAAGCCTGGGTCAGCAGATAGGAGTCGCCCCAGCGCAGGTGGCGCAGCCGGGCCAGCCAGAAGAGCAGGCCGGCGAGGAGGGAGATGAGAGTGTAGAGCGTAGAGCGTGGAACGTGAAGCGTGAAGCGTGAGACATAAATCGTAAATCGTAATCCTGCCAGGACAAGTTGATTCACAGCCGGAATAACCAGCGCCCCGGCCAGCAAAGCCAGCAGCCAGCCCAGCCAGGGGGGTAAAAAGGTGAAAGGCCAGAGGCTCCAGGCGCTTTCCTCCGGTAGTTTGGGGGCGGCCAGGTGCAGGGTCAATAAGACCAATCCCCACAGTTGCAGGGCCGAGAGAAGTTCATCCTGTGGATTCTTGGCTGTGATTTGAGTTGGGCTTTCGCTGGAAGTGGTTATCATCGTCGCGCAGTGTACTGTAAAGAAAAAAAGGGGGCAATTCTGTGAATATAGATTGACATCTAACTACCTTTGTTTATAATGGGTGCTATGATCTATCTCAATCCGGCCCTCAACGCCGTTATCAACCGAAGCATTCAGACTTCTACTCTCGAGGACGCCTTGCCATAGTGCGTCCGGCCTTAGTTATTATGTAAACTTGAAATCGTGGACGCGCTGTGTGTCCACGATTTTTTTATCCGCCGTGGACACATAAACGTGTTCACGGTTTTTTATTTCTAACGAATTCTGGGGAGTCAAGCTTGGGGTTGATGGCTCTCCGGCCTAACGGATGGAGGAACCCATGATTGCATTACGTTTGGACAATATTACCTTCAGTTATCCCGGCGGACCGGGTTTGGAGAACCTATCCTGGGCCATTGAAGAGAAGGCCAAAATTGGCCTGGTCGGTCCTAATGGGACGGGCAAGAGTACAATTTTGCAGCTCCTGGGAGGACGGTTGACTCCAGATAATGGTTTGGTCATCACAGCCAAAGGAGTTACAGTCGGCTATTTGCCCCAAGACATCACTTTTGCTGCGGGCCACACGGTTCTGGCTGAGGCTCTGACTGCTTCACCTCAACTGGCGGCGATTGAAGTTGAATTGCAGCATATCGAGATCGCTTTGAGCACCCCTGCGGTGTACGAAAATGAGCCGGTTCTAACCCAGACTCTGGAGCGGCAAAGCCGCCTTTTAGCGGCCTACGAGGAGGCGGGGGGCTTGAAGTATGAAAATACAGTCAAGGCGATGCTGCGACGCCTGGGCTTTAACGACAAGGATTTTACTCTATCCACTGCTGTTTTGAGCGGAGGCCAGAAAAAGCTGCTGGCCCTGGCCAAGCTGGCCGTCAACCAACCGGCGGCGCTGCTGCTGGATGAGCCGGATAATCACCTTGATCTGGCCGGGAAAGCTCACCTGGAAAAGTTTATTCGCAGCTATCCCGGTGCAGTCGTCATCGTTTCCCATGACCGCTATCTACTCGACGAAATTGCCGACAGCATGGTGGAGTTAGCCGGGGGCAAATTGAATTTTTACAATGGCAACTATTCCGCCTATATCACCGAGAAGGAACTACGCCGGCTGCGCCAAGCTCAAATGTACGCCGCCCAGCAAAAGGAAGTTGCCCGCCTGGAAGCAGCGATTGCTCGCTTTGAACTGTGGGCCAGCCTGGTGGTGAATGAGCGTCACATCAAGCAGGCTCGTAACAAACGGCGCCAGCTTGAACGAATGGAGCGGGTGGATAAACCCGCAGAACAGAAAAGTATGGCCTTACAATTGAATGGCTGGCGCGGGTCGGACAAAGTGTTGGAGATTGTGGACCTGGTTAAAGCTTTTGATGAGGCCTTGATTTTGGCCGGGGTTGATTTGCTGGTGTGGCACGGGGAACGGGTCGGTTTAATCGGACCCAATGGGGCCGGCAAGAGTGTGCTGTTTCGCTGCATTACCGGCGCGGACCTGCCCACTGCTGGCGTTATTAAAATCGGACCCGGCGTCAAAATGGGTGTTTACACCCAGGAGCATCAGAATTTAGCGCACCAGGAAACACTCCTGGAAACTGTACGAAAGACCAAGCCGATGTACGAAGATGAAGCGGTAGCTTTCCTGGGTAAATTTCTCTTTTCCTATGAACAAGTCAAGCGGCAAACGGTGGGCAGTCTGAGTGGGGGGGAACGCAGCCGGCTGCAAATCGCCCTGTTGATGTTGCAGCAGCCCAATTTTCTACTGCTAGACGAGCCGACGAACAATCTTGATATCCAATCCGCGGAAGTGTTAGAACAAGCACTGGATGAATTTAAGGGAACCGTTCTGGTTATCTCGCACGACCGTTACTTTTTGGATAAGGTTGTAGATCGCCTGGTCGAATTAGAGCCAGGCCGGGGCACGCTGGCTGAATATCTGGGCGGCTACACCGATTATTTGGCCGTGCGCTCAGCCTTAAGCGACTGAAGTCGCTACTACAAGGACTTACGCAATTCATGTCATTTTGAGCGACGAAGGAGCGAAAAATCCCTAAAACCTATGCCTGCAAACGGAGTTTTGAGAGATTCTTCGCTCCGCTCAGAATGACATGCGTGAGTCTTGTACAACTTTGCTCTCGTTCCCAAACTGATCCTTCGACTTCGCTGAGCCGAAGGCCCCCTAGTGGCAGAACAAGGTTTGGGAACGAGAGTTAATCTATGGCCTTCTACACTACTTGTTCAGTGACCGTCACATCCGTATGAATTCGCCGTTCTGCTAAGGCTTTGAAAAAGCCCAGCGGATCAACACTGGTTTCGGGCGGGCAGACCCCCTTGACAGAGACCTCCCCGGCTGCCAGCCAGCGGGCGACCACCGCCGGCGGCACGCCCACCACCAGCGTCCCGCCGCTGACGCCGTAAGCTTCGTGCGGCCAGGCGGTCGTATCCACGCGAATGGTCAGCGGCCGGCCGTTCTTTGTCCCCTCGACGACCGTCGCAATGTCCTTGAAGCCGGGATTCTCGCCGCGTTGGGTGGCCTCGCTGCGCAGCAGGACTTCGCCCAGCATGTCACGGGGACGGACCTGAACCTCGACCCGCTCGCCGCCGGGCAGTTGGGCCTTGACCCAAACCGGCTGTTTATCGCCCAAGCCGAGCTGGGTCAACTGCTGCAAGCGCCGGAACGCCTTCTCACTGTAGCCAAAAAAGTTGATTTTGAAGAAACATTC
The DNA here is from genome assembly GCA_016860845.1 of Chloroflexota bacterium. The sequence continues at coordinate 103,909 of BOKF01000001.1, forward strand.
CTGCACCCCTTTGTCGGCGTAGCTCAGGGGCAGCGTTGCCGCCTCCGAGTGCAGGGTCAGGTGGGTGATACGGTGGCCGATAGGGGCGCGAAAATCGAAGACTTCTTCTTCGGACAGCGGCTCTTTTTCGATAAACTCGCCGTTGCGGAAGACCACCGGCCGCTCGGTCATCTCGTCCAGGATGGTCGCCAGCGAATAGGGCCAGGCCAGGCTGTCGCGCGAGTCGGTCGTCGCGCCGTTGTAGATTTTGATGGAACGGATGGTGTCGAAGCGCTCCGCGACCAGGGCCGGCTGGACGTTGGCGATGCCGGGGCAGGAGCCGAGGCCGAGGATGGCGGTCAAGCCTTTGGCCTGAAAATCCTCGTTCAGCTCCAACTGCTTGCGGGTGGTGTGGAACAGCCCACCCAAATCCAGGTAATGGCAGCCCGCTTCCAGGCAGGCCCGCATCACGTCGAGGTTGAAGTAGTACTGCACGCTGTTGATGACGCAATCCGCCCCGGCTAAAAGTTTGACCAGCGCCGCCCGGTCGGTCACGTCAATGGGAGCGGCCTTAAAGCGGCTGTCGCCCGGCGCAGCTTTGTCTACCGTCGCCTGCGCCCCGGCCTCATTCAAATCGGCCACAACGATTTCGGCTACGTCGCCGGTCAGGGCCAAATCGCGGGCAATCACCTTGCCGATAATCCCGGCCCCGCCGAGGAGGATGATTTTCATAAGGTATGTCTCCTTTGTATGGAAGATTGGAAGGCTGGAGGATTGGAAGAGGGGAATTCCAATCCAAAATCGTAAATCGTTTCTATCTTATTCAGATTTGCCGTAAGCGCAAACAAATTTCAAACGGGCATGTGTTACAATAACAGGGGGATTTTTTCGGCGACCAGTACCAGAAAGGGAACTCGAATGAACCTGAAACGCGCACTCCTGGCCTGGATCATGGGCCTGACCCTGGCTCTCTTAGGAATACTTGGCCCCATCCTAATTGCCCAAGCCGCTGACCCTGACCCCGGCTTAATAAATCCTCCTCTTCAGCCTCTCATACAACCAAGAAATGTTTATCACCTCATTGGCCAAGCCCCGGCGATGCTTGAGTCAGGTTTGGCTCAGACCAGCTTGGCGCAACTTCCTTTGCGTTTCATTCCCAATCACGGCCAAACCGACCCATCGGTCAAATTCCATGTCCACAGCCTTGGCGGAAGCCTGTTCTTTAGCCCGCAGGAAATTGTTTTTTCGCTGCCTACCCCGGTCACGGAGCAGAGGAGCGGAGGAGCAGGGGGGCAGGGGCGAGAAAAGGCGACCTCTACCCCTTTCTTTAATCGTAACTCTGAAATCCACGCCCGAAAGGGCAGTCCAAAATCCGTAGTTCGTCTCACCTTCGACGGGGCCAATCCTACCCCCGCGGTTGAAGGTTTGAACCCCCTGCCCGGTGGAGCCAACTTTTTCCTGGGCAACGACCCGGCCCAGTGGCAGAGCAACCTGCCGACCTACGCAGGCATCGTTTACCGTGACCTCTATCCCGGTATTGACCTGGTCTATCGCGGCACTGAGGGGCAGCTCAAGAGCGAATTTATCGTCGCGCCCGGTGCGGACCCCCGCCAGATTCGCCTGCGCTATGAGGGCGCGGAGAGTCTTTCGGTACGGGAGGATGGGGCGCTGGTGATTCAGACTGCTGCCGGGGAGTTGGTCGAAGCGCCGCTGTTGATTTATCAGGAGGTCAATAGCGTCCGGCGGGAGATTGAGGGGCATTATTTGCTTCTTGATGAAACGGGTTCATCAATCCAAAATCCAAAATCTAAAATCCAAAATCCTCTGGTTTCTTTCCAAGTTACTGCTTATGATCCTACTCTGCCCCTCATTATTGATCCGGAATTGGTCTATAGTTCTTACTTAGGGGGTGGTGATTATGATAATGGCCTGGGCATTACCTTAGATGCTTTTGGTAATATCTTTGTTACAGGACAGACAGCTTCTACAAATTTTCCTGTGCAACAACCCCTTCAAGAAGATCAACCTGACCCCGACGTTTTTATTACAAAGATTATTAAGGCCAACGGAGTTTACACCTATGGCTATTCTACCTACCTGGGAGGTAATGGGGAGGATAATAGTAATGACATATTTGTAGATAGTACAGGCAACATTTACCTCACAGGGTATACAGGTTCCGTAACAGATTTTCCTATACGCTATGCCCTACAAAACACCTGTGCAAGTTGCACTCGTCTTGGTGACACCGATGTTTTTGTTACCAAAATTATTAGTACCAGTGGAGTTTATACTCTGGGTTTTTCTACCTACCTGGGAGGCAGTGGCAGTGATACTGGTTATGGCATTGCCGTAGATGATACAGGTAATATCTTTGTTACGGGAACGGCGGGAGCCAATTTTCCCCTCCGAGACGGGATACAGAGTTTCCAGGGTGGAAATGATGCCTTTGTGACCAAGATTATTAGTGCCAATGGGGTTTACACCTATGGCTATTCTAGCTACCTGGGAGGTAACAATTTTGATGAGAGTGAGGCCATAGTTGTGGATAACCTGGGCAGTATATATATTGCCGGGTTAACTGACTCGACCAACTTCCCTACCCTTAATGCACCTCAGGGTAATCAACCTGGTAGGGATGCTTTTGTAACTAAGCTTATTAGTGTTAGCGGGGTTTACACCTATGGTTATTCTACCTACCTGGGCGGTTCTGATTACGACGCCGGCTACGATCTAGCTATAGACAGTATAGGCAATGCGTATATTATAGGAGACACTCGATCGAACAATTTCCCTACATTCAATCAACTTCAGGATAATGCAAATACGGACAACTCAACTCTTGCCGATATTTTTATAACCAAAATTATAAGTGCCGGTGGAGTTTATACATATGCTTACTCCACTTATTTGGGTGGTAATGGTACTGATGCGGGATTTGGGGTTGCTGTAGATAACACAAGCAATGCCTATATTGTGGGGCAAACTAATTCAACCAACTTTCCTCTACGAAATGTAATTCAAAATATGTGTATGAGCTTTCCCTCTTGTTACGGGGGCTCGACCGACGCTTTTATTACCCAAATAATTGGTACGAGTGGCATCTATACTTATGGGTTCTCTACCTATTTGGGTGGTAGTGGGGCTGAAGCTGGTATTAGTATTGCTGTAGATAATGCAGGCAGTGCCTATATTATTGGACATACTGGTTCAACTAACTTTCCTATGCAAAATGCAATTCAAGGGACAATTTCCGGAGGTTCCTCTGACGTCTTCGTTGCCGAAATCAATGCCGCCATCCCAGCTTTAACTCTAACCAAGGCAGTCACACCCATCATCGCTGCACCCGGTCAGCGCGTCACATTCACCCTCAGCGTTGACAATAGCGGTACGGCCAGCGCCACCAACGTTCTCATCTCTGACACGCTGCCGGCTGGCCTCACTTTTGCCGGACCCGTCACCCTTGACCCGCCGGGAGCCGGTCTAATCGGACTGCCGCCTGCGATTATGGCCAGCCCTATCGTCAGTGTCGGGCAGCGCATCACCGTTACTTTCCCGGTTACGGTCAACAGCGGCCTGGCAGGAGGTACGGTTATTACCAATATCGCCGCTGCCACCAGCGCGGAGGTGAACATCCCGGCCACAGGAACAGCGGCAGTCATTGTAGCCCATCCAGCCCTAACTATCGTCAAGTCAGCCGATGCCAGCAGCGCCAACATTGGCGAGGCCATCACCTACACCTACCACATGACCAACACCGGCAACGTCACCTTGACCGGCCTCACTGCCACCGACGACAAGTTGGGCCAAGTTACCCTCACTCAAACCGTATTGGCTCCCAACCAGAGTACGTCCGGCCTCTTGACCTACACCGTCGCCGAAGCCGACCTGCCCGGCCCGCTCACCAATACGGTCATTGTGACCGGCACACCCTCCGTAGAATCGGTTGTCACCGCCACGGATGAGGTGTCTGTTGCTCTGGTCACTACACCGGCTATTACTGTCAGCAAAACGGCCAGTCTCGATACGGCTAAAGTGGGCCAGACTATTACCTACACCTACCGCATCACTAACAGCGGCAATATCACATTGACCACAGTCAGTGCCGGCGACGACAAGCTGGGCCAGGTCAGCCTCAGCCAAACAACACTCGCTCCGAACCAAGCCGCCACCGGCACGTTGACCTATAATGTCATTGCTGCCAACCTGCCCGGCCCGCTGGTTAACACGGTTATCGTTACCGGCACGCCGCCGGAGGGGCTGGCTGTTACCGCTGTAGCCACTGCTTCGGTCGCGTTACTTCCGCCGAATAACGGCCCGGATGAGTCGGTCTATCTGCCAGTAATTGTCAAAAACCGTTGAGAGGGCAAGAGGATTTATTAGCAAAAAAAGATGGGCTTCTCAGGTCATTCCGAGAGGAGCGGAGCGGAATACCACAAGGGTACGATGCGAGGAATCCCCCGAATCTGGTCTATTGGAACTTAACAAATTATTTGACATATAAATGCTCCGAGGGGATTGACAAATCCCCGTTTGTTGGTCTGGATTTGTCAATCCAGGCCGAGCGTGGGATATGTCAATTATTTAATTAAAGTCCAATAGAGTGACTCCGTAGGGATTTCTCGCTCCCGCGTAGCGAATCGCTCGAAATGGCATCTTTTTCACTAATGGTGTTGAGCCAAAACGAATTTAGCCGCGATAGGTCCGGTAGGTGATGAACTGGAGCTTGAGCCATTCTTTCAGCCGCCGGTAAACAGCCAGAATCCAACCGGAGACGTTGCTGACCAGCCCGGCCAGCAGCACGACAATGGAAGAGAGAGTGGCCAGCAGGGTGGACCATTTCTGCCAGTCCAGCACATCGCCGATAATGGCGCTCTGGGCCGGACCAATCTCTTGCGGCAGGCCGGTCATCTGGGCGGTAACGACTCGCCCGGCGTTGGACATCGTCAGGGCGAATGACCATACCCCCAGCATGGCCGCCAGCACCAAAACCAGGGTGATCCCCAGCGCGCCCAGCGTCAGCCAGCGGCGATCCGGCGTGAGCAGATAGCTGTCGGCGCTGCGGCTACCGAACAACAGGTCGTGCCAGACCTTGGCCTGGGACTCGAGGCGGTTGAAGGCACGCCTTTTACCCTCCGCGTCCAGCCGGGCCAGTTGTCCCTGGTCGCGGAACTTGTGCAGGGTGTAATGCAGCACCGGGGCCACGTCCGGCGGAAGGTATTCGGCAATACTGTCAAAGCGGGCAGCCAGGTATTCCAGGCGCTGCGGGCGGAGCAACTCGGCTAAGTGGTCCGGTTCCAAAATGTCGGCGTGCCAGTAGGTATCGGCCAGGCTACCGCCGTAGGTGAAGCCGCGTCCCACCTTTTCGTCCTCAGTGCTGAGGGTCGTCCAGACCTGCCGGCTCCAATCGTCCAGGGCGCCCTGGCAGGCGTTGAGTTCGGGCTGGCCGGCGTTGAGTTCGGGCTGGCCGGCCAGCAGTTGGGCCAGTTTATCCTGGGCCGGGAGGGGGCAGGGCGGCAGGTCGGCTTTGAGCCGGGCGGCGGTGCGGTGGAGTTGGTCTACGGCAAAAAAAAGCTCCTCCTGCTCGGTCAGGGAGCGGTCGCTGAAGCCAAAACGGCGGTTGGCGTCGCCGGGCGCGCCGGTCAAGGGGTAACCGGAGCGGGCGTAGCGCCGCAGGCGGCCAAAGCTCTCCACGGTCAGCCAGCCGAGGCGCACGGCCAGCAGCACCTGGTTGGCGCTGGACGATGGAACTGGGCTTGATGGGTCGGCCATAGGTCAATCCACTTAAAAGAGGTAACGGTTCAGCCTTTGGGTCACAAATAAAGAATTTCGCCGGGATTTGGGGATTTGGGGATAAGACAAGTTGTAAAAAATCTCCTAATCTCCCAATCCCGGCCCAAAACCAGCCTCTTTTAGGACCACCCAAGTAGTTACTAAAAAAGGTTTAACTGGGTGGCGCTGGACGGGTCTACCTCTTGGCTAAAAGCCCTCGCCTCCTCAATATATTGAGGCAGCTTCTGAAAATCTTCGACCAGGAGCGGCCGCCATTTGGGCTGGTGCAGGGCTGCCGCCGGGTGAAACATCGGCACAACCAGCCGATTGCCGACGCGCTGGGCCTGGCCGTGGATTTTGGTAATGGACGCGCCGGGAAAGTAGCGATACATGGAGAATCGCCCCAGGGTGACGATCACTTTGGGGTCAATCAGCGCGACCTGCCGGTCGAGGTAATCCTTGCAGGCGGCCAGTTCGTCGGGTTCGGGGTCACGGTTGTTGGGCGGGCGGCACTTGACCACGTTGGCGATAAAAACATCCTCCCGTTTGAAACCGATCCCGTGCAGCAGTTCCTCTAAAAATTTACCCGCCGCGCCGACAAAAGGCCGGCCCTGTTTGTCTTCGTTAAAACCCGGCCCTTCGCCAATGAACATAATCTGGGCGTTGGCCGGTCCCTCGCCGGGTACGGCCCGCGTGCGGCCCTGATGCAGCGCGCAGCGGGTACAGTCGTGTACAACGCGAGCAATCTGGGACAAATCCATGAGCGGCAGGGGGGGTAGGCTGGCAGGATCAACCAACTCCAGCGGATAGTCCCGCACCCAGTTATCGCTGCCTTTGGCTTTGCGGAACCACTCACCGTGAGGACTGAGCATCCACACGTCACCCCACTGTTTATCTTCCAGGCGCATCTGGCGCAGGGCGGCGTCGCGCTCGGCTTCGCTGATTTCACCGGCGCCGCAGCGGGCCTTGATAGCTTCAACTTGGTCCTGAAATTCGGTAAATTTGTTGGACATGCCTACTGTTTCGCTCCGCACTCGGCACAGAATTTGGCGTTGGCGGCTAATTCGCTGCCGCACTGGCTGCAAAATTTATTGGCCTTAATGGCCGTGCCACATTCGGGGCAGAATTTGGCCCCGGCCTCGAGCGATGTCCCACACTTGGGGCAGCCGGCCCGCCGGTCATCGCCCTGGGTAAACTCGCCGACGTCGTAAGCTCGCTCCGAGACCTGCTGCCGGGCCTGATCAGCGATAGCAGTGGCCTGGGCTTGCGCGGCGACGACACTGGCGCTGGGGGCGCAGTCGAGACACAAGCCCCGGCTCTCGTTCCAGCAGCGCTTGCGGCAGACCCACTCGTTACAGTTGGGGCACTGAATAAAAAAGCCGCGCACCTCACCGGCGGCCTCGGTAAAGGCATGATCGTGGGCGCGCTCCCAGGCCGCGGAGTGAACCCGGTCGCCGACGCTGGCAATATTGCCCATAATCCCGCCGAATAGCCCGCTGGCAACGTCGAGCGCCTCCGAGATCAAGCCGGTAGCTGACGCTTGAAACGCCGAACGATAACCGTTGTTGCAGCGCTGGCAGTAAAACTCCCACTGAAACCCTCGTTCCGTGCTTCGATCCTGATAATTGTTGGTGAATTCGATAAATTCGGCCATGCTGTCCTCCAGGTGGTTAATGAATGGATTGGGTTAAGGTTATGGAGACTATTCAGGTTTGTTCCCTTCAATTTTAAGCAAGCGCTCAAAAAGTGCAATCTTTCGTTGGGCAAGCATTGCCTGATAATCCGGCGAAACCAGGGACGGTGTGGTAAAAATGAGAGCATCTTCGTCGTTGTCGCTGTAGTAGCGGGGCCGGCGGCCCACTTCCTCAAACTGGTACTTCTGATACAGGGCCAGGGCCGGCTCGTTGGAGGGACGCACCTCCAGCGTGGCCGTTTCCGCACCGAGGGCCTGGCCCGCTTGGAGCAGAGACAGCAGCAGCCATTCGCCCAGGCCCAAACCGCGCCAATCGGGGTGGACGGCGATGGTGCTGATGTGGGCTTCATCGGCCATAAGCCAGAAACCGGCCAGACCAATGAGGCTGGGAGATTGACCGCCGACCGCCGACCGCTGACCGCTGAGAGTTTCGGGTAGAACTGTTGACGATGAGGTATCAGTTGGAGGATGGGCGAGGGTGGTGCGCAGGACATAGTAGTGGGCCAGGGTGTTGTGGCGAAGTTCGTAGTCAAAAGCGCGGGTGGGCCAGGTCATCGAGTAAGAGGCCCGCTCAATGGCGACGACAGCCGGGATGTCGGCCAGGGTCATGGGTTCGACGACAAAGGGCAAAGCTGGCTGGCTCACGGGTGGCGGCTCAGGGAGAAGAGACGTAAATAGGGGTCAGGGCGTCGGGGTCATCTTGATCGCCGGCTTCCAGGCGCTGGGCGGCAATCTCGGCCAGGTAGCTGGCGCGGCGTAAGCGGGCGGCCGGGGAGTCCAGCGCCGCTTTTTGGTCGGAGCCGCGCTGCAAAAGATGGGCGGCCTGGGCGTCAATCTCGCCGGTGCAGAGGGCTGGCTTGTTGATCTGATGGGCCAAATCTTCAAAGGTGGTCAGATGCGGCTCGATTAGGAGCTGCCATTCCTGCTCACTCTGGCCATAACAAGCGGCAATAATCCGCCCCCGTCCGGCCTGAACAATAGCCCAAACCGGCAGCGTGCTGGACCGCAGCGGGTAGGCGGCTATTTCGAGGGTGGAGACGCCGATGACCGGCAACTTGTAGGGCAAGGCCAGACCCTTGGCCACCGCGAGGCCAATCCGCACCCCGGTAAACGAGCCAGGCCCCAGCGAAACCGCCAGAGCCGTCAGGTCGGCCACCTTCAGGTTAGCCAGTTTGAGCATGCGGGTCAGCCGGGGCATGACCTCCACGGTATGGTTGCGGTCGGCAAACCAGCTTTCCTCGGCCAGAACGCCGTTCTGGTTATAAAGCGCCAGGCTGGCATATTGGGTGGCGGTATCAATGGCTAAAATCATAGCGGGGCAGCGAATAGCGAATAGCGAATGACGAATGGTGAATAGCAGGGTGAGATTTATGGTTTGATAACTCGCATCTTCGCATCTTCGCTCCTTTTTCTGCTACAGGGCTTTTTACCTATTGGACTTTTGGGCAAAATAAGGCAAAATGATCACAGTTTACCGCTGCTGGGCAAAGGTTGCCTGCTTGAAGGTTTCCAGCAGCGCCAGAAAGCGTTGGCTGTGCGGGCGCAGCACGACTCGCCGCTTGGTTTCTTCCAGGTGATAAAGTTCGACCGTCAGGTACTCGCTGGGCAGCAAGTTTTTGGCCCGGTTAGCCCACTCGATCATGGTAATACCGGAGCCGTACATGTAATCTTCCAAACCAAAGGTGGCCGTTTCAGCGGCATCGGCCAGGCGGTATAAGTCAATGTGATAGACCGGGTAAAGCCCCCGGTATTCGTTGACCAGGGTAAAGGTGGGCGAAATCACCGGGTCGGTGACCCCAAGGCCGGCGCAAACGCCCTGGATCCAGCGCGTTTTGCCACTGCCCAGGTCGCCAACTAACGCCAATACATCGCCCGGATTGAGATAGGCAGCCAGCCGTGCCCCCAGACGGCGCGTTTGGGCTTCGCTGTGGCTGATAAAGTCCAGGGTGTTCGGCTCAAGAATTGGCACGCTCAGGCACTCCTGCCAGCATTATACCTTGATTGTTGGAGAGGGACAAAGCCTTTGGCAGAATTATATGAGTTATGGTATGATACCACCAGATTGGTGAGTAAAAAGGATTTTTTATGCGTTATCTCCTCATCTCCGATATTCACGCGAACTTGGCCGCTTTTGAATCCGTGCTTGCAGATGCCGAGGGTTTATACGATAAAGTTTGGTGCCTGGGGGATATGGTCGGCTACGGGCCGGACCCCAATGAATGTGTCGAACTGTTGCTGACCCTCGACCATCTCTGCATTGCCGGCAACCACGATTGGGCGGTTCTGGGCAAGCTGGATATTGACGATTTTAATCCTGATGCCCGGTTTGCGTCATTGTGGACTCGCGAGCAATTGACCGATAGCGTGCGTGACTACCTGGATAACCTGCCGATTGCCTTAATCGAGGAACAACACTACACCCTGGTCCACGGCAGCCCGCGCCACCCGATTTGGGAGTATATTCTTTCGCCTACGATTGCCCAGCCCAATTTCAAACAGTTCAACACGCCCTACTGTTTTGTCGGCCACACTCACAGCCCGGTCATTTTTCAAGAAGCCGAGCAGCCCAACGCCATGTGCGAACCGCTGGCGGCTGAGTTTAATAATGGGCCGATGCTCCTCGGCGAGCGGCGGCTCATTATCAACCCCGGCAGTGTCGGCCAGCCGCGCGACGGCGACGCCAGGGCCGCCTATGGCATTTTGGATGTCGAGGCCAAATCTTTTGAGTACCGGCGCATCCCTTATCCTGTGAGCGTCACCCAGGAAAAAATGAAAGCTTACGATTTTCCGGCACGATTGTGGAATAGACTGGCCTTTGGCTGGTAAGGAACTAAAATGATAACTCTCACGTCTAGATAGCGTGAGAGTTTTTTATTTTAGCCAAGCTAAATCATGGAGAGAAAAATGAAAACCAGCTCAACTTATCTGTCAAAGTATCCTGTTTCTTCTCTGAAATTGATGATCAGTTTAGTCATCCTTTTGGTTCTGCTGAACGCCTGTGGCGCGGCCCGCACGGCGGAGCAGAGCACTGTCTACGCGCCTGCCCCGCAAACCGCGCCGGGAGCCGAGGGCGGAGCTGCCGAAGCGCCGGCCGGCGCCCCGGTTGAAGCCAGCGCCGATTACAGCGGCCGGATTGAGCCGATTGAGCAGGTTCTCAATAGTGCGGTTCAACCTCAGGATAATCGGGTGATTATTTACACCGGCAATATCTCCCTGGTCGTTAAAGATACCCGCGAGGCGATGACGGCTATCACTAACCTGACGACTGAACAGGGTGGGTACGTGTCGGCCTCGAATGTTTACCAGGCCGGTGAGGTGCCGCGCGGGAGCATCACTATTCGCGTACCGGCAGAGCGTTATCTGGACACGCTGGAAAAGCTGCGGGCGCTGGCCTTGCGGGTCGAGGCGGAAAATTCCGGCACCGAGGATGTGAGCGAAGAGTTTACCGATTTGCAGGCGCGCAAGGCCAACCTGGAAGTGACCGAGAAAGCCTTGCAGCAATTGTTAGAGGAACGGCAGCGGGTCGGCAGCACCAGCGACATTTTGGAGGTTTACCGGGAGCTGACCGGCGTGCGCGGCCAGATCGAGGAAATCGAGGGCCGGCTGCGCTACCTGGCTAATAAAGCGGCTCTCTCGACAATTACCGTTGATCTGATTCCCGACGTTTTATACCAGCCGGTCAGCGTGGCCGGGTGGGAGCCGCAAGGGGTGGCCAAGGAGGCGCTGCAATCCCTGGTGGTGGCCTTGCAAGGCTTGGCCAATTTGACCATCTGGCTGGTCATTTTTCTCCTGCCGCTGTTGATTATCTTCCTTATCCCGGTGGTAGTGGTCATCTGGATCATTCGCGCCTGGTGGAAACGTTCTCAGGCGCGCAAGAGGAATTTACCCCCCCCGCCTCCAGCAGCAACGCCGGCCGCAGCAGAGTAACACCGGGCAGCCCGAAATAAAACAGGGGCGGGATAATCCCGCCCCTGTTTGTTTAGCCAACCAACTACTGCGGCTCAATGGGGTGGGTCATCTCGTGATACTCACCCAGCACACTCACCACCTGCCGGGTAGTGTCATCGCGCTGTTTTTCGCGCTTCTGCCTTTGGTAAGTATCCCAGCGGCGGAAGGTCTCTTCTTGAACCGAACTGGGATTAAAGACTTGTTTAAAGGTGAAATTTCCCCCGGTGCCGGCCGTTTGAATAACCACATTACCCAGGTTAATCAGCCGGTAGAAGATGTTAGGCAAATCGTAAGTAATACTTTGAATGCTGTCAAAACTACCCTCGCGCACTTTTTCACCCCGCAGGCGAAAAGCCGTACTTTCTATATCAATGATTTTAACATTGGTCAAAATGTAAACATCTCGCCGCCACGTATCATATTCCCACAGGTACCAAAAGAAGCTGCCCAAAATAGCCAGGCCGAATATCCAGACGAGAGGTTCCCAGACTTCCCTATAGGAAAAAGGCGGCAACCCAACCAGAGAGGCAATCAATAAATAAACTGAGCCGAGCAAGACCAAAACAGGCAGGAGCACATGCTGGAGCAAAATGAGATAGTGCTTACGCCAGGTAATTACCTGGACACCTCCTTCCGTCTTAACCTGTTGGATGCGGGGGATAAAATAGCCCAGACCCAAATTGGGGACAGATACTTTGGGCACGGTAATGACCTGGCTGGCTTTACGCACAGGGGTCGCCACCGCTGCCGGCGTTTCTAAAAGGTCACGATTCATGCGTTCAGCGATCAGATCGCGGGTGGCGGCTCTATCGGAAGCAGCAGCACGCTCTTTAGCCCGTACCTGCGCCTGCAGCATCAACCCAACCAAGTTTTGAGCCGCGGGTATTCTGTCCACGGAAATCAGGCCCAGCGCAGCAGTTTGAATATTAATATCGTCCACATCAAATAGAGTATCAAACCAACCGTGTGATTCATAGGTAATGTTTTGAATCTGGGTCAGCGGCGCTTCTTCCCGAACTTCACTGTAAAATAAGATACGTTCAATGTGAATGACCCGTTTCGTGGTCAGGATAAGATCATCGTTGCGCCAATCAAAATAAAAGTAAAGCACCATCAGGAAGGATAAGATGAGAAAGGGCGCAGTTAATAACGTAAAGATCAGCCCACTCTGGCTGAGGATGTCGAACAGGCCGAAGCCTAACAATTCGGCTAACAGGAGAAGCAGAACGGGGATAATCAACAGCAGAATCGGCCAAATAAGCCTGGCCAAAAAAGCCAGAATGTGCCGCTTGGTGGCTGCCAACACAATCTCATCCGGTTGCCGCCCAGGGAAATCGGTGACAGAACGTGCGTCATAAGCCCGCTCTATTTCCCGGATTTTGGCTTCAATTTGAGGGTCTTGCAGTAACAGCCAATCCAAATTCTCTCGATCGTAGATAGCCACAACGGAGTCAAATTCGGCCTCTACGGTAGCGCCCCTGATGCCCAGCCCCCGAATACCCGAGCGCAAGCCCACGAACGAGCCAACCGGCATATAGTTCAACAAGCGGCGCGGCGATTGGCTTTCATCAAATGCCTGGAGTTCACCGCTGATCACAATAAAAAAGCGATCATCCCGCTCACCCTGTTTGGTGAGAACTTCCCCCTGTTGATAGACACGGATGTTGGCTCTGTCCACCAACTCGGCCACCTGGTCTTCAGAAAGATCAGCGGTGGCCAAATTTTGATGGAGCAGCTCGGACAACCGGCCACGAGCAGCTTCCTGGCTTAACGGCATAAATCACCCTTTTGACATAACCCTATAACCTGAGTGTATTTTACCACAAAACATTAAAAAGGAGAACACCCGTTTTATTTTAGAGCATAGACAGTCACCCCGGCCCGTTCATCCTCATAGAGCCGGGTCAGGTAGGTCTCCAGCGTTTGCGGCGAAGGCGTATCGGCCAGATGGTGATAAACCACCACATACTCTATCCCTTTTTTTTGCAGCAATTGCAGGCCGGCAGGGGTGGGAAATTTAAGCATTTCATCCCGAACACGAGCGTGGTCGGCCGGGAAAAAGCCGGAGTAGCCGTTGAGCATGTCGCCCTCGAAGAAACGATTGGCCAGGAGCCAGCGGGTTGTTTGCTCAAAATCCTCGACCTTACTGCTGGGAGCAAAGGGCAAAATGACAATTTTTGGGCGTGGCGTGCTTTGAAAGTCGGCCGTATCTGACCTGGCATGCTCATTGAACCACCCTTGCCAGGGAGCTGCTTCTGTCTGAAGGGGGACGGGTTGGAGCGGCAGCGGCAGCGCCAGCATTTCAAAAATCGCCAGCGCGGCCACGCCTCCCGGCAACAACTTTGGGGACCAGCGCAGCCATTGGCTCAAGTTGTGCAGGCCAAAACCGGCCAGCAGGGCCAGGTGAAGCTGGACCAGCACGGCAAAGCGAAAAGGGCTGCGCAGTTGAGCAAAGCCGGGTACCCACTCCCTGACCCATTGATAGGGCTGGACTCCGCCCACATTCAAGCGCAGCCCCAGCGACAGCAGCAGCGCCAGGCCCACCGCCACAAACAGGTAAAGTTTGACCCTTTTCCGTGGCTCCCCAAAAAGCCCCAATCCGGCCAGGGCAATAAGCCCAAGGCCGGGGAAAAGGCGCTGGCCCTGGGCAGACTTCAGGCCCAGGATGCGGCTGTAGAAAAGGTTGTAGTCCAAGAAATCACGATAATAGCTGAGTTTGGCCGAGTTGGCTTCGATGGTTTGGGCGCTGCGGCTGAAGTGATAAATTTGCAGTTCCCGGTGCTGCGCCCAAACAAAGGGCAGGGACAGGGCTAAAGCCAGGAGGGCGACGACCCCAAGCTGAACGGCTGTTTTTAGATTCAGATGCTCTCGCCGGGCCTGAAAAATAAAGACCAGCGGCAAAAAGAACACGCTGAACAGGCCGTAGTAGCTACAAGTGAGGAAGGTGACCGGCGGGCCAAGGGCCAGGCAGAGGCCGCCGCTCCGCCAGTAACGAGGCGAGGAGGCGAGGAAGCGAGGAAGCGAGGAGACAGAGGTGAGGAAGCGGCTCAAAAAAAGTAGAGACCATAAAAGGCCAAAGATGGCAACTAATTGTAGGACTCCCATCTCTTGCGCCACAAAGGGCAGCGACTGCATGAGCAGTCCCGCCAGCAGGCTGGGCAGGGGTGGCAGCCGCCAGTTGCGCAGCAGCCAGTAGGTAAACCAGCCGTTGAGGATCAAGAATAAAATTACCAGGGCGTTGTAGCCCAAAGCCGGCGACTGCCAGGCCAGCCAGAGCGGCGCGGCCAGGACGGCGCTCAGCGGCTGCGGCTCCGAAAAGGCAAACGTGCCCTTGTCCGGGGCAAAGATGGGCGCATCCCAGTAACGCGGATAGCCCTGCATCTGCTGGTCAATATTCCATTGCAGCGTCCACAGGTTGAAAAGAGGGACCGTCGCCGCTTCTTCGCTGCCGCACGGGATGTGGCTGAAGAGATGGAAGGGCAGGGGATAGGTCAGGATCAAGGCCCATAGGGCGAAGAACAAGAAGAGGCGAAGAGACGAGGATGCGAGGAAGAGAAGATAGAAGATAGAAGATAGAGGATGGAAGATAGTCAAAACCGATTTTCTATCTTCTATCTTCAATCCACTATCTTTAGTCCCCATCATTCGCCTCACCGATTCCCTGCCTCCTTCAGAGTGTAACATACCTCAACCCAAATGGGCAATCGAAGGGTAAATTGCGATTTGTCTTACATCTAAACTTTTACCTCACTTGTTGGAACAGCTAATTCGATTTATGATAAATAGTGAGATGCTTCGTAAGATTTCCTCTTCCCCCCGGTCAGTTTCAGGCCGATACTTGTGGAGGCTGGCAATTTTTACTGCTATCACCTCAACTGTAGCGGCGCTGTTTCTGCTCGTTTACTTTATCCATCTCCAGGTTAACGCTTTTGTTACTCCGAACCGGGTCCCGGTCATTGGCTCGCCTGCCGAGGTAGGGCTGGTGGCTTACCGGGATGTCACCCTGACCACCAGCGATGGATTAGAACTGGCCGGCTGGTATATCCCTGGCCGGCAGCCGAACGCTATTATTTTGGTGCATGGGATTGACGCCAACCGGGCCGCGCTGCTGCCTCACGCCGCCATCCTGGCCGGGGCCGGGTATCCCCTGCTGCTGTTTGACCTGCGCGGGCACGGCCAGAGTGAAGGCTCCGAAATAACTTATGGCTACCGTGAGGTGCTGGACGTGCAGGCGGCCGCAGATTATCTGCTGGCCTTACCGGAAATTAAACAGGTGGGGGCTTTGGGGACATCGTTGGGCGGGGCCGCTGTGGTCCGGGCAGCGGCGGTAGACCCGCGCCTGCGGGCCATTGTGGTTGAGAGCAGCTTTAGCAGCTTAACCGAAGCCGTGGAAGAAGCTTTTGAGGATCGTTCTATTTTCCCCAAGTGGCCCTTTGCGCCGTTACTTGTGGCTTTAGCTGAACAACGGCTGGGCATGAAAGTTAGCGATGTTGACTCGGCGCGAGATGTGGCGGCTGTCTCGCCGCGTCCGGTTTTAATCATTCATGGCACTGCTGACAGCTTATTTCCACCCAACCACGCCCTCAAAATGTATGCCGCCGCCAAAGACCCCAAGACGTTGTGGCTTATCGAGGGCTTAGGGCATTCTAGTCCGATAACCGATCATGAAGCGGAGTATCGAGAGCGTGTGGTTACGTTTTTTGAGGAGGCTTTTGCCGCTAAGGATTAAGGATAGGGTATTCTACGGCAGCCAGGTGGGATACCGCTCGTTTTTGGAAGTGGCGGTCACCTGGTTCCACTGGCTGCGGGGAATTTCGGTGGGTGCGCCGCCGGGAGCGGGGAGAGTGTAAATATCCCAATTACTGCCGCTGTTAGCGGTAAAGGCAATGGTCCGGCCGTCGGGCGACCAGGCCGGCTCCCGTTCATCGCCGGGGTCGCCGGTCAGGCGGGTTAACTTCCCCCCTGGGATTTCCAACAAAAATAAATTCCAATTGCCGTCGCGATTGCTGGCAAAGAGCAGAGTGCGGCCATCCGGCGACCAGACCACCGGCCAATCGTCGGCGGGGTGGTCGGTGAGACGCTGTTGGTTGCTGCCGTCGTCGTTCATGCGATAGATTTCCACATTGCCATCACGGTCGGAAACGAAAGCAATTTGGCCCCCATCCGGCGACCAGGCCGGCCACTCGTCGAAGCCCCGGCTGGAGGTGAGTTGGGTCACATTGCCACCGTTGGCATCCATGACATAAATATCAAGATTACCGCCTCGGCCGGAGCTGAAGGCAATGCGGCGGTTATCCGGGGAGAGGGCGGGCTGCAGGTCGTCCCCGGCACTTTGAGTCAGATTAAGCGGCTGGCCGGTGGGGGAGGCCAGGTAAAGGTCACG
Source organism: Chloroflexota bacterium (assembly GCA_016860845.1). The sequence continues at coordinate 120,684 of BOKF01000001.1, forward strand.
GTTGCTGCCGGCCAGGTCGCCGGAAAAGAGAGCTTCGTAGCCGGACGCACGGCGCAGCCAGCTCAATCTGCTGGCCGCAGCCGGGCCGGTTGCGGCGATCAGGCGGGTATTGGGAATCGGCTCAAAATTCAGCTCAAGCAGCGCCGGGTAGCTGAGCGGGTCAACGGTCAAAACCGGGGGCGGCGGGGTCGGTGACAGGACAGTGAGGTTGGCTGCCTCGGTAGCCTTGGGTTGAGCTGTGGGCTGAAGGGCAGGCGGCGGAACCGGAGTTGGCGAAGGGGTAGGGGTTGTGGTCGGAAGCGCAGTCGGCGAGGGCATGGGCGTCGTCGTGGAGGTGTGCGTTGGGGAGGGAGTGGGGGTTGCGCTGGGTACAACGGCAGTGGGGGACTCAGCATGCGCTTGAGGTTGAGAGACAATGAGGGTTGTCGCCGTGGCCGTTGGTCTGGCCTGGGTTGGCGTCGGCGTTGCTGAAGGCGCAGAGGTTGAAGTTGGCCTGACCGTCTCGACGGGCTGTGGGGTTTTGGGCACGGTTGCTTTACCGGTGATTTGTCCGGCTGAGGCGGCTGCCGTTGCCGGACCGTCCTGGGCTTCGCTGGGATTAAGACCGTTGATGAGGGCCAGGGCCAGCACGAGACCGGTGATAAGCAACAGCAGGCCCAGCAACGTCAAGCCAAAGCGGCTGATGTAAACCGGGCTAAAGCGGGCGACCGGGCCGAAATTGACCGACACACTGCTTGGTGTGGGTCCGGCTGTAGCCGGTGGAGGTGTTTTGGGCAGAGCTTGAGGGGAAGCTGGCCGCAAGGATTCAGCCGGGGCAGCGGCGATCACAGCCGTAACGGGCTGGCGTTCGCGTTTAGTCAGGGTCACAGCCGGCAGAGTAACAGCGGGCAGGCTGAGGTGAGTCTGTTCGGCATCTGCCTGGAGCGGCAGAGCCACAGAAAAAGTTGAGCCAACGCCCAAAACACTGCTGGCCCACAACCGCCCGCCATGCTGTTCAATGATACGTTTGCTCAGCGGCAGCCCCAAACCTGCCCTTGCCGGTGGACTGGCTCCAGCTTTCTGGCTGCGGCTAAAGGTTTGAAAAATTGTGTCCAGTTCCTCATTGGACATACCCATGCCGGTATCAGAGATAAAAATGACCAGCTCTGAACCCCGGACCTCCGTTTGGACTTCGATCATGCCCTGATCAGTATACTTGACAGCATTGCTGAACAGGTGCAACAGCGCCTGCCGCAACCAGGCTGGGTCAGCCAGCAGGGGTGGCAGAGGAGGAGCTGTGTAGCGCACCTCCAGCTTCTTCTCTCGAGCCAGGCCGCGCGCCGTCTGCACCAACTCCCCTAATAATTGGGCCGTATCAACCGGTTGGAGATCTAACTGAAAGTCATCGCTTTCCAGTTTGATCATTTCTTCCAGGCTGATGACCAGGCCGGCCAGATGGTCAATTTGCTGCCAGGCTTCGGGCAGCCAATCGCTCCGGGCTTTGCCATTGCCGGTCTGGGCCGCAGTCTCAACTGCCTGCTCCAGCCCTTTGAGCGACACCTTCAATTCCTGAACCGCCCCTCCGATTAAATCGGAGAGCCGCTGGTCATGATGATTGATTCTTTGACGGGTACGCTCTGCCTCGCTTCTGGCTCTGGACAATTGCTCTTTAAGACCTTCGGCCTGGGTTTGCAGTTCCTGGGCGTCTTCCCTGGCTCTGAGGAGTTCCAGGGTCCGCTCACGCAGCATGTTTTTGCTGTCAATTAGACGCCGGTCAACCTTGGCAATGTAGCGCTGGCCCACAGTTGCCAGCAGGGCGGTTAGCAGCAGCAGGCTAAAGGGTGGCAGCAGCGCCAACAAATTGGTCAGGGTGAACTGCCCGCTAACAAAAACGATGATCAGGGCTACGGCTATTGAAAACAGGGCCACCGCCAGCGTGACCGCCCGGCTCAAAATTAAGCCGGCAATGATGATAATAGGAATGAAAAGATAGGGGATAAAACCGGTGAAGGGATTGGTTTGCAAAAACATCCCGGCCACCAGGCCGATCAGTTCCAGCACCAATACATAAGCAGCCATTGCAAATTGACCGGTCCGGCGCAGCACAAAGGCAATCAGAACTACCGCCAGCAAGGCGATAAAGCGCAGAAACCAAAGGGAAGCCGGTCCTTCCAAAATAAGAGCGAGTGTACCTCCGGCCAAACCGATGATCCCCAGGCTTAAAGTGATATAATCAAAGGCCTCTTCTTGAGCCTCGCGTACTTCATTCTCCATGACGCTAGATCCTAAATCTCTGCTTTGATCCCGGCACGGTCAAGAACGCTAACCGTTGCAGGTTGAACGTTTGCAATGTTGTTAAAGGGCAAGATTAGCTATGTTAGCTTAAGCTTAACACAATTATGAATTGAAAAGCAATAGTAAAATGGGGGGAGGCAGAAACCCTCAGTCTTCGCTGGCGCCGAACCAGGTTATCCAGATTGCGCCGCCGATGAGGAGCACAGCTAAAAGCGCCCACAATACAGCCCAGATAATCGCGGGGATAAAGGTGAAGCTGGCCATGGATTGGGCATCATTGGCCGGGGCGTTGAAAAAACGCAGGGACAGGCCCATTACGGCGGTCAAATCGGAAAAGGCCGTCAACCCGGCCTGAATAGCAACCAGGTGCAGCAAAAAGATGATCCAACCCGGCGCTGCTTTCAGGGCTACCCAGAGGAACAGGCCGCCAAAAATCATGCCACTGACTGTAGCCAAAATGCCGCTTAAAAAATCGCCGGAGATGATGCTGGGCAGGCCGTAGCGCAGTGAAAGCAGGCCCATCGCCGCGCCGATGATGCCTAAAGCCAACCGGCTCCAACGGTGACTCCGGCCCAAAAAGATCAACACTGCTCCAAAAAGCGCCGCCCCGAGATAGCCCGCCGGTATAATCACCCAGCGCCACCCACCCGCCGTATAAGCCAAGCCGGCCCCATTGGGAGAAACCACAAAACGAATAAACGCCCCGCCGGTCAGCAGCGCCGCCAGGCCGTGGCTTAACTCATGCACCAGTGTGGTCAACAGGCGAAAGGGATATACCAAGCCGCTGAGCCACGGCACCAGCGCGATGAGCAGCGTGACCAGACTCGCCAGGCCGATCAGGGTGAGCGTTTGTTGCGTTGAAAAATCCTCTCGCAAAGAAGGGTTGAACAGAGTTTTGAGGTTGTCCATCCTTATATCTTCTCTTCGTTGAGTTGCCGATTCACTGACTCTGCCTCCAGCGTAAAAACGGAAATCTCCGGACGGCAGTTGACTCGCACCCGGATAGACGACTCGCCCAGGCCGCGGTTGGTATAGAGCCACATGTTCCCGACCTGATAACGGCCTATGGGATATTTGAGGCCATAGGGCGGCGCAAACAGGGGTTTCAAAAAAGGAAGAATTACCTGTCCCCCGTGCGAATGTCCGGAAAGCTGCAAGTCAAACCGACCGGTGGCCGCGCTGATATCGGCAAAATCCGGCTCGTGCGCCAGCAGGATGGCGGCACCGCTGGCAGGCAGTTGAGCTAGAACATGGTCCAGCCGGGCCTGATTCTCCCAGAAATCATCCACGCCGGCGATGTGCAGCGTGGCCTCGCCCCGGCGGAGGGTATGCACGGCATTATTCAAATCAAGCATGCCACTGTCAACCAACATCTGTCGAATTAAATCAACCTCAGCCCAATAGTCATGATTGCCCAATATGGCTACGGTACCATCCCGTGGTCTCAATTGGCTGAGGGTTACTCTAATGTCTTCAACGTGAGGCAGCGCATGGTGGCTGACAAAATCTCCGGTGATGGCTACCATGTCAGGCTGTTGCTGGTTGATCAGTTCAACGATGTGAAGCAGATGGTCGCGGGTGAGCGACGTGTCGGTATGCAGATCGCTGATTTGGACCAGGCGGTACCCGTGAAACTCAGGCGCCAGCCGAGGCAAGACCAGGCGGATGTGTTTTAGTTCAACCCAGTCCGGCTTTACCCTGGGCGGCAAAAAGCGGCGGTTGAACCGGGCGAAGGGCACTTCAACCACCCACACCACCGGCATCACTGTTTTTAAAAAAGAGCGTAATAATTGATCCATTTGAGTCCATGTTGAAGGCTGAATGGAGAAGCTTTCATCCTCCTATCACCAATACCGCTGCCCCATTAATTTGACTGCGTTTGAGCCGCAGCAACGCCTCATTGGCCTGCTCCAGTGGGAACAGCTCGATTTCGGTTTTAACCGGCACTTCTGCGGCCACTTGTAAAAAATCCAGTACATCCTGGCGGGTGCTGTTGGCTACACTCTGGATGGTCCGCTCGTGCCAGAGCAGGTCATAAGCCATTTCGGGGATGGGACTCATATGGATGCCGCCCAGAGCCAGCGTGCCGCCCCTGTCCAGCCGCTGCAACGCCAGCGGCACCAACGATCCCGCCGGGGCAAAGATGATGCTGCTGTCCATAAGCGCGCCAGGGTCGTCTTCCGCGCCGCCGGCCCAAACCGCTCCCAGCGAGCGGGCCAGTTGGCGGTGATGCTCTCCCCGGGTAAAGACAAACACCTCGCAACCCCAATTGTGCGCCACTTGCAGTACCAGATGAGCCGAGGCCCCAAAGCCGTACAGTCCCAGGCGCTGTCCCGGCTGCACCCGGCTCAACCGCAGCGAGCGATACCCAACCACCCCGGCGCACAACAGCGGCGCCGCTTCGGTATCACTGAAAACTGCCGGAATAGGGTAGGCAAACTCCTCGTCCACCACCATATATTCGGCAAAGCCGCCGTCCGCGTGCAAGCCGGTGAAACAAATATTCTCGCACAAATTCTCCTTGCCGGCCCGGCAGTAGCGGCACTGCCCGCAGGTCCGGTACAGCCAGGGCACACCCAGCCGGTCACCCGGTTGGCGCCGGGTAACGGCTTCGCCCACAGCATCCACAACCCCCACCACCTGGTGGCCGGGAATCGTCGGCAGGCGGGGCAGCGCCAGGTCGCCTTCAACAATGTGCAAATCGGTATGGCAGACACCGCAGGTATGAATTTTCAAGCGCACCTGGCCGGGGCTGGGCTGAGGCAAGTCAACCTCGGCTGCAACCAGTGGAGCAGTGTCAACTCTGGCGGCTTGATTGAGCTGCATAGCCTTCATTTTCAACCTCAATGCGTCAGGCTGGTTTGACTGCCTCTCCAAATAAAACTGCCCCAATTAAACCGCCAACTGCGCCCAACACACTGCCAATTATAAGGGCAAAGGCAAGCCCGACAATTCCCCCAATTAGACTACTGCCCATCATGATCCCCATAACCTCTGGCGTCATCTCACTCAGACCTATTTCGGCAGCAAGAAAGAAAGGACGAAATTTGAGATTCATTTCTTTTTACTGCTGTTATTCTACCATAAGCAGAGGCAGGCTGCCAGTAGGCTAAAAAACTTAGAGGCCGTCTGAAAAGCTGGAGTGCAAGGCTTACCTTGCCCGGCAAACCGAGGTTTGCACTCCAGTCTCAGCCACTTTTTAGACAGTTTCTTAGGTGTATTCCCAATTTGCGCTGCACGCCTGGCTGATTAACATGATAGGCGGCATCTTGTTGGTGGGGATTGGCCTTTATGATTTGTGGAGTAACTGGGAAATTGTCATCCTTTTCCTCAATTAAAAGCAAGACGTAGTCTCGTCAAATATACTCCTCTGCCCAAAATCTCCCCTGAAAATAGCCTGTTGTTACCATTCTAATCTTAAATTTTCTGTGCTATGATACTCTTGTATCCGGGGGAGATATAACTATGGAAACAAAAACTGCCTACATTCCGATGGATCGCTGCCAGGCATTGGTTCAAGGGGTAGACCTGCCTCATCGGACTCATGGCGCGGCGCTGTTCGCCGATATTTCCGGCTTTACCCCGCTCACCGAAGCGCTGTTAAAGGCGTATGGGCCCCGACGCGGCCCTGAGGAACTAACCCGCCAATTGAATTTTATCTACGATGCTTTGGTGGCGGAGGTTCATCGCTATGGCGGCAGTGTCATTGCCATCAGCGGCGATGCTATTACCTGTTGGCTAGACGGTGATAACGGCTTACGGGCCATCGCTTGTGGCCTGGCTATGCAGCAGGCGATGGGCCGGTTTGCTGCCCTCAAAATTCCCTCCGGCGGTACCGTTTCTCTGGCGATGAAAGCCGCGATAGCAACCGGTCCGGTGCGCCGCTTTCTGGTGGGCGACCCGGATATTCAATACATAGATGTATTGGCCGGGGCCACCCTGGATCGGATGGCGGCAGCCGAACACCACGCCAGCAAAGGTGAAGTGGTGGTAGCCCCGGAGGTGCTGGCCCAACTAGGGCATACTCTACGGGTGACCGCTTTACGAACCGACCCGGATGCAGACCAATCATTTGCGGTTATTGCCGAATTAGACGAAGTCGTTTCTCCCCATCCCTGGCCGGCCTTTGCCTCCGAAACCCTGGCCGAGGATGAGGTGCGATCCTGGCTGCTGCCGCCGGTATATGAACGGCTGCAAGCAGGTACGGGTGAGTTCCTGGCCGAATTACGTCCGGCAGTGGTGCTGTTTCTGAGTTTTGATGGTATTGACTATGACGGCGACGAGGCCGCCGGAACCAAACTCGATGCCTACATGCGCTGGGTACAGACCATTCTGGCCCATTACGAAGGCTACCTGCTGCAATTAACCGTCGGCGATAAGGGCAGTTATCTTTACACTGCCTTTGGCGCGCCGATTGCCCACGAGGACGATGCACTACGCGCCGCGTCGGCTGCGCTCGAATTGCAGCATCTTCCGGCGACGTTGGATTTTATTAACGACGTCAAAATTGGCATCAGCCAGGGCCAAATCTTCACCGGCGCTTATGGGGGGACGATGCGCCGGACCTATGGGGTCATGGGCGATGACGTAAACCTGGCGGCTCGGCTCATGCAGGCCGCCGTACCGGGCCAGGTTCTGGTCAGCTCTACGGCCAAGCAGGCCACCGCCGACACGTTTACCTGGGAGAGTCTGCCCCCCCTTAAGGTAAAAGGCAAAGCTGAGCCAGTCATAGCCTTTAGTTTGGCCGGGCGGAAGGAACGCCACGCCACTCACCTGTTAGAGCCAAGGTACGCCCTGCCGATGGTGGGCCGGGAAGCTGAATTGGCTCTGGTCGAGCAGAAGTTGACCCAGGCCCTCGCCGGGCACGGCCAAATCGTCGCGATTACAGCCGAGGCAGGGATGGGGAAATCACGCCTCGTGGCCGAGATCATTCACACGGCCAACGACCACCATATGATTGGCTATGGGGGTGAATGTCAATCCTATGGTACGAACATCAGTTATTTAGTCTGGCAGACAATCTGGCGCGGTTTCTTTGGCCTCGAGCTGGTGGGGGATATGTCTGAGCAGGTAAAGGAGCTGGAGCGACAACTTACCCTGATTGATCCGGCCTTAGTTCCCCGCCTGCCTCTTTTAGGGGTCGTGCTCAACTTGCCAATCCCTGATAATGACTTGACCCGCACCTTTGACGCCAAGCTGCGCAAGACCTCCCTGGAATCGTTACTGGTGGATTGCCTGCGGGCACGGGCCAAGAAAACCCCCATGTTCCTCATCCTGGAAGATCTGCACTGGCTCGACCCCCTGTCGCACGATTTGTTGGAGGAAATTGGCCGCACCATTGCCGACCTGCCGGTGCTACTGGTGCTGGCCTACCGGCCGCTTGATTTGGAGCGTTTACAGGCTCCCCGGATAAGCCTGCTGGCTCATTTCACGGAGATTACCCTGGCCGACTTTACTTTGCAGGAAGCGGAACAGCTCATTACCCTCAAGCTGCAGCAGTTTTTTGGCGCTCAAACGGAAGTGCCTTCCGGGTTAGGGGAGCGAATCACCGCTCGCGCCCAGGGCAACCCCTTCTACATTGAAGAATTGGTAAATTATCTTCAAGTGCAAGGTTTTGACCTGCACGACCGCGAAGCGCTGGAGCGGCTCGACCTGCCGGCCAGTCTCCACAGCCTGATTCTCAGCCGGATTGACCAACTCAGCGAAGGCCAAAAGAGTTTGGTTAAGGTCGCCAGCGTGATTGGCCGGTTGTTTAGAGCAGCCTGGTTGTGGGGCGTTTACCCGGAATTGGGTGAGCCCCAGCGCATTAAAGCTGATCTGGATGTACTGAGCCGTCTGGACCTCATCCCCATGGACACCCCCGAACCGGAGTTGACCTATCTCTTTAAACACGTAGTTACTCAGGAGGTGGCCTACGAAAGCTTACCCTATGCCACCCGGGCAGTTCTGCACGAGCAGCTCGCCTGGTTTATTGAACGGGCCTATAGCAGCAGCCTTGAGCAGTTTATTGATTTGCTGGCATTTCATTATGAACGCAGCCAGAACGAGGCCAAGAAACGGGAGTACCTGCGTAAAGCTGGGGAAGCGGCTCAAGCCAACTATGCCAACGAAGTAGCGATCAGTTACTATCAACGAGTTTTAGCGCTGCTGGCTGAACAAGAACAAGTAACGGTTATGCTCAAGTTGAGTGAAGTGCTGCAACTGGTGGGGCAGTGGGCTGAGGCCGGCGATTTATTGCAACAAACTTTGAAGCTGGCAGAGCAGCTAGATGACCGCTCAGCTCAGGCCTGGTGCCAAACTGCTATCGGCGAGCTGCTCAGAAAACAGGGGTTATATGCCGAAGCCTTAACCTGGTTTGAGCAGGCACGGACAGGGTTTGAGGCGCTGGGAGACCGGGCCGGGGTTGGACAGGTGCTTCACTATAGTGGCTCGTTGGCGGCTCAACAGGGCGACTACACCATGTCCAGCGCCCTTTATCAAGAGAGCCTGGCCATCCGGCGTGAGTTGGGCGACAAAGTAAATGTCGCCAAGATTCTCATCAATTTTGGTCTTGACGCACATGAACAAGGCGATTACGAGTCAGCTTATAAGCTTTACCAGGAAAGCCTAGAGCTTCAGCGAGAGCTGGGCGACAAGTGGGCGATTGCCGTCTCGCTCAACAATTTGGGCTATCTGGCCCTGGATCAAGGTGACTATGAAGCAGCCCGCACCCACCTGGAGAGCGCCTTAGCTTTCCAGCGGGAAGTGGGCGACAGGTCAAAAATATCAGATATTCTTAACAACCTGGGCAATCTGGCCCGGAACCAGGGGGATTATGCCTCGGCGCGCGCCCTTTATGAAGAAAGTCTGACCATTGATCGGGGTTTGGGCAATAAGTGGGGCATTGCTTATGCCTTAGAAGATATTGGAAGTCTGGCTGCCCACCAGGGACAGCCAGAGCGCGCGCTGCGTTTGGTTGGCGCTGCCCAGACCCTCCGCGAGGCCATTCAAGCCCCGCGCCCTCCCGCCGATCAGGCCAAACTTGAAAGTCTGCTGGAGCCAGCCAGGCAGGCCCTGGGTGAAGCAGCGGCGGTAGTCACGGCGGAGGGCCGGGCTATGTCGTTTGAAGAAGCAATTGATTACGCCTTCCAGGCTCATTGAACCGCAGCCCGCTAGATTATAGCCATCCAGTTCCCAAACTCATTTTTGAAAACTGGACGGCTATATTTTTGATCCTCTCAAGCCTCCTATTTATCCTTCTTGGTCGAGTCGTACAGAGCGCCGCCGTCAATTGCGTCAATGCTCCCGCCCTGGTCATGGGGCACAATGGCGCCGCGTACTTCGCCGGAACAGGAACCACCCTGTCCATCATTAGTGGTGAAAAAGATATGGTAAACCCGACCATCGCCCTTACCATCACGTTCAGCGCGTACTTTAGCGCTGTTTGGGCCGAGAATATAACCGTCCGGGCTGTATTTGTCTTTTCCTACGGGCTCATCCTGGAAGATACCGGTAATTGTAATGGTAACAGGGTCGCCATCGGGATCGGTTACGCCGATCACCTTCTCCAGAACCCATAAGTTCTTGTTAGGTGGCCAGATGGTTAACGGATTGGCTGTGGCCGTTGAGCAGATCGGGGGTCGATTGATGACGGTGATGGTGATGGTTTCACTGTCGGTCAGGATAGGCGCGCCGTTATCGCTGACGACGACGGTGGTGGTATAGATCCCAGTTTTGGTGGGAGTCCAGGTAAAGACTCCGGTGCTGCTGTCAATCGTCGCACCGGAGGGGGCATTGATCAAGCTGAAGGTCAGGCTGTTGGTGGGAATATCACTGTCGCTGGCAGTAGCGGTAAAGGTGAGCAGACTGCCCTTGTTGGCGCTCTTGTTGCCAATCGGATCAAGCACAGGAGCCTGGTTGACCTCGTTGACCGTGATGGTGATAGTTTCACTATCGGTGAGGGCGGGGTTGCCGTTGTCGTTGACGATGACAGTCAGGATATAGCTCCCCGGCCCTTGGGTTTCACTGGGGGTCCAGGTGAAGGCGCCGGTGCTGCTGTTGATCGTCGCGCCGGAGGGAGCGTTGACCAGGCTAAAGGTTAGGGTATTCGGAGGAAGGTCACTGTCGCTGGCGGTGGCAGTGAAGGTGAGCAGGCTGTCCTCGTTGATGCTCTTGTCGCCAATAGGGGTAAGCATGGGGGCATCGTTGACGGGATTCACGGTAATTGTCACCGTAGCCACGTTGGAGTCGGAAGCGCCATCATTCGCTTTGTAGGTAAAGCTGTCGCTACCATTAAAGTCCGGTGCGGGAGTATAAATAAAGGAGCCATCCGGATTGAGCATCAAAGTACCGTTGCCAGGGCCAGTCACCAGGACCGCGGTGAGCACAGCACTATCAGTGTCGGTGTCGTTGCCCAGCACGCCGGGGACAGGCTCCGTCAGAACAGTATCCTCATCAATCGTGTAAGTATCATTGACCGCTACAGGCGGGTTATTACGCAGGTTCAGGTTCGCCGTTTGGACTGAGGCATGGTAGCGAGCGTCTGTCAGAGTCACGGTTTGGCCTGTACTCAGGAGAATGGCGCCGTTGAAGTAGACTTTAACCGTATAGTCGCCGGGCGGCAGAGGGAGGTTCCCCAGGGGAGCGCGGCCCGCAAAATCCGTAATGACGGTTCTGGTATGGGAGAAGACTCCACCGCCGGTGACCACAAAGACCACATTCTTCTCAAACAGGCGCAGTCCGGCAGCGTCGGTCAAGGTAGCCACCAGGAGGGCATCATCGCCGGCGAACCCGGAGACAGAAACGGGCTGCGCTTCGCAGGCATCGTCCTTGCTGGCCGATGGCGGCTCCAGGCAGAGGACAGTCGCTTGCTTGGTGATTTCGAACTCGAATGTGTTGGGTGCGGCTGAGGCCGCTTCTTGAGCCGTGTCGGGGAAGGCTGCCCGGACCTCGTACCGGCCAGGCAGGCCCAGCAGCGGCAGGGTAACAGTGGCTTGCCCGGTATCGTCAGTAACCGCTGAGGCGCTTTGCGCACCCAGGCCGAAGATGATAACCCGACCTTCCGGCGGCACCAATGGCTGCCCATCTTCAGCAGTCAGTATGGCGCTAAAGGTAGCCTCTGAGCCATAAGGACCGGAAGTAGCCGCTGGTGTGTCCAAAGCTAGGGCAGTTGCTTGCAATTGAGTTTCGTCTACACCCGGAATGTAATAAGCACCCAGGTTTGTGGCCATACTGACCAATCCCACCCCGTTGACCGCCTGCACGATGTAACGCACGTTCTCCGGGTTAGCCCCCAGGTTAAAAGTCCCTTCCCACAAGGTCGAGTCCGTCGCATTTTGAGTCAGGTCCAGAGACACCCAGTCGCAGTTAGGAGCCGAACATTCGGTATTATAATAAGTTATCCAAACCTCTTGGATACCTGCCACCGGGTCGCCGATCACCTTCATCTTAAAGTTGACCTCGCCTGCTTCGGTCAGCGGGGCCGACACCTGGGCGATAACCGGGGGCGCAGCCAGGGCCGGGGTGAACCCGCTAAACGTTTTCATATTGTTGCTGTAGTAGAGGCGGAAGTCCATGGCCGAAAACCGGCGGAGCGTATTAGCCTCAAAACCGGGCGTGGTAGATTTAACCTGAGCGGGCGTTACCGCCAGGCGCGTGGTGGTCCCCCCGTTGGCCAGGGCCTCAAAATAATTGACGCTCCAGGGCTGAATGGGATAGAAGACATCGGAGAAGAAAGGCGTATGGACACTGCGGATTTCGGTGGTTGGCGCTCCGGTTAAAACCCGGACATTGGGTAAATCGGCATAATTACCACCCCGGAACCCTACCCCGCGCAGCACCAGCATGTCCGGCCCGGTCACATTACGCACCAGGAGCGGCAAAACCGGTTCTCCCGGATTCGTGAGCACATTGCCGTTGATCGAAAGGTAGAGCGCCTCGACCGTCGTATTACGATCATCTATATCCTGAAGTTCGACGGTGCTGGTATCTATGAGATCGTCGAAATCATCCAGGGAGATGTCGGCAATTTTCAAGCCCAGGGTAGCAGCGGGGGCATCGCCCACGCCGGTGATGATGGTGGCATCACTCGGCGGGTCGAGGCGCGCGCCGGGCATATTGATGCTCAGCATGGGCAGCCCGAAGAGGGTCGTTCCCAGCAGAGACTTCTCGTGCAGGGCGCGCAGTTGCGGCGTCTGGGCCAGGTAGATTTGCTTGGCCTTGACCAGGGCCGGTCCAATTGAGACCGACCCTGAACCGGTGCGTAGCTGCCGGCTAAATTCAAGATAGATTCGCTCGCTGTACTCCAGGAAATCGGTATCGCCGTATTGATAGCCGGTGCCGCCGATAAAGGTCGCGCCCTTTTGGGCAAAAGCCTGGGCCCAGTCCGGTTCGGCGGTAATGCCCGGAATGTTGTCACTATTGACAATATTGTAGCCAGAATGGCAGCCGATGCTGAAGATCAGGGCATTCTCCAAATCTATTGACGGCGAGAACAGTTCGGTGGACAGGAAGCGGCTTTCGTAATCGGCAGCGAGAGCGCTGCTGGCGCTGAAGTGGCCACCCAGGAAAATTACATCGTGCCGAGTATCTAACTGGTTGCGCAACTGGTCGGCAGTCCAGGCGCTGTCGTCCAGGGGGGATACCTCCCGCGCCGTGATAAGCGTATCAACAGGGCGGCCGAGTCCATTTTCGAGCTGCCCCTGAATCTGCTCGGCGGCGTCGGCAAAGAAATCATAACCGGTGACGAGAGCCGAATTGGAGGTGATGACCCCATCGGAGGCCAGGTAAGTATCTAAGATGTGCGTGGCATCGGACGCTGTTTCCACCAGGCGGCCCACGGCCAAATCTGGGATAGGCAAGGTGCTGACCTGCATTGACAGGTCAACCTGCGAGCCATACTCATCCTGGCCCAGCACATAATCAAGCCGCAGACTGGCTTCTGAGGCCGAGAAGGGATCAACGGGCGGGATAAAATCTGACTCGGGGCCAAGCAGCGCCCGGTCAGGATAGCGGAAGAAGGGGATGACGTCGTCGTTGCCGACAAGCACGATATACTTTATGGTTTGAGGGTTAGAAGAGTTTCGGTAAGCATCAATGATATCTTTGATAGCCTGGGCTACTAAATTTTTGGCATAGGGACACTGAAAGTTACTATCGGCCTGGTTGTTGGCCTGGATCACCCGTTCGTCCCCAGGCTGATCCTGGAAATTTGGATCATTAAATTGATATGGGCCAAGGTTGATGACTTTGCCTGCTATCTCCGGAAGCCCGGCAAACGTATTCAGGGTCTGCCAAAGCTCCTTCTTCTGTTCGGGGGTACCCTCCATGCGAGCCAAGTCGGTCAAAATGATGGTCTTGTGGCCACCTTCGATTGGGGTGGTTGAGGGTTCGGTGAGAGGACTGATGTTGTTACATTTGCCTGTCTCAAGCGTCACTTCCAGATGGAATTTCTGGGCCAGGCTGAAAGCCCCGTTGCGCCCCTTGACGCGCACATAAAAATCGCCGGTATTATTCCAGGTATTGACGATCACCCCTTCGCTGGCCGTCCCTTCAAACGCCGAGATGCCAATCAAACTGAGAATCTGGGCGCTGGAGAAGGCATCGGGAGCGCGGGAGCCACGCGCAATCGCATCCGGGGCGCGAGAGCCGCGGGCCAGGGCGTCGGGGGCATAGGCGTCGGGGGCATAGGCATCCGGCGCGAAACTATCGGGGGCGCGGGAGCCGCGGGCAATCGCATCCGGGGCGCGAGAACCGCGGGCAATCGCATCCGGGGAGAAAGCCCCAACGGCAAAAGCATCGGGGGCGCGGGAGCCGCGCGCAATCGCATCCGGGGCGCGAGAGCCGCGGGCAACTGCGTCGCCGGCAAAGGCATCGGTCGCAAATTCAGCATTCAATTTGATGAGGTCTTGCTCGTCATCCGGCAAAATTAATTCGTCAAAGGTGGCCCGGATGTCCTTGTAAATCGTCAGATCGTAGTTTTCCGGTAAATTGGTCAGGGTGACAATGACCTGGCTGTTGGGCTGCACCTTAAATTTGAACCAGCGTGATTGGCCCTCTTTGTCCAGAAATTGATCATAGGACTCCTGGAAGGCGTTACCATCCGAACTGAGGGAGAGCGCTGTTGGCCAGGAGTCATTACCCGGGCTGACCGGCACGCACTGGGAAAACTCCGACGTACCGTCGGGGCCGGTGGCCGTGGCGGTGACAAACGTATCTTCCGGCAGGGCCGGAACAACAGGGAAAGCGTTCGCACCAACAAAGATGGCATCCCCATTTTCATCTGTTGTCACCAGAGTAGAGCCTAAGAACTTCTCACCTTCGCCAAAGTTAGTGGGATCGCAGGTGGAGTTCTTAAAGAATTCAAGCGTGAACTGGGTGTTGGGGGTGCTGCTGTTGAGCCGGCCTTCGATTTGGGTGGGGCCTCCATGGGGGTCATCGGGATCGAGAAAGGCCCCGGTCAAAACCGGGAAGTTTTGCAGGCTATTGGGGCCTGTATCAGGGTCACCAGCATCATTGGGCGTGACGCCAACACCGCCCAGGTCAATACCCAGGCCGGTGTTGGAAAAGACCGTATTGAAGCGAATAGTATTGGTGGTTGCGGTGGTGCCAGAGATCACAATCCCGGCCCCGCCGTTACCAGAGATGAGGTTGCCGGATATGGCGGCTGTTCCACCAATCATATTGTTAGAGGCGTTGCTTATAAACACACCCGCGGCGGTATTGCCCAGGCCGCTTGCGCCGCTGGCATCTGTGCCGATGGCATTACATTCAAGCACGTTGCCCCCGTTGGTATCCAAACGCAAGCCGTTCTGCCCGAAACGGGTAATAATCAAGCCGCGCACGGTGGTATTGCCGGCGTTGATGTACAAACCGTCGGCAGTAGGGCCGGCGTTGGTCCCGTCTAGGGTAATAAGCAAATTGAGCGGGTCACAACTGGCGGTGGGTTGGTTGGTGAGGCCGTCAAGTATGACCGGGTCGGTAATGGTGAGGGTGCTACTGAGCGGGATTGTCTGCGAGCCACCTGGAGGGATATTGAAATGGATTTCATCACGTGGGCCGTCGTTGGGGTGAGTGTTTGCGGCATTAATGGCCTCACGTAAAGAGCAATTGGCCTGGCTGCAAACGCCGTCGTTGGTATCAGTAGCGACATTGACGGTGTAGGGACTGGTTTGGGCTGGATCTGTTAGCTGGGCTTCATAAGCGCCGATATCACAACGGACGGTCGTATCGTTGTTGCCATCCACCGGCCGGGGTTCGCCGCGCTGATCGGCGGTTAACAGGCTGCCGCTGCTATCCTTGCAGCCATTGGGGTTGCCGGCGTCAATCGCCGGGCTGTCAGGCAGGAGTGCATGGGTGGAGGTATTGCCGCCGTTGTTCTGCAAAGGGCCGAGACGAGGATCGGCCGTGGTTTGGTCGCCCGTGCCGGTGCTGGGGCAGCCGGTGCTGGCACCTACCAAATTGTAGCCATAGCTATAAAAACTTTGGCTGCCGGTAGAGATGTAACCACAATCGGCCTGGGAAGAGTTAAGAGCGATGTTGCCGGCGATGATGGTGTTCTTAAAGTAAGTCTTGCCGTAGCTGTAATTCAGGACACCGCCGCCTTTGTCCTCGGTGGTGTTAGCGCTGATGGTGGCATTGTTCAGCTTGAGCGTACCCTGATTCTTAATGCCACCGCCATATTTTTTAGCGGTATTGCCGCTGATGGTGCTGTTATTGAGGATTAAGCTGCCCCGGTTGTAAATGCCGCCCCCGTATTCGGCGCTGTTGCCGCCGACAGTGCTGTTATTGAGCGTGGCGGCGCCGTCATTCTTAATGCCGCCGCCAAAATTACCGCCGGCCGTGCTGCTCAACACACTACTGTAATTGAGCGTCAGCGTAGCGACATTGTAAATGCCGCCGCCATAGCTGCCAGACCCGCGTTCAATCGTCACCTTAGAAATAACTGCCTTGCCATAGCCCAAGATATGAAAGACCCGGTCGGAGAGTCCGCTGGCATCAATAAGGGTCTGCCCATTGCTGGCGCCGACAATTTTTATTTTGCTGTTAATATCCAGGTCACCGGTAGCGGCGGCATCCTCATTCTTCCCTGGAATGGTCAGGTTATACGTGCCGCTGTCCAAAATGATGGTGTCGTCATAATAACTACTACCGGCAGGGCAGGCGCCCACAGCTTTATTGGTGTTGGCGGCAATGATGGCTTCGCGCAGGCTGCATTTGTCGTTATTATTCAGCTCATCAGCCATGGTTGTTACGATCAAGGTTGAGGAGCTGAGGAGGGCTATTTCGGGCGTTTCAACAACAATCGTGCCGCTTAGGCTGGGGGAATCGGCCAGGAGATAAGGATATTCACCCGCCCAGTCAAAAACACGGCTAAATGAGTCGCCGGGGAGGATTTCGCCGCTTTGCCAGTTGGTTTCTAGACCGGTGAAGTTCTTGCTGGCAGGAGGGGTCTCACCGGCTGAACTACCGCTCTGCGTGTCTGATCCTTTGAAGATAAGCGGGAGATAAACAATCGTGGGGCTGGACAGGGCGCTGCTTGCCAGGCGTTGAGTCTGGCTGGTCTGATTGGTCCACTGGATAGTAACGCCGGAGGGAACGGCCAGCACGGGAGGGAAAATGCCTTCGTCGGTGATGAAGACATCCAGGATTGTTTCAGTCGGCGAAATCGGCTCAGTCTGGAGTGGTGGGGGCTGATTGAAGAATGGGGGTGAACCAAACGGTCGAGAATTAGCGGAAGCCAGCGAACTCATCAAAAATGCCAGGCTTACCAATAGGAACCCTGCCAGAAACTTCCTGTATGTCAGCATGTTAAAGAACCCTCCCCACTATCAAGTACTAGTCAGTTATTATCTTGTAAAAAAGCAATATAAGGGGTCTGGACGACCCCCCTACACGAGGAAATCTTAGAGGTTATGACAAGTTGGTCGGGTGTGGCAGCTTTTGAGGTGCTGGTGCTGGTTTAGCAGATGCAGCTTGGGAAGTGTAAAAGAGATTGTTCTTGGGAATAAGTCATACTGTAACATGGAAATCTCAGAATTTCCATAAGAAAAGAGTATGAATCAGGTTAGAATCTGAGGAGTTTTTACTATCAATGGCTGAACCAGGCCAGCCCCAGGGCTCCGCCCAGAATAGAACCACTTGCGCGAGTTTGGCGATAACCCAAATTTTAGTAAAATGCGCTTCTTGGAAAAAAACATAAAATCATCACATGGTGTCTTCCAATGCCAAGCTCAAAGTCAAACCAGGTCAACCGTTTGCTAACCGAAGCCCTCTGGAAAATTTACCATCGGCCTGATGGGTTCAGCTCCTTGACCGAGGCCAAAAATTTACCCTGGAATGAGCCTGCTTTTTCCGAACGGATGCTGCGCGAGCACCTGGACGAGTCACACGGGGCGGCAACCCGCATCGCCGCCGAGCGGGCGGCTCAGATAGAGTGGCTGTGGGCCAGGCTGAATCTGCAAACCGGCCAGCGGGTGCTGGATGTGACCTGCGGGCCGGGGCTGTACGCCGTCGAGTTGGCCCGCCGGGGCTGCCAGGTGGTCGGCCTGGATTTTAGCCCGGCGGCTATTGCCTATGCCAAAGATTTGGCACTGAGCGAGGGCGTGGCTCAGCACTGCACCTTTATTGAGCAGGATGTGCGCTGCATGAATTTCGGCCGGGCCACGTTCGATGCCGCGCTCTTTCTTTATGGACAACTGGCCGTCTTTACCAAAGCCGAGGCCCAGGCACTGCTGAATCATCTGGCCCTAACCCTGAAACCAGGGGGCAGGCTATGCGTCGAACTGCTCAACCAGGAGCGGGTAGACAAAACCCGCAGCGAGTGGTGGTTTACCGACGACAAAGGGCTGTGGGGCGACCGGCCCTTTTTGCACCTGGGCGAGCGCTTCTGGCACGAAACCGAGGAGATGTCGGTTGAGCGCTTTTACATTATTCATTTGGAAACCGGTGAGTTAACCGAAATCTCGCTGAGCGATCAGACCTATTCAGTGGAGACGATGAGCAGAATGATGTGCCAGGCTGGTTTCAACTCGGTTGACGTTTACCCGGCCTGGGACCGGCTGCCCTTGTATGATGCCGACGAATGGATAGTCTACATAGCGCAGCGGTAGGCGTTAGCCTGAAACCAGCTTCGCACTTACTTTTCTTTGACCCCGTCTTCAGGTAGAATTTCATCTCCAATTGGGCTACTGAAGGAGTGAGAGATGAAGCGATCTGTAAAAATTTTACCTGGGGGTCTTAGAGCGACTAACGTTGTAACGGCGATAATTCTGTTCATTGGCTGCGCGGGTCAACCGCCGCCGGCAACAGTCCCCGCCTTGGCTGCCGCCACCGCTGCGCCAGCCTCACCCACTCTACCTGCCGAACCAACCGCCACCCCACCTGCCGCGCCGACTGCTGCCCCAACCGTCTCGATAATAGAACCAACTTTACAGGAATATCCCCTCCCGGCCGGCTCCCACCCTCACGATGTCGCCCCTGCCCCGGATGGGTCGGTCTGGTATACAGCCCAGGCTTCGGGGGAATTGGGCCGGCTGGACCCGCAAACCGGCGAAACTCGCCATATCGCTTTGGGCCAGGGGTCGGCCCCACATGGCGTGATTGTCGGGCCGGATGGCGCGCCCTGGATGACCGACAGCGGCCTGAATGCAATCATCCGGGTAGACCCGGCCACAGAAGAAGTCCAGCTTTTCCCCTTGCCGGCAGAAACCGGCTACGCCAATCTTAACACGGCGGCATTTGATGGGCAGGGAATTCTGTGGTTTACGGGCCAAAGCGGCATTTATGGGCGGCTCGACCCGGCGACGGGTGAAATGGAGGTATTCGCTGCGCCCAGAGGACGCGGCCCCTACGGTATTGACGCCACACCCGCCGGTCAGATCTACTATGCTTCGCTGGCCGGCAGCCATATTGCTCAAATTGACCTGGCAAGCGGCGCAGCTACGCCCCTTGACCCGCCCACGCCAGAGCAAGGAGCGCGGCGGGTTTGGTCCGACTCGCAGGGGCGAATTTGGGTCAGCGAGTGGAACGCGGCGCAGGTGGCTGTGTACGATCCGGCTACTCAGGAGTGGCGTGAATGGCGGCTTCCGGGGGAGCAGCCGCTGCCTTATGCCGTTTACGTGGATGAGCAGGACATGGTCTGGCTGAGCGACTTTGCCGCCAATGCGCTGGTCAGGTTCGATCCGGCGGCAGAAACGTTTGAGGTCTTCCCTATTCCCAGCCCGACCGCCAACGTGCGCCAACTGCTGGGCCGCCCCGGCGAGGTTTGGGGCGCGGAGTCGGGCACGGATAAGCTGGTGGTCATCCGCACCGCCGGCACAACTCAGCGCAATAATCCAGCAATCGGCTCTCCCACCGAAGAGGCGGCTGCTCTCCCCGCCCCCTCCCTTTTCGACATTGCCTGGGATGACCGCTCCCCTTTTCGCGCCGGCCTGATTGAGGGCGAACAGAGTGTCCTGGACCAACTACCCGGAGCCAGCGTTTATCATCTTGACGTGCAATTGAGTGACGATCTGGTCAACCTGCAAGGGCGAGAGGAAGTTCTCTATACCAATCGCGAGGACGTACCGCTGACGGAGGTCTACTTTCGCCTGTTTCCCAACCTGGCCAAAGGTTCCAGCACCGTGTCCGCAGTTATGGTGAATGGCCAGGCGGTCGAGCCAACTTACGAATTGAATCAGAGCGCCATGCGCGTGCCGCTGTCACCGGCCCTGGCGCCGGGCCAGGCGGTTGTGCTGCAAATAGAGTTTGCCGTGCAAGCGCCCAAGGGCGAGGGCGGCAATTATGGAACCTTCGCCTTCAAAGACGGGGTGCTGGCGCTGGCTCACTTCTACCCGCTGATTCCTGTTTACGACGATGAAGGCTGGAACGTGGAAATTGCCCCCTTCATCGGCGATGTTGTCTATGCCGATACCAGTTTCTACCTGGCGCGAGTCACTGCCCCGGTGAGCCAAACGCTGGTCGCTTCGGGCATAGCCGCCAGCCGGGAGCAGACCGGCTCGCAGCAGGTCGTTACCTTTGCCGCCGGCCCGGTCCGCGATTTTTACCTGGTCGCCAGCGACCGTTACAGCCCGGTCAGCCGGACGGTCGGCCAGACCACCGTCAACAGTTACGCCCCAACCGAGTTAGCCGAGGGTGCGGGAATCGTGTTGAACCAGGCCGAGGCGGCCCTGCAAAGCTATAACCAACGCTTTGGCCCTTATCCCTTCACCGAGTTTGACCTGGTCAGCACCACCACCTTTGCCCTGGGCGTCGAATACCCGGGCATTGTCGCCATTTTGGTTGATCTGTACAACCCGGAGGGGCAGGTGCGCGGTACACCCACCGGCCCGCTCCTGGAAGGGGTGGTTGCTCATGAAGTGGCGCATCAATGGTTTTACAGTGAGGTGGGCAATGATCAGGTGGATGAGCCGTGGCTGGATGAGGCCCTGGCCCAGTACGCCACCCTGTTGTATTACCAGGATGTCTACGGCGAGTCCGGCGCGAATGGGTTTCGCCGCTCCCTGGAGCGCCGCTGGCAGCGCCTGAATCGGGCCGATATGCCGATCGGCCTGCCGGTGGCCGCTTACGACGAGAGCAGCTACGGGGCGATTGTCTACGGGCGCGGGCCGCTGTTTGTCGAGCAGTTGGCCAAGACGATGGGCCAGGAAAGCTTTGCCGCCTTCCTCCGCGATTACTACCAGTCCTTCAAGTGGGGCATCGCCACCGGCGACGCCTTCAAGCAGCTTGCCGAGCAGCACTGCGTCTGCGACCTGACCCCGTTCTTTGAGGAATGGGTGTACCCCAAGGAAACCGCCGAGAATTAAGCAACCCAAGTTGCCACCCTTTTTGCAGCACCCCTCGATATGTCCTTCGCTTTGCCCTTCGACAAGCTCAGGATGAAACTCAGGACTACTCGGGATGCTGCAAAAAATCATCCTGAGTGCCGAAGGTGTATCGAAGGATGATTTTTCGTAACTAAGGAGCAATTTGGGTTAAATATTAAAAGAGCGCGACCTCATTGTCGCGCTCCTTCTCTTTTATTGCATAAAGCTTTTGTCTACCGCCGTGTCGTAGGCAACCGGCTGTTCGATCAGCCCTTTGTCCTGCGCCCACTTGACCACGTCGTCCCACTCGTCCTGGCTGGTAATTTCGTTTTCGGGGAAGGGCGGCACATTGTATGTCCCTTGAATACTTTCCGGCACCCGCGTTTTTTCGACGAGCACATTCCGGTAAGCATTCGGGTCTTTGTTGAGATCGGCCACGGCTTTGTTCCAGGCCCGCAAAAAGGCGCGGACGGCCTCGGGCTTGTTTTCCAGGGCAGTCGTGCTAAAAGATAACACGCTCTGGGAATATTCCGGGATTTTGGTATCGTCAATCACCAAGCTGGCCCCGCCGGCAATGGCCGCCTGGCCCATCGGGTCAGGCAGGAGGGCTGCTTTAAGCTGGCCGTTCATCAGCAGTTCAAAGCGGGTGGGAATGGCGCTAACCTCTTCAATCGCAATTTGATCGGCCGGCAGGCCCCAATCCACCAGCAAGCGATCGTTCATGTACTCGATCACGCTGTTCTGGCTGATCCCAATGGGTACGTTAGCCAGATCAGCCGGGCTGCTGACAGTCACCCCTGGCGCGGCCACAATCCGAAATTGGGGAAAATCGGGATAGGCTTTGCGGGCTTTGGCCACTATTTTGACCTGGGCCTGCTCCCGGTCAAGCAGCACCGTCGAGATAAGATCGTTCAATTGGCCGTCAATTTCACCTGCCTGAATTAGCGCATCCCGCTCTTGGGCGCTTTTGACAGGCACTAATTCCACTTGCAGCCCCTCGGCCTCGAAATAACCCTTATCCTGGGCGATATAGAAGGGCAGCACGTCCAGAATAGGCAGTAACCCCAATTTGAGTTTCTTTTCCGGGGCAGCTTGAGGCCCAAAAGCACAGGCGTTCAGCAGCAGGGGCAGCACCAGCAGCAGCGACAAACTGAGCCACAACTTGATTGATTTCACGACAAACCTCCTCATAATTTGGAATGTGATTGAGGGTAGTGGCTGCAAAGTAAGTGATGGAGTCCCAAAGCTCAACTTTGGACTCCGAAACCATCACTTACAATCTAACCACTCCCTATTGAGATCAGCTTTTGTACTGAATTTTCAGAATATATTGAAAATACAAGAGAAAGTATATTTCGGATATAATTTTTGTCAAAACAAAGCTTTTCATTTTTCAAGTGAGGCAGCAGTTTGTTTTTGGGCAAGTTTCGAGGGATTCTTCGCTCTGCCGGTCGCTTAGAATGATGCTGCTCGAAAATCTGGATAGACCCAAACCCAAAGGGTCTATCCCAAATTTTGGACGGTTCTGTAGGACAAGTTGTCCGCTTCGCGTGTCCTACCTTACCATAAATATGGGACGTATCCAGAACCAAAGTACAACTTGACGTAATGTTGTACCTATGATAATATTATGTAACGTTATGCAAAGTTATGTCGAATTACTGATGTTATCAAATCGGCAGAAGGAGATTTTTATGACAAGCTCGTCCAAACCCCTTTATTTTCTGCTTGTCCTGGCATTGATTTTTGTTTTAACCGGCTGTGAATTAGCCCGGGATAACAGTGAAGTTTCAGATATGAGTCCCCTGGAGGCGCTGCCCCCCACTCTAGCTCCTTTGGGAGCGCAGGACAGCGCTCTGGTTAGCGAAGCTACTGCCGTACCGACTGTCCTCAGCGTTCAGGCAACCATGACCCCGGCGGCAGTGGCGGCCAATGAAGCCAAGGCTGAACCCATCGAGCTTGTAGCTCCGACTGCCCAGCCGCCCAGCGCTGCTGTTGAGCCGAAGGCCGATGAGAGCGAGGCGGCCGCAGCTCCGGCGGCAGAGGCGAGCGCACCCGAGGCTGAGGCGCCCGAGCAATCCATCGTGGTGGATGCAACGACGCCGGAACAGCTTCCAGAAGAGGGCCCTATTGCCGCGAATCCTCCGTTCAGCGACACCAATCCGGTAATTCCGGCGGCCAGCCCAGGGGGCACCTACACGGTTCAAGCAGGGGATACACTGTTCAGTATCAGCCAGCGCTACGGCACCAGCATTGAGGCCATTGCAGCGGCCAATGGTCTGACTTCCGATCTGGTGCAAATCGGCCAGGCGCTGACAATCCCCGATGGCAGTGAAACCTATCCCGCACCCTATGGTGATAACAGTTACGCCCCCGCTCCTGTTCCGGCTGTCCCAAGCGGGCCGGGCAATGTTTATATTGTCACCCCCAGCGATACCCTGTTTAGTATTGCCATGCGCTTCGGAAGCTCGGTCGAAGCGATTGCCAGTGCCAACAATATCGTTTATCCTTACATCATCCGCGAAGGCCAGCCGTTGATTATTCCCGGCAATGATGGCAGCTTCCCGGTCATGCCCCCCAATGGTTATGCCCCCGATCAAGGCTATCCGCAACAGCCGCCGATGGATGGCTATTACCAGCAGCCCGGCCAGGGTTATCCGCAGCAGCCGCCGATGGATGGCTATTATCAGCAGCCCGATCAAGGGTATTATCAGCAGCCCCCTATGGATGGCTACTACCAGCAGCCCGATCAGGGGTACTACCAACAGCCGCCTGTAGATGGTTATTACCAACAGCCTGGTCAGGGTTATCCGCAGCAGCCGCCAGATGGCTATTACCAACAGCCAGGGCAAGGATATGCACAGCCGCCCACAGATGGCTACTACCAACAGCCCGGCCAGGGTTACACCCAGCCAGGGCAGGAGGACAGCTACTATCCGGCGCCTGGAGCCATGCCCGGCGGAGCCGGGACACACACCGTTGCTGCCGGTGAAACCCTCTATTCGATTGCCCGGCGTTACGGCGTCCCGGCTGAGGCGATTGCCGCAGCTAACGGCCTGGCTAATCCTAACCAATTGTTTGTCGGTCAGGTACTTTATCTGCCCTAAATCATCCTCTTTGTCAACAAGCTTTCAAGTCCTGCCCAAACTTTAAGCTGCATCGGGCAGGACTTTGTTTTTAGGCGAATTGATGGAACAAAAAGATGCAAATTAACAACTCGCCCAAGTAATCTTATCCACAATACTGAAGTATTTGGCGATTAATTACTTTGCCGCTATAGTGTAAGGGAATTTCCACGGGAAAGAGTCAAAACCCCCATGAAACTTTGGTTTTGCCAGGATGATCGTTGCCCTGAGGTGTTTCCCCAGATACCTGAGGTGCTTCTGGCTTGATAATGAGACTCAAGCGGCAGTTGGCCGGCTGGCTCCAGCGTTTTCCTCCCCTGCGCTGGCTGCTGGCAGTGGGCGTGCGCCTGGTTGTCCCCCGGCACTATGTGGGGGCGGTGGGGGCGATCTTCAACGATACCGGGCAGGTGCTCTTGCTCGAGCACGTTTTCCGGCCCTACTTTCCCTGGGGGCTCCCTGGCGGTTGGGTTGAGCGCGACGAAAGTCCCGCCGAGGCCGTCCGGCGTGAAATCGAAGAAGAGTTGGGCTTAGCGGTTGAGATCAAACAGTTGCTGCTGTGCGAATTGCAGGGGAGCGGCAGTCTAAAATATACAGTCCCCCGCAGCCTGGGCTTTGTTTATTACTGCCGCTGGAGCGGCGAGAGTCAATCCTTGCTCGCCCAGGCTCAACACAGCCGCGAAATCCTGTCAATCGAATGGGTTGACCCCGCAGCGATCACCTACCCGCTCACTCCCCTTGAGCACAAGGGAGTTGCTTTGGGCAGGCAGGCGTTTGAACTGGAGCAGACGAATATTGAAAAAATTATGAGGGATTAGAAAAAGATATTCGTGAAGTGGACTCAAGAATTTGAGCGAATTGGCTATACTTAAACCGATCTACCTGTGTTTTAATGGGTAAGTTAATTGCTAAATATTGATCCAATAAGGAGAAAGATCATGCCAACTTACCCATTCATGCAAGTTGATGCCTTTACCGACCGGCCCCTGGGCGGCAACCCGTGCGCCATTCTGTTCGAGGCCGACAGTCTGGATGAGGCAACCATGCTGGCCGTTGCCAAAGAGATGAACCTGTCCGAGACGGCCTTTGTGCGCCGCTCCGCCGTGGCCGATTTTGGGGTGCGTTACTTCACCCCTGCTGAAGAAATCCCGCTGGCGGGACATCCAACCATTGCCACCACCTTTGCCCTGGTAGATTCAGGCCGGCTGACCCTGACCGGCGAGCACACCCGCATCACTTTAGAGCTAAAAGTCGGCCCGATTGCGGTGGACATTTACGCTTCCAGACCTGACAGCAAAGACCTTGTCATCGAGCGCATTGTCATGACCCAGAAGAAACCGCTCTTTTTGAAAACTTATGCCCCCACCGACATCATGCCGCTCTTTGGCTTGACCGTGGAGGATGCGCTGCCCGGCGTGCCCCTTCAGACGGTCAGCACCGGCACGCCGCAGTTGATGGTTCCCGTACGCAGTCACAGCGTCTTGCGCCGCGCCCAGGTTAATCTGGCGGCTTACGCCGAGTTTCGCGCCGCTGCCGATTTCTTCAGCCCGCACCTGTTTTGCCTGGGTGGTGTAACCGCAGCCGGGCAAACTTTCGCTCGTCACTTTGGCACGCCGCCCGACCTTATGGAAGACCCTTTCACCGGCTCGGCGACAGGCGGCATGGCCGCTTATCTGTGGCGCTACGGCCTGCTGGAACAGCCCACCTTCATCGCCGATCAGGGCCACTGGCTGGGCCGGCCAGGCCAGGCGACCGTCGAAATCGTCGGCCCGCGCGACGACATCGAAACGGTCAAAGTCGGCGGCAGGGCGGCTACAATTGTGCGCGGGGAACTTGTGTTGTAACTCGTAGTCATGCTATCCTGGTATGAAAAGACGGGACGCATATTACTACTCAGGTGACTGGCACTTTATCTGGTTAACCAAGTGCCAGCCACCTATAGTTCAATCTGTTCGATCCGCGTCCCATCACTGCCTGGGTAAGATTGGGAGGGTAAAGTTATGGAGCAGCCCGAATTTACGGCCTTACAGATTACAGTGTTTGTTAGAACCCGGCCCGGTGTGTCACTGCCAGTGCAGGAGTTCCTCAATTCCGTTCCTTTTGAAGCCCAGATGCAGGAAAATGTCAGCCAATGGATCGAGCAGACCCTGAAAGAAGCAGGGCTGTCTTTTGAGGAAATTATCGTAGACCTGCGCACACCCGCCACCAAGGCCAAAGCAACCGGGGACGCGGGCAAAAAATCCTCACCGCTGTCCCGGCTGTTTGGGAAGAAATAGCCACAGAAAATTGAAGAGAGACGGGAAGCGTGGCCGATAAAAGGGGCGGGCGGGTATCGCTGGTGGTCTTGGCGCTGCTGACCAGCGTGAGCACGATCGCGCTGTTGTTCGCCTGGGGGCGGAGGCCGGCAGAAATAACTCAACCCTTCCCAACCTCCCTTCCGGCAGACACCCCAACCTTAATCCTTGTTACTCCATCTCCTTCGCCTCAGCCTTTGCCTCAGCGAACCCCCACGCCGGTCCCTTTCATTCCCACCCCAACCGGCACGCCGGTCGTCAAGCAGGCGGTTGATCCAACCGCCACGCTGAAAGCGGCTCAGCGCGCGACCGCCCAGGCTGAAGAGTCGGCCAGGGCTTTGGCGCAGCTCCAAACACTGCTGGCCGCCCGCCCCACCCTCAAAGCGCCCCGCACGACTTCTTACACCCGCGAGTCGCGGCTGGTCCTGGCCCAGTACTTTGCCTGGTACGACGGCGACGGCTGGAACGACTGCAACATCAGCGCCGGCGATCAACCACTTCAGCTCTACAACTCCGACGATCCGGCGCTCATTGCCCGTCACATTGAAATGGCCCACAACATTGGTCTGGACGGGTTTTTACTCCACTGGTTCGGCCCCGGCGACCGGACCGACCGCAATTTTGAGACGTTGCTGGGCCGCTCCCAGTGGCGCGACTTTACCTCCACGATTGTCTTCTCCTATCACATCTGGCACGCGCTGCCCAATCCAAGCCAGCAGAATATCGTGGAAGCCATCCGCTATGTGATGGCTCGGTACAGCGACCAGCCCAACTTTCTGCGCGTGGAAAACAAGCCGGTTCTTTTTTTCGTTGACGTCTACCGCACTCCAGGCGGACAGACGCCGCAACAGTTCTGGGCTGCCGTGCGCGATGAAGTTGACCCGCAGCGGCAGGCCTGGTGGATTGCCGAAGGGCTGGACCCTTCCTACCTGGCCGTATTTGATGGCTTATTTGTCTTCAAAATTACCCACGCCGATTACCCCAACGACTATCTCAAAGCCTCACGCTGGGCCAGGCGGGTGCAAGAATGGGCGCAACAGACCGGCCAGCCCAAGCTCTGGCTGGCAACGATCAGCCCCGGCTGGGATGATCTGCGGGCCGGCTGCCGCGCCGACGTGCGCGTGCCCAACACGCCCCACCGCCGTGACCGGGAAGATGGGGCCCTGTACCGGGCTACTTTCGACGCCGCCCTGCAAAGCAGCCCCAATTGGCTCCTGCTGAGCAGTTTCAACGAGTGGGTCGAAGGCACTTACATCGAGCCAAGCGTGCAGTACGGTGATAAGTATCTGGAAATGACAGAGGAGTTTGTCAAGATTTTTAAAAATTAGCCGGGAGTGGCCATGCTGTCTAATTTAGAGCAAGTTGATCAACCCACCCGATTTGTGGGTAGAGAGACTGAACTCAGCGAAACAAAACAAATCCTAAAAAACGCAGGCTGCCGCTTGTTAACCCTGATCGGGGTGGGTGGTATTGGCAAAACGCGGCTGGCAATCAGACTTGCCAAGGATCAACAACAGGCTTTTGCCGGTGGCGTCTGGTTTGTCAACCTGCAACCACTCCAATCAGGCAAACAGATTGTCTCTGCTATCGTGGATGCGCTGGGTGTCGTACTGTCCGGTCATGACAGCCCGGAAAATCAACTTTTACAATATCTGCAAGATAAAAATTTACTTCTCCTGTTGGATAATTTTGAGCACGTATTAGATGGCGTCGAGTTTGTGACGCAGATCATTCAGCGTGCGCCGGCCGTCAAGCTGTTGGTGACCTCGCGTGAAGCCCTGAGCTTACCAGAAGAATGGTTATACCCGCTAGAGGGCCTCCCCGTTCCCCTCAGCCAGCAGGTGGATAACGTCGAATCCACTACGGCGGTAGAATTATTTGTCGAGCGAGCGCGCCAGGTAGACCCTAATTTTTCCCTGGCCGGCAACCAGGCCAGCGTTGTCCGCATTTGCCAGCTTGTGGAGGGCCTGCCCTTAGCCTTGGAGATGGCGGCTTCGTGGACCAAAATGCTGCGCTGTTCGGAAATCGCGGCCGAAATCCAGCACAACCTGAATTTTCTCACCTCAAATTTACGTCACGTGCCGGAACGCCATCGCAGCATGCAGGCTGTTTTTGTCCAAACGTGGGAACATTTGATGGAGAGTGAACAAGCTTTATTTAAACGGCTGGCCGTATTCAAGGGCGGCTTTCAGCGCGAAGCAGCCGAATCTATCACTGGGGCTTCTTTGCCTTTGCTTTCATCCTTACTCGATAAATGCTTGCTTCGCCGCGAAGCCGGGGGACGCTATCAAATCCATGAGCTGCTGCGCCAATATGCCAACGGCAAGTTGGATGATACCGAAATAAAAGCGCTGGCTGAAGCGCACTGCCGTTACTACTGTGATTTCCTCGCTCAGCGAAAGCCCGGTCTGGTCGAACGCGAGCAAGTTAAGAACAGCCTGGAAATTGAAGGTGAACTGGAAAATATCCGTACCGCCTGGCAGTATGCTGTTGACCACAAACAGATTGACTCCCTCAGGAAAGCGGCCGCGCCCTATTTCTATTTTTGCCAGATGCAGAGCCGTTACCTGGAATATGTGGATGCTTCAAGTCTCGCCGTGGATGTGCTTGAAGAAGCAGGAGACTTTCCAGGATTAGCGCAAGTCCTCGTTTTCCAGGGATGGATGCTCATCAGAATTGGCCGGTTTGAACAGGCTGCTAAAGGGCTTGAGCGCAGCAAAGCCTTATTTCAGGATCTCCGGCTAACTCCGGACTACGGCATGGGTTCACACCCCCTCGCTCCGCTCATTGTCCTCACCGTCATCCAGGGCGATTATACCAGAGCCGTGGCGTTAGGCCAGCAGCTCAAATTTGATATGGCCGAGGGTAAGGACAAACAGAACCTGGGCTTTGCCTGTTACGGCCTGACCAGCGCCTACCTCAATCTAGGACAGCATGAAGCCGCTTTAACAAACGCAGAAGAGGCCATCAAGTTGTTTGATGAAATTGGTAATCATTGGATTAACGCTTATTGCCACATTGAATTGGGCAATGTCCATCGGGTTATGGGTCACTATGCCAAGGCCGAACGTCATTATCGGGAAAGCCTGCGGATGAGGAAAGATTATCGAGACCCGGAAGGTATTGCCGTTGCCGCCAAACATTTGGGCGAAATATCCCTTTTGCAGCAAGATTATCAGGCCGCGCAGCAGTTATATGAACAGAGTTTATCCATTTACCAAAAGCTGAATGATCAAGGAGGATTGGCTGCCGCCCATCATGGACTTGGCCGGGTGGCCTACCAGGCGGGTGCTGCCGGCTTAGCCGCGCACCATTTCCGGGAAGCGTTAGACATTGCCGACAAAATCAATTTTATACCGCTGCTGCTGTCGCTACTGATTGATATTGGCGCCCTGATGCTCGCCAACGATCTCAAAAATCGTGGCCTGGAACTGCTGCGATTGGCCCATGACCATCCGGCCAGCAATCAGCAGCAGCAAAAGAAGGCTGCCACTCTGCTTGAGAGCAGTTCCATCATTAATGATGCTCCCCTACCCCCTTTAGAAACGACGATTATTGCTTTACGCCATGAACTGCTGGACTTTGTACCCGTTTCACCCGCCGCCACAGAGTCTGCCCTCATCGAACCCCTTACCGACCGCGAATTAGAGGTGCTGCGCTTAATCGTACAGGGCTTATCAAATCCGGCGATTGCCGAACGACTATTTATCTCCGCCGGTACGGTTAAGGCGCATACCAACCGCATTTACGGCAAATTGGGTGTAACCAATCGTGTTGAAGCCGTTACCAAAGCCCAAGAATTATCGCTCCTTCGAAAATAAACCTGGAGTGCAAACCTTGCGCTTGCGTGCCAATAAACCAAAGCAAGCTTTGGACTCCATTTTCGTCCTTGGTGGCGTACCACAGGTTCGTGAACACTCCTGAGCGATAAACCTTTCCCCCAGAAACTAAACCCCTAAATAAACCCTCGGTAGACGACTTTCTCCTATTTGTAGCTTAAAGTAAAGACATCAAATCAAACGAAGCCAGGTCAATGGCAACGTTGAATCAAATAATTCAAACAACTATAAAAAGAAAGGAACAAATGAAAATGACAACTTTAACCCCTGAAATGGAAGCCCTCAAGGCTAAACTCAAGGCGACCTGGATGGCCGGCGACTTTGGGCACATTGCCGAAACTTATGCCCCTGGCGCCGCCGAGTTTGTCAACCGCCTCAACCTGCGGTCCGGCGAGCGCGTTCTGGACGTGGCTTGCGGCACCGGCAATCTGACCCTCCCGGCGGCTCGAAGCGGGGCCAGCGTCACCGGCCAGGACATTGCCCCCAATCTGCTGGAACAGGGTCGGGCCAGGGCCAACGCCGAGGGGTTGACCGTCCGCTTTGACGAGAATGACGCCGAGGCGTTGCCCTATGACGACGCGGCCTTTGATACCGTCATCACCATGTTTGGGGCGATGTTTACCCCCCGGCCCAACATAACAGCGGCGGAACTGGTTCGAACCTGCCGGCCCGGCGGGCGCATCGCCATGGCCAACTGGACACCGGGCGGTTTTATCGGCCAGATGTTCAAAATTGTGGGCAAATACGTCCCGCCGGCCCCCGGTATGCCCTCGCCGCTGCTGTGGGGCGACGAAGCCATCATAGCCGAGCGGTTCAACGGCAGCGTGACCGATCTCCAACTGACCCCGCGCTTGATCACCTTCACCTTCCCCTTTAGTGCGTCCGAGGTAGTGGAGGCTTTCCGCCGCTACTACGGCCCCACGGTCAAGGCATTCGGCGCTCTGGATGAAAAAGGCCAGGCCGCCTTGCGCCAGGAGTTGGAGCAGCACTGGACGGCCCATAACCAATCCAAAAATGGGGTGACGCGGGTCGAGTCAGAGTACCTGGAGGTACTGGCCATCCGGGCCTCGTGATTTAAAACGATAGCAACATCACCCTGGAGGTAAAAAATAAAAACGCCCCGAATTCGGGGCGTTTTAGATTCAAATTGATTTACGCTTCGGTAAATTCGCCTTCGACGACGTTCTCGTCAGTGGTCTTGCCGGAGCCGTTGCTGCCCTGACCGTTGCTGTAGCCGGTCTGCGGCTGCTCCTGGTAGGCCGCCTGGCCGAGCTTCATCATCGCCTGCTGCAGCGCTTCGCTGGTGCTGACGATGCGAGCCTTGTCGTCGCCCTCCAGGGCCTTCTTCACGTCGGCAATCTTGCTTTCGACCTCAGCCTTCGCGGCGGCGTCGGCCTTGTCACCCAGCTCGCGCAGCGACTTCTCCGCCTGGTAGACCAGGTTATCGGCCAGGTTGCGGGCCTCGATCATCGCCTTGCGCTCGCGGTCGGCATCGGCGTTCTTCTCGGCTTCCTGGACCATCCGGTCAATGTCGCCCTTGTTCAGGTTGGTGCTGGCGGTAATGGTGATCTTCTGCTCCTTGCCGGTTGCCTTGTCCCTGGCGCTCACATTCAGAATGCCGTTGGCGTCAATATCAAAGGTAACTT
The DNA here is from genome assembly GCA_016860845.1 of Chloroflexota bacterium. The sequence continues at coordinate 152,641 of BOKF01000001.1, forward strand.
CAATCTGCGGCAGGCCGCGCGGCGCGGGCGGGATACCTTCCAGCCGGAAGCGGCCCAGGGTCATGTTGTCGCCAGCCATCGGCCGCTCACCTTGCAGGATGTGGATGTCCACGGCGGTCTGGTTGTCGTCGGCGGTGCTGAAGATTTCGCTCTTCTTGGTCGGGATGGTCGTGTTGCGTTCGATCAGGCGGGTCATCACCCCACCCAGGGTTTCGACACCCAGGCTCAGCGGGGTCACATCCAGCAGCAGCACGTCTTTCACGTCGCCGGCCAGGACACCCCCTTGAATGGCCGCGCCAACGGCCACCACTTCGTCCGGGTTGACCCCCTTGTGCGGCTCTTTGCCGCCGGTCAACTTCTTGACCAGCTCGTAGACCATCGGCATGCGGGTCGAACCGCCTACCAGCACGACTTCGTCAATCTTGCTGGCGGAGAGACCGGCATCCTTGAGGGCCTGGTCAAAGGGACCTTTGACCCGGTTCAATAGATCGTCGGTAATCTGCTCAAATTTGCTGCGGGTCAGCTTTAGTTGCAGGTGCTTTGGCCCGCTGGCATCGGCGGTGACAAAGGGCAGATTAATTTCCGTCTCCATTACAGACGAGAGTTCAATCTTGGCCTTTTCCGCCGCTTCTTTCAAGCGTTGGAGCGCCTGCTTGTCCTTGCTCAGGTCAATGCCTTGCTCTTTCTTGAACTCGGCCACCATCCAATCTACCACCCGCTGATCCCAGTCGTCGCCGCCCAGGTGGGTGTCGCCGTTGGTCGCTTTAACTTCGATGACGCCATCGCCGACTTCCAGCACGCTCACGTCGAAGGTCCCACCACCCAAGTCAAAGACAAGGATGGTTTCGTTGTTCTTCTTGTCCAGGCCGTAAGCCAGGGCGGCCGCCGTCGGCTCGTTGATAATGCGGCGCACGTTGAGGCCGGCGATCTTACCGGCGTCCTTGGTCGCCTGGCGCTGGCTGTCGTTGAAGTAGGCCGGCACGGTGATCACGGCTTCGGTGACCGGCTCGCCCAGGTAAGCTTCAGCATCGGTCTTGAGCTTCTGCAAAACCATCGCCGAAATTTCCTGCGGGGTGTAAGATTTATTCATCACCGGGATGCGCACACGAGCGTCGCCGCTGGGGCCTTTCTCGACGTGGTAAGAGAGCATCTTGCGCTCAATCTCGGTATCTTCGTAGTTGCGGCCAATCAAGCGCTTAATAGAGTAGATGGTATTGTCGGAGTTGGTGACTGCCTGGCGCTTGGCCGTTTGCCCCACCAGCCGCTCCTGGTTCTTGTTAAAGGCCACCACACTGGGAGTCGTCCGGCCCCCTTCGGCGTTGGCAATCACCACCGGATCGCCGCCTTCCATCACCGCGACCACGCTGTTGGTTGTACCCAAGTCAATTCCTATAATCTTAGCCATAGTAATCTATCCTCCTAAAAATGAATAAGTGCCTATGTTTAATCTGGTTCCCAAATTGACGCGAAGCGTGGGAACCAGGCTGAGCACATTTTATTCCGAATTTTGTCATTGCGACCATCATACCCAATAATTGTTAGAATTTTACTAGATTCATGATAGAATGATATTAGAAGAAACCGCCGACTGTGCCCCCCTCCCCCTCTTAGGGGGAGGGTTGGGGTGGGGGTGCGGTCGGCGGTCACACTAATGAAGGAGAAATATTGTATGAGACTCAAAGGTAAACGAATTGCTTTTTTCCTCGAAGAAGGCTTTGAGGATTTGGAGTTCTGGGTCACGGTCATGCGGCTGCGCGAGGAAGGCGCAGTGGTGACTATTGTCGGCACCAAGGCCGACAAAACGGTGCATGGCAAGAATGCCCTGGCCGCCACCAGCGACGTCGCCGCCGAGACGGTCAGCGCCAATGATTTTGATGCTGTCGTGGTTCCCGGCGGCTGGGCCCCCGACAAGCTGCGCCGCTACCCGGCGGTGACCGGCCTGGTCCGCCAGGCTTACGAACAAGGGAAGATTGTCGGCCTGATTTGCCACGCCGGGCTGGTCGGCATTTCCGCCGGCATTGTCAAGGGGCATCGCGCCACCGGCAGCCTGGGCATCAAGGATGACCTAGTCAACGCCGGGGCCACCTGGGTAGACGAGCCGGCCTTCCGCGATGGCAACATCGTCTGGGGACGAGTGGTAGACGATATTCCGGCCTTTTGTCGGGAGTTGGTCAAGGCAATTGCGGGGGATTGAGAAGAAATGGAAGAATGGAGGGTTGGAAGGGTGGAAGGTTGGTTAATGTCCAGTCTTCCATCCTTCCATCCTCCCTTATTTTCTGTATCGCTCCATCAACAACCCAAACTGCTCCTGCGCTACTGCTGATTGAGCGTAAATCCGCCAAAAGACATGCCCGGCGGCGTTGGCAAAATTGAGCGAGGCGGTTTGACCGTCGCGTTTGTGGTTGGCCTTGACTAATAACAGAATGCGCCGGGTGGCGGCAATGCGGATATGCAGATTGTAGGCCGGGTCAATAGAATTCAGCCAATCGCTGGTGCGATAGAGCGTTTCAGCCGGAAACTTTAGTTCGCACACGGCATCGCGGTTGCGAACGAGGGACATAACCTCACCCCAACCGCGCAGGTTTTCAAGCACCATATCCAAATCAGCCAGAGGGATTTCGACGGCCTGATCGGACATGGCGATCATAATCTCCACCTCCGGCGCGGCAATTTTGGCCTGCAAGTCCATCGCCGAGAGGCGGGGGTTTTGCCGGATAACCACTTTTAAATCGTTCAAGTCAAGTTCCTCATTATTTGATGGTTTTACTGCTTCTCTTCTAGCCACACTTCCAGCGTCCGCCCGACCCGCTCCAGGCTTTCGGGGGCAACCTTATCGGCGGTATCGGCGGTGGTGTGATGGTAAGGAAAATCAAAGTCAATAATATCTATGGCCGGGATGCCGCGCTCTAAAAAGGGGACGTGATCGTCAATCATGGTAAACTTGGTTTGGGGAATGAAGTGGGCTTGATAGCCTAATCCGGCGGCGATAGCCCAAATTTCTTGGCGGAGAAGTTCGTTGGAATTCCCTTCAAAAAAGATATTCTGGTCGGCGTCGCCAACCATATCAACTAAGACCATACTCTGGGGGGTGATGGTCAAGTTCCCGGCCATATGCCGCGCGCCCACCGAATAAGGCCAGCCATCCAGATTTCCCCGATCCTCCGCATCGAAAAAAGTCAGCCAAATTTCGTTCTGCAATCTGTCGGCTTCCAGCACGCGAGCCAGTTCCAGCAGTACGGCCACGCCGCTGGCCCCGTCGTTGGCTCCTTCAATCCATTCGCTGCGTTTGGCCGGGTCGGGGTCTTTGTCGGCGGCGGGACGGGTATCGTAATGCGCGCCCAGGATAATAATTGGCCCGCTGCCCCTTCTACCGACTATGTTGCGGCCTTTGACCCCTTTAAAGAGGAACTCCTGGGTCTCGACGGCCCAGCCCTGCTGCTCCAAGGCGGTGATGATGTAATCGCCGGCAGCCCAGCCGGCCTCGCTGCCGGTGGGGCGGGGACCGAGAGCTGTCTGCCCCAGGACGTACTGGTAGGCAGTATCGCCGTCAAAGATTAAGGCTGAGTCTGAGGCTAAGGCGGAGGTTGCTGCCACTGTAGGAACTAAAGTTGGCTCAGAGGCAGCGGGGATGGGTAGAGGCAAGGTGGTTATCGGCGTGGGGAGAGGAGAGATTGCGGCTGGCGTCGGTGGGGGAGAATCGAGAGACATCGCAATCGCAGGCATGGGTGTCTGGGTAGGCGTCGGCACAGCCGCTTGGGTCGGAACGGGGGTCGCAGGGATAGCGGCGGCTGAATACTCAGGGCGCGAGGTCAAGAAAACGATAATGCCGGCGCTGAGCAGAGCCACGCCGGCCAAAATTATAACGGGAGGGAGCCACTCAGGGAGACGATTAAAATTAGTCCCCATTCTCTTCTTCTTTGGGTTTGTTGGCCGGCTGGTCGTTGTCTTGTTTCTCTTTAGCTCTGGCGTCGCCCTGAAGCACCTGGATTTCAGCCGCGCTGACTTCCACGTAGGTGTCGCTGCCTTCCATTTCCAGGATACAAGCTTCTTTGATGATATTCAGCCCGCGCACCGTCGCCGCCGCGCCCTGGGCGGTTTTGACCTGGCTGCCAACTCTGGGCAGCTCTTTTTTCATTTCGGCATACATCTCATCTTCATAAGCCAGGCAGCACAACAAGCGCCCGCACAATCCCGATATTTCTGCCGGGGCCAGGGGCAGGCCCTGGAGCTTGGCCATCCGAATGGAAACCGGGTGAAAGTCGGTCAACCAGCTTGAGCAGCACAGCCGGCGGCCACAGCGGCCATACCCGTCCAAAATCTTGGTTTCATCCCGCGCACCAACCTGTTTCATCTCGATCCGTGTCCGCAGGGAACGGGCCAACTCTTTGACCAGGTCTCTAAAATCCACGCGCTGTTCTGAGACAAACGAAAACAGCAGCCGTGATCCATCAAAACTGTACTCAGCCTGCAGTACTTTGATCGGTATCTGCATGGCGCTGACCAGTTCCTCACATTTTTCCAGGGCCACCGGCTCCTGGGCCTTGAAATGTTCGGCCTGCAGCAAATCTACCGGCGTGGCCGGGCGCATCACCCGCTTGAGCTTACTTTTGATTTCGCTCTTGGATACTTCACGGGTCGCCATGGCCACTGTCCCCAATTCGATGCCGCGCGAGGTTTCGACAATCACCCGATCCTCAAGTTTGAAATACTCAAAAGGCAGCGGGTCAAAATAATATATTTTCGTTACCGGCTTAAATCTAACACCAACAACAAGGGGCATCTTAACCTCTATCGTAAAAGTCAAGGTAACAGGGTCGCAGGGTCGCAAGATAGCAGATAGCATTATTGCTACTCTGCGACTTGCTACTTTGCTACTCTGTCACCTGCTACTCGGTAATTTTAATAACAACACTTCCAAATTAAGCCTGGGATTGACATTCCGTTCCAGGTTGATCAATGCCGTCCGCAGGCAAGCGACCATTTCGCTGGCCTGGGTCAAGCTGCTGCGGCGAGCCAGAGTTTGCAGCCGATCTCGCCAATCCAGATTCATAATTTTAGTCTGGGCTGCGTCACTTTGCAACAAGAGCAGGTCGCGCCAGATGGTCAGCCAGAGAGTCAGCGCTTCCCGGAGCATCGCCCCGTCACGGCTAAGCTGCTGGGCGTAGGCCAGCCGCTCGGCGCGACCCATCCCCAATAATTCGACCAGTTCCTGCAAATAACGCTCGCGCCGGACCAGGAGTTCTTGATCGGTTAGAGCTTTGACCGCCCAGCCCAGGCGGCCGGCCGCCAGTTGAGCCAGCAGCTCGGCCTGCTCCGGTGTGGCCTGCCAATAATCTTGCAATGCCTTAGCGACCGTTGGGGTGGACAGAGGCCGCAGGGCCAGCATCTGGCAGCGCGAAACGATGGTCGGCAGCAGCGCGCCGGGGTCGGTCGCAGTCAGCGCCAGCACAACCTGGGAAGCCGGCTCTTCCAGGGTTTTGAGCAGGGCATTGGCCGCGTTCTGGGTGGCCCGTTCAAAATTGCACAGCACCACCACCCGGTACTGGCCCTCATTGGGCGAAAGAGACAGCTCCCGCTGCAAATTGCGGATGTTGTCAATTTTAAGGGCCTGGTCCTCGCTGTCGAGGATGCGCACGTCGGGGTGATTGCCGCTGATAATCTTGCGGCACGAGGCGCACTGGCCGCACGGTTGGGGTGTCCCCTGGCAGTTGAGACGCTGGGCCAAAAATCGAGCGACGGTGCTTTTGCCCACATGGGGCGGGCCGGTAAGCAGCAGCGCCTGGGGAATGCGTCCGGCGGCGTGCTGCCGGTCTAATAAATCCAGCGCCCACTCGTGGCCGATCACCTGAACTTTAAAGGAGGGAGTATTCATAGGGCGTCAACCGTCAAGCTTCGCGGGGCAGGTTTATGGTAAAGGTTGTGCCCTGACCCAACTCGCTCTCCACCTCGATTTTGCCTTTGTGTCGCCCGATAATGGCATAGGTAATGGAAAGATCGAGGCCGTAAGCATGCTCGTTGGTTTCATAAAAGGGATCAAAGATGTGGCGCATATCTCCGGGCGAGATACCCTGGCCGGTGTCGCTGACAATAAGCTGGACTTCGGAACCGACCGTCCGGCTGATGACCCGCAGAGCGCCGCCCTGCGGCATGCCCTGGTAAGCGTTGCGAATTAAATAAAAAATGGCCTGCTCCATTTGCTGCGGGTCAACGATGACATGAGGCAGGTGGGGATCAAAGCCGCGCACGAATTTGACCTTCTGATTAACCTCATTTTCCTGGCTGTACCTCAACCAGGCCTGTTCAATCACGTTGTTGAGGTTAATTGGCTGGGGTTTGTAATTGCGCTGGCCCGAAAAATCGAGCAGACTTTGGATAATCTCCTGACAGCGCAAAGCCTCTTGCTCCAGGGTTGAGACAAGTCGAAGCTGCTCCGCCTCGCTCAATTCATGGTTGTTGAACTCCGGCAAATGTTGGAGGATCGTATTGATCGGGGTATTGATTTCTCTGGCCACGCCGGCCGCCATATAGCCCAGCGCAGCCGCTTTCTCCGCGATGAGCAGTTGTTGGTTAGCCTGTTGGAGCTGCGAGGTGCGCACCTTAACCGTCTTTTCCAGCTCACGGCTCGACTGCTCGGCCTGGTTAGCGTTGGAAGCCAGGCGGGCATAGAGGCGAGCATTTTCAATGGCAATGCTGGCATAATCCGCCATAGCCGCCAGCAAATTGAGGTGGCGCTCGCTAAACGCCTGAACTTTACTCTTGTTGTTGACCGCCAGCACCCCAATCACCCGGTCGGTGACTTTGAGGGGCACATTCAGCAGAGACTTGACAAAATAGCCGGTGGTGACTTTGAAAGAGTCATCCTGGTTCATCCCGCCGATCATGACCGGCCGGCCGGTGCGCACAACCTGGCCCGCGATGCTGTCCTGGATTTTCAAGCGCGAGGTTTTGGCGTTTTTCTCGCCCATGCCCCGGGCCGCCCGCAAATACATTTCCCCGGATGACTCGTCCACCAGCATAATTGAGCCTTCTTCGGCCCCGGTCAAATAGACGGCGGCTTCGACAATCCGGTTGAGAATTTGCTCCAGGTTTTGCAGCGAGGTCACCGAGCGGCCAATCCCGTACAAAAAGCGCAGTTCCTGCACCCGGTTTTCAAGCTGCTGGTTGACCTTGAACACGGCTTGGGTCAGATGGTCGCGCTCCCGCCGCAGCCGCGACTCATTCAAGGCGCGGTCAATCGCCCCCAGCATTTCGTCAATGGCAAACGGCTTGATAATATAATCCCGCGCACCCAGCCGGAAGGCCCGCACCGCCGTACCCTCCGACCCGTGAAAGGTCATCAGGATAGCCGGGGTGTCCAACCCTTTTTCACGCAAACTTTCCAGCAGTTCCAGGCCGCCCATGCGCGGCATCACCAGGTCAGAAATGATCAGGTCAACTTTTTGGGTCAGGGTAATCTCCAGCGCATCTACCCCGTTGCGGGCTTCGAGCATGTGATAGCCGTTTGGTTCCAGCACGTATTCACGCAAAAATTTCAGGCTATCTTCGCGGTCGTCAACCGCCAAAACCGTTTCACCAGCCACACCCTTGCTCCTCAGAAAACAGTAGACAGTAGACAGCAGACGGTAGACAGGGATCATGCATCCTGCGACCCTTTGAGCTGAACCCGAACCAACGAAGTGGCCCGTAGAAGCCAAGGCCCTCGTGGACGGATAGAATGAAGCCTCTTGCTACCTTGCTACCTTATCATAGAGGCAGAATGAGTTTTTGTAAAGTGGAAACCAGTCCATGAACGTAACTACTCAGCCTCCGGTGACCGCCTCGAGCTAAAGCTCAGGGCTAATAACTGAAGTACGCTAAAGCGCACTAATTTTGAGCCGACTTGAGTCGGCTTGAGCTACTTGGCCTGGGGTTTTAACCCCTGGCGACGGACTTCAGAAATATGAACCACAGAAATGAAAATAGGGGTAGGTCTGAGACCTGCCCCTACTCTTTCTCCTGATTGGGTCTTCTGCTTACGTCCGGCCGCCGGTACCGACCTTGAACACGGCCCGCCAGGGTTGGTAGTGGCTGAAAACTTCATCCTCATGGATCACTTTGTCACCCTCTTTGACCGTGCGCTTGATCAACACATCCAGGCCGTCAACGGCCCAATCTACCTGCTTGGTAGCGCCTTTGGGCAGGGTGGGGTCATTTTCATAGATGGGCGGGCCATGTTTGACCGGTTTGCTCGTTTCCGGCTCGCTCAGCGTGACCTCCCGGCCCGATTTGGTGCTGTAGAATTGGAAGGTGACCGTACCCGCTTCCAGGTCGGTCACGGTTTGGATCAACAGGTGGTAAACCGTATCATTGCGGAACTTAAAGTCCACGTCCGGTGTGTACACGGTGGCATCCAGGCCCGGCACCGATTGGGTCTCATACCAGCCGACCCGGTAGCCGTGCGCCCAGCGCTCCACAATTTCATAACCGCCCAAAAAGGCCGCCCGAAAGGCCGTCGTGCTCACCTGGCAAACGCCGCCGCCCAGCCCCACGCTGGTCCGGTTCCCTTGAATAATCAGTGACTCGTTGAAACCGGCCTCTTTGGTCACCTCACCCAAATGTTCGTTGAACGAGAACACACCCCCCGGCGGGATGACCACCCCGTTAAATCTGGAGGCCGCCAGGGCAATATTTTGCATGCGCGACTCATTCGACCCTTTGAAATAAGTGGTGGCTTCGTTGACCAATTCCTTGATGCCCAATTTTTCCGGCTCTTTGCTCGACACCGCCGCCGGTTTGACCGTCACTGGCAGCTCGACCAGGTGGGTCTGCCGGTTGGGCAGAGCCATAATCTGCTCAAAGGTCGCTTCGACATCCAGCGAGCGCCCATCCTGGCTTTCCTGCAACACGACGAGTTGGTTGGTTTCGGGGTTGAATTCCAGCCGGGCATCCGTTGGTTCCCGCTCGATGGCCTGGGCGATCTGCTCGACGTAGGGCGCAAACTTTTCGCGGTTGGGCGTCATCGAATACTCGGTTTTACCGGCATCGTTGACCTTTGAGGTGATGTCCATCAAGCCGACCAGCGCCTCTCGTTCCAGCCGCCACTCGGTTATGCCCGTTTCCCCTTTGAAGCGAAAGAGCAAAGGCCGGCCAATCAGGTTTTCTGCCTGCTGGCGGGCGGCTTCGACATCGGTGATGGCGGGCAGGACTTGCTGCACCACCGGGATGACCACCTGGCCGTTATTGGCAAACAAGGCGCTCTCGATGAGCGGCTGCGTTGCCTCAACATTCATTCGCAGCCCGCGCTGCGCCGGGATGACTTCGATCCGGGCATTGGGGTGAATCACCAACTGCGCGTCGCGCGGCATCTCGTTGATTTTATCGGCCAAATCTTGCAGCAGTTGGTTCGTCGGGCCGGTATCGTAGAGAATCGTCGGCTCGATATTGCGCGGACTGCGCAGCAAACTCAAATGGGTCAGCATATCGGCGATGAGATCGCCCTTGCGCCCAATGTCATAGGCGGCGTTGGCCGTCGTCACCACGTCTACTCGCATGCCCAGCTCCTCGCCGCTATAGGTCCAGGTGTCAGAGCCGTAGCGAATAGTGACCTGCCGGGCCAGGTAATCCGGGGCGCGCCGGCCGATAGCGGCCATCACTTCGGCCTGGCTCAGCCCGCCCACGTCAATCCCGGCCACTGAAACCCCCGGATAGATGCGGTTGAGATAGATCACCTGGTAAGCCAGAGTCAAAAACACCATGATCACCAACAGTCCGCCGGTAGCCAGGACAAATAACACCGGCAGCCACAGGCCGGCCGATGTTTTGAGCGGTTTGATGATAGGTTGGGTGATTGGACTCATGCTTCCAGTTCCAGATCCGGTCTTAAATCAAGACCTTTGAGGCTTTGAAAACCTCAAAGGTCTATCATACCAGTGGGAATCATAGCAGAGGAACGCCAGCCGTCAATTACACTCGGCCAACGCTTCTCCTATAGTATACCGGTGATAAGGTAGGCCGTCAACTTATCTTATGTAATGCTCAGAATTGTGCTATAATGAACACGAAAGGAAATCGGCCCTATGCAAATAGATTTCGGATGGGAAATCCCGACCGGCCGCCGCCGTCCCCCGAACGCGGGAGTAAGCTACGAAGCGCACCTGCGCCGTATTCTCGACCGCTTGAACGGCCATTTCCACTCGGCCTGGATTCCCGACCACTTCATAGACGGTCAGACGAATGTGCCGGAAGCGCTGGTCACGCTGAGTTACTTGGCCGGCCTCTACCCGGCGCTGCATTTCGGCTCGATTGTGCTCGGGCAGAATTACCGCAATCCGGCTTTGCTGGCCAAAATGGCGGCAACCTTGCAGCACTTGAGCGGCGGGCGCTTCATTCTGGGCCTGGGCGCAGGTTGGAAGGAAGAAGAGTACCGCGCCTACGGCTATGACTTCCCTCCGCTGCCGGTTCGCATCGCCCAACTGGTCGAGGTCATCCAGATATGCCGGGCCATGTGGGACCCTGACCAGCCGGAAGCGACCTTTCACGGCCAGCATTACCACCTTGACCAGGCGATTTGCCAGCCCAAGCCGGTCCCACCTCCACCCGTGATGATTGGCGGCGGCGGAGAAAAGCTGATGCTGCGGGTCATCGCCCAACACGCCGATTGGTGGAACCTGGTCGGCGTGACCGCCGAGACCTACGCGCATAAAAGCGAAGTCCTCCGGCGTCACTGCGCCGGCCTGGGGCGCGATCCGGCCAGCATCCGTAAAACCTGGGCCGGGGTCGTGAGTGTTGCCCATACCCGCGCCCAGGCCGAAGCGGCCATGGTTGGCTATCCTATCTGGCCGGAAGATACGCCCATCCTCGGCACGCCCGCCGAAGTGGTCGCCCAATTGCAGCATTATACGTCGCTGGGCGTGGATTGCTTCATTTTGGGTTTTGCCGACGAGCCGGAGATAGAGGGAGTGGAACTGTTTATCAATGAGGTCATGCCGCACTTTAAAACGTGATACGTGATGCGTGACGAGTCCATCCCAAAATTCGTCCCGTTTCACGCATCACGCATCATCGTGAAGGTTTAATCATTGGTATATGGGTAGTAGAATGACCAAACGTTATCCCGTTAAACCGCCGGCAGCTATCGGCGAGGCTTACGAGCAAAAATGCAGCCACTGCGGGGGCAGCGGCCAGGAACCGGGTCTGGGTGATTTAACCTGCCGCGAGTGCTTTGGACGAGGCCGCCGCAAATGGCGCATCGAGGAGTGTGAGGCATGTGGGGGCAAAGGCAGCCACCATTTTGGGCTGACCCGCTGCAAAAGCTGTCAGGGTCGAGGCTGGAGAGGGCGGGATGTGGGGTAACAATCCTTGGTTATATCAGCCTGCGGGTATGGGGCGAGCTGCTACCAGCAGGGCGTCAATTTCTTTGATCGCCTCCGTGGTAGACACACCTGCTGCCGCCGCCCATTCTTGATAGAGGCTTTCCCGTGTCTTTTGCAGAGTGGCCGTATCGGTTTGGCCTAAGGGCTTGCGCCGGCCCCAGGCGGTCAGGTCTCGCACCACTTCGCACACATCCCGGAATGAGCCTTGCTTCAAACGGTTGATCAGTTCCAAGTGCCGCCGGTGATGGTTTTTCTCCAGGGGAGCCGGCGGGCTTTTCAATAAGTTACGGTAAAGATCAAGGTCGCTCTTGACCGTTGCCAGGCGCAGCACGTGGGTCTCTTCACTTTTGACCGGTATCCAGACAGTCCGCCTGGGTAACGCGATTTTATAGTACAGACACGCTTCTTTCTCAAAAAATCTTTTTTCCTCGATCTCGGCAATGCGGCCTACGCCATAGGTCAGATGCACAACCAAATCGCCAACTTTGAATTGCATTAAGTTACTCCTTCACTCGGTCATATCACTGGCGCCATCTGGACTGGCTCAACCCATCTCCCTGACCTTCACGGGACTTTCAGCCCAGGCCAACCGTTTCACAGGATAATTATAGCCTGAAGGAGGCTAAAAAGATATAAAGCGCCTTCAATCTGGGCCGAGAAGCTCTTTTATCCGCTTTTCAGTGTCCGCCAGCACGCTTTTCGTCGTGAGTTCTGAGCTAAGCCAAGGCATCCTTGTTCCGCTGCTTCCTGCGCCGGATGACGACGATAGCCAGGCCGCCGAGCAGCCCGCCGATTGAACCGCAGCAGGTTCCGCCCACCAGGAAGGTCAGGCCCAGCAGCCCACTGGCGACGTGCTGCCACTTCCAGACCCGGCCATCCTCCAAGATCGCCAAATTAACCTGGTAGCCGGCCTCGAAATTACAGGCCTGCACCTGGAGGCTGTCCACCACTTGCCGCGGCGGTGACGGCACGCTAAAGTGCAGCGGGGATCGCACGGCGGATTGACCGAAACATCCTGGGGCCAGGCGCTTTCCTCCCAGCACGGGTCTGCGGCATAGGGCGGGCAGTAGTAAACCCGCTGGTCCGAGGTTTGGACATAAACAAACCAGGCATACCGGCTCATTCCCGTCCCCGCCGCCAGGATTTTGACCGGCCTGGCCGGGAGCGGCGGCAGAGGCTGCCAGCTTACTAAACTGCCCCGCTGGTAGCCGTACCCCAGCAGACCGCCGGCCAGTCCACCCAGGAGCAGGAGGGCCAGGGCCAGCAGGACAAGCGTCCCTGTTTTGGTTCTGTTCATCGGGCAGCAACTTTTGAAGATAGGACTTTCGCTTGGATGTCATTTAGGCAACTCCAAGAAAATAATTATCCAAAGTCCGTGATACGTAATGCGTGATGCGTGATGGTATCCAGGCAAGATTTCTTACGCATCACGTAGCACGCATCAAGCCGGTGAGAACAATTGGATGATTTAAATCTTGGAACTGCCTTAGAGGAGGCGGTCCTCGATCTCCCAGACGTGATCGAGGACGTGCCAGGCTGCGCGGCGGACGAAGTAACGCGGTGTCCAGCGGACGCCACCCCGAGGTCCTCGCTCAGGTATCTCGCCATGCGCTGCCGCAGCCAGGGCATCCAGCACCGCCTGCCGGGTTCGAGCCAGTTCCTCGCTCAGATCCTCTGCTTCGCCCTGCCTAAACTTCCAGCCGAGTGCCGACAGATAACCTGCCTCGGCTCCCAGCACATGCCGGGTGATCCCTTCCAGGTCTCGGCCCCCGCCGCGGGGTCCCTTACGCAGTTCCTTGCCTGACGCTGTTTGCACCGCCGTATCAAACGCCTGCCAGCACGCCTTGAGCAGCCTTTGCAGGCGTTCAAGTTCCGTGTCGTCAACCGGCTCCGCGTCACTCGACGGGGCGAGGTCAGGTGCGCCGAAATCGGTCGTCGTATTGCCCTCAAGCCGCTCGATCACGGCGAACTCCGCAACAGCGGCGGGCGCCTGGAACTCAATCCGGGCCGCCTGGAGAATGCGGCCGTAGCGCGGCCCGGAGTCCAGGAGGGCTTGCAGCGCTGCGGCCTCATCGCGGCCACTCCGGCACCAGCCCGGCCAGTCAATCGCCCCGGCAAACGTTCGTTTCTGCCCGATCTCAAGGTACATATTAATCTTAGATTGCGCCATCTATTGCTCCTCCTTCGATTTTGTTATACCAGTTGTCTAGTGAAAGGCCATATTCGGAGTGCGAAAGCATAGCTTTCGCAAGTCAAAGCACAGCTTTGACACTCCTCAATTTATGGCTCTCGAGTCGGCAATTGGTATTAGCATCACTCGTAAGGACTTGACCAAAGCCCTACTTGCGGAGGCGGGCCATGAGGTAGGTATCCACATACTGCCCCTCTCGAAAGGCAAAATCAACCATGGTTCCCTCGATGCTAAAGCCAAACTTCTCATACAGCCGGATAGCCGGCTCATTATCAACAAACACGTCAAGCTCAAGCCGGGTCAGGTTCAGCCACTTATCGGCCAGATCAACGGCTGCCTGCATGAGGGCTGTTCCAACCCCCTGGCCCTGCCAATCATCGCGCACCGCCATGCCAATTTGCCCTACATGGCGGCGGCGAGGCCGGTGGGGAAAGGTCTGCAGGCTGAGCTGGCCGACCACTTCTTGCTCAACACAAGCGACCAAACTGAATAAACCCTCCGGCGGCTCGGCCAGGCGTTTGCGCCATTGTTCGGCTGAAGGAAACGGCACCTGCAGTGTCCCCCAGACGGCTCTGGGGCCGTTAAAGATCTGCTGCACGGCTTCATAATCACCTGGTTCTGTCCGTCGAATCGTAATGGTCATAAGGGTAGACACATCCTTCTCTTAAACTGGTGAACAGAGACTGGCTGTACCTGTCCCCCGGCGCAGCTTACCACTCCCCTGCATAACGAATCCCATACGGCGCGGCAAGCTGCACCACTCTGGCCCGTCTCAATTCCACCAGTTGGCGCAGGTGCAACTGGTCGTGCGCCACCCACGACCCCAGTATATCCCCTGCCTTCATCACCCCAAAAGGGGCAGCGTATTCGGCTGCCCAATTCGGGGCAGCTAACCCCTCCAGCCAGGCCAGCGACTTCTTCCGTTCCGCCAAAAAGCTGGCGACCATGTCGGCCAAGTCACGCTCATTGTACTGGCGGGCGGCCACCCAGCCGACGGGATCAATCGGCGGCCATTTTTCGGTGGGGCGATGGAGCATAATATCCAGGCGCTGCCGGAAGTCTTCCCGTTCTTCGTCGTAGAGGTGGCAGACCACCTCCAGGATAGACCAGGAGTCGGGATTCGGCTTAAAACGCGCTTCAGTCGGGGTTATTCCCATTGCCAACTTGCTTACCATTTCGGCCCCGTTGGCCAGTTCTTGAAATAAGAGCTTGGACTCCATTTATTTCTCCTCAATTTCTTTGGATACTAAGCCGCCGGAGGTATTTTCGCTCATCCGAACCTTACCTTCTGGCGGCTGCCACGGTGTCGGGCGAGGAATCCAGCGGGGGACATTTTGCTTGTACAGCCCATAGTCCGCCCCAAAACGCCGTTCCAGGCCAGGTTCCTCAAACAGGGGGATGTAGATCAAATTGATTGTCAAGAAAATAATAGACCAGGTCAGTAAGATCGTCGAACCAAATGTTAAGGCTTCTCCCAGCAGGATACAAAAAACGCCGCTGATCATGGGATTGCGCACATATTGGTAGATGCCTTGCACGACGAGTTTCCGGGTGGCAAACCACGGGGCGAGGGTTCCCTGACCGACGGTGGCGAACAGGGAAATCGTTTTGAACAGCAGGATAAGACCAGCGCCGATAAACAGCACACCTACGAGCAGTGCCAGCCAGTTGAGGGGTAGGGGGAGTGACCAGCCGTCCCTGCTGGATTCAGCCGTCAAGATGAGGATATCGGGAATGACGACCGTGACCATAACGGGTAGGGTCAGGATGGCCTGAATATGCTTAAGCATTTCTTTAGAGTAACTGGCGCAGCTCTTCCGTCAACTGCTGGACCAGTTCCGGCCTGCCGTGAAACTGAGCCGGAGTATTTTGAAACATCACTGGTGGGTTCACAATTACTTCCTCCTTACAAAGCGATGGCAGAATCTTAGAACGGGCGTTCGGATTTGTCAAACAGCCTGGCCGGTCAAAAATAGCTATCTGATGTCCAGAACTTCGCCTGTGCCCATGTTTATGATATACTCTTCGAAAGAAAATAGGTTTCGCCAAGAGCAAAGGAAAAATTAATCATCATGACAACTAGGGGGAGTGGTATTCTGCAACTGACCAAAAATGGGGGCGGCGCCCTGCTCAACCCGGCCAAATTGACCGAGCGGGTAGCCGTACCGGCCAGGCTTATCCGTGACTACCGGCTCCCTCAAGGGGCAACTGTCGCCGGCAGCAAAGAAGGCTCTCAACTGGCGACTGTCGAGACGGTGTGCGGGCTGTCGCCGGAGGCGTTCCAGCAGCGCCCGCCTTTTAAACACCTGGTCGCCATTGACCCGACGGAACGGTTTAACCTGGGTGTCACCGGCCAAACCAGCACGCGGCTGATTGATCTGATCGCTCCGATCGGAAAGGGAACCCGCGGCCTGATTGTCGCGCCCCCCAAGGCGGGCAAAACGACGCTACTGGAGCAGATTGCCCAGGCTATCCATACCGGCGATCCTGAAACCCGCCTCGTCATCCTGCTCATTGACGAGCGGCCCGAAGAAGTGACCCACTTCCGCCGGACTATCGCCGGAGCCGAGGTCTTTGCCAGTTCCAGCGACCAGCCGCTCGCGGAGCATATTGAGCTGTCCGAGCTGATGCTGGCCCACATTCGCACCGAACTTGAGTGCGGCCAGCACGTGGTGGTCATGTTAGACAGCCTGACCCGTCTCGTCCGCGCCTTTAACCTCAGAGGATCCCAGGCCAACCGCAGCCGGACCCTCTCCGGCGGGGTGGAGGCCGAAGCGCTGCAAATTCCTCGCCGCTTCTTTGGCCTGGCCCGCAATATCGAGCACGGTGGGTCGGTCACTATCCTGGCCACGGTTTTAGTTGACACCGGCTCGCGGATGGATCAGTTCATTTATGAGGAGTTCAAGGGAACAGGCAACAGCGAGATCGTTCTCGATCGCTCCCTGGCTGAAGCCTATATCTTCCCGGCGCTCAATCTGCCGGCCAGCAGCACCCGCAAAGAGGATCGGCTGTACAGTCCCGCGGACAGCCTGCGGCTGACCCACCTGCGCCGGGAGTTAGTGGCTCGTTCCCCGCAGGAGGCTATGGCTTACCTGCTAAACTTGCTGGCCCGTTATCCGACCAATGAGGAACTGCTGCAAAGTATCCATCCGGAAAGCAGCTAAATATGCATCCTTAAAGACTGCCGCCGGCCCGGCGCTCAAGGAGAGAGCGGGACGAAACCAAGCAAACAGGCGAACTGACCGATTTCAAAAGAACAGGCGACCCGCTCGAAGCCGTGCCCCTGCAGCAGTTCCAGATGCCGGGGAATGCTTCGCCGCCCCGGCTGTTCGGAGTTATCCTGTCCCGGCGGCACGACGAAATCGGCATTGAGCAAGAGTCCACCCGGCACGAGCAGCCGCCGGGCCAGGCCATAAATCCGGTCAATGTGCCTCTCATCTCCCAGGTCATGCAGGGCTTGGAGCGAGATAATGGCCTGAATTTCAGCGGACAGTTGGTCAAGCCAGGTCTCGCCGTTGAGATCCGCTTGAATGAGCCTGGCCCGCCGGCCAAAAGATGCCAGTTGATCCCGGGCGTGGGCCAGCAGCAGGCTCGATGAGTCGAGGCCGGTATAGCTCATCTGCGGCAGGTTACGCAGTAATAACTCGGCCAGCAGGCCGGGGCCGGGAGCGAGTTCCACGACCTGTGGGGCCGGAAAGGGCAGCGCCTTGAGCTGGGCGATGATATGCTGCATCACCGGGATGCGCTCCGGATAGCGTGCCTGCAAACCGGCAGCCCACTCGGCCGCATCGGCCTGGGTGCGCAAATCACGAAAAGTGATCACCTTAACCTCCTGAATTTGGTGGTACCTCAATAATTTCCCCTCGCTTGGATTATACCGAATGAAGTGTTGGCCGGATAGTTCTGCTGGTCACGAACGATCAATACCACCCTCGTAAAAATGACATTTGTCAGGGTAAAAAGGGACATCTGACACTTCTACATTTCAAGCTAACGCGACAATAATAGATATAAAGGGTTAAAGTCCACCAAAGGCGGCGGATGAACCTCCCGAAGTTGCCTCTTAAACAGGTATCCTCTACCAAGCGATCTCTACTCCGGCCACCTGAGCGGTCCAAACCCAGGATTTTGAAAGTTCAGCTCATAGGATAGGCAAGGAGATGCACCCATGGAAACAGTAATTTATATTTTGGTTGGCCTGATTGTGCTCGGAGTGTTGTATTTTGCCTGGCGAATGGTGCTCAAACCCTATCGAAAATTCCGGGGTAAGATGCTGGTGACGTGTCCTGAAACGCATCAGCCGGCCGGGGTAGCCGTAGATGCCAAACATGTCGCCCTCACCGGCATCCAGGGGGAGCCGGATTTACGCTTAAAAGAATGCACCCGCTGGCCGGAGCGCCAAAATTGCGACCAGGCGTGTCTGGCTCAAATTGAATCGTCGCCGCAGAATTGTTTGGTGCGGACGATGTTGAGCGATTGGTACAAAGGCAGGTCTTGCGTTTTTTGTGGGAGGCCCTTCCCCCAGGTCGACTCTTATGATCACCGGGCTGTTTTTTGGTATGAACAAAAACCGGCCTTCGTCAATCCGGAGGGTCAGCTCGTCGAATGGCATGAGGTGCCCGTGGAAACGCTGCCCCAGGTGCTGGCTACCCACCAGCCGGTTTGCTGGAACTGCCTGATTGCGATGACGTTTCGGCGTCAACACCCGGAGTTAGTTCTGGACCGCCCCGGAAAGCGAAGTCATTAGGCAACTCCAAGAAAATAATTATCCAAAGTCCGTGATACGTAATGCGTGATGCGTGATGGTATCCAGGCAAGATTTCTTACGCATCACGTATCACGCATCACGCCGGTGAGAACAATTGGATGATTTAAATCTTGGAACTGCCTTAGACTTGTTCCCCAACAAACAAACCGCACTGAGAAACTCGGTTTATCTGAATGACAAAACCGGGTTTCTTTTTTTTCTTGGGGAGAACTTTCGGGGTCTGTCCAGATTTTAGGCAGACCGCAGAGGTTTCAAAAACCTCTGCGGTCTTTCCAAAAAATGGGACGCATCCAATTTTTGGGGGCCGATTGAAAGCCGGGGGGAGTTATGATACAATGAGGCAAACGTAAAAGACCCCGGTCGTTAAACCTATGCAGCTTCTTCCAAATATTTACCTCCTCGATGGATTTGCCTACACCCAACACGCCAATTTCTACCTGCTTCACAGTGAGCAGGGCAAGGTGATCGTTGATGCCGGTACGGTCGGCGCCGACCTGGAACGGGCGGAACAGCATCTCGGCCGCTGGGGTATTTCCCTGGAGAAGGTGGATTACCTGCTCCTGACCCACAGTCACTATGATCATGTGGGCAATGCGGCTGCTTTACGGGAACGAGGCGCCACCGTCATCGCCGGGCCAGGGGACGCCGAGGGTATTGCCCTGGCGGACTGGCGGACGGCCCCTTACGCGGCCGGTTTTCGGACGCCGGCCTGCCCGGTTGATCGGGTGGTTCACGACGGCGACGTGATTGACGCCTGCGGCTTCCGGTTCGAGGTCATTCACGCCCCCGGCCACACCGACGGCTCGGTCATTTACCAGCTCCGCCATGCCGGGCGGATTATCTGGTTTGTGGGCGATGTCTTGATGATTAACAATACCCACTTTGAGCCGGAGTTGGGCTGGCAGGGCGGCGAGGATTTTGACAAAGCGACCTATCTCCAGAGTTTGCGACGGCTGGCCGAACTGCCGGTTGACTGCATTCTGGCCGGTCATTATTTCCCTTATTTGAGCCAGGGCCAGCGCTTGGTTGGCCGGGCGTATGTCAAGGCACTGGTGGAGTGGCGTTAAGCCGGAGTTGAGCAGAGGCGGTGGTGCAAGAGACCGACGGGGTTTGACGGCCAGCCGTATAAACGCCGTATAGACCACCTCTCCAAGGTAGTTACGGCTGCAGCCGGCTGATCCCGTGGGTGGTGCCGGCCCAAACGGAGCCATCCGGGCCGATGGCAATGGCCCAGATCCCCGCATCAACCAGACCATCGGCCACCGTATAAGTATGCCAGGCGCCGTTGTCCAGCCAGGCCAGGCCGCGATCCGTCACTCCAACCCAGGGCTGGCCGGATGGGTCAAGGGCGACGGCATAGATCGTATTGCCGGGCAGGCCGTCGGCCTGGGTATAGGCTGTCCACTGCCGCCCGTCAAAGCGGCTTAGTCCGGATTGGGTCGCAAACCAGACCGGTCCCGCCGGGTCAACGGCAATGTCAAGCGCGCCCGTATCAACCGGACCGTCGGCCCGGCGATAATGCTGCCACTGCCGGCCGTCAAAGCGATCCAGTTGGCCGCGCCACGTACCCACCCAAACCGAACCATCGGCGGCAACGGCGATCGAGCGGGTCTCGTTGCTGCTCAACCCGTTGGCCGTGGTGTAGGTGGTCCAGGTCTGGCCGTCAAACATGCTCACCCCAAACATCAACGTGGCCGCCCAAACCCGGCCAGACGGGTCAACGGCCACATCCTTCACATTGTCAGCCACCAGGCCGTCAGCCTCCGTGTAGCTGACCCACTGCTGACCGGTGTAATGGCTCAGCCCGCCGCTGGTGGCCAACCACACGCCGCCGGCCGGGTCAAAAGCGATGGCGTGGACCTCGTTGCCGGCCAGGCCATCGGCCGTGGTAAAACTGCGCCAGACTGTCCCATCAAACACACTCGCACCGCGCAGCGTGCCGGCCCAAACCTGGCCGGCCGGGTCAATGGCCAGGTCATAAACCAGGTCGTCAGCCAGTCCATCTGCGGCGGTATAGGTGGTAAAGGTACCAGGCCCGGCGGCATTGTCTGCATTGTCCGGCCCAGAGGCCAGCGGCTGGCCCAGGATGCTGAGGCCATGCTCGGTGCCCAGCCAGGCCCGGCCGGCCGGATCAAAAGCGATTGCAGTCACCTGATTATCGGCCAGGCCGTCGGCGACGGTGTAGGTGGTAAAGCTTGTCCCATCAAACACGCTGACCCCCCCGGCCGTGCCAATCCAAAGCTGGCCTGTGACGTCAACGGCCAGGGTGTTAACCTGGCTGTCGGCCAGGCCATCAGCCGGGCTGTAGGTGTGCCAGGCGGTTCCATCCCATACGCTCAGGCCATTACTGCTGATGCCGCCCATCTGCGGCGGGCGGCCGCTGCCGGCCCAGACCCGGCCAGCCTGATCCACCGTCAGGGCATTGATGTAATAACCGGCCAGACCGTCGGCAGGGGTGTAAGTGGTCCAGGCCGAGCCATCAAACATGCTTAAGCCCTGGGGCGTACCCAGCCAGGCTCGCCCCTGCTGGTCTACGGCTGCGGCCAGGATCGTATTCTGAGGCAGGCCGTTGCCGGTGGTATAATTGACCCACTGCTGGCCGTCAAAGTAAGCGGCGCCGTCATTCGTGCCGGCCCAGAGGCCCCCCGCCGGGCCGGCAGCCAGGGCCAGCACATTGTCATCCAGGAAACCGGTCTCGCGAGTATAGGTGGTCCACTGGCTGCCGTCAAACCGGCTCAGCCCGCCCAGGTCGCTGCCGATCCAAAGTTGTCCGGCTGGGTCGGTGATGATCGCCGAAATATAATTGGCAAGGGAGGGGCCATCGGCGGAGGTGAAGGGAGTCCACTGCTGGTTTTCCAGGCGGGCCAGGCGGGCCGGGCCGGCGCCCACCCAGGTCTCCCCGGCCGGGCCGATAGCTAAGGCGGTAATGTCATTGTGGGGCAGACCATCGGTGGTGAGATAAGCCGTCCACTGCTGGCCGTTGAGCCGGTGCATGCCGCGCCGGGTCCCCACCCACACCTGCCCCGCCGGGTCGGAAATCAAAGCGGTCACGTCGTCCAGGGCAGCGTCGTTTTCCAGCCCGGCCACATCCATCGTCACCGGCAGCCAGTCCCGGCCATCAAAACGCTCCAGGCCACCCTCGCTCCCAACCCAGACCTGGTTGGCAGTAAGGGCTACCGTCTGGTAGCCGCAGCCGGATTTTTGTCCAAGCCACTCTTGCCCGTTAAACATACTAACGCCGCCGCCACAGTGAGGCCAGGTTGAGCGGTTAAAGACGACCCAGACCGAGCCGGCCGGATCAATGGCGATATCGGCTACAGCGCTGCTATAGCCATAACCCTCGGGCTGGTAAGGAGTCCAGGTTTGCCCGTCAAAGCGGCTCAAGCCTATGGGGGTGCCCAGCCAGGCGGTCCCGGCCGGGTCAAAAGCAATGGCCTGAACCTGGTTATCAATCAGGCCGTTGTCAGCCGTGTAAGTCAGCCACTGCTGGCCGTCAAACACACTGACCCCGCCGCCGGTTCCCACCCACAGGCGGCCGCCTGGGTCCAGGGCCAGGGCGTACACCTGGTTATCGGCCAGGCCCTCCTGGCGAGTGAAGGTGGTCCAGGTCTGGCCGTCGAACCGGCTTAGCCCGTAGGGAGTGCCGGCCCAGACCAAGCCAGCCGGGTCAACCACCACGGCCCGGACCTCATTGCCGGCCAGGCCATCTACTGTCGTGTATTTGATATAGCCGCTCCCGGCCCGGTCCCAGCGGACCAGTCCCCCACTGGTGCCGGCCCACAGCGCCTGCGGGGAGAGGGCCAGGCTGATAATTTCGTTGCCATTGGTGTAAACCTGCCAGGTTGATTCCGGCGGCGAGGGGGTTTGAGCGACAGCCAAACTGGCCGGCCAATTCGCCAGGAGTAGGAGCAAGCAAAAGAACCAGATAAAATGTCTCATCTATGAATTCATACCAACAATATTGTTTATAGCGACATTTTACCGGATGATTGTCTTTTTAACGTTACGATGAACGTTACCAACTCGACCCCGTTATATCTTATGAGCAAATGTGATTAGCCTGAGTTCGGAATTAGCCCCGAAAATCACCCCCTTCGACAAGCTCAGGGCGCAGCTTCGATATGGGCTTAACGCCCGCTTCGCGTCAGGATGATTTTCAGGGCATTATCGCATCCTGAGTAGCCATGAGCGAAGCGAAGGGTGTATCGAAGGATGCGATTACAAAAACTCCGAATCCAGGTTGATTAAGCAAAGGCCCGTTGGAGGAGGGGCGCTTTGGTCAGAATCAGCGCACTGACTGCCCAGGATAGGAGCAACCCTAAGATGATAACCAGCGGCGCTTTGAGCAAGAGCGGCAGCGAAATGGGCACAAACAAATAGGCCAACGGGTACAAAATCAAGGGATGAATGAAGTAAATCCCATAGGAACTGAGCGCCAGGCTGCTCCAGAAGGGGCTGGCCTGGTTGACTTTTTGCTGAAAGAGGGCCGCCAGGGCCAGGAAGGCCGACAGGCAGAAGGCGTTAAAGAGAACGGCATAGCCTGCCTGGATGAGAAGCGCCGGTTGGGGGACAGCCGGCATCACAAACAGGCGATATCCCAGGTATAACAGCCCCGACAGGATGGCTATCGCCGCCCACGGCGCCAGGCGGGGCCGGTAGCCTTCTTTGATAAACCAGCCGTGCAGATGAGCGTAGAGGCCCAGGCCAAAGTAGCCAATGTACAGCGGGACCCGCAGCGGCTGAAATACAAGGATATACCAGTCACGAAACCAGGTGTCAGCTTCGGGAAAGATCTGGTTCATCACGAGCATCGCCACGGTCATCACAGCCCAAAAGCCGGTAAACAGTTTCCACGAAGGCGGCGCCAGGTGTCGTTTGCTTGACCGCAGCCGCTCACTGAGTGTGTACACCAGGCTTAGCACCAAAAAGAACAGAAAGAGCACCCCCAGAAACCAATAAACAGACTGCTGATAGCCTTCGCCCCAAAACTCGGTGGCCCAAAATTGGAGAAATGTGATCGGGACCGCCCGGGTGTAGTAAATCAGATAGGCCGTGGGTGGGGCCAGAAACAAAGCTCCCACCAGCCACGGTATGCCCACGCGGACGGATTTGTCTTTGATGAACTCCCTGGGGCCGCGCTTGCTCAGGGAGGGTAAGGCGAAATAACCGGCAATGAAAAACATGATCAGCATAATCGGGATATCAATAAGCAGAACCAAAAGCGTAAAAAAGAGGCTGTTCTGGGGGTCAAGCACGTACCACCAGGAGGGCGCGTAAGCCATATAGGTCATCGAGCCGTGCAGGACCACGACCAGCAGAATGACAAAAGCTCGCAGGTTATCCAGGAAGTAAATGCGGCTGGGTGAGTTCATAGTTTTCTCCTTTGACAATGATGATCGGTATACTCTGAAAGCTCAACGCATTATATACCTGGCTGCCGCTAAAAGCTAGTGAAAAATATCACTAAATGATGACATTTGTCACTGGTTTCCGGGTAAAAGCTCACTTGCGTGGACTGGCCTGACCAGCCTACCATGAAGGGTGCAGTTGAATTGTAAGCTGTTGGTGCTGAAACCTATGATGGTTAGTAGATAAGCCGATGAAGATTTTGGCCCTGGAGCAAGAAAATCCCGGTGGGACTGCCGAGGCATTTAGGCCCCACCTGAAAGCAGAAGCGGCCCAGGTATGGGAGCTTTATCAGGCCGGTATTGTGCGGGAGATATACTTCCGCCAGGATCGCCCCGAGGCTGTCCTGGTGCTCGAATGTAAAGATATTGAAGAGGCTAACAAGATCCTCGGCGCTCTGCCCCTCGTTCAGGCAGGACTGATCGTCTTTGACCTCATCCCCCTGGTTCCTTACCCCGGTTTTGCCCGGCTCTTCGCCAGAGACAGCACACAAGATTGATGCATGTAACCAATATCCCATCAAAAGGAGAATGAACGATGCAAACGAAAGAGAAATTAGCAGCGGAGAAAGTGTATCCCTGCGAAACCTGTACGATGCGGATAAAAGCAGAGGCGAATCCAAAATCGCTTTGGTCACGCTTGTGGCGCTGGCATACCACCTGGTGCCCGGGCTGGAAAGCTTATCAGGCCCATCTGGCGCAGCAGAAGCAGGCTCATTAAACTGACAATCCTCCAGTTAGGGCCGATTTAACTCAACAGGCTTTAACCCGGCTTCGATCTGCGCCCGGCGCGGCTCCAGAAAAGGTGGGAGCGCCAGCCGCTCGCCCAGGTGTTCGGCCGGTTCATCGGTGGCGAACCCTGGCCCATCGGTCGCAATCTCAAAGAGAATGCCGCCGGGGATGCGGAAGTAGAGCGACTGGAAGTAGTAGCGGTCCACCAGCCCCGAAGTGCGCAGCCCTACCGCGTGGAGCCGATTCATCCACTGCGTTTGTTCCTGGCCGTCGGGGGTGCGGAAAGCGATGTGATGCACCCCGCCGATACCAAGCTGGCCGTAAGGCCGGTTGGGCTGCTCAACCACATAAAGTTCTTTCCCCGCCCCACCCTGGCCCAGGGCAAAGACGACGGTCCGCTCACCGGGATGGCCGGCTGAAGGATATTCGCCCGCCAGTTGATAGCCCATCACCTGCGTCAGCACCAAAGCGGTTGGCTCCAATTGGCGCACGATCAGCGTGGAGGCAAACAGCCCGTGAATGCCATACTCCGCCGGTACCGGACTCTGGGGCCACGGCGTTCCGCCTGGCGCGCCCCCATCGTCAACCAGGGCCAGTTGCTGCCCTTCCGGATCGGTGAAATTGATTAAGGCGTGACCGTGAAATTCGCTCAAGCCCTCGTGCTTGACGCCGCGCTCATCCAATCGCTGCACCCACCAGGCCAGGGCTTCCCGGTTCGGCACGCGCAAAGCTGTCTGGGCAATGCTGCCCGGCCCATTGTGATTGGGACCCATCTGCGGCCACTCAAAAAAGGTCAATTCGGTGCCGGGATTACCTGCCTCATCGCCGTAGAAGAGGTGGTAGGCCGAGACGTCATCCTGGTTAACCGTCTTTTTGACCAGTCGCATCCCCAGCACCTGGGTGTAAAAATCTACGTTTGCCTGCGCCCTGCCGGTCACGGCAGTGACGTGGTGTAAACCATGCAGTTCCATCGGTATACTCTCCTGTCCTTAGGTTTAAAGTCCATAGGATTATACTCAAATCGTGCCCTTTGCCACATCCCAGCTTGCGTTCCAAGGATCGCCGGACTCAGCCTGGGTATTCAGTTAATTGAAAAAACCAGGTGACAGGCACTTTTTGTTCGAACAAGCCCAATTTTTAGCCTGATAAGTGCCTGTCACCTTAATTCCGAGAGTGTCTTTTTTTTCACACCTGGCTGTGATATACTTGATGCTGGTTTTTTAAGTTTATTGCACCATTTTTCCTCCCACTTCGATTTTACAGAACTTACGCGGTGAGCCTAAGCATGTCATTTCGACCGGAGCGGAGCGGAGGGAGAAATCCCTAATGTCTCGTTTGGCAAGAGCCGTTTTGAGGGATTTCTCGCTCCTATCGTCGCTCGAAATGACATGACCGCGTAACTCCTGGATTTTAAGGATGTAATTCATGGTTATGACAGAAAATATTGGGCCTCGGATGGTCCTCATCACCGGCGCAACCGGCGCGATTGGCCGCGCTATCGCCCGGCAGATTGCCGCTATACCAGGGTATGAAGTCGTGCTGGCCTGCCGGAACGAGGAGAAAGCCAGGCAAGCAGCCGGCGAGATCAGCCAGGCCACCGGCAACCAACAGGTGCGCTACGAAATCGTGGATGTCTCGCGGCAAGCGTCCATCTCGGCGCTGGCAGGGCGCTGGCAGGGGCCGCTGCATGTGCTGGTCAACAATGCGGCGATTTCGCCGCGCAGCCGCCAGGAAACGCCGGAGGGGATCGAGATGCAGTTCGCCACCAATGTGCTGGGTTACTTTTGGTTGACCCAGGCTTTCAGCGAAATCCTCCAGCAATCGGCGCCGGCCCGGGTGGTCAACGTGGCCAGCTATTATGCCGGCGACCTGGACCTGCACGACCTGGAATTCAAGCGCCGGCGCTATCACAACGGCACGGCCTATCGCCAATCCAAACAGGCCAACCGCATGCTAACCGTAGCCTGGGCGGAACGCCTGCAGCCCTACGGTATTTCGGTCAACGCGTGCCATCCCGGCGATGTCAACTCGGCCTTGAGCAACAGCCTGGGCTTTGGGGGAAGCCAATCGCCGGACGAGGGGGCCAGAACCCCGGTCTGGCTGGCCACCGATCCCATCGGGCAGCAGCGGACCGGGAAATATTTTGCGGACCGGCGCGAAGTTCGCTGTCATTTTGGCGAGGACAGGGTGGGGGTAGAGGCGCTGTATCAAGCCTGCCTGCGCTACTCAAATGAAATGTGAATACTCCCGTTGCGTCAACAGCGCGCGGAGACTCATCGTGAACTTCTTGATGAGAGGTCGGGGCAGGTTTCAAACCTGCCCCTTCGGTTTGTTTTAATCTCGCTCCGGCAAATGTTCCATCCCGGCCTCGCGCGCCAAATGGGCCACCATATCACTCAATTCCCGCTCGGCTTCGACGGGTATAGCCGGACGTTGGTAGGCGGCCAATAACTCGGCCACACGTGCTTTGGCCCGGGCAAACGTATCCGGACCTCCCGCTGCCTGCCAGGCTCGAATGGAACCCCGGTCAATCACCCCGGATGGCAGATGCTGCTCTTTGGCAAACAACTGGCGGGTGATTTTCTGCTTGAGGAAGTCGGGCTTGAAATCTAACCCGGCAAACATGGCTGTAGCCAGCGTTTCGGTGCGGACTTGCACTCCGTCCAGGAGCCGCTGGGCCATCGCTATTCCTTCGGCGTCAACCACCAGCTTTTCGGCGCTTTGACAGGCCAGAAAATCCAGCATCCCGGCTCCGGAAATCATATTGATCCCGGCCAGCGCGCCAATCATGGCGGTGACGCCGCTTTCCAGTCCGGCCTGGGCGTCTACCAGCTTGGCGTCACTGGCGCCCAGGTAAGTGTGGGTCGGCAGGCCCAGCGATTTACCCACCTGGGCATAAGCGGCGTCAATCATCGCCGTCTCAACAGCCCCCATCGGCGTGGTGCCGGAGCGCATGTCCACAATGGCCGGCGCGCCGCCCCAGACAATCGGGGCGCCGGGTTGGGCCAGTTGGTGGATAGTGATCCCGCTGAGGCACTCGGCGGCGTGCTGGGTGACCGCGCCGAGCAGAGTGACCGGAGCCGTGGCCCCGGCCAAAGGCATGGAGACAATCTCGGCGGGCACGCCGGCTCGGGCCAACTCAATCAGGTTTTGCGCCCCGAACTGGCTCCAAATCAAGGGGGGCGACGGGCAGACATCGAAGACGGCCAGGGGCTTTTGGGCCAGGGCGGCCCGTCCCCCGGCCAGCACCGCCAGCATGTCGAACATAACCGGGGCCGTCTGGATTGAAAAAGCGCCGGTGACGACAGGCTTGGCCGAGTGCAGCAGCACCAGGTACAGGCGGTAGAGGTCGCCAATCTCCTGGGGAACTTCATTGCAGACGACGGCGGTAGATTGGGCCGCGTACTGCGGCAGCATTTCAGCCACCTTGACCAGACGAACCAGGTCGGAGGTTTGGGCCGGGCGATGTTCCAGCGTGTCCGGGTCAAGGATATGCACGCCCGCCGAACCGGGATCGAAGTGAACCGCGTCGCCGCCGTAGCGGACTGCCGGCTCTCCGGCGCGGTTGTACAAGAAAAACTCGCGGGGCGTGGTTTCCAGCGCGGCGCGAATGATCGCCTCAGGGATCCGAGCCACTTCGACGGTTTCGTCTACGGCGGCGCCGGCCTCGGCCAGCAGCCGGCGAGCTTCCGACGCCTGCACCTTAACCCCCGGCGACAGCAGCAACTGCAAGGCTTCGTCCAGGATGCGCTGTACCAGTTCGGGCGAGAGGAATTCCAGCTTAGGTTGCATAAGACTTACCTGCTTTCAACCGAAGCAATGATCCGCTGAAGCTCTTTAGCCAGCTCGGGCGCGAGCGGGTCGGGTTGGTGGGCCGCGAGAATGCGCCGGGCTTCCTCGCGCGCCCAGTCGGGAGCGCCGTCCCCCTGTTCTTCCCAAACGTTGTACGGGCGGCGATCCAGGTACTTGGCCGGCCACAGGCTGCGCATGTGCTTTTTGGTGTGCTTTTGGCTCAAAAAGTTGCCGCCCGGCCCCACGGCGCGAATGGCGTCGAGGGCCAGCGTGTCGTCGTCCACGACGATGCCGGCCATCATCTGGCGAATGAGGCCGAAAATCTCGCAGTCGAGCAGCATTTGCTCAAACGACCAAACCCGGCTGCCATGCAGCAGCCCCACCCCCAGCAGCATGTCAGACATGGCTACTGAGGCCATAAAGGTGGACAGGCCGTTTTCCAGTCCCGCCTGCCAGTTGGGTGTTTTTGCACCGGTGGCAAACGATCCCATCGAGAGGGGAACCTTATAAAAATCGGCCAGAACATTGCTGGCTGCGCCAAATAGAAAATCCTCCGGGCCGCCGCCGGTGTAGGCGCCCGTGCGCAAATCCATTACCGTTTGGGCGGCAGCATAAAAGACCGGCGCACTGGGCTGGGCCAGTTGGATCAGGGCCAGCCCGCTAATGACCTCGGCGTTGCCGACCACCAGGTTGCCGGCCATGGTCGCCGGGCCGGTGGAGGCAGCCGAAGCCATGGTCATAAAGCCGGTCGGCAGCCCATTCTCGGCAGCGACCAGCGCCGCCTCAACGCTGCCGCCATCGTGGCCCAGCGGCGGCATGGCGCACTGCATGATGGATAGGAGCGGACGCTGGCGCAGCGCCGCCCGGCCCCCGGCAATAGCCGCTGCCATTTCTACGGCCGCGCAGGCCTCGCGCTCGGAGTAGATACTCTCGGTTTGGACGTGCTTGGTCGAGTTTTCCCAGATAACCCGGATTTCGTGGAGGCTGCGGGTATCGGGCGGGTAATCCTGGGCCGAGACCGGCACCCAGTGAAAGGCCACCTCGGGCAGGCAGTCGGCCACGCGGGCGATGTCGGCCACATCTTGCAGGCAGGAGCGGCGGCGCTCGCCCGTGGCCAGGTCCAGCACTTCCACGCCGCAGCCGTCGGTGCCGACAAAGACGTGGTTGCCGTCCAGGGGCAAATCCTGGGCCGGATCGCGGGCGGCCAAATCGTAGGTGGGCGGCGCTTTTTTGAGAGCTTCTTCGATGAGATGACCGGGCGCTTTGACAATGGCTGTCTCTCGATCCACAGTGGCCCCATGCGCCTCCCAGATGGCCAGGGCTTTGGCCGAGGGGAATTTGACCCCAACCGACTCGATGACATCCAGGGTGGCGGTGTGGATCCGCTGCACGTCAGCCGGGCTGAGGATGTTCAAGCTGAGGCGGGGATTGGTAATAGATCTAATTTGACCAGACATAGTGGTATTTTGCTCCTTATGCGCCCACAAGCTGTTTGGCTACGGCAACCGCGCCCATTGCATCTTCGCTGTAGCCATCGGCCCCAATCTCGTCGGCCCAACCGCGGGTGACCGGCGCGCCGCCGACCATCACTTTAACTTTGGGACGCAGGCCCGCCTTGGCTAAATCCTCGATGATTTTCCTTTGTTTGACCATGGTGGTCGTCAGGAGCGCGCTCAAGCCAACAATATCTGCGCCCACCTCACCGGCTTTGTCAACAAATTTCTGGAGCGGGACGCTGACGCCCAAATCATACACCTCGAAACCGCTGGCGGAGAGCATTGTCGCCACCAGGGTTTTGCCGATGTCGTGAATGTCGCCCTCAACCGTGCCAATGACCACTTTGCCCAGGACGTGCCGGCTGGAGCCGCGCCGGGCCATTTCCGGCTCAAGAACGGCGACGGCGGCTTTCATGGCTTCAGCCGCCTGCACCAGGTCGGGCAGGAACATCTCGCCACAGCCAAATTGCTGCCCAACTTCGTCCAGCCCGGCCACATAGCCTTCATTGATCGCCTCCACCGGCTCGATACCTTGCTCGACGGCCTGCCGGGCCAGCCGCTCGGCCTCTTCTGCTTCGCCCTCGATGATGCTCTGGGCCATTGCCCGAAATAGATTTTCTTTCATGGTTCCTCCTCTGTGTGGTAAGTATAGTTATCCAGGTAAGTTTTTCCTCCGCTATCGTGTTGCGTGTTCCGTAATAGTGAACGGAACACGCAACACGCAAGACAGGTATCATGAGGTACAAACTCTTCTGGAGAACTACGATAGGTTTTTCTGGGGCTAGTTCACTATATGGTACGATATTTCAAATATTGATAAAAGTAACGTTTGTCACTGTTGCCGGGTGACATTTGTCATCCACAAAACAACTTAACTTTGGTTAGGTGCAATCCTAGAGTAATTATGCTACACTAAGGCTGCCCAAGAGGCGCAGTTCTATTTCTGTTTCTATATTCAGCTTATTCCTGATTCATTAAGCCACTCATTCAAGGAGACCACTGGTTATGACCGATACCCCGCTCCCCCCTGGCGACATCGCCTCCCAGCCCACTGCCGAGCCGTCCCTGGCCGATCTGTTGAACAGTCTGACCCAGCCAGAGGTGGCTACCCGCCTGGAAGCAGTCCAGCAGCTTGGCCGCCTGAAGGCCGGTGACCGATCCACCGTGCGTGCATTGGAAAAAATTGCCGCCCAGGATGAGGCCCCCGCCGTGCGCGAAGCCGCGCTGCTGGCCCTGGCTGCGCCGCCCTACCGCGCCCTTCAGCAGCAAGACAACCGGCTGCCCCTGGCGCTCCGACACGCTATCCTGGCCGAAATTAATCGATGGGTGGCAGACGGGCTGCTCCCTGCTCAAACCGCCCAGTTACTGCGGCAGCGCTATGATTTCGACCAGCCAGCCCCGGCGGCTGCGGCTGCTCCGACCCCGGCCCCCGCTACGCCGCGTCCCACCCTGACCCAGCTTCTCCTGAGTGAAACGACCATCAAAGTGGCCCTCTACCTGGGAGCCTTTTTTGTGGTCGCCGCCGCTTTTATCCTGGCCGCCATCTTTGATGTGCTGCGGCTGCCCATCCTGGGGCTGGCCACGGTCGGTTTTTTAGGTGCAGCCCTGGCTTTGAAGCGGCGACTGCCGACGGCCAGTTTTGTGCTGTTCACGGTTTTTTCCTTCCTGCTGCCGATTGACGCGGCTGTCCTGCTGGATTTGTTTGACGCCGGCTCGACGGTGACCTGGCTCTACTGGATTGCCGTTGCGGCGCTGCTCAGTGCAGTCTGGGCAGGCGGCACGTTCTTCTACCGCTCGCGCTTGTTCAGTTTGCTGGCTCTGGCCGCCGCTAGCCTGGCGATGCTCCTGGTCGGGCGCTGGCTGGACCGCACCCCCCACCTGGACATGCTGTTGATCGAACTGCCGACCCTGCTCGCTTTAGGAGGGACCCTCATGCTGGAACGCTGGCAGGACCGGCGCTTCTCGCTGCCCCTGTTTATCCTGGCCCAGGTGCAGCAGGTCGCTTTGCTGGGCTGGTCGGCGATCATGGTGCTGTTTACCCTGGCGGACCAGGGATTGTCCAGTCCTGGCTGGTGGCTGGTCATTGCCCTTACCTGGCTGCTGGCCGCTCTCTTTTATGGCCTCAGCCAGCGCCTGATGGCTTTTGTCCTGTTCGCGCCCTTGGCTGTGGCCGCGCTCGCACCAGTACCGTTGTTTTTCAGCGGGGTCTTTTCGCCGAGTTGGCAGGTAGTGATGGCCCTGGCCTGGCTGTGGGGCACCCTCCTGGCCCTGGGCGGCGAAGGTCTGGGCCGGGTCAAATGGCCGGGTTTATCTGTCTACAGCATTTGGCTGCTAATCGCTTCGGCCGGGCTATATCTGTTGGCCGCCGGGGGTGGGCTGGCCGACCGGGTTGCCTTTGGGCTGGCCTATCTGATCGGTACGGCGGTGGTCTACCTGGGCCTGACCCTGTACCGGCCGCGCGTCTGGCTGTGGAGCGGCAGCCTGCTCGCCGCGACGGCGGCTTACTTTGCCGTCTTCTTTTTACCCAGCCTGGAGTCTTACGATTTCTACCCTGGGTTCATCCTGCTCTGGCCGGCGCTGGCCCTGCTTGGCCTCAGCCTGGCGCTCCGGCGCGGCTGGCGAACTGACCGGCGCTGGCACTTGCCGCCGTTAGTTTTGGGCGGCCTCGTCGGCGCGGTTGCTCTTTTGGCCCTGCTGGCCACCGGCTTCGACGAACCGGGCCGGGCGACTTTGGCCCTGGTCATTGTGGCGGGTTTTCTGACCCTGTTTGCCTGGTTGGACCGCCAACCACTGCTGGGCTACGGCGCGACGGCCAGCCTGGCCCTGGCGCTCGGGTTTGGGCTAGTTTGGGGGGAACAAGAACAATGGGTGCTGCCGCTGGTGGGACTGGCTTCACTCTACTATGTGAGCGGGCTGGCTGCAACTTGGCTGGGCCGGCTCGGTGTCTGGGCCGGGGTGCTGCGGTTGAGCGGGCTGGGATTGGGGACGCTGGTGGCGTTGAGTGCGCCCATTCAGGGTGGGGCTGCGGGTGTGATTGGCTCGGCCCTGATAGCAACTTACTTTGCGATTGAAGCTTTTCGTCTGCGCCAGGTCTGGTTAGGGCTGCCGGCCAATTTGCTCTATCTGGTGGCCTATTTCACCCTACTGGTAGATCTGGATGTTGACCAGCCCCAGTTTTACTCGATTGGGGCGGCCCTGCTGGGCTTCGTCATGCATTACTTCCTGGTGCGGAGCGGGAGCAAGTGGGCTGCTTTCTTCACCGGTCTGCTGTCACAGTTCATTTTGCTCGGCACCAGCTATATCCAGATGTTTTCCACCGAGGAACTCATTTACTTCGTCGTCCTCTTCCTGCAGGCGCTGGTGGTGCTGGTCTACGGGCTAGTGGTGCGCTCGCGCAGCCTGGTGCTGGCTCCCATTATTTTTGTTGTCCTGGGGGTAATTACCGTTGCCTTGAGCGTGCTGGCCGGCATCCCGGCGTTGATCCTGATCGGCTGCACCGGGCTGCTGTTGCTGCTGCTGGGGATTGCGGCCCTGGTAATGCGGGAAAAACTTCTGGCGGCGACCAGCCGGCTGGGCGAACGTTTGAGCGGGTGGCAGGCGTAATGAGGTTTGACCTTCAGAAGCAGTAATACTGCTGGAAGAATGTAAGGCTGGAGGGCTGGACCAAGCGGTATCCAATCTTCCAGCCTTCCTTTTACGCTACCGAATTTGCTCGTCAAAGGCTATAAGGGCTGTGGCGACTACCCGTTCAAAGCAAGCGGCTGAGGGGGTGGACCGTTTTGGAGCAAAGCCTGGAGTAGCTTGCTTAACCCTCTGGGGGCAAAGGCTTCCGGGGACTGCTCGATGTCGGCCGCTCGCCACCAGCGGAAGCCACCAAAAGCCATGCGCTCGACTTCATCAGGTAAGTGTTGGGGCGTTGGCTCAAAGTGAGCGACCCTGATCAGGTAATACCTTTCCTTTTGCAGAATAGCTCTACCATCCCAATTGAAGAGATGTTCCCTGTACCAGACCTCCGGACCGATCTCAAAATCGGCCAGGCCGGTCTCCTCAAAAATCTCGCGCCTGAGGCTGGCGGTGGGAGACTCGTCGGGGTCTATGCCGCCGCCCGGCGTCAGCCAGAAGGAACGCTGCGATTGGGGTTCAATAATCTTGATCAGCAGTAGTTCTTCTTCCGGGCTGACGAGTAGCGCGCGCACGGCCTGGCGTTCAATCACTGGCATTTCTCCACTTGGGGAATTAAAAGAATTCAAGTGGCAAAACACGCTGCCAGCGCTTCTTGCCACGGCCTCAACTCGATACCCAATTCCGCGCCCCGGGTATTAGCCAGAGGCGTGAAGGGCGGCACAGTCGAAGGGCGGGGGTAATCGGCCAGGGTGATCGGCTCGATGGGAATATGCTCGCGGCCGCTGAGACGGAGGATTTCTTTGGCAAATTCGTAGCGGGAGCAGTAGCCGGCGTTGGTAAAATGGTAAATCCCGTAGGCTCGCGTTTTGATCAGCCTGGCAACGGCCTCGGCCAGATCAGGAGCGTAGGTAGGGTTGCTGACTTCATCGGCGACCACACGCAAGGGTTTACCGGCGTCCGCTGCGGCGATGATTTTGGCCGGGAAATTGTTACCTCCCGGCGAAAAAACCCAGGCCGTGCGCACAATGTACAACCCGGTTTTGAGGTAGCGAGCGGCCATCTGCTCGCCGGTGCGCTTGGAGCTGGCGTAGGGGTTGATCGGGTTGGGCCGGTCATCTTCCCGATAGGGCTGGTCAGCCCGGCCATCGAACACCTCATTGGTGGAGATGTAAACCATCTCGGCGTTGCAGCGCAGGCAGGCATGGGCCACATTCTGCGTGCCAAAAGCATTGATCTTATAAGCGGCATCAGGGTCGGCGGCGCAGCCGTCCACATTGGTCATGGCGGCGCAGTGAATGATCAATTCCGGCCTGAGCGCGGATAACTGCTGGACGATAGCGTGGTCGGCCACATCAAATTGGGTGTTTTGATCGGTGGGGTCAAATTCAGGAATTTGGAGGATGTGCAAACCCTGATCAGTCAAGACTTTTTGCAGCGCCCGGCCCACCTGGCCCGAGGCGCCGGTAATAATAACCCGCATAAGTTACCTCTTGTGATAGGTGATAGGTGAGGCGAGGACGCGAGGAAGCGATTAAGCAGCTTTCTTCGTCGCCTCGCCTCTTCGCCTCACGCCTCTATAAATGCAACCCCGGCAAAGCATCCGATTTGGCCCGGGCGCGACTCTCATCCAGACGGCGGCGAGTCAGATTGATAAACAAGTTCAAGGTCATGATCGGCCAGGGAAGAAGGATGCCCAAAATGGCGGCAATCATCGTCTCCAGCAGGGCGGTAATCTGCCAGAAGGCAGGCAGAATGGCCGGTAAATACCAGGTGACCGTTAAGCCGTTTTGCCAAAAGGCCCAAAAGAGCGGCAGAGCAAAAATAAAAGTGACCAGCAGGCCGAAGCCGTAGCCGGTGCTCAACAGGGTCAGCCAGTCCTCTTCCCGAGCCAGCATCAGCATAATCAGCACCAACCCGCCGCCGGCCAGCAGACTGACGGCAGTGCGGCGGGCAATGTCAAACGGCCATGCGGAAAAATCTCTCAGCGCGCTGACCGAGTAGCTGTGTCCCTGAAGTTGGTACAGCACGTGATACAAGCCCACCGTCAGCAGGGCGGCAATCAAAATGGAGCCAGCCTGCATCCCCCGCCGCCGCCACATCGCCATGAACCAAACCAGCAGAATCAACAGAGCGATGATAAGCCGCAGCCACTGCCCCGTAGCAACCTGGCGATGCCGGGCGGCCAGGATAAAGGTATCAGCTTCTTGTTGGGTCAATAAAGCCAACTGAAAAGCTCCGCTGATGTTACCGGCCGTCAGGGCTGACTGAGCGCGCTCCAAACCGGCCGGGATAGTTTCTGGCAGGGCAGCCGGCAGGCCCTCAATCTGGCTGACGTAGGCTTGAGCCAGAGGCAGGCGCTGCTGGGCCAGGGCAAGTTGGGCCAGGGCCTGACTTCGTTCATCCAGGCGCAGCAGTTCAAACAAAATTCGACCCTGGCTGGCCGTAGGGATTCCCAAACCGAGCAGAGTAGCAATCGTAGGGGCAATATCCGTTTGGTGGATGTCGCTGTAGCTGCCGGGTACAACACTCTCACCGATGACCACCAGCGGCTGCCAGACCACCTCAACTTCGCTGCCGCCATGGCCGCCATCAGGGATATGGCCGTGATCGGCCAGCACCATGAGGGTTGAACGGCTAAGGTCCATGGCCTGGCTGATTTGCCCCAGGTAGGCGTCAACCTGCCGGGCGGCCTGGAGGTAAGCTTCGCTCCCTGCGCCAAGATTTTGGCCGGCCAGGTCTACCTGGGTAAAATGGACAAGCGCCAGTTGGACCTCGTCATTGGTTACAACCGGCAGGGCAGCTTCCATGATAGCCGCATCGGCTTCGGGGCCAGATTGGGCGGCAAAATAGGTGTAATCGAGCTGATTGCGCGGGATCAGTCGCCGCCACGTGGCTGCACCCAGCAGCGCCGTTTGCAATCCGGCGTCGTGAGCGCGAGCGAAAATTGTATCAACCGCCAGGGGACGCAAATCTTCTACGGGCAGGTCTACCGGGGGAGCATCGTTGGTTTCTGGCGGAGCGCCGGTAAGCAGCGTAGCCCAGGCCGTTTGTGAGTACGTCGGCGGGGTGCTTTCTACGGCCATGTCTGCCCCGGCTTGCCGCAGTTGTTCAAGGGCGGGCAACCCTAACCCCAGCGAGGCATCGTAACCTAAGCCGCTGATCAGCACGACCACCACTTTGGCGCTCTGAGGGGCCAACGCAGGTTGGGGAGACAGGGCGGCCTCCCCCAGCGGAGACCGATAATTTTGGATCGAAGTAAAAAAGGCTTTGCCCCACCAGGCTGTCCCGATAATAACTCCAGCCAAAACGAGCAGGCTCAGGCCAATAGAAACGTATTTTTTCTGCGTCATCGAGGCAGATTATACCAGCTTTTTGTAAAAAGGATAACCGTTACGAGTCAGGTTTATATTTTTGTGGATTCTTTGAAAAACGTGTAACATATGATCTTTAGCGCAGTCGTCAGGCTGGTTATTGTAAAAAATGGGAACTTTTACAAAGCCGCCCTATTTTGTGTTTACCCCGACTGTGCCAGAGAAAGAAGGAGAGATGTATTCGGTTGAGGGGAGTTTTCCTCTGCAACCCAAGGATGATGGGAACATTTATGAACAATATAGAAGAATTAGAAAATCGCTATCAACGTTTGTATGGCGACTTTCAAGCCGGCAAAATTGATGAAGCAGTGTTCATTGCCGAGGTGGACAAGCTGCAATTTCAAGATAGCCGGGGTCGCTACTGGATGATGGGCGCGCAGAGTGGCGCGTGGCATTATTATGATGGTCAGACCTGGCACCAGGCTGACCCCCGAGACGCCGATAACCTCCCCTTTGTAGATGAGCAGGGTCGCTACTGGCAGCGGGGCGCCAAGAGCGGCGACTGGTATTACTATAACCCCGAAACCAAAGAGTGGGTCAAACCCAGCCCTACCGGCGACTCCCGCCCCACCCCGGTTGTGGGCCGGGGGGAAAGCCAAAACAGATGGGCCGACACCAGCTCGATACCTGCTCAATCCCAACCCTATCAATCTCACCTGTACCCTCAAAACGCCGATAACGGGCCTCAATTCGACGGCGAACTATTCCAGGATGATGAGGGTCGCTACTGGGCCATCGGGACCAAAACCGGCCAGTGGTATTTCTACGATCATGCGGGCTGGCATCCGGCGCATGAATTTCAGCCGGGCGGCGCTCAGTACCAGCAGCAACCGCAATCCTATCAGCCTTACTATGCTCAATCGCCCCAGGCGCCGTATCAAGCGCAGCAGCCGTGGGGGGCATCTGCTTATGGGGTCCCTCCGTATCAAGCGCAGGGACCGCAGGCTTATGCTTACCCGCCGCAGCAACCGGCTTATCAACAGCCGGTCCCTGGGCAGGAGGTTCAGCCCGGCCAGCCAGCTCAGGGATATGCCAGCCCATTTCAACCGCAGCCGGCGACTGCCCCTAGCGGCGACACTGGTCCAACGCCAATGCCGGCCCCTCCCGGTGGTGGGTCTCAATCCGGCTCCTGGTTTTACTTTGATGGTAAACAGTGGCTGAAATATGCGTCGGGCGAGCCTGCTGAAACGCCGCCGCCCGATGCCAAAATGGTGATAGATCAGGAATCAAAAGCTGCGCCGGAACCAAAAGTTAAAGACGAGCCAAAAGGCGAAGCAGTCGTAGCCGAGCTTTTTGAAAGTGACGAGCCTCCTGTAGAAGTGGTTGATGTTGAGGTCATCACCGTTCTCGAGGCCGAGCCGGACGAGGATGAGGAACCGGCGCCCAAGCCGGTCAAGGCTGCCAGTAAGGCCAAAGAGCCGGTTTCAGCTCCGCCGTTAGCCGATGTTGACGAGATCAAACCCCGGCGACCCCGGCAGCCGTCAGACTCCATGCGGACCCGCCCTGCGCCAGGTGAGCCTCAACAACAGCTCAGAGATCGAATCCCTACCGACCCCGGCCATCCGGTTGCCCCGCGACGCCGCGAGTCGGCTCACGATCCGACTATCATTATCCCGACCGGAGCCGCTGCTTCTCCAAGGGCCAGCCGCCCGGTTCCGGTGCAGCAACAGCAGCCCCGTCGTGCTCGTGAAAACACCCTGCCCATGGAACCCGTTCCGGCTCAAGCCGGCGCTGCCAGACCAACCCCTGACCGCCAAGCTGTTACCCAACCCCTGCCCGTGGCTAGCCGTGTCCAGCGGGCTGAAACCGGACCGATGAGAGCACCTGCAGTCGCCAAAGAACCTACCCAGCCCAATCCGGTAGCCACTCCAATCCCGGCCAGCCAAGCGGCGGCATCTGCCCAGCCCAAAAAGTCTCGCCACACCTTTGGCGATGTTTTACGCGCTTTTCCCAGCACTGTCTGGACTTTTGCCGGCGGGTTAATTGTCCTGGTTATCTTTGCGGCGGTGATTATCGGCGCTTATCTGCTGCTTAACGGCAATAATCCCAGTGTGGGCGGTGTAGCAGTTGTTCAAAGCCCGACGCCGACACTGGATGCCGGCCCGCCCGACGCCACGCCGACCCTCGGCCCCACCCCAACGACCTCGCCAGAACCCGTCACTACCCCGACTCCAGCGGAGATGACAACCTTTAGCAGTTCTGCCTTGGGCTTTACACTGGATTATCCGGAAGACTGGCAGAAAAAAGAGGCCGACCAACAGGTTATCTTCTCACCCTCGAAAGATGGCCTGGCCCCGGCTAACCTTAAGGATACGGCCCTGTGGATTGGTATCCCGGCCGGCAACAAATCGGCTATTGCCGACCTGCTGACCGATGCTTTATCCGGTTTTCCTGGCGATGCCGAAACCTTGAATGAAGGAACCATTAGTATCGCCTCGCAAACCTGGACCTCGACCCAAATCAGGTATAAAGACGATAATTTGGGCGGCCAGGGCATTGCGACCATAGCTGTGACCAGCAAAGACGATACCGGTTACTACCTGGTAGCGGCGGCTCCGGCTGAAAAGTGGAATTCGACCCAACCCGTATTTCAGGAAATGATCAACAGCTTCCGCTTCTCCAAAAAAGGGACAGCCTTGGCCCAAGCACCGGCCGACAAAACACCTTCGAGCAGCAGCGCCATTACGGCTACTGCCGAGATAACCGGCACCGTGACAGCCGCCAAAGCGACAACTCCGGCTGCTACCACCTCGGCTGGGGGAGCCAAGGCAACAGCCGCGCCCAAATCCACCCCAACCCCCAAAGCGACCGCGACGCCGCTGGTTTATGCCGTTCAATCGGGTGATACGTTGCTGGCGATCTCGCTCAAATTCGGCGTGAGTGTGGATGACCTGGCCGCCAAAAATGACATCACCGACCCCGGAAAATTGAGCCTGGGCCAAGAATTAATTATTCCTTTTACGGCGGAACAATTAGAGGCACACAATAGCGGCGGTAATCCTGCGCCGGCGGCAAACTCCGCCGCGCCTAGCCAGAGCGAGTCGGCTGTTGCCTCTGCGGCCATTACCACTACGACGACAGCCACCACTACGTCTACCCAAGCAGAGGCTGCTGCCGCTCCGGCGGCCCAGGCAACCAAACCTGCCGCGTCTGGTGCTGCTGCTGCGGTGAGTGGGCGGATCGTTTATGCGGCGTTCAACCCCGGCACCAACACCTTTGATCTGTGGCTGGCAGATGTAGCCACGGGCGAGCAGACCGGCATTGCCAGCAGCGCCAGCCAACCGGCTTTCAATAAGGATGGCAGCCTCCTGGCTTATCGCTCCTGGCAGATTGATACCCGAGGTATTTTCTTTAGAGACTTTATCGGGGGACGCGGCGGGCAGGTGACTCGCTTTGTGGAGGATGGCTTGCCGACCTGGGCCCCCGACGGCATCTCATTTGCCTTTGCTACCCGGCGCGAAGGAGATCGGGTACCGCGCATCTACCGGGGCGACCAGTTGGGAAAGGGAGACTTCTCTATCGGTTTCCAGGGCGAATATCCGGCGACGCTGCCTGATGGCCGTCTGGTGGTGCGTGGCTGCCTGCCCTCGGGGGATTGCGGCACGTTTATTGTTGGCCCCAATGGCGGCGGCGAAACCAAGATTAGCAGTGAACGGAGTGACACGGCTCCGGCCCCCTCGCCTGATGGCAGCAAAATCGCCTTTATGTCCTCAGGCCGGGGTGCGACCAACTGGGAAATTTGGGTCATGGATACAAATGGGAGCAATCCGCGCCGCCTGACCGATAACGGCAACAATGACGGCCTGCCTACCTGGTCGCCTGACGGCAAAAGCATCGCCTATGTTTCGGATGCCGGGGGGGTCTGGGCGATTTGGGTAATGAACGCAGATGGCAGCAATCAACGCAAGTTGTTTGATATGAAAGGCACACCGGATGGTTATGTTCTGCTTGACAAAGATAATTCCAAGGGCTGGTTGGAAGAACGCATCTCCTGGGCGCCTTAAGCCTGAATTCAATAAGCTTCAATAAAGAAAAGAGCAGCATAAAATGCAGGGGCAGGTCTTAGACCTGCCCCTATTGTGTTCCCTCCCAATTGTCTTATTGACGCATCCCTGGCGGAATGTTATAATGCGCATATCCTTTGTTAAACTCGCAGGTAAAGCATGGCGGATTTAGTCGGCAAGACTGTAGGTAAATATCGCATCGTAGCCAGATTGGGTCGAGGGGGTATGGCCGAAGTTTATAAAGCCTATCAGCCCGGCCTGGACCGCTATGTTGGTATTAAAGTTTTGCATGCCCACCTCGTTGACGACGCGGATTTTATCGGCAGATTTGAGCGAGAGGCCCTGGCTGTCGGTAAATTGCGCCATCCCAACATTGTCCAAGCCGTTGATTTTGACCGTGAAGGCGATATGTACTTCATGGCTATGGAATTTATTGACGGCCCCACCCTTAAAGATGAATTAAAAGCTCGCCGCGCCGAAAACAAACCCTATACCTTGAAGGAAATTGCTCGCATTTTTACGGCGCTGTGCAGCGCGATAGATTACGCTCACTCGCGTAAGATGGTTCACCGTGATTTGAAACCGGCCAACGTGATGATCAACCAGGAGGGTGAGGTTGTTCTGACCGATTTTGGCATTGCCCGGATCATGGGCGCGACCCAATATACCCAAACCGGCGCTTTATCGGGCACACCCGCGTATATGTCGCCGGAGCAGGGGCAGGGCGAGCGCGGCGACGAGCGCAGCGATATCTACTCTTTAGGCGTTATGCTTTATGAAATGGTTACCGGCGTGGTTCCCTACGACGGCGATACTCCCTTTGCCGTTATCATGAAGCATATTAGCGAACCGTTGCCGCTGCCAACGCGGGTTAATCCCAATATCCCCGAAAGTGTGGAGCGGGTCATCCTGAAGGCGATGAGCAAAAATCCGGAAGACCGCTATCAAACCGCCGGAGAAATGGCCAAGGGCTTACGTGATGCTATTGGCCTGGTTCCTGGTGAGGAAAACTTGCCGCTCCCGGTTGTGGCCCCCAAGCCGCAAATTCAGCAAATTGATCACACTACCGGCTTTGTCACCGCGGCTGAGAAGGCTGCGACCATGACTGCCGCTGATGGCGGTGGAGTTACAGTCGTAACACCCAGTGCTACAACCGGCACCCTCATCGCCCCCGCCAAAGGAGGATTATCGCTGCCGCTTATTATTGGGGGTGGTGTTGCCCTGCTGGTTTTGATCGGGATTATTGGCTTTTTTGCCTTTGTCGCTGGAGGCGGATCGGGCCGAGCGACCGAAACGGCTATTGCCATGTTGAATGCGACTCAAACGGCAGTAGCCATCGTCAATGTAACTGAA
Source organism: Chloroflexota bacterium (assembly GCA_016860845.1). Next base: position 194,728 of record BOKF01000001.1, read on the forward strand.
ACGGCTGAGGCTGCGGTTCAGGCGACAGAAGTAGCCCAGGCGAACGCGCAGGCTACCGCCGACGCCGAAAGTGCTGCTCCGACCCAAACGGCGGCAGCGGCCATCGCTCAAGCTGAAGCGACAGCCGCCATGCAAACCGCAGTGGCTCAGGCGGCCGAAGGTGTTATTTCGGCTCAAAATGCAACGGCGACAGCGGGCGCCCTTGCGCTTGCGGCTACTAACGACGCCGTTACGGCGGAGGCTCTGGCTAATGCGACCCCCACTCCGGCAGTGACAGATACTCCTGCCGCTACGGAAACTCCCACCGCTGTTCCGGCGACAGAAACTCCTACCCTGGCCCCGCCTACCGAAACTCCTACCCTCGGCCCTCCAACCAATACGCCCACTCCGGCCCCGCCTACCGATACTCCTACTCCTGAGAGACCCGCTATATCTGGCAAGCTGGCTTTTCCCGTTGATAATGGGTCCGGCAGGTATGATGTTTTTATTTACTCTATCCCTGATGGCGCTCAGTTGGGCAAAATTGAAGGCGCTCGTCAGCCCAACTTCCGCCTCGACGGGGTCAAATTGCTTGTTAATGGCCAGGGGAGTGGCTTTGGCGAGAATGTAGCGCAAGCTAATCCGAACGGCGGTGTGGATGGGCAAGTGAGCGGCGCGCCGCAGGACTCTTTTCCATTCTATAAACCTGATGGCTCGACCCTGACCTACAGCAATCCTGAATTAGCCGTGGGGAGTGACGGTAACCGGCATGACTACTTGTTTGTGCAGTGTAGTCTCAGGCCGCCGAGCCAGGAGAGCGATAAGTGTGTAGAAATGAGTCAGTGGAACCTGATTGTCCCGGCAGGACAGGTTGGCGAGGTTCAGGGGCGCAAACCGGTCTGGACGGCGGGTGATCGGCTTGTTTATAGTGGTTGTAATAGTTGGGCTGGCGGGGGGTCTTGTGGCATCTTCGGTGTTGGTTCCTGGGCAACCAAACGAACCAGTGGGGGAGAGACCCCGGTCAAGCTGGTGGACGGAGCCAGCGCCTTCCCAACTGACACCAAAAATGGAATGGTCGCTTTCCAATCGAGCGAGAGCGGCAACTGGGAAGCTTATGTTATGGCCGAGAATGGTGCGGGCGTGGTCAACATCTCGAACAGCCCTAACTCCAGTGACGGCCTGCCAACTCTATCCCCGGATGGTCAATGGGTCGCTTTTGTCTCTGATCGTGAAGGAACCTGGGCCATTTTTGTGGCTCCCAGCGGCGGTGGTCCGGCCCAAAAGTTGTTTGACTTTCCAAAGCCTAACCCCTGGGGCGCAGGTGGCGGTCGGGATTGGACCGAGGAACGCATATCCTGGGGCCAGTAAGCAGCTTCACCTTCTAAACGAAAAAGAGCCACCTCAGCAATTAGTTGAGATGGCTCTTTTTGATTTAACGCACCTTTAATCAAAGATAGAAGCAATCATGTTGGCTGCCTGACGCATTGACAGGGTCACCAGGCCCAATTTGGCATCTGCAGGAATTAAGACGGCTAGAATGGTGTGGGTCCCGGCGTTAACTACTACCGTCGTGCGATTTTCCCCTTCAAGCAGGATACGATTGAGCCGGCCTTGCTCTAAACGACTACTAAACTCTTCGGCCATATCAATCAGATCGGAAGCAACCAGAGCCACTGTATCATCGTCTTCATGGGGAATCCCAGAAGCCACATTCAAACCATCATCGCTTACAACCAAAGCACTGAGAATGTCAGGGTTGTGTGAAACCAGCTCATCCAGAACTTCCCGCAAAAGCTGGTTATTATCTTTTGGTTTTGCCTCGTCTGCTCCGGCCATCAGTTACCACTACCTTCTAAAATGCTGCTGATTTTTCCGGCGCTTTGTTGTAAAGCGTAAAGGACCAGACCCATTTTTGCCTCTCGCCCGACCATGACGGCCACAGAAGCGCGGCGGTTCGCCGGCACAACCAACATCCCCCCATCATTCCCTTCTACCAGCAGGCGAATCATCTCGCCCTGGGCTAAACGGGAGAGGGTCCGTTCACCTAGGGCAATGAGCGTTGCGGCCATTGCTGCTACCTGCGGGCTGCTGGTTGGCCCTTCTTCGTCCATCTCGCTCTCATGGGGGGTGTAAGCGGCCACTACAAAACCTTCGATACTGACGATCACTGCTCCTTGCACCCCTTCTAACCTAGAACATAATTCTTTGAGTGCTTCTTCAAGAAGATCAGTTTTGTAGACTTGAACCATTCATGCTTCCATTTCTTGTTCAATAATGTGCCGGAGTGCCGCCAATTTAGCCTCTACCTCCGCCAGAGATTGGCGCTGGGTGTGGCTGCGAATTAAATCTAGAATACCGCTCAATTCCTTTTCCAGATTTTTAAGGATTTCTTCGCGTTCGGCCTGAAATTCTTGATAATCTGAAACAGGCAATATCGTCGCTAAAGCACGTCCCCTATACTCAACGGTAAGCGGGCGGCTGTCAAGCAGTGTTTTAGAAATCTCGTTAATTATATTCTGCTTAACCTTGCTGTCCATTACTATTTTAGATTTTGAGGAGTCGTGTTGGTTTGACTAAATTTTTAAACCCTAAAACAGACCCTCTCAGGCGCAACGAGTTCTTGCCCCAGATAGTAGACCTTACAACTGGTTACGAAATGCGATTTTAAACCTCAAGATCAAGAAAGGTTTGGTTGTACGACGGAATTTTTTAAGGAGGCCCGACTTGATAATCTGATTATATCTCACAAGCTGGATGAGGGCAATAGGATGGAGTCACTAATATCAGTTTTTGAGACACAATTAAAAAAACGGTATGTCTACCAGGCATAGACACCCCGTTTTTCAATGAAGAAGTTAATAACTCTAAGGAACCCAGACAAACGTCCTGATTTTGCTCTGTAAGCTAACCGGCAAATCAATGTTGTTTTTGGAAAAAGCGGCCGTATTCGCTTTTCTAACCGTCACATACCAGCGAAAACGGTCGCCTCCTGCCCGCCCCACCCCTATATCGGGTGGAATTTGGATCCGCGTTTCGGTGGTTGCTGTGCCCCAGTAAACAAAATCATTGCCGAAAATGTACTGGATCGTCAGATCGTAATACTCATCTGAAGCCAATTGCCCCACAGTCTCCCACTCCAAGAAAACTTTGGTCAATTCTCCGGCAAAAAAGGCGTCATCAGCAGGCTCCACCAGCTCAGGCTCGCCGTATTTGAGGGCGACCGCTTCAGGAGTTCTGCTAGGCGCTGGCTCAGGGGTTGGGGTAGCTTCCACCTGACTTCCGGCGCTTTCCTTCGTTTTAACAGGTTGTGGCGTCGGTTGGGCCGGCTGCTGGCTGAACGAAAGCAGCAATTCAGCGCGGCGAGTTTGGGCCGCACTCGGATCGTCAACATTTAAGCCCAGGGCGGCTTCGTAATCACTCAATGCGCCAACGATTTCGGCGGATTCGCGCCGGGTATCCCCCCGTTTCAAATAAGCGGTATACAATAAGTTTTTGGCATCGCCCCCCGCGTAATCAGGCTCCACGGCCACGACCGGGGTCAAGATACGGATGAGGGACTCAGGATCGCTCGGTGGGGTATCAAGAGCTTCAAGGTAAGCGGTAGCCCGCTCGGCCTGATCTCGCAAATCGGTTCGGCGGGGGCAGGCTTCGGCCCCCGCTTCAAAATCAGCCAGGGCGGTTTTTACCTCTGTTGGTTTGTCTTTTGAAGCAATATTGCCCAGGGTTTCCAAACCTCTGGCGGCATAAGCATCACACAGAAGCGAAGCAACCTGAGCCTTTTGGTAAGCGGTATCACGCGAACTGATCGTGGTCAAAATCTCAATCGCTTTAGACCATTCCAGACCATCTACGGCTGTTTGAGCCTCATTGAGCATAAGCGCCAGGGCGTCGGCGGTAGGAGTTGGCGTGGGGGCTAGTGTTGGGGTCGAGGTAGGAGCAGGTGTGGCTGTCGGGCTGGCAGTAGGGCTGGCAGTAGGGGTGGCGACAAGTTCCCGCCTAAGACTGGCAGCATCGGCGTAATCCGGATCCTCCTTCAGAATTTGATCCAGCAGAACAACAGCCTCCTTTTGGTTTCCATTAGCAATCGCCTGTTGGGCTTCTTCATAAAACAACTTTAATTGATCCCGGCCCACCTGATTCTCTTCGGCGGCCGAAGGAACTAAATTGCCAAGCGCTACCAAAACCAGAAGAAAAATAGCCACAAGGCCCATGGCAATTAAACCCCAGCGCCAGGCCGTATTTTGGGCCATAGTTTGGGTAAACTTTTGACCTAACGTTGGATTATTGAAGCGTTCCGCCTGGGCTAAAAGCTGGTCAACCCGCTGGTAGCCGGGCGAGAGATTTTTAACATCCTGAAAAGCTTCGATGGCGCTGCTCCAACGCCGGGCTTCAAAAAAAGCCATCCCCTCATTGTAACGGGTAATGACCAACTGCCGGCCATTTTCTATCTCCAGGGCGCGGCGAGCCTCGACCAACAATTTGCCGGTATCTTCAAAGTTTGGTTCAATTTCAATGATACCGGTGAGATTATTAATCGCCTCTTCCCATTGGTTCTTCTTCATGGCACGCTTGGCGGCGTTATAGAGGGAGATTAAAAAGGCTTCTTGTTCGGCTTCAGCCAATTTTTGACGAGCTTCAGGGTGGGCCGGATCAAGGGTGAGGGTTTGATTCAATAAATCGGCGGCGCGGGCCCACTCTGCTACCTTCATCGCATCCAGCGCCCGCTGGAAAAGACTCTCAGCCAGCAGGGCCGGATCGAAAGGAACAACGGGCTGGGTATCAAAGGAATGATCCGGGACAGGCTTACCGGCCAAAACAGCAGCGATAGCCTGGCGCAGCATGGTCGGCGTTTGGAAACGATCACGAGGCCGTTTGGCGACCATACGTTTAAGCAACTCGCCTACATTGGCTGGAATGTCGCTTTCAGGCAGCTCGATGGGGGGCGGCTCATTGGCAATGTGTTTACTGATAATAGACCAGGGACTTTTGGCGTCAAAGGGAATGCTGCCGCTCAATAGTTCGTACAGCACAATCCCGGAGGAATAAATATCGGAGCGAATATCCACTTCTTCGCCCATAGCTTGCTCAGGCGAAACGTAATAAGGCGAACCAATAAAGCCGGATTGGGTGAGCGAGGGCAAAGTGGGAATACGAGCGATACCAAAATCAAGCACTTTGAGCAGCCCATCATCATTCAGCATCATATTCTGAGGCTTGATGTCGCGATGAACTACTCCATGCCGGTGCGCATGTTCCAGGGCGGTAGCCAACTGATCAATGATTTCGAGAGCCTCTTTCCAGGGAAACGGACCTTTGATATTGAGGGTGGTCCGCAAATCCTGGCCCTCGATGTACTCCATGATCAGGTAGTAAATATCGCGGTCAGCGCCATAATCCAGAACCCGCACAATGTGCGGGTCGGTCATCGAGCTGGCCAATTTAGCTTCACGGTTAAATCGCTGGATGTAAGCTAAATCTTCGCCGAATTGGGGATATAAAATTTTGGCGGCAACGAGTTGGTTATCTTTGTTATCTTCGGCCAAATATACCCAAGCCATACCCCCGCTGCCAATTTCGCGGAGAACTCGATAACGATTGCCCAGGATTTTGCCGATCAAGGTGCGCTCCTGCACTACACGGTAGGATAATATTTCGTCAGTTGAACGAGTGACCAGATCAAGAGAAGAGGCACGCATGGGTGATTATACTCCACATAGAATAGATAGCCAAGCCTAAAAATAATAAATTGACCCCTGTTAAACGAGCCAAAGGTACTGCATTTCTTGCTACTATTCAATAGAGGATCACCTTTATCTTAACACGGCAAGATTTGAATCCGGTTTGAGATGTATATCACAAAGATGCAGATTACTCCTGGCGCAATTGCCAGTGCAATTCGGGCTGGCTGGCTAAACGAGCCAAACGCCACTGCCAACCGGCCGGGTAGCCCAGCATTTTAGCCAAATCGCCCGTAATCCTGATGATGGGAATCCAGACAACAGCCTGGAGTTTTTCCATGAAGGAGAGATTTTGCCACAAGCGAGGCAAGCGGCGATAGGGAGGGTAAAACATGCCTAACGCACCCAAAATACCTCCCCCTACACCCCACCAGGGCGAGACGCCTATCGTTAAAATGAGCAAGAGCGGCAGCGCCGCCAGGTAGGTGAGATAGCGGATGGCATGCCGTTTGCGCCATAAATCGGCCTTACCGTCACCCCGAGCATACTGATAGTACTGCCTAAAAAAGGCCGGCAAACTGCTGCGGGGCCGAAAATAAACCACGGCCTGGGGAGCAAAAGCAAAAGGCCCCACCTTCTCCCGTAAGCGAAAATCAAAAATCAGGTCTTCACAGTAATCCAACCACTCCGGGTAGCGACCGGCAGTTTGCCAGCTCGACTTTAGAAAAGCGATGGAGCGGCTGCTGGGCAAAAAAGTAGCCGGGTTAATATCTGACAGAGCTGGCAGGACCGTAGCACCCATTGCCACCTCAAAAGCTGTCTGCGGGTCAGGCGCAAAAAAGCCGGATACTACGGCCACGCCGGGGTTAGCCTGGAACGGTTTGAGCAGTTCCTCCAACCAATGTGGGTCTAAACGGACTCCAGCATCGGTGCTGGCGATGATCGGCCCGGCTGCGGCCTCAATGGCGATGTTGCGCCCCCGGCTGATATTTGCCCCCGGTTCGACGATGACTCGCAGCGGCATTCGCTGCGCCGCATACCGCTGCAAAACAGCAACCGTGCCATCGCTGGAGCCGCCATCAACAAAGATGATCTCAGCGGGGGGATGGGTTTGCTCGGCCAGGGAGTCGAGCAGCTTTTGGATCGCTGGCCCTTCGTTCAGGACCGTGCAAATAACAGAAACTTTGACCACGGTGATAATTTGAGACGACTCGGATTATGTCTACAAAAAATTATGTGGTATAATGATTATGGTAAGTGAGGTTCTTCAAATAGGTGGAGGTGGCTAACCAATGAAGGCTCGATATTGGAGTTTAGCCATAATTTTAATTTTAGTCAACTATTTGATTTTTGCCGCCCTCTTCAGCCGACTGGTTGACTCAGACTTTGGGGGGAAACGTTCGACGCGCACGCCCGCGCCTACCTTTACCCCGGCTCCAGCTCAACCTCCAGCCATCATCATCCCAACGCCCACCCCCGTGCCAGCCGTGCCGACACCCACCGCCACCCGTGTTTTAGCTCCCGCTAATGCCGGCACTCAACCCGAAAACGCTTCGCCGGATAGTGCGGCGGCCCAGCCGGAGGTTGAGCCGCAGTTGGTGGCTCCAGGCACGGTGAATATTCGTTCCGGCCCTGGCACCAATTATCAGGTTATTGGCGCCTTGAATGCCAATGCCCCGGTCCAGGTAACTGGCCGCAATCAAGATGCCTCATGGTGGCAGATCGAGATTAACAACGGCGCGATAGGTTGGGTAGCCAGCAGCGTGGTCAGCGCCAGCAACACCGAGACAGTCCCCGCTGTCGAAGCGCCTCCGCCGCCCGTAGCAGCCGCGCCGGCCGCAGTTGCCGTTCAACCCGCGGCTGACGCGCCGCCGCCCGCCCCCGAAAAGCCGAAGTATCAATTCGAGCCGACCGGCTGGTACGATGATGGTAACGCCGGTTTGACCCGCTTTTTGGGAGACATCAAAGATGTCAACGGCAATCCGGTCAATGGTGTCTTTGTGCAGGCCAAGTGCGGTAATTTTTCGGCTATCTCCTTTCCCTCCGGCCCGGTTGGCTGGGGACAGTTCCGAGAGGGCGCCGATTGGCCGGCCGGTTTTTATGACTTAACTGTTGATACCAAGCCCGTCCCCTGTATCTGGACCTTGACCGTCGTTGATACGGATGACCGCCAGACGATTAAGGCGGTTCTGTCAGAGTCCGTCCCCGTCGAAATTACCGCAGAAAAGTCAATCGTCACCGCCAATTGGCGGAAGAACTGGTAAACAGAAGATAGAAGATGGTAGATAGTAGATCGCAGATGGAAGATCACTGATAATTTCCCTTCTATCCTCAATCTTCTATCTTCCATTCACTATCTTCAGTCTTCTACTCCACTCTAAACGGTTTAGTCAGCGCCGTCACTTGCCCCGCTGAACTCTCCTGCCCGCTCAGGGTCAGGGCCAGGCGATAGGTTCCCGGTGATAAGTTCTCCAAAAAGAAGTTGTACTGCGCCCGAATAATCTCGCCCTCTTGCCACTCCGGCAACGGATAATCCGTGCCGGCCGGCTGGCGGGTCACAAAAATCGGGGTGGCCTCACCGCTGTTGGTCACAACCTGGATAAAAAGCTGGTCTCGCAGCCGGCGGACTGGCTCGCGGGCCTGCCAGTAGCCCACCAACTGCACCGGGTCGCCAGGGTGAAGCGGTGTCTCAGGGGTGGAGCGATGTCCCAACTTATATAAATCATAGCCCAACAAGGTAACGTCGAGCATGGGTTGGTTTAAGGTGACTTGCATTTTGAACATGTCAGGCGGAAAGGGTGTGACCGGGCGGACAATCTCCACCTGAGCCAATTCGACAAAGTCCTGCCCTCCTGCCCCCTGTAAGCGTTGGCCGGTCTGGCTGTCGTATAGACCCACAATCAGCCGGTGCAGGCCGGGGGGCGTGCCGGGTTCGATGAATACGCCGTGCGCATCGGCGACCGGCTGATGGGCCGGCCACTGCGATGGTGGGGTGAGCGGTGGGGCATCCCGCTGGCCGACCAGGTGATTGGCTTGATCCAGTACCTGGACAAAAACGGTGTAATTTTCAGGGGGGGGCAGCGGCATGTCAGTTTTCCACGAGAGAGCTAATTGCAGGATGTCACCGGGTGTTATCCGGGAGGTGGATAGGGCATAGCCGGCTAACTGGATATGCGTTCCAAACTGGTAGTTTACCGGCGTTAAGGGTAACTCGGCCCTGGCACGGGGACTGGCATAGCTGACCAGGCGGACATTGCCGTACCATTGATCGGTGGCTTTGAACAGATGCTTATCCAGCCAGCCCTCGATCAAAGCGTTCGGGTCGGCCTGCTGGGTGGCCCAGTAAACGGCATAGATTTTGTTGGCTCTGGCCGCAATCTCTTGAAGTTCGGCCAGGGTGGCGGCTTCATCCAGCGGGCGCTGACGTGGCAGCGGGTAGACCGGCGCTTCGGGGGTGGCGCTGCCGGTGTAATAATAGTTAAAGATATCTTGCTGGCCTTCGGCATCCAAAATAACCGCATCGTCCGGCCCGCCCACTGCTTTGATAAAATTGGCGATACCCCGGTAGTTGTCCCGAGCGTAGGCAGGATCGTAGTAATAATGGTAGAGTGATAATGTCGAGGCGACGATCAGGACGGCCACGAGAGCCGCTCCGGACAGATACTTCACCCAAGCAGAATTAAGACGTGAAACGTAAAACGTGAGACTTTCAACAGCCACGGCCAATAATAAGGCCAGAGCGGGTGTGGCGACCATTAAAAACTTGAGAAAGGCCGGGCTGAAAATAATGAGGGTGAGGGCAACCGGCAGCAGGAGCCAGAGCCAGAGAAGGGTGAGACGTAAAGCGTAAAGCGTAAAGCGTAAAGCGTAAAATATGGTCACTACTAATATTAAGGTCAGTCCAGAAACTGGGATTATTTCTACGTCAAAAGGCCAGGAAAGACCCAAGAGGAGGGTGGTTGAGATAGTCTCCATCATTGCCAGGAATGAGGCGGTTTGTTGCTCGGAGGGCCAGGTGGTGATTTGTCGCCAGGCAACAGGCAGCCAGGGGAGGTAGAGGAGGACAGGAATGAGTTGGAGGCTGAGCCAGTTGGAAATTACGAATGGTGAATGGTGAATGGTGAATGGTGAATGGAAAGAGGAATCCGAGCCGGATATTTCACCAGCCTTCCAGCCTTCCAATCTTCCACCCTTCCGCCTTGATTGCCAGAACCAGATCAGGGCCACCAGGTTAACGGCCAGCAGGACAAGGGGATAGGCATAATGTGTGTATAAACCGGCGGTAACAACCAAAACATAGATTAGCCCGGCAGGGGATGTGAGCCAAGTAAATCGGTGGCTGACGGCCTCAAGGGGAGACTTCGCACTCGGCGGTCGGTGGTCACTCTGCCAGATGAGCGAGGCGGCCAGCACGGTCAGGCTGCTCAGCAGGGCCAGCAGCATATACATGCGCGCTTCCTGGGAGTAGTAAACTTGAAGCGGGGAGAAAGCCGCAATGAGGGCAGCTATCAGCCCAACCCGCGGGCCGAACCAGCGCGTCCCCAGAACCCCGATGATATAAACCAGGCCGACGCCCAACACCGCCGACAGTGAGCGCAGCCCGATCTCACCGCTGCCAAAGAGGAAGGTCCAGCATTTGAGCAGCCAGTAGTAAAACGGCGGGTGAATATCAAAGGCGGTGCGCCGGGCAATTTCGACAAAACTCCGCTGCACCAGGGCCACGCTGTTGCCCTCGTCGGCCCAGAGGGATTGGCCGGATAGATTGTAAAAACGGAGCAGGGCCGCCAGGAGCAGGATTAAGGCCGGGGTCAGATGTCGGGCCAGGGATTGGATACGATAAGAGGTGTGGGGTATCAAGGGATTGGTATTCGCTGAAGCGTGCAATTTATGGGGAGCAGTTGGCTGCCTCATTTTAAGGTAAATTGTTTTTCAACCAGACGATAAAAGCAGCGCAGTCCATTTCTGGGGTCAGTTCAATCGCCGATTTATCTTCGGCATGACGGTGTGGAATTAGTTCAAAGCGGTGATGCACAAAATCTTTATCGTACTTGAGACGCAAAGCCCTGGGATCAGAAGCATTGTCAAAGCCGGCCACTATCTTCGACTGGTTTAACACGTAATAGGCATATTTTCGAGAACCGTTAGCCCCCCAAATCTCTCGTAGATACACTTGGTATATCCCATAATCCCCGCGCATTTCCAGAATGGCTACCTGGGGCCGCTCTTCACGCCTCAAGGTAATGGGATGCGTAAGAGTTACCTGAAATAGTGCGATTACTTGGTCAAGAGTTTCTGTAAATGGCGTCGCCACTCTCGCAAGGCCTCGGTATCAAATTCCCAGGAAATTAAGTCTCCCTCCCACTGCTGCGTTGCCGCAGATGCATCGAGTTGTCTCACGTATTCTTCGTCGGTAGCCGTTCGATAAGCGAACAGATCATAGCTGCAACCATACTTTTCTTCCCAGCCCTGCGCTTGTTGTTCCAATTCCAAGATGCGAGTCTGTACCTTCTCAAGCGCGTAGCGGTGCAATGCTTCATCTACGCTTTCTTGCAATGGATCCAGAATATCCGCATATTCTTCTTTGACTTGAACCTTTAGCATATTCACCTCGGGGATTGACCCAACTAATGGCTAAAGTGATTATATATTTTTCTACACTCTACGTCAACGCGCTTTATTGCCCACAGAATAGCGCGTCCCTAAAATGGTAGAATCCCCGGCTTGTGTTTGACCAATTTGAACCAAGCGCCTAAACTATGACAAAAAACTAGAAATTGAGAACTGATATGACCGAACCCTTACGAATTGTGCCGCTGGGCGGTGTGGGCGAAGTAGGCCGCAACATGACCCTGATTGAATACGGCGACGACGCCATTGCCATTGACTGCGGGTTGATGTTCCCGGAAAACGATATGCTGGGCATTGACCTGGTTATCCCGGATGTGACCTACCTGCTGGATAACCCGGAGCTGCTCAAGGCCATTTTTTTAACCCACGGCCACGAAGACCACATCGGCGCGCTGCCCTATATTTTGCCCCAGGTCTCTGCCCCCCTCTACGCGACCCAACTCACCCGAGGGTTGATTGAAATTAAACTAAAAGAAGCCAAACTGCTGTCCAAAACCGAGATTCACACTATTACCACCAACAGTGTGATCGAGATTGGCCCGTTTACCATCGAGCCGTTTCACGTCTGCCATTCCATCCCGGATGCGGTTGGCTTTGCTATCTACACCCCGGCCGGCCTGGTCGTCCACACCGGCGAGTACAAGTTTGATGAAAATCCGGCCGATGGCAAGCTGCCCGATTTTGAGCGCATGCGCCGCTACGGCGACGAAGGAGTGCTGGCCCTCCTCTCCGACAGCACCAACGCCGAGCGACCCGGCCATACCCCTTCGGAGCAGATTGTCAGTGAAACCTTCGATAAGATTTTTAGCCAGGCCAAAGGACGGGTCATTGTCTCCACCTTTGCCTCGAATATCTCGCGGGTGCAGCAGGTCATCAATACGGCTATGACCCATAACCGCAAACTGGCGGTGGTGGGCCGCAGTATGGTGGACAACGTCAAGATGGCTCTCGGTTTGGGCTTTCTGACTGCCCCCGAAGATATGATCGTCCATGTAGATGATTTGGAGGATTATCCCGACTCCCAGATTGCAGTTGTTTGCACCGGCACCCAGGGCGAGCCAACCAGCGCCCTGGTCCGCATGGCTAATCAAGAACACCGCCAGGTCAGTCTCAAAAAGGGCGATACGGTCATCCTCTCGGCGACGGCTATCCCCGGCAACGAGGAGCTTGTGCATCGCACCCTTAACAATCTATTCCGCCTGGGCGTAGATGTGATTTACCAGAGCCTGATGCCGGTTCACGTCTCCGGCCACGCCTCGCAAGACGAGCAAAAGATGATGCTGGATCTCATCCGGCCCACCTACTTTATCCCTATTCAGGGCGAGTACCGCATGCTGGTTTTGCATGGCCGGCTGGGAGAATCCGCCGGTATTCCGCCAGAGAACGTCTTTGTGATTGAAAATGGTCAGGTAATCGAGTTTGAAGACGACATCGCCTACCTGGCCGAACGCATCCCCAGCGGTCACGTGCTGGTGGATGGGCTGGGCGTCGGTGATGTGGGTAGCGTTGTGCTGCGGGATCGCCATCTACTCTCGCGAGATGGTTTTGTGGTGGTGGTGATGGCCCTGGACGACACAACCGGCCAACTGGTTGATGGCCCCGACATTATCTCGCGCGGCTTTGTCTACGTGCGCGACTCCGAAGATTTAATCGAAGAAGCCAAAGAGCGGGTCATCGAACTGCTGGAGAGCGGCAAAGTTCATCGTGACACGGCCGCTACGGCTATTCGCGACAGCCTGAGCGAGTTTCTCTACCAGCGCACCCGCCGTACTCCGATGATTTTCCCCATGGTGCTGGAAGTGTAAGAAATGGAGGGTTGGAAGGCTGGAAAATAGCCTTTTCCCAACCTTCCAACCCTCCAGCCTTCCCTCTTCCATCCTCAACCTTCTATCCTCAATCCTCCCCTGCCCCCCTGCTCCTCCGCTCCCCTGCTTCCCCCTTGCTCCCTGGCCCGCAGCCACAGCACCCCACCCGGCAGACTACCCACATAAACGACAGCCTGCTTGACCAGCGACAGGGCAAATGCCAGCGGTTCCGCCACGCCCACCAGGCCATAAAAATAGACGTACAGCACCGAACCTGTCCCTAACCCGCCGATGCTGATCGGCACAATCAAGGCGACGGCGATAATCGGGTTCAATAGAAAAATGTAGATCGGCGCGATTTCCCCATGCAGGCCGGCCACGATGGCCAGGTCCACCAGCCCGGTCAGCAGGACGGTCGTAACTCCCACCCCAAACGCGGCCAACAGCGCCCCATATTGGTAGCGATAGGCCCCAAAAGCATCAGAAATACGCCGGTACAGCGGGGCGAGCGGACTCAAGAATTTGAAGGCAAACATCCGGCCCAGCCACAGCCGCAGCCGGTGGCTAAGCATAATCACAAAAGCCCCCGAAATTATTGCCAGACCCATAACGGCCACAATTTCTACCTGGGTCAGATTTTCGGCCAGCTTATCGCCGGTCTGACCGGCCGGCGCCACGTTCACCGCAATCAGCGCCGCCACCATGGCCGTAAACATAAAAGCCATCAGGCCAATAATCCGATCTACGATGACGGACACGGCTGCCTCGGCGCTCCTGGCCGTATAACGGGCCAAGCCAAAGCCGCGCATCACATCCCCACCCACGTTGGCTGGCAAAAAGTTATTAAAAAAGAAGCCGACAAAGGTGTAGTTGGTCAATGCGCTGAGCGGCACCGGGATACCCTGCGCTCGCAGCAAAATATACCACTTGATTGCATTGGTAATGACGGCCAGGATAAACAAGGCCAGCGCCAGGAGAAGATAAGCGTAGTTAGCGGTCGTCAGGGTGGTCAGCAGAACAGCACGATCCTGGGGGTTGGATAAAAAGCGGTAAAACAGGTAGGCCATCAACCCCAGGCTGATAATGACCTTGAGGGTCGTAATTAATTTAGCTTTCAAACGAAATTCCTTCTCCGCTAAGATTGGATCTCGCTGATTATGCGGCAAAAGAAAGTGGGGCGCAAAAAGGTGATCGTTCAGTCATTGGTAGGAATTGGGGTAAAATAAGAGAAACATTGATTCCCGCGGGATAGAAAGATGCGTTTACAGATAATACTGCCCCAAGTAAAACCGGCTGAACTGAAAGCCCCCGAACTTTGTCCCTGTAAAAATTGTCAGGGGAAGCATTTTCAATTTCTACAGGCGGTAAAAAAACCGGTGCGGGACACGGTCTATGAAGCGGTCGTGGCGCACCGGTATCGCTGCCTGCGTTGTGGGAAAACGTTCCGGGTGTATCCGATGGGGGTCAGCCGAGGTCAGGTATCGCAGCGGGTGAAGGGGTTGGGGGTGATGTTGTACTTGTTGGGGTTGAGCTATGGAGCGGTGTCGTTAGCGTTGGAAGCCTTGGGGGTCTACTTGGCCAAAAGCAGCGTTTATGAAGCGGTGCAGGTGCTGGCTGCCCGGGTGTCGGGCTTGAAGCAAAGGCAAGTCTTCAATGGGCTAAAGACGCCGGCTCTGGGCGCGGATGTGACCAGCGTCAAATGTCAGGGTCAATGGTTACAATTGGGACTGAGTGTGGATGATGTGACCGGGTTAGTGTTGACGGTAGACGATTTGTCTGCCGCCGATGCGGTCACCCTCAAAAGCTGGTTGGAGCCGATAGCCCAGGCCGTCGAAGCAGAGGTCCTGGTGACAGATGATGCTGATGGGTTCAAGACGGTAGCGGATGAATTGGGGCTGGATCAGCAAGTGTGCAAAAGTCACGTCAAACGCAACACCGAAGCCCTGCTCGCTGAGCTGAAACCTCTGGCTGAACAAGATGCTGATGGCTCTCTGGCCAGGCTGGGGGTGGTTCCTCAGCAAGCGGTGGCTGATTTGGATAAATTGGGACAACTCATTCAGAGCCGCCAACCCGGGGAGGTCGTTGAACTGGAACAGTTACATCAGCGTTACCTGGCCGCTAGCCCACCTCAGCCAGGCCAGAAAGCCAGCCTGGCTTATCGCTTGCGCTTGTTGTTTCTGGATCGTTGGAACTTGTGGCCTCGTTTGACCTTTTATCGCACCTGGCAAGGCCCCCAAGGTCAAACGCTGGATGGGACCAACAATGGCTCGGAACGGGCCATCGGCTGGTGGATCAAGGAACGGTATCGGACCATGCGTGGTTACAAACGTCCCCAGTCAGCCCTAAATGTCAGTCGCCTCTTGACGTGGACGGGCAACCACTTGGGGCGGGGTGGGGCTGATTTCGGTCTGCTCCTCGCCTAAAAACCAAGGGGGGGTAGGGGAAATTTTTTACTCCTGCCCTCTCTTACCAAACTCCGAACGATCACCAATTCAAACGATTATCTGATGTTATGAAACAGCGAACCCCCTTATCTCTGTCACTTTGGCCGCTACCGTCTCCGCTTCCTGCCCGGCGCTCAGAACGACGCCGTTTTGGGCCGGGTCGCGCAGAAAAATTACCCCATCTTTTTCCTGAAAAGTAACTCCAGCCTCTTCAATGCGCTTGACTACCGCAGCCAGCGCTGCTTGGTCCGGCAGGTTGATGGTGAAATAACGCAGCCCTGCGGCATCAGGCGGAGGGGGTGGAGCGTTGACCCCGGCCCAGGTATTGAGGCCAAGATGATGGTGATAACCGCCGGCAGAAACAAAGCTGGCGCTGGGACCGTAGCGCAGGATTAGATCGAAACCCAAAATATCACCGTAAAAAGCCTCGGCGGACGGGATAGTGGCAACGTGCAGATGAACATGGCCAAGGGTTGTCGCCGCTTCCAGTCCGGTCCAGGGTTCGGGCCGCGGCTCTAATTCAGCCAAAATACCCTGTATGTCCAGGGGATCCGTCGCCATCTGCAACTGCCCATTTTGGCGGGGCCATTCGTTCCGGGGGCGGTCGCGATAGATCTCAATGCCGTTGCCGTCAGGATCGGCCAGGTAGATCGCCTCGCTGACCCAATGGTCGGCAAAGCCCTGCACCGGGGTGCGTGTCTCGGCCAGGCGGCGCAGCGATTGAGCCAGGGCCAGGCGGGATGGGGTCAAAATGGCAAAGTGGTACAGGCCGGTTACGCCGGAGACGGACCGGGCGCCGGGTTTTTCAGTCAGCAGCAGCAAATCAGGGCCGCCCGCGCCCAGGTAAGCTGTCTGACCCTCGCGCTGGCGGAGTTGAAAGCCCAGCTTATCCTGGTAAAAGCTCAGCGAGCGGTCAAGATTGGCCACGGACAAATGAACGCAGCCGATGCTTGTAGCAGGATGAATGGAACTATGCTTCATAACACAAACCTCACTTTCTTTAAAGATGAGACGCCCTATCCTCCAACATCTTACCTGCCCCCTCTCATGTCCCTAAGAATTGTAGGTTAAATAACTTGTATGGCAGTCCTGCTGCGGCCTGGAAGCTGGCTCTGCTGAAGTTATTTGAATCCAGTCCTAAACACCTCCGCCCTCCCGCATGTTGGTTGACATAGGACCGAAACAGGCGTACAATACCCGCTTGATTATTATCTATCTTGACTTATTAGAGCAAAGTGATGTACCCATTCGAAGGTCCGCCCGAAGAAGAGTTCCAGCGCGAGATTCTAAGTTGGAACGACATTGACAAATTGATAGACCATCTCATCCCTCAATTCCGGGGCGAATTTGATGGCTTGCTGATGATTACCAGGGGTGGTCTGGTCCCCGGCGGAATTTTAAGCGAAGCCCTGGGCATTAAAGATGTGCTGACCGCTTCGGTCTATTTTCCCGACGACGTGGACCAAAAACTGGCCTGGCCCACTTTTATGCAGTTTCCGCCTGATACCCTGCTAACCGGCCGGCGCATCCTCATTGTGGACGACATCTGGGCCAACGGCCGGGCGATCATGATGGTGGTTGGCCGTTTAGCTGCGGTCGGCTGCGAGGCGGAAACAGCCGTGTTGCACTATCGCATTCGCTCTAACCTCTTCCCCGATACTGGCCCCGATTATTACGGCGCCGTCACCGACCGTTACCTTATCTATCCCTGGGAAATGTCGGTGCTGCCGCGCGGCGCGCTCAAACCCGGTACCGGGCCGCTGCCGGCTATCTAAACGCAAAAAGTAAAGGTTTTGCCTAAAGCACAAATAACGTTATAATGACTCCCGATTATCAAGCTTGATGATAATCATCATTTTAATAACCAACAGGGATTATCCGACTTTAGCAAAGGCGCTTTTCATGCTGAAAAGCGCCTTGCCTATTTTAAAGGGTTGGAGCAATCCCGACTGACTCAAACAGGAGGTCAGCTATGCTAACTCCAGAATCAAATGAGGAATTTTCCAGAGCACGACAACGCGCCTTCATCGAGGAATGGCTGAGCTTTTTCAGAGGCCGCTCGAACAACCTGCTGCCCTTTGAAGAAATCAAACAAAATTTGCAGTTGCAGGATGCCGCCTATAAAGGCTTGCAGGAAATCGAATTGGATAAAATTGTCGGCAGCACCGGCCGCTATCGTGATTTTACCCGCACCTTTTTACCTAAAAACAGCACCACCGAGGAACGCTGGCGGCGAGTGGACGCCGTCGCCCACTCTGGGGAGGGCTTTCCCCCCATTGAGGTGTACCAGGTCGGCGACGTTTACTTTGTCCGCGACGGCAATCACCGGGTCTCGGTGGCCCGCGCCCATAGCGCCAAGACCATCGAGGCTTACGTGATTGAGTACAAAACACCGGTGTCCATTGGCCCGGACGACGACCTGGATCAGATTTTGCTCAGAGTAGAACACGCCGACTTCCTCAAGGAAACCCATCTGGACCAGCTTCGTCCCGGCCAAAACGTGGTCTTCACCGAACCAGGACGCTACCGGCTGGTCGAAGAGCATATCATCATTCACAAGTACCTGCGCGAAATCACCTGCGGCTGTGAAATTTCAAATGAGGAAGCTGTCGCCAGTTGGTATGATAATGTCTACCTGCCCATTGTGGAATTGATCCGCGAACGGGATGTGCTGCGGTATTTTCCGGGCCGGACCGAGGCCGACCTGTACGCCTGGCTGATTTTGCACCGGGCGGCGCTGGAAGCGGAACTGGACGCCCTCGGCCAAGTTTCCAATGAACAGGTCTTGGCCGTCCTGGAAAGGGAAAAAGCTAATCCCCTGGCGCAACTGTTGGGTTTTTTCCAGGATAGGCTGAACCTGGAACAGGTGTCGCTCAAAGCAAAACACGCCCAGTTTTTGCGCGAGACGGGCCTGGACGAAATTCGGCCGGAACAGAATGTCCTCTTTACCGAGCCGGAAGGCTACGAGTTAGCCAAAGAGCATATCGCTTTTCACAAATTTCTACGGGAAGTGGAGTGTAACTGCGAAATTTCCTACGCCGAAGCGGTCGGCAGTTGGTACGATCACGTCTACCTGCCGCTCATCGAGCTGATTCGCGAGCGGGACATCCTCAAATATTTTCCGGGCCGGACCGAGAGCGATGTTTACCTGTGGCTGGTTCTCCGCCGGGCCGCGCGCGAAGCCGAGCTGAACACCCTCGGCCAGATTCCCGATGAACAGGTCATCGAAGATTTGGAGCAGCAAGAAGCTCCGCCCCGTTCACTAACCTGGCTGGCTCAACTGTTCGGCTTTAAACCTAAGCCACAAGTGGTAAATCCCTTGATGTTCAAATAACTCAACTGCATTTGCCGGGATTAGGAGATGAGGGGATTTCTTATTCATCTTTTTCCCCAAATCCCCAAATCCCGGCCCTTCTTTGAAACGCCCTTACCTGCTCTTTGAAGGCATTTTCAGCGGCTCAGGCCTGGCGGCATCCGCTGCGACAAGCTGGGCCAGCAAGTGGCCGTTTTGGGGCAGCAAAGTCAGGCCGGCCTTCCCTTCCAAAATCTTTTCCGTTTCCAAAATCTCAAACATGGCTCCGGCCACGTCCGGGTCGGCGCAAATTTCTTGCAGCGCCGCTCCCACAATCTTGGGGCGCATAGCGTTGGCCCGGGCAAACTCAATCGCTGCCTGGCGCTCGGCCGTGCTGGTGATGATGCTGACCTGGTTGGCCCCATCCTGCCGGATCGCCGACGTCACCTGGCGCAGCCGGTTGACCACCTTCTCCTCGATCTGCCGGATCATGCCCGCATCCCGGAGATGGACCTTGCGGATGTAAACCGAGCCTAATCTATAACCCCACTCCTCGGATTTGGGCGACACCTCGGCCCGCACCGCCTGGCTCATCGGGTGGCGGTTTTGCAGCATCTCGGCCAGCGGCATATTGCTCAAGGTCCGCACTGTCGCGTTGCTCACGTTCGCCGCCAGCGAGCCTTGCGGGTCAGCGTTTTTGAACAGGTAGGCTACCGGGTCGCTGATGACCATCTCGTACCAGATGCCGATACCCATCGGCGCGCCTTCCTCGGAGTTGACCGGCTGGCTGCGCAGGTACTGCTGGTCGAGCCGCATGTCCAGCACATGGCAGCGGCCCAGCCACCTGACGATCAATGCCTGCGGGCCAAGCTTGAACCACAAAAAATTCAGGCCCGGCTCCTTTAAGACCGCCACCACTTTGCCAAAGAGCACATAGACGTGGCAGCGGCCCTCCTCGACAATGGCGTACAGCCCCAACAGCCGGGCCAGCAGCATGAAAATCGGCAGGGCGATAAACAGGCCAATAAAGGTGAGGATAAACACAATGATGAAAGTTGCCAGTTCTTGCATTATTTCTGCTCCTCCAGGATGACTTGTTGGGCCTGGCTGTAGAGCCGCAAGCGGACGTTCCGCAGGTAGGCTTCCAGCACGCCGGGGCCGCTCTTTTTCAATTCGGCTAACTGCGCCGCCAAAGCCTTAAGCGGCTCGACTTCGGCCTGAGCTTTGAGTGTTTCAATTTCCACTGCCCGCTTCGATTGCACAATCTTCTGGTCGGCGGCAGCTTGGGCCAGGCTAATGTCCGACGAAACCTGATTATGGGCGGTATTGATGGCGGCCAGGGCTGACTCGACCTCCTGAGGGGGGTCAATCTCGGTAATCAGCGAGGCATCCAACACAATTCCATAGCGGGCAGTGGAGGAGAGGGACTCCTGATCCATGTGCTCGTTGAGATCGCGCAGATTTTTGCGCAGATCGTTGATGGATACGCCGGCCATGATGCTGGGGTCAGCAGGATTGGTATCGGCCAGGCTGCTGTTGGGCGCTTCATAATTGGCGATGCGCTCGCGCAAAATGGAGACAAAGTAGCCCATAATATGCACAATGGGCTGTTTGACTCCAAACAGGTAGGCGTACAAATTCCGTTCCGACACCCGGTAGCGAATCTGGCCCTGCAAGCCGGTGTTGAGCTGGTCTTTGGTAACGGCCTCCAGGACTGTACCCTGTTTGTTGGCGTTTAGGTCAAGCGGGTCAAAGGCCATATTGACCGTCTGGGTAGCCACCGAAACCTTGTAGATTTTCTCCCACGGCCACTTGAAATACGGCCCGCCCGGCTGGATGACCCGCACTTGCGGATACCGGTACCGTTCTCGCTCTTCGGGCCGCAGATATTCGGTAATCGGGTCGTCCAGGGTAGTCGCCCCTTTGATCCGCTCCGCTCGCCCGAAGATCGTCTTCACCGCCCGCTCATTCTGATTGACGGTATACAGTCCCGCCAAAATGTAGCGGACGACGAACCAGGCAATAAAGCCAAAAAAACAACCAAAAAAAGCTGCCATGTCTGTTTCCTTTCGTGGGTAAGCCTACTCAGTTGGGAATTTCTATTTTTCGATAGGATTTATGCTCTGTATCGCCTCAACCAACAGCCGGTGCTCCGCCGCATGAACCCGCGCCTCCAGGTCGGCCAGGCTGTCGCCGGCCCGAAGCGGCACAGCCGCCGTGGCAATGACCGGCCCGGCGTCAACTTCGGGGATGACCCAATGGACCATGACCCCGGTCTGGTCCATTTCGCCCCGCTGAAAAGCCTCATAGGCCCGCTGGATCGCCTGGGTCCCGGCGAATTGGCCGGGCAGAGCCGGATGCAGGTTCAAGACTCGTCCCGGAAAACGGTCCAAAAAAGCCGGGCTGAGAACGTGCATCCACCCGGCCAGCACCACCAGGTCAGGCTGGTAGGCCAGCGTCATCTCCGCCAGGTCGGCGTCATACGCCTCCCGCGACTGACCCGCCTCCCCATAAGCTTTCAAAGGGAAATAGAGGGTCGGCAGGTGGGCTTTTTCGGCGCGAACCAGGCCATAAGCATTGGCGCGATTAGAAACCACCACGACAATCCTGGCTTCCAGCTCGCCGGCCCCGATGGCGTCAATCAACGCCTGCAAATTTGAGCCGCTGCCGGAGATAAAAACGGCCAGCCGTTTCATACTGCTTATTTACTCCTACTTCTCAATGTCATTCTGAGCGAGGAACGAGCGAAGAATCTCTGATTTGTGACCCCGCGGATTCTTCGCTATCGCTCAGAATGACACAACAGAGGGTACATTTTACTTAAGAAACACGCTCTGAGACAATCTCCCCTACCGCCCAGGCCTGGTCGCCCAAAACAGCCAGGGCTTGGTCAAGCTGCTCCGCCGAAACCACTGCCAGCATCCCTAAGCCCAGGTTGAAGGTCCGGGCCATCTCCGTCTCGCCAATCTGGCCCGCCGCTTGGATGAGTTGAAAAATCGGCGGGATGGGCCAGCTTCCCCGCCGGAGGTGAAGTGCTGTTCCCACCGGCAAAATTCGCGGCGGGTTATCAACCAGCCCGCCGCCGGTGATATGCGCCAGACCCTTGAGGGTGATGTGGGCGGCCCACAAGCGCTGGACCTCGGCCAAATAGACGCGATGGGGGGCCAGCAGCGCCTCGCCCAGCGACTGGCCTAATTCCGGTATCCCTGCATGCAAATCCCAGCCATGCAAAACACGCCGGGCCAGCGAATAGCCGTTGGTATGCAGTCCCGCCGCAGCCAAGCCGATGACCTGATCGCCCGGCCTGATGGTTCGCCCGTCAATGATCTGGCTCCGCTCCACAACCCCCACCACCGTGCCGACCAGATCAAACTCGTTTGGCTCATAGACCCCCGGCATTTCGGCCGTTTCGCCGCCCAGGAGGGCGCAGCCGACCGCCTGGCAGGCCGCAGCAATGCTCCGCACTATCGTGGCGACCCGCTCCGGCTGCAAGCGGCTGGCGGCAATGTAGTCCAGAAAAAAGAGGGGACGCGCCCCCTGTACCAGAATATCGTTGACACAGTGATTGACAATATCAAAGCCAATCGTCTCAAACCGATCCAGCGCCGCCGCGATCTTGGTTTTGGTCCCCACCCCGTCCGTCGAGGCGACCAGCACCGGCGCTTCCATCTCCTTCAAGGCAGAAATGTCAAACAACCCGCCAAACGCGCCGATACCGGCCAGCACCTCCGGCCCATAGGTCGCCCGGACAGCCTCCTTCATCAGCGCCACAGCCCGCGTACCGGCCTCAATATCAACCCCGGCGTCCCGATAAGTGATAGGTTTCATCTCTGGATAACCGCCTTAGCTCCAATATCCCGCCGGTAATGCATCCCCTGAAAATGGATGCGCGCCATCCCGGTGTAGGCTCGCTCGATGGCCAGGGGCAGCGTCTCGCCCACCCCGGTGACGGCCAGGACTCGCCCGCCGTCAGTTACCAGCCGGCCCTCGCCGCTGAGGCGTGTCCCGGCCTGAAAAACGAGCACCTGCGGCAATGCTTCAGCCTCGGCCACGCCGGAAATTTCGCGGCCCTTCTGATAATCTCCCGGGTACCCCTCCGCCGCCGCTACCACCGTTGCCGCTGCCCCAGTATTCCACGATACCTGCATCTGGTCAAGCGTGCCGTTCAAGCAGGTCTGGAAGATTGTCACGAGATCACTTTCCAACAAAGGCAGAATCACCTGGGTTTCCGGGTCGCCGAAGCGGCAGTTGAACTCCAACACCCGCGGCCCGGCCTCGGTCAGCATCAACCCGGCGTAGAGAATGCCGGTGTAAGGCGCGCCTTCGGCTCGCAGTCCGGCCAGCGCCGGCTGAAAAACGGTCTGGAGCAGTTCTGCCAGCAGGGCCGGTGTGACCAGCGGGGCCGGAGCATACGCGCCCATGCCGCCCGTATTCGGCCCGGCGTCGCCGTCAAAGACCCGTTTGTGATCCTGCGCTACCGGCATGGGTGCAGCGGTATACCCGTCGCAAAAGGCCAGCACCGACGCCTCCGGCCCGGCCAGCCGCTCCTCGATGACCACCTCAGCGCCGGCTGCGCCAAAAACACGTTCGGCCATCATCTGCCGCAGGGCCAATTCCGCACCGGCCGGCGTGTCCGGCAGGATGACCCCCTTGCCCGCGGCCAGGCCCGAGGCCTTGATGACCACGGGATAATCCACCTGCCGCAGATGGGCCAGCGCGGCCTGATAATCGCTGAAGGCGGCGTAGCGTCCGGTGGGAATGCCGTGACGAACCATAAAGGCTTTGGCGAAGGCTTTGGACGCCTCCAGTTGCGCCGCCGCCTGGATCGGGCCAAAACAAGGCAGTCCGGCGGCCTGAAACGCATCCACGATGCCCGCCGCCAGTGGCGCTTCCGGTCCAACCACCGTCAGGCCGACGACCTCGCGCCGAGCAAAGTCAATCAGCCCGGCCACGTTATCTTCGGCCAGGGGTACGTTGGCAATGGGGTCTGATCCGGCGGTGCCGCCGTTCCCCGGCGCGACCCACACCCGCGCCGCCCGCGGCGATTGGGCCAGCTTCCAGGCCAGGGCGTGCTCCCGCCCCCCCCGGCCGATGACCAGAATATTGATGGGTTTAGTCATCTCTTATTCCTGAGTAAAGACCGCCAACCGTGGACCGCTGACCGCCAAAACTATATTAACGGCGGTCGGCGGTCGGTGGTCAGCGGTCATTCTCCCCAAATTCCTTCAAAAACCAGCTTTTCGTGATCTTTTTGCAGCCACCACTCGTCCAGATGGATCGGGTAGCTGCCGGTGAAACAGGCGCTGCAGTAACCCTGCCCGGCATTGAACTCACCGGCTTTAGCCTCATTCTGAGCCTGTCGAACCGCTTCGTAGTGAGCTTTTCGAACTGCCCGCATCATCCCCTCGTGCGACAGATAGGCCAGGCTGTCGGCCTCGACGTGGGCCCGGATTTCCTCAACAGATTTATGGTGGGCAATCAACTCGTGGTGGGTGGCCATATCCACGCCCATAAAACAGGGGTGCTGCACCGGCGGCGACGACACCCGCAGGTGAACCTCTGCCGCTCCGCCTTCCCGGATCAGCCGCACCAGCGGTCCGGCCGTGTTGCCGCGCACAATCGAATCATCCACCAACACGACCCGTTTGCCGGCCAGGTTGGCTGTGAGCGGGTTATATTTCAAATGGATGCCCGAGCGCCGCAGTTGATCGTTGGGCTGGATGAAGGTCCGCCCGATGTAGCGATTCTTGATCAGGCCCTCGCTGTAGGGGATGCCGGACGCCTGGGCGAAGCCAATCGCCGCCGGGGTGGCCGAGTCGGGCACGCCAATGACCACGTCGGCCTCGGCTGGGGCTTCACGGGCCAGTTCCGCCCCCAACTGCTGGCGCACCCGGTGGATGACCTGATTTTCCAGCATGCTGTCGGGCCGGGCAAAATAGACATACTCAAACACGCACAGGGCCGGCGCCGGCGCGGCGGCGCGTCCTTGAAAACTATGCAGGCCATGCCGGTCCAGGCGAACAATCTCGCCGGGATGGACCTCGCGCAGATACTGCGCCCCAATCGTCCCCAACGCGCACGACTCCGAGGCGACGGCATAGCCGCCCCCACTGGGGAACTCGCCCAGGCAGAGCGGACGCAGCCCCAGGGGGTCGCGCACGGCAAAGACAGCGTCGCGGGTCAGGATAACCAGGGAGTAGGCTCCTTCGGCCTCGGCCATCAACGCAGCCAGGCGATGTTCCCAGTCCGGCTGGCCTGGTTTGCGGCCCGGCGGCGGCGCGGCAAGCATCTGGACAATGACCTCCGTATCGCTGGAGGAGGTCAGGCCGACGCCCCGTTCCAACAGTTTGTGGCGCAGGGCCAGGGCGTTGGTCAGGTTGCCGTTGTGACCCACCCCGAGCGGGCCGTAAATGGTTTCAATCAAGTAGGGCTGGGCGTTGCGAATGTGGGTTGAGCCGGTTGTCGAGTAGCGGTTCTGGCCAATCGCCAGGTGACCTTTGAGGGGAGCTAAATTCTCCTCGTTGAACACCTGGGCGACCAGTCCCATGCCCTTGTGGATGTAAGCGGCCCGGCCATCGCTGCTGGCAATGCCGGCGCTCTCCTGGCCGCGATGCTGCAAGGCGTACAGGGCAAAAAAGGTTAACCGGGCCACGTCCGCGCCGGGCGCGTAGATGCCGAACACGCCGCACGCTTCGCGGGGCCGGTCTAACTCGTCGTCCAAAAAATCCCACCCTGGGTTTGCCATTGCGATTACGCCTTTCATTCCAGCATTTCTTGGCCGGGATTAGGGGATTGGGGGAATTTTTCAAATATCCCCTAATCTTTGACAGGATTAACAGGATTAACAAGATTTCTGAAAATTTAATCCTGTAAATCTTGTTAATTCTGTCTAAATTTCTTGCCCCATGAACAAAGATCCAGTTTCCAAGTGCTAATCCCCCATCTCGGCCACTTTATCTGTTATACTATTTGAGCTACAGCCGCCCGAATCCGCTCGGCGGCGGGTTGGGCGCCCGGTACAAAAGTCTGCCCGGTCAGCCGCTCGTAGGCGGAGATGTAACGCCGGGCCACCTGGGCGACAAAATCGGGCGGCATGGCCGGCGGCTGGCCCTCGCCGCGATAACCCTGGCGGACAAACCACAGCCGCAGAAACTCCTTGTCGAAATTTTCCGGCTCCGCCTCGCTGCCCCGGACCGTTTCATAATTCTCGGCCAGCCAGTAGCGGCTGGAGTCGGGGGTGTGGACTTCGTCAATTAAAGCCGGACGGCCATCAATGAGGCCGAATTCGTACTTGGTGTCCACCAGGATCAGCCCGGCCTGCCGGGCGACCGCCTGGCCGTGTTTGAAAATGGCCAGGGCCGCCTGCTGAATTTCGGCCCACAAGCCGGGCGCGACCAGCCCGCGTTCGACGACTTCGGCGGCGGTCAGGCGCTCGTCATGCGCGCCGCCGGTAGCTTTGGTCGTCGGGGTGATGACCGGCTCGGGCAACGGGTCATTTTTGGCCAGGCCGGGCGGCAAATCCAGGCCGTAGGGCCGCTCGACGCCCTGGCGGTACAGCGTCCAGAGCGAGGTCGAAGTGACGCCGGTGATGTAGCCGCGCACGATGACCTCCACCGGCAGCGGCTCGGCTTCGCGGGCCAGGGTCACGTTCGGGTCGGGAATTGAGAGCACGTGATTGGCGACCACCCCTTTGAGCTGCTCAAACCACCAGGCGCTGAGCTGGTTGAGCACCTGACCCTTAAAGGGAATAGCGCCCAGGACGCGATCAAAGGCCGACACCCGGTCGGTGGTGATCAGCACCCGCCGGTCCCCGACCCGATAAATGTCGCGGACCTTGCCTTCCAGGCGCGGCCCCAGCTCCGGCAGGTCAACCCTGAGCAGGGCATGCGGGACAGCGGCGATAAGTTCGTCAATGGATAACATAAATAAATATCTCCGCATCTATGTCATTCCGAACGAAGTGAGGAATCCCTCGTACCTTCACTTAAATGCAGCTTAACAGGGATTTCTCGCTCCCGCTGGCCGCTCGAAATGACATGTTTGGTTGCTCTAAATATTACAAATTTGCCGCGTAATTAACCCCATTCTGGAACAACGGCAGGCCCAACCATCCCCGCTGGCCGTGCTGAAATTGGGGGTGCTGGGGTGGAATCAGGTGGTCTTCCGGGTGGGGCATCAGGCCCAGAATGGTCCCGCCAGGGTTACAAACCCCGGCGATGTTGGCCGCCGAGCCGTTGGGATTCCAGGGATAGCCGGCCGGGCGGCCGGCTGTGTCAACGTAGCGCAAGGCAACCCCGCCTCTGGCTTCCAAGCCAGCTAACGCGGCGGCATCACAGGTCACAAATTTGCCCTCGCCGTGAGCGACCGGGCAGTAGATGGGATCGGTCAGGCCCCGGGTGAAAATACACGGGCTCTCCGGCTGGGGCTGCAAGTAGACCCAGCGGCACTCGAATTGGGCCGAGTCGTTGCGGGTGAGGGTGGCCGTTTGAGCAGAGCTGCCAGCGCTGTCCCCCGGCAGCAGCCCCGCCTTGACCAGAGCCTGGAAACCGTTGCAAATGCCCAAAACCGGCCGCCCGGCCTCGACAAAAGCCGCCAGATCATCGGCCAGGCGGTGGCGCAGGGCCACGGCCCACAATTTGCCCGCGCCCAGGTCGTCGCCGTAGGAAAAACCGCCCGGCAGCACGAGCATCTGATAATCAGCTAGCCGCCGTTCCCCGGCAGCCAATCCGTTGATGTGGATGATTTCGGCCAGGCCGCCGGCCAATTCGCACGCCCAGGCCGCTTCGCGGTCGCGGTTGGAACCGGTGGCATGGAGAATGAGGATTTTGGGTTTCATAATAAGCCGCCTTGCCTGCGAATCCATTCGCAGGCTCAAAGTTCAAGTCGGCTCATGGATTTCAAGAAAATAATTCGGTAATGTAGGGGCGTACCCTTGCGGTCACCCCTAGTCTCACAACGCCGGCTTCTGTTTATGCCACTCCGTCGCCTGCTCGTACTGGTAGGCCGCGCGCAGAATGGCGCTCTCGCCGAGGGCCGGGCCGATGAGCTGCAGGCCGACCGGCATCCCCGCCGAAAAACCGCACGGCACAGAGATACCGCAGACGCCGGTCAGGTTCAGCGAGACGGTAAAGACGTCAATCAGGTACATTTGCAGCGGGTCGTCTACCTTGGCCCCGATTTCAAAGGCGGTGCTGGGGGCGACCGGCGAAACCATCACGTCCACCATTTCAAACGCCTGCTCAAAATCACGGCGGAGCAGGGTCCGCATCTGCTGCGCTTTCAGGTAATAGGCGTCGTAATAACCGGCCGAAAGGGCGTAGGTGCCAAGCATAATCCGCCGCTTGACCTCCGGCCCAAAGCCGGCGTCGCGGGTCTGGCGGATGGTTTCCCACATGTCTCCGCCATCCACGCGCAGGCCGTACCTGACCCCATCATAGCGGGCCAGGTTGGCCGACGCCTCCGCCGGGGCGATGAGATAATAAACCGGAATGCCGTATTGGGTGTTGGGCAGCGAGACCTCGACAATCTCCGCGCCCAGTCCAGCCAGTTGGTTAAGGGCCGCCCGCACGGCTGACTCGACCCCCGGATCAAGCCCCTCGATAAAGTACTCTTTGGGGACGCCGACTCGAAGCCCCCGCAAATCATCGCCTCGTTTCATTTCGGCGACATAATCGGGTACGGGGACATTGAGACTGGTCGAGTCACGCGGATCATGGCCGGCAAGCCCGTTCAGCAAGATCGCCGCATCTTCGACATCTTTGGTCAGCGGGCCAACCTGGTCCAGCGAAGAGCCAAAGGCGATGAGACCGTAGCGGCTGACCCGGCCGTAGGTCGGCTTCAGGCCGACCACGCCGCAGTAGGCAGCGGGCAGACGGACGCTCCCCCCGGTATCCGTACCCAGCGCGGCCAGGGCTTCGTCAGCGGCCACGGCCGCTGCGCTGCCGCCGCTGCTGCCGCCCGGAACCCGGCTCAAATCCCAGGGATTGCGGGTAATATGGTAGGCCGAGTACTCGGTCGAAGACCCCATCGCAAATTCGTCCATGTTGGTCTTGCCAACAAAGACTGCCCCGGCCGCCCGCAATTTGGTGATGCTGGTCGCGTCGAAGGGGGGAACAAATCCTTCCAGAATTTTCGAGGCAGCGGTAGTCGGGACGCCGTAGGTAATCAGCACGTCTTTAATGCCGAGGGGAATGCCCAGCAGCGGATTGTCCTCGCCGGTGGCGCGCCGTTCGTCGGCCAGGCGGGCCATGTCCAGGGCCAGGTCGGCCTGCACGCTGAGATAGGCCTGGGTTTTAGGCTCAACTGCTTCAATCCGCTCCAAAACACTCTCGGTCAACTCAACCGAGGTGATTTCCCCATAACGCAATTTGTCTTGAGCTTCGTGGATGGTGAGAGAGTAGAGTTCCAAGGTTATGCTCCGTAATGCGTGATGCGTGATGCGTGAAAACTAATACTTTACGTTTCACGCATCACGTTTTATTCCAACACCGCCCGCACTTTGAAGTAACCCTCTTCGGCTTCCGGGGCATTGAAAAGGGCTTCTTCGTTAGAGAGGCTGAGGCCGACTTCGTCGGGGCGCATGACGTTGTTCAGGGGGAGGGCGCTGGCGGTGGGGGGAATGCCGCGAGTATCAACCTGTTGCAGCATTTCGGCGTAATCCAAAATTGCCGAGAGCTGTTCTTGAAAGGTGACCTTTTCGGCCTCGGTCAGGGTGAGTTTGGCCAGTTCGGCAATCGTTTCGACTTCGGCTAGGGATAGTTTTGCCATGAAGTTGTCCTATGTAAATGAATTCCAACCATGTTGCGTGGTGCGTGGTCCGTTTTCACACACTACGCAACACGCAACACGAGACTTGAACAGTTACGCTGCCACAGCCGCCACTGCTTGCTCGAACTTCTCCAGCCCCTCATTGATTTGGGCCTCGCTGGCGACCAGGGGCGGAATCCAGCGGATGACGTTGCCGTACATGCCGCAGGTCAGCAGCAGCAAGCGGCCCTCCTGCATGGCGTGGGCAGCGACCTTTTTGGTCAAGCCGTCGTCGGGCCGGCCGGTCTGAGGATTGGTAAACTCACAGCCGACCATCAAGCCCAGGCCGCGCACGTCGCCCAGGGCCGGGAAGCGGCTCTGGATTTCGGCCAGGCCGTCCATGAGCTGCCGGCCGCGCGCCGCTGCGTTTTCGATCAGCCCCTCTTCCTGGATGACTTTGATCGTCGCTTCTGCGGCAGCGCAGCCCATCACGTTGCCGCCGTAGGTCCCGCCGTGCGTGCCGACCTGCCACTTGCTCATGAGGTCGCGGCTGGCGGCAATAGCGGAAATGGGGAAGCCGCTGGCCAGGCCTTTGGCCATGACCATGATGTCGGCGGTGATGCCGGCGTGTTCGAGAGCGAACATTTTGCCGGTGCGGCCAAAACCGGTCTGGACCTCATCAACGACGAGCAAAATGCCGTGCTCGTCGCAGATGCGGCGCAGTCCCTGCATAAATTGGGGTGGAGCGGGCACGTAGCCGCCTTCACCCAGCACCGGCTCGATGACCATCGCCGCCGTTTCCTGGGGCGCGGATTGGGTGTGCAAGATCATATCCAGCTCGCGCAGGGCAAACTCGCTCACCTGCTCATCTGTCATCCGATAGCGGTAGGCGTAGGGGAAAGGAGCGACAAAGATGCCGCCGGGCAGGGGCTGGTAATCCACCCGATAGACGGTTTTGGCGGTGGTCATAGCCATCGTCTGGGCGGTTCGCCCGTGAAAGCCGCCTTGAAAGACAATAATATTGGTCCGCCCGGTGGCGTGGCGAGCCAATTTGACCGCGCCCTCAATGGCTTCCGCGCCGGAATTGGAGAAGAAAAAGGTGTCCAGGTTAGGCGGCGTGACCTCATTCAAGGCGTGGCTGAGACGGACCAGCGGCGGGTGCAGGTAAATATTGACCTGGGCATGGAGCATTTTGGCCGCCTGCTCCTGAATCGCCTTGACCACGGCCGGATGGCTGTGACCGGTATTGGTGACGCCAATGCCGCTGGTAAAATCGAGGTACTGCTCGCCGTCGGTGGTGTAAACATGGCATCCTTCCCCCCGCTCAATCATTAAATGGGTAATCCGGCTCCACACGGGTGAGATATGAGATAGGTCTGATAGCATCAGGTTGGCTCCTTTTCAGTCATATAAGAATGTGCTTTAAATGTTGGGACAAGGATCGTAGTTTGGCAGGAGAGGCAATGGATTCTAGATCACTGTAAACGGAGAGAGTATAGCATACTCCGGCAAAAGCTGCCAAAAGCATCAATTTGGCTGTTTCAGGACAGCGCCGCTAAAATGGCTAACGCCTCCGGCTTGCCGCCGCGGCCCTCCTCACCGCCGGGGCCGACACAGGAAGGGCAGCCATCAGGGCAGGGACAGGCAGTGACCAGTTCATGGGCATGGGCGATGAGCTGATCATGCAGCTCAAACAGCCGCTCACTGAAGCCGATGCCGCCGGGAATGACATCATAGATGACGATGGCAGGCTGCCCCTGGGCCAGCGGTGATTTAGGATCGTGATGGACGGCTATATCATTGCGGTCGCACATCAAAAACAAAGGGGCCAGGTGGCCGAGGGCAAAGGCCAGCCCGGCCAGGCCGCTGCGGATGCGCACGGCGGTTTCGGCGCGGCGGTGGCAGGGGTGGCAGAGGGTAATCAGGTTCGCCAGTTGGTTGGCCTGCTCATAAGAGGCAAAGGTCCGGAAGGGAATCTTGTGGTGGACGTCGTGTTCGCGGTCCTGTTCGGGCGCGCCGCACATCTGGCAGCGATACCCATCGCGGGTACGGGCCAGCCGGCGCTGCCTGGCCCAGTTGGGGCCATAATTGTTGGGATCATTGCTCCACAAGCCCTGCGCCCGCAGCCCCTCGACGGTGGTCTCGGCCAGGGCCAGCCAATAGCCGCTCGTATGCAGTTCGGTTGGCGGCAGCGCAACCTCGCCTTCGCCGAGCCGCTCCTGGGTAAACCAGCGCAGTTGACGATAGCCGACCACCTGGGTCGTTACCAGGATGTCGCCAGCGGCTTTGGTCGCCCCGTGGACTTCCGCTTGGTTCGACGTGGCGATCAACTGCACCGTCGTCTCGCGTTTGGGTTCGGTGTAATAATCAGCCTGTGATGGGCGCAGGCGGGCCAGATTTTGGTCCAGATCAAGCGCTTCAACCTGGTAAGCCTGACCCTCGTGCAAATAGATGGCCCGTGGGTGGACCATCCAGGGGGCGCTGGCCTCATCCACCTCGCCGATGGTCTGCCAGCCATCCTCCGCCTCTACCTGCAGCAAGACCCGGTCAGGCGAGGCGCTCCGCAGCGAGACTCGTTCGGCCGGGTACTGGTCGGCCATCCAAAAGAACATCTCGCCGGAGCGGTGCAGTTCGCCGGCCTCGCGCAAAAATTGCAGGAACTCGTTGACCTGTTCCGGAGCGACGCGACCAAAGCCCTCGCCTTGCCGGAAAGGCAGTTCAAAGGCAGCGCAGCGCAGGTGCTGGAGCAGCACGAGCAGGTTGTCGGGGTTGATGAGGGCCTGTTCCGGCGAGCGTTCGAAGAAATAGTCGGGGTGATGGGCCAGGAATTGGTCCAGGGGGTTAGCCGAGGTAACTAGAACAGCCAGAGATGTTTCACTCTGGCGGCCGGCCCGGCCTGCCTGCTGCCAGGTTCCGGCAATCGTGCCCGGATAGCCGGCCAGTATTGCTGCCCCCAGCCCGCCGATGTCAATGCCCAGTTCCAACGCGGTGGTCGCCACCACTGCCTGCACCTGGCCCTCCCGCAGCCCCCGCTCGATCTCGCGCCGCTGGCGCGACAGGTAGCCGCTGCGGTAGGCCCTCACCCCCGGCTCCTCTCCCATAGGGAGAGGGGAGAACTCTTGATTCCCCTCTCCTTTTAGGAGAGGGGTTAGGGGTGAGGTCCGTAAATACTTCAGCATCATCTCCACCGAGCGCCGCGCCCGGCCAAAAATAATCGTTTGGACCTCATGGGCCAGCAGTTCCTGGGCCAAACGAACTGTCTCTTGCAGCGTGCTCCGCCGCAAGCCCAGCTCGTGGTCCACAATGGGCGGATTATAGATCAGGAAATGCTTGGCTCCTCTGGCGGCCCCGTCATTGTCCACCAGAGTCACCGGCGCTTCGATCAGGCGTTCGGCCAGTTCGCCGGGGTTGGCGATGGTCGCTGAGGTCAGGATGAATTGGGGTGTTGCCCCGTAAAAAAGGGCGACCCGCTGCAAACGACGCAGAACATTGGCCACGTGCGAGCCAAAGACGCCGCGATAGCTGTGCATCTCGTCAATGACAACAAAACGCAGGTGGCGAAAAAAGTCGGCCCAGCGGGTGTGGTGGGGTAAAATGCCGGCGTGCAGCATGTCGGGGTTGGTAATGACCAGGCGGGCATTTTGCCGGATGGCGGGCCGGGCCGAGGTCGGAGTGTCGCCGTCGTAGGTGGCGATAGAGATTTTAGATTTTGGACTGCCCGTCTGACGGGCGTGGATTTTAGATTGTTGGTTGCTAACTACCGACTTCTGACTAGAGCCGAAGGCCCCCTGTGGGCTGGTTACTGACTTCTGGCTACTGACCAAATCGCGCAGCGCCTCGGCCTGATCCTGGGCTAAAGCCTTGGTGGCGAAAAGGTAGAGGGCGCGGGCATCTGAGTCGCGAAGTAAATGGTCAAGAATGGGCAGGTTGTAGCAGAGGCTTTTGCCGCTGGCGGTGCCGGTGACGATGACAGGATGCTGGCCGGCCTGAAGGTGCTGCCAGGCAGCGGCCTGGTGGTTGTAGAGGGCTTCAATTCCGCGCGCGCGCAGGGCTGCGGCTAGGGCGGGGTGGAGCTCAGCCGGGAGAGGGGTGAACTCGCCGGGCCGGGCCGGGAAGGTTTTCCAGGCAGCGATGTTGCCGGCAATGATGGGGGTGTCGCGCCAAACACTCAAAAGAGTAGAAAGAGACAAGCGTTTTTACCTTTTGTTTTGGAACGCAAAAGCAATGCTTTTGCACTCCAAAGCTTTTGCACTCCTCAGCCATATTTAGCCAGGTAACTCCGCACATCCTCTACCGTAACCGCCGACAGAGGTTCGGGCAGCGCCGCCAGGGAAAACCAGCCGATGGCGGTGCACTTGGTTGGCTCGACAATACGGGGTGTGCCGCTTACCAGCCGGGCGATAAAGGTCGGCGAGACCCAGTGCTGGCGTTCTTCGGGCAAGATGTGATCGGCGACGTGCAGCAGTTCGACCACCTCGATCTCCAGCTCATACTCTTCGCGGAATTCACGGGTAATCGCGGCCGCCAGCGTTTCGCCGTATTCGACGCTGCCGCCGGGAAATTCCCAGCAGCCCCGTTCATTTTTTGACTCCGGCCCTCGTTGCGAGAGAAAAACTTTCCCATCGGCATTGAAGACCATCGCGCCCACACCGACGCCGATGTAATCGCGCCCGGCTATCATTCGCTGCATTCTCCTCGCTGTTCAACCTTTAGGCCCAGGTGTTCATGACCTGGCGCAAAATGGCGAACTCGCCGATGTGGTAGGAGTTGTGGTTGGCGACGACCATGATTTCCCGGAAAATGGTGTAGGGCATGCCGTGGGGCAGGGGGGCAAAGAAATCTGTCTCAGGATTGGTTACGATGTCTTCCAGGGATTTGAGGTCGGCCCGGAAGGCGGCAATAGTTTGCTGCCATTGGCCTGCATCGGCCCGCGTCTCGGCTGGGGGCCAGTAGCCGGCAGGCCAGTCGGGCGAAACGTGAGCGGGATTACGGATGAATTCCAGAATATCCCACTGGGCGAGGCGGATGTGCTCAAGCAGGTGCCAGGGGGTATAAGGGACGTTGGGGGGGTTACGATTGATGGCGTCCAATGGAAACTCGGCCACGGCAGCGTCAAACGTCATATGGGCGTGGTCTCCATGAAGCAGAGCCAACAGTTGCTCGCGCATAATTTGCTCAGAACCCATCGTTCAACATCCTCTCCATTTTACAATTCATTGGTCAGGCAAACTATACTTATAGTCTTAACCCGGTGGAATGTCAAACGAACAAGCGTTCGTCAAGCCTGCTTTTGTCGCTGCTTTACCGCTAACTCAAACGATTGCCGGAACAGGTCAATGGCCCGCTCGATATCGGCCGGCTCGCGCAGGTAAAAACTGATCCAGCCGCTGTCGGGGAGGATGTGATGCGGCTCGGCTCGCCCGGCAGCGACAATTTCATCCCGCACTTTTTTGGGGAAGGGGATGTCTACCAAATAATCACCGTGAACGTGTCCGATTTCTCTTCGACCCAGGCGGTACTCCGTGCCGCCAAAACGGTGGAGGTGGGCACTGACCCCCTCCCATGCTAAAACTGTCTGCTTAATCTGTTCCCCCGCCCCATGCATGGTTGCATCCTTTCTAAGCAGTGAGACTGCCTGATCTCTGGCAAAGCCCATTAAAGAATAAAACCCATTGCGCCAGCGATAATACTCACGCTTTAAATTTGTTCGTGATAGGAGGTTATTTTTCACTGATGAAGCTACCAACACTATGTTTGCACTTTTGATGTTTAGCCAGGAAATTTACCGCAGAGACACAGAGAACGCTGAGAAATCAACAAAAAACTCTGTGAACTCGGCGTCTCTGCGGTGAAATCAAGCTGATGGGGTCAAAGTGCAAAGATAGTACTACCAACTCACGGCGGCATAAATCTCCTGCAAAAAGCGGCTGGGTACGGTCGCCAGGAGTTCGGTCTGGCCAAAACCACTTTCGCGGGCGAGGTTGGTCCAGCTCTGATAAGAGAGCGGGTATGGAACCCAGGTATTTCCATGATCCACATTGTACTCGACCAAAATCAAGCGTCCGCCGGGACGAAGATAACTCTTGAGCCGTTGAATGACCCGCCCCTGCGCGGGGTACTTTTGAAAATGAAGCGCATTGGCCAGCACAATGCCATCCAACGGGGGCAGCTTGAGCGGTTGGGTAAAATCGGCCGCCAGGTAATGCACCACCGTCTGCGGAAACTGGGCCTGCATCGTTCGCTCTTGGACGCGCAAGGCTCCCCGGTCCTGGTCCACCGAGTAGATTTCGCCGCCCGGCCCCAACAACTCGGCCAGAGCCAGGGTGAATGCGCCGCTGCCAGAGCCAACATCGGCCCAGACTCCACCGCCGCTTGGCGCCCCTCCGCGCAACAGGTTGACGTGATCGGTATGGTTCATACGGGATCAATGGCGACGGGTGCGGGCTGGTGGGCCGCAGCATTCGCTTCCCACCGGCGCAAAGCCGGGCGGACAGCCATAATCAGGGCAGCGCCAAAAAGCAGCAAAACCCCATTAACGCGGATAGCCATGGGTGTGGTCAAAGTATCGGCAGTGTAACCGGCCAGCAGCGAGGCAAATGGTTGCATGCCAAAGCTGAGGGTAAAGAAGAGACTCATCAGCCGCGCCCGCATATCCGCCGGGGCCAGTATTTGCATCAGGCCCATCGTGGTAGTCAATACGGTCGGAATGCCCATGCTAACAAAAAAGAGGCTGACCAACGAGAGAGGCAGCCAACTGGTCTCGGAGAAAAGGATCAGCCACAGGCCGACCCAGCCAATCGTCCCGCCCAAGACCAGGCCGGTCCGGCGCATCGCTTGAGCCAGGGGCGCCAGGAACATCGTCCCAACCAAGGCCCCCGCTCCGGAACTCATCATCAACCAGCTCAACGTGGCCGCATCGCCCCGCAGGACTTTGCCCACCACCGCCGGCAGCAGGCTCATAATAACCGGAAAGGCAAAGAAGGTAACCAGGATCGCCAGGATAATCAGGTCTTGCACGCGCGGCTGCGTGCCGACATAACTTACTCCCTCTTTGAACTCGGCCAGAAAATTACCGCTGTGAGGTTTCCGTACCTGGTTGGAAGTCAGCAGCCACAGGCTGATAATTACGGCGATAAAACTTAACCCGTTCAGCCAGAAGGCGGTCGCCGCCCCAAGGCTGGCGATAATGATCCCGGCCAGCGCCGGTCCAAGAATCCGGCTGACCTGCAACATGGTGATATTCAGATTAATCGCCTTGCGGATCTCGGCCATGCCCGCCAGGTCGCCCAGGAAAGTTTGTTGAGCGGGGATGTCAACGGCGGTGATAATGCCCAACAGAGCGGCCAAAACGTAGACATGCCACAGTTGGACCAGGCCGGTTTGGGTGAGGAAGGCCAGCACAAAGGCGAATAGCATGGCCCCGGCCTGGGTGGCGATGAGCAGTTTACGCCGGTCGAGCCGGTCAGCCCACACCCCGGCCCACGGACCCAACAGCAGAATAGGCAGCGAGCCTAACATGGCCGCCACGCCCAGCGCCGTTGCTGAACGGCTTAATTCCCAGACAACCCAGCTTTGCGCCGTCATTTGCAGCCAGGTGCCCACCAACGAGATGGCCTGGCCGCCCAGGTAGATGCGGAAGTTGCGAATTCTGAGGGGAGAGAAGCTCTCCCGCAATGTCGAAGCGATACTCATGAGGCGTATTGACCTTTCAAACACAGTGATTTTAGCAGCAGTTTTTTTCTTAGACCTCTCGACCACTTAATATCTTACCCAGTTTCTGTTCATCCTTCTGTCCAAATAATTTTCTTTGGCGCAAAATTGCCATCCCGGTAGTTTTCCCCTTCGATACCCCAACTCCACGACACGGTAGGGGTGATAGCCAAATGCTCCTTCACTCCAAACCGTCCTGACCGCTCAACTACCTCGGCCAGGCCACGGACCTTAATGCCGCGTACTTTCAGGAGTAGTTACGGTTAGTTTAGCAAAAGTAGGCCGCTTATTCATCAGGTAAAAGGCCAGAGATTGCCACCGGTCATGCGGTCAGGGGTAAACTGTTCGAATGGACAGGGTGAAGCCACAAGACCTCTGCCACGATTCGGAAAACCGGAATGGGGCGAGGAACAAACTTTGCCAGAGGGTTAGAGCTTCGGAAGGTATCTTTATCGCATCCTGAGTAACGCGGAACTCGTCCTGAGCTTGTCGAAGGGCGAAGTGAGCGCGTATCGAAGGGTGCGATAATGAGCCGAAAATCACCCTTCGATACTGGCTAACGCCCGCTTCGCGTCAGGGTGATTTTCGGTAAAATGTCGAATTCAGGTTAAGAACACTCTTTTTTGCCCAGCTTGCGGCAGAGAGCGCCTAAAGTTTTCTGCTCTTCGGGGGTAAGACAGCTCAATTCCTCGGTAATAGCCGCAACATGCTGGGGCAAGATTTGGTTGATCAAATCACGACCGGCCGGGGTGAGCGAAATGGTAATCATGCGGCGGTCCTTTGTATCACGCGCACGTTGAACCAGGCCTTGTTTTTCCAGGTTGTCAATGACCAAAGTAATGTTGCCGCCACTTTTGAGCAGCTTGGTAGAGAGGTCGCCGGGGCACAGGGGGCCGAGGTGGTAGAGTGTTTCCAGCACGCCAAATTGGCTCACCGTCAAATTCGTCATGGTTCCCCGGTGACTCAAACGAGCCATCAGGGCGTCGCTGGCTCGACTCAATTTTATAAATGTGTCTAAGGCCAAGATTTCCTGGTCCGTTCCGAGATAATGGGTTGGCATAAATTATTCAATATTAAATGATTTGATATTGAAATAATATCATTGCTCATTAATTTTGTCAAGAGTGAGATTAGAGATGTGACCGGGTTTTATTTACTTAATTTAAGTTGCTACCTTCGAAGCAGCACCCCTCGATACGTCCTTCGCTTCGCTCAGAACTACTCGGGATGCTGCGAAAAATCATCCTGAGTGCCATAGGCTTATCGAAGGGTGATTTTTCGCAGCTAAGTGGCAACTTGGGTTACTCATTTGACAAGTTGGCTGTTTTATTGTATTCTGTAAGCGCTTACAGAAAGCGCTTACATTATTTAGTGGTAGGAGAGGCGTAGGGGTGTCTCATGGTCGAGCCGAAAATGCTTCTTCGCCCTACGATAGCTGACGTAGCCGAGCGAGCTGGCGTTTCCATCGCCACGGTGAGCCGGGTCATCAATCAAACCGGCCCGGTGGCCGAGGAAACCGCTGCTCAGGTCCGGGCGGCCATCGCCGAGTTGAAGTACGTCCCGCATGCGGCCGCCCGGGGGTTGGCCAGCCGCCGCACTCAGACCCTGGGACTGCTGCTGCCTGGAATTAGTGATCAATTCTCGGCGGCGATGCTGCGCGGGATCGAAATGGGGGCCAGAGAGGGGGGCTATGACCTGCTAATCCACTCCACCCATAGTGAAGGCGGCTCCGGTCCATCCTCACGCCGGCGTTTGGGCGAGCACAACACCGACGGCCTCTTGGTCTTTATTGACAGTTTGGACGAAGCCGAGCTGACCCGTCTCTACCAGCTTGGTTTCCCGATGGTTTTACTGCATCGTTCTTCCCCCGCCTCACTCAATATCCCCTGTGTTACCTTTGAAAATAAATCCGGTTCCCGCAAACTGATTGACCACCTGATTGAAGTTCATGGCCGGCGGCGCATTGCTTTCCTGAGAGGGCCGGAGGGCAACGAAGACTCGTACTGGCGGGAGATGGGCTATTGCGAAGCCCTGGCCGCCCACCATCTGCCCTTCGACCCGGCCTTGATCGCCCAGGGCGGCTTCGACCAGGAGCAGGCCCGCCGCTCTGTCGAAAATTGGCTGGCCCAGGGAGTCGAAATTGACGCTATTTTTAGCGGCGACGACGAAGCCGGGATTGGCGCCCTGGCGGCGCTCCAGCGAGCCGGTAAACGAGTCCCTGAAGACATCGCCCTGATTGGTTTTGACGATGTTGACGTGTCCCGTTATCTGAACCCCCCTTTGACCACTGTCCGTGCCCCTATCGAACAGGCAGGGCGCGAAGCCGCCCGGAAACTGGTCCAGCTCATTAAGACCGGGCAGACTGCTCCGCTGGTTTTACTGCCCACCGAACTGGTCATTCGCCGTTCATGCGGCTGTGGTTGAAGCTATCGTTGCCTGCGAAAGGAGGTGATCATGACGACCGTGGACCGTTGACCGCCGACCGCCGAGCAGCCCAATGTCATTTCGAGGCCATAGGCCGAGAAATCCCTGAAGCGACACATAGACCTTTGGGATTTCTCCTTTATGCCCTCTGGGTACTTCGGTCGAAATGACATACCTGAGCAGTTACATTATTTCAACAATTTGCGGGGTCGCCGGTTTGCCAGCGGCGGTCACAAGGCGCATTAAACGTGATGAGTGAATGGTGACCTAAAAATTGTGTTTTTTAACATATTCAAGGAGGAACTATGTTTGCGAAAAATATAAGGTCTGTTCTGGTTCTAACCCTGGTGCTGGGCCTGTTGGCCGCTTGTGGAGGACAGGCAGCTCCCACCCCAGCACCCGCCGAAAAAGAACAACCAGCCGCCACTGAGGAAGCCGTTGCCGAGCAGCCCGCTGCTACGGAGGAAGCCGCCGAGGAGCCTGCCGCCACCGAGGAAGCAGCCGCAGAAGCGCCCGCAGAACCGGGCACGCTCCAGGTTTGGGTCGCCTGGGGTGATAACCCGGCCCAATTGCAGGAGCTTTTCAATAAATACGGTGAGGCGAATAATGTCAAGGTCCAGGTGAATGCGCCGGTCCCTGAGGATAAAATTATTGCCGGCCTCTCCGGCTCCCAGCCGCCGCATGTGTTGGTCTTAGGGGGTCCCGATAACGTGCCTGGGTGGACGAATGAAGGTCTGCTGGCTCCGCTGGATGAGATTATCAGCGCCAGTAACATTGATAAGGCTGATATTCTCCCGGCGGTCCTGTCCCAATGTGCCTATAAGGGCGATCATTACTGCCTGCCCTGGGGCACCGACACCTATGCTTTTTATTGGAACAAGGATTTGTTTGAAGAAGCCGGACTGGACCCGGAGAAGCCGCCCCAGACCCTGGAAGAGCTGGCTGAGTATGCGGACAAGCTGACCAAAGTTGACGCCAATGGCGAGATCACCCAGATTGGCTTTATCCCCGATTTCTCCTGGCCCCACTTTGAGCAGTATATTCCCATGTTTGGGGGCTTTTGGATCAGCGATGACGGCACCAAGATCCAGCTCGACTCGCAGCCGGTGATTGATGCCCTCAAGTGGGAGCAGCAGTTTTATAGCAAGTATGGCGCGGATAAAGTACTCAAATTTACCTCCTCGCTGGGCGAGTATGGCTCGCCGCAGCATGGCTTTATGGGCAGCAAGGTGGCCATGATGGTAGATGGGGAATGGATGACCGGGCCTAACTTTATCCAGGGCTTAAAGCCAGACCTTTATTATGGCGTCGCGCCTTTACCCCCACCCGCCGACCATCCGGACCGGGCCGGCACAAACACCCTGCAGGGCAGTGTGGCCGTGATTCCCAGCGGCGTGGCCGATAAAGCGGCAGCCGGTAAATTGCTGGCCTGGATGATGTCGCCGGAGATTGTGGCTGAGGAAATGGTGGCTAACTTTAACCTGCCTTCCAGCGCCAAAGCAGCCCAGGATCCTCGTTTCCAGGAGAATGAGAAGTTTAAAGTCTTCCTTGAGTTGAGCAAGTCGCCCAATACCCGCAGTATCGTCTTAAACGCGGTCCACAGTGATATCCTGACTGAGCTGAACCGCATTCACGAGCAAGTTGTGCATGGCGGCCAGGACCCAGAGCCGCTTTTGAAGGAAATGCAAGCGAAGCTTCAGACTGAGCTGGACAAAGCGTTGAGTGAGAAGTAAAGTAACAGGCAGCAAAGTAGCAGAGTAGCAAAGTTGCAGGTCTCAAGGTCGCAGGTTGCAGGTTGCCAAATTTATCAACCTGTAACCTGCAATCTACAACTTGTAACCCATACCCGGAGGTGAGTTGATGGAAGCTAACCTGGAAAGTGTGCCCGTACCGTCCGCTCAAACAACCCCGCGGCGAGGCTGGAGCGCCCGGACCCGCCGTGATCTTATCACCGGCCTGCTCTTTATTTCGCCCTGGATCATCGGATTCTTGCTTTTTATTCTCTATCCTATGCTGGCCTCTCTGTATAACAGTTTTACCGAATATCATTTTAGAGCGCCGTCGGAGTGGGTCGGCCTGGCTAATTATATCAATCTGCTTGAAGATGACCGTTTCTGGATTGCGCTGTACAACACCGGCTATATGGTCGTCTTGGCCGTCCCGCTGACCCTGTTGTGTTCCTTTTGCTGTGCTGTTTTGCTCAATTTAAAACTGCCGGGCCAATCTATCTACCGCGTTATTTATTTTTTACCGTCTATTGTCCCGCTGGTGGCCGCCACTATGCTCTGGGTCTGGATTTACAATACCAATAACGGGCTTATGAACACTTTTTTGAGCTACCTGGGGCTGCCCGGTCCTAACTGGATCAGCGACCCGCGCTGGTCCAAGCTGGCCTTGATTATCCTGGGCCTGTGGGGGATGGGCAATACCATTGTTATTTATCTCTCCGGCTTGCAGGATGTGCCGACCTCCTTACTGGAAGCGGCTGAACTGGATGGGGCGTCGTGGCTGCAGCGGCTCTGGCATATCACGATTCCCTATGTTTCGCCGATTACCCTGTTTAACCTGGTTTTGGGCGTGATTGCCATGTTTCAGTACTTTACCCAGGCGCTCATCTTTGCCGAGGCTCAAACCAATTACGGAGGCACAGCCAGGACGCTGGGCGCACCCCTCGACTCCACGCTTTTCTACAGCATCTACCTGTATGATAAAGCTTTTATTGACCTCAAAATCGGTTATGCTTCGGCCATGGCCTGGATTTTGTTCATTATTATCATGATCTGTACCATCGTCATCCTGCGCCTGTCGGAACGCTGGACCTATTATGGAGATATGGGGTAAAAGCATGGCTCAAATTACCATTGACGCGCTTAATTCCAGGCAGCGGGCAAAACCGATTAAATGGCGAAAAACAGGCTATAGTCTCCTGGGCCATGCCGCCATCATTGCCGTCGGCGTCTTTTTTATGGTCCCGGTTGTGTGGATGTTTTTTACCGCCTTTAAATCCGACGAGGACGTTTTTAGCATTCCGCCGACCCTGCTGCCGCGAGCCAATTTGCAGGTCACGGTCAACGGCCAGGAATTGCCGGTTTATGATGTGACGATCGAGGGG
Source organism: Chloroflexota bacterium (assembly GCA_016860845.1). The sequence goes on from BOKF01000001.1 coordinate 237,546, forward strand.
CAGACTCGCCGCCTGGCCCTGCTCAAAGTGGCCGAAGGCCAGGGCGAGTTTGTTGACCCGGCCAACCCCAGTGCTGAACCGGTCAAAGTCCGCATCAAGAAATTCGCCACGCCGGTGCTGGTTACCGAGTTTCAATGGCACAATTTTGCCGACGCCATGAATCGCGGGGTCAGGCCGGGCTTGAACGTCAACTTCTGGACCTACTTTAAAAACAGCACGATTGTTGCTGTTTTTACCATTATTGGCACGCTCCTCTCTTGTGCGCCGGTTGCTTACGGCTTTGCCCGCATCCGCTGGCCGGGACGCGATCTAATCTTTATTCTAGTGCTGAGCACCATGATGCTGCCCTTCCAAGTGACCATGATCCCGCTTTTCCTCTTCTTCACCGAAACGCTTCACTGGGGCGATACCTTCTTGCCGCTCATTGTGCCCAATTTTTTTGCCAATGCCTTTGATATTTTCTTATTACGCCAATTTTTTCGCACCATTCCCGAAGAACTCCTGGATGCGGCCCGGGTAGACGGGGCCTCGGAACTGCGCATTTTCCTGAGCATCGTGCTGCCTTTGTCCAGGCCGATCCTGGCCACCATCACCGTCTTTACCTTTCTGTGGTCCTGGAACCTCTTCCTGGAGCCGCTGCTTTACCTGACCAACCCGGAGAATTTTACCCTGGCTTTGGGCCTGCAAGATTTTCAAGCCCAGCATAAAGTCATCTGGAACCAGATGATGGCCGCTTCGGTTGTCTTTACCATCCCGGTGGTGATTGCCTTTTTCTTCGCCCAACGAACTTTCATCGAGGGCATTAAGCTGACCGGGTCGAAAGGCTAAAATGACCATTTTTGCCGCCTGGAAACAACAGGCCAGGCGACTCAAACTGGAAACCTACGCCATTTACCTGGCCTATCGTGACCCCCGTGTACCCTGGTATGCCCGGCTGTTTGCTGCCGGGGTGGTCGCCTATGCCTTCAGCCCGATTGACCTGATTCCCGATCCTATCCCGATCCTGGGTTATGTGGACGATCTGATTTTGATCCCCCTGGGCCTCACTCTCGCTCTAAAGATGATCCCGCCAGAGGTTATGGCCGAGTGTCGTCAAAAAGCCCAAACAACGCTGAGTGAAGGCCAGCCGGCCAACTGGATTGCCGCCGGGGTCATTATTGCTGTTTGGCTCTTTTTGGCCGCTTTGGCTATCATTGGCCTGTTCCAAATTTTCCAGAGCTAGGGGGAGAATAGACAATGACCCTTAAAATTGGCTTTACCGGCACGGGCTACATCTCTAAAATTCATGCGGCCGCGGCCCGAGTCCAACCGGACACCGCACTGGTGGCGGTGGTCAATCACCGGCCCGAGTCTATGGCCGCCTTTGCCGCCGAGTATGGCATCGCGCACCAGTATCCTACTGTGACCGAGCTGCTGCAGGAGGGCGATGTTGACGCTCTGATTGTCAGCACACCTAACTACCTGCATGCCCCGGAAACCATCGCCGCCCTCAAGGCGGGGGTACACGTGATGGTCGAGAAACCGATGGCTATGAATGCCGCCGAAGCCGAGGCCATGCTGGAGGCCAGCCGGAAATCCGGCGCGCTGTTGATGGTGGCTCACTGCTGGCGCTTCGACCCGGAGGTGCTCTGGCTGAAAGAGCAGGTGGACCGCGGCCGCCTGGGTAAAATTATCCGTACCAAAGGGTATGGCGTGCATGCCAACTGGGGACCGGGTGGCTGGTTCACCCAGAAAAAGTTTGCCGGCGGCGGCGCCCTGGCCGATATGGGCATTCACGCCCTCGATACCACCCGCTTCCTGCTCGGCGACCCGCAGCCGGTCAGCGTTTATGCCCGTATTGGCACGCATTATAAGGATTTTGATGTGGACGATACCGGCGTCATCTGGGTCAATTGGGATAATGGGGCCGTGTCTTACCTGGAGTCGGGCTGGTGGCAGCCGCACATGGATGGTCCCGAAGCCGCCACCCAGCTTTACGGCACGGCCGGCTTTGGCCAGATTTTCCCGACTCGATTGCTGCTGCCCCAAGCAGAACAAAATCAAGCTGAGCAAGTTGACCCCGGTTTCCCGTCGGTGCGCGACCCCCACTGCCCGCAGAGCATGTACGACACGCAGATGGCCTATTTTCTAGAGTGCATTCGCACTGGCCGCGCGCCAAGCCCGGGTGCAGCCGAAGGGCTGCTCAACATACGGGTGGTAGATGCGGCTTACCGGAGCGCCGAAACCGGCGAGGTCGTTAAATTATGAGGAGGAAATATGAAAGTTGCCGTCATCGGGGGTGGCTCTACCTACACTCCTGAGCTGATTAATGGTTTCCTGGAGCGAGTTCAAAGCTTTCCCCTGACCGAATTGTGGTTGATGGATATTTCCCAGGAACGATTGGACATTGTCGGCCGCTTTGCTCAACGCATGGTTGAGGCTAAAGGCGCGCCTTTTACTGTTCACCTGACTACCGACCAGCGCGAGGCGGTTCGCGGAGCGAGTTACGTCACCACCCAATTGCGGGTCGGCGGCATGCAGGCCCGGCGCGAGGACGAGTACCTGGGCCACCGGCACGGTTTGATCGGCCAGGAGACGACCGGCGTGGGCGGCATGGCCAAAGCTCTGCGGACCATCCCGGTTATCCTCAAGATTGCCAGGGATATGGCCGAACTGGCCCCCGGCGCGCTGCTGGTCAATTTTACCAATCCGGCCGGGCTGGTTACCGAGGCGCTCAACCGTCACGCGCTTGATGTGCCCGCCGTGGGTGTCTGTAATGTGCCAATCCACACGAAAATGGAAATTCTGGAAGAGTTGGAAAAGGAGCAGGGCCAGCCGATTGACCCTTCGCGGGCTGAGCTGAACACCCTGGGGCTGAACCATCTCTCCTGGCATCGCGGCTTTACCCTGGATGGGGAGGAGATCTGGCCGCAGGTGCTGACCGGCTACCTGGCCGGTCTCGAAACGCGGGCTGAAGCGGAGTATACGCCGGATTTTGACCGGGCAACGGTCGAATCGCTGCGCATGATCCCCAACTATTACCTGCGCTACTTCTATTACACCGGGCGCAAACTGGCCGAGCAGCAAAAGTGGCCACCCTCGCGGGCCGAGGCAGTGATGGCCATTGAAGCAGAGTTGTTGCAGCAGTACGGCGAGCCGGAGCGAACCGAGCCGCCGGAGGGCCTGATGCAGCGCGGCGGCGCTTATTATTCGACGGTCGCCACCCAACTGCTGAATGCCCATTACAACAATTTGGCTGAAACCCACGTAGTCAATGTGCGTCATAACGGGGCTGTGCCCGGCTGGCCGGCCGATTGGGTGCTGGAAATGCCAGCCCGGGTTGACTCTGCCGGGATTCATCCCCTTCCGGCGGAACCGCTGCCGCCGGCCTGTTTCGGGCTGCTGGCCCAGGTAAAGATGTACGAACTCCTGGCCGTCGAGGCGGCGGTCCACGGCAGCCGTGACGCCGCTTATCAGGCCCTGCTGACCCATCCCCTCGGCCCTGCCGCCGATCAGGTGCAGACCGTGCTGGACGATATGCTGGAGACAAACCGGGCCTATTTGCCGCAGTTTTGGGCGTGAAACGTGATACGTGATGCGTGAAACATAAGGTTTTTACGCATCATGCATCACGCATCATTCTACCCAATTGTATCGGATTGAAATTTATGTCTCACTACTTTCTCGGCATTGACACCGGCGCGACCAAAAGCCATGCTCTGATTGCCGACGAGTCGGGCCGGGCGCTGGGTTTTGGTGTGGGCGGCTCCGGTAATCCCGACGCGGTGGGGCATGATGGGCTGGCCGTAGTATTACGGAGCATTGTCCACCAGGCGCTGGCAGCGGCGGGAATTTCTGCCGGTCAGCTTGCCGGGGCCGGGTTTGGCATTGCCGGGTATGATTGGCCCTCGCAGCGAGGGTCCATCCTGCAAACCCTGCAAGCCGCCCTTGAATTGGGCCAAACGCCGGTAGAACTGGTCAACGATGCCCTCATTGGTTTGCTGGCCGGTGCGGCGGAAGGGTGGGGCGTGGCCGTGGTCGCCGGCACCAGTTGCAACTGTTGGGGCTGGGACCAGCAGCGGCGGGTCGGCCGAATGACCGGCTATAGCCATCTTTTTGGCGAGGCCGCCGGAGGGTATGAATTAGCCGCCAAAGCCATCCACGCCGTAGCGGCGGAGTGGACCCGGCGCGGCCCGGCGACCCGCCTGACGCCTGCCTTGATCGAGTGGGCCGGAGCGCAAGGTCTTGAAGATTTGTTGGAGGGCTTGAGCCAGGGCCGTTATCGCCTCTCCGCAGCGGCAGCGCCGGTGGTTTTTCGGGTGGCCGCAGCCGGCGACCCGGTGGCTGTTGACCTTGTGCGCTGGGCCGGGCGCGAGTTGGGCGGCATGGCCCTTGGCGTGATTCGCCAGCTTGGCTTCGAGGGGTTAACTTTCGACGTGGTATTGGCCGGCAGCTTTTATAACGGCAGCCCGCTCATTGCTGAAACGATGGCCGAAACTATCCATACCGTTGCCTCCCACGCCCGGTTATTACGTCTGACCGTGCCGCCGGTGGTCGGCGGGGTGCTGCTGGGCATGGAGCAGACCGGATTGGACCCGCTGCCGGTACGGGAGAGGTTAATCCAATCTACAGATGAGCTGTTGGCGAGAGGTGGAACCGCAGATGAACACGGATAAACGCAGATTTATAGGGGTATCAGGATGGATATTGATGAAGCACGGAGATTAGAGCTAAACAAGATAACCGAGCGGATAATTGGTTGTGCCTATACGGTTGGCAATACTTTAGGCAATGGATTTTTGGAAAAGGTCTATGAAAATGCACTGGCTCATGAACTACGCAAAGCGGACCTGCAAGTTATTCAGCAATACGGTATCCAGGTCCATTATGATGGAATCGTGGTCGGTGATTTTGCATCTGATTTGTTAGTGGAACGATGCGTTTTGGTTGAGCTTAAAGCTGTCAAAGCACTGGATGAAATTCACATGGCCCAATGCCTCAATTATCTCAAAGCAACGGGCCTATCTGTTTGCCTGTTGCTTAACTTCGGCCAGCCGAAGGTCCAAATTAAACGAGTGGTCAAAAATTTTTAACCGCAGATGAACAGGATAAACGCAGATAAGTTAGTAGAAAAACACTTTTTAATATATCTGCGTCCATCTGCGTCTATCTGCGGTTCTATAAAAAGGAGATTCTACCATGCCCAACCTGGCAATTCACGGCGGCGAACCCGTCCGCAAAGACCCTTACCCAGCCTGGCCGGTCCACGACGAGCGTGATATTGAAGCGGTGACGGCGGTCATCAAATCGGGGCGGTGGGGGGGCTATCCCTACCCCGGCCCGCAAACGGCCGAATTTGCCCGGCGCTTTGCCGAGATGCAGGGCGGCGGCTACGCCGTGCCCATGGCTAACGGCACCGTTACGATGGAAGTCGCCCTGCGCGCCGCCGGCATCGGCTGGGGCGATGAGGTGATTGTCCCGGCTTACACCTTCCAGGCCACTGCCGCCGCGCCGATGGCCGCCGGAGCCATCCCGGTTATCGTGGATATTGACCCGGAAACCTACTGCATGGATCCGAAAGCTGTTGAAGCGGCGATTACCCCTAAAACCAGGGCCATCATTCCGGTCCACCTGGGCGCGCAGATGGCCGATATGGATGCCCTCATGGACATCGTCGAGCGGCACAGCCTGATTGTGATCGAAGACTGCGCCCACGCGCATGGAGCCAAGTGGCGCGGGCGCGGGGCGGGGACCATCGGTCATTTTGGTTCCTTCAGCCTGCAATCCTCCAAAATTCTGAGCACCGGCGAAGGCGGGGTGCTGTTGTGCCGCACCCCGGAACTGGCCGCGCGCGTGGCCAGTATCATTGACTGCGGCCGCCCCCACGACGAAGCCGAGCAAATGTTTACCATGGGCGCTAACTTCCGTATGGCCGAAATTCAGGCTGCCCTGGGCAATGTCGCCGTGGAGCGCTTCCCCGAACAGACGCGGCAGCGCGAAGAGATGGCCGCCTATATAGATGAGGCGCTGAGCGATATTCCCGGGGTGCGCGTGCTCAAACGCGACCCGCGCCACACCACCCGTGCGGTCTATCGCTATATCTTCGCTATTGACCCGGCTGTTTTTGGCGCGGAGCACGGCCCGGTCTGTGCGGCCCTGGCCGCCGAAGGTGTTCCCTGCTGGGAAGGCTATGAAGCGATGCATCACTACGAACTGTTCCAACCCCACCTGTCCAGATTGCCCGTGCCCAGCGCCTTTCCCGAAAGGTTTAAATTCGAGCAGATGGACCTGCCCGAAGCGGAGCGGGCCTGCGAGCACGAAGCCGTCTGGCTCGACGAGTCGGTTTTCCGGGCCGGGCCGAAAGGGGTTGATGATGCGGTGGCGGCTATCCGCAAGATTCAGGAACATGCGGCGGAGCTGAGATAGGAAAAATCTCCCTGACGAATTTTTTACCAAAATCGTGTTGCGTGTTCCGTTTATTTTACGGAACACGCAACACGTCCCTTCTGTGAGTAAATTTCTTCTGGAGAATTATCTGTGGAAAAAGTATCAATTCTCGAACAAGAAATCAACGAGCAACCAGAAGCCGTTCGTCGGCTGCTTGACCAGGAGATAGGACCGGTTCAGCGCCTGGCCGCTTCACTTCAGGGCCGGTTCGATTACGTGCTGATTGCCGCCCGCGGCACTTCCGATAACGCGGCTCGCTACGCCCAGTATACCTTTGGCGCGTACAATCGCCTGCAGGTGGCTCTGGCAACACCCTCGCTGTTTACGCTCTACGAGCGCCCGCCGCTGTTGACAGGGGCTTTGGTCATCGGGATTTCGCAGTCGGGCCAGTCGCCGGATATCGGGGCGGTGGTGGCCGAAGGGCGGCGGCAAGGGCGGCCCACGATCGCCATCACCAATGATCCGGCCTCGCCCCTGGCCCAGGCCGCCGAGCACGTTATTCCCATCCACGCCGGGCCGGAGCGAGCCATTGCCGCTACCAAAACTTACACCACCTCGCTGGCCGCCCTGGCTCTTTTTTCGGCGGCTCTGGCTGGAGATCAAGAACGGACCGCCCAGCTTCAGCGCCTGCCGGAGTTGATGCAGCAAACGTTAGCAGACCTCACGCCTGTGATGGCCCGGGCAGAGCGCTACCGTTATATGGGTCACTGCGCGGTCATTGGGCGCGGCTACAATTTTGCTACGGCTTTTGAGATTGCCCTCAAAATCAAGGAGCTGACCCGCATCGTGGCCGAACCTTACTCTTCCGCCGATTTTCGCCACGGCCCGATTGCCATGGTCGGTCAGGGTTTTCCGGTGCTGGTCGTCGCCCCCAGCGATACCGTCTTGGATGATGTTCGCGGGTTGGTGGCTGATCTCAAGGGATTAGGGGCGGAGTTACTGCTCATTTCGGAGGATGAAGCGATGTTGGGCCAGGCCCAATTGCCGCTCTCTCTCCCGCCTAACATCCCCGAATGGCTGACGCCGCTGGTCGCAGTTCTGCCGGGGCAGCTTTTTAGCCTGGCCCTGGCCCAGGCCAAAGGGCTGAACCCTGACCAGCCGGCAGGTCTCAAAAAAGTGACCGAAACACGGTAAACAAGCCTTTAACCCTCCTTTGGTAAAACACGCAGTGAGTGCTATTATTACTACTGTACAGCAGCATTGCCTGTATTTTAGGCGACGCTAATGGAGGTAGCCCATGAGCCAAACCCTGCGCATTCTATTGATTGATGATAACCCGGATGACCGGACCCTGGCCACGCGTGAACTAAAACGCGGTTTTACCCATATTGATATTGTCCAGGTGGCCGATGCCGAGGGTTTGGCTAAGGCCTTGCAAGAAGGCGGCTTCGACCTGGTTATTACCGACTACCAACTGCGTTGGACCGACGGCTTGACCGTGTTAAGAACTATTAAAGGGCGTTGGCCCGACTGCCCGGTGGTGATGTTTACGGCAACCGGGAGCGAAGAGGTCGCCGTGGAAGCGATGAAGGCTGGCCTGAATGATTACGTCCTCAAATCGCCCAAACATTTTCCCCGCCTGACCGCGGCAGTTCGTCTGGCTCTGGAGCAAGCGGAGCAGCGGCGGGCGCTCAAAGAGGCCGAAACGCGCTATCGCAGCTTGTTTGACGGGGTGCCAATTGGGTTATACCGGGCTACTCCCGCTGGACAACTCCTGGATGCTAACCCGGCCCTGGTCAAAATGCTGGGGTATCCTAACCGGGATGCCCTGCTGGCAGTCAACCTGGCGCACCTCTATGCCAACCCGGAAGAGCGCCAGCAGTGGCTGCTTTTGATGGAACGTAGTGGATTGGTGCAGAACTTCGAAGTGCAAATGCGCCGGTTGGATGGAACCATTATCTGGGTCCGGAACAACGCCAGTGTCGTACGGGATGAGCAAAACCAGGTGCTTTATTATGAGGGCGCGGTGGTGGCTTGATGAGAGGATTAGGACTTTAATAGTACTTGACGTGCCCTCTTTTTCCCCTTATACTTTAGTTGATGTTAAATTAGCATCGGTTCCAGGCTGGCTATCCCCGCTCACTTAACGGGGAACTTGTTATTACTCCACTCCCAATGCTGCATCCATCTTATACCTAACCTGGTCTCTTGGAAGTAAATATTTTTATCACATGGAGGTCTCCATATGACCCAATCAATGTCCAGACCTCAGCAGAGTTGGATTGGACACACTATTGGCGGCCGCTATAAAATTGAAGCGTTGCTCGGCCACGGAGGTATGTCTACGGTGTACCAGGCCGCCGATCCTAATTTGCGGCGGACTGTCGCCGTCAAATTGATCCATCCCCATCTCTCCAACGATCCCCAATTTGTCCGGCGCTTTGAACAGGAAGCCGCCGCTGTCGCCCAACTCCGCCACCCCAATATTATTCAGGTGTTTGACTTTGCTCACGATGAAGGCGTCTACTATATGGTGTTGGAGTATGTGCCGGGCGAAACGCTTCAGGCCAAGCTCACTACCCTCAATGCCTCCGGCCAACGCCTGCCCCTCAACGAGACAATTCAAATTATGGGTTCGGTCTGCGATGCCGTAGCTTATGCCCACCAGCGCGGCATGATTCACCGAGATCTGAAGCCGGCCAACGTGATGCTCAATCCCCAGGGCCAGCCAATCCTGATGGATTTTGGGGTAGCCAAGATGCTGGGTGATGTGCAGCATACAGCTACCGGCGCTGTGGTCGGCACAGCCCTGTATATGTCTCCCGAACAGGCCCGCGGTGAACGCCCCACCGAGCGCTCCGATATTTATTCCTTAGGTGTCGTGCTGTATGAGATGATCACCGGCGTGCCTCCTTTTAAGGCTGACTCGGCCGTTAGCCTCATGATGCAGCATGTGACCCAGCCAATACCGGATGTGCGCCAACTGAACCAACATGTTCCTGACCTGCTGGCCGCAGTGACCAAAAAGGCCTTGGCCAAAGAGCCGGGAGATCGTTACCGTACAGCCTCTGACATGGCCGTGGCCCTGCGGGCCATTGATTTGTCGGGGAGAGCCGCGGCGACCATACCGGTCAAAGACGCTGCGGACTTCAACCCCACTGTCGTCGAGTCAGCCCTGGCAGGTCCAAAATCCACGCCTACCTCTGGGGTTACCCAACCGGCCCGCAAGGGGAATCCACTCCTGTGGGGGCTGGGGGCAATAGCAGCTTTAGTGATCTTGTCGCTTGGTTTAGGCCTGTTCTATTTCTTCTCACGTTCCGGCGCCAAAACAGAGCAGGCAGTCGCGATAGCCAGTGAGGCCGAACTGCCCTCGTCGGAGAAGATGACCAAAATTACGGCGGGAACTTACGCCGTAGGCCGCGATGCGCCCGGTCAAAATTATGTCGCCCCGCAGGATGTCAAACTGGCCGAGTTTTGGATTGACCAGTACGAAGTCTCTAACGCCCAGTATGCTCAATTTTTGGCTGAAACCAAAACCACGCCCCCGGCAGATTGGGTGGATGGGAAAATTCCGGCTGACCAAGAAACTTTTCCGGTGCAGGGCGTCACCTGGGATCAGGCCGCCGCGTACTGCCAGTGGGCTAAAAAACGCCTGCCCACCGAAGCCGAATGGGAAGTGGCGGCTCGTGGACCGGAGGGCCGGCTGTATCCCTGGGGGGACGACCCCAAGGCGGTTGAACTGCCTCGCAGCGGCGTGTATAAAGTGGGCGGCAAGCCGACCAATCAAAGCGCCTTCGGGGTGTTTGATATGGCCGGCAACGTCTGGGAGTGGGTTGGCGACCCTTACGCTCCGGTAACCAAAGAGGGCGATCAAGTTTTACGCGGAGGCGAAAACGGTCTGCTCAAGGATATGGCCTACCGGCTGGAAGGACCGCCTAATCAGGAGTCCATTATCAAAGCGGCAGGGATGCGCTGCGCCGCCGACAAAGTGAACGTGATCCAAACCGAAATTGCCAAAGTCGAAGGCGTTTTGGAAGACGATAAATTTGCCGATCCCGGCAGTGGCTGGCCCATTTTGAGCGAAGGAACCTATCTCTACGGTTATCACCCACCCGACTATTACCACGTCGAAGTAGGCCAGCCGGACTCCCATACCGTTGTTTCTCGCGCGCCGGATTTTGATAATGTGACGGCGGAAACCAATGTGCTGGTGGATCACACCGATACGGAAAAGGGGAATTATCGTTATGGTTTGGCCTTGCGGCGTTCGGGAGACAATTACTACGCTTTTGCAGTGTCGTCGCGCACAGGCACGTGGCAGGTGCTCAAAAGTTCGTCCGGTCAGCTTGAGGTTTTGGCCGAAGGATCGGTCGAGTCGCTGCAAGGCTTTGCTCCACCGGGTTTCACCCCGGATAAAACCGACAGCTTACGCGTGGATGCTAATGGGGCCAATTTCACATTTTACATCAACGGCGAGGCAGTCACAGAAGTGAGCGACACCGACTACTCCAGCGGCCAGATCGGTTTCTTTGTTGAGACTCTCGATGAAACCCTGGCCCATGTCCACTACGACGAACTGGTGGTGCGGCAAGTTGAAGAGGGAGCAGTCGCCAGTGCGCCGGCGAAAGGTATTCTGGAGCAGGAGGATTTTACCGATCCCAACAGCGGCTGGCCGGCTTCGAGCGATGACAAACAGGTGCTCGGCTACCACCCGCCGGATTATTATCACGTTCAGATTAGCATCCCCAACGATTGGGCCGTGGCCTCCAAAGCGCCGGATTTTACGGATGCGACCGTCGAAACGGAGGTACTGGTGGACCATACCGATACCGAGAAAGGCGACTTTCGCTACGGCCTGGCCCTGCGCCGTTCCGGGGATGATAAATTCTACGCCTTTGCCGTTTCCTCGCGGACGGGGACGTGGCAGGTGCTGAAACGTACGGCGGCGGGTTTCGAGACGCTGGCCGAGGGCAAGGTCGAGACGCTGCAAGGCTTTGCTCCGCCGGGTTTCACCCCCGATAAAACCGACACACTGCGGGTAGATGCCCAGGGCGCTGATTTCGTTTTTCAGATTAACGGCCAGCCAATGGCCCAGGTGCATGATGAGGATTACCCCACCGGGCAGGTCGGCTTCTTTGTCGAGACCTTTGACGAAGCTTTAGCCCACGTGCATTACGAAGCCTTGACGGTGCGGGAAGTCGAATTTGAGGCTGTCGCTGCCGCGCCGGGAACTACCCCAACAACGGCGGCTGCCGCTGCCGCACCGACTGCTGAAGCTCCAGCCATTGCAGAACCAACTTCTGAAACACTGGCTGAGGAAGCGTCAACTTCCGCAGCGCCGACTGAGGAAGCACCCTCTTCCGCAACGCCGACGTCGGAAGAATCAACCTCAGATGTCATTGCTACGGCTACCGCAACGGTCCCGCCGCCGACTCCAACCCCTGAACCTGAGCCGACAGCCACCCCGGAGCCTCCGACGGCTACCGCCGTGCCAAAGCCGGTGGGCATGGTGTTAATCCCGGCTGGTTCTTTTCTCATGGGGTCAGCTTCCGGTCAGGCCAACGAAGCGCCGGTGCATGAAGTAGCTTTGGACGCTTTTTATATGGATACGTTTGAGGTTAGCAACGCCCAATACCGGGCCTGCGTTAACAGCGGCGGCTGCACGCCGGGTAACAAGGTCGACTCCTTTACCTACAAAGGCTACCGCGACAACCCAACCTATGATAATTATCCGGTCGTAGGCGTAACCTGGGATCAGGCCGAGGCTTACTGCCGCTGGGCCGGCAAGCGCCTGCCGAGCGAGGCTGAGTGGGAGTATGCGGCAAGAGGTCCTGAAAACTTGATCTGGCCCTGGGGCAATACGTTTGATCCCGCTCTGTCGGCGGCCAGCGCACCCGACACCCAGCCGGTGGACAGCTATCCTAGCGGGGTCAGCCCATTTGGGATATATAATATGGCGGGCAATGCGGGCGAGTGGGTGGCCGATGTTTACAATGAAACATTTTATGCCAGCTCACCCGCCAAGAATCCCCTTAGCACGGGTGATGGCGCCGGCCGAATCTTTCGCGGCGGCAGCTTTGCCAACGCCGACGGCGCTTTTTACACCACCAGCCGCCGCTATGGCAATGCCCGCACCTTCAACGATGTGGATGTGGGCTTCCGCTGCGCCAAAAATGCTTCCTGATTATTTTCCTTTTTGCGCTTTTAATCGAGCCACTTCCTGGCGTAACGCGGCCTCAATATCAATCATGCGGGTTTGTCCCAGATAAGTGGTCGGCTGAGCGTCGGTTGTCTGCTGCAACACCCGCATCACCGCCGCAATCAAGTCGGCGCTATCCTGGCTGTCCCGGACCATTTTTGCCAGAACAGCTTGCTGGGGCAGTTCCTTGCGCAGAGCCTCCTGAAGTAGAGTCAGATTACCACTCAAAACCATCAAGTGGTTGTTGATGTAGTGGGACAGAGTTACCGCCGTTTGGCGAACTGTTTCTGAAGCAATCAAATTGCGGGTCAGTTCTTCCCGTTCGCGTACGAGCCGGGTCTCTTGCAAGGCTCGATCCACCGCCTGCTGTACTTCCTCAACTGTGAAAGGTTTAGCCAGGTAATCACGCACACCCAGGCGAAAAACCTCAACCGCCGTACTTTCAGAACCGTGCATCGTCATAAAGATGACTGGAGCCTGACAGCCAGCCTGGCGCAGGCTCTTCAGCACCTGAAGGCCATCCATAAAAGGCAGTTGCATATCCAGCATAATCAAATCTGGCTGGCGCGAGACGGCCAGTTTCAGGCCGCTGCGGCCATCGGCGGCGCTAATCACCTGATATCCCAAGGGGGTTAACATGTACTCCTTTAGGACATGTACAATCTCGGCGCTATCGTCCACGACCAGAATTGTTTCATTGGACATGGGGATTAGTCTCCCAAAGAAGGTCGGCGTTTAGAGATGTATGATTAAATACCCGACGCTTGGTTTAGTCAATTTTGAAATCTGTTTCGATTTCCTCTTGACATCTCGGAGAGATTATAGTAGAATGGGGTTGTAATGCACACGTGTGCATAATTTTACAACTTTTGCTGGAGAAGTCGGGTGCCGGTAACGATAAAAGATATCGCTAAAGCTGCCGGAGTCTCTCACACTACTGTCTCTCGCGCCCTCAATTCCAATCCTGCTATCAGTCCTGAAACAACTGAACGTGTCCAGCAATTGGCGCGGCAAATGGGTTATGTGCCCAGCGCCGTTGCTCAAAGCCTGTTGTCGCGCCGGACGCAAACCATCGGCATGGTCGTCACCACCATCGCCGACCCCTTCATTGTCAAGGTGGTTGAAGGCGCGGAACAGATTGCTCGGGCAGCGGGTTACAGCATTTTCTTGACCACCTCGCATAACAAGCCTGAGCACGAAATGGCCGTGGTGGAGACTTTTCAACGCCGCCGGGTAGATGCCATTATCGTTACCTCCTCACGGGTGGGTAGTCTGTATAGTTCGCAGTTGGACCAGATCCGGGTTCCGATTGTCCTGATTAATAATCAGGAAGAAGGTGAGTTTTTGCACTCGGTGACTGTAGACGATTTGCAGGGAGCGCAGTTAGCTGTAGCTCACCTCCTGGCCCTGGGCCACCGCCGGATTGGTTACATTGGCGCCGCCGACCGCCCCAAATCAAACGGGCGGCGCCTGGCCGGATACCTGGCCGCCTTAAAGCAGGCCGGTGTCACGCCTGATCCAACATTGATGATATCACCCGCAGCAACCGATGACCTGGAACGGGGCCGGGCCGGGCTGGAGATACTGTGGGCAGCGGGTGCAACGGCTGCTTTTTGCTATAATGATTTGATTGCGATTGGGCTGCTGCTGGCCTCCCGCCAGCGGGATATTAGCGTGCCGGCGATGATGAGTGTGGTCGGTTTTGACGATATTGAGCCAGCCTTGTATACTAATCCTCCCCTAACTACTGTTCATCAACCTCGCTTGGAACTTGGTCAACTGGCTATGACGATGACGCTCGATTTACTCAATGGACAGGAGGCGCAAGATCGGATACTATCCTGTGAACTTGTGGTGCGTGAGTCAACGAGTCAACAAATCAGCGAGTCAGCGAAGGGCGAATACCCTATCACGCTTAGATGAACAAGTGCTGACTGACAAATCCACGCCCGTTGGACGGGCAGTCTAAAATCCAAAATCCAAAATCTAACCGTGGAGTCACAGATGACTACAAAAATCAATGTTGGAATCATTGGCGCGGGCCGGATTGGCCGGGTGCATGCCGAGAGTCTTGCTTACCGTATTCCTCAAGCCCGGATTCTGGCTGTTTCTGACGTTTTTTTGGAGGCTGCCGAAAAGTGTGCGGCTGATTTTCAGATTCCGGCCGCCTTTAAAGATCACCGGGCTATCCTGGAAAATAAGGACATCGAAGCGGTGATCATTTGCTCCAGTACCGATACCCACGCCCAATTCATCAGCGAGGCAGCCGCCGCCGGGAAACATATCTTTTGCGAGAAGCCTATTGCCCTGGACCTGGCCAAAATTGATGAGGCCCTGGCAATGGTTGAACGGCATCAAGTTAAGCTGCAAATCGGCTTTAACCGCCGTTTTGACCCTAATTTCAAACAGGCCCGTGACCAGGTTGCTGCCGGCAAAATCGGGACGCCCCACATCCTGCGCATTACCAGCCGCGACCCTGCCCCGCCGCCGCTTGACTATATTAAGGTCTCGGGGGGCATTTTCCTAGATATGACCATCCACGATTTTGATATGGCCCGCTACTTGATGGACAGTGAAGTAGAGGAAATTTATGCCGCCGGGGCGGTCCTGGTTGATCCGGCTATTGGCGCGGCGGGTGATGTTGATACTGCGCTGATCACCTTACGCTTTGCCAACGGCGCAATTGGCGCTATTGATAACAGCCGCCGGGCTGTTTACGGCTACGACCAGCGGGTCGAAGTTTTCGGCTCGGAGGGAGTGGTGGTTGTTGCCAATAATACGCCGCATCAGGCTGTTTTGAGCAATGCCGAGGGTGTTCACGCAGCCCTGCCGCTCTACTTCTTCCTGGAACGTTACATGGACGCCTACGTGGCCGAAATGAAAGCCTTTATTGAAGCTATCCAGCGAAATACTCCACCCCCTGTTACTGGTCGTGATGGCCGGATTCCGGTGGTGATTGGCCTGGCCGCCTGGAAATCTTACCGGGAAAATCGGCCGGTCAAATTAAGCGAGATTAAGGGATGAATTAACAGTGGCGGCCGCCAGCAGACAGGGAAAAGACGCCTGCTGGCTAAAGCTGGCTGTTTTTCAATAACTCGATACAAAAGGAGGGATTGCCCCGGTAAAACTATTGTCTGAATTTGGATAGGATGTTTTTGGTAGCAGAGATTTCCCTATTAAGCCACAGCGGAGAAATCTCAACGTAGGCTATAAGAATCAACCAAACTAACTTCAATGTGGAGGAGATTTTAACGATGAAAAAAGTATTTCTGATGTTGGTCTTGTTCAGCCTTTTTGCTCTAGTAATAGGCCAATGGAGCGCTATGGCCACCACCGTTTCGGCTGCCCCGCCGCAGCAGGATGCGACCGAAGAAGCCATGATGGAAGGGGCCATGGAAATGCGCGACATCCGCATCGTGGTCGTCAGCCACGGCCAGGCCTCTGACCCGTTCTGGTCGGTGGTCAAGAATGGGGTGGATCAGGCGGCCAAGGATATGCGCGTGACCGTCGAGTACCAGGCCCCCGGCACCTTCGATATGGTTGCCATGGCCCAGCTTATTGACGCCGCGGTTGCTACTGAACCGGATGGGCTGGTCGTCTCCATTCCCGATGCCGACGCTTTGGGCGACTCGATCACTGCGGCCATTGACGCCGGTATTCCGGTCATTTCCATGAACTCCGGCAGCGATGTAGCCAAGGAACTGGGCATTCTGACCCACGTTGGCCAGACCGAATATGAAGCTGGCTATGGTGGCGGCCAACGCATGGCCGAGGCTGGCGTGACCAACGCGCTCTGTGTTAACCAGGAAGTTGGTAATGCGGCGCTTGACCTGCGCTGCGAGGGCTTCACCGCGGCGATGGAAGAAGCGGGCGGCACGGCTGAGGTGCTGGCCGTTGAACTGGCCGACCCGGTTGATGCCCAGGAAAAGGTTGTTGCTGCTCTGACCGCGAACCCCGACGTTGACGGCATCCTGACCCTGGGACCGACCGGTTCTGCCCCGGCCCTGGCCGCCCTGGAGGCCGAAGGACTGTTGGGCGAGATCCCCCTGGCAACCTTTGACCTTTCCCCGGAAGTGCTCGAAGCAGTCCGTGACGGCAATATGCTGTTTGCGATTGACCAACAGCAGTATATCCAGGGCTACCTGCCCATCGTACTGCTGACCCTCTACAACGAAAACCTGAACACCATTGCCAACGATGTCCTCATGACCGGCCCTGGTTTTGTGACCCAGGAGACGGCGGAGCGCGTCATCGAATTGGCCACGGCGGGCACCCGCTAGTTACATCAAAAGGCCGGGGTTGAACTTCGACCCCGGCCTTTCTGCACCCCTGTCTACCCTTTACTGTTTTCAAGGAGTGCTCACGAGCTGTGGCACGCCACTGGGGATGAAAATAATTTGTAGTGACGACTTCAGTCGTCCAAACCTATAAGCGACTGAAGTCGCTACTACAAACAAGCTATTTACGTAAGGAGGGAAAATGGCAACGACAACAGCCACTAAAAGAGATGAACGCCTGGTTGAAGCCGGCTTGCTGAAACGCCTATTCACGCGGCCGGAGTTCGGCGCCGCTGCCGGAGCCATCCTTGTCTGGTTATTCTTTGCTTTTGTCGCCCCCACGGGATTCCTCAGCCTCAGAGGGACAGCCAGCTACCTGGAGGTTTCGGCCCAAATCGGTATTTTGGCGGTCGCCGTAGCTTTACTGATGATTGGGGGGGAATTTGACTTATCAATTGGCTCGGTGATTGGGGGGGTTGGGGTAACTATCGCCATCCTGGCAACCGAATCGGACATCCCCCTCCCTGTGGCGGCGCTGGTCGCCCTGGTCTTAGCCCTGATTATCGGTTTCCTGAATGGTTACATGGTTGTAAAAACTCAGTTGCCCTCCTTTATTATCACCCTGGGAGCCTTGTTTATTGTCCGGGGGGCTACTATCGGCTTTACGCGATTGATTACCGGTCGAACCCAGGTAGGCGGCCTTGACGATGTGGTCGGCTACAATCTGCTCCAAACCCTCTTTGCTAGCGATATTCCCATCGGCAGAGCCAATTTTAATATCGCTATTGTCTGGTGGTTTATCGTGGCTGCTATTGCTACCTGGATTCTCATGCGGACCAAAATTGGCAACTGGATTTTTGGTATTGGTGGGTCGGCCCTGGCGGCCCGCAATGTGGGGGTGCCGGTTAACCAATTGAAGATTGGTCTATTTATGACGACGGCCTTTGCGGCCTGGTTGGTAGCAACGATCCAGGTGGTTAATGTAAAATCAGCCGATGTGCTGCGGGGGACGCAGCAAGAGTTTGTGGCTATTATCGCTACGGTCATAGGCGGCACGCTGCTCACCGGTGGCTACGGTTCAGTCATTGGGGCCTGCCTGGGGGCGCTCATTTTTGGCATGGTCCGCCAGGGCATTGTTTTTGCCGGGGTCGACTCCGACTGGTACCAGGTGTTTATGGGAGCGATGCTGGTCATCGCCGTGTTGATTAACAACTATATCAGGAAGCGGGCGGAGGCATCGAGAAAATGAGTCAAAATAGTTCGCCTTTGATTGAGATGCGTAATATCTCCAAATATTTTGGCAGCGTCATCGCGCTCCAGGATGTTTCGATGGACGTGAGTGCCGGCGAAGTGATGTGTTTGCTGGGCGATAACGGCGCGGGCAAATCCACCCTGATCAAAACGCTGGCCGGCGTACACCTGCCCGATGAAGGGCACTACTTTGTTGAAGGGAAAGAGGTTCACTTTAACTCGCCCCGCGACGCCCTGGACCACGGCATCGCCACCGTTTATCAGGACCTGGCCATGATCCCCTTGATGAGCATTTCCCGGAACTTCTTTCTTGGCTCAGAACCGACGACAGGTTGGGGCGTTTTTAAGCGCTTCAACATTGGCTTCGCCGACCGGGTGGCGCGGGAAGAAATGGGCAAGATGGGTATTGATATCCGCGATCCCGCTCAGCCGGTCGGCACGCTCTCCGGCGGTGAGCGCCAATGCGTGGCGATTGCCCGGGCAGTCTATTTTGGGGCCAAGGTGCTGATTCTGGATGAACCAACTGCCGCTCTGGGGGTCAAGCAGGCCGGGGTGGTGCTGCGTTACGTGGCTCAGGCCAGGGCGCGCAATCTGGGCGTTATCCTGATTACCCACAACCCTCACCATGCCTATGCCGTTGGCGATAGATTTACCATCCTGAAACGGGGCCGGACCTTTGGGACCTTTACCAAAACAGAACTGGCCCGTGAAGAGATGGTCAGGATGATGTCTGGGGCCGATGAGCTGGATGCTTTGAGCCACGAACTGGCAGAATTCGCTCGCACCGATGCGATGGCAGGAGGAGAAGCGGGTGAAGCCGACCGGCAACTGGCGCAAGCCCTGGAGGAAAGCGAAGAAGTATTCTCCCAGGGCCTGGAAGAGTGAGGGGTAAACAGTCATGGCTGAACTAAGCTCGTCACAAGTTTATGATTTGCTTAACCGGCCCCGGCCGCTCTGGCTGGCCGGCTGCGACCTGAGCGGTGCTTATTTGAAAGGGGCCAATTTGAGCGGCGCTGATCTCACGGAGGCAAATCTGAGCCAGGCTAACCTCACCGGTGCAACCCTGATTGGAGCCAACCTGACCGGAGCCAACCTGACCGGAGCCGACTTGTCCGGAGCTAACTTGAGCGAGGCCGATCTGAGTTACGCCGACTTGAGTCATGCCAACCTGGTAAAAGCCAACTTGCGCCAGGGCCGGCTCAATTATGCCATTCTGGAAGAAGCCAATTTGTTTGAAGTTAACCTGCGGGAAGCGTATCTGACCGAAGCCAATCTGAGTGGGGCCAATTTGAGTGAGGTTATCCTGCTCAAAGCGGTGCTCAAGGGGACCAACCTGGCTAATGCGAACCTGGAAGGAGCGCACCTGCGGGGGGCCAACTTATTCGAGGCCAACCTGGATGGGGCCAATTTGACCAATGCCCACATGCGCGGGGCGATGAAACCCAACGGTGATATTTACGATTAAGGCGACCGCTGACGGAAGATGTAATACCCTTGTGGTACCGCCGACCGCTGCGACTGTGTTTATGAGGGTCAGCAGGTGGTAGTCATTCACAGGAGTCGTCACGAGCTAACGCACACCACCGATAATGAGAATGGAGTCCAAAGCTTGCTTTGGTTTTTTTGCGCGCAAGCGCAAGGTTTGCACTCCAGTTTAATTTTGAAGGAGATCTGTCACGATAATATCTTTCGGTGGTCCCCCAGGGGGAGGCGAGGCGCTCTCGGCGGTCAGTGGTCGGTGGTCATTATTAGAGGAAAACTTTAATGAAGGCAAAACTACCCGTCGGTGTTATTGGCCTGGGCCGGATGGGCCAGGTTTATGGGCGTCACTTGGCAACCCGAGTGACTCAGGCTCGCATTGTCGCCGTGGCCGATGCCATGCAGGAGCGGGTGCAGACCTTTGCCGATGAATTCGACATCGCATCCTGGTCTACAGATTACCGTGACGTTCTGGCCGATAAGGAGATCAAGGCTGTGTTTGTCATCTCCCCAACCAGCACCCACCGCGAGGTGGTCATTGCCGCGGCAGAAGCAGGCAAGGCCATTTTCTGCGAGAAACCCGTAGCCTTGACCCTGGCCGATACCGACGCCATGCTGGCTGCCATCGAGAAAAAGGGAGTGATGTTCCAGGCGGGTTTCATGCGCCGCTTCGACGCCGGTTATGTCGCCGCTAAAAAACAGATCGAGGCTGGAGCCGTGGGCCAGCCGACCACCTTCAAATCCATCGGGCGCGACCCTTTCTGTCCCGATGTGGCTTACGCCGATCCGCATGTCAGCGGCGGCTTGATTTTGGATATGGCCATCCACGATTTTGATCTGGGCCGCTGGCTGATGGGTGCTGAAGTCAAGCGCGTCCATACGGAAGGGGGTTTGCTGGCCTGTCCTCAACTGAAGGCGGTGGGAGATATTGACAACGCTGTGGTCAATATGCTTTTTCAGGGGGGAGCGCTGGGGAATGTTGAGGTCAGCCGCAACGCTTTCTATGGGTATGACATCCGCACCGAGGTCCTGGGAACCGACGGCTGCCTGCAAATCGGCACCTATCGCCAAACGCCCCTGCTGCTTTTGAACCGCCAGGGCATCAGTCATGATATGGTCCCCTACCTCATGGAACGCTTCGGCGAAGCCTACCTGGCTCAAACTTTGGATTTTGTCGAGCGAGTCCTCGATGATCGGCCCCCGGCCGTCGGTGGCTTCGACGCCCGGGCGGCCCTGGAAATTGGACTGGCGGCTACACAGTCTTATGCCGAAGCCAGGCCGGTGGATTTGCCGTTGAGCAGCGGCCTCTAACCGGGATCAGAGAGAAAGCCTGATCGTCCATCAAAAGTGTCTGGTCCTCGTATCCAATCACCTTGTTTCCAAACCCTGTCCTGCCCATAGAGGACCTTTGGCTCAACGAAGCCGAAGATCAGTTCGGGAATGGGATTGCCAAAATAATTTAAGCCGCAATCGTTAACTTGAATATTGACGTAGCCGACAACCTGTGTTATACTCGTTTATGCACACGTGTGCGTAAACTGATTGAAACCAATCAACTATTTTATTAACCAATGGAGGTTCAACAATGAAAGGTTTATTATTAAATGCTACCTGGAGTCCCCGGCCCGATTACCATGTTTCGGACTGGGAAGAAGAAACAGGCAAAGCCATTACCGGCAGCAGCATCTGGCGCTACCCCAAGCTGGAAGTCACCGACCGGCCCGACCCCAAAATTGCCCCAGACCAGATTTTGCTGGAAGTGAAGGCTTGTGGCGTGTGCGGTTCTGATCTGCACTTCTATGAGACCGACTCCGACGGCTACATGCTTTACCCCGGCCTGACCAAATTCCCGGCCATCACCGGCCACGAACTGTCCGGCAAAGTGGTCGAGGTGGGCAAAGAAGTCAAAGACCTGAAAGTGGGTGACATGGTCACTGTGGAAGAGATGATCTGGTGCGGCCACTGCACCCCCTGCCGCAATGGCTTCCCCAACCACTGCTCCAATCTGGAAGAAATTGGCTTCACCACCGACGGCGGCTTTGCCAACTACCTGGCCATTGGAGCCAAATATGCCTGGAAGATCAACGCCATTGCCGAGCGCTTCGGCGACGAAAAGAAAGCCTACGAAGTGGCGGCCATGACCGAGCCGACCTGCGTCTCCTACAACGCCATGTTCTCACGGGCCGGCGGCTTTAAGCCGGGGCACTACGCGGCCATCTTTGGGGCCGGCCCGATCGGCCTGGCGGCGATCGGCCTGGCCAAAGCTGCCGGCGCGGGCATCATCGCCGCTTTTGAAGTGATGCCGGAACGCCGTGAACTGGCCAAAAAGATTGGGGCCGACTTTGTCTACGATCCGCGCCAGGTTCGCGCTCACGAGGCCCTGTTGGACTTGAGCAAGGGCGAGGGCTTTAACTTCTTTGTCGAGGCCGCCGGTGCGCCGCACCTGGCCGTGCCCGAAATGGTCAAAAGCCTGGCTGTCAATGCCAAGATTGTGCAAATTGGCCGGGCCGCCCAGGATGTCCCGCTCTACCTGGAAACCTTCCAGGTCCGCCGCTCCCAGTTCTTTGGGGCGCAGGGCCACTCCGGCGACGAAAACTTCCCCAACGTCATCCGCATGGTCGCTTCGGGCCGGCTGGACCTCAGCCCGATGATTACCGCCCGCTTCCCGCTCAAAGACGCGGTGAAAGCTATCGAGCAGG
This sequence comes from Chloroflexota bacterium, assembly GCA_016860845.1. Next base: position 259,817 of record BOKF01000001.1, read on the forward strand.
GCACCAAGCGCACTGACGGCAAGGTGATGGTGTTCCCCAACTGAGAAAACGTGATGCGTGTTGCGTCTTCCGTAGAATAAACGGAACACGCAACACGCAATATGTAGACCAACTTTATTTATAATTCAAAGGAGTCATCACCAGCCTGTGGCTAACCACCAAGAATGAGAATATCTTTCTGACTTCTGGCTACTGATGACTGACTACTATTTTTCAGGAGAGACAAATGGCAAACACAAATGGAAAAATGGCCGTGCCGGAAGGGCTGCTGCCCACCAATGTCCCCGATCTATTTTTTGAGGACAACGCCGTTGGCCGCATGAAAAAGGAAATCTGGGAGGCCAGTGACGAACAGATTGATGCGATCCTGGCTGAATACGGCATGCCCGCCCCGGTCGAGTGGGGCAAAGCCGGCTCCTACATCCAGACGACCGTGCGCTGGAAGGTGGTCGAGGAGCGCCGCAAAAACGACATCCTCTTCATCCCCGTCGGCTGTACCGAGAACCACGGCTTACACCTGCCGACAGCCACCGACACCCTCTTTGTCAGCCAGATCATCGAAGGCGTGCGCCGTTACACGGCCAAGCGCGGCGCGCCCTGCTCCCTGTCGTTGCCGCCGTTGAACTTTGGCACGCACCCTTTCCACCACATGGGCATGGCGGCCACCTGCATCGTCCGTGAAGACGTTGCCCGCGAGATGCTGGTTGATGCCATGTTAGGGCTGTGGAACGATGGTTGGCGCAAGCAAATCCTGATCAACAACCACGGCCAACTGTGGATGCTGGAGTCGGCCATCCAGGAACTCCAGAAACGCTACCAACTGCCCGGCATTTTCCGGGTGCTCGATTGGCATCGGGGTGTACGCGAATTCTTCCGCGAGCAGAAATTCGGCGGCGAGTACGGCACCACCTTTGTTCACGCCTGTGAAGCCGAAACCTCCCTCGGCCTGTACCTCTTCCCCGATATGGTGGATATGAAGTACGCCGTCAACACCCAGGGCAAATCCTATCTGCCCGAAGGCCACTTCGACAAGTCGGTTGACCCCTATCGCCGGCCCAGCCGCTGGTCCGAGGGCGAAGGCCACTTTGCCATCGAAATCGCTGCGACGCCGGAAGGTGTGGTCGGCAACGCCGCCGATGCGACCGTCCAAAAAGCCAAGCGTCCGCTGGCGGCCATCCTGCGCTACCTGACCATCCTGCACGACGACATCCTGAACGCCTTCCCCGCCGGCAAAGTCCCGCCGGTTGAGGAAATCACCCTGCGCACCGCCGAGGAAATGGAACCCTTCCTGCGCGAGCCGCAAAGCCCCGGCTGGAAGTCGGTCTACGCCCTGCCGATGATCGGGCAGCGCTCGACATTCTAAACTTTTGCCTATATAACAAAAACCGGGGAGTTGTCGGTGACTCCCCGGTTTTGTTGCTTAACTGCTTTGGCTACGTCTGGGTAAAGGCTGAATTTTGCCGGGCCAACTTCTCCAGATAAGCTTCGCTGGGTAAAAGCCAGGCCAGGGCAATGGTTGCTAAGACCAGGATGACCTGCAACTGAATAGCTGCCTGAAAACCAAAGGCGTCGGCCAAGGCCCCGGTAACCGGCACGCCGATGGCCCCGGTCACAAAGCCAACCCCAAGAATCAATCCCGACGCTACCCCGGCGCGCTTGGACATCAATTGTTGGGCCATGACCAGCATGAGCGGCCCGGTCGAGGCCGCGCTAAAACCGATTAGAATGGCCGTGACAAAGGCGATCGGGCCGGTGAATTGAGCAAAAAGCAGCAGGGCCGGAATGGTCAGCACCAGTGAGCCAATGATGACTGAGCGCCGGCCAAAGCGATCGGCCAGGGAGCCGGAGCCGACCGTGCCAAAGGCGCTGGCCAGGACCAGGGTTGTTGCTAATGGGCCGTAAAAAGACTCGGAGTAGCCGAGTGAAGCGTACCAGGTGGGCACAAACGCTTCCAGGCTGTGGACAGTCCAGACCCGCGACATCATGATCCCGATCACAGCCAGGAGTGGGATAATCGGTACCGGGGCTGCTGAAACCTGACCCCCTTTGGCCTCGGTTGGAGGTCGGCTGGCAAAAGGACGCATCTCCAGGAGCAGCCAGACAGCAATGACAATGCCGGGCAGAAGCATCACCGCAGTCCCATGGCTGCCAAAGCGAGTGAATAACCAGGCCCCCAGCAGCGGGCCAAGCGCCACGCCTAACGTCCCGCCGGTCACGTAGATTGACATCGCCGTGTTGCGCTGCCGGTCCTTGATGACCGCGCTGGCATTAAGCGCACCCAAAGGGTGGTACATGCCCGAACCAATCCCGGCAGCAGCGGTGAGCGCCAGGAGTACCGGAAACGAGGGGGCAAAGCCAATAGTGGCAAAGAGCACAGCGGTCCAGATGAGCGCCAGGCCGATGAAACGGGTTCCGTAACGATCTGCTATCCACCCAAAAAAAGGTTGGGCCAGAGAAGCCGTGCCGGTATAAGCCAGTGACACCAGCCCCACTGTTTTGAAGTCCAGGTCAAAGCGGTCAATCAACAGTGGGTAAAGCATGGGCAGCAAGCCGATATACGTGTCTACGGTTAAATGCCCCAGCATCAGGGTTATGAGCGGGCGATTCCGAAAAACCGCGAATCGCGGCGAACGAGCCAGATTAAGTTCCATACCCCCTCATTATTCCGGTCCACAGTTTGGTAATAGAAGATAGTGTATGGAGTATCCGATAATGAGCAAACAAAAGCACTGGCAAGACCTGACAAGTTCTCAGAAAATAGTTGTTATTCTCCTGGGCTTTCTCCAGTTTGTTTTGTTGATCGCCGCGCTGCGCGACATCCGCCGGCGCCCGGCTGAGCAAATCAACGGGAGCAAACGTCTCTGGACTCTGGCGGCCTTTGTCAATTTTGTGGGACCGCTGGCCTATTTTATTTTTGGCCGTAAATAATAATGAGGCGAAGAGGCGAGGATAGGTGAGGCCAAAAGATTCCTCGCCTCCTCGCCACCCTTGTCCTGGCCTCTTTATACATTCTTTCAAGGAGGAAAGTTATGCGCACCGTCAAAGTGGAAGAACTGAGCGTTGAAAAATTCCTGCCGTTTGGCGCCTACGCCAACTACCTCAATCCACAGACTGAAAAAATTGGGGCTGCACCCATTGAATTTTTTCGGGACATGGTCCAGCAGCCGTTAGGCTCAACCTCGATTGCTTCTTTTTCCACCTGCCGGGTGGAGAAGCGGGAGCCGATGATTGACATAACCGAGTACCACACCACCAGCGGTGAGGTTATGCTGCCCTTGGACAACGACGTCTTGATCCACGTCGGCCCGGCAACCGCACCCAGCGCTGGCGTGCCCCTGGACAAAATCCGCGTGTTTCGGGTGCCGAGGGGCACGCTGGTGAGCCTGCGGCCTGGGGTGTGGCACCACGCCCCCTTTACCTTGAGCGACGATCCGGCCCACGTGCTGATTGTGCTGCCAGAGCGACTCTATGCCAATGATTGCACCGTGGTGGAACTAGCCCCCGATGACCGGATCACGATTGGCTGAGCCTAAAAATAAAGCGCAGCATGTCATCAACAATGAAAAAGGTAGCAGGGTCGCAAGGTAACAGGGATGTAATATCCCTGTCTACCGTCTACTGTCTACCGTCTACTATTTTATTAGGAGACCAACTTTGAACATCACAGATATTCGGCGGGTGCTGATTGTCGGAGCAGGAACGATGGGCCAGCAAATCGGCCTGCAATGCGCCATGCACGGCTACCAGGTGACGCTTTACGATATTGATCCGGCGGCCCTGGACACGGCCCAGGCCCAAATCAAAATGTACGCGGGTCACCTGACGGCCCAAGGGCGGCTTGCGCAAGCCGAGATCGAAACGGTGCTGGCCCGGATAACACCTGCCTCTGATCCCCAGCAAGCCGCCGAGGCTGACCTGCTCAGCGAGTCGGTGCCCGAAGACCCGGCCCTGAAAGGCAAAATTCTGGCTCAATTCAACGACCTATGCCCAGCCCATACCCTTTTTACGACGAATACTTCCACCCTGCTGCCTTCCATGTTTGCTGAGGCGACAGGCCGTCCGGCTCAATTTGCCGCGTTCCATTTTCACCAGTTTGTGTGGGAGTCCAATGTGGTGGACATCATGCCCCATCCCGGCACCTCCGCCGACACGGTTGCCCTGCTCGAAGCGTTTGCCCGGCGCATTGGTCAAATTCCGATTGTGCTCAAAAAAGAGAGCTACGGCTACGTGTTTAATGCCATGCTGGGCGCCTTGAATCGGGCGGCGCTGAGTCTGGCTGCCGGCGGAGTAGCCTCCGTGGAGGATGTGGACCGCGCCTGGATGGTGGTCATGAAAACACGGATTGGCCCGTTTGGGATTCTCGATGTCATTGGTTTAGAAACAGCCTGGGATATTACCGAATATTGGGCCAAGGCGTTGCATGATCCTGAACTCCAAACCAATGCCGACTTTCTCAAAAATTATATCGAACAAAACCGGCTGGGTCTCAAGAATGGACAAGGATTTTACACCTATCCTAACCCGCTCTATCAACAACCCGATTTTTTAACCGGCGAATAGGAGCAAAAAGTGATGAAACTCTCGATTGTTCTATCCACCCATGCCGCCCAGTTTCAGGCGGTTGCCTTTAAGGGCGACTTTGAAACCAATATCGCCAAAATTGCCGGATACGGCTATGAAGGCGTAGAATTAGCTATCCGTGACCCGAAGCTGGTCAACCCGGACGAGTTGGAAACGGTTATCCGCCAGCACAACTTGTTGGTTCCGGCTATCGGCACCGGCCAGGCCTGGGGCGAGGAACGCCTTTCCTTCACCAATGCCGACCCAGCCGTGCGCCGGGCCGCGATTGAGCGCATCAAAAGCCATATTCCTGTGGCGGCGCGTTTCAACGCGGTGGTCATTTTGGGACTGATCCGGGGCATCACTCCGGCGGGACAAACCCATGAGCAGTCTATGGCTTATCTGGTTGAAGCTTTGCGGGAATGTTCTGCCGCGGCTGCGCCCCACGGCGTGCGCTACGCCCTGGAGCCGCTCAACCGCTACGAAACTGATTTGATCCATACCGTCGCCGATGGGCTGGAACTGATCGAGCGGGTCGGAGCCGATAACTTTGGGTTGCTGCTGGACACCTTTCACATGAATATCGAGGAGCCGTCGGTCGAAGAGAGTATTCGCGCCTGCGGGCAGCGCATCTTCCACTTCCATGTAGCCGACTCCAACCGCTGGTATCCGGGTGCAGGCCATATTAACTTTGAGAGCATTTTGACCACCCTGTTTGCGACCGGCTACAGCGGCTTTGTCTCCGGCGAATTTATGCCCAAACCCGACGCCGACACCGGGGCCAGGCGAGCGATAGAGTATTTGCGGGGTCTTGAGGTATAACAATGATGCGTGATGCGTGATAAAGGAGAAAAATCACGCATCACGCATCACGTCTCACGACACCACTTCCCCCACCACCTGCCGCCCGTCTTCGATGACCGAATCGCGCAGGATGACCGCATCTTTGATCAGTACGTCGGCGCCAATATGGCAGTTGCGCTCGATGTAAACGCGCGGTCCGATGACGCAGCCGGGGCCAATGACCGTGCCTTCTTCGATCCGCAGCGGCGTAATCAGGTGGGTATGCTGGCCGACACTTTGCGGCGCTAACTGAGGGGTGTTGCCGCCGGTGGTCAAATAATGGCGGTTGAGGGCCAGTAGGTCGGTGGCATTGGTCAACTGCAAACGGCTGGGGGTCAGCACACCGGTAACGTGGCCGTCGTGGTCAATTAACATTTGCAGCGCATCTTGCAGTTCATATTCACCGCGGGGTGAAAGTTTTACCTGCGGTAGATAGTCCAGCAGTTTGGGTGAGAAAACATACAGGGGCAGACTGGCAATGTTAGAAGGTGCGTCCGCCGGGGCAGGTTTCTCGATGATGCGGGAAATTTGCCCGTCGCGCCACTCGATGATGCCGGTACGGCTGGCCAGGGTCCGGTCAATTTCCATCAAGCTCAGGGTGGCGTTGGCTGCCTGCTGCTGGTGCGTTTTTAATAATTCGGCCACGTGTTCGGCTGGGGTGAGATTGTCGCAGGCCGAGAGGATGAAGGTATCGTGGATGTAAGGCGCGGCCAGGCTGAGGGCATTGGCCATGCCCAGGCGCTCCGGCTGAACCACAAATTGCAGCTTCACCTTCAGGGCTGATTGTTCGCGGAAGTAGCGGCCTACCTCGCCATCTTCCCGGCTCACAACGAGGATGAAGTCTTGAATGCCGTTTTGCACCAGTCCTTCCATCACCCGCTCGACGATGGGCTTGCCCAGAATAGGAACCATAGCTTTGGTCCGGTTCAAGGTGATAGGGTTCAGGCGCGATCCTTTACCGGCGGCTAAAATTACGGCTTGCATAGCTCAACTCTCCACACAGAGCTGGGCCTGCCCGTCGGGCTGGCAGAAGTGGATGCTGTAAGCCGACGCCTCGTCAGGGTGGGCGGCCGGATAGCGGCGATGGATGGCTTCGGCAATGGTTTCACGAGCGGAGGGGTCAATCAAGGCCAGGCAATTGCCCCGAAAGCCTGCCCCGCTGAAGCGTGTGCCGTAGACACCGGGCGTGTCACGCAGCGTTTCATACAGAGTGATGAGTTGGGGACTGCCGCACTCGTAGTTGCTGATGGAACTGTGGCCCGACTCCGACATCAGTGCGCCAAAGCGGCTCAAGTCGCCCTCACGCCAGGCCGTGATGCCATCCTGCACGCGCTGCATTTCGCCAAAGTAGTGGCTGGCCCGGCGCTTGAGATTGAGCGGCAGACGCTGGCCCTCGGCCATAAAAGTGTCCGGATGGACGTGGCGCAGGCGGGCATCGGCCTCCTTGGACCGCCCGTCATAGCTGAGGAGCAGGCGAGCCGCCTCCTGACATTCGGCCACGCGGTTGTTGTAGTCAGTGCCAACCAGCACCCGAGTTACGCCGGAGTAGACGACCAGAATTTCGAAGGTTCCGTTGGGTTGAAGTCCAGGAATCCGGTCAACCTGGAGCGTCTGGCAGTCAATGGAGGTGAGATGCTCATGCTCACTGAACAGGATCACCGACTGGTCGAGAATGCCATTGTTGAGACCGATATATTGGTTCTCGGTGAAGCGCACCAGGGCCACGTTGTTCTGCGGCGGCTCCTCCAGGTGATTGACTGCTTCAAGCGCCAGCAGGTAGGCGATGGTCACCGCCGCCGAGGAACTGAGGCCGCCAATGGGCATTTCACCGTCAACAACGCCGACCAGCCCGTGTTGAAGTTGGTGCGTTTGCTGTAAGGCCAGCACCGCGCCACGGATGTAGTTGCCCCAATCGCGGGGGGCATAGGCCGGCACGTGATCCAGGCTGAACGCGACTGCCGGTTCAAAATTGAAACTTTCGATGTAAACTGAGGCGTCGGCAGTGGGGGCGAAGGCCAGCAAAATGGATTGGTCAATGGTCATGCCGGTGACCAGGCCCAGTTGGTGGTCAATGTGCGCCCCCAAAGGGCAGATGCGCAGCGGCGCTCGAACCACGCCGATTCGGGCCGGATCTACATGAGGATGGCGCTTGAGCCGGGAAATGAGGTTCGCAACGCGTTCGGCTTCGGGCCGGGTGGTGCGGATAGGGGGAGCGGGGTGCGAGACAACGTGAAACATAAAACCTCCAGGGCTATTTTGGACATTGCCCTGATTATAGTATCTTTCTACTAGCAGACAAAAAGGAATTTAAAGCTATGACGACATTTTCTACCTATCTCCATGTGAATGAAGTAGCTCCAGCTTTGGCGGAGGATGAAGCCCAAACTCTGGCCGCCGAGCTGGAATCCTTGAGCGGCTTGCAGGTTTATCCCCGCTCTATTGTGGCTGCCCAACATTCAATTTTATTTTTGGCCCGGCAAGGGGTCGAAAAATATTTGGGAATCTTGGCGGAGGGAAACGGCAGGGCTGGCTTTACCGGCCAAACAAAAGCAGTCACCGTGAACGGCGCTGACCTGACCTTGACGATTTGCCCCACTAACCACACCAACGCGGCGGCGCTGCGAACGGTCCTGCCTTTTTTAGTCGCCCGGCCGCTGGGCCTGCGTAAATCTGCCGGCTGCGGCGACCGGCTGGGTCTGGCCACGCCGGGCCACGTTCGGGCCATTCGCCACTCGAGCATGGCTCCCATCCTGGCCCAACAATCCATGCGCGAAAATGCCCGCACCGGGCGCACCCCGCAGCAGGTAATGGATGAGGCTATGTGGGGCATCTTTCAGGAAGGCTGGCGCGGTGGTTTTGGAGCTGACGCCGATCACTTGAAGACAACCCGTGATATTGACATCTGCGTAGCCGCCGGATACACCTTTTACACCATTGACCCCGGCGAGTATGTTGACAACAGTGCCAATACCGCTTCGATGGCTGAGTTGCAGCCGAAGCTCGCAGCCCTGCCCTGGGCGGCGCTGGACAGCGACCCCACCGACCTCGAGCAGCGTCTGGCCGAAAAGCCGCTCGACCTGGGCAATTTCAGCCTGACCATCAGCCGGGAAGAGTTGTGGCGGGCGGCGGCCAAGTATGGCCGGGCTGTGGCCCACACCGTCAGCATGTACCGTCATTTGGCCGAGGCTATGGGCGAGCGGCCCTTCGAGCTTGAGATGAGCGTGGACGAAACCGAAACCATTACCACCCTGGCCGAGCATATCTACATCGTTCACGAACTCAAGCGGTTGGGAGTCAAGTGGGTCAGCCTGGCTCCGCGCTACGTTGGTGAGTTTGAGAAGGGCGTAGATTACAAAGGCGACCTGGCCGAATTTGAGCGCTCTTTCGCCCGCCATTTTGCCGTGGCCCAGGCTTACGGCCCCTACAAACTCAGCCTCCACTCCGGCTCCGACAAATTCAGCATCTATCCCATTGCCGCTAAAGTGGCCGGGGAGTTGGTGCATCTCAAAACCGCCGGGACAAGTTACCTGGAAGCGCTGCGGGCCATTGCCGTACTCAACCCGGCCCTCTTCCGCGAAATCGTTGCCTTTAGCCTGGAACGCTATCCCACCGACCGTGCCACCTACCACGTGTCTGCCGAAGTGGCTAAAGTGCCGGATGTAACAAAATGGCCGGATGACAAACTGACTGCCCTGCTGGACGATTTTCACGGGCGGGAAGTCCTGCATGTCACCTTTGGCTCGGTGCTGAACCATCCTCCCTTCCGCGAACCCTTCTTTGCTGCCCTGCGCGGCGATGAGGAAACCTACTACCAGATGTTGGAAAGGCATTTTGGCAAGCATTTTAGCCCGTTTGGTCAATAAGCAGTAGTCAGATGTCAGTAGTCAGTAGTCAGATGTCAAATATCTGGCTACTGACTACTGGCTACTATTTTTCTAAGGAGTCTGGCCATGGACTTTGCTGAATTATCCCAAATGTATAACTTTACCGGGCGCTCAATCGTTATCACGGGCGGGGCCGGGATCTTGGGGGGGGAGATAGCCTGCGCGCTGGTCGGTTGTGGGGCCAGCGTGGCCCTTATTGACCGCGATCCGGCGCTGGCCGAGCGGCTGATGCACCGCTTTGAAACGAGTATTGGCGAGGCTATCGTCGTTTATGGCGATGTACTCAAGCCGGAAACTCTGCAAGTAGCGGCCGAGACGGTGATAAAAACCTTTGGGCGGGTTGACAGCCTGATTAACGGCGCCGGCGGCAATAATCCTCGCGCTACCACCAGCCCCGATCAATCTTTCTTCGACCTACCGCCGGACGCCCTGCGCTTTGTTTTTGACTTGAACCTGCTGGGGACCATTTTACCCAGCCAGATTCTTGGAAAATATATGGTCGAGCAAGGCGAGGGCGTTATTCTCAATATCTCCTCGATGAATGCTTTTCGCCCCTTGACCCGGATACCGGCCTACTCTGCGGCGAAAGCCGGGGTCAGCAATTTCACCCAGTGGCTGGCGGTGCATATGGCCCAGGAATATTCGCCGCGCATCCGGGTCAACGCTATCGCTCCCGGCTTCTTTTTAACCGAGCAGAATCGTTTTTTGCTGACCGACCAGGAGACCGGCGCCCTGACAACTCGCGGCCAAAGTATTATCAGCCACACCCCGATGGGCCGCTTTGGCACGCCGGAAGACCTGTTGGGCACGGTCATGTGGCTGCTCTCACCAGCCTCGGCCTTTGTTACCGGGGTCGTCGTGCCGGTAGACGGCGGGTTTTCAGCATTTGGCGGGGTCTGAGACGAGAGAGCAATGTGGAAAAAGGTTTGTCAATTTAAGGTAGCACCCCCTAACGGGGGCAGGTGTAGCAAAGTCGCAGGGGACATAATTCCCCTGTCCCCTGTCTACTGTCTACCGTCTACTATCCTTGAAGGAGGTCATGATGCTTATTGGCAAAGGTAATGAAGACAGGTATTTAGCGGAGTCTGAAATCCGGGAGCTAACGGCGGCGGCTCTAACCAAGGCCAAATTGGATGGAAAACGGGTACTCATCATACTCCCCGACAGCACCCGCACCGCGCCCATCCCTTTGATGTTTCGCCTCTTCCATGAGCACCTGGGCGACACGGCGGCGGCGCTGGATTATCTGGTTGCCCTGGGGACGCACCAGGCGATGAGCGAAGCCGCTCTTAACAAGCTGGTCGGCGTGACCCCAGAGGAACGGGCGGGCAAGTACGCTAAAGTTAATATTTTTAACCATCGTTGGGATAAACCGGAAACCTTTGTCACCCTGGGCCAGATTACTCCGGCGGAAATCGAAGCGATTACCGGCGGGCTGATGAGACAGGCGGTGGACGTGCGCCTCAACAAAATGGTCTTTGACTACGACCAGCTCATCATCTGCGGCCCAACTTTCCCGCACGAGGTGGTCGGCTTTTCCGGCGGCAACAAATACTTTTTCCCCGGCATCGGCGGGCCGGAGGTGATCAATTTCTCCCACTGGCTGGGAGCAGTCATCACCAGCTACGATGTGATCGGCACCAAGCAGACCCCGGTACGCCGGGTAATTGACAAAGCCGCCGCCTTTATTGACAAGCCCAAACTATGCTTTAGTATGGTCGTCAAAGGGGAGGATTTGGCCGGGCTGTATGTCGGCACGCCAGAGGAAGCCTACGACGCGGCGGCTGACCTGTCGGCCAAACTGCACATCAATTGGATTGAGCAGCCCTATCGACAGGTGCTGTCGGTCATGCCAAAAATGTACGATGACATCTGGACCGCGGCCAAAGGTATGTACAAAATGGAGCCGGCCATCGCCGCTGGCGGTGAGGTGGTGATCTACGCCCCGCACATTGACGAGATCAGCTACACCCACGGTAAGCTGCTGGATGAGATTGGCTACCATGTGCGGGACTATTTCCTCAAGCAGTGGGACAAATTCAAGCATTATCCAGGCGGAGTGCTGGCCCACAGCACCCATCTGCGCGGCATCGGCGAGTATGACGCCGCCAGTGGAATTGAGGCGCCCCGGATCAATGTCACCTTGGCGACCCGCATCCCGGAGGAACGCTGCCGCAAACTCTGCCTGGGTTATCTTGATCCGGACAGCATTAATCTTGAGGAGTGGCGCGGCCGAGAGGCTGAAGGAGTCTTGTTGGTGCCAAAAGCAGGGGAGTTGTTGTACCGGCTCAAGTCAAATGGGAATGGAAAGTAACTAATGTCGAGGCAGGAGTCCAAAGTGTACTTTGGACTCCTTTTCAAAACAGCTACCATTAACCGGGGTACACCTTCAAAAATGAAAAAAGAGGGTCCACAGATGGACACAGATTTCTCAGATTTTTTATTTTATCTGTGTCCATCTGTGTAATCTGTGGACTATTTTCAGAACAGATATAGCAAAAAAGGGGGAAGGAATGTGATTGGCCAAGATAGATGGATTGACATCGGCCTGCAATTGCATGTCCGTGAATGGCCGGGCGACAAAGTGTCTTTTGTGCTGCTGCATGGCCTCTCCAGCAACTGCCGCACCTGGGAGATGGTGGCGGCCCGGCTGGCCGCAGCCGGTCACCATGTAGTGACGGTTGACCAGCGCGGTCACGGCCTGAGCGACAAACCCGCCACCGGCTTCGATTTTGCCACCGTTACGGCAGACCTGGCAAGATTGTTATTAGCCCTGCAACTGGAGCAGCCGATCGTGGTCGGTCAGTCCTGGGGCGGCAATGTGGTGCTTGAGTTCGGAGTGCGTTATCCTGATCTGGCCCGCGGGCTGGGTTTTGTGGACGGCGGCTTTCTTGACCATCAGGCCCGGCCCAATCCGACCTGGGAGGCCGTTTCCACCGAATTAAGGCCGCCCGATCTGGACGGCATGCCCCGCGAGTCGCTGAAACGGCGGCTACAGGAGGCTCACCCCGACTGGAGCGAGGAAGGCCTTGAAGCGACCCTGGCCAATTTTGAAACGCTGCCCGATGGCACGATTCGCCGCTGGCTCGACATTCCCTACCATATGTTAATTTTGCGGGCCATGTGGGAGCAGCGTCCCCCCGAACTCTATCCCCAGGTCACAAAGCCGGTCCTCATCTGCGTGGCCGACAGTGGGGATGCCTGGACTGAACACAAGCGTAAGTTGGTGGCGGCGGCAGAGGCCGGCCTGCCGCGCCGCGAGGTGCACTGGTTCTCCGCCACTGATCACGATATCCACATCCATCGCCCGGATGAGTTAGCGGAGTTGTTTTTGCAGGCGGTGGAGGGTGAGATTTGGGGGCCTAATTCCTGAACTTCTCTAAGTAAACAAGTAGTGACAGGAATACAACGATGGCAAAGAAATCCAAGAGAGTGGCGCGACTTTTAGGAATAAGTGAGGTCGAAGCTCTCGATTTCTGTCTGCAAATTCAGAAGTATTGTAAGCAGACCGTTCCATTTGATGTCATTGCGGATTTTCTTGAGAAAAATCCCAAGCTATCCAAAGTTCCGGCTGTAATTGCACAGGCGATACAAAAAGGTACCCCAGAGCCAAAGGCTCCGGTTGGTAAACCCGGCAGTTCCGCCCGCACTCATCCCGAAGTTGTAGCTCCTGTCAACAAAAGTAATTCTACAAGTAGGGCGACAGTAGAAATAATTGGGCCTGAAAACGATTTGGGAACCTTCCTCAAGTCTATTAAAAAATCAAAGGTAGATATAGCTGTTGCCTTTGCCACAAAGACAGAGAATCTGATTACGACAATCTTAAATAATGGCAATAAGTTGGCGCTGACTGTAGGTACAATTAACCATTTCACAGATCCCGTTTTTATCAAACATTGTTCGGAACTTGCTAAACATAATCCTTTAGATTTTGAGTTTTCTGTAGATTTTAGAGGTGATGACAGCATCCATTGGAAATTGTATTTGGTTGAACCGGACGCTATAGTTATCGGTAGCCCAAATTTAACCATGACTGGTCTTTCGATGAAGCGTGATACAGCAGTTTGTTTTCGAGATGAAAAGCTTTATCAAGATTATTTGTCTCTTCTTTATAAACTCAGGCAACATGAAAGTGTTATAAAAAGTGCAGACTACAGGTTTGAGAACTTTCTGACGGATTATGAGAAACAGCATCGTAAGATAATCGTCAGGTCATTACCGGATACTCAAATCACACCAGACTATCTTTCACAAGGCCTGCCAGATTTTATAGATTGGTTAACTCAAGATAAGTCGCAAGTTTTGCCGATATTTATTTGGATGGGAGAGGTACCTCCAGAAGAAGTAGAGACATTTGAGAAAAAGATAAAACCAACAATGATTAGTGATGGGGATAAAACGATCATAGATAGTATATATTTGATGGGCGTAATAGAAGCAGAGAAGAATGAACAGCCTTATCATAATGGTGAGGTACTCCTAATAATGAAGCATTCCGGAGCATACATTCGGTTTGATAAGGCAGACGTCGTTATTTATGGTATGGGACGATGGTGGTTATGTGGTTTTGCCAATAAAAAATTTGATATACCCTTTACTCTAACCTCTGAACTGAAAAGCGTTATCAAAAATAAATGTGGAAGTTGGCTTAAGGCCAATAAAACATACTTGAACTCAAAAGATTTACGAGAGTTGAGTAAACTTTTGAAGCCGAAGTGACTTCTGATGGATAATTAAAATGCTTAAAGAAAAAGATCGCCAAATCGCCCACGAATTTCAACGCCGTTTAACCAAAGTTGTGCCTATTCTTGACCTGCGCGTGTTCGGCTCGCGGGCCAGGGGCAATGCAGCGCCTGATTCCGACCTGGATATATTCATCGAGGTTGAAACTCTCACACCGGAACTGCGCCAACAAATTAGCGAGATTGCTTGGGAGGTAGGGTTTGAGTTTGATCGAGTGATTTCTACCATTGTGGCCACTCGTGACCAACTTGAACACGGAGCGATGGGAGCCAATCCCCTCATCCTGAACATCGAACGAGAAGGGGTTCATCCGTGAAGCCGGGGCAGCTTGAAGAGTTGCTTCGCTACAGGATGGAGCAGGCGCACGAAACCTTGCGGGAGAGCGAAATCCTGCTTGGCGAAGCTGCTTTTCGGGGAACTATCAATCGGGCATATTACGCCATGTTTTACACGGTGTTAGCTCTTCTTGCTACCAAACAACTTGGCGCATCGAAACACAGTAGCGTGATTAGCCTCTTTGATCGGGAGTTTATTAAGGCTGGCATATTTCCTCGTGATCTTTCGCGTTCGCTTCACCTGGCGTTTGATCGTCGTCAAATGCATGATTACGGTGAATTAGTCACCATTGATGTTCAAATAGCCGAAGAATCCCTGACAAATGCTAAAATTTTTGTGGCGGCCATTGAGGCTCATCTTCACTCGTCAGGATATTTGACTACTAAAAAGTAACCTCAGCTAAAAAATCCTTATTATCTGCCCGATTTCTGCTGCAAAATCTACCTCTTTTGGAGTTCTGGGGTTATGAACAAACTCACGACTACTGCTACCACAACGACCTCTCTCTTTGGCCTTAGTCGCCACCGTCTGGCTGTCGGCCTTTACCTCATAATCGCTTTTCTTTATTGGGCGTCGCTCTACCTATACATCCCCACCCTGCCGACTTACGTCCAGGGCAAAGTGAACGACCTGGCCCTGGTCGGCGTGATTCTCTCTATGTACGGCCTGTGGCAGGCGGTGATCCGGCTGCCGCTGGGCATTGCCGCCGATTGGCTGGGCTGGCGCAAGCCGTTCATTATTTTCTGCCTGGCCCTGTCCGGCCTGGGGGCCTGGCTGATTGCCCTGGCCGACAGCCCGACCCAATTGCTGGTCGGGCGGGCCATCACCGGCCTGGCCGCCGGGACGTGGGTGCCGCTGGTGGCCGTCTTTAGCAGCCAATTTCCGGCTCACGAGGCAGTCCGGGCAACGGCCATCCTGACCCTGGTCAGTTCACTGGGCCGGATGTCGGCGACCGGTCTGACCGGTTCACTCAACAACTGGGGAGGCTATTCCCTGGCCTTTTTTCTGGCCGCGGGCGTAGCTGGACTGGCTATCTTGCTGGTACTGCCTGCTTACGAGCAGCGACGCCCGGCAATGCGCCCCTCCCTGGGCAGCATCAGCCGCCTGATTACGCGCCGGGATGTGCTTTTACCGGCTGTTCTGGCGGCAGTGGGCCAGTATGCCGATTGGGGCGTCACCTTTGGTTTTATGCCCATTCTGGTGAAGCAGGTGGGGGGAACCGGCGCCACTCAGAGTCTGATGGTCAGCATGCATTTGGGGGTCATTGCCATGGGTAATCTGGCCGCGTCAGCCCTGGTAAATCGGGTTAGCGCCCAGCGTTTGGTCTATTTCGGTTTTGGAGTGGTAGCTTTGGGAATTGGGCTGGCGGCGCTGGCGCCTTCGTTAGCCGTGTTGTTTGTGGCCCAATTTTGCCTGGGGTTAGGGCAGGGGATCAACGGTCCGGTTTTATTGGGGCTAAGTATTCGCTACGTGGCCGATGCTGAGCGGACGACAGCGGTGGGCTTACACCAGTCTGTCTACGCCGTTGGCATGTTTGCCGGGCCATGGTTGAGCGGTATCCTGGCCGAGGCCGTGGGTCTCCGGCCTATGTTTGGGGTGACCGCCTGCACCTGCCTTTTGGTCGGTCTGTTCATCGCCTCGCGACTGGCGGCGCGGGGAACGGAGTCTTTCCAGACAAGGAACTCATAGGAACTGAGGGAACTGAGAGAAGTTCCTGCGAGTTCCTTCAGTTCCTATCCTCTATCTTCCAACTCAGCCAGCCACTGCTGGACGTAGTCGGCGCTGGGGGAGCGAATTTTTTCAAAAATAGCCAGGGCTTGTTTGAGATACTGCTTGGCCCGCTCTGTCTGGCCCAGGTCGCGGTAGGCCAGTCCCAGGTTGCCCAAACTGTTGCCCTCACTGTGCCGGTCGCCGGTTTGGCGGGCGGTGGTCAGGGCCTGTTCAAAGTGCTCAATGGCCCACCTGGCGTGGCCCATGGTGCGGTAAGTATCGCCCAGGTTGCCCAACCAGTCGCCTTCATTGGGCCGGCCCAACTGCCAGGCCGCCATCAAGCCAACCTCGTTGGCAATGACCCGCTCGGCCCAATACCCCTGCCGGTCCAAATAATCCTCAACCGCGGCCGCCAGACCATAGGCGGCTTCCCAATCCCCCAATTCCACACAATCGGTTAAAACCTGCATCAAATGGGGCCGGTCGGCCTCCAGGTGGGCATAACCCTCCCGGCCCAGCGCGCTCTGCTCCCAGGCCAGGGCCATGTAGCAAGTGGCTAATCGCCGCACCGTATTGGCAGGGGGAGTGAGCTGCTGGCGAGCATACTTGTGAAGGAGAGGGTGACTGACTTCATACCGCTGTCCACTTTGCCGCAACAAGCCATAATCAACCAACTTATCCAGCGCCCGACGCACATCAGGAGTGGACTCTTCAACCTTTTGTTTGAAAAGCTTGCGGACTGAGGCCAGGACTCCCTGATTAGGTTCAATAGTTAGCGTTTTGACCACCATTTCCGGATCAAACGGAGCCAGGGCCAATAATCCGACAACCGCCAATGCCTGTTGAGCTGTTTCGCTGACCTGGCTCAAGCTGCGCTCCAACAGCAGGGTGACGCTTTCCTGCTGGCGCTGGTCGGGTGGCAGGCCAGCCAGCGCTGTACTTTCCAGCCAGGCCAGAAGTTCGGCGGCGCTCTCTTTATGGGCAGACAGGTACTGCCCGGCCAGCCGAATGGACAGGGGCAGTCCGCCGAGCAGTTCGCAGATAGGCCCGGTGACAGATTTGTCGGTGGCTCGCCAGCCGCCCCAGGCTTGCAGTAGGGCCATTGCTTCGGATAGGGGAAGCGAACCTACTTCCCCGCAGGTCGTCACTGCGGCATGAGTTTGGCGGCTGGTCAATAAAATGCTGCAATCGCCGTGCAGGGCCAGCAGCCCCGGCAGGTCGTCGGCCTGTTCCGCCCCATCAAACACGAGCAAGGCTTGCCGTCCAGCCAGGGCGCGCTGGACCGCTTCGTAGGGGCTGGGTGTGGGCGTCTCGTCTAAGGTGCGGGCAATATATTCCAGGGCAATATCTACCCGCGGCTGGTTGTAGAAATTGTGATAAAAGATGCCGTCGGGGAAAGCCGCCGGGGGAGTTTGGCCGGGAGCCAACTTCCAGACCGCAGCGGCAGCCAGGGCGCTTTTGCCGATGCCCGCGGGTCCGCACAGGGCGACCACCCGGCCCGGCTGGAGATCGGCCAAGAGTTGGGCCAGTTCAGTCTCGCGGCCGGTAAAAGACTCGGCCTGCCTGGGCCGCTGTAAAGGCGCTGCGCTCCTCGTTGGGGGGGATACCGGACTGCTGGGCGTCGTTTTGATCTTGTCCAGCAAACTCTGAGCCAGGACACGCAGGGCCGGGTCTTGCTCGGCCTTGCCCGCAGCCAGCTCCTCTTTCAGCACCGTTTGCCGCCCGGTCGAAGCTGGCTGCTTTTCCAGCATCTCCAGCGCCCCGATCACCTCGCTGCCTGCCCCATACTTCCGGCGCAGAGCTAACTTGAGCGTTTCGTAAGCTTCCATGGCTGGTTTCTGGCTTCCGGAAGAGTTTGTCGCCTGAGTGGTTAGGGCGGCAACAATGGCAGTGGTGATAGTATCCATGCGTATCTCCTTTAGCGATGATGAGTTCAGTATATCATAGTCAGGGAGACACTGACAATGACTCAATTCCGTACTTTATACCCTCTCCCTTAAAGGGGAAGAGGGTAACAACCACTCAAAAAGTTATCTCGCGCGTCAAGGCGTTATTCTGCGTGGTCAGCTCCTCGTAGCGATTAATGTCGTCCACAATGGCGGTGATGGTTTGCCGGCCCCGGAGGGGCAAAGCTTTGACCGCGCGGATAGGCTGCGAGGTGCTGGGAGCCATCGGCGGAGTGATGCCGTAGGTGGCGTATTGGCCGTTGACAAAGAAGGCCACGCCGACAACATCGGGGGTGGGGACGCCGCCAATGTTAGAGACAGTGGCGGTCAGGATGACCTGGCCGGAGGGGTCGCGCTCAAAGCCGATGGCGTCGAGGGTAGAGTCGGGCAGCGTGGTCGTTGGCTGGGGGAAGACCTGGAACTCCAGGTCAAACGAATTATTGGTTTCGGAAAGTTCGGGGTAGCGGTTGACGTCGTCCACCACGGCGGTCAGCCGGTGGCGGCCAGCCACGGCCCGCCAGGGAGTGACGGCGCGGACGGTGCGGGTCTCACCGGCGGCAAGAGCCGTGGTGTTGCCAAAAGTAATTTGCTGGCCGTTGATCAGAAAGGCTACGCCGACAACATCCCCTGTCGCCGCTGCGCCAACGTTGCGCACCAGGGCTTCAAAGGTCAGCATGTCACCCTCGTTGAAGCGGTTTTGGCCAAGACTGAGGCTGAGGATGAGCGTGTCGGCCAGGGGGGCGGGGCTTGGCTCGCCAAAATTGATTTGCTTGACCAGGACGTTGTTTTGCTCGTTTTGCTCCGGGTAGCGGTTGACATCGTCCACGATGGCCGTGATCTTATGCACGCCGGTCAGGTTGAGAGCCTGCTGAGCGCGGACAGGCTTGGCTTCGCCAGGGGGCAGCGGCGAGATAAGGCCAAAGGTGGTGTATTTATCGTCCACAAAAAAGGCCACGCCGACCTGGGCGGCAGTTTCGGCAGTACCGGTATTGGCCACCAGCGCAGCCAGCCGCACCTGGCCGCCTTCCAGCCTCTCAAAAGCAATATCGCGGATAATCGTATCGGCCAGGCCGGGAGCCGGCTTGCGTTCAACCTGGAACTTAACAGCCAGGGTATTATTGGTTTCCACGGCTTCGGGGTAGCGGTTGATGTCGTCTACGATGGCGGTCAGGGTGTGCTCCCCGGCGACCGCGGTCCAGGGGGCCACGGCTTTGATGACCCGGCTGCCGCCCGCTGCCAATGCCGGCGATGTGCCGAAGGTGATATAGGTTCCATCTATCAGGAAAGCAACGCCAACCGTACCGCCCGTGATCGCCCCGCCGATATTGCGCACGGTCGCTTCAAAGGTAATCGCGTCGCCCTCAACGAGGGTAGGTTTGCCGAAGCCAACGGCAGCGACAACAGTATCGGCCAGTTGGCCGGGCGGCGGCGCGCCCACCTCTTTGACCAAAAAGGCGCGGCGGCGGCGAATCCAATCTTTCAGCCGGTCGCGCTCCTGCTCGAACTGCTCGTTGGTGGGCCACTTTTTGGTATCTTGCAAGACCAGGGCGCGGATGTCGTTATAATAGGCATCAATTTTGGGGAAGAGTTTTTCTTCGGTAAATTCGCTGCTCAACAAGGTAGTGAGTCTGGCCAATAAGCGGGGGTAATAGGTGGGGTTGTTGAGGACGCGCTGGCTCAACGCATTGCTCATCTGGTTCGAGCCTTTGATCGAAGTGCCTTCGGACAGATCGTCACACAGGCCGTCACAATAATCGTTCCAGTTGCGGCCCCAGGTCAGGTCGTAATCCCAGGGCAGGATTTCTCGCTTGCCGTCAGCGGGGCGGCGGTGGACATAGTAGTTTTTGTGGTAGGTGTCGTCGCTCTGGACCAGGGTGTTGACTGCCAGCCAATCGAGGAAGGCGTCCACGTCCAGGATTTGATCGAGAAATTGGGCAATGGTGGCCGCGTCCCAACTGTTGACGGCCCGGATGAAGGTGTCGAGATCGCTAAAATCTTCGTCCTCGGGGTGGTCTTTTTCGTACAACAAGGGCAGCACTTCCGGCGGCTGCGGGCTAAGGGTGGCCCCAACGTAGACACCGTTGATGACTCCGCCGTTGGCCTGAAACAGGCTGCCAATCTCGCGCTGGTGGTTGCGGAAGTAATATTCGTCAAGATGTTCCAGGCCGGTGTAGACTCCCCGCTCCAGAACCTGTCCCTCCCGGCTGCGGATGGTGTAATCCACATGCCAGGCTTTGGAAGCCGGCGTCTTGGTTTTGGCAAACAGGTCGAAGGAGAGGCGCTCGCGGATGAGGCTTTTATCGGAGTAGCTGCCGCTCAGATCAATCCGGCGGGTGTTGCCCTGGTAGAGCTGTTTTTTGGGGAATTTGATTTTGAACCCCTTTTTGGGGAAGTTGAGCGAGGTCGTGCCGCGATAACTGATTTCACCCTGGCGGTGTAATGCGCCATCCACACGAATGTCGGCGTCAATCTCTAATTTTTGGGCGGGATTGCGGACCATATTATCATAGTCGGCCTTGTTGACGATGGCGGTCAAGGTCATCAGGCCGGGCTGGCGCTCGGGGGGGGCGGCGGTGGCTAAGGTGCGAAAGGTCTGATAGGCCGGCTTGGGTGAACCGTTGGCGTCGAGCAGGCCAAAGGACGGAACCATCCCGTCGCTGTAACAGAACCAGCAAACCCGCTCCACCGAGCCGCTAAATTGGTTGGCAATGGTACGGTAAAAGCGCCACAGAAATTCAGCCTGCTGGGGCTGGTCAAGGTGTTGCTCGCCCATTTCGCTGATGACGATGGGTAAATTGGTGACGCGCTGGTAGTTAAGAATCAGGTTGCCGACGTAGCCAAAACCCCAGGTCGAGCTGGGCCAGGCAGGTTCGGGGCGCTGGCCGTAGGGATGGAGAGCGACGGCATCGGCAGGCAGCGTGCCTTTTTGGCTGCTAATCACGTTAGCCAGCCAGTTCCAGTTGCCGGAGCCCAGCCCGGCCGCAATGACCCGCGTTTGCGGGGCCGCAGCTTTGATCGCATCGTAGGTGCGGCGCAGCATGCGCCCAAAAACGGCTTCGGGCATGGTCCGGATGTATTCGGGGTGGGGCGGCAAATCCGGCTCGTTCCAGACCTGAAAGGTGGGCCGCAGCGGGGCCAGGGCCTGGGCGAGCTGGCCGGCTCGCTGGGCAAAGGCATTGATGTAGTTATCCCACACCTGGTCAGAAGCGGGGTGAATGGGCGCGCCGGGATAGGTTTCGTAGGTGAGGATGATCAGGACGTCAATGTTGGCCTGGGTTAGCCCTTGCAGATGATCGGTGTAGAAGCGCAGCCGTTGCGGGTCGAGCTGGCTGCCGCCGCTGGCGTCTTTGTAGGAATAGCGCACAGCTTTAACGCCGAGACTGCGCAGTTCGGCAATGGTGGGATTGCCTTTAGGGTTGGCCGGGTCAATGTTAAGTCCGTACATAAAGTAGTCCTTTCGGCTGAAGGAATTAAAGGAACTCGGAGGAACTGAGGGAACTCATAGGAACTGAGGTCCCTTGAGTTCCTACCGCTTTTACAGCCATTTCTTTCTTCTAAAATAAGCGAGCATACCGATACCAATTAAAAGCATCACCAGTAAAATAACCGGGTAGCCCCAGGGCCACTGCACTTCGGGGATGTAAAAGTTCATGCCGTAAATGCTGGCAATGAAACTGAGGGGAATAAAGATGGTGGCAATGATTGTTAAAACCTTCATGACCTCGTTCATCTTATTGCTCATACTGGAGAGATACAGCTCCAGCATGCTGGCCAGCATTTCACGGTAAGTTTCGATGGTTTCGATGACCTGGATGGTGTGGTCGTAAACGTCACGCAGGTGAGTGCGGGTAATAGGCGTGATCAGGGCCACCTCGTCGCGGCTCAGAGCAGTGATGACTTCCCGCAGGGGCCAGACTGAAGTGCGCAGGTAAATCATTTCGCGCTTGAGATGATGGATTTTCCGCACGGTTTTGGGGGTGGAGTCGCTCAGCAGCTCATCTTCAACCGCGGCGATTTGTTCGCCTAACATTTCCAGAATGAGGAAGTAGTTGTCAACAATGGTATCCAGCAAAGCATAGGCCAGGTAATCCGGCCCATTTTTGCGAAGCTGACTCTTGCTGTTTTGGATACGCTGGCGCACCGGGTCGAAGACATCACCCTCGCGTTCTTGAAACGAGAGAACGTAATTGGAGCCTAGGATCAGGCTGGTCTGTTCGATAAGGATACCCTGGTGACGATTATTGCATGAGAGCATTTTGAGGACAATGTAGAGATTGTCGCCAAAATCCTCCATTTTGGGTCGCTGGCCGGTGTTGAGAATATCCTCCAGTACCAGGGGGGGGACGCCGAAACAGTCGCCCAACTGCGTAATAACGCCGGCATGCAGGCCATCTACATTAATCCAGTTGACCCTTTGTTTATCCCTGAAGGTAAAACATTCCTCCATGTGTTCGACTTCTTTTTCTTGCACTTCGGTTTCATCGTAATGAATAACGGTGATCCTGGCGGCTTCGGCGGGGTTATCGCCGATGTACATGGGCGTGCCGGGCGGCAGGCCGGTTTTGTGAGATCGTTTGGGGATGCGTTTGGACATCGCCGTTCTCTCGTTTCTGAGCCAAGCTTGCAGTTAGAGTCAGGTTCTCAGGATTTCTGCCAGTAATTCGACAATTTGAGGCGCATACTGCCCGCCGGGGTCGAGCGTGGGATTGTAGATGGTCACATCCAGCCCGACCATCGCCGGCGATTGGGCCAGCGGGCGCACCAGAGCGGCCAGTTTAGCCCAATCGAGACCGCCGGGCATGGGATAATCAACAGCCGGAAGATCCGTCTCGTCCAGCACATCCAGGTCGAGATGCAGCCAGTAACGGCCCGGCGTCAGGGCCAGCTTTTCCGCCACTTGAGCGCCTACCTGGGCCGGCGCCTGCCGCACGGCCTGAGCAGCCAGCAGGTGCATCTCCGGTGTTACGATGCCGAGGTCGGGCGCACCATCCTGGGCCGCCTGTTCGGCGTCACGGTAGCCCAGCACAAAGATGTCAGACGGAGCTGCCAACGGCGGCGGCCCAGCCAAGTCAACCAGCCCGGCGGGACCCAGCCCGGTCAAAATTGCCAGTTCCATGTCGGCGGCTTCGCCCGTGGGTGAAGAGCGGCCATCATAAAAATCCAGATGCCCATCCACAAAAGCCAGCCCGGTTCGACCCAACTCGTCACGCAAGGCGGCAAAGATGCCCAGCAGCAGGGTGCAGCAGCCGCCGATGACCAAAGGTCGTTCGTCCCGCGCCAGCAGCGCCCCCACGCCGGCCCGAATGCCCGCCGAAGCAGCGCAAACAGCCTCGAAGCCGATGAGGCCGGTCGCGGGATCGCGCCGGGGGTCATCAAGCGTCACCGGCAGGTCGCCCGCATCGGGCAGGCCCAAGCGCCGGGCCAGCCCCGCCGCGCGGAGCGCCGCCGGCATGCGCTCGACGCCGGTTGCCCGGCCGGTGCAGTCAATAGGTACACCAACAAGTGTAGTGACGGTGGAGGCGTGAGTCATCTTAATGATATTTTACAACAACTTAGGGTCAAAAATCCAGCCCTCTTGTGGATCACATTCCGGCGGGACGGCAAAATTATGACGATAGGCCCAGGTAGCCTGGATAGCGCACAGCACGGCGTCGAGCCGGTCGCCGCTTGGATCTTGGATCAGTGATATAGCCAGGGTATCACTTAATTCGACCGAAAAGCCGTAGATCTCTTGTAGTTGGTCGGAGCGTATTCCAGCTATAATCGCCCGCCGGGCCATCTCTTGAACAGCCGTTTGCTTCTTTTTTGTATCGTTTTTGTATGAGCTAGCCCAGCGGCGAGCCACAAGGGCAGGATAAGCTTCAATGACAATTCGGGTGTCGCCGTTGGGACGGCAGGGTAGAACATTGACGCCAGCCTTAAGCAAACGCGGCGCGCCTTCAAAAAACATCCGGCCAACCGGCACGCCATACCACATCATTGGGCTGCGAGATTTGGCCCGGATGTCCGCAGTGCGGAGATGCTGCTTGTCACCCTGGGGACGGGATTGGCGATAGGCAGCCAGGGTTTGTTCAAAACCGGACTTGCCCAGCCGAACCACTTCCCGCATATAATCCTCCCATGAGGCAGGCCAGCCCAAATTTTGAATGAGTTTTTTCGGTTGGCCAAAAGGAAAATCAAGACCGGCCAGCCAGGGACCGGACTGGTTAAGAAATTCCTCAAATACGGTAAAATTGGCGAAGACGCACAGGTCTTCGAGGTACAGCCGGGCATCAAAGACCGCCCCAATCGCACAAGTGACGGGCTTGCGTAGGCGCGGCGCACTGGTAAAGTCGAGACCGTAAATTTTCATGGGAAGGATGGAGGCTGGGAGGGTTGGAAGGCTGGAAACACTCTCTTCCAACCTGCCCGTCTTCCCAAATTCCTATTTTTAATAACTACAAAAATATGAAACTATTCTCGGCGGTCCGCCGGACCTTGCCAGCGCTGAAAGAGATCTGCCGTCAGTTCGATGTCGAACAGGTCCAGCACGCGGTTGACGGTTTGGTTGATAATGTCGTCTATGGTTTTGGGGCGGTGATAGAAGGCGGGCATGGGCGGCATGAGGATGGCCCCCATCTCGATAACCTGGGCCATCAGCCGGACATGGCCGAGGTGCAGCGGGGTTTCGCGCAGTACCAGCACCAGGCGGCGCTGGTCTTTCAGCACCACGTCGGCGGCGCGGAGAATGAGGTTGTCGTTGTAAGAGTTGGCAATGCCGGACAGAGTTTTGATCGCGCAGGGAATAATGACCATACCAATAGTTTTGTAGGAACCGGAGGAGATAGAGGCGGCAATGTCGTTGAAATTGTAAACTTTGTCGGCCAGGCTCTGAATTTGGTCAATGGTGTAGTCAGTTTCCAGCAGGGCTGTGCGTTTGGCCGCACTGCTAATAATGAGATGGGTTTCAAGGTTATCCACCTCACGCAGAACCTCTAACAGGCGGATACCGTAGATAATGCCACTCGCGCCAGAAATGCCGACAATGAGGCGTTTTTTCAAAATATCTCCCGCCTGGGTGAAAATTCGCTATCCATCAAAGGCCACAGGAAACCAACCACCCCCCAACCGAAGATAATGCCGGTGCCTAGCCGCAGCACCGAGTTAAGCGAGACAAAATGATCGCCGGCATAAAAGCTGGTTGGGAATACGTGACCGGTCAGAATAGCGGCCCACTCGTTGGTCTGGCGGAAATCGGCCCGCAGGACATCGTTGATCAGGTGGGTCGTCCCATCGAGGCCCATCGGCACCAAGAAGAGGACAAAGAGCCACCAGGGCATCGCCTGGAGGCGCAGGCCGCGCTCGCGCAGCACAGCGTACAGCAGGCCAAACAGAAAAATGCTGCCATACATGGCAATCATCCGGTCCGACCAGGCCACTTTCCAACCCAGCTCCGGCGTGCCGATAAACTGGCGGCGAATGAGTTCGTTGCTAATGCTCTCCAGCGGCCGGCCCCAGGCCGCCGCAATCTGAGCCTGGCTGTAGGAAAAGCTCGGCCCAAAGAGGAACCAGGAGCGCTCCGGCAGTTGGTGGCAGAAAAAATTGTAGATAAAGTAGACCGCCCGGCCCGGCCAGGTCAGACCCATGGCCATAAAGAGAGGGGCCAGCCAGGGCAGCGTGACAAACACTCCCCAGGCGCTGTTAAATGTTACCAGCCAATGACGTTCAAACCAACGGCTGATCCGAAAAGCCAGCGATGGTTTGGCCGGAATTACGGTGGGTGGAGTCGCCAGCGGGGCCGATTCTGATTTTTGCGCACCGATATTCATGCGATTATCCTTTGAGAATTTTAATAGGGATAATCATACCGGGAACGGGGAGTGGTGTCAACAAAGGAGTGAATGAGCGAATCTGCGAATGGCGAATCATTATCATTCGCCATTCGCCAATTTATTTACGAGTAGCCTTCTTCGTACAGGGCGGCCAAATCAGCCTCCACCATCAGCTCGACCAATTCCCTGAAGGTGACAGTCGGCTCCCAGCCTAATTTAGCGTGGGCTTTACTGGGATCGCCGATGAGCAAATCCACCTCGGCGGGCCGGTAAAATTTCTCGTCTACTACCACGTGATCCTCCCAGTTGAGGCCAACACAATCAAAGGCAACCTGGCACAGCTCACGGACCGAGTGAGTTTCGCCGGTAGCGACGACATAATCATCTGGCTCATCTTGTTGCAGCATCAGCCACATGGCCTGTACATAATCGCCGGCATAGCCCCAATCACGGCGGGCGTCGAGGTTGCCCAGGTGGACTGCATCTTGTAGCCCCAGTTTAATCCGGGCGGCGGCATAAGTAACTTTGTGGGTGACAAATTCCAGCCCGCGCCGGGGCGACTCGTGGTTGAATAAAATCCCGGAGCAGGCGTACAGGTTATAGCTTTCACGATAATTAACCGTGATCCAATGGCCGTAAACTTTGGCCACGCCGTAGGGGCTGCGCGGATAAAAAGGTGTTGATTCTTTTTGAGGCACTTCTACCACCTTACCAAACATCTCACTGGATGAAGCCTGGTAAAAGCGGGTTGCCGGATTGACAATCCGAATCGCGTCCAGCACACGCGTGACCCCCAAAGCGGTAAATTCGCCGGTGAGGACAGGCTGCCGCCACGAAGTTGGCACAAAGGATTGGGCAGCCAGGTTATAAACTTCGTCGGGCCGGTGCTCGCGCAAAATATCAATGAGCGACATCTGGTCGAGTAGGTCACCCTGGACGATTTCCAGAGCCTCCATTTCCTGCAGGTGGGCAATCCGATCATAATTGACCGTGCTGCTGCGACGGACCATCCCGATCACGCGATAATCTTTTTCCAGTAGAAATTCGGCCAGATAAGAACCGTCTTGGCCGGTAATCCCTGTAATCAGGGCTGTCTTTTGGCTCATAGAAATTCTCCTGTTAACAGGCAGCAGGTTGCAAGGTAGCAGTTGATTGTTTTCTGCAACTCTGCGACCTGCTACCTTGCTACTCTGTTACTTTGCCCCCCTGTTTTTTACATCTTCGCGCCAATAGTCAAGCACCTGGCGCAGGCTGTCTTCAAACTTGTAAGTGGGGACCCAACCGGTTTTGGCCCGCAGTTTGCTGTTGTCGGCGTAAATGACCGGCACATCCGAAGGACGCATCCGGCTAGGATCAGGCTTAACTTTGATATTAACGTCGGTATAGCTCAGCAAGATATTCAGTAACGACTGAATAGAGTGAGCCTCGCCGGTGCCGACGTTATAAGCCTCCCCCGGATCCCCGTATAAAACCAGCAGCACATAAGCCTGCATGACATCTCTAACATCGGTGAAATCGCGCCTGGCCTCCAGATTGCCCACATGGAGGACAGGTTCAATCAGGCCTGCTTCAATTTCGGCAATTTGTTTAGCAAAGGAGGCGGCTACAAAAAACGGACTTTGGCGCGGCCCGATATGGTTAAAAGCGCGCACGCGCAGTACATCCACCCCGTGACTCAAAAAATATTGTAGCCCCAGTATATCCTGGGCCACTTTGCTGACACCATAGGGGTTGCTGGGGCGTAAGGCGGAGTCTTCTTTGACGGGTAATTCATGACTCTGGACGCGCCCGTAAACCTCATTCGAGGCCACAATCAACAGCCGGGCTTTAGATTGCTGCCTGACCATTGCTTCCAGAATGTTCAGTTGAGGGCGGATATTATTTTCCAGGGTCATCCAGGGATCGGCCCAGGCGGTAGGGACAAAAGCCTGAGCAGCGAGATGGTAAATTGCCTCTGGCTGGATCTCGCGGAGCAGCTTGTCTATCACCAGGGGGTCGCGCATATCAACGATAGTTGGCTTTAGCTCTTGGCTCAGATGGCCGAGGCCCTGACCCAGATCGCGGGCCACCCCGCAAACTTCATCACCGCGGTCCAGCAAAGCTTGGGCCAAATGACCGCCAGCAAAACCGGTAATGCCGGTAATCAACACTCGCACAAGCGGGTAACTCCTTCCAAAAAAAAAGGGGCAGCGTTACGGCATTGCTGCCCACCTCCCCCAAGGCGGTTACATTATAGTTCACTTTGAATTCAGCCGCAAAGTGAGGAGAAGGGCAGAAAGTAATGTCCAAGTTCAGCACGACAAATTAATCCAACCTTAAAAATCCACCAGTGGACTAGACACGTGGGACAAAGTGGGTTATAATGTGGGGAGTAATGGGGAAAAGTGGGGCAAAGTGGGTATAGAACACTTGTTCTATACCCTCAAGTGGGGGAAAATGACCCACTATCCCTGAAAAGGTCCTGCCACATGTTTTTGGGTGAGTACAGTCACACTATTGATGACAAAGGCCGCTTAACCATTCCGGCCAAGTTTCGCGATGAGCTTGAGAGCGGAGTGGTGATTACGCGTGGTCTGGATGGCTGCCTCTGGGCCTACGGTCGTTCAGAATGGGATACGCTGGCTGATAAAATCGGCCAATTACCGACCACTAACCAGGCGGCGCGAAACTTCTCCAGGTTTATGTTTTCCAGTGCCTTTGATTCGATTCCTGACCGCCAGGGGCGGATCTTGTTACCCCAAAAATTACGCGATTATGCTGGTATTCAGGACGAAACCGTCATTATCGGCGTAAAAAACAAGCTCGAAATCTGGAATCCGGCCACATGGGCCGGCGTTGTGGCCAATGTCGAACAGGGCACCGAAGAGATCGTGGCCCAATTGCAAGACTTAGGAATTTAGCCAGGTGCAGGTAGCAGATCGCGGATGACAAATGGCGGAAAGAAACTTTTAACCTGTAACCTGTAACCTGGTACGATGCACAAGTCTGTTCTTTTACAAGAAATAATCACTGCCTTACAGCCCTATTCCGGCGGCGTCTACATAGATGGGACGGTCGGGGCGGGCGGGCATGCTGCCGCACTGCTGGAAGAGTCGGCGCCGGATGGCCAATTATTCGGGCTTGATCGGGATCAAAGCGCATTGGAAGTGGCCAGGCGTCAATTAGAGCGGTTTGGTCATCGGGTTCACCTCTTTCATGCAAATTTTGACCGGTTGGCGCAGGTGGCTCAAGCCCAAAACATGCCCAGGGCCGATGGTCTTTTGCTCGATTTAGGCGTCTCGTCCATGCATCTGGACCAGCCGGAGCGCGGCTTCTCGTTTCAAACGGATGGACCGCTGGACATGCGGATGGACCCCACGACAGGCCCAACCGCCGCCGACTTGGTTAACAGCCTGCCGGAAGAAGAACTGGCCAACCTGATTTACCGGTATGGCGAAGAGCGTCACAGCCGCCGCATTGCCCGGGCCATTGTCAAGGCGCGACCTTTGCGGCGCACGCTAGAGTTGGCCCAAGTTGTGGCCAGGGCAAGTGGTGGTGGCGGCCGTCCAGACCGAACCCAAATTCATCCGGCCACGCGCACCTTTCAAGCCTTACGCATCGCCGTCAACGATGAACTGGGTGCGCTGGAGCGGGTGTTGCCACAAGCTCTGGCATGCCTCAAACCCGGCGGGCGACTGGCAGTGATTAGCTTTCACTCGTTAGAAGACCGGATCGTTAAACAGTACTTCAAACAAGAGTCGCAAGATTGTATCTGTCCTCCAGAACAACCCGTCTGTACCTGTAGACATAAAGCGACTATAGATATTATAACCAAAAAGCCGATAACGGCTAGTTTGGCAGAAATAGACGCAAATCCAAGGGCCCGCAGCGCAAAGCTGCGGGTCGTTGAATTAAAAGGGATATAATATTATGTCAAGTAACATTCTGATTAGCCTGAGGCCAGAAAATGTCATCCGCCAACTGCCGTGGCGTGTGGACAGCAAAGCTGCTCTGGGATTTTTGCTGCTCCTGGCCACTTTTAGTTTGGTCGGTTGGCTGTATCTGACCCAGGCGAGTGCGGTCACAGCCACCAGCTATCGCATGGACCAATTGCGGTTGGAACTTGACCAAATCAAAAATCAGAATGCTGCTCTGACCCTGGAAATTGCCCGGCTCGAAGCGCTCGACCGGATTGAGAGCCGCGCCCGTGAGTTGGGTTTTGCACCCACGACCAACGTGCGCTACCTGCCGGTTGCTAATTACCCCATGCCGTTAGAGCCAGAGAAGCCGGCCTGGGGTGCTGGGCCGCTCCGCAGTGATTTGGAGGAAGCTCAAGCCGAATTTGATCCGGCGGCGTGGTGGACGGAAACACTTGACAATTTTGCCGCCTGGTTGGAAGGGCGGGAGTAAATGGGTGGAGTATCAAAGCGCAGCTTTGACAGACAAAGCATAGGTTTGTCACTCCTTTGATTAGCCCGGTTTTTGCGATGAAAACATCAGAAGGTTCAAATTACAGAATCATTATGGTGATGGCGGTGATGTCGGCGGCGGGGCTGGTGCTGGTAGGCCAACTGATCCGTTGGCAGGTGTTTGAGCATCACCGTTTTGTCCAACTGGCCGAAGCCGAGCACCAGAATGAGTTGGTGATTCCCCCCCACCGGGGTGAAATTCACGACCGCAATGGGCATATTCTGGCCGCCGATGTGATCGAGTATGATATTTCGGCCAGCCCCAAAATAATCAGCGATCCCTATGCTACGGCAGACCGGCTGTATCGCCTGTTGAATGTACCGCGCGAGGAGTTGTTAAAGAGTTTGACCAGCGGCAGCGCCTGGGTGCCGTTAGCCAAAAGTGCCCCACAAAGCGTGGGCGAAACGATTATCGAATGGGACATCGTCGGCTTATTGGCCGAGCCGCGCAGTAAACGAGTCTATCCAGAAGGTGACATGGGGGCGCATCTGTTGGGCTTTGTCAATACCAACGGCAATGGTTTTTATGGGGTTGAAGGATTTTATGATGATATGCTGCGGGGCAAAGCGGGCTTGCAGACCGGCGAGCGCAGCCCCTTTGGCGAAATCATCCCTCTCGGAGCCAGCCATTACGTGCCGCCCGTCAGCGGGGCAGCCCTGTACTTAACGGTGGATCGCAGTGTGCAGCACTTGATCGAACGCGAGCTGCGCAGCGCGGTGAAAGAATATGGCGCTCAGGGCGGCTCGGTGGTGGTTTTGGAGCCAAAAACCGGAGCCATCCTGGGGATGACCAGTTACCCGGCCTATGACCCAAATAGCTATGGGGCCAGCGACGAAGACCTTTACTTCGACCCGGTTGTAAGCCGCCAGTATGAGCCGGGGTCAGTGTTTAAGGTTGTGACCATGGCCGCCGGGTTGGATGCCGGCGCGATTGGGCCAATGGGAACTATTTATGATGGCGGTTCAATTGAGATTGGCGGCCGGGTGATTTACAACTGGGACCGGCAGGCTCACGAAACAGTGGATATGACCGAAGTGCTGGCCCAAAGTCTGAATGTGGGAATTGCCCAGGTGGCGGTGGCGCTGGGGAAAGATCGTTTTTATACTTACGTCAAACGATTTGGCTTTGGCCGCCTGACCGAAGTTGACTTGAGCAGCGAAGGCCCCGGCACAATGAAGACGCCCAAAGATGCCAACTGGCACGAAAGCGACCTGGGCACCAACTCGTTTGGGCAAGGTATTGCCGTCACGCCGCTCCAAATTGCCCTGGCTGTGGGCGCGGTAGCCAACGACGGCCTGCTGATGAAACCCCACATTGTCAGCCGGATTATAGACAGCGAGCGGGAAGTCGAGGTTAAGCCGGTGGTCGTGCGCCGGGCGGTGTCGCAGGAAACAGCCCGAACATTGACCAACATGCTGGTCGAGGCGCTGCAACGAGCCAACTCTGAGGCCCTGGTCCCCGGTTATAAGGTCGCTGGAAAATCCGGTACGGCTGAAATCCCGGTCCCCGGCGGCTACCATCCCACCCTGACTTTGGCTTCTTTTGCTGGCTATCTGCCCGCCGACGATCCCCAGGTGCTGGTTTTAGTCATTATTGATCGCCCCACGGCGTCGCGCTGGGGCAATACCACCGCTGGCCCTACCTTCAGACGTATCGCCGAGCAGCTTGTGGTTCTGCTCAACATCCCACCGGATAACGCCCGCCAAGAAGTGGTTAGTAACAATTAGGGTAAGAGATTCACTGATGAGTTTAACGTTGGCCGACGTGATTGAGGGCCTGACCGGAAATCAAATAACCGCACCACAGGTGGTTGAGCAAGTGGTGATTGACTCGCGTGAGGCCGGGCCGGGATCGCTGTTTGTGGCTTTGCCGGGCCAGAAACATGATGGGCACCAGTTTGTGGCCCAGGCTTTTCAGCGTGGCGCGATGGCGGCCATTGTCCACCAACCCGTCGAGACGGGGCAGCCGGTCCAGGTTATCAAGGCCGGGAGTGAGACTCCTGGCTCAGTGACCATACCCGTTTGCATCCAGGTTAAAGATAGCCTGGCCGGATTACAGCAACTGGCTGCTTTTTGGCGAAGCAAATTCAAGGTGCGGGTGATCGGCATCACCGGCAGCGTCGGCAAAAGCACCACCAAGGAATTGGTTGGGGCAGTCCTCTCGACCCGCTACCAGACGCTTAAGAGCGAAGGCAATTTTAACAACGAAATTGGCCTGCCGTTGACCCTATTGAAGCTCACCGAAGTGCATGAACGCGTCGTCTTGGAGATGGGCATGTATACCCTGGGCGAAATTGCCCTGCTGGGCGAAATTGCACAGCCCCAGGTGGGGGTGGTGACAAATGTTGGCCCGACTCACCTGGAACGGTTGGGAACCATCGAACGAATTGCCCAGGCCAAGACGGAACTGGTGCAGGCTTTGCCCCCGGCGGCAGAAGGGGGATTGGCCCTGTTGAATTACGATGATCCCCTGGTGATGCCAATGGCTGACCAAACTCAGGCG
Organism: Chloroflexota bacterium; assembly: GCA_016860845.1. Next base: position 292,601 of record BOKF01000001.1, read on the forward strand.
CGTGTTCTCACCTACGGTCTGTCGCCGGAGGCTGATTTGTGGGCCAGTGAGGTAAGCAGCGCCGGCATGGAAGGAATTCGTTTTGTCTTTCATTATGAAGGCCAGACCATTCATGCCCGCATTCCTTTGCTGGGGCGGCACAGCGTCCATACGGCGCTGCGAGCAGCCCTGGTCGGTCTGGCCGAAGGGCTGGATTGGGAAGAAATCATCACCGGCTTGCAGTTACTGCCCAATACGGCCCAATTGCGCCTGGTAGCGGCGCCCGGCCCCAATGGTTCGACCCTGCTGGACGACACCTACAACGCCAGCCCCGCTTCGACCATCGCCGCCCTGAATTTACTGGACGACCTGACCGGAGCCAGAAAAATTGCGGTGCTGGGTGACATGCTGGAGTTGGGCAGCTTTGAGGAAGAGGGACATCGCAAGGTGGGGGGTCGCGCCGCCGCTGTGGTGGACCTGCTCATTGTAATTGGGCAGCGGGCTAAGTGGATTGCCGCCGAGGCTCACGCCTGTGGCCTTGACCCGGCGGCCATTCTGGAAATGGAAAATAATCAGGCAGCCATCTCCTATCTGGAAAGGAATTTGCAGGCGGAAGATATTGCCTTGATAAAAGGCTCAAATTCGCAACGATTGGACGAAATTGTTTCAGCTTTAACGGCAGAACGGGCAGCGTTCAATGTTGAACGTTAATCACTTATGGCTTACTCGCTAACATTAGGGGCGATTGCATTTTTACTGGCGGTTATTTGGGGGCGTCCTTTGATTAACCTGTTGCGGCAATTGGGCATTGGCAAGGGCATTCGGATTGAAGGGCCAAGCACCCACCAGGTGAAAACAGGTACGCCGACCATGGGCGGTTTGATGATCCTGATCCCGGTTTTGGTGATTACCAGTGTGCTCAATGTGGCCAACGTGCTGGGCTACAATCTTATTGGCCGCTCTATCCTGGTGCCGATGGGGGTCATGATTGCCTTCGGGGCATTGGGCGCGGTGGATGATCTCATGGGAGTCAAAGTAATTACGACGGGCTTGCTGGGGCGTTACAAGCTGTTATGGCAACTGGTTTTTGCTCTGTTTACCGCTCTCTTTTTGCATTACGCTCTTGATTTGCGCAGCATCGCCATTCCGGGGATTGCCCAGAGAATTGATATTGGCTGGCTGTATATTCCGGTAGCAATGTTCATCATCGTGGGGACTTCAAACGCGGTTAACCTAACCGATGGCCTGGATGGCCTGGCCGGCAGCATCGCCGCCGTTACCTTTGCGGCTTATGGTGTGATTGCTTTTTTGCAGGGCCAAATCTGGTTGGTCGCCTTTGTGTTCACTGTGGTGGGAGCGCTGCTGGCCTTTTTGTGGTACAACGCTCACCCGGCGGAACTGTTTATGGGCGATACCGGCTCGCTGGCTGTCGGCGCAACCCTGGCCGTGGTCGCCCTGATGACCGGCCAGTGGCTGCTGCTGCCGGTGGTGGGCTTTGTCTTTATGGCCGAAGCTACTTCGGTGATCTTGCAAGTGACCTACTTTAAGCTGACCGGTGGCAAACGCCTGTTTAAGATGAGTCCCCTGCATCACCACTTTGAACTGCTGGGCTGGTCTGAAACACACGTCACGCAGCGCTTCTGGCTTATTGGGATTTTATCGGCCATGCTGGGCATTGCTTTAGCCCTGATTTAAGCGGGAGTAGGAAGTAGGGAGTAGGGAGCAGGCAATTTCAGCCAACCTCTTACTTCCTACTCCTTACTCCTTACTCCCAAAGATGAGACCGCCGGATACGGCGCTCATATAAAATTAGTCGGCAATTTAGTTGAAGGAGGATTCAGCAAAATGGAACACCCGCAAACTCAAACGCGCCATAGTGGTCGTAATGGTCGGTACACGACCCCACGAGCTTATCCCGAATTGGTCAAAACCCCAACGGCGGCGGAGCGAGAAGCAACCTACCAGGCGGCCCTTAAGCTGGTGGCGCGCATTGACGAGGATTTGACCCGGGGTATTCGTCACTACCGCAACAAAGCCGGAGTGCTATTGACGACTCTGGACGAAGTGGTGCGGGCTATTCTCGACAATGATTTGCTGCTGCCGGAAGAGCAAGGGGTTGAAATGATCTGGGTGCCCGCGCAGGAGTTGGCCGCTTAATAAGTTAATGGGTTTAACGTTAAACGTTGAACGTTAAACGGTGAAATATGGCAAACATCAGCGCGCTAGCCGGCCTGCGGGTGGTCATCGTTGGCCTGGGACAAGAAGGGACAGCCCTGGCTGCCTATCTGACCCGGCATGGTTTTACGGTAACGGCCACCGACTCGCAACCCGCCGAAAAATTGGGCACAGTCCCGACTGTTTTAGCCGGGGTGGGGGTTTCGCTCGTCTTGGGGGAGCATCCGTTATCTCTCCTGGATGAGGCTGATTTAATTTTTGTCAGCCCCGGCGTGCCCCTGGAGACACCCTTTCTGGAAGCAGCCCGATCCCGAAACATTCCCCTCAGCACCGAAAGCCGGCTGTTTTGCTACCTTTGCCCCGCGCCGATTTTAGCCATCACCGGTTCCAGCGGCAAAACCACCACGACAACCCTGCTCGGCAAAATTATGGAGGCCAGTGGTCGAAAAACCTGGGTCGGGGGCAATATCGGCCAGCCGCTGATTGAAATCGTTGATCAGATTAGCCCTACGGACGTAGTGGTCATGGAGCTAAGCAGCTTTCAACTGGAGTATTTCCATGCCCGGCTCAACCAGGGAGTCCAGACGGAAAATCCAGGGCTGGCTGACCTGCTGGCAAGCTGGAGTCCGCCCATCAGCGCCATCTTGAACATCACCCCCAATCACCTCGACCGTCACCCTTCGATGAAGCACTACGTCCACGCCAAGCGCGCTCTAGTTGATTACCAGGGGCCAGATGGGGTCATCATCATGAACCTGGATAATGATATGACCCGGACCATCGGCTATCAATTTCGAGGGAAGGTGCGCTGGTTTAGCCTGGAAGCGCAAGTGCCCAGGGGCGCCTCGGTGGCCGGAAATGACTTGATCCTGCTTGATCAGAACAGTATGCCGCACTTTCTGGCTACCCGGCAGGAAATCAAGCTGCGTGGAGCGCATAACCTGAGCAACATTTTAGCGGCCTGTTTGATGGCCCGCGAGGCAGGCGCTTCGATAGAAGCGATGCGCAGCGTGATAACCACCTTTAGCGGGGTGGCTCACCGCCTGGAGTTTGTGCGCGAACACAAAGGAGTCAGTTACTTTAACGACAGCGTCGCTACCAGTCCGGGCCGGTTGGTAGCGGCATTGCACTCCTTTAGTGAACCGGTAGTTTTGCTGGCGGGGGGCCGCGATAAAAATCTGCCCTGGGAAGATGCAGCCCGCTTGATCCTTCATAAGACTCATAGCGTGATTCTGTTTGGCGAGGCCGCTGAGTTGATTGCCAAAACCATCGAGAAAGTGCGCCACGAAGTAAGTACAACCCAGACAGTGGTGCATCGCCGCGCCAATTTGGAAGAGGCCGTCAATCTGGCAGTTCAATTGGCCCGGCCGGGAGATGTGGTCCTGCTCTCGCCCGGCTGCGCCAGCTTCGACGCCTTTCACAACTATGCCGAACGAGGTGAACGGTTTAAAGAGCTGGTCCAAAAGTTAGCCCCGAGCTGAAGCTCAGGGCTGACAATTTAAAGTATGCTGAAGCATACTAAAAACTGAACAAGTAGAAAAGAATTTTTATCTGGCTACTGTCTACTGGCTACTGTCTACTAACCATGATAATGCCGCCGTCAAAAACGGATGACTCACATAAATTTGATTACTTGTTGATTATCACCATTGCTGCCCTGCTCATCGTCGGCTTGATGATGATTTACAGCGCCACCTTTGCCCTGGGGTATCAATTGTATGATCAGCCGACCTATTATTTTATTCGCCAACTGTTATGGATGGGGGTCGGGCTGCTGGTGATGATTATTTTTGCCCGGGTGGAGTACCACACCTGGCGGCGCTTCTCCATTCTGCTGATGACTCTGACCCTGCTTTTATTGGGCGTGGTCCTGCTGATTGGCCAGGAGCGTTTCGGCGGACAACGCTGGCTCTTTAACGGCTCAATCCAGCCCTCTGAGTTCAGTAAACTGGCTATCATGATCTATATCGCCGATTGGCTTTCGTCCAAAGGCGAGCGGATTCGCAGGGTAAGTTACGGCCTCATTCCGTTTGCGATTTTATTGGGCTTGATTACCGGCCTGATTGTGCTGCAACGCAGCCTGAGCACGGCCGTGCTGATTGCCCTCACCGCCCTGGCGATGTTCTTTATTGCCGGCGGCAACTTGTGGCAAATTATCGTTAGCGCGGTTTTGGGCGGGGGGACCATTGCTTTTTTGACCACTCAATCGGCTTATCGCTTGACTCGGGTGGCTACTTTTCTGGACCCGCTTAATGCCGACCCCCTGAACGGCGGTTACCAGATTCGCCAGATCCTCATCGCTTTGGGGTCGGGGGGGCTGTTAGGGTTAGGACTGGGGGCCAGCCGCCAAAAGTTTGGCTACATTCCGGCCTCTCATACCGACGGCATTTTTGCGATTCTAGGCGAGGAGTTGGGCCTGATTGGCTCCCTGGCTGTGGTGGGCTTGTTCGCTTTTCTGGCCTATCGCGGCTTTCGGGTGGCCATGCTCGCCCCCGACGCCTTTGGCCGGGTGCTGGCTTCGGGCATTACCTGCGGCCTTATTTTTCAAGCCATCGTCAATGTGGGGGTGGTAACGGCCAGCATCCCCTTTACCGGCGTAACCCTGCCATTTATCAGTTTTGGCGGCTCATCGCTGGTGGTCAGCATGGCCAGCGCCGGGTTGCTGCTGGCCGTGTCACGCCGGACCATGCCGGAAGATCCGCAGGAAAAAGAGGAGCGCCGTGAGGTTGATCATCTCCGGCGGCGGAACCGGGGGACACGTCTACCCGGCCCTGGCCGTCGTGCCAAAACTAAGGCAGCAGTGCGCTGAATTGGATCTATTGTGGATTGGCAGCAGCGGCGGCATGGAACAGGCCCTGGTTGAACGGGCCGGTTTAACATTTGAAGCGATTGCGGCATTGGGGCTGCGGGGCAAAAATCCTTTTGCCGCGGCGCAGGGCTTGTGGGCGCTCAGCCAGGGTTATCGCCAGAGCCGCCAGATCATGCGCCGTTTCCGGCCTGACGTGCTCTTTGTGACCGGCGGCTATGTCTGCGTCCCGGTCACGCTGGCGGCGCGGCAGGCAGGCGTCCCGGTGATCATCTATTTACCGGATATCGAGCCGGGCCTGGCGATCAAATTTCTGGCCCGCTTTGCCGCTAAGGTGGCTGTGACGGCGCCGGAGGCCCAGCAGTTTTTTAAACCCGGCCTGACGGTCGTCACCGGTTACCCGGTGCGCGATGACCTCTTCTCCCCTTCCTTTCAAGGCGGGGGGTGGGGGGAGGTCAAAGCCGCTGCCCGCCGCCAATTAGGCTTACGCGATGACCTGCCCGTGTTAATGATCTTTGGCGGCAGCCGGGGGGCGCGCAGCATCAACCAGGCGGTGGCGAAGGATATTGAAAGCTATCTGCAAATCTGCCAGGTCGTGCATGTGACCGGGACGCTGGATGAAGCCTGGGTCTTGGCTCGCCGGGCGGAGTTATCGCCCGAATTGCAGACGCGCTACCGCGTGTCGGCTTATCTGCACGACGAAATGGTCACGGCTCTGCTGGCCGCCGACCTGGTGATTTCGCGAGCGGGGGCCAGTGTTCTGGGCGAGTTTCCGGCAGCAGAATTGCCGGCGATTCTGGTCCCGTATCTTTATGCCGGGGCGCACCAAAACAGGAATGCGGAGTATTTGGCGCGCCACCAAGCCGCCGTGGTCATCAAGGATGCAGAGTTGAGTCAAAGATTAAAGGAAACAGTGATTGAGACGATAACGGATCAAGATAAACTGCGGGCGATGAGTCGCGCCAGCGCCCGCCTGGCCCAACCAGAAGCCGCAACTCGTTTAGCTCAAGTCATTGTGGAGGTGAGAGACCGTGGAAATTAATTGGACCTTTCTAACCTACCTGGTGGTGGCACTTTTTGCCCTCTCAGGATTCCTGAGGGGCTGGTGGAAAGAAGCTATTACTACCCTGTTCCTGGCCATCCTGGTTTTTCTCCTAAGAGTGCCGGGTGTCGCTCAGGCCTTGATTAGTCTTGTCAATGGGATTCTGGCCTTTATTTGGGGAATTCTACCCCCTTCCGCTCAGGTCTTTTTAACGGATCTCTTTCAAAGGGCTTTTGGCATCAGCACCACCGGTGGGGTAATTCAGGCCGACGCGAACAGTGGACAAACTTGGTTGGTGCTGCTAATTGTTTTTATTGTCATTGCCAGCCTGATTGGCTGGGTAACTCTACCAAATCGGCTTGATAAACCCAAAGGGGTCGGCTATGCGCCAACTCCGCTTGGCAGTATCTTAGGTGGGTTAATCGGTGGTTTTAACGGGTTACTGGTTATTAGTTTGGTCAGAGAATATTTGGACGGGCGCAACTTGCCCGGCGGCGGCAGTTCATTTCCAACAGAAATTACGACGACCGGAGGAGGTACGGTCGGGGTCGCTTCGTCCGGGGTTTCATTGCAAGCAACCCAATTGCCAAGTTTCACCGTTTTGGATAGCTTTTTGCCCTGGATTGTCATTTTGGTTGGCCTCTTGTTTGTCTTGGCTGTTTTTAGAAACAGAGTTCAAATCACAACAGATAAGAACAAGTTTAGAAAAATTGAATATAGGGCGCCGCTTGGTTATAAAAAATATGAGTATGCTCCACCGCCGCCACCTAAGTAGACAAAACAGGTCTCCTTCGAAATTAAACTGGAATGCAAACCTTGGTTTGCCAAAAAACCAAAGCAAGCTTTGGACTCCATTTTCATTATCGGTGGTGTGTATTAGCTCGTGACGACTACTATGAAAAATGTGCCTCGTTTGGAGCAACAGACATTAAAGGTAAGAAACTATGCAAATTAATTGGACGCTTATCACTTGCGTGGCTATCGTTTTTTTTGCCTGGTCTGGCTATGCACGCGGTTGGTGGAAAGAGGCGATTACGACAGCTTTTCTGGCTGTACTTATTTTACTGTTACAGCAGCCAGATTGGGCTAAAAGTTTGATTGATGGATTTAACAGTCTGGTCAGCACAATTTGGGGGTTTATTCCCAGTTCAGTTCAGACTTTAATCAACGATATTTTGGAAACTTTTCTGGGTGTCAGTACCGGTGGAGGCGCTATTCAAGCCAATGCCAGTGATCCGGGAACGTGGATCATTATTCTAATCTTAGCTGTAGCAGTTTCGACTCTGCTTGGCCGGGCTGCATTTGCTAACAAACCAACTCCGCTGGGGGCTATCTTTGGTGTGTTGATTGGCAGCACAAATGGTTTTTTGGTGCTCAATTTAGTTAGAGAATACCTGGACGGGCGTGCCTTGCCCGGTCGAGCTGCTGCTTCCGCCGAAATAACCCAAGTTGGGACGAGCGCTTTCGGCCCGGCTAATTCAACGATTTCTATTCAGGCGACTAACCTGCCAAGCTTCACCATATTGGATAGCGCTGTTCCCTATATTTTTATTGGGGCTGGTCTTGTTCTTGCCATTGCCGTAATCAATACCCGGATTGCATTGAAAACAAATAAAGAAGGCGGGCGTAAAATTGACACCAAAGTAGTGCCGCCCTTCTATAAATCTGGCCCGCCCCCTAAACCGACAGAATTGAACACCTTGGTTAAAGACATCAAAAAAATGTTTAATGAAAGTTGAAATGGTTAGCTGAATTGTGAAATTTTGACATGGCGCATGTTCATCTCATCGGCATTGGCGGTGCAGGTTTGTCCGCCATTGCCACCGTACTTTTACAACAAGGATATCGCGTATCCGGCTCAGACCGCGAAGCCTCGACGGCGACGGCCCGGCTGGCCCAACAAGGCGCGACCGTTTTCATCGGCCACAAGGCGGAAAACCTGGCCGGCCCGATTGACGCGGTGGTCATCTCCTCGGCCATCCCTGCCGATAACCCGGAACTGGTTGGGGCTAGGCGGCGCGGCCTGCCGGTGGTCAAGCGGGCCGAATGGCTGGGGCAGATGATGCAGGCCAAGGTCGGCCTGGCAGTGGCCGGCACGCATGGCAAAACGACGACAACGGCCATGCTTGCCTTTATCTTGCGCCAAGCCGGGCAAGACCCCAGCTTCATCGTCGGCGGCTTCATCCCGCAGTTAGAGACCAACGCCGCCGCGGGCCAGGGAAACGCTTTTGTGATTGAGGCCGACGAGTACGATTACATGTTCCTGGGTCTGCGCCCGGAAGTTGCCGTAGTGACTATCGTCGAGTGGGACCATCCCGATATGTTTCCGTCGCCGCAAGCCCTGACTCAAGCCTTTGAGGATTTTGTGCGCCTGGTGCCCGCTCATGGCCTGGTTATTGGCTGTGGCGATGATCCTGGTGCAGTGCGGGTGATTGCCCAGGCAGCCGCCAAAACGATCACTTACGGTCTGCGTCCCGAAAACGAGTGGCAAGCGGTAGATATTCAGCCGAATGGGCGGGGTGGTCACGATTTCAAGATGGTAGGGCAAGATGCTATCTTGCCCCACGTCGCCATGTCGCTGGCGGTGCCGGGTTTGCACAATGTCTACAATGCGCTGGCGGCGTTGATTGCCGCCGAGCGGGCCGGGGTTGAACTGGCCCAGGCGGCTGAAATTATCGGCCAGTTCAAGGGTGTGGGCCGCCGTTTTGAGCTAAAAGGCGAAATCAACGGGGTAACTGTGATTGACGATTATGCCCATCACCCCACGGAAATCAGAGCGACGTTAGCTGCGGCCCGGTCGCGCTTTGCCGGCCGGCCGATCTGGGCGGTTTTTCAGCCGCATACCTTTAGCCGCACCCTGGCCCTGCTCGACGACTTTGCCCAGGCCTTCACCGACGCCGACCACGTGGTCCTGGTAGATATTTTTGCCTCTCGTGAAACCGACCAGGGCCTGGTCAAAAGCAGCGATATCCTGGCCCGCATGAGTCACCCCGACGCCCGCTACCTCGGCTCGGTCAGCGCCGCCGCCGATTATCTGGCAACCCATCTCGCTCCCCCGGCGGTGCTGGTGACGATGGGGGCAGGGGATAGTTATTTAATAGGAGAGGAAGTATTAAAAAAGTTGGGGCATTCATTATATAGAAATTAGACAGTTAGGCAGTTCCAAGATTTAAATCATCCAATTGTTCTCACCGGCTTGATGCGTGCTACGTGATGCGTAAGAAATCTTGCCTGGATACCATCACGCATCACGCATTACGTATCACGGACTTTGGATAATTATTTTCTTGGAGTTGCCTTACTACTCAGGTGACTGGCACTTTTCTCTTTTGGCAAGATGATTGAGAACAGCGAAGCTTAGAGCTAACCAAGTGCCAGTCACCTTTAGCCTGAGCAGTTACATTTTTATTTTCTTATTTGAAATTTAGGAGTAAACAATGGCTGAAACTAAACTGAAGTTAATCAAGAATCAAAATGGCTTTACCGGCAAAAGGGTCGAGTCTAAAACTCACGCCCCTCGGATCACTGCTGCGCCGGCCCTCACCCCGGAAGAACACGCCGAAGCGGCTCGTTTCAGAGCCTTGACCGCCGCCAAAGCGGCCCGCCAGGCGATGCTTCACCGGATTATGAGTGAGCTGCAAGAAGTGGATGAGATCGAGCCCGCCGCCTGACAATGACGTTTCAACGTTGAACGCTGAACGTTTAACGTTTATGGCGGCCCTGGCGGCTGTTTTTGGGGATAGACCGCGCCAGGATGAACCCCTCGCGGGACATACCATGCTCCGGCTGGGCGGTCCCGCCGAGGTGTGGCTGGCGGTGGAGAGTGTGGATGAGTTAGTCACCGCCGTTACCCTGGCCCGGCAGCACCATGTACCCGTCTTTATCCTCGGCGGTGGGGCAAATTTGCTCATCAGCGACGCCGGCATTCGCGGGCTGGTCATCGAAAATCGAGCCAATCGGGTCGAATTTCCCTCTTTTGAAAAGGAAAAGATGGGAGAGGTTAAAATCATCGCCGAGAGCGGCGCAGTCCTGCCTAACCTGGCCCGCCGCTGCGCCAAGCGGGGCCTGAGTGGACTGGAGTGGGCGGTCGGTGTGCCGGGCACGATCGGCGGGGCTGTAGTCAACAATGCTGGCGCTTACGGCAGCGATATGGCCCACAACCTCAGCCGGGCCGAACTGCTCGCTCCTACCGGAGAGCGAGTCTGGCAGCCGGTTGAGTGGTTTGAGTATGGCTACCGTACTTCGCGGTTAAAAAGAAATAGTCAACAGTCAAGGGTTGGCGGTCGGCAGTCAGCGGTTGGTGGTCAGAGTGAAGGTTGGATTGTATTACAAGTAGAATTACACCTGACTACCGCTCCCGTCGCCGAGGTCAAAGCGCGCATGGATGAGTTCAATCGCCGGCGCAAGGCTACTCAGCCGCCCGGGGCAACGATTGGCAGTATGTTTAAAAATCCGCCGGGCGATTACGCCGGCCGGTTGATTGAAGCGGCGGGCTTGAAAGGTTACAGAATCGGCCAGGCCCAGATTTCGCCCCTTCACGCCAATTTTTTCCAAAATCTGGGTGGGGCCACGGCGACAGAGGTCATGGGTTTAATCCAGACAGCCCAGGAAACGGTTGAGGTCAGGTTTGGGGTGAAATTGGAGTTGGAAATCGAGGTTGTTGGAGAAGAAGAAAGGAACCAAGGAACTGGAGGAACTAAGCAGTTTCGGGATCGAAATTAGTCAAATGGAGTGATACGTGATACGTGATACGTAATGGTTTACGACCTAAACTTTCACGCATCACGCATCGAGAGGTTTTTGTGAGTTTTTCTGAGAAGCGTCGAAAACTTCGCGTCGGGGTGCTTTTTGGCGGGCAGAGCGGCGAGCACGAGGTCAGCCTGACCTCCGCCCAGGGCATCATGGAGGCGATGGACAAGAATAAATACGAAGTCGTGCCGATCGGTATTACTAAAAGCGGGCAGTGGTTGACCGGCGGGGATATTCACCAGCAGTTGCTCGACGCGGCCGCCGGGCATCCGGTGATCGAAGCAGGGGCCAAAGCGGAACCCGGCCATGCCGCACCGGTGGAGAATGCGCTGGCCTTACCCATTTCCGCCACCGGCCCGCTGGATGTGGTTTTTCCGGTATTGCACGGTCCTTTTGGCGAAGATGGTACGGTGCAGGGCTTTTTGGAACTGGTCGGTATTCCCTACGTGGGCGCGGGAGTTCTCGGCAGCGCGGCCGGGATGGACAAGGCTGTTTGCAAAGATATTTTTCGGGCACACGGGCTGCCGATTGTGATCCACCGGACCTTTTTGCGGAGACAGTGGCAAAAAGATCCCCAAGCGGTGATTGACGAGTGCGAGGCCGCTATCCCTTACCCGATGTTTGTCAAACCGGCCAACCTGGGCAGCAGCGTGGGCATCCATAAAGCCAAAAATCGTGAGGATTTGTGGATGGGACTGGAAGATGCGGTCCGTTATGATCGCAAACTGGTTGTCGAGCAGGGGTTGGACGCGCGCGAGATCGAGGTCAGCGTGTTGGGTAACGATGATCCTATTGCCTCGCTGCCGGGCGAGATTATTCCTTCGCGCGAATTTTACAGTTACGCCGCCAAATATATTGACGGCACATCAGAGTTGCTCATTCCGGCTCCCTTGAGTCAAGAATACATCGAGTTGGTCCAGCAACTGGCCATCATGAGCTTCAAGGCCCTGGACTGCGCCGGCCTGGCCCGCTGTGACATGCTCCTGGAAAAAGCTACCGGTGAGGTCTTTATCAACGAGATCAATACGATGCCGGGCTTTACCCCGATCAGTATGTATCCCAAATTATGGGCTGCCAGCGGCCTAAGCTATAGCGAGCTGATTGACCGCCTGATTGAACTGGCCCTGGAGCGGCACGCGGACAAGCAGCAGTCGCAAATGACGTTTGATGTGAGGCAGGCAGAGTAGCAGGGTAGCAGGTAGCAAGTATCAGAGTATAGGTTGTAGATTACTCCCTACTTCCTACTCCCTACTCCTGATCGAAGGAACTATGTTTAAGGTCAAAAAGCAGCGACGCCGCCGATCCGAGGTGCGGCTGGGCACACAAGCGGTCAGCTACGAGGCAACCGCTTTCCAACCGCGCTTCACCGTTACCCCGGTGCTGAATTTTTGGCAGACGCGGGGAGTCAAACTAAGCAGCCTGCTGCTTATGATGCTGCTGGGGTGGGTGCTCTATGTGCTCTTTACCCGGCCCATATTTTTTGTGCGTACGGCTGAAATCCGGGGGAATATCGCCGTGTCGGCTCGTGAAATCTATACCATGAGCGGTATTGACCGCCAGAGCATTTTTTGGGTCAACCCGGGCGAAGTGGTTAAAAAGATTACCAGCCTACCCAATATTAAATCGGCGGCGGTATCGCTGGCGCTGCCGGCGCGGGTAGTGATCGAAGTGAGCGAACGCCGGCCTGAATTGGTCTGGCAGACAGGCCAAACACTTTGGTGGGTTGACCAGGAGGGTACCGTCGTGCCGCCCAAAGAGGACCTGACCGGCATGCTGCGGGTTATTGACGACGACCGCCAGCCCCTCGAGCCGGGCTACCAGATTGATGCCAACATCGTCGAGGGGGCGCAAACACTGCGGGTGCTGGCCCCGGACGTGTCGGTCATTCGCTACTCGCGCCTGCGCGGTCTCACCGTCGCTACCCCCGAAGGCTGGCCGGTCTACATGGGCAGCGGCAGCGAAATCAAGGCCAAGTTGGTCGTCCTAACCGCCCTGCTGGCAGATTTGAAAGAACGCAATATCACCCCGGCTTACATTGACATGCGTGACCCGCTGCGACCCGTCTACAAGCCGGCCTCGGTCATCCAGATTGGGCAGCCTGGGGCGAACCCTTTGAGAACACCGCCGCCCCGCCCGGCACAACCTCAGTAAGGCGGCTGGCGAACCGGTGGTAGGCGCTGAGTAAACAAGCAAGATAGCAGAGGCTGGGGTAAGTTCAAGAATTTTAAGGAAGATACACAATATGTTGTGGGTAAACCTCTTGCAAAATACTAGATATTGTGGTAAACTAAATTTTGCATCTTACCGGCTTTATTTGCCGATTGTGACAATTAGGGGCGAGGAGGCCTAGGGTGGATCGGACAGTTGTGGCCTTGGATATAGGCACTACCAAAATCTGCACCCTTGTGGCTGAAGTTAGCCCGCCTCCTGAGAATGCCATGCGCATCGTCGGCGTTGGGGTGGTCCCGTCGAAGGGCATCCGCAAGGGCGTGGTGGTCAATGTTGGCGAGGTAACGGCGGCGATTACAGAGTCAATTCACCGGGCCGAACGGACTTCCGGCTATGCTGTTGCCAGCGCCTACGTTGGATTAGCCGGGGCGCACATTAGCTCAATTAATAGTCGCGGCGTGGTCGCCATCAGCCGGGGCGAGCGGGGCATCCGCCCGGTGGATGTCGAACGTGCTTTAGAGCAGGCGCGGGCGATTGACATTCCGCACAACCGCGAGATCCTGCACATTATCCCGCGCGGCTTTACTGTAGATGGCGACGATGGGGTGCGCGACCCGCTGGGTATGCAGGCCTACCGGCTGGAAGTCGAGGCCCATATTGTGACCGGCTCGACCTCCTCCATCCGCAACCTGATTAAGTGTGTCCAGAACGCCGGCATTCAAATTGACGCGTTGGTGCTGGAACCTCTGGCTTCCGGTGAGGCCGCCTTGACCGACATCGAGCGGGAAATGGGCGTGGTGCTGGTGGATATCGGCGGCGGCACCACCGATATCGCCATCTTTATCGAAGGCAGCATCTGGCACACCGTGGTTTTGCCCACCGGCGGTGAGCAGGTGACCAATGACATCGCCGTAGGGCTGCGCACGCCGTTCAGCACCGCCGAGGACCTTAAAATCAAGTACGGTCACGCCCTCCCCCACACCCTCATGCCCGAAGAGACCGTTAGAATCAATATGTTTGGCGAGGACGGCCAGCAGAATATTTCGCGCCAGTTTTTGTCGGAGATTATCGAAGCCCGGGCCGAAGAAATTCTGGAGATGGTCCTGAAAGAGATCAAGCGGAGCGGTTACGACGGCCTGCTCCCGGCGGGCCTGGTTTTATGTGGCGGCACCGCCGACCTGGCCGGATTACGCGATTTGGCCCGCGACATTATGGGCTTACCTGCCCGGATCGGCGAGCCGCAGAATTTGCGCGGCCTGGTGGACACGCTGCAAAGCCCGGCTTTTACCACCGGCGTGGGGCTGCTGGAATGGGGCATTAAGCACGACCTGCCCCAGCGAGCCAATCACCAACCCAGTGGTAGTTCATTGAAGATGCCAGGCTGGCTAAAAGTATTTTTACCGGGGTAGCCAGATAGCAGGATGTTGGTCGCAAATTTATCTGACTACTGACATCTGACTACTATCATCTGTAGGTTCATAGGAGGAAATCATGTCGAAAAATGGAAGTTATGCAGTTCAACCTGAAAATTTTGCCCAGATCAAAGTTATCGGCGTGGGCGGCGGCGGCAGCAATGCCGTCAACCGCATGATCGCCGAAGGTTTACGTGGGGTTGATTTTATCTGCGTCAATACCGATGCCCAGGCGCTGCTCATGAGCGACGCGCCGCAGCGCATCCGCATTGGCGACAAGCTGACCCGTGGCCTGGGAGCCGGCGGCAACCCCGAAGTGGGGGCCAAGGCGGCAGAAGAGTCCTCCCAGGATTTGGAAGAAGTGCTGCGCGGCGCTGATATGGTCTTTGTCACCTGCGGCATGGGCGGCGGCACCGGCACCGGCGCTGCGCCGGTCATTGCCGAGCTGTCCCGCAAGAGCGGCGCCCTGACTATCGGCGTGGTGACTAAACCGTTTGGCTTTGAAGGCAGCCGCCGCCAGAATTTGGCCATGGAAGGCATCGAAGCTCTGAAAGAGCGGGTAGACACCTTGATTGTGATTCCCAACGACCGGCTGCTGGAAATTGTGGACAAACGAGCCAGCATGACCCAGGCCTTCCGCACCGCCGACGACGTGCTGCGCCAGGGTATCCAGGGTATTTCAGAACTCATTACCGTGCCCGGCCTGATTAACCTCGACTTTGCCGATGTGCGGGCGATTATGAGCGGCGGCGGCGCCTCGCTGATGGCGGTCGGCATTGCCTCCGGCGAAAATCGGGCTGTTGACGCCGCCGAGAGCGCGGTTTCCTCGTCGCTGCTGGACGTGACCATTGACGGGGCGCAGGGCATTCTCTTCAATATTACCAGCGGCCCTAACCTCAGCCTGTATGAAGTCAACGAGGCCGCCGAGATCATCAAGCGCAAGGCTCACCCCGACGCCAATATTATCTTTGGCGCGGTCATTGACGAGAGCCTATCCGATGAACTGCGCATTACCTTGATTGCTACCGGCTTTGACAGCGTCGCCCAACGCAAACCTTACGTCGCCGGCAAGCGCAAGGAAGAACCCATCAGCTCCACCAAGACCATTGCCTTCCCGCAGCCGCCCAAAACCAGAGAACCCGCTTTCAGCCGGGAAGACTCGACGCGCCGGGAAACTAACTACGATCCCGAAGATTTGGAAGTCCCGACCTTTCTGCGCAAGCGCATGCAGAACCGGCGGGTTTCGTGAGGCGAAGCCGCGCTGATGCGATGAATCGTTTTGTTCTCGTTTCCTCGCCTCTTCGCATCAGCTTATCCTTTGATATCCAGTACCCTCCTATGGCCTGAGTGTGGCAGGCAAAAACCACACACCGCATCCCCACTGCGCCCCTGGTCTCTCTCAACCAGGGGCGCTCTTTTTTGACCGCCGATCACTGACCGCCGACCACCGGAAAAATCAAAAAGGCGTTGACGCTGTATCCTAATGGTTGTACAATAGTTGCAGAGTAAGGGCAGTAATAGTATGTCAGAATCTTTTGTTGCTTATTGGAAACAACAACAAGCTCTGCGCCGCCGCGAAAATCAGCGTTTAGCCCGATTAGCCTGGCAAGACCTGCAACGAATTGTTCAGGTCTTGCCCGATGATTATGGGGCGGAGCGAATTATCCTCTTTGGTTCGTTGGTGAAAGACCAGTTTACGGCTGAGTCTGATATTGATTTAGCTGTGGCCGGTTTGGCCCCGGCCCATTTTTTTACAATCCTGGCGGAAGTCAACCGGCTGTCTGAGTTCAAAGTGGATTTAAAGCCGTTGGAAAAGCTGCATACCCATTTTTATCGGCGTGTCATGACCCAAGGAGAGACCCTTTATGAAGCGCCTGACCCCGGTTGAGTGGAAATCTTATGGAGGTAACGATGGAATTAGAAAGCTACTTTGAATTTTTGAGTGAGGGCGATATTCGTATCAAAGGAACGCGGGTTGGGATTGAGACGGTGCTGGATGATTACTTAGCCGGCTCCAGCCCGGAGGAAATTGCTGCTCGGTATCGTAATCTCTCGCTTGAGCAAGTGTATGCCACCGTTACCTACTACCTGCACAATCGCAGCAGGATAGATGCCTATCTTGAATCCTGGCGGCAGTATAACAAGCAGAGGGAGCAAGAATATGATCGGAATCCGCCGGAGTTGGCCTCACGTTTGAGAGAGCGAGTTAAAAATTACCAACAAACAGTATTGATGGCTGAAAGACGGGCAGATTATCATTCTGAGACGCCGGAATGAAGCGGCTGCGTTTTTTACTGGATGAACATGTGCCTCATGCGATTCAGGACCAATTACTGCGTTTGTCCCCTAAAATGGACATCCTTATGGTCGGCCAACCAAGCGCCCCGGCCAAAGGTACTTCTGACCCGGACTTGTTACAGTGGATTGAGCAAACAGGGTATATCCTGGTAACCAATAACCGGCGCACGATGCCCGATCATTTACAGGCTCACTTTGAAGCCGGGAGCCATATAGCGGGAATTTTGCTGCTGCGACGAGGCGCACCTCTGGGCCAAGTGATTGAAAACCTGTTTCTGCTGTGGGAAATTACGGAAGCAGACGAGTTTCAGGATCGGGTTCTTTTCATCCCTCTGTAATGGGGGAAAGATTGATTACTACCCTTACCGATTACGGACAGACACATAATGAAAATCAATCCCTACATTGCCGGAAATCCCGTTGGCGGCGGCGAGGCCTTCATTGGCCGGACTGATGTGTTACGCGAGGTCTTGCGAGTTTTGCGTAGCCCCAGCGAAAATGCTTTGGTGCTGTATGGTCAGCGGCGCATTGGCAAGACCTCGGTGTTACAGGAATTGGTCGCGCGCTTGCCTGACCAGGGACCGTATCATCCCATTTACTTTGACCTACAAGATAAAGCGGCTAAACCATTAAGTGAGGTTTTAGTGGAACTAGCCGCCAGTATAGCGCACGAATTAGGGCTGCCCTCACCTGAATCGTGGGGTGAAGCGACGCCTCATATTTTTCGAGAGGAATTTATTCCCACTGCTTTGGCTGACCTTCCCACTGAAACCTCGTTGGTACTCCTCTTCGATGAATTTGATGTTTTGGACAATCCTGGTGAGGCCCAGGCGGGTGCAGCGTTCTTTCCCTATCTGCGTAATCTCCTCTCGCTCGACCCTCGCCTGCAATTTATCTTTGTCATCGGCCGTCGCCCCGAAGATTTGTCCAGTTTGACTCTATCTATTTTTAAGAGTGCAAAATCACATTCTGTATCCTTGATGTCGTCCGAAGAGACAGCTAATTTGGTCCGGCTGGCTGAACGTAATAATACTTTACACTGGTCCGACGAGGCGGTTGCTCAAGTTTATGCTCTGACCGGTGGCCATCCTTTCTTAACTCAGCAGTTGTGCCAGGAAATCTGGGAGCAAGCCTATCAGGATGAGCCAAAAGAACTGCTCACTGTCTCGCCCGCCGAAGTGGAAGCGGCAGCACCCGCAGCCTTACGCAGCGCTACCAGCGCCTTGGAATGGCTGTGGGATGGTTTAAAACCGGCTCAGCGGGTGGTGGCCTCAACCTTGGCTGGGGCAGGCCCAGTGCCGATTAGCCAACAAGAATTGGAGCGACGTTTGCTTGAAGGTGGCGTGCGCATCCTGATTGACGAATTACAGGATGCCCCGCGAGTGTTGCAGGAATGGGATTTGATTGAGCCGGTTGAAGAGGCCTATCACTTCAAGGTTGAATTGCTGCGCCGTTGGTTGGACGAACGCAAACCTTTGCGCCTGGTTCAGAAAGAAATAGATCAGATTCTGCCCGTCGCCGAAAATCTCTTTCAGGCGGCTTGTGGGTTGTATCAAGGAGGTAGTTTACAACCGGCGGTCGAACTGCTGCGCCAAGCCATTGGTTTAAACCCCAACCACTTGCGGGCGAACCAGGTGTTGGCTGAACTTTTACTGGCTCAGGGGGAAGTGGTCGAGGCCCGAAAATTGTTAGAAAGCCTCTATTCATATCATCCTGCCGCCGCTCGCCCGCGCTTGGTGCAGACGATTTTGCGTCAGGCCCAGGATGCCAAGAAAGATGAAGAACGTCTGGCTTTGTATGAGCGGGTGCTGCAACTGGACCCAAATCAACCTGAAGCCATCAATGGGCGTCACAGTATTTGGCAAAAGTGGGGTGACGAAGCCTTAGCTGCCGATGACCTGGAAGCAGCCCTGGATGCTTACCGACGAATTGGTCTGTCGGAAAAAGTTCAGCAGGTTGAAACAGAACTTCGCCGCCGTCGTTGGGAAGCAAGACGACAAGAAGTAGCCCGGCTGGATAAGGAAGAAAAATACCAGACCGCTTTGGACTTGGCTCGACAACTTTACAGTGATTATCCCGAGGAACAAGATAACCTGCCCGACCTGGATCTGCTGGAACGCAAGACTCGCCTGGATGATCTGTATC
Organism: Chloroflexota bacterium; assembly: GCA_016860845.1. Next base: position 311,376 of record BOKF01000001.1, read on the forward strand.
AGCGAGCGTTAGGTGCGCTAGCCGATGATCGGGCAACGGCGCAGAAGTTGCTGATCGAAGTAATCCAGCTTGAGCCGAGCTACCGAGAAGCCACACGGTATTTACATCTGGTTGTCACCGGTGTTGACGTAGCCGAAGTGCAGACTCAATTGGAACGTGTAAAAAAGGCTCAACAAGCTGCTAAGACTAAGGCCCAGTCCGAGATTAAGGCCTATGAAGAGCAGATAAAATCGCTGCAGACGCAATTAGATACCGAGAAAAAGACTCGGCAGCAAGCCGAGGCTAAGGCCCAGTCCGAGATTAAGGCCCGTGAAGAACAGATAAAGTCACTGCAGAAGCAATTAGATACTGAGAAAAAAACTCGACAGCAAGCTGAGGTGATTGAAGCCGAGGTGACTGCCGACAAAGAAACCGAGACCCCGTTGCAGATTGACGAAGAGACGAGGAAGCGTTGGGAAATACCGCTGGAGCAGTTTTTGCAGAAGCGGCCAGTTGCGGAAGTGACGAGGAGACATTGGGAAACCTTATTGACTACCGATAAAGAAACTGAGACTCCGCTGCCAATTGACGAAGAGACGAAGAAGCCTCTGAGAACCTTACTACAAGATATGTTAAGCCGAGAAATAGGCAACAAAATTGAAGGTAACATTGAAGGTAACATGGAAAAGGAGGAGGAAATAATTGCCAGTCCAGGGCCTTCTGCTGTCATTTTTAGTCGATCAACCCTTCTTAAGGGTGAGCGTGTAACAGCAACTGCTCGCAGTTTTGTTGGAGATCTTACATACGTGGTGATACCAGATGGTACAAAAGCATGGATACCCTCAAACTCTGTGAGGTGGGAAGATGACGTAACCACCTTACCAATCTTTTCGATTGTGGGTATAAGTATATCTTCCGTGACTGTGCGAGCTGAACCGAACGACATTTCGAGAATAATGCCTGTTCCTCGACCAAAGCCATATGTCCCTCGATTTCCTCAAACAGAACCGGGCATTCTTCCATTTGGTAAAGAAGAACCGAAGCTTCGTCTTCTTGGAACAGAACCGAGCATTCATATTCCACGCGATAAAGAAAAGTTATCCGTGTTTGCAGTTGCCCGCGACTGGGGTGCGAAGTGGGTATTCGTGTACTTGCTAGACGGCAGAAACGGGTGGGTGCGTTCAGACTCTGTAGAGTGGAAAGGCGACATAACTGAACTGCCAGTTTCTGGTTAGTACGCAGCAAAATGTGCATCAGCCGTACTTTGCAAGGTGATGTTCAACCAGCTATTGCTTCACCTCGTCGTCGGGGGAAGGTCGGTCTGAGGCTGACACGCCAAGCGCTTGCCGTGAAGCCCTGCGTCACTGCTGGGCAGGAGTTGGTTTGGGTAGCAGGCTTTTGAGAATATCTTGAAACTTGGGGAGGAACGAATCAGGAATGAATCTCAACCCCTTCATCTACGGCAACCCGGTAGACTCGCCTCACTTCTTCAATCGCCGCCAGCCCCTGCGGCGGGTCATTGGCCGGATTTTGAGCGGCGGGCAATCTACGGCGATTATCGGCGAGCCGCGCACCGGTAAAACGTCGCTGTTGCATTACCTGGCCGGACCTCATGAGGTGCGGCAGGTACACTATGGTGAACAGGCAGAGCGCTTGCTCTTTGCCTATCTCGATACGCAGGCATTGGGCGGGCAGTTCACTGCGGCCCAATTCTGGGAACGGGCGCTCATCGGCCTCGAATGGCTGGTGGAGGCGGAGCCGGATAAACCGCTGGCCCAACAGTACCTCCTCTGCCGAGAGAATGGATTCGGCCTTTTCACCCTTGAAGTTCTGTTCCGTCTCTTAAAAAAGGATGGCTGGCGGCTGCTAGTGCTGCTGGACGAATTCGATACCCTTTTGAACCATCCTGTTCTCAACAGCGTCGAGTTCTTTGGCGGCCTACGTTCGTTAGCCTCGCGCAGTGAAGGAGCTTTAGCGCTTGTCATCGGCAGCCGCTTACCCTTATCGCAACTCAACGCCCGTACACAGGAATTCAACCCTACCTGCTCACCCTATTTCAACATTTTTGCCGAAATTACCCTGGGACCTTTCTCGGAACAGGATACAGCCGAACTGCTGAATCGAGCCGGCGATTGTTTTAACTCGTGGGACAAGCGGGCTATTCGGGCTGTGGCCGGGGGACATCCCTTTCTGCTGCAAACTGCGGCTGCGGCTATGTGGGATGCACACGAAGATGGGCTGACCGAAATGGTGGATCGCCGCCGGGCGATGGGGCAGCGGCTCTATCGGGAGAACAAGTGGCTTTTTGCCGATACCTGGCGGGTCTGGCTGCCTGCGACCCGCAAAGCTTTTACTTCAGTGGCGTTGGCTCACACGGCTCATTTGCTGCCACAGCGAGAGTTTTTGACCGACGCCTTTATTGCCGGCCTGCGCGATTTTGGGCCGGAATTGGATGACCTGGATTCATGCGGTCTAATTATCCGAGACGAACAGGTTCGCGGCGGCTGGCGCGTTGCTCCGCAAGCCATGCTTTGGTGGCTGGCCGACGAACTGGTGCGGGCCGTCCGGCGCGACGACGTGTCTTTTGAGGAGTGGTTGCGGGCGCAGGAGATGGATCACCTGCTAACCAAAAAGGAACGGGAGCAGTTGAACCAGGTGGCGCGGGGAGCGGTGCAGATTTTGGGCCAGGGCGCAACAACCCTGGTCGAGGCCTTTGCTAAAGGGCTGGGCGACAGCCTGGCTGGCACTTCGTAACCCCAAACGCAGCACGAAAGACGCAAGACGCCTTATTTTTGTCTTTTGCCTGCTTGTGCTACAATTCAAACCCTCATGTTGGGAGCCTTCTTTTCACCCCTGGCGCCGGCAGTGGTTTTGCTGTTGGGCGCTTTCATTTTGCCGCTGCTGGTTTTGCAGTTTTCCCCGCGCTGGCAAAGACAATCCGGGCTGCGCACCCTGACTGCGCCCGTTCTGGTTGGGCTGGCAGCGGTAGCGGTGCTGGGCGTCCGGCTTACCTTTGGTACAGATGCAGCCGGTGAGGGCCTGGAGCTACTTTCCGGCTGGGATTTCTCGACCCCTGAAACGGTCACTACGCTGACCATCCGTGCCGATACGCTGAGCCTGCCCTTTTTGCTGCTGACCGTGCTGATTTTGCTGGCAGTTACGTTAGCCACCCCCCTGATTATCCCTACGCCCCCCAAGCGTGAAGAAAATGTCAGCGACCTGGCGATCTGGTTGGCTCTGGGTGCGGGCACGGCTTTCCTGTTCGTGTCGGCCAACGGGTTGACCCTGGTTTACACCGTGCTTGGCTTTGACGTGCTGACCATGTTTTACTGGCTGCAGCGGGGCCAGCGCGAGTTAAGTATTGCCCGCCTCTTGTTGGGCGTATTCAGTGTTGTCGCACTGATGCTGGCCAGCCTGGCCCCTGCTCAAGAAGCCGGGTCAGGAAGCCTGTGGCCAGGGCTGGCCCTCTGGTTGAGACTGGGCCTGTACCCGTTTATCGAGGCCAACGCCCATACCCGCTGGCAAGATTATGGGGGACTGGCTTATTTAGGGCTGTCGTTGATGGTCGGTATTTACCTGGCAGCCCGGGTGATGACCGCTCCGCTAATGGGGATAGTCGCCTGGGCGGTCGTCATCTTTATATTGCTCAATAGTCTGCTGGCGTGGCTGACGGATGAGCATCCCATGGTGTTGATCCGGCTGATGCTGGTTGAGGCCGCTGTCTTGCTGCTGGTTGTGCCGTTGAGTCAAGAAGCAGTCACAGCTTCCACGGTGGGCTTAATCCTGAGCGTGGTTATTCTCTGGATTACCCCGCGCCTGGGACAGCCTCGCCTCAGCGAAGGCGCCTGGTCGTGGCCTTACCTTCCGGCTGTAGCCGCGACCCTCACCTTAATCGGGTTGCCCTTTTCGCTAGGCTGGCTGGCGCGAACCACTGTCTACCAGACGCTCCTGTTGAGAGAGAATACGACCTTACTGCTGGCAGTCGTTCTGGCCGAGGGACTGGTCTTGAGTGGGTTGGTACGCTATTGGCTGAGGTTGTGGCAAGGGGACGAACACAGCGAGCGGCGCTCAATGGTGGCCATTATCGCTATGGTCCCTTTCCTTATCCCCGGACTGGCCCCCTTGATTCTCTCGGCTCTCACCCGGACAAATTTACCGCCGGCCAACTTCGCGCAGCCGGCCGGTGTTTTCGGCGCGCTGGGTGTAACCCTTATTGGCGCGTTTGGACTAGGCTATTTTAGATCGCAGCTTATCCCCCGGCTCAGGATTGACCCAACCGGCCTGGCCGAGTTTGCCGGGCTGGGTTGGCTATTACCCTGGTGGGCGGCTTTGCTCAACTGGCTGGGGAAGTTTATCTTGCTCATACGCATCGTTTTGGAAGGCCAACATTATATGGGGTGGGCCATGTTCGCTGCCCTGGTCGGTATTTTAATTATTTTACTGGGGGCTTGAGGCTTTATTTTTTTTCTATGCCAACCTTACCGGAGATTTTAGCTCGTTTACAATTTTTAACACAAGAATGGGCTTTGCTGGGCCTGTTTATCACCGCCGGGATCATCCTGGTTGCGCGCGACTGGCGAACGTTGATTTTGGCCTTGCTGGCTCAGTACATTTTGGCGGGACTGATCCTATCCCGCCTGGTTCGGCCCGACATCGCCGCCTTAAAGGTAATGATTGGCGCCTTTATCTGCCCCATCCTTTTTTTATCGGCCCGCCAGGTTTCGACCCGCCTCTCTCTTTTTTCGCCCTTCGCCGAGAAAGGCCAGGGGTTCAGCCGCTGGTGGCAAAATTTCTCCTTAACCTCACTCCTGCTGGGGCGAGAGCGGCGGCGAGCCCCGGCGGCAACCGGCTTCACCTTTAGAATTTTGGCCGTGGCGCTGATGATTATCGTGACGACGACCCTGAGCGGCACTTTTGCTCTGCCGAATTTATCGCTTAATGTAACCACCGCTGTCTACTGGCTGGTTTTGGCCGGATTGGTCACGCTTATCCTGACCGAAGACCCCATGCGGGTGGGGCATGGCCTGTTTACCGTTTTAACCGGCTTCGATTTGTACTACACCACCCTGGAAAAAAGCCTGATGATGACCGGGCTGTGGGGCGCGGTCAATCTCCTGATTGCGCTGGCAATTGGCTATCTGATTATCGCCAAAGGGGCCAGACCGGAGGAGGAACTGTGATACCCCAGGCTTTCTGGCTGATTGCCCTGCCGATTGGAGCTGTGCCCATTGTCTACCTGCTGCGACGGGTAGGGACAGGGGCGGTTCTGGCGGCCCTGGTGGCGCTGCTTTCGGCTTGGTGGGTGACCCGCCTGCCTACCGGCATCATCTTCAATTTTTTGGGGCGCAACGTTGAATTAGACCATCTCTCTCAAATCACGCTCTCGCTGCTCTTTGCCACCACGGCTCTGCTCTTTTTAATACCGACGTTCTTACCCAAAGTGCGCCCAAAGCACAGAAGCGGCGTTCCCGCCGCCGGGGTTAGCTGGAGCGATAACCGCACCTTTTACCCTGTCGGTTTGGCTATTTTAGGGCTTTTTGGAGCAGCAAGTCTCTCCCGCCATGTGGGTATTGTGGCCATCCTCATCGAAGTGGCGGTCATTTTAACGGTCTTTGTGATTCAGGGTACACGGGTCGACTCCACGCGCGCCGCTTTACGGTTTTTAGTGCTCTTATCCCTGGCGACCCCCCTGTTTTTGCTGGCAGCCTGGCGGATTGATTTTTATCAACTGAGCGGCGGCTTACAAACCAACGGTAACTTGGAGCAAACAACCCTGCTCATTGGCTTTGGTTTTGCCCTGTGGTTGGCTGTCGTCCCGTTTCATAGCTGGTTGACGACCACCTCGGCGGAGGCGGCCCCGGCTACAGCCGCCTTTGTCTTCATTGCTTTCCCCATTATTGCCTTCACCACCATGATTCACCTGCTGACCGATTTTCCGTGGCTGGTTGACTCGCCCCAGGCAGTCCAGGCAATCATCATGGGTGGATTGGCCACCGCGCTCCTGAGTGGCATCCTGGCCGCGGTGCAGCGCGGCTTTAGCGAGTTGATGGGCTATGCCGCCCTTTACGATTTGGGGTGTACCCTGGTGGCATTGGGTCTGGGGGGACCGGCCGGAGTGATTACCATTCTGGTCAGTTTAATCGTGCGGGCGCTGGCCCTGACCCTGATTGCCGCCAGCGCGTCGGCGATCCGCGTGCGGGCCGGCAGTGATGGCTTTGCCGAGCTGCGAGAAGTGGCCCAGCAGATGCCTATCGCTACGGCTGGTCTCATTTTGGGCGGATTAACCCTGGCCGGCGTTCCTTTTACGGCTGGTTTTGCGCCCCACTGGCAGTTGTTGCGTTTGCTGGCCGAAGTTGAGCCACGCGGCTCGGTTTTGGTGGCCCTGGCTGGATTAGGTGTGGCCCTGGGTTATCTGCGTGGATTTCGGTCCACCTTGTTACCTCGCCGCTTTGCCAAAAGCACGCTTAAATCAAGCGCCAAGTCCGCGGTTGTCTTTACCGTCCAGGAACCGCCGCTGCTGTTAGGTTTGATTATCCTGCTGTCGGCGACCACGATTTTGCTGGGCTTGTTCCCGGCGGTGCTCATCGAGCCAGTCCAGGTGTTGGCGGGGGGAATTTCTATTCCCATTCGATAAAAAATAGAGCTACACCGGCGGGAAGGGAATATTCCGCCCCGGATGCAGCTCCGGCAGACGACCGGCGGCAATTAATCGGCCAATTCGCTTCTTAAAGGCTTGAACCTCCCGCAGGCTGATAAACTGAGCCAGAATTTGGCACAGTTTTGATGACTCCCCCAGATGACTCTGGAGCTGCTCCAAATCTTTCAACAAAGACGTTGGAATATCCTCGTCGCAATATTCCCAAATGACCGTGCGCAACTTAAAGTCGGTATGAAAAGTCAGCCCGTGGTCAATGACCCATAGCCGGCCATCTTTAGCCTTGAGACAGTGTCCCCCTTTGCGGTCAGCATTGTTGACGATAAAATCAAACAGGGCTACCCGCCGGAACTCTTCGTTGAGCGTCGAATTATCCCGCATATTAAAATAATGCGCCTCATATTCGGCGTCAATAAAAAGCTGGACTGACCCCGGGCCGTGCGGGCCATCTCGGAGAACGGTGGTCGGAATATTGGGCCAACCCAACGCCTGGCTCACCAGGTAGCTGGCGAATTCGCGCTGGCAGAGCGTTTGATCTGGAAAATCCCACAGCGGCCGCTCGCCCTGGCAGGGTTTGTAAATGCCAAGCAGGTTGCTTTGCTCTTTGGTCTGCTTCAAGCTAACCAGAAAGGTGTAATTGGAACTCCAGGGCATTAACCCCTGGAGTTCCATCTGACCTTTTAGCAAATTGCAGAGAATCTGTTCGTTCTCCTGAAGCGAGGAATATAGCTCGGCGCCAGCCCGCTTTAAATTGCGAACTTCTTTAATCTGAGCCAGGATGTTCTCTGGCCCGGTCGTTCTCTTTATGACCATAACGGTTTTTCGTGCCCATTGCTTCTGGGGCAGAAGTGACCTTCGGGGTCCATTGGAGAGTCGCACAAGGGACAAATAGGCCGTCCCTTGCTAGCTACCTCCAGGGTATGGTCGCTGAGGGCCTGAATTTGAGCGCGGGTGGTCCAAAAACGAGCCGTTGCCGGCTTTTCCAGGCCCTCAAACTCAATCTCCTGCACCACTAACACTACCAAATCTTGCTCTTGATCATAGCCCAGACCGATCTGGCCAATCACAAAGGCTGGTTCCATTGGCTCGCGCAGCATTAAATCGGAGGTAAGGGGTTTGTCAAATTTGGATTGGGTCCGGGGGTACTTTTCGTCCAGCTCTTCGAGCAGCTCAATAACGCTGGAAGCCAGAACCATCGCCTGTTCTTTTTCTAGCTTCAGAGTAATCATTGCCGTGCCCTGATTTGCCTGTAATAAAAAGATCCGCTGTCCGGGCGGTCCAACACTCCCAATTGTAATACGTGAAACCGGATTGAAATCCACGAGTTCACCTGCCATGATTAATTATTTCCCTTTTGTTTACCAGCCTTCTTGCCTTGCGGTTTCGGGCGGGGCGGGTTATGGCTGGTATCATTGACGACTAAAACCCGCGGCCCCATCATACCAAAGCTGATGGCCGTAATAGAAGCAGTGCTGATCACAATGCGCTGAAATAAATCAAAGTGAGTGCCCAGGTAATGAGCTACGGCTGCTTTAATCAGGTCGGCGTGCCCCACCAGGGCAATAGTTTCCCCAGGGTGGCAGGTAACCAAACGATTGACCTCTTGGATACAGCGCGCCTGCATGGCAAACATGGTTTCCCCACCCGGAAAACTGGCTCCGGTGGGATAGGCCTGGATGACCGGCCAGGCTTTGGTTTTGGCCAGTACTTTAATGGGTTCGCCGGTCCACTCCCCATAATCTACTTCAATCAAGCCCGGATACGCTTTAACCTCTAACTGCTGGTGGTGCTGGGCGATAGCCTGCGCTGTTTCCATGGTTCGCTCCAGGGGACTGGCATAAATGGCGCTCAATTTAGCCTCAGCCAGCCGCTTGCCCAGCGCTTCGGCCTGCTGCCGACCATACTCATTTAAGTGGACTCCGGGTGTTCTCCCGGCCAATTTATGACTCTCGGTCCATTCATTTTCGCCGTGGCGAATAAACAAAACTGTGGTTGCCTGTTCTTGCTTTTTAGGCTTTTTAGAGCCGTTGTCCGAGTTTTGGGCCATCCATCTCCTCTAGCGTGGTCAGGATAGTGAGTAATATAGCTTAGCTGGAGCTTACAGTCAAGCATTTTGTTGGGCCTGGGATTGTCCCAACTTTTGAAATCTCTGCGGTCTCATATTCAGGGCTGATTTTCCGGAGCCTCTGCTTGACTTTTTTCACCGGCCGGCAACTTTGACCGGCTGCTCAAGACTTTTTGTACGTTAGCCAGTAATATCCTAAGTTGCTCTCGCGTTGACGGCCTGGGCGACGCAATCTCGACGGGCTGGGGTGGAAAAGGGTCTCGTCCTAACATTTTGGCCCACAGATAATTTAAAACTTCGCGGGTTGAAGCAATCACGGGTGCGGCCAGCAGCGCCCCTATAATGCCGGCCACACTGGCCCCGATAAAAACTCCAATCATCACCACCAGCGGGGGCAGTTCGACTGCCTCACCCAATACCCGGGGCACAATCAAATTATTTTCCGTCACTTGCACGGCCCAATAAAAACCGATGACTATCAGTGCAAAATAAAAATTATTCAGATCAAAATTGGTGGAACCTTGAATTAAGGCCACGATGACTGCCGGAACTGCGGCCAAAAAGGGGCCCAGGTTAGGGATAAGTTCCATGACCCCGGCAATAAAAGCCAGGGCAAACGCTCCCGGCAGGCCGAGGATCGTATTACCCACCCAGGTCAGCATGCCGATGCTTATCATCAGGATTAACTGCCCTCTAAAATAGGCCCGCCAGATGCGGCGCAGCCGCTCGAGCAATTGGGCCAACTCCGGGCGATAAGGGTCAGGGATAAGGCTTAGGAACCAGGGCCGGAATTTATGAGAGTCAATGCTCATATAAATGGCGAAAAAGAGGGTGAAAATAATACTGATTGCCCCGGTCACCACGGTTCCTGCCACGCTGGTGGCGACGCCGTAAGTGATCGTCGCGGCTGAACTGAGGGGGTCAATGAGGCTTTGCAGCGAAGGCAGTTTCAACGCGGTAGGGCCAGTCGCCTGGAGATTTTGCAAAGCCGGGTTGACGATCCCGGACAGGTCAATGGGAATGCCAAAAATGTGGACGTCGGCGGTGCTGAGATAAAGGAGGGTATCTTTAAACCAGTTCAACGCCTGATCAAGCAAAATTTGGTAATCAATACCGGCCAGCACTTGAAATCCATCAATAATTGGCGGCAACAAGACCAGCGGCGTTAGCAAGAAAAACAGAACAAGAAAAAGGTAAGCCAAAAGCACCGCCAATCCTCGCGGCAGCTTGAGGTCCAAATGCATAAAGTTAATCAGCGGCGTCAGTAAAAAAGCAATGAGCGCCGCCAGAATGAGCAGGGTGAGCGTGTCCTGGCTTAAATAAAGCACATACAATCCAAACAAGGTTAAGCCCACACCTACGATGTATTTGGTTGGTTTGCTCCACTCGGTGCTCATCGGCCTGCTCCTGGGGAAGATAGATAAATTATAGCATCCTCAATCAAAACGTAAAAGTGTCTCTCACGATGTGTCATTGCGTTTCTCGCCACGCGCGCAGCACTTCGGCGACACTCCAGGCCCGGCTTGGACAGCCGCGCGGATTGTAAGGCGGGTCGCCATCAAACGTCTCACTGATGGAGCCTAAACCGGCCTCGGTCAGATGCGGTTCCAGCCCGGTTAAAAAAGAGCGGGCCAGCTCCGGCTGGCCGTAAACCCGATGATGAGCTGTGACAAAAGGACCCAGCAGCCAGGCCCAGGCCGTGCCCTGGTGGACGGCGCTGTCCCGCTGCAGGGCATCGCCCTTACAGCGCCGGGTATAAGCGGGGTCTTCAACAGCCAGCGTGCGCAGGCCGTTGGAGGTGACAAGGTGCAGCGCACAGATATCAACCACTGCTTTAGCCTGAACCCCGCTCAACAATGGAAACGGCAGCGAGACGGCCAGAATCTGGTTGGGACGCAGGCTATCATCATAACGTTTGCCATCGGGGCCAAGTTCTCCCACCGGCCCATCAATCACATCATAAAGGTACTCTCCCGCCTCAAACCAGAAGCGCCGTCGAAACTGAGTCGCCACAAAGTCAGCCCGCCTGGAGTAATCGTCGGCTGCCTTCGCCTGGCCCAACTGTTGGGAAAGGTCGGCCATGACTCGCAGGGCGTTATGCCATAAGGCATTGATCTCGACCGGCTTACCGATACGCGGCGTGACCACCCAATTACCCACTTTGGCATCCATCCAGGTGAGCTGCAAACCTGGCTCGCCGGCATAGAGCAGCCCATCCAGCGGGTCAACGTAGATGTTGTAGCGCGTTCCTTGCCGGTGCCGCTCAATAATTTCAGCCAGGAGAGGAAATAGTTCTTGGGCCAGGGCCAGGTCGTGGGTGCAGCGCAGATATTGGTGGAGGGCATAAAAATACCACAGGGTTGCGTCAACGGCGTTATAATCCGGCAGAGAACTGGTATCGGGAAAGCGATTAGGCAGCATGCCGTGGCTAACATAGCGGGCAAAGGTGCGCAGAATATCGGCGGCAAGCGCAGGTCGCCCGGTAACGAGAGTCAGCCCGGGCAGGGCAATCATCGTATCGCGGCCCCAATCGCCAAACCAGGGATAACCGGCAATCACAGTTGTGCCCGTCTCCGGCGGTGAGGTATCTACAGGAGGCGCTGTACGTGAGGAGGCCGGCCAGCGTTGGACAATAAATTGGTCGGCGACCAGGGCCAGGTGACTAATCCAGGTCGGCTCACCGGGGGGACAGTTTTGCTGCAAGGCGGCCTGGCGCTGCCGTTCCTGTTCCAGCGCCTCAACGCCGGCATGCGGCTCGACCGGCTCCGTAGAACAAATCACGGTCAGGGTCTCGCCAGGATAAAGTGTGACATTAATATAGCCCGGCATATACAAATCCTCAACCTCGTCCAGGCCGCGCTGTTTTTCTTCCCGGTGCCGGAAATTCCAATACCACTCACCGTTGAGGCCCACCCGTCCCCGGTCGGCCACAATCCGGTAGGGTTGGGTGCCGGTGGAAGCCCGGATTTCAAAGCCGCCCTTGATGCCGATGACTTCCGGCTGCCAGCCGCCCCGCTGGTGGCTGTGATAATCTCGATACGTGCAAAAGGGGGTTAATTTTAGCCACAGGCTGTCGCTGGCCCGGACCAGGGTGTAAGTGAGATAAGTGGTATTGTGGCCGTGAGCCATCCAGACCCGCTGCTCCAGCCGGGCGTCGGCCAGGGCATAGACCCAGACCGGGATCAATCCTTCCAAGTGAAACGCCTCGATGTAGCGGTAGCCGCGCGGATCAATGGTATTGCTGGTGTACTCATTTGTGGCCAGGGGATAGACTTTGCCATCGCCATCATAGTGAGCCAGGGCATCAATTTTGGCTACCATCACGGTTCGTTCCAGGGGGGGGCGCAGCGCCGCCACCAGCAGCCCATGATAGCGGCGGGTATTGGCCCCGCTGACAGTGCTGGAGGCATAGCCGCCCAGCCCATTTGTCACCAGCCACTCTCTCTGCGCCGCGCAGTCAAAGTGCCCACACTCGGCCCGTCCCAAAGTAAGGTTGAACATGGGATTTCCTTTCACGTCCTGGTGTCAGGTATGAGTTTGAATAGGAATAGTATAACATAAAATAGAGAGTTGTGGGGGATTATCTTAGAATTTTTAGAAGCAACGTTGCGTAGATTGACATAACTGATTATAATGGAGAGGTCATCAACACTTTGAAATTACCTCTCTCTATGCGCGGTGGGGATGACGGGCGCGACGAGGCGAGGAGGCAATTAACCGCTTCCTCGCCTCATCATTTTTGCTCAGGTCAGGGCTTTCACCAGCTTAGGGATAATAAACCAGTGGAGCGCGCCATCACCGGGTCGCAGTTCGGCCCAGTCGCTTATCTCAAAACTCAGACAAATCAGCCCGGCGGTAGGAATTTTAATGGCCCAGCTATCGCCTTCCGCACCGTCCGCGGCGCACAGGTCAGCGACCGTATCCTCCAGAACAGGATTGTGTCCGATTAACAGTACCCGCTCCACGGTTGGGGAAAGTTGCTGCAAAGCAGTAATCAAGTCAGGGCTGCCTCCTTCGTAGAAAGAGTTTTCCCACTGAATGGCTTTATGGTAGCCGCAGGCTTTAGCCACCAGTTCGGCTGTCTGTTTGGCCCGCTGCGCCGGCGACGAAAGAATCTTATCTGGCACACAGGCAAAGCGTCCGAGAACCTCACCCATACGCGGTGCATCTTCCAAGCCTCGTTTGGCCAGGGGCCGGTCAAAATCCGCCTGGCCCGCCGTGCCCCAATCTGATTTAGCGTGGCGTAGTATCAGAACGGTTTTCATAAGCTGCTCCTAAGAAAATAGTAGACGGTATTTTAATCTAAAATTTGCTCATTTCTGCTGATGCTCTTATGCTCATTCCGATGAGCTACCTGGTTGTCTTTATCACCGCGTTTATGCTGGCACTGGTGATGACCCCGCTGAGCGCCAGGCTGGGCCGCCGGCTGCGGCTAACCGACCGTCCCGGTGGGCGGCGAGCGCACCAGGGCGAAGTGCCGCGCACCGGGGGAATAGCCTTGTTTGCCGGTTTTGTAGGGGCAGGGCTGCTGGTCTTTGTATTGAGCGCCTTCAGCCTTTGGCCGCCCATCGGGGCGGAAGACCACAAGCTGTTGACGGGAGTGCTGACCGGCAGTGTCTTTGTTTTTCTGTTTGGCCTCTGGGATGATTGGCGCGAACTGCCCGCCTGGCCCCAATTTGCCGTGCAATTTGGCGCAGCCTTGATTGCCATTAGCTTTGATATTATTGTCGAACGAGTGACTCTACCCATCCGCGGCTATACAGTTTTTCCGCTCTGGATCACTTATCCCTTGACTATTTTTTGGATTATGGGCATGATCAACACGGTCAACTGGCTGGATGGCCTGGATGGTCTGGCTGCCGGCGTAGCCGCGATTGCCAGCCTGCTTTTTGCCATACATGCCTACAGCCTGGGGCAGACGATTGTCGCCCTCTTTCCCCTGGCCCTGGCTGCGGCCTGCCTGGGCTTTTTGCCCTTCAACTTCCAGCCGGCCCGTATTTTTATGGGCAGCAGCGGCAGTATGCTGCTGGGTTTTGCCCTGGCCTCGCTTTCTATTTTGGCCCCGGCTAAGGTAGCGACAGCCTTATTGGTGCTGGGCATCCCCATTCTGGATGTCCTCTGGTTGATTATTCAACGCTGGCGGCTGCGCGGCAATCCGGCTGCGGCTGGGCGCGACCATCTGCATTATCGTCTGCTCAACCTGGGTTTTAGCCAGCGCCAAATTGTGCTGCTCTATTATTCCTTCTGCGCCGCCTTTGGCCTGTTGGCCCTGCTCATCGAAGATCGCCTCTTTAAATTGGTTGCCCTGGCCGTGCTGGCCGGCCTGACTCTGGCTCTGCTGGGGTGGCTGGCGAAGACAAGAAACAAGTAGCAGATCGCAAAGTACCAGGTAACAGGGTGCAGCGTAGCATGAGCTGATATTTGCGACCTGCTACCTTGCTACCCTGTTACACGTAGCCAATTGAATGATACCACTCCAGCGTGCGCTGCGCTCCTTCGGTAAAGGAAGAGGGAACAAACCCTAACTCGCGCTGGGCTTTGCTAAAGTCAACAATCCAATCGTTAAAAACATAGGGTTCCAGATTTTTGGGGTAGAAAGGTTCGCGCTTGGTAAAAAAAGCGACCAGTTCCAAAAACTTGGAAAACTCAATCATCATCCAACCCGGAAAATTGACCCGCCAACTGCTCCGATGAGCCAGGCAGCTTACAATAAAATTGGCCTCCTTATGAGAAATGCTTGGGTTGGAAATGTTATAAACCTGCCCCACCCGGCCCCGCTTCAAGGCGGCTTCGATAGCCTTAGCCGCATCCCCGACATAGCAGGGAAAGATAAAATGCCGGCCCTGATGCACTTGTACCCGCCAGTTATGGAGAAACTCCTCAAAAAAGAGGCGATTAAAAGCGTAATGACCGTGCGGCCCATAGAGCGCCCCCAGGCGCAACGTCACGACCGGCAGCCCTTTATCACCATAAGCCTGGACCAGCCGCTCCCCGTGAAATTTGGTTTTAGCGTAGTTGTCGGTGGGATAGGGCAGGCAGGGCGTTTCTTCGGTAATAATCACGCCCGGCTTCTGGGGCCCGACCACAATGATGGTGCTGATATGAATAAATTTCTCAACCCCAGCCGCCAGCGCGGCGGCTAAAACGTGGCGTGTTCCCTCCACATTGGTTTTGATAAAAAGGTCAGGCGGTCCCCACAAACGAAAATGAGCGGCGGCATGGACCACGTATTGGCAGCCCTGCATCGCAGCTTTTACTGAGGCCGCATCGGTCACATCCCCTCGGGCGATTTCAATTCCCAACGCTTCCAGAAAAGAAATTTCACTGGTTGGGCGGGCCAGCGCTCGCAGCCGATAACCCTGGCTGGCTAAATACTCGCACAAGTTTCGCCCCAAAAACCCTGTCGCTCCGGTAATTAGAATCAAGTCTCAGGTCCTTGTGACAGCAGTCAGAAGTCAGAGGTTAGTAACCAGTAGTCAGTAATCAGAAGTCAGTAGACAGTTGCGAAAAATTTTCCCCTGTCTACACTCGCCTCACGCAAGTGCAGGCCGTCTACTGTTTACCGTCTACCTGCTTACCAATCTACATCTTGACCCTGGTAGGCGTACAGAAAGAGGTTGCGGATATCCTCACCACTGGGCGAGCGTAAAGCGGTAATAATTTGGGTGTCACTTTCGGCATTTTCCACCAATTTGCCCAGACTTTCTTCCCATTCGGCGGGTAAAATTTCGGCGGCCTGCCGGATAGACAGCGGTTGTTCGATCTTCGTCGCCAGCCGGCGAATAGCCTGCACCAAACTATCTGCGCCTTGCTGAGGGGTGGCTGCCGGCAGGCCCAAAAAAGCGGCAATCTCATGATAGCGCGGCTGTTCATCACCCCGGCTGTTGAACTGGATCGTATAGGGTAAAAATAGGCCAACCGTGCGCCCGTGCGGCAAATTGTAAACAGCGCCTAAACTGTGACCCAGGGCATGCGCCAGCGAACACATCGAATTGATAAAGCCGAGACCGGCAATAGCCGCGGCGTTATGCATCTTTTCGCGGGCTTCCACATCGGTTCCATCGCTCACGGCGCGCGGCAGGTATTCAAAGATAAGTTGAATAGCCTTCAGACACAGGCCATCGGCAAAATCGTTGTTCCAGGTGGAGGTATAACCTTCAATGGCGTGGGTCAGCGCATCCATGCCGGTATCGGCGGTGAGCCGGGGAGGCATGCTGACCGCCAGGGAGGGATCAACAATGGCAATATCAGGCGTATTCTGCGGTGAGCCGACCGCTACCTTGCGCTGGTCCTCAGGATCGGTCAACACAATTCCCCAGGTTACTTCGGCTCCGGTGCCGCTGGTGGCGCTGATGGCAATCATTTTAGCTTTTTGGCGCAGGCAAAGCGGCTCGAGCGGATTAACAGCCAAAATATTGATTTGCGGGTTCTCATACAATATCCACATCGCTTTGGCCGCATCCAGCGCCGAACCCCCGCCCAGCCCAACCACCCAATCCGGTTGGTAGACGGTCATCGCCGCCGCGCCGCGCTGGATGGTGGCAATGGCCGGCTCAGCCTCCACCTCGCTGAAAACTTCACTGGCGATGCCTGCTGCCTTAAGTTTCTCCTCGACGCGCTGCGCCAGGCCCAGTTTGACCAGCATGGCATCGGTGACAATAAAAGCCCGCTGCCCGGTTATTTGGCTTAAATGATCGAGCGCATCGGGCCCAAAAACGATTTCAGGGCTGCGGAAGTACCACAAATTAGCCTCCTCCCGCCACGCCACTCAGGGCTTCGGCGGCGGGGGTAAAGTTAGGATTGTATTCTACGGCCGCCTGAAATTCCTGCTCGGCCCCAGGCTGGCCGGTCGCTTGCAAAGCCAGGCCGCGATAGTAATAAGCTTCTTCCAGGCCGCCCGCCCCCTTGATAGTGGCCTGGGTCAGGTCCAGGACATCCTGGTAGCGCCCGGCGGCATAGTAAGCTTCAAACGGGGTAAATTGATACCACAGCCGCCGCCAGTGCAAGCCCAGTTGCCGCGCCCGGTCAAAGGCGACCACCGCTTCCTGAAAGCGCCCCAGAAAAGTCAGGGCATCCCCTTGATTAAAATAGGCAATGGGGTCGTCCGGCTTGGCCTTAACCTCAGCCTCCGCCTGGTTCAAGATGCGCTCATACATCGCCTTGTCGTCCATATCCGGGCCGATGATCGCCGCCACCTTTTCGGCTTGTTCCGGCGGATAGACGACGATATAGGTCCGATTGAAGACGCGCCAATCCGCATCAAACGCCTCGTAACCAACTTTAACATCCGGGCCATTCAGCGAGTCGAAGGCGCTAAACTGGCCGGTCGCGTCGTCGTAGCCGATGAAGAGGCGATAGTGGCCCAGGCTGTCGCCATCATGCACCAGCCAGGTTTCAACCAAAACAGGCAGGTTATTGCTCAAGAGAAGTTTGAGCTGATCCATCGAGCCGCCACGGCGGACTATCGCTTCGAGGCCGGTCGTGCGGGCGAAAGCAGCCAGTTCCTCCGGACTGACGTTTTTATCATCCCGGTTGGGCTTGAGGAATTTAGCCGCCTCTACCTGGGTTTCGGGGCGGCCATAGTAACTCATATTCATGGTGATGGTGGCCGGACCACAGTTGTTCCAGGTTTGCCACTGGTGGGTAAAACCGCTCAACTGAATTTTTGGGCTGACCGATGCCAGCGCGACGGTAGGGATGGGCGTCGGCGGCACAGCGGTGGGAGAAGGAGACGCCAACGGCGCAGGAGTGGTTGCCGAAACCGCCAGGGTTGGTACAGCCGTAGGCGGGAGCGGGGTTGCCGTCGGATTAAGTTGAACTTGCTCTGCCTTAACCGGCGTCACTGTCGCAGCCGCAGCGATAACAGGGACAGTCGGCGCCGGCGTCGGCAGATATTCGGGATGAGGCATCATTTTGCGGTAGTAGCTGCGGGCGCGGTAAATCATATTATCAAGACGAGGGCTGAGGGCCGGCATCGCCAGGGCTACGCCCAGGGCCACGATGGCCAGCAAAGCACCCAGGCCCAGGCCAAAAACCAAAGCGCCCCGTCTGGTTATCATCTTTTTTTCGTAAGGTCGTCGAACACGAGTCTGCATTAATTTCACATTCCTCTTTCTGCTAACAAAACGCTCTTATTGATACCGTTTCACGGTAAAACGGTAAAGTTCGGCCGGCTCCTGCGGCAGGAGGCCGGCTTTGCGCCGCACGAGTTCTAATTGGCGGGGAACGCTGTCAACAGAAGGGATATCCGGCAGCAGGAGCGCCCGGCGGTAGCCGGCCTGAATAAATACGCCGTAGACTTTTTCATCCAACTGTTCGATGTCGGCCACCGGCTCCAGGGGGCTGAGGATATCTACCTTAACCTGCAAACCCGGTAATTCCGGAGCAGTCATGGGCGGGAAGCGAGGGTCGTCGGTGGCCGAGGCAATGGCGGTGTGGATAATGGCTTCAGCCAGGGTGGGCTGGGTAGGGGTGATGGTCCCGCGGCAGCCGCGCAGCCGGCCATCGGCTAAATGCAGCGAGACAAAGACCGCGCCCGGTTCAACCATGTCGGGCGGCAGCGGCATTGGTAGAGTCATCATCTGACCGGTGGTGAGATAGGTTTCGATGGCCTGGTAAGCCAGGGTTACAAAGGGATGCATTCTTTCCTTCTTCTTACCCTAAACCTTGGTAGGACTTATCACCTACGCAAGCAAGTTGTTTTGAGTGTGGCTATCTGGTATAATGACAGCGATATCGAGATTTTAAGATTTATCTGGAATGAGGAGGCCCTTTGTCCATGGGAGGTTAGGGAGTAGGACAGAGGGTCTGTTAGCGTCCTAATGATAAATCTTTTATGACCTGAATAGGGGAAACTATGTCAGTCTCGCCGGATAAACCTATGCCACAACAACCACAACCGTCAGCCCAGCAGCGGCCGCTTCAACCGCTGCAACCGCGGCCCCCATCAACACCGCAAGCCCCCCCATCACCGTCGGCCCCGGAACAACCTGCCCCCCCGCGGGTGCCTCGCGGGGCAGCTCAACGCCGGACGGGCGGCCCTGCCCCCCGTAGTTTAAGCCAGGTTTTAAAGGAAGCTGATCGCATGGTAGTGCAGGGTGAGCTTGACGAGTACCTGCCTGTGCCCACCGGCTTTGATCAGCTTGACCGCTTGATTGGCGGCGGTCTGCGCCGCACCGAGCTGGTTTTGCTGGGTGGTGCTCAGGGTATCGGCAAAACCATCACCGCCCTGCAAATGGCCCGTAATTTGGCCTTAAATGAAGCAACCTATGCTTTTTACATCTCCTATGAACACAGTGAAGTCCACCTGTTAAATCGTCTTATTTGCCAGGAAAGCATTGACCCAACCATGAGCGATGCCAGCGCCGGCATTCGCTTAAAAGATTTGCACAACATTGTGGTCAGTAAGCGAGCGCGGGAATGGGTGCGCAACGACGGCAACGTTGGCTTACAACAGATTCTATCACAGCATCCCAAGACTGCCAAAGCCATGGAAACAATTAACCGCTATGCCGACCGGCTCATTCTGATGAAGGCCAGCCCGGCGGTCACGACGCTTAACAGCATCAGGGATATGACCCGGCAAATTGTCGAAGCGACCGGCGGCAAATTGGTATTGTTTCTGGATTACCTGCAAAAAATAGCCATTTACCCGGAACGCGCTTCCGACGAGAACGATAAAGTGACGATTATTGTCGAGGGACTGAAAGATATTGCCATGACCCTCAACATTCCGGTCGTGGCCATTGTCGCCGCCGACCGGGAAGGGCTGCGCAGCAAGCGGATGCACCTGTACCACCTGCGCGGCAGTTCCGCCCTCGACTACGAGTGCGACATCGCCATCATTATGAACAACAAGTTCCACATCCTCTCCAAAGACCACGTTTCCTTCAACCCCTACAAAAGTGACAGCTATCGCGATTGGGTCGTCTTTACCCTGGAGAAAAACCGGGCCGGCCGGGCCATGATTGACGTCGAGTTCCAGATGCGCCCGCAGCACTTCTGCTTTAACCCCAAGGGCAACCTGGTCGAGCAGAAGTTGATTGACGAGAAGATTATTGTGGAGTAAGGATTTAGGACTTTCGCTTGGATGTCATTTTGAGCGACCGTAGGGAGCGAAAAATCCCTAGAGCGCTTGTCTGCAATTAAACACCTCAGGGATCCTTCACTCCGCTGCGCTCCGTTCAGAATGACAAGTTAGGCGTGAGGATCTAAGTTTTGAAGGAGTGGCTGTATCAGCCGCTCCTTTTTTTGTGGGGCGTTAAATACACCTTTTGTTGGATGACGCGGCGCTTAATCGTTGTTATACTGGGCAAATGTGGTGAGAAAGAGGGAATCTACGAATGCATCCAGTACAAGAAAGTCAATCTACCGTAATAACATTTAACCCGCGCCGGGCGCGGCGAGTCATTATGCTGCTGGCGGCCAGTGTCGGCTTGATGATGACCGGCTATGGCATTGTCATGCCTGTCTTTGCCAAACGGCTGGGTGAGTTTGGTTCCGGGGTCGAGGCGCTGGGCTTTATGACCATGGCCTTTGCCATTGCTCAATTTCTGTTAGCCCCCTTCATGGGTACATTGGCCGACCGCTTTGGCCGCCGCCCGCTTATTCTGGTCGGCCTGGCCGGGGTGGTGGCGGCAAATCTGGCCTATTTGCTGGTCGAATCAACCAGCGCCTACATTGCCGTGCGCTTCTTTCAAGGCGCCATTACTGCCGGGCTGCTGCCGGCAGCGATGGGCATTGTCGCCGATATTGTGCCCGAACAGCAGCGCGCCCAGTGGGTCGGCACGCTCATGGGCAGTTACAGCGCCGGGTTTATCTTTGGGCCGGCTTTAGGTGGGTTTCTGTACGATCATTGGGGCTTTGCCGCTCCCTTCAGCCTGTCGGCGGGCCTAGCTTTGCTGGGCCTGCTCATGGCTTTGGTGATGGTACCGGAAACCCGGCCGGCGGCGGTTCGACCGGTGGCCGCGCCCCGCCAGCAAGCGGCTGCATCTGATGGCGGCCTCCTGGCTTCCCTGCCCCGGCCGCTTTATATCCTGGCATCGCTGCTGCTGCTCGACTTTACGGCCGTCTTTGCCTTTGCCTTTATTGAGCCGCAAATGGTCTTTTACTTCTACGATCAACTGGCCTTCTCGACCACCCAGTTTGGCCTGATCGTGGGCGGCTATGGGCTGGCAATGGTTTTCGGCCAGACCGTGTTGGGCCGTCTGAGCGACCGTTTTGGCCGCCGGCCGATCATTGCCCTGGGGTTTGGCTTAAACCTGCTCTTTTACCTGAGTCTGGTCTTGTTCGAACAGTTTAGTTTGATGTTTATGGCGGCGATAATTGCCGGCCTGGGCGGAGCGCTCCTGTCCCCGGCCCTCAGCGCCTTTTACCTCGACATCACCGCCGAACAGCACCGCTCGCGGGTGATGGGTCTCAAGGAGTCGGCGGCGGCGCTGGGGGGAGTCATCGGCCCGCTGCTGGTCGCCGTAGCCAGCTCCTGGCTGACCGCGGAAAATATCTTCCTCACCTCGGCCTTGATCACGTTGACGGCGGTCGGTTTAACTCTGGTAGTTTTGCAGGCTCAGCGGCGAGCGCCATCGCCAGTTCGGCCTGTCCCCGCTAACAGAGAAGTAACGCCGGTCACAGGCCCGGCCTCCTCCCCCAGTTGAGTGGCCTCATAAGGAAAAACCAGGTGACAGGCACTTTAAACAAAATAGAGGCAGGTTTTGTTCAAATAAGCCCAATTAGTAGTCCGACAAGTGCCGGTCACCTTAATCCCGATATAAGGAGTTCAAAGCTTACTTTGAACTCCTTTCTTTACCCCACTTTACGATAGGCATTAGGGGAAATAAAAGTCCGCCTATTTGTCAGCTTGAAGCAACTTATTTATAATTACGCCATTCCGAAATATTGTTAAGAAGTCACCATGATTTTTAGCCCTCTGTTCACCATCGAGTCAAACACAAATGTAACCCGCCTCAGCAATGGCGTGGTTTGCTTGTGTTGCGCCTGTCAGGTCGGGCCTCGATGGGAGGATTGCGCTGGCATGTAAACTGTTTCTAGCTCAAAGCGACTCTTAGGCCCATCGGGAATTCGATGGGCCTTTTTATTTTATCTGGATAAGGGGGATACCATGACCAAAAAAGTAGATACAACCGCCATCAAGTTTAACCAAGCTTGTATCATTGGTTTTACCGTACTTGGCTTTGTGCTCAACCAGCCCCTCCTGGTTTTGTTCGTTGGACTGGTGCTGCTGATTGGGACGATCCTGCCCAACGCGGGCCTGTTCAAGCAGGTTTACCAGCAACTGCTTAAGCCCAATGGTCTGCTCAAAGCCAATGTAATTGACGACGATCCTGCACCGCACCAGTTTGCCCAGGGGGTCGGGTCGCTCTTTTTGCTGGCAGGCAGCGCTGCGCTCCTTCTTTTCGACAATGCCGGCGTTGGCTGGACTCTAGCCTGGATTGTGATTGTCCTGGCCGGGGTGAATCTCTTTCTTAACTTCTGTACCGGCTGCTTTGTCTATTACCAGTTGGACAGAGCCGGATTGATGCCTCATCCCGGCGCGGAGGGCAAATAACCATGCTTGAGCGAATGGTCATCACTCTGGTTGTCCTGGCCGGATTGGCGCTGCTCTGGGTGGGTTGGCGCTACTACAAGCTCAAGCTAACCCAAAGCATCCAGCCAGCCGAGACGGCTCTCGGCGTCCCCACCCTGCTTTATTTCAGCGCAGGCTACTGTGCTCCCTGCAACCTGCAGCAGCAGCCCATCGTGGACGGCCTGGCGGCCAAATTCGGCGAGAGCCTTATCGTCAGGCGCTATGATGTCACCGAGCACCCAGACCTGGCCAGCCGCTACAAGGTCTTAACCCTGCCCACCACCGTAGTGTTGGATGGTCAGGGACATGTCGCCCACATCAACTATGGGGTAGCCTCGCAGGCCAGGCTGGAAGCGCAATTATCGCCATACCAGGCTGAAAAAACCAGCCAGGGACATTCTTCTCTCCAAGTGATGGCTCAATCTAACTGTAATTCGTAATTTTCGAGAGTTGAGAAGGGCAGAATTTCCGCCGGGATTTGGGGATTGGGGGATAAAAGAATTATTAAAAATCTCCTAATCTCCTAATCCCGGCCCAAAATTAGTCCACTGTTAACTTTGCCTGGGTAGTTACAGACTCAGTATAATTCGCGGCGAAAATTCCGGCGGGGCGTCTATGCCTTGCCCAGCACCGCGGCCAGAAGGGCCATACGAATATACATGCCGTTTTTCACCTGGCGGAAATAGGCTGCCCGAGGGTCGGAGTCAACGGCGTAGTGGATTTCGCCCACCCGCGGCAGCGGGTGCATCACGATCATCTTTGACTTGGCTTTGGCCATCAGTTCAGGGGTGATCTCGTACTGATCCTTCACCTCCTCGTACTGGGCCAGGTCGGTAAAGCGCTCTTTTTGGACGCGGGTGACATATAAAACATCGGCGTTCTCGATGACATCGGCTACATCGTGGGTCTCCCGCACGTCGAGCTTGGCATCAATCACCTCGTTCATGAGGGTCAAGGGCAGCCGCAAGATTTCGGGCGAGACAAAGCGCAGGCTGACCTTGTACTGCAGCAACAGGCGGGTCAGCGAGTGGACCGTCCGCCCGTAGCGCAAATCGCCGACCATGGCGATTTTGAGATCATCCAACCGTCCCAACTCCTCTTTAATCGTAAACAGGTCCAGCAGGGCCTGGGTCGGATGCTCGCCCGCACCATCGCCGGCGTTGATAACCGGCACGTTGGCGTAATCGGCGGCCACCTGGGCCGAGCCAATCTCCGGGTGGCGCAGCACAATCACGTCGGCGTACTGCTCCAGGGTGCGGATGGTATCGGCCAGGGTTTCACCCTTGCTCACCGAACTGAACTGCACCCCCTGGGTGATGGGGATAACCGCTCCGCCCAGCCGTTCCATCGCCGCAATAAACGAGGCGCTGGTGCGGGTACTCGGCTCGTAGAAGAGACAGGCCAGCACCCGGCCTTTCAATAAGTCCACCGCGCCCACCCGCTCGACCATCTCCCGCATTTCATGGGCACGGGCAAAGATGTAATCCAGCCTGGCCGTGTCAAACTGCGATACCGAAATAATATCCTGGTGGGTCAAGCCGTTGCCGATATAGACCGGCTTCGGCAGCGTCTCGAAATCAAACAGCGGTTTAATTTTTTCTAATAACATTTTGCCTCCTTCCACTAGCAAGCTTGATAATATTTAGAGTCGCCTGGAATTGAAACTCCAGGCTGGTACGGGAAGTCGGTTTATAACCGACTGAAAGTTATCGGCTGAAACAAACTACGGCTCAAGCAGTCCGTTTTGAACGGACTTTTTATAGCAGCCTGAACTTCAGTTCAAGGCTTATGGTATCACCTGACCACTGCCCGGTTTAGCCATGACCTTGCCCTCCGCATAGACCTCCATTCCGCGCAAAACTACCCGCTGCACTCGCCCGGTCACGCGCATCCCCGAAAAAGGACTCCAGCCGCACTTGGTCTGGAGTCCTTCGTTGGACAGGATATAGCTGGCCTGGGGGTCTACCTCAACCCAGGTGTCGGGCTGAGGCGGCAATTTGAAGATGCGCCGGGGATGGGTGGCCATCAACGCCACCAGCCGTTCCAGGGAGAGACGTTTTTCGGCGACGGCGGTCAGCAGCAACGGCAGCGATGTTTCCAGGCCGGGCACTCCCGGCGGCGGGTTTGCCGATTGTTTTTCGGCCAGAGTATGGGGTGCATGGTCGGTGGCTATGCAGTCAACCGTCGAGCCAAGATGGCCCCACAGCGCCTCGACATCCGCCGCAGTCGCCAGTTTAGGGCGCATGTCGGCCAGCGGCCCCAGGCGGGCCGTGTCCGTTTCGGTTAAAAAGAGGTGGTGCGGCGTTACTTCGCAGGTGACCGGCAGCCCGCGCCGTTTGGCGGCGGCAATCAGTTCAATCTCGGCCCGCCGGCTGATGTGGCAAAAATGCACGGGCCGCCGGTAAGCCGCGGCCAGGCCAATGCCGACGGCCACATTCGGCCCTTCGGCGTGCATAGCGATGACTTTGCGGCGCGGCCAAAGCTGAAAACAGGCCAGTAGGGTCGGCAGGTCTTCCACCCGCAGCGGGCCAAACGTTTCGTTGAGATAAATTTTTAGGGCCGCCGCACGGGTAAGCTGAGGCAGCAGCTCAATTTCCTGGGGACTGGCCCCAGCAAAAAGCCCAACATCGCACAAGATGGCGCGTTGGGCTTTCTGGCGAGTCTCCCGCAAAATGTCCGGCTTAGTCAGGGGAGGCGTGGTGTTGGGCATGGCCAGAATAGTGGTAATGCCGCCGGCCAGCGCCGCCGCCGTGCCGCTGTTAAAATCTTCTTTGTGTTCTCCCCCCGGAACCCGCAGGTGAGTATGCACATCGGCCAGGCCCGGCAGTCTCAGGTAAGGCATAACTCCTCCAGACGGGTGCAAGACCTGCCAGGTTTTTCAAGCCTTTCAGGTCTGTTTGCATAAAAAAGGCCCGACTCCACAGGAATCAGGCCGTTGATTGCGTTATGAGTAAAATTAGTTTTCCAGGCAAAAATTGAAGTCACTCGTCCCCCACTTCTAGTTGCTCTGGGATTTGGATGATACTACATCTAGGGGGTCTAGGCAAATTCACACGGCTCTCTTTGTGGATTTGCCCCAGCCTCGGCTCAAGTGTACAATGGAAGCAGATGTGAGGGCACGCTCAACGAAGAGATCCTACCTATCGCTGATCACGGCTGGTGCGGGTAGTTCTTTTTCAAGGAGGTGACCATGCAGTTTGCGGACCTGTTAGGTTCCGAAGCGCTGACCTTTGACGATGTCCTATTAGTGCCCGGTTATGCGGAGGTCCTCCCGGCAGAGGTGGACGTCAGCAGCCGTTTGCACGAAAAACTGGCCCTTAAAATCCCTCTTCTTTCAGCGGCGATGGACACGGTCAGCGAAGCTCGGCTGGCCATTGCCCTGGCCCGGCAAGGCGGCCTGGGTGTCATCCACCGCAACTTCAGCCCCGCCGAACAGGCCGCCGAGGTGGACAAGGTCAAACGCTCCGAAGCCGGGATGATTGTAGACCCCATCACCCTCTCCCCCGAAGCCACCCTGGCCGACGCCGAAGCCATTATGTCCCGTTACCACATTTCTGGCGTCCCGATTACGGACAACGGCCGGCTGGTGGGTATCCTGACCAATCGCGACGTTCGTTTTGCCACCGAACTGGCCGCCCCCGTGCGCGAGTTCATGACGTCCGAAAATTTGATTACCGCCCCTGTCGGTACCTCGCTGGCCGAGGCCAAGGCCATCCTCCACAAGTATCGCATCGAGAAACTGCCCCTGGTAGACCACCAGTTTAATCTGCGCGGCCTCATTACCTACAAAGACATCCTCAAAAAGCGTGACTTTCCCCACCAGGCTACGGACGAGCGGGGCCGGCTGCTGGTGGCAGCAGCGGTGGGTGTCGGCCAGGAATTGGATGACCGGCTGGAGCTTTTGCTGGACGCCGGGGTGGACGCGGTCGCGGTTGACACGGCTCACGGCCACTCGGTGGGTGTCCTGCAAGCGATTCGCCGGATCAAGATGATCGCTTCTGAGCTGCCGGTGTTAGCCGGCAATGTCGTCACTGCCGAGGGGGTCACGGCTTTGATTGAAGCCGGCGCCGACGCCGTCAAGGTCGGGGTAGGGGCCGGCTCGATTTGCACCACCCGGATTATTTCGGGCATTGGCTTGCCTCAAATGACCGCCATCGCCGAGTGCGCCCAGGCCGCCCGGCCCAGAGGGGTGCCGATCATCGCCGATGGCGGCATCAAATACTCCGGCGATATTGTCAAGGCGCTGGCGGCCGGAGCCAATGCGGTCATGCTGGGGTCGCTGCTGGCCGGTCTGGAAGAGTCGCCGGGTGACTTGATTATTCACGAAGGCCGGCGCTTCAAGGAGTACCGGGGCATGGGCTCGCTGGGGGCGATGAAAGGCCGAGCCAGGGATCGCTACGCCTCGAGCCAGGGGGAAGGCGGCGGTAAAACCGTCCCCGAGGGCATCGAGGGCCAGGTGCCCTACAAAGGCCCCCTGGCCGACTATGTCTTTCAACTCATCGGCGGCCTGCGTTCGGGCATGGGCTACGTCGGCGCGACCAGCCTGACTAGCCTGCACGAAAAAGCCAGATTTGTGCGCATCACCAACGCCGGCCTGATCGAGAGCCACCCGCACAGCGTCGTCATCACCAAAGAAGCGCCCAACTATCAGGCCAGCCCGCGCTAACTCCTTTACGCAGCAAAAAAGCCAGGTGACAGGCACTTTTAAGCGCAAAACATATCATGCTGGGTTCAAATAAGCTCAATTTTTAGTCCGATGAGTGCCTGTCACCTTAATTCCGGTTTTCGTTAGTCAAAAGATCCGGGCTTAATGCCATTCCAAATGAGGAGCCAACTATAAATCTTCCCAACTCTCTTCCTGAGAGCAAGCGCGACTTACTCAAGCATCTGGTCAAGGCCCTGGGCCAAACCCCAGGGGTTGTAGCCGTGGTTTTGGGAGGTTCTTACGCCAGAGGAACCCAGCGTGAAGGGTCGGACCTGGATTTGGGCCTGTATTATGTGGAGGCCGCGCCTTTCGCTATTGCCGACATCAAAGACCTTGCTCACAATATCTCTACCCAAAAAGCCCCGGTTGTGACCGACTTCTATGGGTGGGGTGCCTGGGTAAACGGCGGAGCCTGGATTCAAACAGAAGTTGGCAAAGTTGACTTTGTGTATCGCAATCTCAACCAGGTCCAGCAAACCATTGCCGAGGCCCAGCAGGGGATTATCCAGCACGACTATAACCAGCAGCCGGCGTATGGTTTTTACAGCGTCATTTATCTGGCCGAAACAGAGGTCTGTATTCCCCTGTATGATCCGCATGCTTACATCGCGGGTTTGAAGCGCCAGGTTGCCAGCTATCCCGCCGCGCTCAAGAAAAGGGTGATTGTTGATTGGCTGTGGAGCGCCGAGTTCACGCTCATCCAGGCCCAACAATTTGCTGCCACTGGCGATGTCTACAATACGGCCGGCTGTCTTACGCGCACAGCCGCCAGCTTGACCCAGGCGCTTTTCGCCCTGAATGAAACATATTTTATGAGTGACAAGCAGGTCATGGAGGTGATTGCCAGGTTTTCCATTCGGCCTCCGGGATATGTGGAACAGATTTCGGCTATTCTGGCTCAACCCGGCCAGACTGCGGCAGAATTGAGCCGCACGGTCGCCCACCTTAAAGCGGTGTGGCAAAGCGTGGTTGTTCTGGCAGGCGACATATACCAACCCAAATTTAACATGGGGTAGAATTTACCGCCAATGATTTATCGGGTTGAAATTTCAACTAAAAGTGACTTTCGTGACGCGCGCGGAGAGAATATCCGCCATCAAGTCGAGGCTTTGGGCGTGACCGGCCTGCAGGCGGTTTCAGTGGCCGACCTCTATTTTCTGCGCGGCGACCTGGACGCCGCCGCCGTTCAACACCTGGTCAACACCCTCCTGTGCGACCCCGTCGTCGAACAAGCCACCTGGCAACTTGTAGACTCCTTCGATAAGAACCCAACCCCAATCCCCAATCCCCGGCCCCCGGCCCCTGCCTGGCAAATCGAAGTCACCCTCTTGCCCGGCGTTACCGACAGCGTGGCCGAGAGTCTTTTGGAAGGAGCACAGATGGCCGGCCTGGCCGGGCTGGAACAGGCGGCGACCGGCCACTGTTACACCCTCACCGGCGACATCACCGCCCAGGCGGTCCAGCGGATTGCCACCCGCCTGCTCGCCAATGAGGTCATTCAGACTTACCGGATCAACCAGCCGATCCCCCCGCCTTTTGTGCCGGTTTTGTCCTCGTCCCCCTTGAAAAATAGTAATGTAGAGGTTATTCCCCTGATGGAGGCCGGCGAAGCCGAACTGGCCCGCATCAGCCAGGCGCGGCGGCTCTCGCTGGATCGGGCCGAGATGCAGGCCATCCAGTCTTACTACCGCCGCGAGCGCCGCGAACCCACCGACGTCGAACTGGAAATGATCGCCCAAACCTGGTCGGAGCACTGCGTCCACAAAACCTTTAAAGCGATCATCACCTACGAAGTAAAGGATGAAGGCGGAGGGATGAAGGATGAAGTGAAAAATTTTCATCCTTCATCCTTCATCCTTCATCCTTTAGAAATTGACGGTATTCTCAAAACCTACATCCGCGCCGCTACCGAGCGGGTCAACAAACCCTGGGTGCGCTCGGCCTTTGTGGACAATGCCGGCATCATCGCCTTTGACGAGCAGTTTGACCTGGCTTTTAAGGTCGAGACGCACAACCATCCCTCGGCCCTGGAACCGTTTGGCGGGGCCAATACCGGCGTTGGCGGGGTGGTGCGCGATATTATCGGCGTCAGCGCCCGGCCCATCGCCAACACCGATGTGCTGTGCTTTGGGCCGCCGGACATGCCTTTTGACCGGCTGCCCGCCGGGGTGCTGCACCCCCGCCGCATCGCCGCCGGGGTCACCGCCGGCATCGAGGATTACGGCAACAAGATGGGCATCCCCACGGTGAACGGGGCGATTCTTTACGACGAAGGCTACACGGCCAACCCGCTGGTCTTTTGCGGCTGCCTGGGCCTGCTGCCCCGCGACTCGCATGTGACCCAACCCCACAGCGGCGATCTGGTCATTGTTATCGGCGGCCGGACCGGGCGTGACGGCCTGCGCGGGGCGACCTTCTCCTCGATGGAGATGACCCACGAAACCGGCGACATCGCCGGCAGCGCCGTGCAGATTGGGCACCCCATCCACGAAAAACAGGTCTTGGAAGCCGTACTGCTGGCCCGCGCCGAAAAGCTCTACACCGCCATCACCGACTGCGGCGCGGGCGGGCTGTCCTCGGCGGTGGGCGAGATGGCCGCGGAACTGGGGGCGGTGATTCACCTGGAGCACGTCCCGTTGAAATACCCCGGCCTCAGCCCCTGGGAAATCTGGCTCAGTGAAGCCCAGGAGCGCATGGTCCTGGCCGTCCCGCCCGCCTCCTGGCCGCGCCTGCAGCAAATTTGCCGCACGCTGGATGTGCCGGCCACCGAACTGGGCGTCTTCAGCGGCGACGGCTGTCTGCGCCTGTATTACGGCGAGCGGCTGGTCGGCCAACTGGCGACCGACTTTCTGCACGAGGGCATCCCGCAGCGCCGGCTCAACGCGGTCTGGAGCGCGCCCGTGCAGGCTGAGCCTGACTGGCTCTGCCCGCACGACCTGACCGGCGACCTGCTGGCCCTGCTGGCCCTGCCCGACACCCGCAGCAAAGAAGATATAGTCCGCCGCTACGACCACGAAGTGCAGGGAGGCAGCGTGGTCAAACCGTTTGTGGGTCCGGCTGGCTTCGGTCCCGGTGATGCGGCGGTGCTGGCTCCGTTGGATGTCTTGCGTGGAAAGTTGGAAGGTTGGAAGGTTGGAAGGTTGGAGGACTATGATCTGCAGCCACATCCCCTTCGCGGGATAGCGTTGGCTGTGGGCATTAACCCGGCCTACGGCCTGCTCGACCCGTATGCCATGGCCTGGGCGGCCATTGACGAGGCCATGCGCAACTGCGTCGCCGTGGGGGCCGACCCCGACCGGATCGCCCTGCTGGACAATTTCTGCTGGGGCAATCCCACCCTGCCGGATCGGCTGGGCAGCCTGGTGCGCTGCGCCCAGGGCTGCTACGACGCCGCCGTCGCCTACGGCGCGCCCTTTATCTCCGGCAAGGACAGCCTCAACAACGAGTACACCGGCGCCGACGGTCAGAAACACGCCATCCCCGGCACGCTGCTGATTTCGGCGGTGGGGCTTGTGCCGGACGTGGCTCGAACCGTCACTTCGGATTTGAAGCAGGTAGGCAACTTGCTGTACGTCGTCGGGCTGACGAAGGATGAACTGGGCGGCTCGACCTACTACCGCCGGCATGACCTGGCCGGGGGACAGGTCCCGCAGCCGCCGCAGCAGGGCCTCGACATCTTCCGGGCGCTGCATCGGGCGATTGGCAAGGGGTTGGTGTGGGCCTGCCACGACTGTTCCGAAGGCGGGCTGGCCGTCGCCGCGGCGGAGATGGCGTTAGGGGGCGGTTTGGGGATCGAGTTGAATTTGGGAGACGTGCCCCACGCGCCCGATGTGGATCGAGTGGACACGCTGGCCTTCAGCGAGTCGCTGGCCCGGTTCATCGTCGAGGTGAAGCCGGATGACGCGCCTGCTTTCGAGGCGGTGATGGCCGGTTGTCCGGTGGCTCAGGTCGGGTCGGTGCGAGAGGATGAGCGGGTGCTTTTCTACAGCTCGAATAACCAACCGGCGATTGAGACTGATTTGAAAGCTGTGGAACACGCCTGGCGAGGACACTTTTAAGAGGACTGCTGACCGTTGACAGCCGAAAAATACGATATGTAGTCGATCCGTTGGACTTTATTCTGACCGGCGGTCAGGTCTATGATATTACCCAGGCCCCGGCTTTGCTTCAAGGCCATCAAAGCTGCTTTTGCTGAACTCAGAACCTTAAATTGTCAATCTCTTGATTCTATCAAATTCTCCTTTGCGTAAGGTGAGTAATTCACTTGCAAATTGAGAATCATTAATGGTATACTCTTGCCTTCTTGCGAACAAAGGGGGCGAAGATAGCCGACCGCTCGGCCACCGAGGGCATCGGCTGGCTTCGCCCTTATTTTTTGAAACCTGCATCAGCCAGGAGGTCTGGATGTCATCTGGCAAAAGTTACAACTCTGTGGTGTTGGTCAAACAAGTGCCCGACACTCACCACGTCACCGGCGAGGTGATGACCAAGGACGGCACGATGAATCGCAGTGCGCTGCCGGCCATCTTTAACCCCGAAGATTTACACGCCCTGGAAATGGCCCTCCAGGTGCGCGATGAGTATGGCGGCACTGTCACCGTCGTTACAATGGGGCCGCCCTCGGCCGCCGAGGTGCTGCGCGAGTCGCTCTACCGTGGCGCAGACCGGGTAATTCTGCTCAGCGACCGCAAATTTGCCGGAGCCGACACGCTGGCCACCTCGTATGCCCTCAAGTGCACCATTGAAAAACTGGGCGCATACGATCTCGTCTTTTGCGGCCGGCAGGCGATTGACGGCGATACGGCCCAGGTCGGCCCTCAAACCGCCGAGAAGCTGGGTGTCCCGCAGATCACCTACGCCGAGTCCATTGTCAGCCTGGCCGAAAATGAAATCGTGGTCCAGCGGGCCTTTGACCTGGGCACGGAGCTGGTCAAATGCACCTTGCCCTGCCTGTTGACGGTCGTCGCTTCGGCCAACCGGCCCCGCCCGGCCTCGGCCCGCAAACGGATTCAATACAAGCTGGCGGCGACTCCGCTCGAATACCGCAATCTGCTGAAAAAGTGGCCGGAGTTTGAAACTGAGGCCGCGCTTGACACTTATCTAGCTCAGCACAACCTGCAAATTCCGGTCTGGACCGCCGCCGACATTGGGGCCGACGAGGACAAAATCGGCCTGGCCGGCTCACCCACCCAGGTTTACAAGATCAACTTTGTGGTGCTGGAAACGACGGAAAGCAAGGACATTCCGCCCACGCCGGAAGGCATCCGCGCTTTAATTGAAGAACTGGTGAAAGAGTATATTGTGGGGTAGACCGACCGCACCCCCTCCCTTCCCTCCCCCTCCTAGGGGGAGGGTTAGGGTGGGGGTCAGCCGTCGGTGGTTCCTTCTACGACAAGGAAAACAATTATGACCGACAACCGAAACGTCTGGATTTTCATCGAGCAGGAAGAAGGCCAGCCGGCCGGAGTGAGCCTGGAACTGGTCAGTAAAGGGCGCGAGCTAGCCGACCGCCTGGGCAGCGAAGTCTGGGCCGTGCTGTGCGGCTATCAGGTGGGCGAGCTGGCCGAGACTATTATTCACTATGGGGCAGACCGGGTGCTGCTGGCCGACGACCCCGAACTGGAACTGTACCGCACCCTGCCGTATGCGCGGGTCGCCGTTGACCTGGTCAAAGCACGCCAGCCTTACATTTTCCTGATTGGGGCGACCCCGGTTGGGCGCGACCTGGCCCCGCGCATCGCCAGCGCCGTGCGGGCCGGCCTGACCGCCGACTGCACCGACCTGCAAATTGGCGATTATGCTTCCAAACAGGAAAAGAAAACCTACCAGGATTTGCTCTACCAGATCCGGCCGGCGTTTGGCGGCAACCTGATTGCGACCATCGTTAACCCGCACCGCCACCCCCAAATGGCGACGGTCCGCGAAGGGGTGATGCGCCGCCGGGAGCCGGATTTCGGCCGCCAGGGCGTGGTCGAGCCGGTGGAGCCGGTTTTTGTCCCAAGCGACCTGGCTTTGCAGGTGTTGAGCCGGCAGACGCGCGAGTCCACGGTGGACCTGAAAGACTCGCCGGTGATTGTCGCCGGGGGGGCGGGGGTGAGCAGCAAGGAGGAGTTCCACCTCGTCGAGGATCTGGCCAACCTGCTTGGTGGCGAGGTCGGCGCGTCGCGGGCGGCGGTGGATGCTGGCTACGTCTCCCGCGAGCACCAGGTTGGCCAGACCGGGACCACGGTCCGGCCCCGCCTCTACATCGCCGCCGGTATTTCCGGCGCGGTCCAGCACCGGGCCGGTATGGACGAGTCGAACAAGATTATTGCCATTAACACCGACCCCAACGCGCCCATTTTCCAGATCGCCCACTACAAAATTGTCGGCGATGTGGCCGAGGTGCTGCCGCTGTTGATCAAGGCTTTGCGGGAGAAGGCGAAATAGGAAGTAAGGAGTAGGGAGTAGGGTCAGGAAGAGAATAGTATTCAGTAAGCGGGAAAATCGTAAATCGTAAATCCGAAATCGTAAATGAGGATGTATGGCCGAGAATTTTTATCTGGATAATCATGATCTCCAGTTTCATTTAGACAAGTTGGATTTGAGCGAAGTGGTCGAACTCAAAGAAAAGGGCTACAGCTACCGCACGCAGTACCCGACCGCGCCGCGCCATTACCAGGACGCTAAGGATAACTACAGGGTCCTGCTGGAAGTGCTGGGCGACATCTGCGCGACGGTGATTGCCCCGCGCGCGGCTGAGGCCGACGAAGAAGGGGCGCAGTTCCAGGACGGCCAGGTTTCTTACGCCGTGGCCACCCAGGAGGCCATCGAGGCCCTCAAGCAGGCGGAGTTGATGGGCGTCATGCTGCCCTGGGAGTACGGCGGGTTGAACCTGCCGGAGACAATTTACCAGATGATGGTCGAGATTGTCTCGCGGGCCGAGGGCGGGCTGATGACCATTTTTGGCCTGCAAGAGATTGCCTCGACCATCGGCGAGTACGGCGACGAGGCTATGAAGGCGCGAGTTTTGCCCCGCTTTTCGACCGGTGAAGTGGCCGGGGCGATGGTCCTGACCGAGCCGGACGCCGGCTCCGACCTGGGTTCGGTGCAGACGCGGGCCAGCTACGATGAAGCTGCCGGGGTCTGGCGGATCAACGGGGTCAAGCGCTTTATCACCAACGGCAACGCCGAGATTATGGTCGTGCTGGCCCGCAGCGAAGAGGGCACAGTAGACGCGCGCGGGCTGTCGCTCTTTTTGGTGGAACGGGATGAGACGGTTCATATCCGCCGCATCGAGCATAAAATCGGTATCCACACCTCGCCCACCTGCGAGATCCAATTCGTCAACACCCCGGCCCAACTGATCGGCAAGCGGCGCTTTGGCCTGATCCGCTACGCCATGGGGCTGATGAACGGGGCCAGGCTGGCCGTGTCGGCCCAGGCGCTGGGTATCGCCGAGGCGGCTTATCGCGAAGCGCACGGGTACGCCAACGCCCGCATTCAATTCAACAAGCCGATCCGCGACATCCCGGCAGTTTCGCGCATGCTGCTCTCTATGCGCGGCGAGATCGAAGCGGCGCGGGCCCTGATTTACGAGACCGGGCGCTGGGTAGACCTGGTCAAAGCCTACGAACACGCCGAAAATCCTACCCCGGAGGCCAAGCAGCGCCTCAAACAGGCGTCGGCCCTGGCCGATGCCATGACCCCGCTGACCAAATATTACGCCACCGAGATGGGCAACCGGGTTTGTTCTCTGGCCATGCAGGTGCATGGCGGCGTGGGCTATATGCGCGAATTCAACGTCGAGCGGCACTACCGTGATATTCGCGTAACCAACATCTACGAAGGCACCAGCCAACTGCAAATTGTGGCGGCCATGAGCAAGCTGCTGGGCCACGCTCTGGACGAGCTGTTGGACGAGTGGGCCGGCCTCGATTACGGCCCGGAGCTGGCTGCGCTCAAAGACCAACTGGTCGGGGCCAACGAGCTGTTCAAACAGGCCACCGATCACTTGAAAGAACAGGAGCGCGAGGTGATTGACTACTACGCCGCCGACCTGACCGATATGGCCGTTTATATCGTTAACTCCTGGCTGCTGCTGCAAGACGCCCGGCTGTCGGAGCGAAAGCTCGCTATGGCTCGGGTTTACCTGGCCGAGCATCTGCCCCAGGTCCACCGGGCCGGCGAGGCCATCCACGCCGCCGACTCGACCCCGCTGGCGGTGAGGGGGACGGTGCTGGCCGAGCCGTTTTAGGAACACAGAGACCACAGAGAAGGCACAAAGATACGCAGAGAAGACTTTTTCTTTTATCTCCGTGCCTCTCTGTGCTTGCTCCGCGAGTCTCTGTGTCAGCACTGCCCCTAGCAAGAGTCCTGACGGTCAGCGGTCGTGTTTTTGATTCGGATGATCCCGGCAGTGGGGTTGTCCGAATTTTTGTTTACAAGCAGGGAACCAACACCAGATAGCAATTAGCCACAACTATAAATACTCAATTTGTGAAATCGTTGACAAACGAGTTGCACATGTGATAGAATCGGAGCAGATGGTCGTGCATGCAGCGCATTGTCTGATTTACCAACCTCTTAGTCTTCCCCCTCTTTCCTCCGGCAACTCAGCAGTTTTGCCGCATTATCCAAATAATCTCTCTTGAATATCCCTCCTTCGATCTTCAGGTTAGTCTAACAATCAGTAAGCCCACCCGGTATCTCTCCCTCCGCTGTGCGTTGGGTGCATTATCTGACCTGGATGCCTCATTCCTGGCCAGTTCGTATCTTCTAGCATAGTCCAAGGAGGACACTCCCATGTTTAAGCGAATCATCATCTTTGACGGTCTGTGCGCCGCGCTGGAGTAGTGTAGTGCCGGGGGACGGTGTGGCAAAATCAGTAAAAAAGGGGCACTCGGATGAGACACGATAAATTAAGCCGCTACCGCCAGGCGGATACCTTGCCCCAAGTGAATCGCCTTTGGCCGCTGTATGGCACAGGTTTTGAAAATTTGGGGCGTAGTAGGCAACCTATTGAAGAGGCTATGCCAACCTATGGCCCCGATGAAATCTTGGTGCGTCACGATGGCGCCGGGATTTGCTTCACCGACATCAAAATTATGACGGAAGGTCCACAACGCTATCGCGTTTCCCGCAATATGCAGCAAGAACCGGTTGTTTTAGGCCATGAAGTGACCCTCACCGTGGTGGGTGTAGGCGAACATCTGCACGACCAATACCGAGTGGGGGATCGTTTCGTCGTCCAGCCCGCCCTTTATGTGGGTGGTGTCCTTTGTCCTTACGGGGTGACTATCCGAGGCGGTATGAGCCAATATAACGTGGTTGACCAACGGGTGCTAAACAGCGACGATGGCAACCATCTGCTGCCGGTCCAACCAGGAGCCGGTTACGTCGAGAGCGCTCTGGTCGAACCTTGGACGTGCGTGTTGGTCACCTACCAGCTTGAATACCGCACCGGGATAAAGCCCAATGGCGCCACTTGGATGATCGGGACACCCCAGGCCAGAGATGATTACTTTTTTGGTACTGGTTTTGATGAAAGGAGTCATCCGGCCTGCCTGGCCTTGACCCAAATCTCTGAACCATTGGCAACTCGGTTCAGAGCACGGGCAACGCAACTGCAGGTAGAGGTCGTTGACCTATCATTAGCCACCCTGGATGATCCAACGGCTGAAACACCCAGATTTGATGACATCATTATCCTTGGACCCGACCCTGACCTCATCGAAGTGGCCAGCCGGCGGCTGGCTCCGGGCGGCGTGATGGCTATCATGGCCACAGCGCCTCTGGCCCGGCCGGTTCAGGTGGATATTGGCCGGTTGCATTACAATAGTTGGACTTATGTCGGGGGTCCTGGCCCGGACATTGCCCGGGCTTACAGCGATCATCCTATAAGAGCGGAACTGAAACCAGGCGGCAAATGCTGGTTTGTGGGCGCCGGTGGCCCGATGGGGCAAATGCATATGCAGCGAGCCGTTTTTTTGCCTCACCCTCCGGCAGCGATTCTCTGTACAGCACGTACCCCCCATCGGTTACGTGCCCTTGAGGTGTCTTTTGGCCTTGACAGCCAAGCTAGAGGTATCAAAGTGGTGTGCCTGAGTCTGGATAGCGAGGTCTATGCCCAGCGTTTCGCAGAAATTGCGGGAACAGGCTTTGACGACATCATCGTGATGGCTCTGTCCCCCACGGCTATTGCCGAGGCGGCCACTTACCTGGCCCCAGGCGGGGTGATGAATGTTTTTGCTGGCTTGATGCGGGGCACGCTGGTTCCGCTGGACTTGAGTGCAGTCTACCAGAAAAATATCCGCTTTATCGGCCACATGGGGTCCACAGTTGAGGATATGAGACAGACGCTGGCCCAGATTGATGCCAAGCAACTGGATCCTAACCGCTCCGTCCGGGCCATCGGCTCACTAACTGCGGCCAGGGAAGGGCTCCAGGCTGTCCATGAGGCGAGGTTTCCAGGCAAGGTCGTCATTCTTCCGCAGATTAAAGATTTTCCGCTGACCCCGCTAAGTGATCTGAAACAAAAACTGCCAACGGTTTACGCCAGGTTAAAAGATGGTCAGGAGTGGACGGCCGAAGCAGAAAACGAGTTTTTAGAGTTGATGCTGCCGTAATGTTGACAATGTCAATACCGCCTTTTATATTTCGCTCGCCCCCGGGGCCGCGCCCAACCTAAATAAGCCGCCCGTTTACCTGGACATGCCCTTTGAGGTTGTAGACGGTCACGGTCGGGTCGTCCCGGAAGTGTGGGAGAAGATTGCTGTCGCGGATGAGGTGCACCAAAGAAATTTCATCACGAGGGGAAAGACGATTTTGTGACTGAAGACAAAATTTCGGCAGTTTTAGAGGTTTAAAAGGGTCGCTGGATTATTTGGTCAAATTCGGTGAAGATGGTAGGATTACGAGAGGCTAACTTAACGTTTATTGCAATGGGAGGTCACTATGACCACAATCACAATAGCTCTTCCTGATGACCGTTTAGCGCAGTTGAAAATACTAGCCAACAAATTGGGCGTTGACCTTGAAGAACTGGTGCGTATTAGCCTTGAAGAGCTGCTCACTCGCCCGGAAGAGAGCTTCAGACAAACTGCCGAGTACGTCCTTAAAAAGAATGCGGAACTCTACCGGCGGCTGGCCTGATGCGTTATCTCAATCTCAATGAGGTGCTTGAACTCTATAGGCTGATTATGGAACAATCTGGTGGAGCAACCGGTATTCATAACTTGAGTGTTTTGGAGTCGGCTCTAGCCCAACCACGTATGAGTTTTGGTGGAGAGGAGCTATATCCCACCATCGTTGAGAAGGCATCTATATTGGGATTTTCCCTGATCAAAAACCACCCATTTTTGGATGGCAACAAACGTATTGGACATGCGGCGATGGAGACTTTCCTCATTCTGAATGGCTATGAAATCCAGGCTTCTATAGATGAGCAAGAGAAAGTGATCCTGCAAGTAGCATCAGGTGAGATAGCGCGAAATGAGTTTACTGACTGGCTTCGCGCTCATATGATAGAAAAGCAAAGCTAAAGGAGTATAAGGGGCTAAAATGTAACTACTTGAGCAATCGCCCCAATATCGTTGCCCGACGGCAATAATAAAAGACCCGGCCCGCCATATTGACGGTGGATCGGGTTCTTTTATTGTTGACAAATTGTCTTTTGCTGCGGTCGGCGGTCTCCTACACCCAGCGCTTGTAATAAAACTCACTGTTTTCGTCGTCGTTCAAGCGCCCAGCGATTTCAAACATCCACTCATCTAAAAATATATCGTGGGCGTCCAGGCGAGGGAAGGGATTGTCATAGCCCTGGGTCAGCGCCTTGCCGACCCGATCCAGCGCGGCCACGGCCAGTTCCGGCACGTCTATCCGGCGGACGCCCTCTTTTTTCATCAGCGTCTCGTTCAGATTGGCCATCATCATCCCGCCGGGGATCAGCGGCAGGGCGCGGGTGCGCATCATCGGGTAGAAGATGTCCAGCACGGTCTTGCCGCTGCCGTAGCTGGCGCGGGTGTACTCCTGTAAAATGTCTTTGGGCATAAACAGGCTGGTCGAGTAAGCGCCCTGGCGGCCGTATTCGCGCAGATTGGGATCGCGGCTGGCCTTGTCCAGGCTGCCCCGCCAGTCGGCAAAAACGGCGGCTTCGACGGCGATATCATTCTCTTCCAGCAGGCGGGGAAATTCCACGGCCATCTCGCCCATCACGTGCTTGGTGATGCCGGTTTCCTTTTCGGTCAGGTAAGTCAGTTGCCACTGGAACATGCCGTTTTCATCATAATCTTTGATAAAGACCGGCGGCATACCCGGCAGCAACCCGGAAATGGCCGCGGCGACGGTGTTAAAATAAACCACCCGGTCGGCCCCGGCTTCTTTGAGCGCCGCGATAATATTTTCCAGCGACTTGCCAAACATGGACATGCCCTCGTTGAGCCAGTGGAAGCGCTGCCCCCAGCCCATTTCGTCCGCCTGGGCCTGCATCGCTTTGCCCGTTTCATAGCCCAGGGACAGGCTCAAATCGCGGGCCACGACGGTCACGCTGGCCGCTGTCCCCAGGCCCATGATCGCCGTTTCCAGCGCCCCGCCCAGCCCCGGACCGGTCGCCCCGGCCAGCAAAACATGCCGCCCTTCCAGCCACTTCAAATCATATTGGCCCGACTCGAGCAGTGATTTCTGCGCCGCCCAATTGTTGACCAAAAGCTGCTGCGCTTCGGCCGGGTAAGCTTCACTTTCTTCCTTGCTCGGCCGGGTAAGCTGGGGTGTTCCCTCCCGGATCGGCAACCTGGGGTCTGGCTTGGCAAAAGGGCTGATTAAAGATGATGTCATCACTACCTCTTATTTTTGATGGGATGATACGTGATGCGTGAAACGTGATACATGAAAATTAACATCTCACGCCTCAGGCTTTACGCTTCACGCTCTGCGTCCCGATTTTAACACGAATGAACAGGCGCGTCAACGGTTTTTACAAGACGCGGTAGAGCAATCGCATTAAAATTGAGGAAAAGTATAACTATAAACCCCGTTCCAGGCGATTCGGTTCTCTCCAAACCCCCTCAAAGGGGATGACAGAAACCGCCGACAATGGTATGATACGATGAAAAGTAGCAAGGTCACAGGGTTGCAGAGATATATAATTCCCCTGTCTACCGTCTACCGTCTACTGTCTACCACTGAGGAGGGTTCAAAGGTGAGCTATCAAGAAAAGTATCGGCAGTCCATCGAGCAGCCGGCCGAGTTCTGGGCCGAG
Source organism: Chloroflexota bacterium (assembly GCA_016860845.1). The sequence continues at coordinate 351,599 of BOKF01000001.1, forward strand.
GCGGCGGAAGCCGTCCACTGGTATAAAAAGTGGGACAAGGTACTGGACGACTCCCGCCCGCCCTTTTACCGCTGGTTTAGCGGGGGCCTGGTCAACAGTTGCTACAACGCCCTCGACCGGCATGTGGAAAGTGGCCGGGCCGATCAGGCCGCGCTTATTTACGACAGCCCTGTCACTAATACGGTCAAAAGTTTCACCTATCGCGAGCTGCGGGATGAGGTCGCCCGGTTTGCCGGGGCGCTGGCCGGCCAGGGCGTGACTAAAGGCGACCGAGTCATCCTCTACATGCCGATGGTCCCCGAAGCCGTCATTGCCATGCTGGCCTGCGCCCGGATTGGGGCTATTCACTCCGTCGTCTTTGGCGGCTTTGCCGCCAATGAACTGGCCACCCGCATTGACGACGCCAAGCCCAAGGTCATGGTTTCGGCCTCCTGCGGCATCGAGATCAACCGGATCGTTCCCTACAAACCCCTGCTCGACGCGGCCATTGACTTAGCCGCGCACACGCCGGAGAAATGCATCATCCTCCAGCGTCCCCAAGCCGAAGCCTCCATGCTTGAGGGCCGCGATCTGGACTGGTCGGAGTTGATGGCTCAAGCTCGGTCCGTTGACTGCGTCCCCGTCGCTGCCACCGACCCGCTCTACATCCTCTACACCTCCGGCACGACCGGCATCCCCAAAGGCGTGGTCCGCGACAACGGCGGCCACCTCGTCGCCCTCAAGTGGAGCATGCAGTACATCTACGGCGTCGAGCCGGGCGAGGTTTACTGGGCCGCTTCGGACGTCGGCTGGGTGGTCGGTCACTCCTACATTGTCTATGCCCCACTTTTTCACGGCTGCACAACCATTCTGTACGAGGGCAAGCCGGTCGGCACGCCCGACCCCGGTGCGTTTTGGCGGGTCATCTCGCAGCACAAGGTCAGCGTTTTGTTTACCGCCCCAACCGCCTTCCGGGCGATCAAGCGTGACGACCCCAACGGCGAGTACGTCCGCAAATACGACCTGAGTGGTTTCCGTACCCTCTTCCTGGCTGGCGAGCGCTGCGATCCGGACACCCTGCACTGGGCCGAGGACAAGCTCAACGTGCCGGTGATTGACCACTGGTGGCAAACCGAAACCGGCTGGCCGATTGGGGCCAACTTCGCCGGGTTGGGGCTGTTCCCGGTCAGGGCTGGCTCTGCCGGCAAGCCCGTCCCCGGTTACAATGTCCAGATTTTGGACGAAGGTGGCCACGAAGCCCCGCCCAACCAGATCGGCAGTATTGTCATCAAGCTGCCCCTGCCGCCTAGCTGCCTGCCGACCCTGTGGAACAACGACGAGGGCTTTGTCCGCTCCTATCTGAGCACCTTTCCCGGCACCTACACCACCGCCGACGCGGGTTTCAAGGATGATGACGGCTATCTCTGGATTATGAGCCGCACGGACGACATCATCAATGTCGCCGGGCACCGCCTGTCCACCGGGGGCATGGAAGAAGTGCTGGCCTCCCATCCCGATGTGGCCGAGTGCGCGGTCATCGGCGTGGCGGATGAATTGAAGGGCGAGATTCCGCTGGGGGTGGTCGTGCTCAAGGCCGGGGTCAACCGCACCGAAAAAGAAATTGTGGACGAACTCATCCGCATGGTCCGCGACCGCATCGGGCCGGTCGCCTCCTTCAAAGTGGCGACCGTGGTCAAGCGCCTGCCCAAAACTCGCTCCGGCAAAGTTCTGCGCGGCACCATGAAGAAAATCGCCGACGGCGTCGAGTACCGCATGCCCGCCACCATTGACGATCCGGTGATCCTCGATGAAATCACCGAATCGCTGGCGAGATTGGGGTATCCGCATCAGGGTCAATAGTTAGCTGGCTGTCGGAGTGAAACCTTAACTTATACATGATTTCAATGAGATGGAATTGACTGAATCAAAGCCAGATCCTCTTCAAAAGCAAATACTTGCATTGCAAAGGCTAATAAGCGAATGGGGTCGTCGCTTGGAAAAGCTGAAATTAAGAAAAGCCCAATTGGGCCTTTCCGCTGATGTTAGTCTTGATATTGAAATAGAAGATATTGAGGCAACGCTTGAAAAATTAAATACGGAATTGAAAGAACTTCAGGCTGAAGAAAAAAGAAATGAAGTTAGCGTAAGTAGAGCCAATTTAATGAGGCCTGACCTAAGTAAAGTTAATCTGCGTGAAGCACCTTTGCGTGGAGCTTATCTACATGGGGTTAACCTAATTAAAGCTGACCTAACAGGCTGTCTAAAAATTACCTAAACTACCCCTTGGCCGCCATTTTTGTCACAGAAATGGGTCTTTCGGCATCAATTTGAGGCCAATTTTGGTCAGTTTTGGCTACTTATAGCCTGATATTTGAATTTTTTGACAGCCTCTTAGTGATGGCGTAAAATTTTCCCATGTCTGTCGCTGGCCCATTGCTCCTAAATATTCAAATCTCCTGCACTTGCTCATTGTTGTTATCAATAGAACATTTAACCCTTTCCTTTTTGGGATGATGGATGTCATTACTTTACAGTGACATTTGTCACTATTCAAGATTTAAGGAGTCTGTTATACTGGCTGAACGCTCGTAAACCGGGTTAGTTTGGTCTTACGGGCGCTGAATTGTAGGTGGATTGCTTATTCTTCATAAGCATTGGCGGGCTTCAGGTGGAGGGAGTGTATGCAAATTTGGTCAGCGTTGAGTTTTGTACCCCTGCTCTTAAGCGCCAGCATCGGGGTTTTACTCGGTTTGGGCGGGTACACCGTCTACTACGCCGAGGGCCTATCGTACCTCTCCAATGACCCTAAAGCCTGCGTCAACTGCCACATTATGCGGGAGCAGTATGACGGCTGGCAAAAAGGCAGCCATCACTCCGTAGCGACGTGTAATGATTGCCACGTTCCCCACGAACTCATTCCCAAATATCTGGTTAAAGCGGAGAACGGTTACTGGCACTCTAAAGGTTTTACGCTGCAGGATTTCCACGAACCGATTCGGATTAGGCCCAAGAATAAAGTTGTTCTGCAAGAAAATTGTGTCAGTTGTCACGAAGATCTGGTCAGCCAGATTGCCACCCATGCAGGTAATGACGAACAAATGTTAGATTGTGTCCATTGTCACGCCAGCGTTGGCCATGGCCCGACGCGTTAACTCATTGGGAGGAAAATAATGAAAATCAATTCCAGACTTCTGTATATCGCCACAATTGTCGTCGTCGCTTTATTGACTGTCGGCGTGATGCTGCTGCTGGGGAATGTTTCCCAGCGGAAGGAAGAGGCCAAACAGGATGTTTTCCGGGTGGCCGAAATTACCGAAGATACCATTGACCCGGCTGTGTGGGGCAAAAATTATCCCCGCCAGTACGACGGCTATCAGCGCACGGTAGATGTGGAACGCACCCGGCACGGCGGCAGCGAAGCCTTTCAAAAATTGGATGAAGATCCGGTCTGGCGTGAGATTTTTGCCGGATATGCCTTTGGCGTAGATTATCGGGAGGAGCGGGGTCACGCCTATATGCTGTCTGACCAGGATATCACCGAGCGCATCCAGGTGGTCAAACAGCCAGGGGCGTGTCTGCAATGCCACTCGGCAGTCATTCCGGCCTATTATCAAAAGGGTGTTGAGGCTGGCGTGTCCGCCGACCCGGCTTATCGGCAGGAAGCCATCCTGAAAGGCTTTGAAATTGTCTCGGCCATGCCTTACACCCAGGCCCGTACTCTTGTTGATCATCCTATTAGCTGTGGTGACTGCCATGACCCGGACACGATGCAGCTCCGCGTGACCCGGCCCGGCTTTTTGTACGGCATTCAGGCTTTGGCCCGGTCCGAAGAACCGGTACCGCACCTGCCCAGCATTGAACGCTGGCGTCAAGACGGCAAAAAAGGTGAGTATGATGTCAACACGATGGCCAATCGGCAAGAGATGCGCACATTTGTCTGCGGCCAATGCCACGTGGAGTATTACTTCAAGGGGGACGGCAAGCTGGTTACTTATCCCTGGAACAATGGCCTGAAAGTGGAAGAGATCGAAGCTTACTATGACGAGGCCGGGTTCAAAGATTGGCAGCATAAACTGAGCGGTGCGCCGGCCCTCAAAGCCCAACATCCCGAATTTGAAATGTGGAGTCAGGGGATTCATGCTCGCAGCGGCGTGGCCTGCGCTGACTGCCATATGCCCTACCAACGGGAAGGGGCGATCAAGGTCAGCGACCATCACGTGCGCAGCCCCTTGCTGAACGTGGCCAATGCCTGCCAGACTTGCCACAACTTCCCGGAAGAGGAAATGAAAGCCCGTGCTGAGGCGATTCAGGATCGTACCGTTGCGTTAATGAATCGGGCTGAGGAGGCGGTGGTCGCACTTATTCGCGATTTGCAAAAGGCCCAGGAGGCCGGCATCCCCATCGAGCAACTGGCCGCCGCGCAGGCGCTCCAACGCAAAGCTCAATGGCGCCTGGACTACGTTTCTGCTGAAAACTCGATGGGCTTCCATGCTCCCCAAGAGTCTGCCCGGATTTTGGGCGAGGCTATTGACTACGCCCGTCAGGGCCAGCTTGAAGTGGCCAAGATTATGCAGCCCGTAGCGCTGCGGTAGACTACCCAAGATTATCCTGAACTTAGGTTAATAAAAAATTCCGGCCTGCCAAGCTCACAGGCCGGAATTTTATTTTTTGGCTAATTCGCTCAAGGCTCTGCTGCCTCACCTGCCTCGGCCAGCTTCCGATCAATAATTTTTTGCCACGCTCCGGTGGGATAGAGACCAAAAAGAACCTCTCCGTTAAGCACATAAGCCGGCGTCGCCCGAATGCCCAACGCCCGCGCGGCCTCGAAATCCTGAGTGATCCGGTCGAGATAGCGCCTGCTCTCCATACACTTCTTGAAAGCGTCCATATTCAAGCCCAGTTCCCCAGCAAATTCATCAAGAATGGCAAAATCGGCTTCGCGAATGCCGATGAATAGGTCTACCCTGTCGTAGAGTAGATCATGCATCTCCCAATACTTGTCCTGCTCGGCGGCGCAGTGGGCCGCATGCGCCTGGCGCACGGCTGAGGTGTGAATACCGGATTGGGGATAATCGCGGAAGATGTAACGCACCCGGCCGGTATCCACATAGAGCTTGATGAGTTCTGGCAACGTCCCCCGGACGAAGACTTTACAGTACGGTCATTGATAGTCGCCGTACTCAATCAGTGTCACCGGGGCGTTGGGATCGCCTTTAGCTCGTTCGTCGGCGGGAGCACGGGTAGGAGGGACAGGTGAGGGAGTTGCCGCATCAGTTGTAGTCTGGTCTGACAATGCTGCTGCCGAGCCACAGGCTGACAGCAAGAGTAAAAGCTGGAGAATTAGGGCGGCTAAAAGGAGATTTTTGATCATTCGTCTCATTAATCTGGAGGGCAGGGCGAGCCTGACCCTCCGATTTTTACTCTAGATTCGCGTGCCGCGCCCGCAAATCATCGAGGGTTTGATTTCGAGCCGCCTGGAGGCGCGGCACTAGTGCATCGAACAGAATCCAGGAAGCCTGCTCGAAGGCCGAACCCATCGCCTGGCCGGAGCCACCCTGACCGCCTTGATCGTCGGCCATGGTTTGGGCGGGAATGTGCAGCACGACGTCGGCCTGCTGAGGCAGACTCGCCTGGGGCTGGGCGGTGACCATCACCACCTTCCCGCCGACTTTCTCGGCAATCTTCATCAGGGCTTCGGTGGTGTAGAGGTAGCCCGGCCCGCAGATCATCAGCAAAACATCGTCAGGGCCAAGCGGCGGCGCGGTCACATCGCCGACCATATGGACGTCGAGACCGATGTGCATCATGCGCATGGCAAAGCTGCGCAAAGTCAATAATTCGCGCCCCAGGGCATAGGCCAGAATCCGGTGTGCGCCCAGCAGCGCCTCACAGAAGGCGTCAACCTGGCTTTCGTCAACCCGGCTCATAATCTGGTCGAGTTCGGCTAAAATTTGGTGAGTAGTTTCGTAAGTGGTCATAGTAATCTCCCTTTTTATGAAATCTCTTGTCGGCGGATGAGCCGATTCTGCAAGATGATAACAATTAGCAAGAACGCGCCCCGAATCACCGACTGCCAGTAGGCGCTCAGACTGAACAGGCCGTAACCATTCTCAAAATTGAGGATGTTGAAAATCAGACCGAGCAGGATGACGCCGACCAGGGTCGCGCCGACCGAGCCCATACCGCCGGTCAAGAGCGTTCCCCCAACCACCACCGCCGCGATGGCTGACAGCTCCCAGCCTAAACCCTCGGTCGGTAGCCCGGTAAAAGTGCGCGCTGCCAGGATCACTCCGGCCAGGGCGGATAGCCCGCCGCTCATCGCGTAGACCCCCATTTTGATCCGGTCGGCTGGCAGCCCCATCAGCCGGGTCGCTTCCTCGTTGCCGCCGAGGGCCAGCGTGTAACGACCAAAGCCGGTGTAATTGAGGACGATGGAACCGATGATAAAGGCCGCCACCCAAATAATGACCGGTGTCGGGACCCCAAATAAGCTGCCCGAATTAATTTTATCAAAACCATAGCTGGGATCAATGCTAATGGAAGTGGTCGTCATAATTAAGGCAGCCCCCCGGGCGCCAAGCAGCATGGCCAGGGTAGCGATGAACGGAGCAATGCGCAGGTGAGCGATCACCCAGCCGTTGAACAGGCCAATCAAGACGCCGGCGACGATGGGTCCGATAACTGCCGGCCAAAAACCATAGGGGGTAAGATAAGCGGCCAGTACACTGGCCAGCGCCGCCACCGCACCCACCGAAAGGTCAATCCCCCCGGTCATAATCACAAAGGTCATGCCCAGTGAGATAAAACCAAACATGGAATTGTAGCGCAAAAACTCAGAAATATTGTAAGCGCCCAGAAACCCGTCATAGCGCAACGCTCCAAAGACAATTAACAAAATCAGAGCGATCAAGGCTCCCTGTCGCTGCACAGCCGCGGTGATTTTGGCCCAAGGCTGTGCAGATGGCCGGCCCAGTGTGTCGCTTTTAGAAATCGTGGTCATGGTGTGTCTCCCTACTCCTCTTAAGTCTGACGTGAGCGTTGAAGATAAACTGCGACCAATATAATGATGGCGTTAACAACCTGGGCTACGGGGTAGGGAACGCCATTGGCCAGCAGGGTAAAGCGGATGAGCTGAATAATCAGCGCACCCAGCAGAGTCCCGATAATTGTCGCCCGGCCTCCGGTCAGGGGTGTGCCGCCGACGGCTACGGCGGCAATGGCGTCTAGTTCCATATTCAGGCCAACCAAATTAGCGTCCGAAGAGGAATTAATGGCAATGACAATCAAGCCGGCCAGTCCCGACAGCAAACCACTGATCGCATAAACAGCCCGCTTGATCCGAGCAACCGGCACTCCCGCCAGCCGCGCGGCTGACTCATTGCCGCCAATGGCGAGGACATACCGGCCAAAGGCGGTTGTGCGCATGGCCCAGGCCACAATGACTACAATGATGACCATCAAAATGACCTGGAACGGGATACCCAGGGGCCGGCCTAGCCCAAGGTATTGAAAGCCAGGATTCTTAAATGACTGTAGATTACCATTCGTGGCTACCTGGGCAATGCCCCGCCCGGCGATATACAGCACCAATGTGGCAATGATTGGCTGAATACGAAACGCCGTGACCAACCAGCCGTTGAATAAGCCAAACAGCCCGGCAATCAGGATGGGCACAATGATGGCGACGGTATTGCCAATAATGGGGTTATCCAGCGGCGGCACTCCACTCAGAAAGATGAGCGGCGCAGCCGCTCCGGCGATAGCCATGAGCGACCCAACCGACAGATCAATGCCACCCGTAGCAATGACCAGGGTCATACCGGTGGCAACGATCACAATTGTCGCCACCTGGGTCAGGTTGACATTGAGCGTTTGAGCGGTTAAAAAATTGGGAGTAAACAGCGCGTTATAGATTGCCAGCAGCAGCAAGGCCACCAGCGCCGCATAAGTGGAATTAGCTCCCCGCAGCCACTCCGGCAGCAGCGGGCGATGACCTGGGCTGGCAGCAGCTTGATTGAGGTTAGCCATGTGCAGCCTCCTGTTGAGTTGAGGACTCGGCTTCGCCATGAGCCATCGCCGCCATAATAGTGTCCTGATTAATGGCATCGTGTTCTAACTCAGCTACCGTCCGCTTGTCCCGCATAACCACTACCCGGTCGCTGCCCTCGATCAGTTCCTCAATTTCGGACGAGATCATCAAGACTCCCAGGCCATTATCGGCCAACTCGTTGATCAAACGCTGAATTTCACCTTTAGCGCCTACGTCAATACCGCGCGTCGGCTCATCAAGAATCAGGAGTTTGGGGTTGAGGCACAGCCAGCGAGCCAACAGCACTTTTTGTTGGTTGCCGCCCGAAAGATCCCGTATTTTTTGCTCCGGGTTGGCGGTTTTGATCCCTAACAGCCTGATGAAACGCTCGACAAGTTCCTGCTGTTTCTCGCTTGAGACGACTCCATTGCGGGTGAGGGTCGGTAAAGCCGCCAGGGTTAAATTTTCACGTACCGACATATGCGGAATTATTCCCTCGGCTTTGCGGTCCTCAGAACAGTAGCCGATCCCGGCCCGGATGGCATCGGCTGGCGATTGAAAACGAACCGCCTGGCCTTCCAGCCGTACTTCACCGGCTTCAAGTGGGTCGGCGGCAAAAATAGCCCGGGCGGTTTCGGTGCGGCCGGAGCCAAGCAGACCGGCCAGGCCGACGATCTCCCCGGCCCGAACGCTAACACTGGCGCCCTTAAGCGCCCGGCCTCGCTGCAACTCGTTAGCCTCCAAAAGCGTGTGTTCAGTCTCGTGATGCTGGCTGGCGTCGAAGCCGGTCTGGCCGCGCTGAACTTCGCTCAATTCTTTGCCCAGCATTTTAGCAACCAGCTCTAATTTGCTAATCTCGTTGATGGCCCGCTCGTCTACCGTTTGGCCATCGCGCATAATGGTGACGCGATCACAAATGACATAAAGCTCGTCAAGCCGGTGAGAAATGAAGATGACGGAAACGCCATCGGCTTTGAGCCGGCGAATAATATCAAAAAGAGTCGTTACCTCGCGCTCGTCCAGGGAGGAGGTCGGCTCGTCCATCACCACCAGCTTGCTTTTAAATGATACGGCCCGGGCAATGGCTACCATTTGCTGGATGGCTATATTGTAAGTCATCAATGCCTGAGTCACATCTACGTGAACTCCCAGGCTTGCCAGCAATTCGGCGGCTTCGGCATTCATTCGCCGCCAGTTGATCAAGCCCCACCGCCGCGGCTCGCGGCCCAGGAAAATATTTTCGGCCACCGACCGGAAGGGCACTAAATTGACTTCCTGATAGATGGTACTAATGCCGTTGGCCTGGGCCTGCTGAGGTGAGCTGAATTCAACATTAGCCCCATCAAAGGTAATGGTTCCCCCGTCGCGCTGGTAAGCACCCGTGAGGATTTTGATCAGGGTGGATTTACCCGCACCATTTTCACCTACCAGGGCATGCACCTCCCCACGGGCCACATTTAAACGGGCATTGTCCAGAGCAACCACACCTGGAAAGATTTTGGAAATATTCTTCATTTGTAAGAGGGGTTCGGTTTGAGCCACGGCTTCATCCTCGTCTCAAAATACCTGGCATTTTATCAATCAGTTTTAAGCATGTAATCTTAATTTGCACGCTTGAGAGGTGTGGCTGACCGCGCGCTAGGTCAGCCACACTGTTAGTTAAGTTTAGTAGGCGTTAGCAATCTCCGCTGCTGCGTTGCTGCTGTCGTAGAATTTGTCGGGGTTGATGATTTTGGCCGGGATTTGCTCGCCGTTGGCATAGGCTTCCAGGGTATCGAAAGCCTTGGGGCCGAAGCGCGGGTTGCACTCAACCGTTGCTCCCAGTTTGCCGTCAATGATGGCTTGCAGCGCGTCTTTCGACCCGTCAATTGAGACGATAATCACATCTTTGCCCGGCACTTTACCGGCCGCTTCCAGCGCAGCAATCGCACCGATGGCCATTTCGTCGTTGTGGGCATAAACGGCAGTTACATCAGGGTGGGCTTGCAGGAGGGTTTCCATCACCTGGCGGCCCTTGTCACGGGCAAAGTCGCCGGTTTCGGAAGCAACAACCTTCATATCGGGTTTATCCTTGATGAAGTCATCAAAACCCTTCTTGCGATCAATGGCCGGAGAGGAACCGACCGTGCCTTGTAGCTCAATGATCGTCGCTTTGCCGCCGGTGGCATTCACCAGCCACTCGGCTGCGCGCTTGCCTTCCTCAATAAAGTCTGAGCCAATGAAGCAGATGTAATCCTGGCCGGGTTTGGCGATGGTCTGATCCACATTGCGGTCGAGCAGGATCACCGGGATACCGGCGGCCTTGGCCTTGAGCACAGCCTGGGCCAGCGGTTTCTCTGAGCGCGGCGCCAGGAAGATCAAGTCCACCTTTTGGGCAATCATGGAGTCGACGTCGGCGATCTGTTTGGCTTCGGAACCGGCGGCATCAGTATAAACCAACTCGTAGCCTCGTTTGGCCGCTTCTTCTTGCATACTGGCAGTTTGCGCTAAACGCCAGGGATTGTTGCTCTCTACCTGCGAAAAGCCAACCTTGTACTTGTCTTTTTTAGTCACCTTGGGCAAGCCAGCTTCGGTGCTGGCACCGCCACCTCCACCGCCACAGCCAGCGAGTGTTACTGCAAGCAAGGTGAGCAGGCTTACTAGGATAACAAACCAATTACGTTTCATCTCGATCTCCTTTGAGAAGCTAGGTCATTCATTGACTTTAAAAAGATGGCGCTGAAGAAATAAGTGTGGAAGATGTCTTGCGCGCCTAGACATCCGTGGGCAGTATATATTTTTGGTGCCTCCTCGCTCCCTCCTCCTTTAATTTCTCCGAGGTTCTAACGCCCTGGCCAGTAAAAGAACCAATCCATAAGTCTGGTCAGAGCAGCCTCGGATGATTTAGGCCAGCGGCCCGACCATGACTGGCGCGCCGCATGAACTACGAATAATTAATTGGGTCGGCAAACGGATCGGGTGGACCGGCAACGCCCGGCTATTGATCCGGTCTGGCAGCCGGCGAATGTCAATGCGCCCCAAATCGGAGATGGGTTGGTAGATGGTGATTAAAGGGGAAGTGGAATAAAGAGCCGAAGGAATGCCGTAACTGCCGATTGTGGCAATATCATGGGGAATGCGTAAACCGTATTTGTCCAAGACCCGCATCGCTTCCGTTGTCATACAATTTACCACGACATTCATTACCTGCGACACGGTCTTGAGAGAGATCCCCACTCGGTGCGCTACGTTGCGCATCGTTACCGACATGGTTTACTCCTATGTCCAGCCTAAGATAAATTAATCCGGTTTACTATCAACGTTATCAAATGCAGTTTAATAGGATTTAGGTTTGATGTCAAAAACACTGCAATCGAGATAGACCCATTAAACTGTTTACTCTGATCTTAATATTGAATTGCTAATTGCTCAAAAATTGGTGAGTGGGTAAACAATTCATCAATTTTACGGCAGAATGTACTTTTGTCAAATTCACCCCTCTAGAACGGAACAAAGATTGACAATAGGAGGATAATATGCTAAAATTAGGGAACACTGTTTCATATTATAATAAGGCAGCTTCCCAATGAAGGATAGATCGAGTGTTGACCGGGTGCTGACGATCCTACAATACCTCGCTCGTCATCCAGGCGAACATGGCGTCCGCGCCTTGAGTGCTGCGTTGGAGTTAAGCCCCAGCACGGTTGATCGCCTGCTTAAATCCCTTTTGCAGGCCGGTTTTGTACGTCAAAATGAGGCGACCAGCCGGTATGCTATTGGTGTACAAGCGGTCCAACTTGGCTTGGCCGCATTGAGTACGTTTGATCTGACAGCCATTGCCCCCTCTTATTTGCAGGCGTTAGTGGCTGAAACGGGCGAGTCGGCCTTTCTGGCCGTGCTCGACGAGGGTGAGGTAGTTTACTTGCTGAAGCAAGAAGGACAGTATGCCATTCGCACCACGGCGATATTGGGCAGCCGCCGGCCCGCTCATTGTACCGCACTCGGCAAGTCTTTTCTGGCGACGATGCCTCTGCTGGAGGCCAAGTCACTGCTTCAGCGTAAAGGAATGGCAGCCATGACGGCTCATACGATTACCGATTTGAATCGTTTATGGGAAGAATTGGCCCAGGTGCGACTGCGCGGGTATGCCATTGATCATGAAGAAGTTGAAGAAGGGTTGATGTGCCTGGGTGCGCCCATCCGCAACCACCAGGGCCAAACCATTGCCGCAATTAGTCTGGCTGGCCCGGTGGCGCGAGTCTTGCCCTGTGAAGAGCAATATGGTCGCCGCGTGGCGGCAACGGCCCAAGAGATTTCTCTGGCTCTCGGCTACGTGCCCCGTCTGGCAACGGACCCCAGCCTCGCCCCAGGCTGATAGCGCCTTTCTCTCAGCGCCCCAGCCAGCCGCCATCTACCGGAATAATGGCTCCATTGACATAGTTGGAGGCATCGGAGGCCAGGAAAATTGCGGTGCCTTTCATATCGGCCGGTTCGCCCCAGCGTTGGGCGGGGATGCGGGCAGAAATTGCTTTACTGCGCTCCGGGTCGGCCATTAAAGCGGTGTTCATCTCGGTTGCCATGTAGCCGGGGGTAATGGCATTAACATTAACCCCTCGTCCGGCCCACTCATTTGAGAGGGCTTTGGTCAACTGGGCCACCCCACCCTTGGCTGCCGCATAAGCCGGTACGGTAATCCCCCCCGAGAAACTGAGCAGCGAAGCAATATTAATAATTTTGCCTTTGCCTTTGGCTAACATCACTCGCCCGGCCAACTGGTTGAGCAAAAACATCGAGGTCAGGTTAACTTCCAAAACCAGGTCCCAATCCTCAATGGAGAAATTTTCGGCGGGTGCGCGTCGTTGGATACCGTGGCTAACGATGAGGATATCCAGCGTCCCCATTTTTTCCAGGCAGGCGGCAAAAGCCTGCTGCAACTGAGCGCGGTCGGCCAGGTCGGCTTGAATAGCTTCTGTTGGCCGTCCCGACGCCCGGCTCAACTCCTGGGCTACGCTAAAAACAGAGAGGCTTTGGCCCAGGATGGTGACTTTTGCTCCCGCTTCGAGCATCGCTTCGGCCATGCCACGCCCCAGTCCCCGGTTGCCTCCCGTTACCAGGGCTGTTCGGCCCGTTAAATCAAACAGTTTCATGCGGCCTCCACCTCAAACAGCACCTTCAGCGACGTGGCATTTTTCGCATCCTCAAAACCACTAACTGCTTCGGTTAGAGGGCGCACCTGGCTAACCATTGCTTTGAGGTCAAATTTCTGCGCCGCCGCCAGGCTAATAGACCGCTCATAATCTTCCCGTGTATATACCCTGGAACCAATCAAATCAACCTCTTTGAAATTGAGGGCACGCAGGTCTAGCGCGACAGGCTGCTTGAAGATACCGAGCTGCACAAGCTGGCCTCTAATTCTGACCAACTCCATGAGGTAGGGGGCGACACTCGGATGCCCGGTTGCTTCAAAAACAATATCACCTCCCCGGCCCTGGGTCAGGTCCAGCACCTGTTTGACCAGGTTCTCGGCGGCGGCGTTGAGGACGGTAAAGCCCATGGCCTGGGCTGTCTCAATCCGGGCTGCGGCCACTTCCGTGACGATAATCTGGGCCGCACCGGCAGCCCTGGCTACCTGGGCCATTAATAATCCAATCGGCCCGGCCCCAGTGACCACGACCGTGTCGCCAATTTGCAGACGCGACATGCTGGCCGCATGGATACAAACGGCCAAAGGTTCGATCAACGCGCCCTCCAGATTGGTCAAATTATCGGGAATTTTGAAGATAGTATCCTCGGCGGCGACGACATAGTCGGCAAAAGCGCCATCGGTATCAATCCCAATTAACTTGAGATTTCGACAGACATGGGGCAACCCCATCTGGCAGATGTAGCATTTCCCGCACGATAAGAGCGGATAAACCGTGACCCTGTCGCCAATCTTCAAATCAGCATGGGGGTCAGGCGGCAGGGCGGCGATAACTCCGGCAAATTCATGGCCCATCACCAGGGGCGCGGTTGCCCGGGGATGCTTGCCGGCGACAATGGCCAAATCCGTGCCGCAGATGCCGGCGTAGTTCACTTTAATCAGCGCCTGTTGGCCTGTTGCCTCAGGCACTGGCTTGTCTACCAACTCGATTGAGTCCTTGCCTTGGTAGCTGACAGCTTTCATAAATATCTCCTTGGCTTAACTGAAAATAAACTTTGTGGGCAAAGTTAGGGACGAGCTAAAAGTCAAACTTCCAAGAAGTGGTGTTTTTAACGTCAGGATTGATGACTTCTGCCGGCCAACGCCCGTTGCACACGTCAACGGCAATCTGACAACCCATCCGATACAGGTTTTCCTGGCTTTCGGGGGCGCTGGCTGCCGAATGAGGGGTAATTGTCACCTGCTCAAACTGGCGCAGCGGTGAGTCAAGGGGCAGCGGCTCCTGCTCCAGCACATCCAGCCCCACCCCGCCCACCTTGCCGCTTTGCAGTGCGGCGGCCAGAGCGCCCTCATCCACGACCGGCCCGCGGCTGGTATTGACCAGGAAGACGCCTTCTTTCATCAGCTCAAATTCTCGGCTGCTTAAGAGATGATAGGTGATGCTATCCAGCGGGCAGTGAATCGAAATAAAATCGGCCCGCCGGAGCAGCTCGTCCAATTCTACTTTGTCTCCCCCATATTGGGCCATCGTCTCGGCATCAACATTAGGGTCGCACACTAACAGAGTCAGACCAAAGCCGCTAACCCGCCGGGCTAAGGCGCGGCCAATTCGCCCCAGGCCAATGATACCCAGTACCCCCCCTTGCAGTAACCGATTTGGCCGGGCTGCGCTTCTATCCCAGCGCCGCTCCCTTATCCAACGATCCTGGCGGGCCAGGTGCCTGACGCTTTCCAGCAGCAAAGCCAGGGCATGCTCGGCGACATCGTCGGTGCAATAAGCCGGAATATTGCAAACGGGGATACCCTGGGCGGTGGCAGCAGCCACATCCACGCTATCATAGCCCACGCCCAGCCGCACAATACAACGACAACGATGGAGTTGCTCAATAACAGAACGGATCAGCAGGGGGCGCACCGATTGGATCAGAACCACATCGGCTGGCAGGGCCGCCTTCAGCGCCGTTTCCAGGGTGCGATGTTGGCCCTCAACCCAATCAATCCCATGCTGAGCCAGCTCTGCGCTTATCCAACCGGGCGGAGTGAACAGTTCCTGATCATAATCAACCAAAACAGCTTTGAAAGAAGGGGTCATCATGAATTTTTCCATACTTAAAAGGGGAGTAGATAAAAATGAAACAGCGTTCTAATTTTACGGCACATGTTTCTTATTGTCAAAAACTTTTAATGAGGATAGTATGTATTTAACTTAGAATTCGGAATTTTTTAGCAGTAATATGGAACAAATTATTGACAAGTAGGGCTTTGTCTGTTAAGATATGGAAACACTGTTCCATTATTGAAAAAGTAAGGATGATAGGCAACGGAGATAATATGCGCATCACCGAGGTTACGACAATTAAATTACATTACGATATGCCGGTGGCGATGGCCGATGCTATCCACTACATGCCGGCGCGGCCTACCCTGCTGGTCCAAGTCCACACCGACGAAGGTTTTATCGGTTTAGGGGAAGCGGCAACCTATGGCGGTTTCTTGGAAAGCACCGAAGCAATCGTTCTGAACGAACTGCGCCAGACCATCCTGGGCCAGGACCCCTTCAAGGTGGAGAAACTGTGGCAGATGATGGCTACCCGAGCTCATCAGCGGGGCCGGCGGGGTATGCTGCTGATGGCGATGAGTGGGATTGATATCGCCCTGTGGGACATTATTGGCCAGGCGACGCGCACGCCGCTGTACCGGCTGCTGGGCGGTTATCGCGACACCCTGGATGCCTATGCCTCCGCCGGGTTCTACACCCGGGATAAAGATATGGCCGGGCTGGCTGACGAGTTCGCCGGCTATGTTGAGCGCGGCTTTCGCTACGTCAAAATGAAGGTGGGCCGCAACCCTGATGTGATGTTGAACCCGCTCCACGATATGCAAGCTGCCGATTATGCTACGGCTACCCTGGAAGAGGATATTGAGCGGGTAAAAGTGGTGCGCGCGGCCATCGGTCCCAAGATACGGTTGGCCCTTGATGCCAACAATGCCTGGACGCCCTCTCTTGCCCTCCAGTTTATGCGCCAGGTGGAGCACCTTGACATTCATTGGCTGGAGGAGCCGGTGGCGACCGACGACATTGAGGGGAGCGCCATGCTGGCCCAGCAACTCGACACCCCGGTGGCCGGCTACGAAACCGAAACAGGTCTGCCTGGCTTCCGCGAGCTCATTACCCGCCGGGCAGTGGACATTGTCCAGCCGGATGTGATCTGGACCGGCGGCATCACCGAATGTCGCAAAGTAGCCGCCCTGGCTCAAGCTTACGGGCTGCCAGTTGTTCCCCACGTCTTCTCTTCAGCGGTCAGCTCGATTGCCAATATGCATTTTATCGCTGCTATTCCCAATGGGGGTCTGCTGGAATTTGATCAGAATATTAACCCCCTGCGCTCAGAACTCTTTGAGACGCCAATAGAAATTACACCGGAGGGTAAAGTTCATCTACCGGAAGGGCCAGGACTGGGGGTCAAGCTCAACCAGGAAACTATTAAGCGGTATCAAGTTTAAGGGGGAGAAAGGAAGGTTGAAAACCTCTAAGTCATCCACCGTTCGTTTTCTCGATTCCAAATACAGTTTGAAACGATAATGAAGTTAAATTCAAAGTCCCCTGGTCTACCCACCAGGGCAGGCAAAATCTAAACCCCCAAATTATTATAGAGGAGTTAAAACAATGAAGTTACAAAGCAAAGTGGCTATAGTGACCGGCGGGGCGCAGGGAATGGGCCGGGCCATCTGCCTGCGCTATGCTCAAGAGGGAGCCAGTGTGGTCGTCGCCGACCTTAACCTGGCCGGGGCGCAGAAAGTGGTGGACGAGATTGCCGGTATGGGTGGCAAAGCCGTGGCCGTACAGGTAGATGTCCGCAACCAGGAGCAGGTCCAGCGCATGGTTGACACCGCGGTCGAGCAGTTCGGCGGGCTGGATATCTTGGTGAACAACGCGGGTGTAGGCAAAATTATCCCTTTCTTTGAGACCACCGAAGCAGACTGGGATTTCCTGTTCGATATCAACTGCAAGGGCTTATTGTGGTGCAGCCAGGCGGCGGCCCGTCAGATGATTAAGCAAGGGCGAGGCGGCAAAATTATCAACTTGGCTTCCCAGGCCGGGCGGCGTGGTGAAGCTTTGGTGCTGGCTTACTGCGCCAGCAAAGCCTGCGTGATTAGCATGAACCAATCTATTGCCCTGGCCCTGGCCGAGCACAAAATCAATGTGAATGCTATTGCCCCCGGCATTGTGGATACTCCCTTCTGGGATGAAGTAGATAAACAATTTGCTAAGTTACTCGGCTGGGAAATAGGCGAACCCAAGCGCCGCTTTACAGCCTCAATCCCACTGGGCCGGATTGAGCAGCCCGAAGATGTAGCCGGCGTGGCTGCTTTCCTGGCCTCGTCTGACGCCGATTACATTACCCAGCAATGCTTTAACGTAGACGGCGGCAACTGGCCGAGCTGAAGTGGAAAAAGGTAGCAGGGTAGCATGTCCTTCGGCACACCCGAAGGTGAGGTCGTAGCCTCGTGTGATTTCCCTGTCTACCGTCTACTGTCTACTGTCTACTATTGTTGAAGGAGACTCTCATGAGTTTGATAGATATTAATCAAAAAAATTATCTGATGCGCATTGGCGGGGAATGGCGGGGGTCCAGCAGTGGACAAACCCGGCCGGTATTGAACCCGGCCACTGCCGAAGCGTTTGCCGAGGTGCCGGAAGGGACTCGGGCAGCCGCTCATGCGGCCCTGGTTGAAGCTCAAAAGGCGCAGCCGGCCTGGGAGGCGCTGTCAGGCGTGCAGCGAGCCGGTTATTTGCGGCGTATTGCGGCCCTGGTCCGGGAGAATGCCGAGGACCTGGCCCGGCTGATCGTCATGGAGCAGGGCAAACCGTTGTTTGAGGCCCGTAACGAAGTGGGGGGTACGGGTGAGTTCTTTGAATATTTCGCCACCTTTGGCCGGGGGGTGGTCGGCGAAATTATGGCCTCGGACAATGCCAAAGAGGACATCTGGGTCCGGGAAGTGCCTTACGGGGTTGTCGTCGGCATCATTCCCTGGAATTACCCGTCGGCGCTGTTCTCACGGAAGGTAGCCCCAGCGTTGATGGCCGGCAATACGATCGTGCTCAAACCCCACGAAGACACGCCCTTGAGCGCCCTGGCCATGGCTAAAATTGTTGAAGCGGCCGGTGTTCCGGCGGGGGTGGTTAACGTGGTCACCGGGGCGGGCCTGGAAGTAGGCGACGCGCTGGTTCGTGACGATATTACTCAGCTCGTGACCATGACCGGCTCGGTGCGGGCGGGCCGGCAGATTCTGGAGGCCGCTGCCAAGAACATCACTGTTGTTTCTCTGGAACTGGGCGGCAAAGCCCCCTTTATTGTGATGGATGATGCCAATGTTGACCTGGCGGTCCGCAATGCCATTACGGCTCGTTTCATGAACTGCGGCCAGGTCTGCACCTGCAATGAACGTACTTACGTTCACCGCCGTGTTTTTGACCAGTTTCTCAGTCGCTACAAGGAAATGGCCGGCCAACTGCGTATGGGCGACCCCATGCAGCCGGGAACCGACCTGGGGCCAAAGGTCAACCAGGTTGAATTGGAAAAGATTGAGCGCATGGTCAATAAGGCCAAAGAGCAGGGCGCAGAGGTGGTTATGGGCGGCAAGCGGCCCGAAGGGGAGCAGTTCCGTAAAGGCTACTGGTACGAAACCACCATCCTGACCAATGTGCGCAATGATATGGACATCATGCAGCAGGAAATTTTTGGCCCAATTTCGCCGGTGATGGTCTTCGATGATTTTGAGGAGGCCGTTGCTCTGGCCAACGATACCAAGTACGGCCTGACGACCTATCTATTTACCAATGACATCAAGCGGATGATGGAAGCGGTGCGCTCCGTCCGCTCGGGTGAAATCTACATCAATAAGATTATGCCGGAGCAGTTGCAAGGGTTCCACGGCGGCTACGGCCTGAGCGGCCTCGGCGGCGACGACGGCAAGCACGGCCTGGCCCACTACTCGCGCAAGAAGACCGTCTACCTGAGTTACGACGATACTCTGCCTGGTTATCTGATGCCCTACCCCAAAGAGTAAACCCGGCCAAGCGTAACGCTGGTTTGTCTGCAATTTAGCTCTCCTTCAGGCGATCACATTTGAAGGAGAGTTTTTTGTTTAAATAAACAGTGCCAATAATAAATTAGCTGGTTGACAGTCGTGGAAAAAATGTTATACTGTGGCAACCTTAAAAAATGGGAACGTTGTTGCGCCATACGCAACATAAAATCCAAAATCTATCGCCATTTCAAGCTGGTACGTCTCAATGACACGAGTTATTGGTCAGCCAGCGGGGGTCTGTGCTTAGAGGAGGAATTATCAGTTGAATACTAAAACAGCAGACATCATCATTGTTGGCGGCGGATTGTATGGCTCTAGTGTGGCCTATAATCTGGCCAAACACGGGGCTAAAAATGTAGTGTTGTTGGAGAGAAAAGGTATTTGCGCCGGGGGTACAGCCAAATCGTGCGCCATTGTTCGCACCCACTACTCTATTGAAGCCAACATGGTCCACGCCGTCGAGAGCCTCAAAATCTTTGCCAATTTCAATGAGATGGTTGGGGGTGAGTGCGGTTGGCATCGCACCGGCTACCTTATCCTCGGCCCGGAAGAACATCGCCAGCCGATGGAAACGGTCTTCCGTTTGCAGAATAAATACGGGGTGGATACCCGCACCCTGACCCCGGCTGAGGCCCACGAGGCTCATCCGCTACTCCAGTTCGACGATGTCGGCGTGATTGGCTATGACACCCTGACCGGCTACTGCGACCCCTACCTGACGACCACGGCCTATGCCCAGCGAGCCAAAGAGCTGGGCGTGGCGGTCTACACCGATACACCGGCCACCGGGCTGCGGCTGAACGGCCAGACCAAATTGGTGGAAACCCCTGCCGGCGTTTTTGAAGCGCCCGTGGTTATTTTAGTGGCCGGGCCGTGGACCAACCAAATTTCCAGGACAATTGGCCTGGAGTTCCCCTATGTCGTCAGCCGCCACAAAGTCATCACCCTCAAAATTAACCAGCCCTATCAGGCCAACTGGCCTATCGTCAAAGATTTGACCACCCCTGATAAAATCTACTTCCGGCCCGAAACCGGCGGCGTGGTCTTGGTCGGCACCGGCGATCACGGCGACCCCATCGAAGATGCCGACACCCTGACCGATAATGTGGATATGGCTCATGTCTCCCGGATTGACCGGCTGATTACCAACCGCATGCCGGCCTTTGCCGAAGGCGAATATACCGCCGGTTGGACCGGTCCCTATGACATTACCGCCGACTGGAATCCACTGGTTGGCCCGGTCCCGGAGTACGAGGGGCTTTATGTCGGCGTCGGCTTTAGCGGGCATGGCTTTAAGCTCGCTCCAACCATTGGCGAAGCGCTGGCCCAAACCGTCCTGGGGCAGCCGCCGCGTGTGCCGATTGACATTTACGCCCTGACCCGTTTCGACGAGGGCAAAGTGCTGCATGGCGCATACGGCATTGGCTCGATTTCGTAATGTCCTGACCACATCTACCAGCCAGGGGGGCAGCGTAACATGGCTGGGCTGGTTCATGGCCCTTTTTTCCAGTTTTGCCTTCAGTATTGCGACCCCCATTGCCAAAGGCGCCATTGACGCTGAGCTTGATCCGGCGACCCTGTTGACACTCCGGCTCATCCTTTCGACGCTGCTGCTGGGTGGTTCGATTGCCCTGGCGGCGCCCGCTTATTTGCGGCTTGAGCGGCGCGGGCTGTTGGTCTGCGGCATCGCCGGGCTGTCCAACGGCCTCGGCATGCTGACTTACTTTCTGGCGCTGGCCCGTATGGATGGTTCATTAGCGGTGATGATCTTTGCCATCAGCCCGCTGGCTGCCCTGGCCATGTTGGCCCTGCGCGGCGAGCGGTTTACCCGGCGGCATCTTCTGCGGCTGGGGATAGGCTTGGCCGGGGTCTATCTGTTGGTCGGGCCGGCAGGCCGGGTGGATTGGCTGGGGGTCTGCCTGGTGCTGGTCACTGTGTTTGCTTTTGCCCTCCATTTAGCCCTGATCCAGTGGTTTTTGCAGGACTATGACGCCCGGACGATTACATTTTACGTGGTTGCGACAATGACCGTCGTCAACTTCGGCTTGTGGCTGATCGAACAGGGTGAGTGGCACAATCCGGGCTGGCTGGGCTGGTTCATTATTTTTGTGCTGGCGGTCGTCAGTACCTACCTGGCCCGGCTGGCCATGTTCGAGGGCGTGCGCCACCTGGGCAGTGGACAGATGGCTCTCTTACTGCCGCTGGAAACGCTGCTGGCGGTGGTCTGGTCGGTGCTGTTCCTGGGGGAGCGGCTAACTTTTTGGGAGTGGGTTGGCGGTGGATTGATTTTGCTGAGTGCGCTGCTCGCCATCCGCCGCCTCAACTGGACACGCTGGAAACCGCGCTGGCGGGCCTGGTCACGGTTATAAATTACGTGTTTCACCTTATCCGACTTAGCCGCCTTAAATTTTTAAGTGAACTGCGCCTGCCCGCAAGCTGGCTGGCTTGGACGTTGGCCCTGACCTCGACGCTGGCCTTTAGCCTGGCTACGCCCCTGGGTAAGGCCGCGATTGATCTGGGCATCACTCCGACCACGATCCTGGTGCTGCGTTTTGGGATTTCCGTGGCGTTGCTTGTGATCACCCTCCGCCTGACCGCCCCCGACAAGCTGCGGGTTGACCGCAAAGGCCTGCTGGTTATTTTCGGGGCCGGCTTCATCAATGGCTTCGGCGTCCTGTCCTTTTTCTGGTCGCTTACCCGGCTCGACGCCTCGGTGGCGACGATGATCTTTTCCCTCACGCCGCTGGTGGTCCTGGCCGTATTGGCTCTCGGCGGCGAAAGACTGACCTACCGTCACCTAGTCCGGCTGGGGATAGGCTTGGCCGGGGTCTATCTGTTGGTCGGGCCGGCAGGCCAGGTGGATTGGCTGGGGGTGCTGCTCATCTGCGGCAGCATGGTCGGGATTTCCATCGAATTTGCCTTGATCCAATGGTTTGCCCGCGCCTACGGCACGCGGACGATTACCCTCTATGTAATGGCCGGTATGCTGACCACCATTGGTATCTTTTGGGCGATGCAAGGCGCGCCCTGGCCCCAGACGGGCTGGCAAGGCTGGCTGATCATTGGCGTGATGGGCCTGGCCACCGGCTACTTTGCCTGGTGGGCCATGTTTACGGCGATGCGCACCATCGGCGGCAGCCAGGTCATCTTGCTGACGCCGCTGGAGACGTTGTTGTCGGTGATGTGGGCGGTGATTTTTTTGCAGGAGCGGCTGTCGGCCTGGCAGTGGCTGGGCGGCATTTTCATCTTGACCAGCGCGATGCTGGCCGCCAAGCGTTTGAGCCGGGTGAAGTGAGCTATGAAAGTCCGCAGATTTCGCGGATTGCACACCACCAAGAATGAAAATATCTTTCTGATTAGAGCCGAAGGCCCCCTATGGGCCGACTACTGACGACTGACTACTATTTTCGGAGGAGGAAGTATGACCATCCAAGTTTGTTTAGCCGGCGTAACCGGCTGGGCCGGCGCTGCTTTGGCCCGGGTTGTTGTGCAAACGGACGATCTGGAGTTGGTGGCCGGGGTGTCGCGCCGGCACGCCGGCCAAAATTTGGGCGATGTTCTGAATATTCCTCAATTGAATGTCGTAATCAGCGGCTCGGCGGAGGAGGCATTGACGGCCGGGTGTGATGTCTTTGTCGAATATACCAAGCCTGACGTGGCCCGGGCGAATGTCAGTGCAGCTCTGCGCCGGGGTGCGCATGCGGTAATCGGCACGTCGGGTTTAACGGAGCAGGACCTGGCCGAGATTGACACCCTGGCTCAGCAGCACAACCGGGGAGTCGTGGCAGTCGGGAACTTTTCACTGCCGGTGGTGCTGCTGCAAAAGTGTGCGGAACTGGTCGCCAGGTATCTGCCCCAGTATGAAATCATTGATTACGCCCACGCCGATAAAAAGGACGCGCCCAGCGGCACCGCGCGGGAGTTGGCCTACCGCCTGTCGAAAATTCGCCCGGCGCAGGTGACTGTCCCCCTTGAGCAGACCCAGGGTCCTCCAGAAAGTCGGGGCGTCACCCTCAACGGCGTGCAGGTCCATTCGATCCGGCTGCCTGGCCATGTAATTTCGGTTGAGGCGCTTTTTGGCGTACTGGATCAGCGCTTGAGCCTTCGCTACGACGCGGGCAGCAGCCCCGAAGCCTACGTCGAGGGCGCCTTGCTGGCTATCCGCCGGGTTAGGATGTTTGTCGGTTTGAAACGCGGCCTGGATAGCGTTATGGATTTCTAGCTCTGATCGCGGCGGCGCAATTGGTCGGTTGCAGGCCAATCAATGGCATAGTGTTCGGGCAAGCGTACCAAACGATCGGCCCCGCCCAGGTAACGAACTACAACCCCGTAGTCACGTGCAGCCGCTTCAACAGAGACGTAGCCGTTGACCACATCCTCCAGCACGCGCTCCGGGTCGCGCTCGAATGGATCGCCGTACCCGCCGCCGCCGGGCAGGTTGAGGTTGACCCGCGTATTTGGCTCGAACCAGATCACTGTCTTGGGCGGCAAGCGTTTCTCTCCGTCGGCCAGAAACTGGCCCAATGCCCCCGGCTGGCCGTCTGCAAGCCCCTGCCCGGCAAATTGGGTGCGGTCAATCATGGCCGAGACGCTCCACGGTCCGCGGCCATAATGGCCAAACTCCGTTGCCTGTCCCAGCCCGCCGCGATACTTCCCCGGCCCGCCCGAATCGCAGCGCAGTTGCCGCCGCTGTTGGACAAGGGGCGATAGAGTTTCGATCACCTCGGCCGGAACCCCGGCCACGCCGCTGGGAAAACCGGTGGTGTTCAGCCCATCCTTGCCGGCGCGAGCGCCTGTCCCGCCCACTTGAAACAGACTGACCATAAACGGCGCTCCTGCCGGCCACGACCCCCGCCAGATGCTCAGCCAGATAGGATCAGCGCCGCCGGCCATGAGACGGCCCGGCAAGGCTGGGGCCAGCGCGCCAAAGATCGCCCCCGGCAGGAAGTGGCCGATCAGGTGCCGCGAGGCGACTGCAGCCGGTTCAACGCAGTTCAAGATCGAGCCGGGCGGCGCGCTGACATGCACCGGGCGGAACGAGCCTTCGTTGTGCGGCACTTCCGGGCTGACTGCCGCCTTCATGGCAAACGAGGCATAACCGTGGGTGTAGTTGAAGACCACGTTGATCCCCCGCCGGCTCTGCGGCGACGATCCGGCAAAGTCAATGTAAATATCCTCGGCGGCAATCGTGACCGCCACCCGGATGCGGATCGGCTCCTCAAAGCCATCGCTCCAGACTTCGTTCTCGTAGCGGCCTTGGGGCAGCTTGCGGATAGCTTCGCGCATGGCTCGCTCGGAGCGGGTGATGATCTCGTCGGCCAGCGGGTCAATGCTTTCCAGCCCAAACTCGGCCATCATTTGCAGCAGGCTGTGCGCTCCAACATCATTGCACGAGGCTTGCGCATAGAAATCGCCTACGGTTTCATTGGGGGTGCGGACGTTGGCCCGGATAATCTTCAGCAGCTCGTGGTTTGGCTCCCCCCGGTCGAAGAGTTTGGTCACCGGCACGCGCAGACCCTCTTCGTAGACCTCGTGGGCTTCGGCGGAGAGGACGTGCCCCCCGGCATCGGCGGCGTGGCAGCAGTTGGCAAAATACCCGACGATAAGTGCGTCTTTGAAGACGGGGGTCAGGACGGTGAAATCGTTGATCTGGCCGGTCGTCAGCCAGGGGTCGTTGGTAATCAGTACGTCCCCGGGGCGCAGGGTCTCCGGCGGATAGACCGCCAGGAGGTGGCGGACCCCGGTCGCCATCGGATTGATATGGCCGGGTGTGCCGGTCAGCGATTGGGCAATCATCTGTCCGCGCGTGTCAAACACCCCGCAGGCCAGGTCTTGTGACTCGCGGACAATGGTGCTGAAGGCGGTGCGCATCAGCGCCACCTGCTGCTCATTGGCCACCGAGAGCAGCCGGTTCCAGAGCACTTCGAGAGTAATGGGGTCGAGGGGCATAATGTGTCTCCTTCTTCTCACTCGGCCTTATGTCATTTCGAGTGGAGCAGAGCGGAACGAGAAATCTCTCGAATCTTTGCTAACACGTAACGCCAAAGGGATTTCTCGCTCCTGTCGTCACTCGAAATGACATTATCTACCGTCTACTCTACAACCAAGTTATGATGCTCGTCCACGCGGCAGCGCCCGCCTGGACCAATAATTGCGGTTGACTCGCGCTCTTCGACAATGGCAGGGCCGTTAAACGTTGCGCCGGGGGTAAGCCGGTAGCGGTCATAAACGGGGGTGGAGACGAAATCACGCGTTTCAGGAAAATAGGCCGGACGCTCGCCCTTCAAGGCTGGACGTGCCTCTCCCTCTGCTACTGAGGTAACGTGAAGTTGCAGGTCGGGCCGGGGGCCGGACGAGACAACGCGCCAGTTCAGAATCTCCACCGGCACGGGCGGGCCGAGGCGTTCGTACAACTCACGGTAGACTGCTTCGAAAGCTGACAGCAAAGCGCGCATGTGAGCGGTGTCGAGTTGGCCGGCCGGGAGCGGGACGCGAATCTCATGGCCTTGCCCGACATAGCGCATGTCGGCTTCACGGCGATGCATGATGGCTGCGGCCGGCACACCTGAAGCCTCCAGCAAGGCTTGACCTTCGGCCTCCATCTCCGCCAGCAGGGTGTTGGCCCGCGCCCAATCCAGCGTGTCGAGCCGCCCCGGCCACGAGCGCACAAAGTCGAAGGCCAGGGGGGCAGAGAGAAAACCGACCGTACTGGTCACGCCTGCCCCTAACGGGATCAAAAGCAAGGGCGAGCCAAGCGCCAGGGCGATGCGATAGGCATGCACCGGCCCCGCCCCGCCAAAGGCGAAAAGGGGAAAGCGGTGCGGGTCTTTACCGCGTTCGAAGGCGTGGACCCGGGCTGCATTGGCCATGTTTTCGTTGGCAATCTGGTGCATCCCCCAGGCGGCCTCGGCGACCGGCAGCCCCAGCTTGTCGGCAATCTGGGCTTTGATCGCCCGCCGCGCGCCTTCGATATCCAACTGCATGCGCCCGCCGAGAAAATAGGCCGGGTCAAGATAGCCGAGGATGAGATCGGCGTCGGTCACGGTCGGTTCGGTTCCCCCGTGGCCGTAGCAGACCGGACCCGGCTCTGCTCCCGCCGAATCCGGCCCAACTTTGAGCAGTCCCAGCGAGTCGACCCGGGCAATGGAGCCGCCGCCGGTGCCAATCTCAATCATCTCGATGACCGGGATTTTGATCGGCAGGCCGGAGCCTTTTTTGAAACGATACCGGCGGTCTACTTCGAAATCATGGGCAATCAACGGACGGCCCTCGTCAATCACGCAGATCTTGGCTGTCGTGCCGCCCATATCGAAGGAGAGCAGGTTGGGCTGGCCGCCGGCCAGGCCGTAGGCGGCTGCGGCCAGCGCCCCCGCCGCGGGGCCGGATTCGAGCAGGCGCACCGGGTAGCGCACGGCGGTGTCCACCGTGGCGATGCCGCCGCTGGAGAGCATAAGGAAGAAACTGCCGGCAAAGCCGAGACGCCGCAGCCGTTCCTCCAGCTCCCGCAGATAACGTTCGACCCGCGCTTGGACATAGACGTTGGCGATGGTGGTCGAGGCGCGTTCAAACTCGCGGATCTCCGGGATGACGTCGGAGGAGAGCGAGACGCGCAGCCTGGGTGCGGCCCGCTGCACGGCGGCGCGGGCGGTTCGCTCAGCCGAGGGATCGGCAAAGCTGTGCAGGAAGACAATCGCTACCGCCTCGACGCCGCTCTCGGCCAGTTCGCGGGCCAGCCGCTCCACATAAGCTTCGTCAAGTTCCAGGAGGGTGCGGCCATCAGCCAGGGTGCGCTGGGGTATATCGAAGCGCAGATAGCGGGGCACGAGCGGGCGCGGGTGCTCCAGCATCAAGTCGTAAAGGTCGTAGCGCTGCTCGCGCCCGATCTCAAGCGAGTCGCGGAAGCCCTGCGTTGTCAGGAGCGCCGTGGCCGCCCCTTTGCGTTCGATCACGGCATTCGTCACCAGCGTTGTGCCGTGGACGAGATGCTGTACCCCGGCAGGGTCAACACCGGCTTTTTGTAATGTCTCGACCAGCACCGTCTCGACCGCTTGTGAAGGGTCGGCCGGGGTGGTCAGGGTCTTGCCAACGGCGAAAGCACCGGTCTCAGTGTTTACCACAATCAGATCGGTGAAGGTGCCGCCGATGTCCACCCCAACGCGGTAACGTTTTGCCATGAGTTGGCCTCAATTTTAAGATTTTGTATCCGTTCGTAGCTCACCCAACTTTTTCCCTGGCATAATTGCCTCTGGATCAACTCGCAACTCGATCAGCGCGGGCCGTTCAGCCCGGAGCGCCCGCTCGAAGGCCCCGGCAAAATCTTCGGTCCGCTCCACTACTTCGCCGGAAGCGCCGAAAGCGCGGGCGTAGCCGGCAAAGTTGGGATTGGTCAGTGAAGTTCCATACACCCGCCCTGGAAAGTGACGCTCCTGGTGCATGCGGATAGTACCATACATGCCGTTGTTAACCACGATGAAGATGATGGCGAGACTATAGTGCATGGCCGTGGCCAACTCCTGCCCATTCATCAAAAAACAACCATCGCCGGAGAAGGAAACCACCACCCGTTCGGGGTGAACGATTTTGGCCGCCACAGCAGCCGGAACGCCGTAACCCATCGCCCCGCTAATGGGTCCCAGCAGCGTGCGTGGGGTCAAAAATTGGAAGAAGCGCTGGACCCAGGCGGTGTAGTTGCCTGCGCCGGTGGTGATGACTGCGTCGGGCGGCAGTCGTTGGCTCAAGTGGGCCACGATCTCACTCAGGTTCACCGCGCCAGGCGCGGGTGTGGGCTGCCGGTAATCTTCGTAATCCTGCCGCAGCAGTTCGCGCCAGGCCGACCAGTGAACGCTATCTACCGGTTTCAGTGCTCGGGCTGTGGCGGCAAACTCCGGCAGGGTGGCATTGATTAGCAAGTCGGCTTGATAGATGCGGCCCAATTCAGCAGGGTCAGGATAGACATGGATCATGGCCTGTTGGGGGCGGGGAATGTCCAGCAGCGAATAACCGGCGGTCGAAAGCCCATCCAGGCGCGAGCCAACCACTAACAATAAATCGGCTTCCCTGATCCGTCCGAGCAGCACCGGGTTGACCCCTACGCCCAGGCTGCCGGCGTAATAGGGAGAGCGGTTATCCAGCATGTCCTGCGCCCGGACGGTGGTAGCTGCCGGTAATTCATTTGTTTCGACAAAAGCACGCAGATCGGCGATGCCAACGGGGGACTCGCCCTCTCGACCGACTAAGAGCAGGGGCCGTTTGGCCTTTTCCAGCATTGCCCGCAATGTCTGCATATCTTCGGGGGCGGGAGCGGCTTTGACCCGTTGGTAGGGCAGCGGGTCGGGCAGATCTACCTCATCGCCCTGTATATCTTCGGGCAGGACCAGCACCACCGGGCCGGGCCGCCCCGAGGTGGCCAGATGAAAGGCGCGGCTGACAAATTCGGGAATGCGGCCGGCATTGTCAATCTGAATGACCCACTTGGCCAACGGGGCGAACATGGAGCGGTAATCCACTTCCTGGAAGGCATCGCGGCCCACCTGTGACCGCGGTACCTGGCCGACGAATAGAATCAGCGGCGTCGAGTCTTGAAAGGCGGTATGAACGCCGATGCTGGCGTTGCCGGCGCCCGGCCCGCGGGTCACAAAGCAGATGCCCGGCTGGCCGGTCAGCTTGCCGTAAGCCTCGGCCATATAGGCCGCGCCGCCCTCCTGTCGAGCCGTGATGAGCCGCAGCGAGTCGCGCTGTGCAAAAAGCGCATCCAGCACGCGCAAATAGCTTTCGCCGGGAACGCAGAAAACAGTGTCTACGCCGTGCAGGATCAGTTGGTCAACCAGAAGTTGTGCGCCGGATCGTTGGGTCATGGCCTTACGTTTCACGCCTACGTAGCTTAAAGGAATTTTACTTTGGTGTCAATAGGTGCACGGTTCTTCTCCCGAGTTTCGGCGGGGTGGCCCAGGGTGATGAGTCCCTGGGGTTCCCAATCCGGGGGCAGGGCCAGCGTCTCGCGGACCAGTTCCGGCGCAAAAAGCGGGGCGCAAATCCAGCAGGCGGCCAGCCCTTCGACGTGAGCCAGCAGCAGTAGATTTTGCACAGCCATAGCTGTACTTTGAGCAGCCATGATCCACTCGTTACGGGCGCGGTGAGGATCAGGATAATGATCCATCTCGGTCATGCTCATGCAGACAATAATGACCACCGGCGCGCCGGTCAGACGGGCATAACTGCGGGCGACATCGCGCTCAATTTCCGCCGGGTCGTTGCCGTCGGCGGTGCGGTCTGCTCGCAAACGGGCGCCCATCACCGCCGCCAGCCGCTCGATGTCGGCGGCCTGGGTCAACACAGCAAAGCGCCACGGCTGGCGGTTATGGGCCGACGGGGCCCACACTGCTGTTTCCAATAGGCGCAGAATCGTCTCCTGAGAGATGGACTCAGTGGTGTAACGGCGGATCGAGCGGCGGCTTTTGATGAGGTTGGCTAAAGCTTTGGCTGAGAGGGAATTATTTTCTTTCGTCACAGTTTTTTATCTAAACTCCAGTACTCAGGTGACTGGCACTTTTCTCCTGGCAAGACGATTGAGAACAGCAAAGCTTAGGGCTAACCAAGTGCCAGTCACCCTTAGCCTGAGCAGTTACAACTCCAGTAAATATTGTAGTGCGGACAACCATGAAGGAAAGTTTTGGCCGCCAAGTTGAAACTGGAAAACACAGGACTTACGCGGTGGGTGGAAAAGCCCTCCCTAAATCCCTCCCAAAGGGAGGGACTTAAGCTAATTCTCCCCCCTGTGGGGGGACGCGAAGCGGAGGGGATCCTTCAACTGCGTAACTCCTGAAACAAAAACTCCGCTCCAACTTGATCTTGGGGCGGAGTCCAGAAAAGCTGAACTACGGTTAGACAACGGCTTGGCTTACCCTGCGGTCGCCTCTTGATCCGGGTAAGCCCGGACCAGGAGGATGGGCTGGTTGGCCCCGCGCAGGACCTTGTCGGCCACACTGCCGTAAACCCAGCGTTGCAAGCCAGAACGGCCATGGGTTGCCATCACAATCAGGTCAATGGGATGGTGGCGGGCATAATCAATGATAGTTTCAGCGGCCAACCCCATCTCCACCACCAGATGCACGGCTACGTCGGGGCAGCCCGCCCGCTCGCACACCCCCTGGAGATAATCCCGGGCCATCATCTTTTTGGCCTCCCACTGCTGATCTACAAAAATGGGGTGGTCGGCTTCGGTCGCAATCACGTGGTCAATGGGCGGAACGACTTGCAGCAAGGTCACTTCGGCGTGGCTAAGTTCAGCCACACTAAAAGCGTCGGCCAGAGCCAGTTCGGCCAGGGGCGAGCCGTCCAAAGGGACAAGAATATGATGGTAAAGTTTCGTCATCGCCGGTCTCCTAATAATTGGCAAGAAGCCATCAAGCTGTCCGCTGAAAAGGCAGCGACGCGATGGGCGTCATCATTAATGTATAACGCCTGGGAGACTTTTAGTAGTGACAAATGTCATGGATTGGCATGACATCTATCTATCTAAACACATCCATCTGTTTGGGCCGTAGGACATCGGCGGCACTGGCCTGCTCGTCCAGGGTAAAGGGCAGCCCGCGCACAATCACCACCGGGCAGCCCTCGGCGGCTTGGCCCATGAGCAGGCTGGCCGCGGCGGCAATCTGGTCGGCGAAACCGACGTCGGTGTGGCGCAGCGGCTCGCCAAACAGGTCGGGCACGCCGCGTAAATCCTGGACCGGAGCCAGGCCGCTGACTCCAATCGCCACGCCCACTGTGCCAAAGCGCCAGGCTCGCCCGTGGCTGTCAATAACCAGCACCGGCGGCGACGCACCGGTCAGCTCGGCCAGGCGTAACCGGATCGCGCGGGCCGAGGCGTCGGGGTCGGCGGGCAGGCGCAGTAAGACGCCGGCCTCGCTGCTGACGTTGGAATGGTCCACTCCGGCGTTGGCGCTGATGAAGCCCAGCCGGTGCTCCACAATCAGCAAGTCTTTCTGCACCCGGACGATTTCCGCTGTGTCCCATAAAATCACCTCGACCTGCGCCGCCGGTTTGCCGGTCAATTCGGCCAGTTCCAGGGCGCGGGGCGAGGGGGTGACGTCGGCCAGGCGCACAAAGCGGCCTTCGGCTTTGGAGACAATCTTTTGAGCGACGACGACGATGTCAGCGGCGGTCAGGGTTAGCCCGGCCTTTTGGCTCGACTCGACAATCAGCCCGGCTAAATCGTCGCCGGGCTGGATGAGCGGCAGGTCGGAGAGGGGGATGAGTTGTAAACTGTTCATCGGCACGTGTTGCGTGTTGCGTGTTGCGTAATAAACGGAACACGCAACACGCACTACGATATCGAGTTCCTTTACATTATTGTTTAAATCCCGGTAATCTTAATCCCGGCGCCTTTGACTTTGTGGCGAATATTGATCCCAATGAGCACGGCGGTCAGGCCCTCGACGACGACGCCGTTTTGCAGCGGGCCGGCGTCAATCCCGCGCATTCCGGCGGCTTCGGCCAGGGCGATGGCTTCGGCTTTGGCCTCCTTGTCGTCGCCGCAGACCAGAACATCACAGTCAATGTGGTCGTGGTCCTCGGAGAGGTGGGTGGCGCTGATATTTTGAAAGGCCGACACTACCCGGACTCCCTCCCCTAAAATAGCCTGCGCCTCCTGTCCCGCCGACCCGCCGGGCGGCACGTAGACATGGCTGACCTTCGGCGGTTTGAGTGGGACCGTCACATCTATCAGGATTTTGCCTTGCAGGAGGTCGCGGAGTTGAGTGAGCGTCGCTCCCTGGGCGCTGTAGGGTACGGTCAGCACACAAATATCGGCGGCTTGGGCCGCGTCTTCGTTGGTCATTCCCTGGAGCAAGTTCTGCCCCAATTTTTCGTTTAATTCGGTGGCTACCCGCTCGGCTTTTTCGGCCTGGCGCGAGCCGATAATGACGTGGTAGCAGCCTGATTTAGCCCACTGCCGAGCCAGGCCGGGGCCTTCGTTGCCGGTGCCGCCCAAAACGGCGACTGTTTTGGTCATAGTAGTCAGTACCTCTTCGTAATTTTGGATATTGGATTTGTGATTGATTGACGCGGAAAAACCTCACGTATCACGTATCACGCTTCAGTATCATACCTCAGATTTGGCGCTTGAGCTAATCGGCCAGAACAGGGCGAGGGCGGGAGGAACAATTAATAAGGGCACGCCAATCAAATGGCCGAGGAACGGGTTGGCCAGCAGCGCCGGATACCAGACCCGGATGGTTTCAAAATAGGGGATGATAAACAGGGCGGTGATGGAAAAAACGGTGGTGACGATTAGCGGTCGCTGCTGGGGCAGCATCAGCGCTGCCAGCGGCAGAAACCAGAGCAAGTACCAGGCATGGAAAACCGGCGCGACAAGTAGCACGTACCAGAAGAGAACGTGGAAGGAGGGGGTGAGGAGGGTTGGAAGGTTGGAAGGTTGGAAGGTTGGAAGGTTGGAAGGTTGGCGAGTTGACTCTCGAAACCTGGACCACTGATCACTGACTGCTGATATCTGACTACTGACTACTGACTTCTGACTCCTGATCATTCGTTTCAAGAAAAAAAGGTAAATCACTCCGTAAATGAGAAAAAGAAGGCTGCGGGAGGCATCAAAGGCAAAATTGACGCCCCAGACATCCTTGAAGGTGAGAACGAGCAAGGCCAGCAGGGATCGTCCGGCGCCGCTGCCCGCCTGGAGAACCGCCCAATTGTTCCAGCCGGGCCACAGCGGCAGCATTGGTAAGATTGCCAGCCCAGCCACAGTGAGACTGTATCCCGTTAGCAGCACCAGCCTTCTTGTCCATGTCGTTGCCTGGCCGGTGATTGCCAGCAGGAAAAAAGGTACGAGCAGAACGGTCACGAATTTGACCAGGATAGAGAGCGCGAGAAAAAGGCAGACGAGCAAATGGCGAATAAGCGAATGGCGAATGAATTCATTCGCCCATTCGCTCATTCGCGCATTCATAACCCACACCGCCGCCAGCAGAAAAAAGGCCATGACGCTATCGTTATGTCCATTCTGGATGCTTTCCAGCAGGACCAGGGGACTCCAGGCGAAGGAAATCGTCCCGGCGATGGCCCACTGCGGCTGAAGCTGGCGCATAATTCGATACACCAGCCAGGCGCTGCCCAGATAAGCCAGTAACGCTACAATTTTTAAAGCGAACAGATGGCTCAAAAAATCACCGCCGCTGAGGTGAAACAGACCCAGCGACAGCCATTCCCACAGTGGCCCATACGGTGAGGGGGCGTCCCGCCACTCGGCGGCCAGGCCAAGCCAGGGATCGTCGGCGGGCAGGGCTTGCGGCGGCGTCGTCAGGGGATTGAAACCGTACAATGCCCAGCCCCGGCTGCGGATGGCGTAGATAAAAAGATCAATTGCTGTCACTGGATAAGAAAAAACCAGAATAGCGGCCAAGATAAAGCCGGCCATGAGGACAAGCCAGATAAGTGAGTGTTGCTCTTCGCCTCCTCGCCTCCTCACCTCCTCAGATAGAGTTAGCCGGATAGCCCCAATATACAGGCCAAATAATACCCCCAGCCCGGCTATGTAGGCAATGAAACCCATCCACGAATAGGAAGTGAGCTTCGTATAATCAACAGGAGGTATTGTCGCATAGAAATTGGATAGGGGAAAGGGAAGCGTAAAAATCAGTAGATAAATTAATCCGCTCAGGCCGGCGATCAGAGCTAACTGAGCGGATAAAGAGGTGGTAAGTTTTTTGGATAGCGGGAGGTTCTTAGCCAAAGATTTTACTCATCAGCCGTAACCAGTTCTTTAACTGTTTCAACCGTTTTTTCCCAAACCATAATCCGCTCCTTAAACCAAATCCTTGATGGCCCCCCGGTCCTCCAGCGGAATATCGGCCCCGTGACGGCTGGTGGGAATAGTCGCCGCTCGCTCGACTTTGACCCCGCAGACTTTGTAATCCGGGATTTTGGCCCGCTCGTCCAGCAGGTTGTGGGTCAACGTGTTGGCGGCAGCCTCGGCGAAGTGGAAGGGAATGAAGATCGTGCCCTGGGGCGAGCGCGGCGAAACCAAGAGGCGGGCGGTAATCTGGCCGCGCCGGCTGGACACGTCTACCCAATCGCCGGTTTCCAGGCTCAGTTTGGCCGCGTCGTGGGGGTGCATTTCGACGGTACATTCGGGCCAGATATCGTTCAGCGAGGAAACGCGGGTCATCGAGCCGCCATGCCAGTGGTACAGCAGCCGCCCGGTGCTGAGAATGAAGGGATATTCTTCGTCGGGCAACTCGCTCTCGTTTTGGTAATCCACGGCAAAAAATTTGCCCCGCCCACTGGGGAAATCCTTTTCAAAGAGATAGGGCGAGCCGGGGTGGTCCGGCGCGGGGCAGGGCCAGTGGACGCCGCCCTCCCGGTCAATCCGTTCATAGGTGACACCGTAGAAATCGGGGGTGAGCTGGCGCATCTCCTCCCAGATGTCGCCGGGATGATGGTAATCCCAGTTGGCCGCCATTTTCTCAGCGTTCTGGCAAATGACGCGGTCCAGGGCATGAGCCGGGCTGTTGGCATGCTGGCTGGCCTCCCGGCAGATTTTGGCAACGGTTCGTTGGGCGACTTCGCGCACAATTTCCCAGTCGGCGCGGGCCTGGCCGGGCGGATTGACGGCCCGGCGGACACGCTGGATGCGCCGGTCGGAGTTGGTAAAGGTGCCGTCCTTTTCGGCAAAGGCCGCAGCCGGCAGAATCACATCGGCGTAAACGTTGCTTTCGTTAAAGAAAATATCCTGGGCCACGTAAAATTCCAGTTGTTCGACAGCGTGGCGAGCGTGGTTAAGGTCCGGCTCGCTCATAAGTGGATCTTCGCCCATCACATACCAGCCTTTGACTTGGCCGGACAAGATGCCGTCCACCATTTCGGTGGTGGTCAGGCCGGGCACGCCGGAGAGGGGAGTGTGCCAGGCCAGTTCAAATTTGTGGCGAATGTCGGGGTTAGTGACAGGCTGGTAGGCGGTGAAGACGGTCGGCATACCGCCGGAGTCGGAGCAGCCCTGGACGTTATTCTGGCCGCGCAGGGGATTCAGGCCGGTGCCGGGCCGGCCGATATGGCCGGTCATCAAGGCCAGGTTGATCAGGGTCAGGGCGTTATCGGTGCCGTGGACGCTCTGGCTGATGCCCATGCCCCAGTACATAGCGGCGGCATTGGCCTGGGCGTACATCCGGGCCGCCCGGCGAATGTCCTCCGCCGGCACACCGCTGATGGCCTCGGCCCACTCCGGTGTTTTGTCTTCCAGGCTTTCGAGGTAGTCGGAAAAGCCCTCGGTTCGCTCGGCGATAAAAGCTTCGTTATACAATTTCTCTTTGACGATGACGTGGGCCATCGCATTGAAGACGGCGGTATCGGTGCCGGGCTGCTGGCGCAGCCAGAGGGTGGCATAGTTGACCATTTCGGTCCGGCGCGGGTCAATCACGATCAGCTTGGCCCCGTGGTGGGTCACTGCCTCTTTGAGGAAGGTGGCGATGACCGGGTGATTCTCGGCGGTGTTGGAGCCGGTGATGATGAAACATTCCAGGGTTTTCATCTCGGCGATGGAGTTGCTCATGGCGCTGGAGTTGATCGCCAGTTGCAGCGCCTTAACGCTGCCGGCGTGGCACAGCCGGGTGCAGTGGTCCACATTGTTCGTGCCCAGCACGGCCCGGAAATATTTTTGCAGCATGTAGTTGTCTTCGTTGGTCGCCTTGGCGCAGACATTGCAGGTCAGGCTGTCCGGCCCGTACTGCCAGCGCAGGTCCAGCAGCCGGCTGACCACCAGGTCGAGCGCCTCGTCCCAGGTCGCCTCGCGCCAGTCGTCGGGGTAGCTGGCCCGGGTGCGCCGGCCGGGCGACTGCGGGGTGCGCCGGATCAGGGGAACGGTGAGGCGCTTGGGGTTATGCACAAAATCGGTGCCAAAGCGGCCCTTGACGCACAGCCGCCCGTAATTCGGCGCGGCGTCGAAGGGCGCGTCAATACGGAAAACATGCTCCGCTTTGACATTCAATAAAACTTGACAGCCTACCCCGCAAAAAGGGCAGGTCGAACGGACAACTTTATCGGCTTGCATCGGGTATCCCTCTGAAAGGTCCCATCTGACTTATAATTTTAAAATCGCCTCAAATTTCTTGGTCATTAATTTCTTTCGAGCAGCTATGAAATCCTCAAAGTTACCAAAACTAAGATCAATGTCGGGAATGTAATGTTTTTTCATGTAATCTTTTCTTTCCGATTCATCAGGGTAGGTTCGCCATAACCACTTTTTGAAATCCGTGTCCGATTTTTCTTGATTGGGTATACCTTCAAGATACTTTTTTATATCAATATTCTGAATGACTTGTGCTATGGTGATTGGTGTCTCAAACGGCATTTGTTACATACTCTCTCAGATTACTACCGCTTCCTTTTCCAGAATCTCCTGCCAGAAGGGGCTTATTTGTTGGCTGGTAATTTCCTGGGGGGTCCAGCCCTGGGCTTGAATAGGCTCCAGTAAGCGGGCCGCGATGATTCCCAGCAGTTCCAGGCGTTCTCGCCGGTTAAACTGCGCCCAGTCCGGTGAAATAACAATCAAATCAATATCGCTGCCTTCTTTGGCTGTATGCCACCTTTGTGAACCATATAATAATATTTGTTCGCAGTGGATACCAGCCTGCTCCAACGCCTGCCGAAATTGTTGGATTATGGCTGTAAGTTTGGGTGTTGTTTGAGCCATTGAATAACCTCTTTGGTCTGCCTCAAGTACTCATGGGCAATTTCTTCGGTGTATTCACGGAGCGCTTGTTGCAAGTCATCGGGATAACGAGTGGGAATACTGGCATTATTAATCTTACCTAAGAATTCTACAAAAGCTTGGGGAAGTTCCAAATTACTCTTGAGGACGAGAAAGATTAAGTCGTGAGATTTAGGCGGGATAGTTTGTGTAACCTCGGTAACATGCGCCTTGAGTATCTTTTCCAGGGCCAGGTGACACGTAAAAACGACATAGAGGTACCGACCTGTAGCGAGCATGTGCTGGGCTGTTTCCAGGTCATAATCTGCCGACTCAATCCAATTTTGCGTGTCAGATCGCATCCAAGAACTCCTGATGATCTCTACTGCAAGAGTTCATTGCATATCCATCTGGACAATGATCGCGGTGATGTTATCGTGGCCGCCGGCGCGTTTGGCCGCTTCGATCAAGGCTTTGCAGGCGGCGGCGGGGTCGGGCTGGCTGCGACTGATGGTTAAAATTTCTTCGTCGGTGATCATGCCGCTCAGGCCGTCGGAGCAGAGCAGCAGCCGGTCGCCGGGCTGGAGGTCCACGTGATAGAGGCCCATTTCCATATCCGGCTTGTCGCCGATGGTGCTGTAGATGACGTTTTTCTGCTTGTGGGTGCGCGCCTCTTCGCGGGTGAGCTGGCCAATCTGCACCAGCCGCTCCACCAGCGAGTGGTCCACGCTGATCTGCTGGATCCCGGCGCTGTTAATATGGTAAGCGCGGCTGTCGCCGACATTGGCGATGTGCGCCTGCCCGGCGGCCACCAGGGCCATGACCAGGGTTGACCCCATTTTTTTCTCTTCGGTGCGGCTGCCCTGGTTGTCCAAAACCGTCTGGTTGGCGGTCATCACTGCGTTAGTGAGCCAGTCGTCAAAAGAAACAGCCGTGGTGGTCGGGGTATGGCTGACAAAATGCTCCTGGATGGCCTTAACTGTTAAATCGCTGGCGACCTCGCCGGCATCGTGGCCGCCCATGCCGTCGGCCACCACGTACAGGCCGCAGGGCAGGTCGGCTTCGACCATGAGCATATTGTCTTCGTTGAGTTCGCGCCGCAGGCCGGTGTCGCTTAAACCGGCAATGCGCCAGCCGATGTTCGCCGGGCGCGGGCCGGACGCAGGTAGGGTTTCCGGCTCTCGCTCGGCCTTGATCAAGCGGATGCCCGGCTCCGTTGCGCCTAAATCCTCGGCCGCGACGGGGGCTGTCTCGACGGTATCAAGCAGAGAGTCAGGCAGGGACGCTGCCGCTTCCGGCTCCGGTTTGGGTTGGGGTTTTTTTCTCTGGCGCTGCTGGTTCAGACGCAGGGTCAGCGGCAGCAGCACGGCTACGGCGATAAAGAGGAGAATGATGAGGGCGATGACGAGCATGAGAAACCAGCGGGTTGACTCCTGGCCGGGCCGGGCCGGTAAAGCCAGGAACGGCAAGCTGAGCAGCAGCGGGGGTGATGAGGCCAACGTTTTGAGTGCAGGACGGGTGGCAGTTACTTTGCGCAAAACTCGGCTCAAACGATATTTCATAGTGAACGTTCCCCTCAAAGTGTCATTAACTATGATTGCACTTTTGACAAAACTAAAGAAATTGGACGTGGATCGTACGGGATCGGACCGATTAAGCTAAAAAAAGTAACCACCAGCCGCCCGTCGCCAGGGGTTAAAACCCCAGGCTAAGTAACTCAAGCCGACTCAAGTCGGCTGGAAATCAGTGCGCTTTAGCGTACTTCAGCTACTAGCCCTGAGCTTAAGCGAAGTACCCTACGGTCAGCTCGAGGCAGACTTGTAAAAGCTAACCCCTGTTCCCTGTCCCCCGGCCCCTGTTAAAAGACACGCCCGCCCCAGGTTTCGC
Source organism: Chloroflexota bacterium (assembly GCA_016860845.1). Next base: position 390,407 of record BOKF01000001.1, read on the forward strand.
CATAAACTCCTGCCAGGGCTGTTTCCGGGGCCGGGACCGGGCTGGCCGCGGCAAAGGCAACCGCTTCATCTAACTCAGCCTTGATGCTGGTTTCGACGTCTTGCAGGTCAGTTTCGCTGGCGGCAGACCGTTGAAGCAAATAGCGGCGAAAGTTAGCAATAGGATCGCGCTGCCGCCAGGCGTCCACTTCGGCCTTGTCGCGATACAGCATCGGGTCGCCTTCGTAATGGCCGCGATAGCGATAGGTTTTGCCTTCGATCAAAGTTGGCCCTTGGCCGGAACGGGCGCGGTCGGCGGCCTGGGCGGTGGCTTCGAACACGGCCAGGACATCGTTGCCATCCACAATCACCCCCGGAAAGGCATAGCTGGCGGCTCGTCCGGCCAAATCTTTGACCGGGGCCTGGGTGTGCTGGGGAGAGCCTTCGCCGTAAAGGTTATTCTCACAAAAAAAGATGACCGGCAATTTCCAGACACCGGCCAGGTTAAGCGCCTCGTGAAACGCGCCCTCGTTGGTCGCCCCATCGCCAAAAAAGGCCAAAGCGACCCGCGCTTCCCGGCGCTGTTGAAAGGCCAGCGCCGCGCCGACGGCAATCGGAATGCCCCCGGCGACAATGCCGTTGGCGCCCAAAATCCCCAGGTCAAAATCGGTCATGTGCAAACTGCCCCCCTTGCCGCCGCAGTAGCCGGTGGTCCGGGCGGCCAGTTCGGCCATCATGTACTTGGCCTGGCCGCCTTTAGCGATCAAATGGCCGTGGCCGCGATGGGTGCTGGTAATCACATCCTGCGGTTGGAGGGCGGCGCAGGCGCCGACTGCCGTCGCTTCCTGGCCCACGCAGCTATGGATAAAGCCGGGAATCAAGCCAGCCCGCCGCTCGTTGATGGCGCGCAACTCGAACTCGCGGATGGTGACCATTTTGCGGTAGAGATCTAGCAAAAAAGCGTCGTCGTACTTGGGTGTGGACATAGAGGGCCTTAAAAATTAACAATTGACAATTGCCAGTTGCCAATTGTCAATTAAAGCTGTGCATTAGTGTATCACAGGCTGAATGGCTTGGCAACACGCCTGGTGATTCTGATGAAATTTGACAACCAAATTCGGTAATGGTAGCGGCGACCCTTGCGGTCGCCCCAGGCGGGGGCAAGCCCCGCCGCTACCGTGAATTACCGATTTTGAAAATCAAATCTCTTGAGGACAGTTATCCTACGGCAGGCGTTCCATCAATTCTCGCACCTGTTTGAGTTCCCACTGGGCGTTCATATTCGCCAACAGATCAAAGGCTTCGTGGGCCAGGCCGGCGGCCTTTTTGAGGTGTCCCTGGGCTTCATGGCAGAGAGCCAGGCCGAGTTTGGCCATGGCCACCACGCGGTGGTTGCCGTATTTACTGTGGGCGTCAAGATAGTGTTGAAAATGGGCGACTGCCTGTTCGTGGTGGGCCAGGCCCAGTTCCGCAAATCCCAGCCAAACCTCAGACGAGGGGTCACGGTAGTTGGTTCCGGCCAAACAGGCTATGCTTTGGAGATAATAACCTTTGGCCTGCTCATAATCGTGGGTATAGCGGGCTACGTGCCCGGCCGCCTGATAGGCGCGGTATTTGAAGAGCATGTCCTGGGCGCTCTGCAAGGCCAGCTCCACATTTTTCTGAGCCTCGGCCAGGTGGTCCAGTTGCAGGGCTTTATAGGCGAAGTAGGTATGGCCCAGGGCAATGCCGTCGCGGAGGTTGATTTCTTCGGCCAGGTGCAGCCCCCGGCTGAGATACTGCTCGGTGGTATCATATTCGCCGCGCAGCAGATAGATCGAGCCTAGCCCGTGGATCATGAACCAAACCTCGTCCGCACGCAATTTCAATTCGTGGGCGGCAGTCAGGGCGTACTCGCTGCATTTGAGGCGCTTGTCCGGGTGGCCCTGGTAGTAAACGGGATGGACAACGGCCTTGGCCAGGGCCAATACCTGGGTCCAGTTTCTATTTTCGTAAGCCCACTCGAGGGCGGCGACCAAGTTTGGTAACTCCTGATGAATTTCGGCGTACTGCTCGGCGCTCCACGAGGCAAAATCCCAGAAATCCCGTCCGGCGATTTTTTCGCTCCAGGCCGCATAGAAGGCGCAGAATTTGGCTCTGAGTGCAGCAATTTTTTCTGGATTAACCCCATTGTTGTGCAGGACATTCAGGGACAGGTCCACCCCCAATTGGTGCCTGGCAAAAATCTGGGTTAGGGGATGTAACCAGTAGCGCTGCTGGCTGATATCCAGGGCTTCGCTGGCCTCCAGCAGGGACATGCCGACCAGCTCTTCAATCGCCTGGTAGAAATTGAAATCCTCCACCTGGGCCACCGCTGAAAGCGCCGCCCGGCTGGCCGACGAGACAAACAAGGACATGGCCAGCAAAACCTGGCGCGTCTCGTCGTCGAGTAATTTCCAGGCCTCGGCGAAGATGTAATCAAAGACCTCCTTGACCATCTGGCTGGCCCGGTACAGTTCATCCACCACCGTGTGGAAGGGCAGCCCTTTTTGCTTGATCAGACCCAGGGAAAGCTCGACCGCTTTGGGATTGTTGCCGGCGGCGGCGGCCAGCCGCTGCAAGGTGTCGTCGTCAGCCCCGGCCACCACGTTCAGACCAATGCGGTGGCTGTGGCGGCGAATGAGGGTCAGCGTTTCCTCATCCTTGAGGCCGTACAGGGGAATATCCCACACCCGGCGAAGCTGCTTGTAACGGGTCGTCACCAGGGCCAGGCTTGGCTCCGGGATTTGTTCCAGAAATTTAACCAGGGCCAGGTCCGTGACCGTTTCCAGGTTGTCGGCCAGCAGCAGGGTACGGTGGCTGCGCAGCAACTTGTCCACCGCGCCAACCTTTTGTTCGGGGGGAAGTTGGGCCAGGTGGGGGTAATCCAGCACGCGGGCAATCGTATCCAGCACGTGGTCCAGGCGCAGATTGAAATCGGCGTAATCGCGGGCGGACGTCCAAACGACGGCGTCAAAGGGCTTGGTGATCGCCTGCTGCGGGCCGGGCAGGCAGCGATGGGCCACCTCGATGGCCAGGCTGGTCTTGCCAATGCCACCCATGCCCTCAATGGAAGCGAGCGGCCAGCGTGACGTTTCGATCCATTCCAGCACGCGGGCGACTTCGGCTTCCCGGCCAATGAACTCACCGTAGCGGGGCGGCAAGTTGTGGTAAACGGGGGGCGCGTCCCGTTCCGCAGCCGGCGCAGGGGGAAACAGCTTATCCAGCATTGCTTCCGGGGCGGGATAGCCGCCCTGGGTCAAAAAACGCCGGCCCCAACTGCGGTCCACCCGGCCATGCTGCTGGCAGTAGGCGGTTAAAAATTCCAAACGCTGTACGTCGTTGGGAACATAGCCGCGCTTCCAGCGTTGAACGGTGTGCGGCGATACATGGAGGAATTCACCAATTTCTTCCTCGACAATGCAAACTTTTTTGCCCTGCCGGTTGGCAACACTGTCTATACCTTCTTTTAATAACTGTTTGAATTCTGAGTTGATCATAGGGTAAGTTTTCAGATCAGGGTTAGGCTAACTATTTATCTACGCTTACTGGACGCAAACTAAACGCTCAGGAACTCCGGTAAGATCACGGGGTTTTGACTTTTAGAGAGACATGATAGCCCTATTATTGTAGAGGTTAGCCGCGCGAAAAGATAGTAGTCGAACTACAAAAAATCGTAAATTTAATTTTAACGATAATCGGTGGAAACAAAAAATTTGCAGTAACTCTACAACAATTGGTAGGTGAGCGCCACTATACTATGGTTAAGAGTGGCAACAATCTATCCAGATGTAGAAAGAGTAGGGAAAAATGATCCAGCTATCTTCCAGCGCCATATTTCTGCTCATTATCCTGGCCGTTCTGCTTCTTCTGTTAGGGGTCAGTTTGCTGGCGGCCCATATTGTGGAAATTCGCCATTTCGGCGGTAAAGATTTCTAGGAGAGAGGTATTCTATCTGATTCAATTTACCTGCCAGTTAAAAAAAACGCCGAAGGTAGAACGCTTCGGCGTTTTTGTTTCCGAGAAGCAGATGGATGCTCCTGGATACCATTTTTGAAAAACACAGGACTTACGCAAAACGCACCCTGAGTAGGCGATAGCCGTATCGAAGGGTGCGTTTTGCGGCAGTTGCACCCCTCGATACGCCTCTATGAGGCTACTCGGGATGCCAACTGCGTAAGTCCTGAAGTATTTTATCTTCCGTTGGGCGTCACTCCTAGAAGAGTGGCTTTGATCAATTCGCCGTTCAAGTGGGAAATGAAATCCTGGCTGATCTCTTTGGGACAAACCGCCGTACATTCGCCGATGTTGGTGCAGCCGCCAAATCCCTCTTCATCCATCACCCGGACCATGTTGACCACCCGCTCGTAGCGCTCAACCTGCCCGTGCGGCAGCAGCGACAGGTGCGAGACCTTGGCCGCAGTGAAGAGCATAGCCGAGGCGTTGGGGCAGGCCGCGACGCAGGCGCCGCAGCCGATACAGGCGGCGGCATCCATCGCCTGGTCTGCATTCTTTTTGGCTACCGGAACGGAGTTGGCTTCGGGGGCGCTGCCGGTGGAGACCGAGATAAAGCCCCCGGCCTGAATAATCCGGTCGAAGGCGCTGCGATCCACGACCAGGTCTTTGATGAGCGGGAACGGCCTGGCCCGCCAGGGTTCGATGAGAATGGTGTCGCCGTCTTTGAAATTGCGCATGTGCAACTGGCAGGTGGTAATCGCTACTTCGCCGTGATTCTGGCCGTGAGCGACGCCGTTGATCATCAGGCTGCACATGCCGCAGATGCCCTCACGGCAGTCGTGGTCAAAAGCAACCGGGTCTTCGCCTTGCACGGTTAGCTTTTCGTTGAGCAGGTCCAGCATCTCCAAAAAAGAGGAATCCGGGCTGACATCCTCGATGTCGTAATCCACCAGACGGCCCGGCGAAGTCGAATTCTTCTGTCGCCATACTTTGAGGTGTAGGTTCATGGTTATGTACTCTCCGTAGCTAGTGATGGAGGGCTGGAGGATTGGAGGGTTGGAGAAACTTTACCAGTCTTCCAGCCCTCCACCCCTCCCTTCTTCATTACTTGTAGCTTCGCTGTGATAGCTTGACGTATTCAAACTCCAGCGGCTCTTTATTCAAAATCGGCATGCTGCTCTCGCCGCTGAACTGCCAGGCGGCGGCGTAGGCAAAATGTTCGTCGTCGCGCCTGGCTTCACCCTCCTCGGTCTGATATTCCTCGCGGAAATGACCGCCGCAGGATTCGTTGCGGTGCAGGGCGTCCAAGGCGATCAGTTCGCCCAGTTCCATAAAGTCGGCCACCCGCCCGGCCAGTTCCAGGCTTTGATTCAGGTCGTTGCTCTCGCCGGGAACGTTGATATTTTCCCAAAATTCGGCGCGCAGCGCCGGCAGCTTGGAGAGGAGGTGCTGCAATCCCTCGGCGGTGCGGCCCATACCGCAGTATTCCCACATCAAATGGCCCAATTCGCGGTGGTACGAATTGACCGTCCGCTTGCCCGGGATGCTCAGCAGTTGGTTGATCCGGGCCGTCACCTCGGCCTCGACCTCTTTGAAAGCAGGATGGGTTGTCTCCACCTTATCTAACTTGGTCGAAGCGATGTAATTGCCCAGGGTATAGGGCAGGATAAAGTAACCGTCGGCCAATCCCTGCATCAACGCGCTGGCCCCCAGCCGGTTGGCCCCATGGTCGGAGAAGTTGGCTTCGCCGATGACGAACAGGCCGGGGATGGTGCTCATCAGGTTGTAATCTACCCACAGCCCGCCCATAGTGTAGTGCAGGGCCGGGTAGATGCGCATGGGCACTTCGTAGGCGTCCTCGCCGGTGATGCTCTTGTAGATGTCGAACAGGTTGCCGTACCGTTCCTGGATGATCTTTTTACCCAATCGTTGGATGGCGTCGGCAAAATCCAGGTTAACCCCATTTTTTAATGGACCTACCCCGTAGCCGTCGTCCACGACCCGCTTGGCCGCACGGGAGGCGATGTCGCGCGGTACCAGGTTGCCAAAAGCGGGATAGCGTTCTTCCAGATAGTAATAGCGCTCGTTTTCGGGAATATCATTGGGATGGCGGGTGTCGTCCTTCCGGCGCGGCACCCAGATGCGGCCATCGTTGCGCAGCGACTCGCTCATCAGGGTCAGCTTGGATTGGTGCTCGCCGGAGGGGGGAATGCAGGTCGGGTGAATTTGGGTGAAGCAGGGATTGGCAAAAAAAGCGCCCCGTTTGTAAGCCCGCCAGATGGCCGTCGCGTTGCAGCCTTTGGCGTTGGTCGAGAGATAATACACGTTGCTGTAGCCGCCGGTCGCCAGCACGACGGCATCGCCCACGTGAGCCTCGATCTGGCCGGTGATCATATTGCGGGTGATGATGCCGCGCGCCCGGCCGTCAACCACGACCAGATCGAGCATTTCGGTGCGGGTGAACATCTGGACCGCTCCCAGGCCGATCTGCCGCTCCAGGGCCTGGTAAGCGCCCAACAGCAACTGCTGGCCGGTCTGGCCGCGGGCATAAAAGGTGCGGGAAACCTGCGCCCCGCCAAAGGAGCGGTTGTCGAGCAGTCCGCCATATTCACGGGCAAAGGGGACGCCCTGAGCGACGCACTGGTCAATGATGTTGACGCTGACCTGGGCCAGCCGGTAAACATTGGCCTCACGGGCGCGGTAATCGCCGCCTTTGACCGTATCGTAAAAGAGGCGATAGATGCTGTCACCGTCGTTGCGGTAATTTTTGGCGGCGTTAATGCCGCCCTGCGCGGCGACGCTGTGCGCCCGGCGGGGACTGTCTTGATAGCAGAAACATTTGACGTTGTAGCCCTGTTCGGCCAGCGTTGCCGCCGCCGAACCGCCGGCCAGCCCGGAGCCGACGATGAGAATGGTGAATTTGCGACGGTTGGATGGGTTGACCAGCTTCATCTCGAAGCGATGCTGATCCCATTTTTCCTGGATGGGGCCGGAGGGAAGGCTTGCCTCCAGCGTCGCTTCGGTAAATTGGGGCATGCTGCCAGTTTTAACTTCGGGTTGGGTTGTCACTGCCATAATGAGAAACCTCTCTATTTAACGAATGACGCCAAACATAATCGCCAGGGGAACCAGGGAGAAGCCACCGGCGATGACAATAGCCAGGATCAAGCTCAAAGTGCGGAGGGGGCGGGTGTAAAGGTGATTGTTCAGGCCCAGGGTTTGAAACATGCTCCAGGTACCGTGATACAGGTGAAAGCCAAGCGCGACCATGGCGATCAGGTAGAAAATTGCCGGCAGGTAAGCGTACGATTGGAAGCCGGTGACGACGTTGTAATAAGCGTCATCCCAACGGAAATCGGGGTGAACGCCCGGCACGCCCCAGGTAATGTGCATCAGGTGGAGGATGACGAACACGAACAACACCACGCCACCCACCCGAATGTACAGGGCGGCCGGATTCGCCTGGAGTTTGACGTGTTTGGCGTATTTAGTTGATCGCGCTTGCTCCGCCTCCCGGTAAAGCGACCAGGCCGCCCAGACATGCAGCACCACGGCGGCCAGCAGCACCAGCCGGGCAATCCAGAGCAGGTGGCTGTGCCCGAAAATCGGGGCGCCCAGCTCGCGCAGCCCTTCGGCATAGGTGTTAAAATAGTCACGCCCTAAAAACGCCTTGAGATTGCCGTACATATGCATGATCACATAGCCAATCCCAATCAGCCCGGTGACAGCCATAATCACCTTTTTGCCAATGGATGAGCGGTAAAGGCTCAATACGCCTGCATTCATTACGCCCATGTAAAGAAACCTCCTTATGACGAGCCACGAACGGGGAGACGCAGCTACACTTTGATATTTGTGGGATTTTTTACAATAGAATGGGGGGATTATACCCCTTTTTGAACTTAAGGCAAACGCTTTTTGGGGATTTTGGGGAAAAGCAGAATGGAACCACTGAAGCACTGATAGATTTTGAAATCACTGAAAAAATTCTGTAAAATCAGCGAGCTTCAGTGATTCAGTGTTTCAACGCCTCAGATCATTCTTATTATCTCAATGGCCTTCCTTCTGAGATACCCCCACGTCGCAAACAAGGTACTCACCAACGCCGCCATGGCCATCAAAATGAGCATATAAGGCGTCACAATTTCGTCAAAGGCGGGCACGGTGGGTGTTTCGCTGCGGAAGGAGTTGGAGTAGCGGAAGATGTACCCCAGCAGGATGCCGGCCACAATCCCGGTCAGAGTGGCGCTGAGGGTCATGACCAGGGCTTCGCTCAGGAACATGCCAAAGAGGTGGCGGTTCGAGTCGCCGATGGCCTTGAGCATGGCAATCTCGGCCCGGCGGGTGTAAACCGAGATGTAGGTGACCACGAACACCCCAAAAATCGCCAGGACAAAGCTGAGGGTGGTCAGCACCAAAATGACCACCCGGATCTGCTGGGCGCTGGCCTCGGCGCTTTCGATATCCTCCGGCGTGGAGCGGATGCTGACGCTTTCCGCCAGACCGTACTCCTTGCGTAAAGTGGTGGCGACCTGCTTGATCGCTGCTTTACCAGCCTCCTCGGGCAGCTCAGCGATGCCGGCGCGCAGGTTGGGGGCAGTCATCAGTCGCTCGACGATGGGGTAGGTAGGATCGTAAGGGCCGTCCAGGGGGTCGCGGGTCAGCTCGCGAAAGGCGGTGTGGTTCAGGAAGAGGTCGGTGCGGCCATCCTCCGCCTGGGTGCGCTTGGAAGTAAAGCCGTCGAAGCCGGAGAAGCGGCCCAGCACGCCGATGATGCGGACAGTGCGCTCGTGGTCCAGCCCTTCGCCTTTCAGGCGCAAGGTGTCGCCCAGACCCCGCTCAAAATATTCCGACAAACCCTGGCTGACGATAACGGCATTGGGGTCGGCCTGCAACTCCTCAAAGCTGGCCGGGCCGCCGGCCAGCCACTCGACCCCTTCGGGATAGGCGATTTCGGTCAGGTTGCCGTCTACCCCGTAGACTCGAACACCCACGTTACGCAGTCCTACATCATCACGCACCTGGGTCTCAAAACGATAGGTGACAGCCACGTTGGGGCCAAGCGTCCCGTCAGCCCGGATTTCGCCCAGCAATTCGCGGGTGAAGCGATCCTTGACCTCGGCGGGGGTGGTTTCGCGGGGTGGGCCGGGGCCTTCGTCGTCTTCGGCCAGGAGCGCCGCGCCCGATTTGCGGACGACCAGGGGCGTGCCGTTGCTGAGACGGGTGTCGGTGGGGGTGTTGGCCGTTTCAATGGCCAGGCTGGTGGCAAAAAAAGTCGGCAGCGTGGCGCTGATGACAATCATCAGGCTGATCAGGGTGTTGCGGTTTTGACCGCGAACAATGTTGCGCTGGGCAAAGAAACCAACCCTGTCGTTGACCAGCTTGACCAGCCCAATAAGCAGCCGCTCCATGGGCAGCGTCACCGGGAAAAAGAGGAGGGATGTGCCGACAATCAGCAGCAGCAGCGAGCCGAAAATCAGGGTGGCTTGCAGCCACAACACGCCAAAAGTGAAAGCCAGGGGGAAGACAAAGAAAATCAGGGCCGGGTAAAATAAGACCACCAGCCCGCCCCAGAAAATCTTGAAGCTGACCCGGCGCTCGCGCAGCTTGGCCAGATCATCCAGCCCCAGACCCTCGGCCACACCCGGATTGATGGCATACATGATTTTGGTCCCGGCAGCGCGGCGAGCGGGAGCATAGGCGCTGATGACCAGTACCACGGCTGCCGTAGCGACCGAAACGAGCAGGGCTTGGCTGGAAACGGGAGGGACATCGGCGATAGGTACATGGGCCTCCTGCGCGATGAACGGCACGATGACGAAGTTGGTCATGACCTGCCCCAGGAGGGTGCCCAGGCCGATGCCAACCAGGCCGAGCGTCGTCACCTCGACGGCGACGAGGGTGAACAAATAGGCCCGCGGCGCGCCTAAAATACGAAAGAGAGCCAGATCGCGCGTCTGCTCGCGGACGTTGGTCATGACCATCGTCCGCACCAGCAGCCCAACGACGCTCAGAGACAGGATGCCGTAAATAGAAACAAGCGCCTGGAAGAAAATGAAGGCTTCAAAGGTGTCGCTGAGGATGGTCGCGCGGGGCAGGTGGTAGTCATAACTATCGCCCAGGATGTCCTGGATGTTTTCAGAGAGGGCGCGGGCACGAAAAGCTGCGGCCTGAGGGTCATTGTTGTTGTAAATACCCTCGTCAAAGGCGACGATGATCCGCTCGGCCTGGCCCGGAATGCCCAGCCATTGGCGGGTATAGTCCAGGTCAACCAGGACACCGTCGTTGCCTCCCAGGCCGGTCACACCCCGCTGCAAGGCAATCGCGCTGACGGTCAAGGTGGTCCGGGCGTGACGGCTGCTGACATTGGCCGCGCTTTCGATTCCCTTTTGGCGCGGCACCGGCAGGGCGTAGCTGATGTCAAAGGTGTCGCCGGGGCGCAGGCCAAAAGTATCGGCGGTTTCCTGCAAGACAACGGCGTAACCCGGCTCAAAATTGAGCGTCCCGCTGATGACTTCAAAATTGCCCATATCGTCAACGGCCCGATTCAAGGCGACAAACTGGGCGCTGCCGTGGATGGTGCCAGTTGTCCGTTGTCCGTTGTCCGTTGCGGATTGTACTGGCGCGCTGTTCGTGGTAGCTGCAACTGACAACTGACTACTGATCCCTGATAACTTCTCCTCTGCTCCTCTGCGCCTCTGCGCCTCTGCGCCTTGTCTCCTCGCCTCCTCGGCTCCCCGGTCCGGCGCGTCCACATCCACAATGCCCTGAATCCGGGGAACAACGTGCTTGACCTCCGGGTCGCTGCTTTGGATGAGCGGGATGACAGCTTGCTCGTCAATCAGCAGGTTGGATTCAATCTGGCTCTTGGTCACCACCAGATCATAATCGCCGGCGCTGTTGCTGATGGTCGCCACGTAGAAGCGCTCGTACACATCTACCGTCGCATTCAGCGCCACCAAGGCGCCCACCCCGACAATCAAGGCCAGCAGCATCAGGATGGTCCGAATTTTACGCCGGTTGAGATTTTTGAGAACGTACCTAAGGGTCATTTCAGATTTTGGACTGCCCTTTTGGGCGTGGATTTACGATTGAGGGGATTGTACCGAATTTGGCGCAAATAACCAAACCTCTCCGACCCGGTAATCCGGGGCTGAGTAGCTTTACCCTCTTGTGGTTTTATGCTAAACTTAAGCCACTATTTCTACCGGAGAAGATAAGTATGCCCATTTGTCGAGACTGCAACGGAACCGGCCAAAGAGAAATCAGGCGAGAAATTATGACCCACTGCCCCGATTGCGGCGGCAGCAAGTTATTACCCGATGGTGCGGAATGTAAGCGCTGCAACAAACACGGTGAGGTTGGCACAGGGGAATACAAGGTTCAAAAGAAGCTGTGCCAGACCTGTTTGGGCAGCGGCAAGGTGAGCGAAGGCTCGCTGACAACCTGGTTCCTGGTCTGGGTAGTCCCCTCGACGTTGCTGATTCTTGGCGGGGGCGGCGTCGGTATTTGGGCCGCCTCGACTTTTGTGCAGAATCCGCTGGTTACGGCGATTGTCGCCGTTTTATTTTTTGGGGGCTGGGGCGCGTTGATGTCCTACTTCATTGGCCGCATGCCCCGCCTGGGCGAAATTTCGCCTTCTACCTGGTTTCTTATCCGGGCCATTCCGACCACGGTCGTTGCTCTGGGCGCAGGCGGGGCAGTGGTCTGGGCGTCGTGGCTCGTGTTGATGAACGCGCGGGTTACCTCTATTCTTGCCATTGTTGTCTTCGCCATTTGGGGTGTGGTGATGTACTATTTCATTAGCCATATGCCGGAATAATGTGTTGCGTGATGCGTGATGCGTAAAAAAACGGTTCAACGTTCAACGTTCAACGTTCAACGTTTCACGCTTTACGCTTTAGTGCGCAGCCTCCCCTGGGGACGCTTTGCGCTCTTCCTCCTGCTTCCGGCCTGCACCCTCGCCCCTACCCCGGCTTCCCGTCCCCCTGACTCCCTTTATGTTTTCGATGCTAGCGATCTACATCTCAACCATTACGAGTATTGTCTTGCCTTAGCCGGCGAACCCAGCCCTTGCTTGTCTGATGGACCACCCCCACCCGGCAAATCCTACCAAGATTTATTACGTGATTACGATACCCTTGTTTTCCTGGCGACCTTGCAGGGCGTGGTCAATCGCGACCGGCCCCGGCTCTACCTTAACCATGACCACCAACGCCTGGAAACGCCGGGCGTTGATGCTTTCTGGCTGGAGAAGTATCGGGAAGGGGACCAGCCCTACGGTTGGCTGGCCAGGACGAAAATCATCAGATTGGACAGCCTGGCCGAGTTACTGGCCACCTTTGCCGGCGATGTGGCGGGGGTTGTTTTGTGGGACCCGGCCGTTCCGGCGACACTTAATGTGGCGACGACCGTGGCTGGGGTAGAAAATCTGGCCGTGCTGCGGGCCGGCAGCGAGATCGAGCCGGAGGTCACAGCCCGGCTTGAAGTCAAACAATCGCTGGTTGGGTTGTTTGTACCCGGTGCAGCCACCCTGCCCGGCAGCATCACACCCTCTTCCGGCTCACCCAAAGCGGACGCCTACCTGTGGACCAAGGAAAAGTATCTGGATACGGGCCGCGCCAACCCGCTTTTTTTGGCCTATCTTGAGGACGGGTGGCCGGCGAGTCGTTACACTCAAAACCGGATGACTCGCGGCGGCGTCTATGCCCTGGAACGGGATTATGTGGTCCAGCAGCGCGGCTTCGCCTTTGATCTCTCGCCCTGGGCCGACGAAGCGCCGAACGACGACCCCACCCAGCCCCTCGGCGTTGATGCTGCGACCCTCAAGGCCATTGTCGAAGCCGCCGAGGCGCAGGCCGGTGGGCAGTTGATTAAAGTATGGGGCTTTATTCCCTGGTATGAAAAATATGCGGCGGAGCCGGGGGTTGGTTCGAGCCAGTATACTCCGATCAAGGGGGAGTGGGAGAGCACCTGGCTTTTTTCTCAGCACGGAGCCTATTTGCAGGGCGGCGGCGGCGATGTGTTTGGCCTGGCCATGGCCAATGTGTCGGTGCATAAATTTGGACCGCGTCCGGCCTTGCGCACGCCACCGGCCTCTCCCTCGGCGGCAGAACTGGTGGAAAAAGGCTACCTGACCGCGCAGGGTCGAGTGGCTCCAGGCCGGACCTTTGTGCTATTTTACGCCGGCGATTACGACCTGGCCCACCCGGTGCAGGTATTGCTGGCCAACTATGCCGCTTCTCCCTGGCTGGATTCGCGCCGGGGTGAAATCCCCCTCGCCTGGGGCCTCAATCCGGCCCTGGTCGAGGATATTCCAGGCATCATCACCTATCTGTATGCTACGCAAAGCCGGCAGGATTATTTTGTGGCCGCCAACAGCGGCGCGGGCTATCTCAACCCCGATGCGCTGTCAGAGGTGGATTTGCTGCGCTGGCTGGGACGCAGCCGGGAATTTTACCGGAAGTACGGTTACGATACGCAGGGTTTTTTGCTCAACGGCAACGGCGCGGCCATGTCGCAGCTTCGGCTGGACGCCTTTACTTTTTTGACCCCGGCCGGCATCCTCACCCCGGATTATGAAATTGACGAACCCTGGCCGCGCTTGCAATTAGGTACCCCACTCTCGGCTGTCGCCACCGAAACCCTGGCCGGAACGCCCGACGTGGCGGCTGATGCGGTCCATAATGCCTACCGGCGCGTAGTTTTGGAGCAGCAGCGTCCGCCTTTTCTGGCTTTTCGCTCCTCGTTCCAGTCGGCCACGTTTTTATGGGGTGTGCGGGACCGGATGCAGGCCCAGGATGAGGCGGGGCAAATTATGGGGAGTAATGGGGAGGTATTACACCCGAATTATACCGTGGTTGATCCTTATACATTTTTCTTTTTGCTGGAGAGATGGTTACAGTAGCCGCCTGCCAGACAACCCAAAAGATCTATAAGGTGATCGCCACATCCTGCGGCTCATCTGGAAAACGGATGCCTAGCTGGTGAGTGGTATGAATTTCCTCGCCAACCTTTAGATCAGGAAAACCTTCAATCCGATAACGCTTATAGCTGCGGGCCACATTTCAACTTTAGGCCTTTGCCTTCACCAGCCGGTACACCTCGCCCGGTTCGGCGTGGCGCCCCAATCCCTTTTTGGAGAAAATTAACTCGCCGTTGACGGTAACCTCGAATTTGCCGCCGCTGCCGGGAATCAGGGTCAGCGACTCGATTTGCGCCTCAAGCTCTGGGTCATCCAGCAGTTCATTCAGCAGGCTCACGGCCCGTGGAGTATAACTTCAAACCCGGCAGTATTCAATGGTGATGGTTAGCATGGATTTGTCCTTTTTGCGTAACTGACCTACCAGGTGACTGGCACTTCAATCGGATAAATGAGGCCTGATTCTGCCCCAGTCACGTATTTTGAAACAAAAGTGCCAGTCACCTGAGTAGTTTACGAGCGGGCCGGGCGGCGGCGCTTGGGTTGAGGGGTGGGGTGGGTGTAAGGATTGGTGGCTAATTCCGGCCGGCGTCGGCGATAAATCATCAAGCCAATGCCAATCAGGATCAAAACAGCGCCGACAATCTGCGCTGTTGGAACAGCGGCAATCGTCCATGCGTCGGGGCGTAAGAATTCAACGAGAATCCGGCCGACAGAATACCAGATGAGATACAGCGACGTAAGATCACCGTCTAGTAATTTGCTGGCGTATTTGCGGGCTATCCACATCAGGATGCCGAAACCAAGCAGATTCCAAAGAGACTCGTAAAGGAAAACAGGATGAAAGGTGGTTGTCGCCAGGGGATAGGCGGTCAAATCATTGTAGGGGGGAATACGCTGGTTGGCGTTGGTAATGGTAATACCCCAGGGTAAATCGGTCGGCGGGCCGTAAAGCTCCTGGTTGAAAAAATTGCCCCAGCGGCCAATCGCCTGAGCCAGGAGCATGCCAGGGGCGATGTTATCCAGCCAGCGCCAAAAATTTAACTTGTGGCGGCGAGTATAGATGAAAACGGCCAGCATTCCGCCCAACAGGGCGCCGTAAATACCAATCCCGCCTTCCCAAATCATCAGGGCAGTAGGAAAGGGGATGGCCGCGCCAAAGAGGGTAATGGTGGTAAAAGGCTGCTCGATAAAGTAATAGCTAAAGCCCCGGCTGCCTCCTGCCGGGGAGGAAAGCACGTGATACAGGCGAGCGCCAATAATGCCCAAAATCAAACACCAAATTAAGAGATTCCAGGCGTGTTCGGGGTTTTCTTTTTTGCGACGCGCCTCTAATGAGGTAATATAGGCCGCGCTCAGAGCGCCGGCCACAATCAATAGGCCGTACCAGCGAATAATGAAGGGGCCTGCTTGAAATAAAATTGGGTCAGCCGGGGATTGCATATCTTCTCCTCTTGTAATATGGAAAGTGCGGCTATTATAGCACAGTGTGAAGTATAATCAATAAATTTGGCGTGGGCCAGCAGGCCAATAAACACCGGCTTTTGAGTTTGATTGAGAAATTCACTGCTGTCCTGGCCTAAAATGTGGTATAATAGCATGAGTTTAATTCTGGTGGAATAGATAAGTTTGATGCCCACTTTAAATTCGTCGAGATTCAATTTATTGAATGAGTTTGCCCAACAGTGGCGCGAAGTTGTCGCGAGCGACCTTTTGGTGCTTTCGCTGGAAGGGGAGGTGCTGACTTATAACAATGGTACTCCCCAGATGAATTGGCGTGACATTCTCCAGCGAGCTTCACCTGATCAGCCGACCCTGCTGACCGAGGCCAACCACAGGCTGCTGACCGTGCCCCTATTAGATGGACAGGATCTCCTGGGCTACCTTTTGGCCTTTGATGTGCAAGAGGCCGATGCTTCGCTGTTAAGCTGGGGAGCTAGAAACCTTGTTGCTCGCCTGGTGAATGAGGAAGCGCTGCAAGGAATGACCGACGAATTGATCGGCGCCTGGGACCAACTGGAATTAATTTACCGGGTGACCCAAAACCTGGCGCTCACCCCGGATTTATTGGCCACGCTTAAATCCATTCTTCAAGAAATTCAAAAGGTGGTCAATACCGAAAGTAGCTTTGTGCTGCTGCGGCGGCTTGACTCATTCGATTGTGTGACCGGCGGCGCTCATCAGATTGAGCCGTACCTGTGCCGGGAGTCTTTGCTCGATACCCTGGTTCAGACCAATCGGGTGGTTCTGGCCAATGAGACTGCGCTCTGCCGGCAGCTCTGGCCCGAAGCGCCGGCTGCCGTGGAAACCCTTCTGGCTACCTCTTTGACCATCACCGATGAGAATTGCCAGGCGGCGCTGGGTCTAATTAACAAAGCGAACAAAAATTTTACGGCAGGTGATGCCAAATTGTTGGCGGCCCTGGCCCAGCAAGTTGGCTCCATCATTAAGAATTTCCTGGTACACCAGCGGCTGATTGTTGAAGAACGGCTGAGCCGCGAGTTAGAAATCGCGGCCGAGATTCAAGAAAGCCTTTTGCCAACCAAACTGCCCCAAATGGGCGGGTTGTCAATTGCCGTCGTCTCCATCCCGGCCTCGGAAGTGGGCGGAGATTTTTACGATTTTATCACCGTCAGCGACCGCCAGCTCACCCTCATCATCGGCGATGTGGCAGGGAAGGGCATTCCCGCGGCGATGTTAACCTCGGTGACCCGGACGATGCTGCGGGTTGAAGCCATGCGCGGCGATCTGCCGCACAGCATCATTCACCAGGCTAACAATGTGTTATTTCAGGATTTGAGCCGGGCCGACTCTTTTGTTACCGCTTTTGTGGCCACCATTGATGCCGCCGCCGGCACGCTCAGTTATGCCAGCGCCGGACATACCCCGGCTATTCTCTGGCGAGCCGAAACTCAAGCGACGGAACAATTAAAAGCCACCTCGCCCCCCATCGGTATTTTTTATCGTGGCGAATCAACGCGGACTGTCACTTTGAATCCCGGTGATACCCTTCTATTTTACACGGACGGCATTACCGAGGCCGAGTCGCCGGCAGGGGAACTGTTTGGACTGAGCCGGTTGATCCAGATCGTCGAAGCCAATGCCCATGAGTCCCCGGATAAACTGCAACAACAAATTCAAACGGAAATCACTCAATTCCGTCAAGACTCTCTGGGCCGGGATGACGCTACACTCTTGGTGGTCAAAATGTTACCCCAGATGGAAGGGATAATCCCCAAGATAAATCCGGTAGTTATTAAAACAGTGGATTTTGCCTACCCAGCAGATACAAAGTACCTCATCGAAATTTCTAATGAGATTACGAGTACCTGTCGCCAGCTACCCGCTTTGCCATCCGGCTCCAAAGCCAACGATTTTATCTACTTGATCGAGTTGGCAATTTCCGAAATTTGCACCAATATCATTCAGCACGCTTATGGCGGCAAAAAGGGTGAGATAACCGGCCGGATTACCTTGCTGCCGCATGGCGTCTATCTCGATTTCTATGATACGGGCGTCAGTTTTGACCCGTCTAGTATCCCTGAACCCAACGCTAATCCTCATCAATTGAGTGAAGGCGGCTACGGTTTACATATTGTCCGGCAGATTATGGATGTCGTCACCTATAACCGCCACCCCGAGCTTGGCAACCACTGGCATTTGGAAAAATTTGTACTATCATCCTGAACTGGTATTTGACATACCTGTTGTAAATTGCGTTCTAATTCTTTAGCGATTAAAATAGAGGAGATTCAAACATTGGCAATTGGTGTTCAACCTTCGTTGAACATCGGTTGCTGAAGGTTGAATACTCACCATATTATTCGTATTTATCAGGAGTAGATCTATGGAAATCACTTACAAATCTGCATCCCCTACACTGAGTGTCGTCTCGTTGAATGGAGCATTGAATGCGCGTTCGGCTGAGGAAGCCAAGCAAGCTTTTAGAAACTTGGTTGAAAAAGGGGTGACTACGGTAGTTGTTGATCTGCAGGAAGTTCCCTTTATTGACAGTTCTGGGCTGGCAGCGTTGGTATCTGGACTCAAAACACTAGGCGGTGAAGCTTCTAACTTAAAGTTGGCTGCCCCCCAATCTCAGGCTCGCCTGCTCTTTGAATTAACCATGTTTGATCGGGTTTTTGAGATACATGATAGCGTGGACGACGCCCTGAACAGCCTACAATAAAGGCGAAAGGCAGGCCAGAGATGGAAGTATCGCCCCAAGTCCTTGAGCAAGATATAGTCCTTGTTTATCTCAAGGGTAGACTTGATGCCGCCAGCAGCTCAAACGTTAAAGCTGCTCTTAAAAACCTGATTGAGAATGGCCAACTCAAGATTATTGTTGACCTGCAAGAGGTACCCTTTATTGATAGTTCAGGGTTAGCTGCCTTGGTATCCGGGCTGCGCATGGCGCGTGAAAAGGGAGGCAATATTGTTCTGAGCAGAGTTCAGGCCCAAGCTCAGACCGTTTTTCGCCTCACGATGCTGGATCGGGTTTTTTCTATCAATCCGACTCCTGAAGATGCTCAACAGAGTTTACTTTAAACCTGGTTGTATAGTGTGCCAATCACCGTTCTGATTATTGATGATGCCGTCCACATTCGCCGTTTAGTTGCCCGGATGCTCGACCAGGCGGGATTTCATACCCTGGAAGCCGCCGACGGTTTGCAGGGTTTACGTATCCTTAAAGAAAAAAAGCCGGATGTGGTCACGTGTGATATTTCAATGCCCCTGATGGATGGGCATGAGTTTCTGATGGTGGCTAAAAGGGATCCCCAAACCCGCCACATCCCCATCATTGTGGTGACGGCCCTGGGCCAGGAAGAGGAAGCAGCCAGAGCAACGGCCATGGGCGCCAGCGCCTATCTGACCAAGCCCTTTAGCTCCAGCCACTTAATCGAAACAATTTTCGACCAAGTTAAAGAATACCCCAGCGAAAGTTACGGATAAAAGAAACAGCGTAAACGATAAAGCGGAGCTAAGATTACCTGGCTCCGCTTTTTTGTTTTATTGTCCCGGTCGCCTACCCTCAATACGTCAACGGTCCCATCTGATCGAGCGCCATTGTTATGAGCTTCGCATTAAATGAGGGGCATACAACGCTGCGGCGTGACCAACGCCCAAAAAACCGGCGCTGATCATAACCGACCGAATTACTGCTTCGCCTAACAGTCTGGGTGAAGCCAACCCCTGCGCAGTGATTTGTTGCTTCAAAGCCAATATCATCAGGGTGATCAAAGCAATTAACTCGTTCCCTCTGCCAGTCCAAATCCGAGTTTGCCGTTTCACTATAACCCCGGCAGCGTGTCTACCCTGGCTTTCGCGCTGAGTTTCAGCATAACGCCGCAAATGATTTACGACGATCCTGGCATCCGCGCCTGCTCCCCGCAGAGTTGCCGAAGCCGCATTGCGCTGCCTCGGCAGGCCGACGTAATACAGCCCCGGCACACTTGTGCTGGCGCCCTGGCGCTGCAGGGCGCGCCCGGCCTGGTCCAACGCCCCCAGTTCGGCTAAGTAGGGTAGGTGCGGCCGATAGCCGGTTGCAAAGAGAACGGTATCCACTTTTTCATGGCGGCCATCACTCCAGATAAGCCCGTCTTCGGTGAAGCGCTCGAACATAGGCCGCAGGTCAGGCTGGCCCGAGACAACGGCGGTGCGATAGGCTCCGGTGTCGAAGACCGGCGTGCTCTGATCGTCCAACCATTGCGCTCGATCCAGGCCGGTCAGATTTAACCAAAAGTGAATATCCTTTCCAAGTAGCCGTTGGGGCAGATAGCGAATCGGGTGGCGGGCAGCCAGAGTGACTCGAGCTACCTGGGCCAACTCCACCCCAATTTGCACGGCGGCGTTGCCCCCGCCGACAACCACGATTCGCTGCCCGCGAAAGGGTTCCGGCCGGCGATACTCCGCCGCGTGGAGGAGTTGGCCCCGATAGTCGGCTTGGCCGGGGAGGTTAGGCATATACGGCTGGCCGAAAAAGCCCGTAGCGGCGACAATCGTCCTGGCCCGGTAGCAGCCTTTGTCACCAGTTATCACCCGAAAGAAGCGGCCCGAACGCTCAATCTGGAGCACGCGCGTTCCGGTTATAATCGGCAAAGCAAAATGAGCAGCATAACTGCGTAGATAAGCCACTGCCTCGTCGCGCCGGGGATAGCGATCCGGTTGGCCGGGAAAAGGCAGGCCGGGCAGGGACGAATAGCGAGCGGGCGAATTGAGCGATAAACTGTCGTAGAAGTGGGGCCAGGAACCACCCGGCTGGTCGCTCCCTTCGAGGATCAGAAAACGCAGTCCGGCTTTTTGCAGATAGTAGCCTGTGGCCAATCCGGCTTGGCCGGCGCCGATGACAATTGTATCGTAAATCATGCTCATAGGTCCTCTTCCAGCAGGGGGTCAGGCGGGTTCTAACCCGCCGGTTTCAGGTGATAGAATGGGCAAATATTCATGCAAACCGGCCAGTTGAAACAGTTCGGCATGAAAAGGGCGCAGCCCATCGGCCATTAAGGTAAGCGAGTTTTGCCGCGCTCGGATCAGCAGGCTGATAAGCAGGGCAATGCCGCCGCTGTTGATGTAATCCACCCCGGCAAAATTAAAACAGATAACGTTGAAGTTCTGGCTTTCCAGGGCTGTATAAGCCGCGTTAAGCGTCTCTGCAGCTTGAGTAGTCAGATCACCGCCCAAATTAAGGGTCGCCCAACCAGTATGCTGGTGTTCGACGGTTTCAAAATGTTGGCTGCTCATTCTTGCCCCCCTTCCGATGGAATACTGATTTGCTGCAAAATGCCCAGAATGTCTATCTCCTGCCACAAGTCGGCAATCTTGCCCCCGGCCAGGCGAAAGATGTCAATCCCTTTCAGCGTGATCCGCTGGCCGGTCGCCGGGATGCCCATGAACTCACCGGTATGTCTGCCTGTGCTTGACCAACGGACCACAATCTTGTCTCCCTTACTGATCACCTCGTGAGCTTTGATCGGCGTGGCCTCGCTGAAGCTGGCCGCCAGCATGCCGACAAATTTTTTGTAACCGGCCCGGCCGTTCAGACAAGACGGCAGGTCATGACCGACAAAGTCTTCGGCTAAATGTTGGTCAATTGCAGTGATATTCATTTTTCCAACAGTAAAGACTTCATCATAGAAATGCCGGATAAGGGCCTCATTTTTTTCTGACATCGTCACCTCCTCGTGTATAATGTGAGGGTCTGTTCATCATCTTAATAAGCAGTATAAATATTGAGCGTGGAAAAAACGTGGAAAAAAGCGTGGAAAAGAAAGTAGGTGGAAAAACTAATCGGCTGCACCTGGCCTGGCTAGGTACACCACTGGTCAGCTATGCGGAGCAGCCTGTCACGTTTCGTACTCGCAAAGCCCTGGCCTTACTCATCTACCTGACCGCCGAAGCCGGCCCTCACAGCCGCGAGAAACTGACCGCTCTCTTTTGGCCGGAGAGCGACACGGCTAGGGGACGGGGGATGCTGCGCACGACCCTGGCCCATCTGCGTGAGGTCATGGACACCTTCGCTACGCTCTACCTCCAGATAGAGCCGCAGACCCTCAGCTTTGATTTCCAGAGCGATTTTGAGCTTGACCTGCACACGCTTCAGGCAGCCCTTGAGATGACTCAGCGGCAGCCTGGCCCGGCGGAGCGGGAGAGGGTCATCAACCAACTTCAAGTGGCCGTTGGCCGCTATCGGGGTGATTTCCTGGAAGGATTCTCCCTGGCCGACACGCCCATCTTCGATGACTGGGTCAGCTTGCAGCGGGAAGTCTGGCACAATCGGATGAATCTGATCTTTGACGCCCTCTCCCAACTGCAATTTGAACATGACGACCTGCCGGCCGGGATCGAAACGGCGACGCGCTGGAAGGTCCACGACCCCTATGGTGAAGCCGCTCCGCAGCGCCTCATGCAGCTTCACTTTGCCGGTGGGAATCGCAGCGCTGCTCTCCAGGTTTACGAGACCTACAGCCAGATGCTGGCCGCCGAATTCGGGGCCAAGCCTGCCCCTGAAATCGAGCGCCTGGCGGCCCGGATCCGGGACAGCGCCCCACCCCGGCGGCCGCCTGAACGAGCGCCGCTTGCCCTAACTCCCCTTGATATCAGCTTTGTGGGCCGCACCGAGGAGTTCAAGCGCCTGATGGCCGCTTATCACCTGGCCGGCGGCGGGCAAACCCAGGTGGTGATTTTAACGGGGGAGGCGGGTATTGGTAAGACTCGTCTGGCGACGGAGTTTCTGCACTGGGCGACCGCGCAGGGCGCCGACGTGTTGGCAGGTCGCGCCTTTGAGACGGGCGGTGAGCTGCCTTATCAGCCCCTGGCTCAACTCCTGCGCCAACGGCTGGATCAGGAAAAGGCCCCGGCCGACCTCCTCTCCGAGACCTGGTTGGCCGAGCTGAGCCGGCTCTTGCCCGAACTGCGGGACCGTTACCCTGACTTACCTCCCCTCCAGCCGGATGAAGGTACAGCTCGAGGCCGCCTGTTAGAAGCTATCACCCGCCTGGGCCGGGCGCTGGCCGGCCGGGCGCCGCTGCTGCTCTTTATTGACGATATTCAGTGGGCCGATACCGCTTCGCTGGATGCTCTGCACTATGCCGTATCGAGATGGATAGAGTCCAAATCTCCTGTTTTGGCGCTCCTCTGCGCCCGTGACACCCTATTAGCCCCCAAAACCGACACCCAGTATTGGCTCACCGGCCTCAAAGCGAAAGTGACCGTCACCCAACTGGCCCTGGCTCCCTTGTCCGGCGAAGATACCCTGGCTCTGGTTACCTCGCTGGAGGCTAGACAAACAGGCGTTGGCCAAACCGCCCAGGCTGCTGCTGAGGATGGGTCATCTGAAACCCAACCCTCCCCGCCAAAATTCAAAGCCTTTGCCCAGGCTCTCTTTACGGAAACGGGCGGGCAGCCGCTTTACCTGGTCGAGACCATCAAAGCCCTGCTTGAACAGAAGGTCTTGATTCCTTACCACACGACGGAGGGTGTCCAGCGCCTGCAATGGAGTACGCTGGCCGGCGAAGCCAGCGGGCGTTTTCCGCTGCCCCGGATCATCCCCACCGGTATCCGCGAGGCAATTTTGGACCGGCTCTCCCGGCTGACTCCAGCGGCGGCCGCCATGCTCACCGCTGCTGCGGTGCTGGGTCAGGCCGCCAGCTTCAGGCAACTCGCCGAGATGTCGGGGATAGATGAAATGGCAGGCTTGGACGCACTGGAAGAATTAATTGCCAAACGCCTGCTGCTTGATACGAACCAGGCCGACCAGCCCTACCTGATTGCCCATGATCGAATTCGTGATGTGGTGTATGCCGAAACCAGCGCCGCCCGCAAACAGGTGCTTCACCGCCGCGCGGTGACGACGCTCCAGGGGACAGACCCGGCTCGCCTGGCTTATCACGCGCTGGCGGCGGGGATGAATGAGGAAGCTTTTCACTACAGTCTGGCTGCCGGCGATAGGGCGCTCCACCTTTTTGCGGCCAGTGAAGCCATGGCTCACTATGAGACTGCCCGTAAGTTAATGGTCGCCGGACCCCCGCCCCAGTTTGAGATCGCGGCTTGCCAGCATCTATACACCAGTTTGGGCCGGGCACTGGAACTAAATGCTCAATTTGAGCAGGCTTGGGCTGTCTATGGAGAAATGGAAGCCATCGCCCGGCAGCGGAATGTGCCGTCCATGCGGCTGGCCGCCCTGATGGTCCAGGCCACGCTCCGGTCTATGCCCTCTCAATCATTTAATCCGAGCGAGGGGGAAGTCCTGGCAGAACAAGCCTTGATTCTGGCCCGCGAATTGGGTGACCCGGTGGCTGAGGTAAAAATCTTATGGAATCTGTTGAACCTCTACCGCCCTTCCAGCAAAGTAGCGCAAGCCATCGCTTGTGGCGAACAGGCCCTGGCCCTGGCCCGTAAGCTCAACTTACGAGAGCAGATGGCTTTCATCTTGAACGATTTGGCGCTACCCTATTGGTTCAGTGGCCGCCTGGACCAAGCCAAAGAGTCCTTGCGTGAGGCCGGCGACCTGTGGCGAGAATTGAACAACTTGCCGATGCTGACCGATAGCCTGGCCGGCTTGGCTGGCCTGGCCGTTGATACTGGCGACTATGATCTGGCCCTGACTTATTCAGAGGAAGCCTTCCAAATCAGCCAGGCTATCGCTAATTTGTGGGGACAGTCTTACAGTAAGCTTTCGGTCGGCTACATCTATTGGGATCGCGGCCAACCGGACCAGGCCATTGCCGTCATGCAGGAATGTCTGCGCCTGGGTGACTTGGCTAACTACCTTACCCCCCAGGTTGGCGTCCGCGCCGACCTGGGGGCTATCTACGGGAGTCTAGGCGCTATTGAACGCGGCCTCGAAACAGCCCGCCAAGCCCTCACCATCGCCGAAACCCACATGCCAAACTTTCGACCTTATGTCCTGAGCAAACTGGCTCAGCTCTATCTCCGGCAAGACAATCTTGGCGAGGTTGAAGCTGTTGTTGAGCAGGGGAAAAAAGATCCTAACCGGGAAAGCCTTCCTTACTATTTCCAGCCTGTTATCCTCACCGAGGCTGAATTGGCCCTAAAGCAAGGTCGCTATGAGTATGGGTTGGCCTTGGCTGATGACTTACTGGCGACCCTAAATCAATTTGGCCTGCGGATATTTATTCCAGAGGCGCTCTATCTGCGAGGACAAACCTTAGGGGCTATGGGGCAAACTGAGGCAGCCCGTGAGGCCCTGCTGCAAGCCCGGGCTGAAGCCGAAGCCATCGGTTCGCGCCGGATGCTGTGGCAAATCCTGTTTGCCCTCAGCCAGCTTGAAATGAACCCGGCTGAAGCCACACAGTGGCATGAACAAGCCCAGGAAATTGTGGCCTCTATTGCCGCTAATGTCAGTGATCCTGACCTGCGGACTTCATTTCTCAGACTGCCGCAGGTTCAGGAGGTGCTCGGCGGATCAGGCTAGCATGCGGCGCAAATTATCCAGGCTAATCCGCAAACTCTCAAACGGGTCGCCTGGGCACGCATCTTGCTCTACCAGGTACCACTGCACGCCTGCGGCGCTGGCGGCGGCAAAGATGCCCGGCCAATCCAAGATTCCAGCGCCTACTTCGGCAAAGGTAACGGGCTGGGTGGCGGTCATATCCTTCAGGTGCAGCAGCGGGACCCGGCCAGGCCAGCGGCGCATATATGCCGCCGGGTCTTCGCCGCCAAATTTTAGCCAATAAGTGTCCGCTTCAAGCTGGAGGTTCGTTGGGTCGCTTTCCTCAAGCAGGATGTCCAGCGCATATTTGCCGTTAAATCGAACCAGCTCAAAATCGTGATGGTGGTAGCACAGTTGCAGCCCGCTGGCCCGGCATGTCGCGCCGATGCGGTTTAGCTCGGCCCCCAGGGCGCGATAATCAGCTTCATTCCCGCGCTGCTCCGGCGGCAGCCAGGGGCAAATCAAAAATTTAACCCCCACCACCAGGTAGTAATCTATCTCACGGGCTAAATTTTGGCGCAAATCGGTCAGTGGAACATGGGCGCTGATACCTTTCAAGTTCAGCTCGTTAAGGGTTTGGGATAATTCAGCGGCCGTTAGGCCAAAGGCTCCGGCCAACTCGACGCCGGCATAGCCCAGCTCGGCCACTCGCCGCAGCGCGCCGCGTAAATCTTGCGCCGCAGCCTGGCGCACGGTATACATTTGAGCTACAAGGGGTATTTGAGTCATCCTATCTCCTGTTTCATAAAAAACAGGCCCTACATTATGTAGGGCCTGTTTGATTTTCTAAAAATCACATCATCTTATCTCCAGGACTTACGCAAATCATGTCATTTTGAGCGACGAAGGAGCGAAAAATCCCTGAATACGTGCTCTTGCAAGCGAACCTTTACGGGATTCTTCACTTCGTTCAGAATGACATGCGTAAGTCCTGATCTCGTCAGCCACCCGTCGAAGATCGGCTAGGGGCGGTCTGTTCTAAACCATCGGAGCTGAGAGTTTTTCGGTTTGCTCTTTATTGCCGGCCTGCAGGATTTTGAACACAATCTTGCCATCCTCGACATCTGCCTGAACCGTATCGCCCAGGGCAAAATCACCGGCCAAAATGCCCTCGGACAGGGCATCTTCAACTTTGGCCTGGATGACCCGGCGCAGCGGCCGCGCGCCAAAGTCGGGGTCATAGCCTTCTTCGGCAATCAGCCGTTTGACGGCGTCGGTGACCTCCAGGGTCAATTCTTGTTCCTTCAGCCGTTCTTGCACCAGATTGAGCAGCAGGTCAACAATTTGGGTGATTTCCTCGCGGCTCAAGGCGCGGAAGATGATGGTCCCATCCAGCCGGTTGCGGAACTCGGGCCGGAACATGCGCTCCATCTCGCTGACAACCTTTTTGCGCATCTTTTGATAGGCGCTGTCTTCCGTTACCTGATCTTCTCTTTTGACCCCAAAGCCCAAACTGGTTTCACGCTTAATCAAATCTGCGCCGACGTTGGAGGTCAGGATCAGGATGGTGTTACGGAAATTGACCTTTTTGCCTTTGGCGTCGCTCAGGTTGCCGTCTTCCATGATTTGCAGCAGGGTGTTGAACGCCTCCGGGTGCGCCTTTTCAATCTCGTCAAACAAGATGACGCTGTAGGGCCGGCGGCGGACCGCCTCGGTGAGCTGGCCGCCTTCCTCGTAGCCGACATAGCCGGGCGGTGAACCAACCAGGCGGGCCACGTTATGACGTTCCATGAACTCGCTCATGTCGAGCTTGATCAGGGCATCTTCACTACCGAACATAAATTCAGCCAGGGCTTTGGCCAGTTCCGTTTTACCGACACCCGTCGGCCCCAGGAAGATAAAGGTCCCGATGGGTCGTTTGGGGTCTTTGAGGCCGGCCCGGGCGCGGCGAACCGCTTTGGAAATGGCTTCGATGGCTTCATTTTGCCCAACGACGCGCTTGTGCAGGGCGGCTTCCATTTGCAGCAGCCGCTCTTTCTCCTCGGTCGCCAGGCGGCGCACCGGGATGCCGGTCCACATGGAAACGACCTCGGCAATATCTTCTTCCATCACCTTCGGTTTTTCCAGGGTGGGTTCTTCAAAATCCAGGTCAAGGTCGTCCAATGAGTCGGTTAAATCCTCCGCACCCCGCATCCGCAACACGTCATCAAAGCGCGACGGTTCACGGTCAGAGGGCAGGTCCCGCATCTCGACAACCTTATCCGTCAGTTCTGAGGCGAAAGGTATCTTGTAGAGACGCACCCGGGCCGAGGCTTCGTCAATCAAGTCAATGGCCTTATCCGGCATAAACCGGTCGGGGACATAGCGGGCCGCCAGGTGAGCGGCGGCAAAGAGGGCTTCGTCGGTAATTTCCAGGTTATGGTGCGCTTCGTAGCGGCTGCGGATGCCTTTGAGGATCTCGATGGTTTCCTCGATGGTCGGTTCGTCCACCATGACCGATTGGAAGCGGCGTTCCAGGGCGGCGTCGCCTTCGATATTTTTGCGATATTCGTCCAGGGTCGTTGCGCCGATGCACTGCAATTCGCCGCGGGCCAGGGCCGGCTTGAGAATATTGGCGGCGTCTACCGAACTGCCGGCAGAGCCAGCGCCCACCAGCATGTGCAGCTCGTCAATAAACAGAATCGCGCCCGACTCTTTGATTTCCTCGATGACCCGCTTCAGCCGCTCCTCAAACTGGCCACGATACATGGTTCCCGCCACCAGTGAGCCGACATCCAGCATAACCACGCGCTTGCCCAACAGCGTATCGGGTGCCTGGTTATTGACAATGCGCTGGGCCAAACCTTCCACAATAGCAGTTTTACCAACTCCAGGCTCGCCGATGAGCGCCGGATTATTTTTTGTTCGCCGCGAGAGAATTTGGATCACCCGCTCAATCTCATTTTGACGGCCCACGACCGGGTCTAACTTGCCGGCTTCGGCCTGAGCGGTCAGGTCGGTGCCAAGCTGGTCAACCAGGGGGGTGCCTTTAGATTCGCGGTTAGGCGCTGAGGTGGCAGATTGGGCGGAGCTTTCCATCATCACCCGCGCCGTTTGCGAGCGAACTTTATCCAGGCCCACGCCCAGGCCCTTGAGCACATCTACCGCCACGCCTTCACCCGCTCGAACCAGGCCGAGCAGGAGGTGTTCGGTGCCGATGTAATGATGCCCCAGCCGCCGCGCTTCATCCACGGCCAGTTCAATGACCCGTTTGGTGCGGGGGGTCAGGCTCAACTTGCCGTACATTGCTCGCTGGCCCCGGCCTACGGTACGTTCTACCCGCTCGCGGACTTGCTTGGGGTCAACGCCCAGGTCGCGGAGAACTCTCACCGCTACGCCGTTTTCTTCACGAACCAGTCCTAACAGAAGGTGCTCCGTACCGATGTAATTGTGATTGAGACGTTGAGCTTCTTCTTGAGCCAGGGTTAAAACTCGGCGTGCTCGTTTAGTAAAACGATCAAATTTGTCAGCCATGTAATTAATTCCTTAATGAGTCCTGCTTGTTGAAACTTTGGTAATCCTTTTAAATTATGACGAAAGCGATATAGACAAATCGGGAAACAGAGCTTTTCCCGATTTTATGCCTCTATCGTTTCTTTGTCTTCTTCGGAGCCGGTTTCGCTTGCTTCGTCCGTCTTGGTCTCTTTATAAGCCGACCAATTCTCTTTGTCTTCGACCTGTTTCATGCTCAGGCCCATACGCCGCCGGTCGGGGTCAATATGAATGATACGCACCTTAACGGCTTGACCTTCAGACACCACCTCCCGGGGATGGGTGATGTTTTTGTCTGAAAGTTCAGAGATGTGGATTAGACCTTCAATGCGATCGTCAATACGAGCAAATGCACCAAAGTTGGTTAACTTGGTAATCACTGCATCCACGACTTGATTAATTTCATAGTAATCAAAAACCTGGCTCCAGGGTTCTGGTTGGAGGCGTTTGAGACTCAGGGCGACCCGCTGCTGGTCCAGGTCCACGCTCAGAATATAAACCTTGACCTCATCCCCCGCTTTTAACACTTCGCGCGGGTGCGAAATGCGCGTCCAGGCTAATTCGGAGAGGTGAATCAGGCCGTCCACCCCGCCGATGTCTACAAAGGCGCCAAAATCGGCCAGGCTGGTCACACGCCCGGTCCGGACGTCTCCTTCGGTCAGCTCGGTCATAAAACTTGCTTTGTTTTTGCGGGCTTCTTCGGCGGCGGCGCGCTCGGAGAGGATCAGCCGGTTACGGTCGCGGTCAACCTCGATGATCTTTAGCAAGAGCTTTTCGCCCATCAGTTGGTTCCAGCGTTCCGGCTTATTGGGGCCGCCAAACTGGGCATTGACCAACTGTGACCCGGGCACAAAACCGCGTATCTGGCCAAAGTTCACAATCAAGCCACCCTTGTTGTTGCCGATGACGGTGCTTTCAACCGTTTCTCCGGCGGCAAAAAGCCGTTCTGCTTCTTCCCAGTCCTTTTCTACTCTAGCCTGGCTAAGCGACAGAACAATATGGGTTTCTTCCTGGTCATTTTCAACGCTGACGACATAGACAGGGATCGTGTCGCCGACTTTGATTTGATCCAACTCTTCGGGACTGAGGTTACTCAAATCCTTGGGATCTACCATACCTTCAGATTTTGCGCCGACATCAACCAGGATTTCGCCTGGACGTTTGCGCGCAACAACTCCCTTAACAATTTCGCCCGGTTTAACCACCCGAACTATATTGTCCTCTTGGGCTAACAGATCTGCCATTGTCATCATGTTTTCATCATCTGAGCTAATCAAAATGCTCTCTCCCAGTGGAATTGCTCTTAGCTATGCAAAGATATACTTCTTTTGCAGGCTTAAAGCATAAACACATTATACTTGGACTCTAAACAAAAATCAAACAATTTCATAGAGGTGGGAGTATTTCAAATTGGGGGCGACTTTAATTTTTAGAGCTTCTCCGCGTGTCTCTGTGAAGTCTCTGCGTAACTCTGTGTTCCTTATTTTTAGGATTGACCGGTCGTCTTGATGGCAACGACCTCGATTTCAACATTGGCCCCCATTGGCAGAGCCGCCACCTGCACCGTACTTCGGGCGGGCGGGTCGCTGGCAAAAAAACTGCCGTAGACCTTATTAATTGCCGCAAAATCACCCAAATTGGTCACAAAAATAGTCGTTTTAACCACGTGAGCCAGGCTGCTGCCGGCCGCCTCCAAAACATTAGCCAGGTTTTGCATCACCTGGCGTGTTTGCTCTTCAATACCCCCTTCGATCAATTTACCCGTTCCCGGCGCCAGCGGAATTTGCCCGGCGGTGTAGATCAAATCTCCTACTCTCACCCCTTGAGAATAAGGGCCAATCGCTGCCGGGGCATTTTGAGTGGCAATAATTTCACGCTTTATTGACATTTCCCCTCCATTTTTTAGACCCAAAGGCCGAAGATCTTTGGTATCTTCAAGGATATTGTAGCATAGGGCCTGCCATGCGCCAAAAAGCAAAAATATCAGCTCACCCCAATCCTTAAAAATCTTATTTAAGTATTGACTTAATTAAGCAATTACTGTATAATGCGGCTATGGATAAATTTTCTGCCCTGGCTGATCCGACCCGACGCCTCATTCTGGAGATGTTGGCCAGAAGCGGCCAATTATCGGCGACGGAAATAAGCGATCAATTTCAGGTCAGTCCCTCGGCTATTTCCCAGCATCTCAAAGCGCTGCGTGAGGCAAATTTGGTGCTGATGGAAAAACGGGCCCAGCAGCGGATCTACCAGATCAATCGGGAGACCGTGGTTGAACTGGAAGCATGGGCCAAGCAATTAGCGCAGCAGTGGGCTGAGCGTTTTGAGGCTCTGGATGAAGTCCTTGAGGCAGAAAAAAAGAAAATCTTAAAAAATAAAAGAGAAAGGGCTGAAGACGAATGACAAAACATAATCAAACAAAAATTATAGCCGAACCCGGCAAACAAGAGATCGTTATCACCAGGGAGTTTGATGCACCCCGCGAGCTTGTTTTTAAAGCATTCACCCATCCAGAGCTTTTAGTTCAATGGCTTGGACCCCGAGGACTGACTATGAAGCTTGAGACGTTTGAACCGAGAAACGGCGGTTCGTGGCGATATGTCCATACCGACCAGGACGGCAATGAGTACGGCTTTCACGGGGTTATTCACGAGGTCGCGGCCCCCGAGAGGATTATCCAGACGTTTGAGTTTGAAGGACTGCCGGAAAAAGGGCATGTCACGCTGGAAACGGCGAGATTTGAAGCCCTGTCAGGCGACCGGACCAGGGTAACACTTCAATCGGTGTTCCAATCGGTGGCGGACCGGGATGGGATGGTCCAGTCTGGCATGGAAAGGGGCGTCAACGATTCCCATGAGCGTCTCGACGAGCTGTTTGAAACGATGCAAAAGTAACCTTTAGATTAACGTAAAATAATTATAAGGAGGCTCTATGCTGCAAAAAATTACCCCTCATTTATGGTTTGACAATAACGCCGAAGAGGCGATGAAGTTTTATACCTCTGTATTCAAGAATTCAAAAATTGTCAGCATCAACCGCTATCCCGATGAATCTCTCGACGAGCATTTCAAGGGCATGGCCGGAAAAGTTATTCACGGTATCTTTGAGCTGAATGGACAGCGGTTCATGGCGCTTGACGGCGGCCCCATGTTTAAATTCAACGAGGCGATATCTCTCTATGTTCAATGCGAGTCGCAAGAGGAGGTGGATTATTTCTGGGACAAGCTCACGGCTGACGGTGGAGAGGAAAGTATGTGCGGCTGGCTCAAGGATAAATATGGCCTGTCGTGGCAAATTGTTCCCAGGCAGCTCGACGAACTGATGGGTGATAAAGATCCTGAGAAAACAGGCCGGGTGATGCAAGCGTTGATGCAAATGAAGAAAATTGACATCGAAGGCTTAAAGCAAGCCTACGAGCAAGGATAACTCAACCCAAATGAAACAACGGCATGTCACGCTTCAAGCGTGAAATGCCAAATTACTGCATTTACAAGATTAACAACCTGAGTTCGGAGTTTTCTAAATCGCACCCTGAGTAGCCCGGAGCGAAGCGAGGGGCGTATCGAAGGGTGCGCTCAGTAAGCCGAAAATCATCCTGAGCAGGTTGAGCGAAGCGAAACCGTATCGAAGGGTGATTTTCGAGCTAACTCCGAACTCAGGTTAACAGGATAATTTCAGTAAAAAATCCTGTAAACCCTGTTAATCCTGTCTAATCGTTACTACTCAGCCCAATGTCATTTCGAGGCCGTAGGCCGAGAAATCTCTGAAGCGGCACATAGGCATTAGGGATTTCTCCCTTCGGTCGAAATGACATGGCTGAACAGTTACGTCTAATCTTATCGAAGCGGCGAAATGGCAAAGGTCAACAGAATCTAGACCTCCCCATAGCGGTACCTGGTGCTGGCCTCGATAAGCTCAATCTCGGCCGGGGTTAAATCAAACAGGGCGTAAACCCGCTCGTTCAACGCCGTTTCCAGGCGAATGATCTCGGCGGTGAACGCCTGATGCCGGCTGCGGCGCTGGGTGAGCCAGGCCTCCCACTCGTCCCGCTCGGCCAGGGGAATATCCCGCTTGAAGACTTTGAGCAGTTCCGCCCGCAAGGCCGCGAAGTCCAGCTCCCACCAGGCGGTCAGCTTTTGGTTGAGGCCCGCGCTGGAACCCGGTGATCTCCAATCCAGCAGGCGGTGGCGGCTCTGGCGGTGAAGCTGGTAGCGGGCGCGGGCCTGCTCGGTGATGGCCATGGCCAGGCTGCCGATGGCTTCTTGCTCGGCAGCGGGGGCGTCGGGGATGGGGAGTTGAGACATAAATTGCGATGATAAAGTGTACCGCAGTAAACCTCCCCTTTCACCAATAGGCACACACAATCTTGAAATAGCAAACCAAATGACCCGCGTCATTAGAACACTGAGCAAAAAAGGATGCTCGCCAGGTATCATAAAAGTGGTTTTGTTACCAATAATTCCTGGTTCCGCTAATACAAAGCGAGGAGTTTTGCCCATCTCTGGCCAAAATATCTTGTAACCTTCAAAGTCGGAGTAATAGTTACATGGGCGTAACTCCCACCAATACATTCCCTTATCAGCCCGCTTTCTTGCTGCTTCTTGGAATGGGTTCAAATGCCGCGTAACAGCCGGATACTTTGTTTTCAATAAGCCCCAAGCTTCATCCTCAGTAAGTTCTGAACCAAAAGTCTTGTGGGTCCATTGATCTGGGAAGAGAATAAGCCAGCGTCCTTCATTTTCAAGATACCAGGCACGTACATCTGCCCCGTTGACCAGTGGTTTGATAATGTCCGCGCTGGCCGGGTCTTCCTGTACCAGGCGGTCACGAGTGGCCTGGTCAATGATAAAAGCTTCGTTCAGACCGGTTAACACGCCTCGATACATTTCTCCGTTGACAACTTCACCCAACGGCCTGCCCTGGCTCATCAACTTGGCAAAAACGTCGCGCCCGGCGTCGTCAAGCTGCCAGCCGGAGTCGGGCTGGTCGTGAATGGTGACGGGAGCAAGCTTGGCGGCAACCTGTTCTTCAAAGCGGGCCAGGCCCTCGTCACGGGTGAAAACGGCGACCTGGGCGGTGTGGTCGGCGGGGGGCGGTTCCCGGCGGACGACGTGGATGGCCGGGTAGAGATCGGGCGCGTCGGCAAAAACGCGGTTATCGCCCAAATCCAGCAGGGTTTCGACGGTCGTCTGGCGGCGCAGATGGGCGCGGAGGGCAGTGGCATAGTTGGCCCGCAGCCAGCTATTGCTGCTGATGTAGGCCAGGCGGCCTTTCTCGGCTAAAAGCTGCAAGCCCCGGCCAAAAAAGTAGACAAACAGGTCGGCGGTGCCGGCGTAGACTTCCCCGTAAGCCTGGGCGAAGTAGGGCTTGAGACGGCTCAGTTCCTCCTGCCGCACGTAGGGCGGGTTGCCGATGACGGCGTCGAAGCCCGCGCCGGGCAGGAGCTGGCCGCTGCGGTCGAAAAAGACTTCGGGGAACTCCAGCTCCCAGTGGAAAAAGCGGTGCTGGCCGGCCAGGTCGCTAGCCCGGGCCAAAATCCGCCCGTAGTGGGGCAGCTCGAAGCCGCCGTGCAGCACAAAGCGGGCCAGGCCGGTCCAGACCGTCTCGTCCAGTTCGGGCAGGCCAAAAGCGCGGGCGGTCCAGACATCGGCCAACTGCCTGGCCCTGGCCGTCACCTCCTCGACCACCTGGCGGTACAACTGCTCGGCCTGCTGCACGTCGGCCAGGGTGTCGCTGGCCAGGAGTTCGATCTGGTTCATAAAGCCGGTCGCAGTGCGCATCGAACCGGCAAAGGCGCTGTCGTCGAGCATCGAGAGCTGCCCGGCGGCGCGGGCGGCGGCCTCTTTAGACCGGGCCGGCCGGCGGGACCTGGCAGGTTTGCCCGCTCCACCCTCTAACGGCAAATCGGCGACCCGGCTGCCGATGAGGCTGTTGCCGCAGCGCAGGTGGTGATCCAGAAAGCTGAGCGGCTTGCCTTTGGCAACGGTGGCCAGCCACAGGCTCAGTTTGGCCAGCTCCACCGCCAGCGGGTTGACATCCACGCCGTAAATGCAGTTCTGGGCCACCCGCCGCCGCCAGTAGGCCAGGTCGCTTTCGCCGGCCGCGTCGGGGGGCGGGTGCAGGCCCAGCTCGACCATACTCCGGGCGATAAAGTCGGCCGCCTCGACCAGGAAATGGCCCGACCCCATGCTCGGATCGAGGACATTGAGCGAGAGGATGGCTTGGGCCAGGGCAGCGGGGTCGGCGTCAGGCGAGACATCCGAAGAGACCTCAAAGGTTTTAGAAACCTTTGAGGTCTTGGCCGCTAGGGCCGGCCGGACCGTCTGCTCGACAATGTATTTGACAATAGTATCGGGGGTGTAGTAGGAGCCGGTGGCCTTGCGCTCGCCTTTGTCGGTGGTCAGGTAGACCTGGCCGGGGGGGACCTCACCCCCCACGCCGGGCGCTCCGCGCTCGGCAGCCCTCTCCTGGAAGGAGAGGGGGGACAATTTCTTCCCCCCCTCCCCCGATTCGGGGGAGGGGTTGGGGGAGGGGGTCCCCACCTGGACCCGGTATTCCAGCAAGCCTTCGTAAATGCTGCCCAGGTGGCGAATTTCCAGGTCGCGATAATCCACAAAGACGCGCTGCCGGGTCTGCGGGTCAACCGTGCGGGCCAGCAGGTCAACGGCCTGGCGCAGATGAACATCGCCGACCTGATAGGCGTCTAAAAAAGAATCGGCCCTGGCTTTGAACAGGCCGCCGTTGTAGGCGGGCACATCCAGATCGGGGTTGCCGCTGTCAATGACCTGCCACAGTTGGCGCAACTGCTGCCAGAAGGTCGTCATCGAAGGGGCGGCCGGCTGGCCGTGGTCCAGCTCGCGGGCCAGCCGCTTTTTCATGGCGTCGAGGCTGTAGCTGCGGCTGTAAAGAGCATTGTCCGGCACGGGCAGCAGGCCGCGGCTCTCGGCGTAGAGGATAAAGAGCAGGCGGTAGAGCACAATCAGGCTGTGGTCGTAAATGGCCTTGAGCGTAGCCGGGTCGGGGGTCAGCTTATTGGCCGGGAAATCCAGAAAGCCCTGGGCCAGGTGGCGCAGGGCCTCGTACACCTGGTCGCGCAGGCTGTCGCTGACGCCGCGGACATAAGCCCGGCTCTGCTCCAGGGCCTGGGTCAGCCAGGCCGGGGCGTCGGGCCGGTCTATAAAGGCTTCACGCCGGAAGAAGAGGTAAAAGTATTTGAAGGTTTCGGGGTCGCCCTGGTCGAGCAGGGCCGGCAGGTCCACCTCGTAGTAAACATCCAGCTTCTCGGCGGTAGCGCGGTGAACCAGCCGCCAGTGGCGGCCGTTGGTCAGAATGCCCCAGGCCAGGCCGCTGTGCTGGACATAGATGTAAATTTGCAGGCTGGGGTTTTCGCTGAGGACCTGGCCCTTTTTGGGCGTGAGCGGCGCCACGGCCTGATCAAGCGGGCGGTCCCAGGCTTTGGCGTCGGCCACGGCCAGGGCGGTGGCGGCCAGCTCCTCGCCGTCGAACGCGCCGCTTTTGGCCTTGGCCGCCTGGCGGCTGGCCTCATCGGGGTAGAGGAGATAGTCGGGCTTGCGGGTACCAAAGGGGGTTTTGAGCGGCGCTTGCACGTTAAAGACGTGGCCCAGGCTCTTGAGGACGGGCCTGATCCATTCGTCTTCGGTCTGGGCTTCGTTGTCGTGGTGGGGGGTAAAGGCGGCCCAGCGCCGGCGAAGTTCGGCCAGGACCGGGGCAGCGTCGGCGGCGCGCCACTCCGGCAGGTCGCTCGCCCGGTGGTCCAGGTAATAATCGGCAAAGAGGTAATGATTGCGATGGGTTTGGAGAAAGCGCTGCTGCGGGTTTGGCAAGGCCGACCTCCTTAGGTTCAAGTATAACCATGAAGTCACCTTACGTCAACCAGATGTTTAATGGGTGATTCGAAGCAAAAGAAACGGATAAAATCAACCCCAAATTGGTTCAGATAGTTTTACATAAATAGGGCAGAGCTCCAATAATAAGGCATCTCAGTACAGGAGGTGCCTTATGTGTACGAACAAT
>BOKF01000002.1 GCA_016860845.1 Chloroflexota bacterium
TTTTTTAATTAGGACACAGATTTCGCAGATTCACACAGATTTTCTTTAAAAATTTTGCTTTATCTGCGTTTATCTGTGTGAATCTGTGTCCTATTCGTAGCCCGTTGTGAAAAGTGCAAACATAGTGTAACTCCTGGCACTGACCGAAAAAGACGGCAAAAATGCTACTTCAGCAGCCCTGCTTCTTCCAGACTCTGTTTGGCCGAGGCTTCGTATCCCTGAGCGCCCAGGCTGTCCAACCCCGCCAGATACTCGGCCCACGTTTCTTCGTTCAATTCCTTTTGTCCGAGGACAAACTGGAGCTGGCCCTCGCTGTAGAAGCGGTCGAAGTCGGCGGCATTGGCCGGTGGCAAGATGACCTGGATGCCGCGACCATCCACCCAGGGCTGTTCCTGGAAGAACTTGAGGAATTTCATCGGCTCCATGGTCCGGCCGTTGATCGTCTCGTAGGAAGGATAGCGGGCATTGATCTCCATCTCGGTATTGTAGTAGATCAATTGATTGCGCATCTGGGTGAACGGCTGGCGTTCGGGCGAATTCCAGGCTAAAGCCTCATCAATCCCCTCGATTGACACGTTGCCATCCTTGTCCAGGACGAAGTTGACCCCTTCCTCGCCAAAACCGAGCAGGTAATAGCCGTCCGTGGCCATCCATTCCAGCAGCCGGGCCACCGCCTCGCCCTTGCCCTCGTCAGCCGCTCGCTGCGAGAGAGCAAAGATATTTCCCCGGCCGGTATAAACACCGTAGAATGCCTCACCATCCGGGCCTTTCGGCGCAGGCAGGGGGATCCATTCGGCCTCAGGGAAGTTCTCGTCAAACGGGGCATAGTTGGACTGGTTGGTGAGAGCCGCAAAGTCCTCCCACATGATACCGAACTGGCCTTGCTTCCAGCGGGCGCGGAACTCATCCCGGCTGAGAGTGGGCCAGTCGGGATCAATGACCTTAGCATCAACCAGCTTCTTCATGAACGCCAGCGCCTCCGGGTACTGGGGATCGCGCACATTCAGCCCAAAGTTAGCGGGATCAGCGAAGTTCCAGATGCCCGGTACGCCGTAGGCGCCAAGAATGAAGTCAAACCGGTTGCCGATGCCCTGGCCATTGATAAAACCACCGACACCGTAGGTATCGTCCTGGCCATTGCCGTCGAGGTCTTGCTCAGTAAAGGCCTGGGCGACTTCAAACAGTTCATCGAGCGTCGTGGGCGGCTCGAGGCCGAGCTTGTCCAGCCAATCTTTGCGAATGACCAGGCCCTCGCGTTTAGGGAGCGGGGGTGGTTCTGGAAAACCATATTGGTGACCGTTAAACGTGACCAGGTCAAGCAGGAGCTGATCAGGATAGTGGGTTTTGACTCGCTCCGGCATCAGGGGCATCAGATCCTCAACCGGCGCCACCAGACCCAGGTCCACAAACCTGAACAATTGGCCGCGCTGGTCGTTGCTGGCGACCACCATCTGAAAGAAGTCGGGCAGCGCATTGGCCGCGGCTGCGGCATTCAATTTGGCTTCCCCGTCTTCGCCGGTCGGGACGATGACGTAGGTGAGATTAATCCCCAATTCCTCACGAATGATATCATAGGCAATCCAGTCGTCAGGGGGTGGGCCGGCCTCGGTCACGGTGGCCTGCGCCCACAGTTCAATATCCACCGGTTCAGCCGGCGCTGCTGCCTTTTGTGCTTTGCCTGCTTCAACCTCAGCTTTAGCCGCTTCGGCTTCGGCTTTAGCCGCTTGCGCGGCAGCTTCAGCATCCGCCGCCGCGCTTTCGGCGGCCTCTAAAGCTGTTTGCGCTTCGGCCAGTTTTGCCTCTAACTCGGCGCGGGCTGCCTGGTCTCCCTCGGTCGCTGCCTCCAGAGCAGCCTGGGCAGCGGCCGCAGTCGCCTCGGCATTTGCCGCCGCCTCTTTGGCGGCATCTATCTGCGCTGTATCTACCTGGGGGACGCCTGATGCACAGGCAGCGAACAATAAGCTGGACAGGATCAGCATGAGCGCGACAAACCGGGCTGTCTTCCAATTGTTCATTTTCTTACTTTTCATCTTACCTTTCTCCTTTGAATGAATTTAGAGTAAACAGGATTTATACAAAGCCTAACGTTACTCTTTGACACCGCCGACCAAGGTGCCTTTGGTGAAATAGCGCTGGATCCAGGGATATACCATGAGCATGGGCAGCATCGTCAGCAGCACGCCGGCTGATTTCAGCGATTCGACGGAGGTGGAACTAAAGGCATTGAACTCGACGTATTCGTTGAAGCTGGCCGAGATGAGAATGTTACGGAGCAGCACCGGCAGGGGCATCAGGTCCTTGTCGTTTAAGTAAAGGATAGGGGTGAAGAACTCGTTCCAGAAGTGGACGGCATAAAAAAGGCCAATCGTCAGCAAGATCGGTTTGGAAAGCGGCAAGATGACGTACCACAACACTTGCAGCTCATTGGCTCCATCCAGACGCGCCGCTTCTTTAAGCTCGTCGGGCAGGCTCTCAAAGAAACTCATCATGACCAGCGTATTGTACACACTGACCGCCGGCGGCAGAATGATGGCGAGAAAGTTGTCTGACAGCTTCAAATTTGTGACCAGCAGATAGACAGGCACCAGGCCCGGATTAAACAGAAAGGTGAACAGGATCAAAAATAAGATGATCCTTCGCCCCGGCAGCGTGCGCGTCGAAAGGCCATACGCCAGGGGCACCGTCAGGATGAGGCTGAGCGCCGTGCCGGAGAGGGTGATGATAATACTGTTGAGCATCGCCCGTGGGAAAAGGGGGTGTCCCAGGAGCTGCTCAAAAGCTGTCGGCGTCCAATCTAACGGCGACAGGAAGAAGGGGACCCCCTGTTTGGTGTAAATGTCCAGCGGGGTGAAGGCGGTAACCACCACCCGCCAGAACGGGATAACGATCGCGATTAATACGAAAAACAGAAAGATGGCGACAAGGAGCTGATAGATAACCGCATCACGTGTTTTGACCTGCACCATGAGACACCTCCTAGAAGAGACTTTGTTGAGCGACCCGCCTGGCAACCTGATTGGCGAAGAGGATCATGATCAGGCCAATGACCCCTTTGAACAGGCCGACCGCAGTGGCCAGACCGAATTGAAATTGCAGAATACCCTGACGGTAGACCCAGGTGTCAATAATGTCCCCCACGCTGTAAACCGGCACTGAATATAAAACGAATATCTGGTTGAAGCCCGCGTCGAGGATGTTGCCCAGGCGCAGGAGGGTCACCAGCACGATAACCGGCATAATGCCCGGTAAGGAGATGTGCCAGATGCGCTGCAAGTGTGAGGCGCCGTCCACGGTGGCGGCCTCATAAAGATGGGGACTGATAGACAGGAGCGCCGCCAGGTAGATAATGGTACTCCAGCCGGTTTCCTTCCAGATATCGGAGAAGATGACAACCCAGCGGAACCATTGGGGTGATGTCAGAAAAGCAATGGGTTCACCCCCGAGCTGCTCGATAATGGTGTTGATCAGGCCGTTGCCCGGCGAAAGCATCATCAACAGGATGCCGAACATGATGACCCACGAAAGAAAGTGGGGCAGGTAGACCACCGTCTGCACCAGCGTGCGATAACGCACAAACCATGTCTCATGCAGAGCGATGGCGAGGATCACCGCCAGCGGCAGTCCCAGCACGAGTTTGGCCGTGCTGAAGATGACCGTGTTGATGATAAGTTCGTTGAAATAGAATGAATTGACGAAGGTCTCGAAATGCTGGAGGCCCACCCAGGGGCTTCCCGTTACCCCAAGCAGCGGCTTGAAGTCCTTAAAAGCGATCTGAGCGTTCCAGATAGGGGCATACCTGAAGATCAAGAAGTACAGCAGCGAAGGCAGCATCAGCAGGTAGAAGCGGCGGTTTCGCCATACCGGGCGAACCCAACCCCTGAGCCGTGCTGACCACGATATGCTGTTCAAGCCAGCGAACCTGGTAGATGCTAGAGAGGAAAAATGCGAGGGAACTTCCTCATGCTTCATCGGGCAACCTCCCTTGGCTCACGCATCTTTGCGTGCTTAGGCGTGCAGTATCTCTGACAAGTCAGACCATAGCTTGGCGCCTGCGAACAGAAAATTACTACACTGCAATTATATCCGAAAAATCTTGGATTTTGGGGGTCAAGAGTTGGACAAAACCGACTCGCCCATTCCTGGCCGTCCGATAAGACAGTCTAAGGATCAGGATGCTCGCGGTAGGCGCGCGGGGACATGCCGGTTATGCGGTGAAAGACGCGGCTGAAGTAAGCCGGGTCAGAGAAGCCAACCCGGCGGCCAACTCGGCTGATGCTGTCGTGGGTCAGGCGCAGCAGCTCCCTGGCCCGAGATATCCGGTAGCGATTCAGATAGTCCCAGGGGGAAATTCCCAACTCGCGGTTGAACACCCGGCTCAGGTAATCTTCACTCACCCCGATGCCCTCGGCAATCTCCCACCGAGCCAGGGGACGTGCATAATTTTGGTGCAGGAAGGCCACAGCCCGCTTGGCCAGGGCGCTTGTTTGGGGCGGTAAGGTATCGTCCCCAAACAGGGAGCGGTGCAGCGATGCAATAATCTCCTCCTCGGACATGATGCCTTTGCTTTGGAGGGTGACGGCGGCGTGCTGTTCCAGGCGCTTGACATCATTCAGCGAAAGCTGGCGGCCGCTCAGGATCACGACCGGCACCTGCCGCGTGCGCTCATCGGCCCGCATCCGGTCCAACACTTCAAACCCATCCATGCCAGGCATCATCAGATCAAGAATGACCAGGTTAGGGGGGTCAACCAGCATGGCCGCCAGACCTGCTTCGCCGCCCTCCGCAGTACGGATGGTGTAACCTGGCGGCAGTCCTTTGCTGACCGCTTCACAGGCCAACTGGCGCGCCTTGGCGTCGTCGTCAATGATCAAAACAGAACCGCTTGTCTGCTGGGGGGTGATGGGGCGAATAGCTTCCCACAATGTCTGGCTGCTGGCCGGTTTTACAACGAGACTGGTGAGGCCAGCCGCTACCTCACCTGCTCCCTGCTGATACAGGATAAAGGGCGTCTGGTTCAGTTGCGGGTGATTATGCAGCCGGCGGATCAAGCGCCAATCACCGGAAACAGCGTCGGCCATGTTCCAGGCAATGACGGCCGGCAGACTCCCGGCGAGCAGCGCTTCCAGATCATCCTTGGGCCTCAAACGCTGGATGGTTAAATGTTGGCTCCGGCTGAAGTCAACGATCTCAGGGGGGGGTATCTCGGCGTTGGAGATGAGCCACAGCATTGCTCCTATAGGCTGGGCCGACAGGGTAGGATGATCGCTTAGTTTAGGCAGAGGCAGGTAGACGTGAAATGTGCTGCCCTGTCCCGGCTGGCTGTCCAGGGCCAAAAAGCCTTTATGCAGCGCCACCAGGTGCCGGGTAATTGATAATCCCAGGCCGATACCGCTTGCTTGCTGGTCTGTCCGCTCGCGGGTAAAAAATGGTTGGTAGATCCGCTCGCGCAGTTCAGGCGGGATGCCGAGACCGGTGTCCGTCACCCAAATGTGTAGATAGGGGGGCGACACCTCTGCCGCCAGCCTGATCTGCCCGTGTTCGGTGAACCTGGCGGCATTGCTGAGCAGATTGAGCAAGATCTGGCGCAAACGCACCGGGTCGGCCTCGATTAGCGGCAGACGAGGGGGAAGCTCCAACTCCCAGACAACTTCGCCTGACTCAGAAGCATCCTTGGCCAAGGCGGCAAATGCCTCCTCCAGCAATATCTTCGGGTCGAGTATCACGGGGTAAAGGTCCAGGGCGTTGATCTCAGCCCGAGACAAATCGAGTAAGTCATTGATGATCCGCAGTTGGTGTTCGGCGCTGTGCTGAATATGCTCCAGGTCTTTCGCCAGACCCGGCGGCGGCGAAACCAGGAGACGCTGCGTGTGTCCGATGATAATATTGAGCGGCGCGCGCAGTTCATGGCTAACGTTGGCCAGCAGCCGGGTTTTGATCTGGTCGGCCCGCTCGGCCACCAGGCGAGCTTCGTGGGCCTCACGAAAGAGCAGCGCACCTTTCAGGGCGCTGCTGATATGCCCCCGTAACACCTCATAAATATCGCCGTCGTAGGGACCAACCTCGAAAACAACGAAGCCGAGGGGATCTGTTTGAAAATAGAGGGGTTCGACCAAAAGGCTGCAGCGCCGGCCAGGCAAAAGATCAGGAGGTACCAATTGGCGGGCTGGAAAGCCCTGGCCACCAGCCCCCAGGTCTGCACGGCGGCCCTCCCTAAAGACTAAAACGAGTCTGGCCGCTTCTATCGAATCGGCCGGGTTTTCATACAACGCCAGATAACAACTCTCGATCCCCAGGTCCGGCAGTCTTTCGGCCAGCACGTCGGCCAGCTTGTCCACATCAAAGGTCGTAATCAGCGCCTGGCCTATGTCGCGCAAGGCACGGGTTTGACGTTCAGCCTGCAACTGGCGGGAAATCTGCACTCGCTGAACCGCCTCGCCGATCACGACCCGGGCCTGTCCAAACAGGTCTTCGGCCTGCAGGCGCGTCCGGCCGTCGAGCGCGGGCAGAAGTTCGCGGCGCAACAGGGAGATTACATCCTGCCAGGCAGCCGTTTCGTCGGCATACAACACTCCCTGCCGTAACATACCGTCTAGGGTAGACAGGAAGGGGTCGGCCGCCATAGCGTCCAACTCGCGGCGCAAGGCATCCAGCAGTTGCGCGGCCCACTGTCCGGCCACAATCTCACTGCCTGTGGCGCGGGTAATCTGCTCCACGAGTCGTTTTTGGGCGCGCCTCCAGGCGAGCTTAAGGTCATCCGCCTCACTTTCGACCCATTCGGCAGCGGCCAGCTCAACTGACCGTGAAGGACAGCCGCATGACTGCCGCACCAGCAGGCGGGAATTAAGGATCAATTGACCGGGCACATCTTCGCCGGCCAGCGTATCCAACAGAAGTTTCACCGACTGCCGGCCCTGGTCGTAGAAGGGGAGCGACACCGAGGTGAGGGGGGGACTGACCAGCCGCCCTTCCTCAATATCGTTGAATCCGACGACAGCCACATCGGCAGGAACGCGGACCCCACGCTCAGCCAGCATGTTGAGGGCGCCAATAGCCAGCAGATCGCTTACGGCCACAACGGCCTGGAAGTCAACACCCGGTTGCAACTGGCGTTCGTCCAGCAGGACTCGCATGGCCTCCGCGCCTTTTTCCCAACTGGCATAGGGGGCGATGAGGGTTGGGTCGGGCGACAGCCCTCTTTTTTTGAGCGCATCCAGGTAGGCGTGGTAGCGCTCCAATGCATAGGGGTGGCCTTCCGGTCCACGAATAAACGCCACCCGGCGATAGTTGTGAACATCAATCAGGTGGAAAATGAGGGCGCGCATGCCGTGGTAGCCGTCAATGGAGACGAGCGAGCCATGGCCCAAGGGCGACGCCAGGCTCACGATAGGCAGAGGCTGATAGCGCTGGTGAAAGGTGATAACCTCTTCCGGTGTCGCCTCTCCAGCCAGCGCCGAGGTCCAACTCACCAGGCCATCAAGGCTTTCCGTATCAATCAGATGGTAGATAACGTTGCGTTCAGCCTCGAAATCTTCTGAGGTATGTAAGCGACCCCCTGGATAGCAGATC
The DNA here is from genome assembly GCA_016860845.1 of Chloroflexota bacterium. Next base: position 7,567 of record BOKF01000002.1, read on the forward strand.
AGGTTCGTGTTGCCGGCCTGGGCTGCGTCAAGCACGCCGGACCACAGCCCTCGAGCCGCCCCAATGTGGACGTTGGCCGTCAGGAAGCCGATTGTAGGACGTGTCGCCTTGTCCATTCTCACCGCCTCATTTACTAATTCTACCTCAATTTCCTGTTTTCGGATATTGCCGATAGCCAACCTTCTGATGACAAATGTCACTACGGATGGCGAGCCTTGTCACTGTTTTTTGGCGGCAAGTTATATTAAACTCCTCATGTACTACTTTTCAAAGCCCAATTCTCCTGGGTGATGCCTTTCGAATGTTTTGTGTTAGGCTAATTTCTCGCTTTCTATCCTACCTCTAAGCTCTCACCATTCAGCCTATAACAAATCGGAGCTTGACTGATGCCATCCCGGCGCTCCAGACCTATCAGATGACCCCTCGATAAAGGAACAAGCCTACTTGGATTTTTAAGGAAAAAATGATAAAATTTGCCCGAAATATGTGAAATTATTCACAACAAATGACCCCCAGAAAGAGGCTAAACTATGCATGCAGTTGTGGCGATTAAACAAGTGCCGGATACCTCCAATGTGCGGATCAACCCGGAGACAGGCACGCTGATCCGCGAGGGCGTCCCGGCCATTATCAATCCCTATGATGCTCACGCCGTCGAGCTGGCGGTCCGCCTGAAAGAGAAATTTGGCGGCAAAGTGACGGTCCTGACGATGGGACCGCCTAAAGCAGCGGAGGCCATCGTTGAGTGCATCGAACAGGGCGCAGACCGCGGCATTGTCATCACCGACCGCAAATTTGCCGCCGCCGATACCCTGGCCACCTCCTACGTTTTAGCCCAGGCCATCGAAGCCATCCAGGCTGAAGAGCCGGTGGACCTGCTGTTGTTTGGCAAGCAGGCCATTGACGGCGACACGGCCCAGGTAGGGCCGGGCGTGGCTACCCGCCTGGGCGTTCCCCTCATCACCTATGCCGTCGCCGTCGAGGCGGTTGATCCTGAAACCCGGACCGCCCTCGTCCACCGCAAAACCGAGCGCGGTATCGAAGTCTGGCAAACCGCGCTGCCGGCTCTGCTGACGGTGGAAAAGGAAATTGCCGAGATTAGCCGGGCGCCGCTGCCCAACTTGGTCAAAGCAGCCCACTATCAGCCGGAAATCTGGAGCAGTACCGAGCCGGTAGCTTTTGAACCGAACAAAATTGGAATCAAAGGCTCGCCGACCATCGTTGGCAAAGCCTTTACCCCCCCACCTAAACAGGCCGGCGAGACAGTAGCGGTAGCCGACAAAGGCTTACAGGAGGCGGTGGCCCACGCCCTGGAGCAGATTAGCCGGGCCGGAGTAGTTGAAGCCCTCAAACCGCTGGCGCATCCAAACGGAGGCACAAAATGACTGAAACAACGCAAGCAAATAAACGTATCTGGGTTTATTTGGAGCAAGAGGAAGGCCAGGCCCATCCGGTTTCGTGGGAGCTGCTGGGCGCGGCGCAACGCCTGGCTGTTGACGTGCCAGGCAGCGTGGTCGAAGGGGTGCTGCTAGGAGACAACGTGGCGCACATTGCCGAGGAAGCCTTTCGCTACGGAGCCAGCCGGGTTTACCTGATTGACGATCCGGTGTTGGGCGTTTACCGGAATTTGCCCTACGGGTTTGGCATCAGCAACCTGGTCCAAAAGTATCAGCCGGAAATCTTCCTGGTTGGGGCGACGACATTGGGCCGGGGCCTGGCCAGCGTCATCGCCACCCGGGTGCAAACCGGCCTGACCGCTGACTGTACCGAACTGACCATTGACCCGGACAAGAAAATCCTGGCCGCCACCCGGCCCACCTTTGGCGGCAATTTGATGGCGACCATTCTCTGCCAGAAACAGCGGCCGCAGATGGCCACGGTCCGCCCGCGAGTGCTGCCAACACCCCAGCCGCTGCCCCAGGCCAGCGGCGAACTGATCCGCGAACCTTTGGGCATGAGCGAAGCCGAAGTCGCAGTCAAGCTGGTCCGCTTTATGCCAGCCGATACCGAAGAGCGGCTCAACCTTGAATATGCCGATGTAATCGTTTCCGGCGGGCGGGGTGTCGGCGACCCGGCCGGCTTCAAATTACTGGAAGAGCTGGCCGGCTTACTGGGCGGCGTTGTTGGGGCTTCGCGGCCGGTGGTAGATGCCGGCTGGGTTTCCTACGCGCACCAGGTTGGCCAGACCGGCAAGACCGTGCGGCCCAAACTGTACATCGCCGCCGGGATTTCCGGCGCTATCCAGCATCGCGTGGGGATGAGCGGCTCTAATTTTATCCTGGCTATCAACAGCGATCCCCAGGCGCCCATTTTCCAGGTGGCCGACCTGGGTTTAGTGGGCGACCTCTACCAGGTGATCCCGGAGCTGATCAACCAGGTCAAAACTGCTCGGCAGTCTCAGCCAGAACAAGGAGGCCAGCATGTCTGAGAAATTAGTTTTTGATGCCATTGTTGTGGGAGGTGGTCCGGCCGGGATAGCTGCCGCGATTACGATGGCTAAAGGGGGCCTGAAGGTGATTTTGATCGAGCGGGGCCGTTTTGCCGGGGCCAAGAATTTCTTTGGCGGGGTGCTCTATACCCACGCCCTGGCCGACTGTCTGCCTGATTATTGGGAGCGCCGCCCACCTTTTGAGCGGCCAGTGACCGAGCAGGGTTATTGGCTGCTCTCCCCCGATAGTGTGGTGCGCTTTATGCACAAGAGCGAGCATTACAAGCAGGAGCCGGCCGACGCTTACACCGCCCTGCGCGCCCAATTCGACGGCTGGTTTGCCCAGCAGGCCGCCAGCCTGGGCGTCCTAGTCATTACTAAAACAACGGTGACCGAGTGTATTCGGGATGGCCGGGGGCGGGTCAGCGGGGTCAAGACCGACCGGCCTGACGGCGAGGTTTACGCGCCGCTGGTCATCCTGGCCGAGGGCGTGAATAACTTGCTGACCCAGCAGTTGGGGCTGGCCAAAGCCGACTTACCGCCGCGTTTTGTGGCTTTAGCGGTTAAAGAAGTGATCGGCCTGCCGGCCAAGGAGATCGAAGCTCGCTTCGGCCTGGCCGGCGCGAAAGAAGGGGTGGCCATTGACATTTTTGGCGACGCTACCCTGGGTCTGCCCGGCACCGCTTTTATCTACACCGATAAAAACGCCATTTCGATTGGGGCAGGTCTGCTGCTGGAAGAGTTTGTACACCATAAACTGCGTCCCTACGAAGTATTGGCCCGCTTCAAAAATCATCCGGTCGTCCGGCCTTATCTGGCCGGGGGCGAGTCACTGGAATACGGGGCGCACCTGATCCCCGAAATGGGCTACAACCGCATGCCGGCTTTAGCCGCCGATGGAGTCATGGTAGCCGGCGACGCGGCGGGAATGGTGGATGCGCTCCACCGCGAGGGCACTAACTTGGCTATGACCGCCGGCCGGCTGGCCGGGGAGACCGCTCTGGAAGCGCATCGCCAAAGTGATTTCTCTGCCGGATTTTTGAAACAGTACCGCCGCCGGCTGGAAGAGAGCTTCGTCTTAAAGGACTTGAAGCAGTATCGCCGCATGACCGATTTTCTCGACAGCACGCCCTATTTTATGAAGACATACGTCAATTATCTGAATGAGGCCGCGCTACGCTATTTCACCGCGCACGGCATCCCCAAACGGACGATGGAAAAGGAAATTATGGGCATGCTCTTTGAGCGCCGCTCCTTCTTTGGGGTGGCCCGCGATATGTTGAAATTACTGCAAGGGATGCGAGGTTAGCATGGCTGAAAGAAAACATTACCCTTTAGACCCTGAAGTGGAAGCCAGCCTGCCCCACGTCAATGTTGACGATATGGTGGCTGCGCTGAAATATTATGTGGATGAGGATTTTGCGCATCTCTGGATTAAGGACCATCAGGTTTGCAGCCAATGTCAGGGCCGGCCCTGTCTTTACTTTTGCCCCGTCGGTGTCTACCAGTTAGACCGGCAGGGCAAAGTGATGGTAGGGTACCAGGCCTGTGTGGAGTGTGGTAGCTGCCGGGTGGGCTGTCCCTTCAACAACATTGGCTGGGCGCTGCCGCGTGGGGGGTACGGGGTGGCCTACAAATTTGGCTAACAGAAAAGCAGGGTAGCAAGATGGCAGGGTAGCAGGTTTTTTCTGCGACCTGCTACTTTGCTACCCTGTTACTTTGTAACAGGAGAGAAGATCATGCACGAGACCGCAATTCAACAGTTGGATCGAGCGGCATTGACGCTCATCCAGGCCCTGGATCAATATAGCGAGGAACTTAAACCGTATCTGGAAGGTGATCAACTGGAGTCACTCCAGCGAGATGTAGTCAACCTGCGACGGGCGCTGTTGGGCCTGCAGATGGGTCCGCTCTACTGGGAAACTCCCGCCGAAATTGTCGAGAAGGTAGTCAACAGTGAGGCGCTGCCAATAGCGGACGCCGCGGCGCGCGCTGCCGAAATGTTGCAGCAACGCCAAAACGATACAGATAAAGCGTAAGGCCATTAACACAAATCCCCAAAAGCGAATAGCAGCCTTCCGATGACAAATGTCACTGAGGAATGGCGAGCCTTGTCACTATTTTTTGGCGATGAGTTATATTAAACTCTCCTTGAACATTTGTGTTAGGCTAATGTCCCGCTTTCTATCCTACCTCTAACCCCCACCATTTAGCCTCGTTTTCTACTATCAGAGTAGTCACTTGGATTGAAGGCAATACTAAGCAGCAGGTCACTTAACAGAGCGGAGACAGACTGATGCCTACCCTTGTGTCCCAGACCTGCGAGGTTGATTTTGAGCCAATCGGCAAGCGGGTTGAGGTACTTCGTAATACAACGCTGCTTGAGGCGGCCCAACAAGCCGGACTGGCCCTGTCATCGGCCTGCGGTGGGGTGGGGAACTGCGGTCAGTGCCGGATTGCGGTGCTGGAAGGCCAGGTATCCTCCCCTACCCTGGATGAAGATTACATCCTGACCGAAGCAGAATTACTGAACGGGGAACGGTTAGCTTGCAGCACTCAGGTTCAGAGTCACCTCAAGGTTCATGTCCCCAAGAGTTCCCTCATCACCGAACAGCGTCTGCAACTGGGGGGCGAGGCCGGCGCGCTGACGCTCGATCCGCTCATCCAGACCTACCGGATTGAAGCGCCGCCCCCCACCCTGCACGACCCTCGCTCAGACTTGGAACGTATTACAGCCGCTCTAATCAAGCTTCAGAGCGAAACCGATCTGGTGGCGGAACCCGCCGTTATCCGCCAGATGACCCCCCTCGCCCGCCAGCACAACTGGCGTTTGACTGTCTACCTGCGCGGAGCTGAAATTGTTGGTCTGGCCCCGCCCGAATCAGCACCAGTTGGTCTGGCTGTTGACCTGGGGACGACCAAAATCGCGGCCAGCCTGGTTGATTTAGTGACCGGCGCAGAACTGGCCGTGGCCGGCGCCTTGAATCCACAGATTGGCTACGGCGAAGATGTGATCAGCCGCCTGACTTATGCGCACCGCAACCCTGAAGGGGCTTCTTTCCTGGCTCTGAAGGTCAGGGAAACATTGGATGATCTGCTGGGCCAGTTAACCGCCCAGGCGGATATTAAGCGGACCCAGGTAGCCGATGTCTGCATTGTCGGCAACACGGCCATGACCCACCTGCTGGTAGAACTGCCCATCCAACAACTTGCGGTAGCTCCTTATGTTGCTGCAACGAATGCCGCCATTGATCTGAAAGCCCGTGATTTGGGCCTGGCCACTGCCCCTGGCGCCTACGTCCATGTACTACCCTGTATCGGCGGCTTTGTCGGCGCTGACCACGTGGCCATGATTCTGGCCAGCGGTCTTGACCAAACCGAGCGCACCACGCTCGGCATAGACATCGGCACCAACACCGAAATTGTGCTGGCCAAACCAGGCGAGTTCTGCCTCACCTCAGCGTCATGTGCCTCCGGTCCGGCCTTTGAGGGGGCGCATATTAGCGATGGCATGCGAGCTGCGTCCGGGGCCATTGAAGCGGTCAGCCTGACCGAGACCGGCCTGACTCTCAAAACCGTAGATAGTGCACTGCCCGTGGGGTTGTGCGGTTCCGGCATTATTGATGGAGTGGCTGAACTGCGCCGCTGGAAGCTGATCAACGAGCGCGGGCGCTTTGACCGGCAGCACGAGCGGGTGCGCAACGGCCGCCATGGGGCGGAATTTCTACTGGTTCCAGAAGGTCAGAGTGGCAGCGGGCGCGATGTGGTGATTACCCAAAATGATGTCAACGAAATCCAACTGGCTAAAGGGGCCATTCGGGCCGGGCTGGAGGTCCTCCTGGAAGCCACCGTTACTCCGCCTGAAGAAGTGCAGGAAGTCATCATTGCCGGGGCATTTGGTTCATTCCTTAAGGTACACAGCGCCCTTGATATGGGGCTGCTGCCCCGGCTGCCGCATGCCCGCTACCGGCAGGTTGGCAACGCGGCGGTGGTCGGCGCCCGCTGGGCCTTGTTGTCCCGCCAGGTGCGGGAACGCGCCCGGAAAATTGCGAGCCGGACTAACTACCTGGAATTAACGACCTATCCCAAGTTTAACCGGCATTTTGCCGTGGGGATGCTGTTTCCCTCTCTTAATGAACACGAGAGAAGCGCAACAGGGTAGCGGACTTCGTCCTGCCCAGTTACAAGGGGCCTTTGACCCAGGCTCAAGCCGAAGGATTGTAAAATCATATCTATCTGACTACTGATTACTGACGACTGACTACTGTCTTTTTAAGGAGCAAGCCTATGGAAATAATCGGCGAAAAAATTAACGGCACGCGCAAACGGGTCGCCCAGGCTATTGCCGAGCGGGATGCCGGTTTTATCCGCGACTTGGCCTGCAAGCAAGCCGAGGCGGGTTCGGCCTGGCTCGACGTCAACGCCGGGACCCATCCCAAGCAAGAAGCGGATGACCTGGTTTGGTTGATTGAGAATGTACAGGCTGTGGTTGACACGCCCCTCTGCCTGGACAGCGCCAACCCCGAGGCCCTGGCTGTGGCTATTAAGGCCGTCAATAAAACCCCCATGATCAACTCGATCAGCGGCGAGCCGCAGCGCCTGGAAGGGATTCTGCCCTTGGTGGCCGAGTACGGGTGTCGCGTTATTGCCCTGGCGATGGGGGAGAAGAAGATCCCGGAGACGACGGCAGCGCGGGTAACTATGGTGCACAAAGTAATGGAGGTCGCCCGGCTGGCCGGTATCCCTGACGAGCACATCTACATTGACCCGCTGGCGATGACCATCAGTACCAATATCCAAAGCGGATCAATTTTTCTGGAGACCATGCGGGTGGTCGGTGAAGCCTATCCGGCGGTTCACTTTACCGCCGGTTTGAGCAATATTTCTTTTGGCTTGCCGGCTCGCTCTTACGTTAACAGGGCCTTTTTAACGCTGGCTTTGGCGGCCGGCCTGGACAGCGCCATTCTTGATCCTTTAGACCGGGAACTGCGGGCCACGCTGCTGGCGGCTGAGCTGGTTTTGGGGCGTGATCGTCACTGTCTTAACTACACGCGGGCTTATCGGGCCGGCGCGTTTGATAGCGCAAAGGACAAGGCGTAGGAAATTTTGCTTTCTACATCATAGTTACAAAGGAATCCGTTACGAAGCTTCGACTTCAGCACCAGCGATGAAAAGCCCTCACCCCGTCGCTGGCGCGACTCCCCTCTCCCAGTGGGAGAGGGGTTGGGGGTGAGGGCTATTTACAAAGGAGTAAGTTTATGTCACAACAACTTATCGAAGCCATCACCGATATGAGAGAGGATGATGCGCTAAAAATTACCGACCAAATGCTCCAGAGTGGGACCAATCCGCTCGATGTCCTCGAAGCCTGCCGCCAGGCGATGGACATCATCGGCAAACGGTTTGAGGAAGGGACCTGTTTTATCCCGGAATTGATTTTTGCCGGAGAAATGCTGAAGGAGATTGCCGGCAAAGTCAAGCCGCTGGTACAGGAGCAGGTCGGAACAACGGCAAAGCGGGGCAAGGTAGTCTTGGGCACGGTGCAAGGAGATATTCATGATATTGCCAAAGACATTGTGGTCTTTATGCTGGACATCAACGGCTTTGAAGTCACCGATTTGGGTGTAGACGTGCCGCCAGCCAAGTTTGTGGAGGCAACCCAAGAAACAGGGGCCACCGTGGTGGGCTTGAGTGGTTTTCTAACCCTGGCTTACGACCCCATGAAAGAAACTGTCGAGGCCCTAAAAGCGGCCGGCCTGGACAAGGTCAAGGTGATGATTGGCGGCGGCCAAGTTGATGATCAAATTCGCCGGTACACCGGAGCCGATGCCTTTGGGCGCGATGCGATGGCGGCCGTGTCCCTGGCCAAACAATGGATAGGAGGCTGATCGCAATGTTTACCAAACCTGAAAACTGGAACAAATTAACCCCTAAAGAAAAAATGGAGGCCCGCTTTAATAGCTGGATGTCACTTAACATTGAGTTTGCCAGCCCTGAGAAAGCCCAGGCGTACAAACAACGGGTCCAGATGATCAAAGATGCCACCTATTTGCAGAAGCCGGAACGTATTCCGATCATCCCGTGGTGGGGTGTTTATCCGGCTGAATACGGCGGCATCACCATGCAGGAAGCCATGTATGACTACGACAAGCTGGGCAGGGCCTGGAAAAAGTTCAACGCGGACTTTGAAAACGACGGCCTGGTCACGTGCAGTCTGGTGGGGCCGGGTAAGGTTTTTGATATCCTTGATTATAAGCTTTATAACTGGCCTGGCCACGGCACGCCCCCCAATACCTCATACCAGTGCGTGGAAGGCGAGTACATGACCGGCGACGAGTATGACCTCCTCATCACGGACCCCTCCGGCTACTTTATGCGCTATTACCTGCCGCGCATCTTTGGAGCGTTGACACCCTGGCAGATGCTGGCGCCCTTTACCGATATTCTAGAACTGCCCTTTGTGGGGCTGGGCTTGATCCCCACCGGTATTCCCCCGGTCCAGCAAGCTTTCAAAACCTTTTTGGAGGCAGGCCAGGCCGTGATGGAATGGATCTCGGCTATTGGCCCCATTGACGGCTATTCCATGGCCACGTTGGGCGTGCCCAATATCATCGGTAGTTTTACCAAGGCTCCGTTTGACGTTCTGGGCGATACCATGCGCGGCACCCGGGCCATTATGCTCGATATGTACCGCCGCCCCGAAAAGTTGATCGAGGCCATGGAACGAATCGTGCCGATTGCCGTAGAAATGGGTGTGCGTTATGCCACCGTCAGCGATACCCCGATGGTCTTCATTCCCCTGCACAAGGGAGCCGACGGGTTTATGTCGAACAAGGATTTTGAGAAGTTTTACTGGCCGACCTTAAAAGGAGTGCTGTTGGGCCTGATCAACGAGGGCACCGTCCCCTATCTGTTTGTGGAGGGCGGCTACAACCAACGCCTGGACATCATTACCGACCCGGATATTCCTGCCGGTCACACCATTTGGATGTTTGACCATACCGACATGAAGGAAGTCAAGAAGAAACTAGGCGGCTGGGCCTGCTTTGGCGGCAACGTGCCGGGTTCGCTGCTGAAAGCGGGAAAACCCCAGGAGATTGAGAACTACGTCAAGGAGTTGATTGACGGGGTAGCTCAGGATGGCGGTTATATCCTGGCCAACGGCGCCGTTCTCGATAATACCACTCCCGAAAATTTGCACGCTATGCTTGATACGGGTAAAAAATACGGGGTCTATAAGTAGTAACCTTACCAAACAAAAAGGGCCTTGACGGTCCCAGGATGAGGAGCGTCAAGGCCTTTTTGTTTATCCAACAATTCTCTTACAAATAAGGAAGACAGTCTGTGTCACCATCAAAAATCGCTTCTTCTGACCAATACCTGCCCGAGCCTAAAACGTCTGCCGTAGCCGGTTATGCCTGGGTGATTTTGTTGGTCGTATTTCTGGCGAGTGTAGCCGCGCCGCTGAATCAATTCAAAGTTCCACCGCTGATGCCGGTGCTCATGGAGACATTCCAGTTAAATCTCAGCCAGGCCGGCCTGCTGATGTCCGTCTTCGCCTTTACCGGCCTAATTTTGGCCTTGCCCGCCGGAATTGTCCTGCAAAAACTGGGGCCAAAAGCCGCCGGGTTGATTGCCGTGGGCTGCCTGGTGATTGGATCAGCCTGGGGAGCGCTTGCCAACAGCACAGGCATGTTATTAGCCAGCCGCATCCTTGAAGGTGTGGGGATGGGGCTGATCGCCGTCGTCGGGCCGGCCTCAATCGCGATGTGGTTTCCCCGCGAGAAACAAGGCACGCCGATGGGCATCTGGGCTACCTGGGTGCCGGTGGGAAGCGTTATCATGTATAACCTGGCTCCGGTTCTGGGGACGTCCGCCGGGTGGCAGGCCGCTTGGTGGAGTGGGGCCGGTTTTGCCCTGGTCGCCCTTATCCTGTATTGGCTGCTTATGCGGCTGCCGCCCTCCCCGGTGACCGTCCAGAGACCCGGACCGACAAGCCCTAGTGACGACACCCTTCCCAAACTTGGCGAAGCCTTGGCCAACCGGAACATCTGGCTGCTTGCCCTGCAGTTTGGGTGCTTCAACCTGGTCTTCATCGGCTTTGCCACATTTTTCCCCACCTTCCTTACCGAAGCGCATGATTACCCATTGGCCCAAGCCGCTTTTCTCGCCAGCTTGTCAAGCATTGTGGTACTAGGTTCAGCTCCACTGGCCGGCTGGCTGTCCGACCAAATTGGATCGCGCCGGTTAGTCTTTAGCCTGCCTCTCCTGGTAGTCGCCGCGATGATGACCCTGCCCTTCCACCTGACCGGCTGGTCCCTCTACGCTTTTATGATTCTGCTCGGGGTTGTTAGCGGCGCCGTTCCTACAGCGACCTTCGCCGCAGCGCCAGAGGTAATGGGTAGTCCTAAGTTGGCCGGCATTGGCTTGGCGGTTGTCTCCGTAGGGCAGAACCTGGGCATGGTTATTGGACCGATCCTCTTTGGGAGGCTGGTAGAGAGTCTGGGTTGGGCTGGGGCCGGGTACTGGCTTGTCCCGGTCTGCCTGCTTGGCTTTATTGCTGGATGGATGGTGAAAGTCCGCTAAACGTGCAGCCTACTTACATTAATGGATTCTCTCAGCTTTATCTCATTTTCAATTTAGGAAAGCGTGCTATAATTACGGTTACTTCTCGCATTGTTTCCGTAGAGGTAGTTCCAAGCGCCTGCTGAATAGCTGCTCCAAACCGAATGCAGGTCAGTTTCCTCAAGGGGGGAAAATGAGTGAACCTTCTGCTTCACAAGCGGAGTTGTGGCGGGGACGTTGGCAACGTCTTCGCCCATATATCCACAGTACAGCACCCTTTGCTGCCGGGGTGTTGGCTGCGCTCGTGGCGCTTGTGCTTTACAACATTCTGTTTCCCGATCCAACACAACTGACGACACGTGAGGTGAACGACTCGATTGTTCAGGCCCTCGCCTCGGCCACACCGCCGCCCGCCTTTTCGGCGCGGGTTTACCAGGCCATCCGGCCCTCGCTTGTTTTTATTGAAACGGAAGTTTCTGACAAAGACGGTGAGGTGGACAATGGCATCGGCAGCGGCGTGGTTATCAATGACCAGGGCGACATCCTGACCAGCCTCCACGTTGTGGCCAACGCCTCTGATATTCAGCTCATCTTTGCGGACGGCACCGAGTCGAGCGCGGAGGTGATCGCCACCCAGCCGGAGAACGATATCGCCGTTCTACGCGCCAGGCAGCTCCCGGGACTGCTCGTACCCGCGATACTGGGGAACCCGCGAGCTATGCACATCGGCGATGAAGCATTTGCCGTCGGCCATCCCCTCGGTCTTTACGGCTCGATGAGCGCGGGCGTTATCTCCGGTCTTGACCGCTCCTTCAGACCCCCTGACAGCAAGCAAAGACTGAACGGCTTAATCCAGATTGACGCCGCCGTGAATCCCGGCAATTCAGGCGGCCCGCTGCTAAACCGGGATGGCCACGTGGTCGGTATTGTCGCTGCCTTGGTTAATCCAACCGAACAGGATGTCTTTATCGGCATCGGCTTTGCGGTGCCGATCAATGTCGCGGTTGGGGCTGTAGGCTCGCCGCCATATTAAAATGGTTAAAGGTTGAAAGTTCAAGGTTTCCAACATATAACTTGCAACCTTTAACCTGGAATCTGCAACTTATTTTGGGAGAAGGCCCATGAATCAATATATGAACCCTGAGAAAAGAAAACCGATGGAACGTGTACTGTACGAAGTGAAGAAAATTATTGTCGGGCAGGATCACCTGTTGGAACAGTTGGTCGTCGCGCTGCTGGCGCGCGGGCACATCCTGGTCGAAGGTGTACCGGGTCTGGCCAAGACGATGGCGATCAAAACCCTGGCGGAAGCAATTGGCGGCGAGTTCAAGCGCATCCAGTTCACGCCCGATTTGGTCCCCGCCGATTTAATCGGCACACGCATCTACAATCAAAAGACGGGCGAATTCAATACCTCGCTCGGCCCGGTTTTTACCAACCTCCTGCTAGCGGATGAAATCAACCGCGCCCCGGCCAAGGTCCAAAGCGCGCTGCTTGAGGTGATGCAAGAACGGCAGGTAACCATTGGCCGCGAAACCTTTAAGGTGCCGCATCCGTTCCTGGTGCTGGCGACCCAGAATCCCATCGAGACCGAAGGCACCTATGCTTTACCCGAAGCGCAGGTGGACCGTTTTATGCTCAAGGTACTGGTCGGTTATCCCAGCGCCACGGAAGAATTTGTCATCGTCGAACGGATGACGGGCATGCTCCAGGCCGTGCAAAAGGTGCTGACCACCGAGCAACTGGTGGAATTGCAGCAAGAGGCCGATAAAGTTTACGTGGACCCAGCGCTTATTGAATATGCCGTCCGCATGGTGACCGCTACCCGAACGCCGAAAGACGTAGGGTTAAAAGAACTGGAACCTTACATTATGTTCGGCGCAAGCCCCCGCGCTTCGATCAACCTGATCCTCACGGCGCGGGCGCTGGCCTTTGTGCGCGGGCGGGCTTATGCGCTGCCGCAGGACGTGCTGGATATGGCCCTCGACGTGATGCGGCACCGCATGGTGCTGTCGTATGAGGCGCTCTCTGACAATGTCAGCGCCGACGACCTGTTGAAAAAGATTCTCGATCGTATTCCTATCCCGGTGGTGCCGTTGCATGAGCATGTCAATCTCCGCGTCAACGCCTGAACGTATCCTGCAGCGTCTCGACTGGCAGGTCATCCGCCGGCTGGACGGCTTGCTGCAAGGCGATTATCGTACCCTGTTTTATGGCTACGGGGTGGATTTTGCCGATCTGCGCGAATACCAACCCGAAGACGATATTCGCTACATTGATTGGAATGTAACCGCGCGGATGAATTCGCCGTATGTCCGGCAGTACATCGAAGACCGCGAAATCACCGGCTGGTTTTTGCTGGATCTGAGTCCCTCCATGGACTTTGGCCCGGTGCAAACGCTCAAGCGGACGGTGCTGATTGATTTCGTCACGACCATCGCCCGGCTGCTCACCCGCCACGGCAATCGCATCGGAGCAATCTTCTACGGCAGCCGGGTTGAGCGGACAATTCCTGCCAGCGGCGGGAAGCTCCAGGTTCTGCGCCTGGTCAACGACCTGCTCAAGCAGCCGCCTTTACGACAAACAGCGTTTACCAATTTAAAGCCGCTGCTCGACGCCGGACTGCATGCCATTAAAAAGCGCTCTTTGATCTTCATCATCTCGGATTTTATCAGTGAGCCGGGCTGGGAGCGGCCGTTGAAGTTACTCAACCAGCGGCACGAAGTCCTGGCCATCCGCTTGTGGGACCCGCGCGAGGTAGAACTGCCGGACATGGGACCGATCATTATGGAGGATGCGGAGACAGGCGAGCAGCTCTATGTGGACACCCACGACCGGAGATTCCGCCAGCGGTTTCAAGAGGCGGCGCGGCGGCGGGAAACAGCCTTGAACGAAGCATTTAAACACGCCGGGGTGGACGCGCTGTCCCTCTCCACTGAAGAAGATCTGGTCAAAGCCATCGTGCGCTTTGCCACCCTGCGGCGGCAGCGCCGGAGGTAAGTGAAGTTACCTATGTCATTCATTTGGCCCACGATGCTTTTATTACTGTTGCTGGTTCCGCTGTTCGTCTGGCTGTATCTGCGGATGCAGCAACGACGGCGGCGCTTTGCCGCCAGTTTCGGCACGCTTGGACTCGTACAGGAAGCCGCCGGTCGTACACTGGGCAGACGCCGCCACCTTCCTCCGGCCTTCTTTCTAGCCGGTCTGACCATCCTACTGCTGGCCATGGCCCGCCCGCAAACGGTTGTCAGTCTGCCCCGAGTGGAAGGCACGGTTATCCTTGCCTTTGACGTTTCCGGCAGCATGGCTGCGGACGATTTGAAGCCGACCCGGATGGAAGCGGCCAAAGCTGCTGCGCTGGAGTTTGTGCAGCACCAGCCGACCAGCGTACAAATCGGTATTGTCGCCTTCAGCGATGGCGGCTTTACTGTACAACCGCCGACGAACGACCAGGAGGCCATCCTGGCCACGATCAATCGCCTGACGCCGCAGCGCGGCACGTCGCTTGGGCAGGGTATTCTGGTTTCACTCAACACGATTGCCGGGGATGATGAACCAATTCCCTCTCTCGACCCTGGCCAGACACCGGCGCCCGCAGTTACGCCAACGCCCCTGCCGGAAGGAACCTATACTTCCGCCGTCATTGTCCTGCTCACCGACGGCGAGAACAACCAGGCCCCCGACCCGCTGGAAGCCGCGCAGGTAGCCGCAGATCGCGGGGTGCGCATCTATCCCGTGGGCATTGGCAGCACAGCAGGAACACTCCTGCAGGTTGAAGGCTTCACCGTTCACACCCAGCTCGACGAGGCTATGCTGCAACAAATTGCCCAGTTCACCGACGGCGTCTATTACAATGCCGAGAACGAAGAAGAGCTGCGCGCGATTTATCAAAACCTCGACCCGCAGTTTGTGATCAAAGCGGAAAAGATGGAGGTCACTTCTATTTTTGCCGGCGCGGGTATTCTCGTCCTGCTGATTGGCGGTACATTTTCGCTCCTGTGGTTCAGCCGCGTGCCGTAATTGGAGGTAGTCAATGGATTTGCTTTGGCCCGGGTTCCTGCTCCTGTTGGGTTTAATCCCGTTGATTGTCGCAGCATATATTTGGATGCTGCGACGGCGGCGGCGTTTTGCGGTGCGCTACTCCAGCCTGGCTCTGGTGCGCGAGGCGCTGCCTTCCCAGTCGCTCCTACGGCGCCATCTGCCCTTTGCCCTGTTTCTCCTGGCGCTGGTTAGCCTGGTGCTTGCCTTGGGCCGCCCGGTGACCAGCGTAAGCGTGCCCAGCGGCCGGGCGAATATCATTCTGGCCCTGGATGTCTCCCGGAGTATGTGTGCGACTGATATTCCGCCCAACCGTTTAGAGGTGGCCAAAGATGCGGCCCTGTCATTCATTCAAAGCCAAAAATCCAACACCCAGATTGGCATCGTCGCCTTCGCCGGTTTCGCGGAATTAATCCAACCGCCGACTTCAGATCAGGAAATGCTGCAAGACGCGGTCGAGGGTCTGAGCACCGCCCGCCGGACGGCGATTGGCACCGCCATCCTTAAATCGCTGGATGCGATTGCCGAAATAAACAAGAGCGTGGCTCCCAGTGTGACCGGCACATCGGCTGGGGTCAAGCCAACGCCGGTACCTAAAGGGATGTATACGCCGGACGTCATTGTCTTACTCACCGATGGGGCGAGTAATGCAGGCATACTGCCTTTGGAAGCGGCGCAGCAAGCCGTTGACCGGGGCGTTAGAGTTTACACGATCGGGTTTGGCACCGAGAACGGATCAGAGTCGCTTCCTTTTTGCGGCCGGGGTTTTCAGAGCAGCAGCTCAATGGGGGGCGGCCAACAATTTGGCGGAGGCTTTGGGTTTGGCGGCGGGTTTCGCCGGGGAATTGATGAGGACACCTTAAAGGAAGTTGCCGATATGACCGGGGGAACCTATTACTCGGCTGAGAGCGCGGGCGAGCTTCAAGATGTTTTCCAGGAACTCCCGACTTACCTGTTTACCCGGCGCGAAATCACGGAAATCAGCGTTGTGTTTGCAGCCATCGGTGCGCTCCTGACTGCACTGGCTATTGTCCTTTCGCTGATCTGGCATCCATTGCCATGACAGCCTGAGCTCGGTCAGGCTGGATAATTGAAAGGTTTAGTAAGTTAAACTCCCTCTCGTTTTTCAACTTACCCTACGGCGGCAGTTTTTGCCATATAATCAAAGAGCCGAGTTAAACTCGGCTCTTAGAGGCGACGGCCGGATTCGAACCGGCGCATAAAGGTTTTGCAGACCTCTGCCTTACCACTTGGCTACGTCGCCAGGAAACTAACGAATATCGCCTGTCAGGGGCGAACTTGATTGAGTCTATTTTACCTAAATTTCTTCCCCGGTCAAATCCTTCAGTCCTCGGCTTGCCCTTCCCCAGCCCCTCCCGGAGGGAGGGGGGAAGACAGATCCCCATCCACCGGCGAATAGCGGTCGTGGGCCTGCTGTAGCTCCGTTGTGTTGAAAACCGCATAACGCTTGGTCGTCTCAATCGAGGCGTGACCCAGCAGGTCCTGGAGTTGGGCGGTCGGGATCCCGGCGATGGTCGTATCGCGGCCAAAGGCGTGCCGCCAGGCGTGGGGGTTGAACACCTCCTCCCCCAGGCCGGCAGCTTTGGCCAGGCGCTTGAAGGCTTTGTAGAGGCCGTCGTAGGTCAGCCGGCCTTTTTTGCCCCACCAGACGGCGGCGGCCGGCTGCCGGCGCTCCTCCGGCAGGCTGGCCCGGTACGCTTCGAGGGCGCGCCGGGTGAGGGGCTTGAAGAAGAGTTTCCTCGCTTTATCCCCTTTCCCGACGACCTCCGTCTTGCGCTCCTCCAGGTTGAGCTTGCCCCATGTCAGTTGGAGCGCCTCGTCGGCCCGGCAGCCGGAGTCGCGGAAAAAGAGCAGCAGTGCCCGGTCGCGCGGCTCGCGGGCCACGCGCAGCATCTGGTTGATGTGCCGGCGCTCGATGGCGCGCGGCTCGGCCTGGGTTGCGCTCTTGTCGCTGGGGCGCTCGACATCGGCCAGGGCGCTTTGCCCGAACAGCCAGCGGGAGAAGCGGGTCAGGGCGTCGTAGTGGTTGCGCAGGGTGTTGGGCGAGTATTCCGGCTTGTGGCGTTTGAGGCCGGCGTAGTAGGCGAGGAAGCCCTCCCCCAGCCCCTCCCAAAGGGAGGGGTGATTTTCCAGCCAGCGGGCGAACTGGCCCAGGCGCAGGCGGTAGCCGTTGCGGGTGTGGGGCTTGAGATTCTCTTTGACCTCCAGGTGGTCGAGGAAGTTCTGGACGAGCTGGGCGGGGGGAAGGGGCTGGGGGTTGGGGGCCGGGGGGCCGGTGAAATGGTAGGTTGCGACCCGGCCGGAGGGCAGCTTGACGACCAGGCCGGCGAGCCAGGGCGGGGGCCTGGAGAGATCCAGTTCTAGTTTCCCGGTGGAGTCAATGCTAAACTCTAGTTTCTGGTTCATTAGGTTGTCCGGCTTTAATACACTTAAAATTTAATTGTAAGGTACTTTTGACCCCTCATGAAGTGACAAATGTCACTCCCCAAGTCCCCGTCCGTATGGTAGAATTCCCTTGCTTATGTTGATTCCTGGCCTGTGAGGAAGCTTGAGTCAAGCACTCGTAACTCTGACCCTGAATACCACCGAGGAAAACGCCGCCCTCCTACTGGAAACCCTGGTCGAACGGGTCCAGGAGACGCCGAGCCTGCTGCCAACGAGAGCCGATTGGCTCGACCTGGCGGAGCAGGTGGCGATTGGCCTGGCGGTGTTCCAGGCCGGGCTTGCGCCCAGGGCGCGCCCTGCCCATGGGGAGCAGCCAGGCCAAAGGGTAAAGGTGGATGACTGTCGTTTTGTGGCTGAGCGAGCATGACGCTCAGCGGATCCTGCTCCTTGTCAAAAAGGAAAAGGAGCAGGCTGAACCGGTATGGCGCGACTACTGGGCGCGCCTGGCCAGCGAGATGCACGAGAAGATAGGTCAAAACTATGCAGGACAGCGGCGATCTTAACAGCCTGCTCTCCGAGATCAAGGCCAGGCAGGCAGCGGCCGAGCCGACGAACTACGACAAGTTTCTCAAGGCGCTGGCCAGCGGCAGCTATCCCCGCTTCTGCGAGCTGGTCTGGGACGGCGAGGTTTTTTCCGTTGTCCTGACTGTGCATTTCCAGAAGGTGCCCGAACGAGAGGCGAGCGGGCCGCCGGCAGGCAGCGAGGCCATTCGCCGCCGGGCCTGGAGCTACTTCAAGCAGTTTGACGACAGCGAGCGCCGGCTGATGCAGTTCCGGGTGATGGTCAAGGAGTGGCTGCCGGTGCATGCCGTGGTGACGATGCGGCCCGACGCGGTCAGCCTGCTGCGGATCGGGACGGACCGGCTGATGGGCCTGCAAGCCCCCCACTTTTCGGGCTGAAGGAAAAGCCCGAAATAGGGTATCATTCGTACAACCCAACAACGTTTTACCCCAACTTCCAGAGCGAAGAACGCGCGGAGGTGGGCCGAGAGGCGGCCCCCTTCGCGCTTTTTTATTGCCGGCGCGAAGCCCCCTCCCGCGAAAAAAGAGTACGGAAAACAGGGTATTGCCGCAAGAGGATCTGTGGTAGGATGAGCACCATGAACAGGGTTCCACCGGCCAAAGGATTGAGTTTTCTGACCTGGGCGCAGATCGAGCAGATTGACGCCCGGCTGGCCAGCCTGGCGGCATACGCCCAGGCGAGCGGCGCCGGGGTGCAGATGTTCCTCCAGGTCAACGAGAACGGGATGCTGGTGACGTGCGGCCAGACGATGCTGATCGAGAAGATCAAGCCGGGCCGCTAAACTTTTAACCATCACAATTCAAACCCCACGAGGGTCGAGTGCCTGACAGAGCTAACGCCGGGGCAGTCCGTGAAGACGGGCTGCCCCTTTCTTTTTTTAGCCCAAAGAAATTGTCCCCCCGCGAGCGCGAGACCTTGACGCTGCTGGCCCAGGGCTACACCGCCGCCGAGATCGGCCAGCGGCTGTTCCTGGCCGCGAGTACCATCGAGAAGTATCAGACCAGCATTTACAACAAGCTGGGGGCAAAGAATGGGCCGAACGCGGTGGCCATCGCTCTGGCCAGGCGGCTCATTTCATTCGATACGGTTTTGGTCAACTGACCGTTACCCCTCACACGAGGGGGCACATAAAAATTAGGCAGCCGGGGGTCGCAGAAATTGCACTAATCTCCCGGAGTGGGATGGGGCGGGCACTATGACACTTTTAGCAGTCGTGCTGATCGTACTGATCGGCGCGGTGATCTACGGCTACCGGCAGGCGATGGAACAGACGAGCCACCTGCCGGCAGCCAGGCCGCGCTTCCACGAAGAGGCTGACCCCCTGCGGGTTCGACTGGCGCGCGCAGAGTGGCGGCGCGAAGGATGGAAATGGACGAGCGAAAAGTAACCCCAGAAACAACACCCCTCGAACCTGACCAGACTGAAGGCCCGACCGTGGTCGGCCCGGACGGCAAACCGACGCCGGCCAAGTGGCTGACCCTGGGCATCGAGCGCTTCAATCACCCCACCAAACACTACCGCCTGATCTGGATCCACCTCGGCCAGGCGTGGTTTGCCGAGGAAGACACCACCTATTTCACCAGGAAGTACGGTGAGGGCGGCGCTGTCCGAGCTGGCCAGGTCCTGGCCGAGCGGGTGAAGTGCCTGCAATTCAACGAGGCGACCCGGTGAAGAAGTTAATCGTGGCCATAAGCCTGATCCTGTCTTTCCTGATCGGCGCGGCGGCGCCGAGTATCGTCGCCGTGGGCATGTACCGCGAGCTGCTGGGCACGCCCGACCCCGAAGCCGAATACTACCGGGGGCTGTACGATGTGTGCGTGGCCCAGACCCGGCAGCGGGAGATGTGCCTGAAGGCCGTGGGCGGCTTCCGGGCCAAAGGCTGGTACGAGCAGGAATCGCCGGGTTACGAGTGGCCGATGCCGGCACCAACCGGGATCGGCGCGCCGGCTGACCGGCCCGATTATCCCTTACAAGGTAGCTAGTGGACGACTGGACCCGGCAGACCCAGACGCGACTGTTCCGCTTCATCTTCCGGCTCCAGCAGAAACGCTGGCCGGAGGCGTGGGAGCAGGCCCTGGGCCTGGCCCTGGTGGATGGCACGCTGAAGGTTGAGCGCATCCCCGATGCGAACGAGCTGCGCCGGGTGCATTATGCCGCTCACGGGGTCAAGGCGGCGCTGGGGAGACTTGAAGGGACGAACCTATGAACACCTACGAACCGCTCAATATTTTACCCCCGAACATCCAACAGGATTTCAGGGCCGGCATCGAGCGACAAGTCTCCCCCCTGGCGGCCGGCCACTTTTACCTGGTCGCTGCGCGCCAGACCAAGCCCAAGTCGTTTGAGGAGCAGCGGATCATCGTCCTGGTGGTGGACGAGAACGGCTTTCCCATGCCGAATGTTCGGGTCGCTTTCGCCTACAGCACCGCGCCCGATTTCCACCTGCTGACCTCTGACTTTCGCTGGGTCCCGCCGGCGCAGCGGGCCTTTATCGTCCCGACGGCCGGCAGCGGCCAGATTGACCAGATCCAGGGCAGCTTTGTCAATGACGGTCAGCCGGGCGGCGTCACGGTCTTTTTGTTTGAGCCGGAATATTCCTGCGATGTCGTGACCGGTGCGGGCATGCTCCACGACCACACCGGCCTGCACCTGACCTACCAACTGCGCCGGACCGGTGTCACGCCGCTCCTGGACCGCCTGGCCAACATTGAGGCCCGCCTGGCCGCGCTGGAAGCCGGGAAATAACTTTGCATGAAAATGCCAGAAAATCCGTATTTTCTGGCATTTGGGGGTGAGATGGCCCAGGCAGCACCGATCCCCATTTTGAGCGATATTCACGATCTGTTTGCCTGGCCAGACATGTGGGATTGGTGGGAGGACGATGGGCAGACGATTACCGACCTGGCTGACCGGCCCCGAACGCAAGCGACTGCTCGGCCTGGAACTTTCGGCGCGAGACCGGGCCATCATCACCACCTTTCTTTACACCGGCCTGCGCTCCAACGAGCTGCGGCTCCTGGACGTGGAGGACCTGGACTTCGAGGCCATGACGGTCTTCGTCCGGTTCGGCAAACGGTCCAAACAACGAATCGTTCCATTGCACGCCGAAGCTGCGGCCGCGCTTGACGCGCACCTGGCCGGGCGGACCAGCGGGCCGGTGTTCGAGAGCAACCGCGGCCAGCGGATCAGCTACGACCGGCTGCACAGCCTGGTCGTCGAACTCGGCCAGCGGGCCAGACTCCGGAAGGAGTTGCACCCGCACGCCCTGCGCCATTCATTTGCGGTCAGTCTGCTCGACGCCGATGTAGACCTGGAGACCATTCGTGATCTTCTGGGACACGAGTCCATCGAAACCACTTCAATTTATCTTCACTGCTCGACGGCAAAACGCCGGCAGGCAGTAGATAGGATTTAGCAATCGTGATCTATCTCTCCCGATCTTATTGGTATCAGTGGCTTGCCTGGCAGTTGCCCAGGGAACTGATTTATTACGTTCTAATCCGGGCCTGGGCCTACGCGACCACGGGCCAATATTCAAATACGGTGATTTCTGAAATCTCGATGGATGAAGCCATCCGCCGATGGGGAACTGAAAAATGAGAACCCTAACCAGCCTGGTCGCTGACCTGAAGATCGTCAACAGCCAGCCGGCCAATCGCAAGAACCGCCGGGCGCGCGCGGCCCTCAGCCGGCGCATCATCCGCCGTCTGGCCAAGCGAGCGAAGCATGCCCAAGCCAACGGCTAAAGCGCTGCGGGGCATCGCCGAGGAGCTGCTCAGCCTGCGGTCCGCCGTCGAGCGGTACGAGGTGCTGGAGAAGGAACTCAAGGCCGGCCTGGCCGAGCTCAAGTGGAAAGAGATAGACCTGCCCACGGGCCGGGTCTTTATCAGCCTCTCAGAACGCTTCACGATTCCCCCAGAGGCCGCTGTAGCGGTTTTGGGAGAGCTTCAGGCGTCCAAGGTCATCGTCACCAGGAAAACGGTCTCTAACGAGATTCTAGGGGCCTTTGTGAAGGCAGGAGAGATCAGCCAGGCCAACTATGAGAAACTTCTGGCCCAGGCCCAGCGCGCGCCGGTGACCAGCCTACATGTGAGGCCGCTCAAGTGACCCAGCTCCAGGTTATCGAATGGTTCCAGGCCGGCGTGGCCCGGCTGGAGCTGCTCAAAGGCCCGCTCAATTTCTGGGGCCAGAGCGCGCCGATGCCGGTTCGCTTCTGCGATGGCCACGGCGAGCACCAGGGCGACCTGGGCGAGCTGTGGGAGGCCCTGCACGAGAGCTATGAGCGCCTGATCGCGCCGGCCTACAGTGAAGACGGGCCGGCCTGTGGGGTCACGGCCCAGCAAGCCTTTGTTGAAATTTACGCCATCATTGCCAACGCCGAGCGCGTGGAAGGAGCCTGATGAAATACCTGGTTGTGACCCTTGAATTTTTCAAAGAATACTGGCCGGAGATCCGCCGGGCCGCCGGGCTGACCGTCGAGCTGTGGCCAGAGGTGATCAAGCTCGCGCCAACGCTGGCCGCCAAGTGGCGCGACGCCGCCCTTCGGCAGGCTCAGGACGCTGCAAAGAAATAGAGAGGCTGGCCGTGAGTGGAAGAGTACAGCGAGATCCGCATCCTCGGCGTGCGCACCCAGAACCTGGAGGCCCAGATGACGCTGGCGAGAGCTGACATAGACAAGTTGCAAGAGCAAGGCCGCGACAGCCGGGCTGATTTGGACCGGATGATTTTACTGATTGCCGGCGACGAAGACTACAACATGCCCGGCCTCATCGAGCGGACAAAGTCCGTCGAAGCCGCGCGCCGGCTGACAATGCTGGGCCTGGCGGTGACGACCCTCACGAGCCTGGCTACATTGGCGGCGGTCCTGTTCAAATGAAAATCGAACTCCTCACCGGCGAGCCGCAAGAGCGCGAGAGCAAAAAAGCAATACTCGCTTGCAATGATTATCTCAGGATGGGACCGGGCCGAAGCCTGAGAAACCTCCTACGGATATACCACGCATCTACTACAGAAAAGCCGCCGACTCGACACCTTGAAACCCTTGCAACCTGGTCCGCCACCTTCGGCTGGCAGGCCCGCGCGGCCGCTTACGACGCCGAGATCGAGCGCCAGAAGAACGACTACGTCCAACAGGTGATGAAGTCGGGTCTGGCCCTGGCTCACGAGCGCGTAAACCAGCTCAAGCGATTGACCGAGAGCCTGCTCGCCGAGCTGTGCGAAATAAACGAAGCCGGCCAGGTCACCAGCTTCAAACGGGACGCCCTGTGGCTGAAGGACGCCAAGCAGATCGGCAGAGGCGAGGACGCCGAACGGTTCGACCTGGTCCATTTCAACTCACCCGGCCTCGACCAGCTCCGCGGCCTCCTCGACGACCTGGCCAGGGAGACCGGCGGTCGCCGGCAGAAGCGGGACAACTTCAACCTGGATATGTCCAAATTGACCGACGACCAACTGGAACGCATCGCCGCCGGAGAGGACCCGTTAGATGTCATCCTATCAAGCACGGGCAGAGGCGGAGCGTGAGCGGCGCCGGCGGCAACGAGCCAGGACGTCGGTCGCCCAGCGGTATCAGCTAGACCCCGAAGGCTACGCCCGCGACATTCTGGGTGTGACCTGGTGGGGCAAACAACTCGAAGTCGTCCAGGCGCTGATGACCCCACCCTACCGGGTGCTGGTCAAGGCGTCGCACAAGGTCGGCAAGACCCACCTCGGCGGCGGCCTGGTCAACTGGTGGTACGACGTTCACGATCCGGGCATCACCCTGACGACGGCACCCACCGAGCGGCAGGTCAAAGACCTGCTGTGGAAAGAGGTGCGCGCCCAGCGGCGCGGCCGCGGCGGCTTTCCGGGGCCGAAGATGCCCCGCCTGGAGTCGAGCGAGGTCCACTTCGCCCACGGCTTTACCGCCCGCGACGGCGACAGCTTCCAGGGCAACCACAGCCGGCACAGCTTCTTCGTTTTCGACGAAGCGGTGGGCGTGGACTCGGTTTTCTGGGAAACTGCCGAGAGCATGTTCTCCGGCGAGGGCCATGCCTGGCTGGCCATCTTCAACCCGACCGACACCAGCAGCCAGGCATACACCGAGGAGATGAGCGGCGGCTGGCACGTGATTCCGATCAGCGTGCTGGACCATCCCAACATCGCCGCCGAACTGCGGGGCGAGCCGCCCCCGTTCCCGTCGGCGATCCGGCTGGCCCGGGTCGAGGAGCTGCTGAAGAAATGGTGCCGGCCCATTGAGGGGCCGCACAAGGTCAGCGACATCGAGTGGCCGCCGGGCAGCGGCCAGTATCTGCGGCCCGGCCCCATTGCCGAGGCCCGGCTCCTGGGCCGGTGGCCCAGCCAGGCCACCCACAACGTCTGGAGCGACGCCGCATGGCAGGGGGCGGAACTGCTGCTCCTGGAGGAGCCAAAGACTGAGCCGTGCGAGATCGGCTGCGACGTGGCCCGCTTCGGGGATGATTTCACCGAGATCCACGTCCGGCGCGGGCCGGTGAGCCTGCACCACGAGGCCGCCAACGGCTGGAGCACCAGCGAAACGGCGGGCCGGCTGAAGCAGTTGGCCGACCAGTGGGGCCGGCACTGCGGGACCGAAGGCCGCAAGATCGCGGTCAAAGTGGACGACGACGGCGTGGGCGGCGGGGTCGTGGACCAAAAGGGCGACTACGCCTTTATCCCAATCTCTGCCGGCAGCACGGCGGTGGAGCCGGAGCGATACCCGAACCGGCGCAGCGAGCTGTGGTTCGCCACCGCCGAGCGGGCCGAGGAGGGCCGGCTGAGCCTGGTCCGGCTGCCGGCCGAGGTGCGGCGCGAGCTGCGCCGCCAGGCGATGGCTCCAACGTGGAAACTCGACAGCCAGGGCCGGCGCGTGGTCGAGGACAAGGCCGAGACCAAGAAGCGGATCAAACGGAGTCCGGACGGCATGGACGGCCTGAACCTGGCCTACGCGCCGGCCAAGCGCAGCCAGACGACGACCGTCGTCAAGTACGCCCACAAAGGCAAGAAGAAACGCTAGAGGCAGTATGCCAGTAGACTTTAACCTTGAACTGAGACTCGCCTACCTCCGGGCCGCGCAGAGCGCGCAGCAGGAGGAAGAGGACAAAATCATCACCTACCGCGCCTTTTTTGAGGGCGACCAGGGCGTGGAGCTGACCGACCGGCAGAAGGAATACCTGTCCGACCCGAAATCCTTCGGCAACGTCTGCAAGCGCGTGGTCGGCATCGTCAAGGACCGGCTCTCGCTGAGCGAGGCCGGGATCAGCGCGGCGGATACGGCCGGCCAGCGCTACGCCGAGGCGGTCACCGGCTGGTGGTCAGTCGGCGAGCTGAACAGCAAGCAAAAAGAGATCTACGAGGCCAGCCTGCGCGACACGAGCGTGGCCCTGATCGTCGGCTGGGACACCGTCAACAGCCGGCCGACCTTCACCCCCAATTTGATCTACGACGGCGAGACCGGCCTGATCCGCTTCCACTACGACAGCGACAACAATCTCCTGTTTGCGAGCAAACGCTGGACGGTCTGGAACCCGCTCAAGCCGGGCGAAACCGGCAAGCGCCGGCTGACCGTTTACCGGCCCGGCGCCATCGAGCGCTACGAGGCCGACGAGAAAGTGCCGGGCGGCTGGCGCTTTTTGCAGCCGGCGGAGCTGGCCGACGCCGAGAACCCGCAGGGCCTGCCCAACCCGCAGCCCTGGACCGACACCGGCGATGCGAGCGGCCAGCCGCTGCCGATCCCGGTCATCCCCTTCGAGAACCCCGGCGGCTCGGAACTGGCCGACGTGGTCACGATCCAGCAGCTCCTCAACCACGGCCTGGGCACGTTCGACATCGCGACCGATTTCCATGGCCTGCCGATCCTGTGGTTCCACAACGCCGAGTTCCCGGTGGACGAGGAGACAGGCGAGGAGACCATCCCGGAGTTTGGCCCGGGCACGGCCATCAACATGAAGGGCGACAGCGCCGGCGCGGGCCGGATCGAGCCGGCCGACCTGGTCAAGCTCTTCCAGGCCGGCGTGCTGAGCTGGGTCCAGGTGCTGGCCCTGGTCAAGGGCTGGCCCATGTTTCTCTTTGACCGCGCCCAGCAAGCGCCGAGCGGGATCGCGCTCCAGATCATGGAGGGCGGCCTGGTCAGCCAGGTCGAGGACAAGCAGATCGTCTTCGGCGGGGCCTGGCGCAAGGCGTTCGACGTGGCCCGCCAATTACACCGGCGGTACACCGGCGAGGAGCTACCCGGCGAGCTGAAGCTGACCTGGAAATCGGCCAAGACCGCCGACGAACAGGGCGAGATCGAGACCAAGGCCCGCAAATTCGAGGCCGGCGAGATCCCGACCGAGCAGCGCTGGGAAGAGCTGGGCTACACCGTCGAGCAGATCGCCAAGATGAAGGCGATGAAGGCCGAGGCGGTGCAGCAGCAGCAAGCGCTGATGCAGCGGCAACAAGAGCAGGCCCAGCAGCAACAAAACGACAGTCAACCAACGCCCGGCGAGAGCCAGGGCGAATAAAGCCACAGGCCAGGCGCCTAAAGGAGCAATCAACCTATGACCACCGAAATCACTACCCCTCCGGCAGGGGCAGACCCGGCGACGCCCCCAGGAGGGACACCGCCAGCAACGACACCTCCGGCGACCCCGCCGGCCACACCACCGGCCCAACCCCCGGCTGATCCACCGGCCACGCCCCCCGCAGCAGATTCCGACCCGGAGTCGGTAGACAAGCTGCCCAAGTGGGCGCAGGTTCTGATCGGCGATTTGCGCAAGGAAAACGCCGGCCACCGCACGGCCAAAACCAAGGCCGAGAGAGACGCTGAGGAAGCGGCTCGCAAGGCGGCCGAGGAGCAGGGCAAATTCAAGGAACTGTACGAGACCGAGAAGGCGGCCCGCGAAAAAGCCGAGGCGGACAAAAAAGCCGCCGAGCTGGCCAGCCTGCGCAGCCAGGTCGGCACGCAGTACAAGTTACCCGCCGAGCTGCACAGCCGGCTGAAGGGCGAGACGAAGGAAGAGCTGGAGGCCGACGCCAAGGCCCTCTTCGCCGCGCTGCCCAAGGGGCCGGCCAGCACCGACGCCGACGGCGGGACCAACCCGACCCCGCCCACCCAGAAGTACAGCGACGAGCAGATCCGCGAGATGGCCGCCGTTTACGGGGTGTCGTTCGAGTATTTGAAAGCGCAATTTAGTTAGGGAGTAGGGAGTAGGGAGTAGACCCGACTCAACTGCCAGTTCCCTAAAACAACAACAAGAAGGAGTCAAACAATGGCTTTCGGAAGAGAAACCACCGAAAAAAACATCAAGCCCCTCGAAGGGGCCGTCATTGAGCGCGTCACCATCGGCGCGACCGTGGCCGCCGGGGAGATTCTGGCCCTGGCCAGCGACGGCAAGTATGACCCGGCCGACGCCAGCTCGATCACCCTGGCCTGGGGCGACCGCATCGCCCTGGAAGCCGGCGCAGACGGCGACCGCATTGACACTGTCCCGCTTGGGCGGGTGCAGTGCCTGATTGACGCCACGCCCGGCACGCTGATCTATGTCGGCGCCACCGCCGGCGAGCCGGCCGAGAGCGCCGCGACCAAGAGCGTGATCATCGGCATGGCCGTGAGCGCCACCGTCCTGTTCGTGCGGCCTCAAATCGTGGCCCTGACCTAAGAGCGCCTCGCCTCCCCTTGGGGGATCAGGCCACCCACTGAATTTTACGTAGAAGGAGAACTTAAACCATGGCTTTAGGACCAAGAGATAAATCCAGCCTGGTCATGCTGACCGGCTGGGACGCGACCGCTCTCAAGAACTTCCAACTTGAGGACGGCACCAGCATTGAGACCGTTGTGGCCGAGCTGAACGTGGCGCTGGGCGCGCTGAACGCCGAGTTAGCCGGCGGAATGTGGGCTGACGCGGTCTCGTTCACCGACCAGCCCGATGTCGAATACCGGGTCGGGGTCGCCAACGGCTTCGAGGAACACACTGAATACGGCCGGCCCGACGCCAAGCGCGCCGACACCGAAGGTCACATGCTGCCCTTCAAGCCGTATGATCGCGCCCTGGGCTGGACCTGGGACTACCTGCGCGACGCGCGCATGGAGCAGATCCGGGCCGACATCGCCGACGCGATCAAGGACGCCCGAGACCTGTGGCGCCAGAAGATTTTGACCCGCGCGCTCAAACGCGGCGACGACAGCGGGGCCAAGAACGGCCTCGGCACCTCCGGCTATTCGCCCGGCTGGGCCACGGCGGCCGCTTCGACCAACGTGGACTTCACCCCGCCCGCCTTCGAGGGGACCAGCTTCGACAGCAACCACGAGCACTATGTCGCCATCGCCGGCGGCGCCTTCACCAACGCGGTCTTCGAGGATGCCTACGACGAGCTGCGCGAGCACGGCCACCAGCCGCCCTTCGACTTTTGGATCGGGCCGAGCGACCGCCAGGCGGTCGAGGCGCTGTCCAAATTCACCAAGGCCGCCGATCCCCTGGTCCAGCTCGGGCTGACCCAGGACCGGGCCAACGTCAACATGGCCGACTACATCGGCGTGATCGAGCAGTTCCGGGTGCGCGAAGTGCGCGGGATCCCGCAGTATTACGGCTTCGGCTTCAAGAGCTACGGCGCGCGCTCCCAGCGCAACCCCTTCCGGATCCGCCTCAAGAAAGGCAAGGGCGCGCCCATGGTCATGGCCATGCAGGACCCGCGCAACGGCTCCGGCGCTCACCCGCTGCAATATCTCATGCTCCTGCTGGAGTTTGGCGTGGGCATCTCCGACCGGACCAACGGCACGGCTCGCTACGTCAACAACGCCACCTGGAGCGACGGCTCGCCGACGTAGGGTCAGTAGACAGTAGACGGTAGACAGTAGACGGGGAGGGAGATCCCTCCCCGTCCATTCAAGGAGAAATTTTATGAAATCCAAATTCCAAAAACTGTTGGCTGTCCCGCTGATCGTGGTCGTACTGAGCCTGGCTGCGTTCACACCGGTGGTTCAGCAGGCGACGCGTTTCCGCTCGATCTTTGTCGAGCACAACGCCACCATCGGCGGCACGCTGGATATGGACAACGGCGCGATCAGCAACATCGGCGCGGCCGGGACCGACTTCGGCTCCGACGGCAGCCTGACCACGGCGGCCGGGGTGACCGTTTCAGCCGGCAACCTGACCGTGAGCAATGGCGACGCGGTCATCGCCGACTTTGCCCAGATCGCAGCCCAGACGGCCATCAGCCTGACCAACGGCGGGATCCTGACCCCGACCGGCACGTTCCAGCCCATCCAGAGCGGCGGCGCGGTGACAGTGACCATGTCCAGCGGCTGCTCGACCGGCCAGGAGGTCCTGCTGGTCAACCGGGTCAACCAGACCATCATCATCTCCGAGACGGACACGAGCGCCCTGAGCGACAACGCCAGCCTGGGCCAGTACGACAGCCTGCACCTGCTGTGCGACACGTCGCGCTGGATCCAGATCGCGCCGGAGTCGGATAACTGATGATCTGCCCGAACTGCGGCCAGGAAACAAAAGGTATCAATCACAACAACCGAGGACTGCGCTGCACCGGCTGCTGGACAGCCTTGCCACTGGAGATCCCTGGCGTCGTCGGAAAAATGGCGACGGCCCAGCCAGGCCCCGGCGTGCAGATAGGCGCTCCGGCGGGAATGCCGCCCGCTAAAACCAAGCCGGCCAAATCGAAGCCGAAAGGCAGCAAATAATGGCCTTCACCTACGACGAGACCCTGGCCACCGACCGGGACAAAGTCCGCTTCCGCACCGGCGACACCCAGCAGACCGCCGGCCCCAGGCCGGACAAGCGCAACTTCTCCGACGCGGAGATCGCCGCCGTGCTGGACGACGAAGATGACCGGGTCAACGGGGCCATCGCCTCGATCTTCGAGACCCTGGCCAGCGAGTGGACGGCCTGGGCGCTGGTGGACAAAGAGGGCGAGGCCCAGATTGACGCCAAGGAGGTAGCCAAGGGCTACCGCGAGCAGGCCAAAATCTGGCGGGCCAAGCCCGGCGGTTCCAGCGAAGCGGGGCGCAGCGGGAGCATCGTCAAGATGACCCGCAAGGACGCCTACAGTGGTTAAGAGCCGCCTGCGCCAGCGCCGGCCCCAGCTCGCCGTCACGGTCAAGCAGAAATCCGGCCCGACGGCGGGCAAGTGGACCGAATCCAATCTCTACACCAATCTTTCCGCCACCCACGAGCAGCCCGAAGCGGCTGAAGCGTTCGGCGAGTCCGGAGTGGTAGCCGTTGCGACCGACGTGTTCTGGTTCGAGGCGGCCCCTGGCAGCAGCCTGCCGGCCATCGCCGAGCAGCACGTCCTCGTCGTCGGCTCGACCCGCTACGAGGTCGTCAACGCCGAGGACCAGGCCGGCATGGGCCAGCGGCTGCGCGTCGTGACCAAGAGGGTGAAATAATGGCTTTTAGCTTCAATCTGCAAGCGGCGGTCAATGCCATCGCCGCGCTGGAGCGGGCCATCCCGGCCCCCAGCGGCGGGGCGGCCATTACCGCCTACAACGTCAACGCCAACCCGGCCAAGCTCGAAACACCGGACCTGCTGCCGGTGGTCGTTCACCTGCCGCTCGGCCCGCGCACCGAAGCGCCGGGCGACATTCCCGGCCACATGGGCAGCGGGGTCTACGCCCTGAGCTACGAGATCGCCAGCCTGCTCCTGATCATCGAGGCCATCCCCGGCGGCTATCCGGCCGACGAGGCCGCGGCCAACCTGTACTGGCAGGGCGTCTGCCAGGCGTTCTTCAACCGGACCAACGCGATCAACCTCTGCACCGCCGCCGGCGCGCACACCTACGCCTGCTCCTTCCCGGAGAACTCCTACCTGGTGCGGAGTTGGCCGCCGCTGAGCGAGGCGCCGGGCTACTACTGGTCGCTCAAGTACACCCACCGCTTCAGCTTTTTCGGAGGCTGAGCATGGCCGCCGAGCGGGTCAAGATTGAATACTCGGTAGACGTTCGCGAGATGTTCAGCTTTGTGCGGGCCTACCCGCAGCGGCTGACCGACGTGCTCCTGGACGCCCTGGACGAACTCATGGAGGCAGCCGAGCTGATCCAGGTCAAGAAATACACGGCTACGACTGACCCGGCGCCGCCGGCCGGCTCGGAGTACGAGCGGACCTTCACCCTACAGCGAGCCAGCCAGACCCGGCGCATCCACGAGACCCTGCCCAACATCGAGGGCGAGTGGTACCTGGCCGAGGAGGAAGCGCCCTACGGCAAATACGTCGTCGGCCCCTGGGCGGACCAGGCCAAGATCCACCGCCGGCGCTGGAAGTCAACCGGGCAAGTCGAGAAGCAAATCAAGCAGATCGCACCGGGCCTCATCCAACAAAAAGTAGACAGTATCGAAGGACCTACCCAATGATGTACCGATTTTCCCTCAAGAACGGACAGATCGCCGAGGGCTACGTCCAACTGGACATTATGAACGGCCTGGCCCAGGTTGATCCCGAAAACAGCGACCAGGTGGCCCTGGCCAAGAAACACGGCGGTAAGCCCGCGCGCGTGCGCAAGGCAAAAGCCGCGAGCGAGAAGCCGGCGGCCTGACACCTGCCGACAACAAAACATCTTTTAGCCTGACCGAGCCAACGAGCCGGGGCTGCCCTTCGATTCAGGGCAGCCCCGGCTTTTTTGTCGGCTCCGCAAAATGAAGGAGGCACTCATGCCAAAGTCAACGTTTTTAGAATTCATGCGGGTGCGGACCGAGGCCAGCTTCGAGGACAACCAGACCACCCCGGCCACGAGCAAGAAGGAATGGAACGTGCTCGGCGGCGGGGCCACCGGCTGGATGGACCTGCCCGTGGTCAAGGACAATCCCGGCCTGCAACCCAAAAGCACCATGATCTACCCCATGATCAAGAGCGGCGTGCGGGCCATGAACACGGCCATGCCCGTGGCCGGTGCGTTCACCTCCGAGCTGGGCGCGCTCGATCTCTACATGTACCTGGAGCTGATGGACCGGATTTTCTACTCGGTCTTCGGCGCGGTCGCCCGGACCCCGACCGCCGGCACGGCAGCCCAGACGGCCACAGCCTTCGCCAGCCTGGCCACGCTCTCGGCCCAGCCGACCGGCACAGAGCAGCTCCGCTTCACCGTCGCCAGCTCGACCGCGGCCACGAGCGCCATCATCAACATCCTGGTCGGCGGCGTGGTCCAGGAGTCCATCAACATCGGCACCTCCGGCGCCAGCGTGGACGGGGTCTACTGGAGCAAGGGCGGCTACGGCCCGACCGTGACCTTCACCGTCTCCGGGTCTGTTACCGACGGCACCGTGGCCGTGGACGGCTTCAAATACTCGACCAACGTCTTCACCCAGGGCGCGACCAACCCCACCCTGCAATTTGAACAGGCCGGCCGTCCGGAGGCGGGCAGCGGCAACAGCGAGTTCTTCAGCGGGATCACCATCCCCACCCTGACCCTCTCCTACGACCGCCCCGCCCAGGACAGCCTCTTTATGGCCAACGCCACGATCCACGGCCTGCCGCCGATCACGGCCACCGCCGGCGCGTTCGCCAACGACTTCGCCGCCTACTACCAGCCCCTGGCCGGCTGGACCGCCGCCGTGACCCTGGACGGCGTGGCCTATGCCGAGGTGGCCAGCGCCAGCATCACCATCCAGCCCAACAACGCCCTGACTTCCACCAGCTCCGGCCACCAGAAGCCCAACGGCCAGGTGACCGGCGAGTTCGAGGTCTTCGGCAACCTGTCCATCCTGCCCGACTCGGATGCCCGCTGGCTGAAGTACAAGAACGCTACCGCCGAGGCGCTCGTCCTCGATTTTCTCTCGCCCTACATGGTCAACGGCAGCGACGCCTTCCGCTTCAAGCTGGACCTGAGCCGGAACACCTACGCCGACTACGGGCGCACCCGCAACGGCCAGGCCCTGGGCGCCGACCTCCAGTTCCGGGGCATCTACAACACCACCGACTCGGGCAGCGTCAAGGCGACGACCCGCTGCCGCATGCCGCTGTAATCCCCCCTAAAGGGGATACGGAAGCCTATGTTTGCGGGCAAACACCACGAGGTAAAAATGATTAAGCTGAATTACACCCCCACCTATCAATTCTCCAGCGCCGAGATCTTCGACGCGACCGACCAACCCCTGGAATTCGCGGCCCACAGCCGGCTGCCGGCCGCCTGGGCCGCGCTGGCCAAAGCCTGGATCACGAGCGGGTCCGAGGACGCCGACGTGGCCCTGACCCTGGTCGGCATGGCCCTGGTCAGCGTCAGCCAGGACGGGGAGACTTACCCCATCGCCGGCCGCGAGGGGGCCGAGGCCCTGCGCGACGCCATCGAGGCGGCCAGCCCCGGCTTCGGCGAGACCTTCATCAAGCACCTGGCCCTGGGGCATTACCACCTCCACTTCCGCCGGCTTGAGCAGCGCCTAAAAAACTAAGCGGGGTCGTGGAGGCGCTGCGGCGCCATTCACGACCCCAACAGATCACTGTCGGGGGCGAGACGCGGACCATCCCGGCCAACGAAGGCATGGTCCGGCAGTTGGCCGAACGGCTGGGCGAGAGCCACCCCGACTACGTAGACCTGTGTGACCTGCTGCGCCTGGCCAAAACGACCTGGCGTCTCTACGGCATCGGCGCAGCCGAGCTGAGCGAGATGGACGAGGAGACGCTGGCCCACGTCCGCCTGGCGGCGGGTCTGTAACCGCCTGCTTCATCACGGTGAGTTATGGCAGTTAATGTTCCCATCAAGACAACCTATAACGGCGAGGGCTTCGACAAGCTCCGCCGGGACGCCCAGCGAGCCGAGCGCGAGGCCATCGCCGCCACGCGCCGGCAGATCAGCGAGCACAAGAGTGTCCTCAACCTAACCAAGCAGCTCGACAAGGACCTGGCCGGGGGAGGCAAGAAAGCCTCGTTCAAGGACCAGATCGGCGAAGCCGTGGGCGGGCAGCTCCTGGCTGCGAACGCGCTGAACACGATCCTGGAAGGGGTCAAGGATTTCAACGTGGGCGCCATCCAGGCGGCCCGCGAGTCGGCGGCGGCTGAAGCCGAGCTGGAAGCGGTCATCCGCTCGACCGGCGGCGCCGCCGGCGTGAGCAAGGCCCAGCTTGAAGCCCACGCCGAGGCCCTGGAGCGGGTCACGAATTTCAGCGACGAGGCGGTGAACCACGCCCAGTCGGTGCTCCTGACCTTCACCAAGATCGGCAAGGACGTTTTCCCGGAGGCGACTGAGGCCGTGGCCGACATCGCCGAGCTGATGGACGGCGACCTCCAGGGCGCGGCGGTCCAGGTCGGCAAGGCCCTCAACGATCCGATCAACGGCATTTCGGCCCTGACCCGCGTCGGGGTCTCGTTCACCGAGCAGCAGAAAAACCAGATCAAGGCCATGGTCGAGGCCGGCGACGTGGCCGGCGCGCAGAAGCTCATCCTGGCCGAACTCAACAAGGAGTTCGGCGGCCAGGCCGAAGCCGCGCGCGAGGCCGCGGGCGGCTGGAAGGATTTGGAGGTGTCTGCCGGTCAGTTCCAGGAGGCATGGGGCAAACTCATCTCCGAGCTGGGCGACGCCGGCATCACCGATCTCCTCGTCGGCAGCCTGGACGCCCTGACAAAAGGGGCCGAAGCCTGGACATCGGTCGTGCAGGCCATCGAGCTGTTGACCGAAGCCCAGAACCGGCTCAACGAAGAAGAGCAGGAGCACGCGAGCATCCTGGAAAAGGACCTGAACTCCGCCAACGAGTGGCTAAAGGTCCTTAACCCCCTGCACGGCCTCATCTCGGAAGGAGCGGAGCTTTTCGGCGCCTACACCTTCGCCCAGGAGCAGTTGGCCGAAAAGGTCCAGGAGGTCGTCGAGGAGGAGGAAGCGGCCGAAGCGGCGGCCAATGCCTACGCCAAAAAATTACAAGACGAAGCCGCCGCCGCCGAAGCTGACGCCGCCGCCCAGGAGGAGCTGGCCAAAAAACTCGAGAAGGCCAACCAGGCCCGGCGCGACACGGCCCGCGAGCTGCTGGACATCACCCAGGAAGCGGCCATCGAGTCCAGCCAGACCTGGCAGGACTACTACAAGGACGTCGAGAAGGCCGACGCCGACCACGCCGAAAAGATCGAGGGCATCGAAGCCGAGGCAGCCAAGCGCCGGACCCAGATCCAGGCCGACCTGGCCAAAGAGCTGGCCGACAACGACAAGGATCTGCAGAAGGCCCTGGCCCAAAACAAGAAGGACCTGGCCCACGACCTGGCGAAATTGGACAAGGACACCAACCTCAAGGCCAAGCGTATGCAGGAAGACGCGGCCCGCGAGGAGAAGCGCCAGGCCCGCGCCCGCAAGATTGACCACCTGGCCGACGAGCGCCTCTTCCAGTTCGAGTTGCGGCAGATGGCCGCCGAGGGCCAGGCCAACGCCATCCAGGCGGCCCTGGAGCGGCGCAAGATCGAGCAGGAGATCGAGGCCAAAAAGAGCCAGGAAGAGGACCGGAGCCAGGAAGAGGATACCCGGCTCGAACTCGACCGGCTGCGCGAGGACGCCGAGATGCGCCGGCAGGAGCTGGAGGCCGAGGCCGCCGAGGAAGCGCAGCGCCTGGAAGAGCAGGCCGCCGAGCGCGCCCAGCAGCTCCAGGAGCAGGCAGCCGAGGAACTGGCCCGAAACGAGGAACGCCGGCAGGAAGAGCTGGCCGCCGAGCAGGAAGCGTATACCGAGCGCCTGGCGCAATTGGCCCAGTACCGGGATGAAAAACTGGCAGAGATCCAACGGGGCAAAGAGGAGGCTATCGCTGAGGTCGCTGATGAACTAACCCAGATACACGATTTGAGCCGCGAGGAAATGGAGGCTCTCAAGCCGATGGCTTACGGATTGGGCGAAGACGTGGGCACGGCCTTTGCCGAGGGGCTGAGCGGCGGGTTCAAAGAGAACCAGAAGATCAACGAGATGCTCGACGGCCTGAAGCAGCCCGGCCAGAAAATCAACCCGGCCCACCCGACGACCTCGACCAATATCGGCGCCAAGCCGGCGCCCAAGCCGACCAAGTCCATTTACGGCTTCGCCGAAGGGGGCCGCTTTCTGGTGGGCGGGGCCGGGGGCACGGACAGCCAGCTCGTCCAGTTTATGGCCAGCCCGTGGGAAGAAGTGCAGGTCCGCACACCCGGCCAGCAGCAGGGCAGCCCGGCTGCAGCCGGCGGCCTGACCATGAACCTGGTCGTTGACAACATGGACCTGGCCAACCGGCTGCGGGCCGCGCTCCTGCCGGTGGCCGAAGCGGTGGTCGAGGAGTACCACGAGTCCATCATCAAGCCCTGGGCGCAGGGGAGGTAGCCGATGGCCCAGGATTTCAAGCTCGGCGGGACCACACTCGACCACATGACCGGCGCCGACTGGCCGCCCGAGGCGGGCGACGACCAGGCCCTGAACGGGGTCACACCCCAGACCCGGACCCGGCTGCACATCTGGCGCGCCGCCGTCCTGCCGGCAGCCGAGTGGGCTACCCTGCGGGCGGCCCAGGGCCAACGCGCACTGCTGACGACGGTCAACCATGCCGACCGGAGCGGCGACTACCGCGATTATCCCGGCGCGCTCCTGGAGCGGCTCGACGGCCGCCACGAGGGGCCAAACTTCGTTGACGTGATCGCCGAGTTCCGGGTGAGGGTGTGAAGAAAGGATGAGGGATGAAGGATGAGGGA
Organism: Chloroflexota bacterium; assembly: GCA_016860845.1. The sequence continues at coordinate 44,190 of BOKF01000002.1, forward strand.
TGAAAAAAAGAAATTTTCATCCTTCCGCCTTCCGCCTTCATCCTTCCAAAGGGGCTTTCTATGGCATTGCCAATTTATCGAGTCAACGGCGGCACATCCCTGGCCGGGGTGCAGGCCAACTGGGACCCGCAGATCAAGCGCCGCGAGAGCGGCGGGGTGATCGTCTACCAATCGTGCGCCCGGCTGCTGTGGGACATCGAGAGCCTGCCGGCGGCGACCTACGTGGCCCTGGAGGCGTTAAACGGGCAAATTTTGGATACCCTGGAGACGAGCGATTTTGACGATCCGACCCAGGGCACGAGTTACAGCGGGGCCGAGATGGTCGGCATCTCCGGCAGCCAGACAGGGCAGCGCGTGACCGGGATCCACATCGAGTTCAGGGTGAAGGTGGACTGATGGCCACATGGGACCGATTTAAAGAGCCGACCACCGGCCTGGAGGTGAGCCTGCAAAGCGGCCGGGTCTTCAACCCGCGCAGCTACTGCGATGACCCGGACATCGGCCCGGTCGGGGTCTACATCTCCAAGGAGCCGGTCTGCAAGTTATTGCTCGACCCTGTCATTCAATTCCTGGGCGAGCCGATTGCCTGGGACATCAGCCAGAGCCGCAGCGCAACCGGCACGATCTCGACCTACACCATTGACTGGGGCGGAGCGACCGACATCGGCAACATCACGGGCGCGGCCTGGTCCGGCGCCAAAACCGGCAACGTGGTTTACGACGACCTGGGCACTTACACCATGACCGCCTACGTCACCGACCTGCTCTCCAAGCGCAGCAAAGAGGTCGAGATCACCGTCGAGATCGTCGAGCCGGTCGAGCGGATCTACATCGCCACGAGCGACACCGGGGTGTACCTGATGGACAACGGGGCGACGCCGGCGGCCAGCAACACCGGCCTGAGCGGCGACCAGCTCTTGGGCCGGGCCATCCGGCTCGACCCGGCCACCGCCGAGCTGCCGGCCGAGCAGCAGCAGCTCATTTTTGTCACCGCCGACGGGCTGAGCCTGTCCCAGGACGGCGGGGCCAACTGGAGCAACACCAGCAAGGCCACGCTGGGCACGCCGGCCAACACGGCAGCGGACGACCCGGCGCCGGCCACGGCGGATTTAGACCAGATTGATCTCTGCTTTGATCCCCAGGACAGCCGGCGGGTTTATTTGTTGCGCACGACCACCAGCCCCAAGCGGGCCTGGCTGTATAAATCGGACGACTACGGCGAGACGTGGAGCAACACACAGGTAGGGAGTTAATCCCCCAGGGGGATGCGAGGCGCTATGGCCATCTCGACAATTGACGGGCCAAACTCAATCATCAGCGAAATCCCGGCGGGCCTGGCGCGAGTGGCCGACGACCACGTCATCGCCGTCGCCGGCAACAAGGCGCGGGTGGTAGATATTTCGAGCGGCACGGCGATGGCTTTTGGTACACAGGCGACTTACGACACCGGGGCCGAGGGGCCGGTGGCCGGGCTGATGAACGCCGGCGCCCTGCGAGCGGTGTCGGTTTATACCATCGGCGTGGGCTTCCCGGCCAACCACCTCAAGGCCGCTGTGCTGACGGCGGACCTGACCGCCGACACGGTCAGCTACAGCGTGGCCACGCTCCTGACCGACGCCACCCACGACCCCAGCACATGGAATATCGCCATCGGCCTGGCTCTCGGCTGCGTGGTGGATACCGACAAGATGTTTTACGTGTTCGTCCAGGAGGAGCCGGGCGTGCAGAGCGAGGTGATGGGGGTCATCGTCTCGACGTCAGGCGGGACGGCGGTGGCCGGGACGCCGAGCGTGATCCTGAACACAACGCTGAGCGCGACCAACTCCGTTGTGGCCGTGTTTCCGATTTCGACCACGGCGGTGGTCGCGGTTCTGGACGACGGCACGTATTTCATTGTCACCGTCTCAGGCACCAGCCTCAGCGTCGGCTCCCAGCAGAGCACCTTCGGCGGCGTCTCTGCCGGCAGCGGCGGCTGCGCTTTGCCCAGTGGAGTGGGGATCGCGCCGGAGAGCGACGGCTCGGTGGCGACATTCTCAGGCGGAGCCTACCTCAGCAGCGGGGCAGCCGGCCAGGTGGATGCCCAGGCGAAGATGGCTCCGCTGCAAACACGAACGGCGGTGGCCGTTGGCCCGACCGCGCTCAAGCGAGTGGTGTTGAACGCGGACGGCACGTTCAATTCCACGACCGACGCCTACACCTACGACAGCAGCGGGAACAACCAGGGCGGCTTCGCGGCGGCCATGCAGGCGGATGGCAGCGAGCTATTGATCCTGGGCCGGCGAGGCAGCGCGGCCTACATGACCTACCTAAACGACATCCCGACCGCCGACCCGAACGGGGTGGGGGCGCTGGGCTACGGCCTGACCCGCAGCGCCGGCGGCATACCAGGGGCGGTGATGATCTAATGGCAGCGATTGCGACTTCAGCCGACGGCGGCTATGTCTTCCTGGCCCTGGAGAACGAGAGCGGCCAGCCGATCATCGTCAAGGCCAGCCGCGACGACCTGAGCGCCTTCAGCCCCGCCTACAACCCGGCGGCGGGCACGGCGGGCAACGTGGCCTCAGTGCAGGCCAACGCCGACCAAATGCTCTTTTACGGCAATTTCGGCAGTGGGGTCCAGGTCGTGCTGCACACCGTCTCGACCGGGGCCAACACCAATATCAGCCCCGGCGGGCTGACGACCCTGGTGGCCAACTGCCTGGCCGTCAATCCCTCCGACCCTGACGAGATCTGGATCACGGTCAACAACGGGGCCAGCTCGTCGCTGCGGCGCACGCTCGACGCCGGCGCGACCTGGGAGATCATGGCCGCGCTCGGCTTTGAGCCGACCGCACTGGCTATCACCTGGCAGAGCGATTACTCGCTCGACCGGGTGGTGGTGGCCGGCCACACGACCACGACCGAGCTGCGCTACAGCCCCAACGAGGGCGCGGCGCTGGCCGACTACGCCGGCGCCGGGCTGGGGGCGGCGGCCAACATCGTCGGGGTACAGATGATCCCCTAGCCACTAATTTCATTGCCCGACCGAGTCTTGTACCGGGGCAGTCCTCCTGTGAGGACTGCCCCTTTTTTTGTTGGTGACGAATGATCAAGCGACCCGAACTCATCCCCGCAACGCTCGACGGCGACCTGCGCCGGGGCGGCTATATCCTCTCCGGGCAGGTCCAGGGCGATACCGACGCCGTGCGACGCGGCCTCAACATCCGGGGCACGGGCCTTTCCCTTGCCGGCTGGAGCGATTTTGCCGGCCGGGAATGGTTCAACGGCCACGTCCTGGCCGACCCCGATTTCTCCTTTGACCGCTACAGCTCCAACGCGGGCTGGCAAGCCGGGACCGCCGACAACCTTCTGGCCGGCGAGTCCATCCAGGACATCTCTTTTGCCGACGTGGCCAGCCCGGCCAATAGCCACGAGGCGACGAGTTGGACCTTTGCCGACGTGGTCGAGCACATCCTGCGCCATCACTGCAACTACGTCTACGACGCGTCAGGCAGCAACGGCTCGCCGGACGGGATTATCCGCACCCTCGATCTGGACCCCGACAGCACCGCCTTCCAGGTCTTCATCGTCAGCCAATCGAACAACATGTGGAGCACCATCCAGCAGATCGGCGGCGGCGAGGAGGGCGGCGGCGAATTTCACCGGGCCTGGTTCGACCGGCGCAACCGCTTCCACTACCAGCCAGCGCCGCCGTTCATCTCGCCCCGGCCCACGGCCAGGGGCACGCTGACCACGTCCCACCTGCGCGGCACGGTCCAGGTGCGCCGGGTCAATTCCCGGCCCGGCCAGCGCGTCGGCCAGGTCACCATCCTGGCCGTAGACACGCCGACCAGCGTGCTCAGCGCCACCTACCCGGCCAACCCGGCCAACGGCAAGATCCTGCGCCGCGACAGCGGCATCTGGGCCGACGACCAGACCCGGGCCAACCTCCTGGCCACCCGCCTCTACAAGTGGCTGAGCCGGCTCTACACCCTGACCGTGCAGGTGGATGCCGGCCTGGTGCTGTGGGGAGACGATGGACGGGGCCTGGACCTGGGCGATAGAGTGCTCGTGACTTACAACGGGCCAGCGGAGGATGCCGTCACCGGCGTCGGGGTACACCTCAATCTATCGGCTACGTCGTTTTACGTCTACGGGATCAATATTCAGTTCGACGTGGCCCGCCGGACGGCCACAGCCACCCTAACATTGGAGCACGACAATCTATGAGAAACATTGACATCACCGGCCTGACCCCCCTGGAGCAGACCATCGAAGGCTGCAAGGTTGTCCAGATCCCCGCGGGGACGACACCCAAGAACATCCTCGTCCAACTGCCCGGCGACGATGGGGCGCGGGTACTGGCCCGCTGGAGCGGCTCGCCGCCCGGCCTGGCCGTGGACGACTACGTAGAGGTGCGCAAGAAGCCGCGGGGCCGCAGCCAGTACGCCGTCATCGGCACCAGCGCGGGCACGGGCACGGCCCAGGTCATCCTGGCCAGCGTGATCGAGGCGCTCGGTGATCTGATCGTCGGGGAGGGGGCGGGCGCCCCGGCCCGGCTGCCAGCAGGCAGCGACGGCCAGGTACTGACCGCCGACAGCGGGGAAGCGCTGGGGGTGAAATGGGGGCCGGGCGGCGGCGGCGGATGGCCGTTCGACCACGAGTTGACGGTAGACCAGACGAATACCGATGCTGATCATCCGACTATCCTGGCTGCGCACACCGCTGCCGCTGCTGATGATGTATTGACACTTGGCCCGGCCTCTTATGCGGAGGCGGCCGTGACAATCAGTAAGAATGTAAGCGTTCAGGGGCGAAATAGGCGGAGAACGCTAATTACTAACCCTTTCACGGTTGACAACTCAGGCGCGGATATAACCGATCTATATATTTATGTCAGCGGTGGTGGAGCATTTGGTTTGAAGTTCAAATCTGCTTCCGGCAGTCGCAATATTGCAGCAGAGCATCGGAACGTGACCGATGCGCGAGCAGTGGTCGTTGAAGGCGCGCTGACATTGCGAGATGTATTCGCTCGTAGTAGCGGTTCAGGTACAAGTTTTGCGTTAGAAATTGCGGCAACCGGTGCGGTGTTGCTAGAAGTTGACTGCTACCTAACAAGTGGTGGGGCAGGCTCTAATTACGATCTCTATATCCAGACTGGCGGTTTTGCTGTTTTGAATGGTTGCATCCTAGCAAACGGTACTATTGGCGGCGATACCAGCAACGTGACTGGTTGGTACAGAGACGGAGATGGCAACATAACCTTCATCGGTGAGGTATGGTTGTGGAGGAGCGATGGCTTTCGGATAAAGAAGACCGACTTGCCTACAGCACTTGCAGATGCCAATACCGGCGACAAAATCAAGCTAGGCGTTGGAACTTATACTATCACTGGTTCATCGTTGGCTCTCAATAAAGCTATAGAGATTGAAGGTGCTGACCCGGAGAGAACTATAATTACCTCTTCACTGTCGGCCTCCCCAACCATTGATATAACTGTAGCCTCCTCCCTGCGCAACCTCACCGTGTCTCACACGGGCGGAGGGTCTGATAGTGGACCTCTGGCAATAGGCAACGTGACAGTGACCTTGGATAATGTTCGGTTGTACAAGACCAGCGGCGCTCCGACCAATGGGTACGCTTTATGGATGTACAACGCTGGAAGTGTGACACTAAAGAACTACTGCGTGTTGTCCTGCACAAGCGGCGGAACACAGTATGGTATCAGGAATGATTTAGGCAACACGACCGTGCAGGCGGAGGGCGGCATCATCGGAGGCGGTACGTGGGACTTATATAGCAACCAAGCGGGGTCAACGTTTCTACTTAGCGGACCAATACTGAGTAGCGATTTGGTTTCGTGGTCTGGTACTAAGCGTGGGTTCTATCTAACTTCAACTGGTGCAACGGTGTATTTCTCGGCCCAGAGAGGTACGCTGTCAATCTATCCCGACCTCGGCACTACTACCGCAGCCCAGAAGATGGGAAACCTTTATCAAGCCTCTGGCAAAGATGTTTTTGCCAATGGAGACGAGGCGGGACTTGCTCTGCGAACAATTTTCGCGGGGTACAGCACATTGACCCAAGCGGAAGATAACTTTGATGGTTCGTCACTCGACGCTGCCTGGGCCTGGGCTGGTGCACCGTTTGTTACGCCTACGACTTCGTTTTCAGTTCCAAGTGCGCTACAAGTGAATTTTGGCGCGGTTAATAACCGCGCCTTCCTATACCGCACAACTAACCTCGGCATTAACCATAAGGCCAGAGTTTGTCTCACCGGTGCAACTAACGGTTTGTATGTCGGCTATCGTTGGGATGATGGCACGGACAACAACTATTTCGAGGCTGCCTTACGCCTGGTCACTCTAACTACTTGGGACATCATCTTGAAGAAGCGTGCCGGAGGTGGGGCGGTAACTACCACGTCACAACTAACGGTCTATAGACCAGACTGGCTAACAATCATAGCAAGACCCTGGGGAACTCTCTATTCTAACTGGAATGGAGACTGTCTACTTGAGACCAATGCGGTGGGGGTGATGATATGCCAGAATGGCTATATGGCCGGTGCAACCTGGACTCCAACCCGGCGCGGCTTGGTTTTTAACATTCCCGCTGGCGCAGGGACGTGGGAAGCTACGTTTGTTGACTATTGTACTTAAGGAGCGGACTATGAGGTTAAAATCAGTAAAGCGGCAGATGGTATTATCTCCCGACTTTCAGGAGACTACTTCGCTTATTGTCACATTTCAGGAAGCCGGAGCGGAGGCTACCATTAGTCTGCCTTTGCCGGAACAATGGGACACATTAAACCGAGCCGAGAAGTTGACCTGGGTCAAACAGGCCGTTATTACGCACCTGCTTGGCAACACCTACGGAGGCGACGAGAATGAGATTTTTCCAGATAGGCTGGCCCAGGAAGCTGCTGCCGACCAGTTCGAGCAGTTGCCTGGTTGGGCGACGTGGTCGGCTGTGGAGGCAGAAGGTTGGGTTGAGGCTAACGTAACGAACCTGGCAACGGCCAAGACAGCGTTGAAGGCGATGGCAAAGGCCATTGTCTATCTGCGTGATTGTGTTATCGAGAGGTAGGTCATGCGTTGTGTCGTCAGGCGGCCGAATTGATAAAACGCTCCTCCCGGCCAGGTTAAGCTGATTTAAACGCAAAAAGACCCCGCCGGTCCTGATAGTGAAGGACCGGCGGGGTCTTTTTTGTTTGCCCGCAAACACTCAGGAGAGCACCACTTCGAGAGCCAAAGGCCCCCTAGTGGCAAGCTCAGGATGTACCACCAACTGCCACCGCTCGGCCCCCTCCCAGGCCAAACACTCGAACCGGCCCCGTGCCGGGCGCAGGGAGGCCGGCGTGGCCCAGCGGCCGGGGCGAACCTCGTAGCCGCGCGCCCGGAGCCAGCGCTCGATCGCCGCGCGGGCCTGGGGGAGCTGGGCATGCACCTCGGCCGGGGCGGCGTCGGTGTACCCGTCGCTCAGCCAGACCAGGCCGGCGGGGGTGCGGGCCTGGAGGTCGAGCCGGCTGGCCGCCAGGCTGAGCCGGGCCGGGCCGGGGGGCGGGGCCTCGGATACGAACTCGGCCAGGCAGTGGACCAGGATCACGGCCATAGGGCCTCCTCCGGCCAGGGGGCGGCCAGGCTGTTGTAATGCGTCTCGCACACATCCCAATCGCCCAGGGCGTGGGTGGCCGGCGCGTCGCAGCAGAGGCAGAGCAGCTTCTGCCACTCAGCAGCCGGCGCGCCGGCGTCGCTGCACCCCCCATCCGGGGGGCAGGTGGCGCTCTGCAGGGCTGCGCTGTCTTCGAGTTGGCACCAGCAGCGCAGCGGGCCGACGTGGTTTGTTTCCTGGTTGACGCCGGTGTAGACGCCCCGACCCTTGCAGATCGGGCAGCCCCCCTGAAAGGGATACGCAAGGCTATAATCGGGGTGAGCCTTGATCTCGCTCACCAGCAGCCCGGAGGCGTAGTGCAGGCCGGCGCGATGCTCCGGCGGGGTTTGGGCGATGGCCGCCTGGAGGCGGTCGTACTGGGCTTGCAGGTCGGTTAGGGTTGGCATAATTGTTTCCTTTCGCGAGTTAAGCGGGGGCCGGTCGAAGGACCGGCCCCCTTTTGATTTACTTCAACACGTCCGTCGGGATCGGCTCGGCGTCGTTGCCCTCGCCGGCAAACTTGATCAGCAGGGCGTACTCGGTCCCGTCCTCGCTCTGGCCGATGGCCCGGCTGAACCAGATGGCCTTGCCGAATTTCCCGGACCCGGCCCGGCGGGTGAAGCGGTGGCCCATCCACTCGACTTCGCTTATGCCCTGCGCGTCCCTGGTCACCGGTTCGGCGCCAATTATTGACCAGTCAAAGGATTGATACTCCCGGAGCGGCCGGCGGTACTTGGGGCTGGCCGGGGCGTTGACCCGGAGCTGCTGGGAGATCATTTGCATCAGCGCCGTCTGGGCCTTGAGTTGCTGCAAAACTTCATCTTGGTAATTCATCGTTCGCTTTCCTTTCTGCAATAGGTCGGTAAGGTTTAAACGCGCCGTTGTACCAACTGGCGCCCTCTTCCTGCCTGGCCAGGCCGTTCTCGCGGAGCCGCTTCTGGGCCGCCCGGATGTCGCCGCCGAAGTGGTTATCGGCCAGCTTGTGCAGGCCCAGGTGGCCGAGCCAGGTCATCCAGCTCGTCTGGAAGGGGTAGACTTTGCCGCAGCGGGGGCAGGGCGTCGGCGGGGCGAATTTCTTCGCCACCGCCTTGCCCCCGCGCGACTGCGGGCTATCGGCCATAGGGGCCTCCGAACTGGTAGCGCGGCCGGTTGAGCGGTCCGCCGCCGCCGGGCCGCAGCGCGGCCTCGTAGCCGGCCTGGGTGCGGGCCAGCCGGGCGCGGTCGCGCTCGATCTTGTCGGCCAGCTTGCGGTAGGCGACCTGCTTGCGCTCGCCTTCGACCAGTTGGACGATCAGGCCGGCCAGGGCGTGCTTGCAGCCGGCGCCCCAGCGGGTGCGCAGGCTTTCGCCCCGGTTCACGGCGTCCGGGCAGTCGCAGGACCAGGTGCCGTAGTAGCCGGCGTTGTCCCAGGCCGTGCCGTACTTGTCGAGGTCGAGCGTGCCGAGTTCGACCAGCTCCAGGGCGCGGTCAATCCGGCCGGCCAGGGCCGGGTATTCGTCCTTCAGCCAGGCGGCGACCAGGGCCGGGGAAGAGGCCGGGATGGGCAGCGGCTCTTCGGCTTCGGCTTCGGCCAGCTCCGCCAGCCGTCCTTTGACGGCGGCGGTGATCTCGGCCACCGGCGCGCTGGTGATGTAGGTCTCGCCGCCGACTTCGACCAGCCAGTGGCTCTGGCCGCTCTTGTTGCGCCGGATCGAGGCGTCGCCCAGCCGGAAGAGGGGCACGCGCTCGGTTGGGTGCAGCTCGTTGTGGATGCACTGCCAGCCGGCTTCTTTGAGCTGGCGGTAGGCCAGGCTCTGGCCCAGCAGGTGGTTCGGGTTGGGGACCAGGGCGACGCTGGCGGTATTGACGGAATGGTTGAGTTGTGATAAGTTAAGCATTGAATAAGTCTCCTTTCAAGGGGGCAAAGTAATCCGGCCCGCCGTGGTGATGACACGGCGGGCCGGTCTATTTTTGGGTGGGTGGTGGTGCTCTCCGGCTTTGCCCGGCCTTGCGGCCCCCTCAGAGCGTTCCTTCTAGTCCGCACCGCTGAGAGTTTTGCTTGGGTGTACCTGGTCTATTTGGTTAGATATTACTAATTTCAGTAACATATTACCATATATTAGTTACAATTGCAATAGGATTACCTTAAAATTTTACTAAATTCAGTTATAACCTTATTGACATCGGGGAATTTGTATGATACCTTGAAGAGGAGGCTAGAGGATCACCATGAACGTTCAATTCAGACTAAAAGAATTGATGGCCAGGAAGGAGCGCCTGGGAGGGGAAAGAGTGACCTACAGGGACATTTCCGAGGCAACAGGTATCAGCCCTAACACCCTTACCCTTTTGGCCAACAACCGGATGAAACACATCGGACTGACCACCATTGGTCGCCTGCTCGACTTCTTCGACTGCGACCCCGGCGACCTGATTGTGCGAATAAAGGAGAATGATCGGCCCTAGCGAACAAGGAGGTTCCCATGACTACCAGCTCTCCCCTCAAGCCGCTCAAATCGAGGTCCGAAACCGCCTCGGTCCCGGCTTCGCCCCCGGCCCGGAAACCCGGCCCGAACCTGACCTTCAGCGATGGTTTGAATTTCGGCTGCGGCTTCTTCGTGGCCGGTTTTTTATTTAGCATCCTGATCATCCCGGTCTCCGTTTTTATGATCAGCCTGCTCATCGGCCTGCTCGGCGGCATGACCGGGCTGGGCCGGTAGCGAACAACTCGACCAGGTCAGTAGACAGAAAGGAGCCGGTGACCATGCTTGAGCAATTAAAAACTGACCGTGTAACCCAAGCCATGTTGGTTGGAGTTGTTCTGGTCGGCTGCTTTGCTTGTACTATGATGGGACTTGTAGGGTATAGACTTGCGACCCAAATCGGTGGCCCACCGGCACAGCAAGCGCAACAGGCCCCGGTTCCAGTGCCTGCCACGCAAGCTCCAGCACCCACGCCACCGCCGGCACCCACAGCAACACAGGCGCCTACCCCTGAGCCTACCCCCACGACAGGCATCGCCCCTGAAGTGCGGACTTACGGCCTCCAAATCGCCGAGAAAATGCGAAGAATGGTTGATGCAATAGATGCACTGGACCCGTTTCTTACAAGCATACGTCCCGACGACAATCAGTGGAGGCAGGATTTGGCCACCAAAATCGCCGATGTCAGAGCTGTTCATCAGGAGCTGAAGGATATGAAAGAGCCGGCAGAGATGATTCATATTCACTCTTTACTCCTGGCCGCCACAGGCGATTGCGATCAATCCATGGAAAATCTAACCAAAGGTCTAATAACCGGCCTCGATGTAGAGGCCATGAAAAAGGCCAATGAGTTAATGAGAACCTGCGGGGAGAAAATGCGCGAACCAAGAAGGATGCTAGAGGAATACTTGGCCGCGCACGATAGCCGAAAATGACCCCCACCGGCCGCGCCACCCCGCCGCCGCCCGACGACCTCCCGACCCTCCTGGCCCGCTTCGACGCAGAGATGGCCGCCTTCTTCGCTGCCGCCCGGCGGGGCCAGGCGCTGCTGGCCGAGGTCCGGGCCGAGGTAGAGAGGCGGGATCCGGAGCGTTCCACGCGGAAATAAAACAGCCGGCCTGGGAGGCCGGCTGTTGGCGCGCAAATACGAGTGCCCCCTTTGACAAAGTGTACCAAAATTGATACACTTGCTAAGTGTACCAATTTTGGTACAATACCTATGACGAACGAATTCCGGCTGCGGGTTGTTTTTTATCGAACTGAAACTGGAACCGAACCCGTGCGCGACTGGCTCAAAGCTCTACCGCTCGAGCACAAAAAGGTGATCGGCGAAGATATTAAAACTGCGCAGTACGGGTGGCCGCTCGGGATGCCCCTCATCCGCAAATTAGAAACAGAACTGTGGGAGGTTCGTTCCCGGCTGGACGATCAGATTGCCCGCGTGATTTTTACGGTTGAGCAAGACACGATGGTTTTACTGCACGGCTTTATCAAGAAGTCTCAAAAAACACCTGCCCGCGAACTGGCCCTGGCCAGGCGGAGAAACGCAAAATTAAAGGGACGGCTATGAACACGGAACATCTTGGCTCCAGCTTTGACGATTTTTTGGCCGAGGAAGGGCTTTCGCCCGAAGTAAATATTGTGGCCATCAAGCGGGCGATTGCCTGGCAGATCGAACGGCTGATGAGAGAGAGAGAATTGTCCAAGGCCCAGTTGGCCAAAGAGATGAAGACCAGCCGGGCGGCCGTAGACAGGCTACTAGACCCGACCAATGAGTCCGTCACACTACAAACATTGGAGCGGGCCGCCCTGGCCCTGGGGAAACACCTGCACGTTCAGTTTATTTGATCACCCGCGTTGCCAATTGTCCAGGCGGCGCTTAGGGACCTCCCAGGGTTAGACGGCCTGAGAGGTCTTTTTTTGTTTTAGGGTTGTTTAATAACTGTTACAGTTTACCTCGACTCGACGCCCGGCTCGCCGCCGTCGGCGGGGAAGCGGATCACCACCAGCACGCCGGTGTCGGCGATATCGAGGCGCAGCTCTGTATTGACGTGGACGGCCACATCGGAGGCCAGCCATGCGGCTTCCTCAGCCTTCGTCATAGAAGGGTTGTAAATCAAGCGGGCGTTGAAAGCGCCCCGGATCAGCCAGAGGCCCTCGGCGCCGGCCCGGTTGGCCAGGCCGGCCAGTTGGTTGAGTTTTTCGGTCAATTCGGCTGTCATCGTCTATTCTCCTTTGCGAACAATTTTATAGCCGCGCTTGAGTTTGCGCGCAAGCAGCTTTTTAGCCAGGCGCTCGGCCTCGGCCCGGTCCGCGCAGGGCTGGATCAGGACTCCGGAGCGCCGCCGCCCGAGCCAGCCCCAGGTGCGATGGAGCGCGCAGGCGTAGCCGATGCAGGGACCGATCTCGATGCGGTAGTAGCGGGCCTGATTGAGTTCGGGATTAATCCTCTGAAGAAGATAAATCATTTCATGTTGAATGTTTAAAACGTCTTTCTATTATGTTTAAAAGGGGGCCAAATTCATCCCTGGTGGGATAAAACCGGCCTCCTTTTTGGCTCAGGTTGGCCGAAAGCGGGCGGGCGATCTGGCCCGCGTGGGCCGGCAATTAATCCCACCTAAGCGGGGCCAGGCCAACAAAAAACCGCTCCGGGGCGGCTTTTGAATTTTTATCCATGCATGGATTAATTTTTTGGCTGTTTGGCTCAAATTAATCCATGCATGGATTAATTTTGACGTTTGGGCTTGAAATTAATCCATGCATGGATTAATTTCGCTGTTTTGGCTGAAATTTCATCCATGCATGGATTAATTTTCATCGTCGCTCTCCTGCCCCTGGCGGTAGCGGGGGTTGCTGACGGCGTGCCGCAGGAACTCCTGGCGCTTGCGGCGCTGGTCAAAATTGTGGACGATCTCCGGCTGGTCGTGGGTGGGCATGAGCGGGACCAGGTTGGCCTCGGTGATGGTTTCCCAGAAGGGGACACTGGGAATGTTGAATTTGTCACCGTAGGCCCGCAGCCAGTTGCGGTATTCATCCCGCAGGTGCGGGTCGAAGAGGCTGACCTGGGCCGGGGTCAGGATGGGCAGCATGCGCCAGGTCTGGAGCCTGAACTTGTAGGCGTCGAGACCGTTGATGAGTTCGACGACGACCAGGTTCCAGCGGGCCAGGGTCTCCAGCAGGCCGGCCTTCCAGTGCAGGCAGAGCAGGCCGCAGCCGGGCTTGGGATGGCTTTTGTAGCGGAGCAGGTCGTATTGAGGGCTGCCACAGCAGTCGGCGGGGTTGAGGAGATGCTGGCCGGCCTGGCGGCGCTCGCGTGACTTGGTACACTCGATCTCGTCGCCGGAGATGTAACGGTGGTGGCGGCGGTTGAGCCGGCGGGCCAGGTCCACGTACTTGCGATCCGTTGGCTGGGTCCACCAGGTCGCCGGGTTCCTGGTGAGCTGGTGTTTCTCCTCGGCCACCAGGATCAGCCAGAGGCCGAAGGCCGGGCCGAGCAGATTCTGCCAGAAGTAGGTGGTGTGGTGCGGGGTCTGGGAGAAGCCGGCCCCGCCCTTCTCGAAAAAGCCGGCGTAGTAGTTGGCGCTGGCCACGGCCTGGGCCGCAGCCGAGGGCGTCTCCGGCTGGGCCTGGCCGGCCTCGTCGGGCGGCGGCAGGGTGCTGGGCAGCGGAATGAAGTCGAGCGAGAGCGGGACGCCGGCAACGGCGGCGATCTCCCGCTCGATGGCCGCGCGGAATTTCTCCCGGTTCTGGAGCCAATCCACGGCCCCCGGGTTGACGATGCCGACCTGGTAGGCGCCGTTCTGGGCGGCCACTACCTGGCTGGAGCGCAGGCAGAAGTCGAAGGTGGTCGGGGACATCTGGCCCTGGAGGTTGTTCAGGGCGGCGGTCCAGTTACGTTGGGCGAGTTCGAGGTCGGTCATACGGTCTCCTTTGATGTGCCGTCATCGGCACATAATAACAATATGGCTATCCGAAGGCTGAGGGGGGGGTATTTCATGCGGTGGCCTCCTGCGGGAGAGGTTCGGTAGCGCTGTTCCCGTTCAGCTCCCGCCGGCGCTGCGTGCACTCGGCTTCGAGGGCATTAGCCTCAGCCTTTAAATTGCTTAGGTCTACAGCCGCGTCAATCTGGCCGGGAGCAATCCCGGCCCACTGGTGGATGAGGGTGTCAAGCTCGTAGACCAGGTCGGCAGCAGCCAGGCCGCGATTGATCAACTTCTGGCCGGTGTGCTCGTCGGGCTTGTTGAGCCAGAGGCGGATTTCGGTCAATTTTTGGCTGACTACGGCGATCTGGCGGTTCAGTTCCACCGGCGCTTCTTGGTTGGCCTGGCTCTCTGCCTCCTGCCGCCTGGCCAGCAGCGTGGCCTTCGCCGCGTCGAAGCGGGCCAGTAGTTCCGGCGGGGTTTCGATGTGGGACTCAGCTTTGAGCTGGTCCAACTCCTCGGCAATCGTAGCCAGGTTGGCCAGGTTGCCGTTGATGGCGTTGAGATGATCGGGCGTGGCCGAACTGCCCGGCCCGGCAATCCAGGTTTCGATACGGGTGAAGCGGGTCTCCAGGTCGGCCAGAGGATCGCGGCCCATCGCCGGCAGACCCATCTTGGCCAGCCAGTCGTCTACGTTCTTCTGGTTCTCCTCCGGCGTGCGGTAGGCGCTGGGGTTGGCGTTGCGCTCGACGAGCTGCTCGGCCAGCTTGCGGATCACCTGGTCTGGCTTCATCGTGGATACATTGTTGCGGCCCCCGTAGTAATTATCGAGCCACGTGTCGAGAATGGCCCGGAGCACGTTGGGGTGGTTGTCCTTGATGACCTGGACCATGTGCTTCGTCGCCTGGTTCTTGACCTGGTTCGTCGCCTGCTCCTCGGCCTTCTTCTTGGCCTCGGCTTCAGCCCGGTTTTGCCCGGCGCAGGCGCAGCCCGCTTTGTCGTGGAAGCACTCGTAGTGGCAGCGGTGGAACTCGCCCGGACGCGGTCCGGAGTCCCAGGGCCGGCGGTTGAAAACGAGGCGGAGATTGGGACAACTCTTTTCCAGGGCAAGCTGAAGCACCGGGCTGTCGTGGCCGCCGTAAAAGCGGTCGGTCTGGTTGTATTCATAGTTGACCGTGGGATCGAGATAATCCAGGCCGACCGCGGCCTTGACCTCCTCCAGGTAGGCGATGATGACCTGGTTCTGCTTGGCCTCCAAGCAGGCGCGGTTGAGACAGATCGTCTGGTTGCCGACCTTCTGGTACAGGTCGCAGCCGGTGCAGGTGGGGTGATGGATGCCTCCGCCGCTAAAGACCTGGTCGGCCTCAATCAGGCTGATTTCCTGGCCCTGGCCGCGAATGGCGGCGTTGACCGAGCTGCGGATTTGATCGGAGGTCAGGTTCTGGGGGTTGGCCAGCTTCTTGCCGTCATAGCTACCCAGGACCTTGGCCTGTATTTCCGGGGGCAGGTTGCACAGCGGCAGCAGGGCCAGCGCCTGGCGCTCGTTCAGCTCGCCACTGGCGACCTGCTCCTGCTTGTCTTGCGGCAGGCTGAGTAGCCGGCGGGTGTTGGCCACGACGCTGCGGGATTTGTTGACCTCCTCGGCGATATCCGAGTCGCTCAGCCCGTATTCGTCGTGGAGCTTCTGGTAGCTCCTGGCTCGCTCGATGGGGGTCAGGTCGGTCCGCTGGTCATTAGCGGCGATGGCCCGCAGCAGCAGTTCTTTGGCGTCCGTGCCGGGCGGGACGATGTAGGCCGGGATCTCGACCAATCCGGCCAGCTTGTGGGCGCGCCAGCGGCGCTCGCCGTCGTGGAGGGTGAAGCGCTCGCCGTTGGAATGGACGACGATGGGTTGGATCAGGCCGCGGCGCTGGATATTGCCGGCCAATTCCTTCAGCTCCGCCTCGTCGAAGTGCTGGCGGGGCTGCTCCGGGTTGGGGTCAACCAGGTCAACCGGGATCGGGACAGAGACGGGGACGGTGGGTGAGGGCCAGTCGGAGGGGGCCGGGGGTTGGGGGTCAAGGGTTGGGGGCCGGGGGTCAGGGGGCGGGTTTTTGAGAGCGTCCAGGGCGGCCCGGAGCTGGTCCGCGTCGGTGTGGCCGAGCAGGGCGGCTCGATGCCGGTCCATACACCGTTTGCACAGGTGGAAATCAGCGCCGGGCTTGGCCGGGTCCAGCCAGCCGTTGTTGTGGTAGTCGGCCCGCTTGCCGCACAGGTAGCAGGTTTCGGCGGTGTCGGGGATGTAGCGCCAGTCGGGGTTGGCGGAACCCCCTCCCTGGCCCTCCCCCTGAGAGGGGGAGGGGATTTGATCTGTTTGCGCGCCAACAGCGGGCGCGGGTTGGGTGGATTTTTTACGGTTCATGGGTTTGCTCCTTTGGGTGGATCGTCGTCAAATTTAGTTTGCAGGTTGACCGGCTCGGCGTCCGGCCAGACCTGGTGCCGATACTTGGCCAGCTCCTCGATGATAAAGCCGAGCGTGTCCGGGCTTTTGAAGCGCATCACAACCGGATAGGGAAAGCTCTCGATGTCGAGGAGGATGTGAACCTGTTCCAGCGGCGGCTGGCCATCGGGCCGAGGCGTCCAGGCGGCAATCCGCCACTGTTCGACTTGGAGGAAAGCCATGCCGGCAACATTTTGAGGCGTTCGTGAGTGGGTGACTTTGCCTCGTGCCTTAACCATCGGCGGCCTTCTTTCGGGAGAGAGGCGAGATATACCGCTCGTTTGAAATGGGGTCGTGGTAAATCCCGACCAGCAGCTTCAGGTCTGCCCAGGCCACGCACTCGCCAATCATCAGGTCGTGAGCGACAACGTAGGTGCGCACCCCGGTGACGGCGGCGCGAATATCGGTAATTTGCTGCTCAAGCGCAGTAATTTGCTGCTGCCAGGCAACGGTCTCGGCCTCCAGCTCGGTGATGCGCTGCCGGGCCTTGGCCAGCTCATCGGTTTCGATGAGTTCGCCCCAGTAAACGGGGTAGCCTTGCTCGTCAAAACTGTATGCGGGCTGGGTCATGGGTTCGTCTCCTTTCAACTTAATGGCAGACCCGAAGGGATGTCGAGCTTTTTCGAGGCGCGGACGACGATCCTATCCGCCTGTAGCTGATCGGCGAACCAACGCACGACCTCCGGCCCGCGAGCCGAGGCTACCCAGGCCGTGACCCGGATGACGATATTAGTCGGCGTGTCGTCAGACCCGATGAGCACATGCCAGCGCCCTTCCGGCCGCGTCTCGACCCAGGCGATGAAGTCGGCCCGGTCGTCGGCGTCGAAGTAGATGCAGTGGAAGTCGGTCATTGGCTTGTCTCCCCTGGCTTCGATGCCAGCGCCGCGTCAAGGGCAGCCTGTATCTCCTGGCGTCGCTCTTCGATCCACAAGCCGGCGACAAAGCCGATGAGGTCGCCATCAACGTCGTAGAAAGTAACTATGGGGATTGGTGAGCCATTGGACGCTTCCGCTCGATAGCAGCGATAGGTGACAAACGGACCCTCTTCACTATCGAGATAGGGACCACCGACAATAAGTTCGTACGGGTCAGCATTGACAAAGAAAAGTTGGTCTAGGTCATAGGGAGGCTTGGCCTCGTTGGATGCAAAAACAAGGGAGCGCGGGAATTCGTTTATTGGCGGTAGCTCGGCCAGGACGTGGGCCGGGACAAGCCAGTGCTGGTTCCGGTCCTGGTCGGCGTAACGATGGACCATCAGCGCCAAGCCCTCATGGTCGCAGTGCCAGTCATTGACCCGCTTGGCGACAAAGCCATTGGAAACGAAGCCCTTGGCGGCAAAAAAGTGGCCTCCTTTAGCAATGAGATTAAAAAGGGATTGTTGGCTCATCTCGCACCTCACTCCAGCACCAGCTCGGCTGAGAACAGGTCGGCCAGCTCGCCCTCACCCCCGGCCCCAGGGGGAGAGAGGAGAAAGCTCGCTCCCGCCAGGGCCGTGCTCAGCGCGGCCTCGACCACGTCGCGCACGCCGGGGAGGAGGGAGGCGGAGAGGGAGGCCGGATCAATGGGGGGCGGGGATTGGGGGTCGGGGGTTGGGTGGGACTCCAGCCAGCGCTGGTAGTAGACGAAGGGCCGGTTGGGGTCGGGCGCTTCAGGCTGGGTCGAGAGCCAGGCCATAAAGTCGAGGTAGAAGTAGCCGGCGCGCCGCCAGAACTCGGACTCGCGCTTGATCGTGGCCAGGTGGGCCAGGAGCCGGGCGTCGTTTTCTTTGTGCAGGACGACCGACTTGGTGTCGCTGGGCCGGGCGTCAGATTTGAATTTAGGTTTCACTGCTTCACCTCCTCGGCTTTCCAAAAGCCCAGCCTGGGCTGCCACTTGTAGCCGCGCGCCTCCAGCCAGGCGTACAGGTCGGCCCGGCGCATACGCTCGGCTTCGAGGACCCACTCGACCATAAAATGGTGGATGTGCAGGCCGTTTTTGCTGGCCCGGATGCCGGCATACTCGCTGATCGCCTGGAACGCCTTGCGGGTCAGCGGCTCCCGCGGGAGGATGGGCGGGACGGCGCGACCGTTTTTTCGTTTGACCGGCCTGGTGCGGGCCGGCCTGGTTTGAACGGGCATGGTCATCCTCCTGTCTCATGCGCCCGGCATGGGCGTGTCGGCTTTGAACAGCTTGCGGGCGTAGCGGGCCAGGCCGTTGGCGTTGGCGCAGACCGGCTCCGGCAGGCAGACCGCCGCCGGGTAGTGCTTCAGCAGCGGCTTGCGTAGGGCCTCGGCCCCGCCGCCGGTCAGGAGCAGGGTGCGGAAACTGCCGGCCTGGAAGTGCTCGCGCAAAAATTCGTTGATGGCGGCGAAACATTCGTCCAACGCCTGCTGGACGATAGGGTTGATGGCCGCCGTCGCGCCCAGGTGGTGGACCAGGGCCTCCCGCCCGCGCACGTGCTCGCGGATCAGCTCGTCGGCCTGGCTGAGCGACAGCTCGACCTGGTAGGCGCTGCGCACGTAGCGCTTGATGGCGGTCGCGGCGCGGTGCATGCCGAGGGCCTGGCCGCCGGTGAGCCGGCTGACGACCTGGCCGCGCTCGATGCCGAACAGGTCGAGGGTATTGAAGCCGATGTCGGCCACGGCCACAGGGGCGTCGAAGTCGGCCACGGGGCGGATCCAGCGCCCGTCTTCGTCCAGGCCCCAGAGGAAGTAAGAGCCGAGCGGCTGGGCCATCGCCTTGACGGCCCGGACCGTGACGGTGTAGGCTCTGCCGTCCACGCAGAAGGCGTGCCGGCCCACGAGCCAGGATTTCAGGCCGGCCAGGGCCTGGAGACCCCTGGCGCGGTCCTGGAGGATTTCCACAGGGAAGCCGGCCAGGACGGAGACCTCACCCTCAGAGGCTCCCCCTGCCCCCCCAGAGGGGGGGAAGAGACGGCTCAGGGCGGCGTAGGTCAAGGCTTTGGCCTCCGGGCCTTCGTAGAGGCGCTGGAAGTCGAGGCGCTCGACTGGACGGGACCAGCGGTGGATGTTGGGGCCGGCCAGGTATTGCAGGCCGTCCCATTCGACGATGAACGGCTTGACCTGGCGGTGGCGGCCGTTGAGGCCGGTGGTCAGCAGGCCCAGGTCGGCCTGGCCTAAGCCGACGACCGAGGGAAAGTGCTCCACGTGGATGCGGCCGTTGCCGTTTTTCCAGGCGATTTTGGTGTTGCCGAAGCCCCCATCGAGGGCGATTTGGGTGGTCATTGGTTTGCTCCTTCTAGGTATGGATTTAGTCAATTAAAATGGCGGCCGGATCGTTCTCGCGAACGATCTCGTCCAGGGTGCCGCGCTGGCCGTCGTCGGGCAGGAATTCGAGATAGACCCGGCTCTCTTTCTGTTGCGGCGGGCGGCAGGGATAGGGGCCACTGCGCTGGATGAGTTTGAATTTGCCACGCAGCCCTTTGATGATGTCGTCGGCCCGCTCGTTGACCTGGTCGCCCACGGCCCAAACGCGGATCATCAGCTTGGGTGTGGGGTCGTTGGCCGGGAGGGTGTTAAAGTTCATCCACTCGCCGGCTTTGCTGTCCCACCACAGGCCGGCGGCGTTGAGGCGCTGGTAGAGGGCCTCCTGGTCGCCGTTGGTGGAGAGCGTGGCGGCGCGAGCGGCGACCAGGGCGGATGAGTATTTGGCGGTCATTTTAGGCATGGGAGTCCTCCTCATCAAGCAGCCAGTCGTCGTCATCGTCGTCAAGGTCGTCCCAGTCCTCCTTTGGACTATCCCAAAAGGGCGGGCGTGGTCCCCATTCCTCAAACCAAAAATCATCATCATCGAGGTAGTCGCGCCCGCACAATTGCGGCGATGTGCCGGGCATGAGGATTTCGGCGATGAGGTTGGCGAAGAGATTGGCATACTCGCCCGGCTCGCGCTTGAGGTCGGTCCAGCAGTGAGCGTGATTGACGTAGATTTTGCCGGACGGGGCGCTCAGCCACTCGAAGTCGAAGCGGTGGTAAATCCAGCGGGGATCCCCCCAGGTTTGCACGCGCCCGTGCATGACCAAAGGCACGTCCGCTTCGCTGCCATCGGCGTTGGTGCCGTAGATGGTCCAGGCGTTATGGACTTCGATGATTTCCGGCGCGGCTGGCGGGGTGGAGTTGTAGTTGCCATCGGGAACCTCCTGCGGCCAGCCAGCGGCACGAGCGGCGTTGAACTGGGCCTCGGTCAGTTGGCGGGTGGCCTCGCAGATGTTGAAGAGGCCCAGCTCGCCTTCGGGACACCACTGGCTGAAGCCGCGCACCAGGAAGTGACCGAACTTGTAGGCCGGCTCGTCTTTTTCGGCGATGTTGGTGATGATCTGGCCGTAGACGGTCGGAACATCGTCAAAATAGTTGACCCGGCCCTTCGCGTCTACCGTGGCCGCAGTGGGCCGCTCGATGGCGTAGTAGTCGCCGGGTTTGAGTTGCAACTGCCAGTCCTGCGCAGTGACAGTCTGGCCGGTGAGGGCGTTGAAAAAGGTCAGTTGTTCGTCCATGTTGTTTATCTCCTTGTACGTACCTCCCGCGCGTGCCCGCTTGGGGCTGATTTCGCGAAGGTACGGTACGTACAGCTAAGGGCCAATGCGGCCGAATTTTTCCAGGGTGGTGCGGACCAGCTCGACCTGCCGGCCGCCGCCGTCGCCGTAGACCTGGCGGGCGATGGCCGAGAGGGCGCGCTCGCCATCTTCCCACAGGGCCAGGGTGTGGCGCTGGTAGGCGGTTGGTTCGGCCCCCACCCCTAGCCCCTCCCCCAGAGGTGGAGGAGGGCTGGGCCGCGCACCGGTCTGGCCGAGCAGGCTGCGCAGCTCGCGCTTGTGGATATAGGGCGTCTGGACGACCGTCGGCGGCAGGCCGGGCACGTCCACGACGGCCCGGCCGGGCGGGAATTCGGTCGCCTGGGTCGCGTCGAGCAGGAGCCGGGCCTGGGCCTTGTCGTTGGCGTGAAGCTGGATCTTGCTGCTGAACTGCTGGCGGTGGTCGGTGTCTATGGTGGTGCCCTTGACGCTGGTCAGGGCGAGCATCTGGTAGACGCCGAACTTGCGCAGCTCCCACGCCTGGCGCTTCAGCGCAGCGCCGATCTCCTTGTTTGCCAGCAAACTGGCGGCCTCGTCCACGGCCACGACGATGGGCGGCAGGGGATGGTCGGCGCGCGCGTTGTACTCGGCCAGGTCGTCGGCGTCGGTGCGGGCCAGCAGGGCCGCCCGGTACTCGATGGCTTCCCGGTAGACCTCGTGCAGGGCGCTCAGGATCTCGTCCGGCTGCTGGAGGAGGGGATAGCGCAGCCGGTCGCAGTCGCGGAAGCCGGCCAGGCCGTGCATCTGCTGGTCAATGAGCACGAACTCGACCGGGTCGGGGCATGTGGCGAGCTGGGCCAGGATCGAGGAGATGAAGGCCGATTTGCCCCAGCCGGACGAGGCGGCGGCGATGGTGTGGAACAGGTCGTACAGGGACAGGGACAGCGGCGCGAGCCGGCCCTGGGCGTTGAGGTAGAGGCCGAGGACCAGGTTGTGCAGGTCGCCGCGGCCGCCGGGGATTACATCGGTCCAGCGGACGAGGGAAGGCAGTTCGTAGCCCGGCGCGCCGGCAGGGAGGAGTAGGCCCTCACCTCCCGCCCCTCTCCCCTGGGGAGAGGGGAGTCGCGGTCCGTGTGACTGCTGCCACACCTGCCACAGGGCGATTTCAAAGGGCGTAGGGTCGGACGGCAAGCCGTTGGCGTAGCGGCGGGGGTCGAGGTGGGCTGGCCGCCATTGGACGTGGCCTTCGTCGCGGATGAGGATCTGCTGGTCGTGGCCGGCGGTGACGACCAGGACGGCGGCCTCGCGTTCGGCCTGGCTGGCCTCGGCGGCCGTTTTGCGGGTGAAGTGACGCTGCTGGGCAAGCTGCTCCCGGTTAGATTTCCAGCCGGTGCGGGTGTTGTCCCAGGCCGCAACCAGGGCCAGGCTGAGCCGGGCGACCATAAAGGCGACGACCGACCAGGACGCAACAGTGATGGCCAGGGCGATTTGCCGACCGGCGACGTGGTGAGCGTACAGACCGAGACCCGCAGCGAGGAAGATCATAGCTATACTCCCGACCAGGCGTGAGCACGACATGGCGTCACCTCCAGGTAAGCGACGGCCAGGGCCAGGCCGAGGCCGATAGAGCAGGGCAATAGGGCCAGGCTGTAGGCGGCGGGCGCGGCCAGGCCGGCGGCGATCAGGGCGGCGGCCAGGTTGACGCCCAGCGCGCCAAGAGCCAGGGCCAGCACGAGCCAGGCCAGGGAGGGCTTGGGTTGAGGGGTGGGGATGGAGGGCAGGGGCCGATAATTTGTTCGCGGGAGGTAGACGATGGTGGTCACGGCTGCACCTCCTTCTCCCGCTGCTTCAGGTCGCTCAGCAGGGCGATGGCCTGCATGTGGCGCTGGTAGCGGCTGACGGCATGGCTGTCCACGTGGCGGGCCAGCTCGGGCCGGGTTTCGTTGATCCGGGCGGCCTGGCGGTCCATCTGGGTTTTCTCCCGCAGGAGGGCGATGGCGATTTCGAGGGCTTCGACGGTGGTCATGCGGCGCCTCCTTGCCCTCCCAGAGGGCGGGGAGAGATCACGGCGCTCAGGTCGGCGATGATGGCGTCGAGCGTGGTCTCCGGGATCTTCTCCCAGGCATCGGCCCTGGCGCGGGCCGGGATGCCGTGCTTCTGGAGGACGATCTCGTTCCACTGGGCCAACGACATGCCGGGGGCGACGTGGGCCTGGCTGATGCGGGTGATTTTGAGGTCGCGGGAAGTGGCTCGCTTGCTCTTGGCGCTCATGCGGCCACCTCCTGGCTCTCTTCTTGCGCCGGCTCGGCCCGGAAGGTCTCTTCGTTTTCCTTGACCCAGTCCACGCACTCAAACGCGCCCCGGACCGGCTTGATGTCGGCGGGGAGTCCGAACTGTCCTCCACGCACTTCGTAGCCGCGAGCGGTGAGCCAGGCACGGACAATGCGCTGGGCCTGGGGCATTTGCCGGTAGATGGACTTGTGCGCGGGCCGCCAGAAATCGTTACTGCCAACAACTTTTTCCAGGGTATGGCTGTCGTGCAGCCAGACGACGTGGCCCTGGTCGTTGAGGGCCTGGAGGTTGAGGTTGATGTGAAGGTAGGTGAACATCTTGGTGTGCTCGTTATTCTCGGTCAGGTTGAGCCGGACCACTGCCGGCGGCGGGACTTCGGCCACGAACTCGGCCAGGGTATTGATGAGGATGACGGTCGTGCTCATGCGCCATCACCTCCCACCGGCGTGCCCTGGCCACCGCGCAGCGGCACGCGGGCCATGAGCGGGCCGAACTGGACGACCCAGCCGGTTTCGCCGCTCTCTTCGTCCTGGTAGGTGGCGAAGACCTTGCCCTGCATGCCGGCCGGGACGATCAGGCCGCTTGAGGCCATCACGCTCCTCAGGAGCAGGACGTGGGTGGTCTGGGTCAGCAGCTCCATTTCGGTCTCTTGCTGGCGGAGCTGGCTCAGCCGCTCGCTGGCGCCGGCCAGGGTGACGACCAGGGTCGAGATGCAGCTCTTGAGGAACGCGCCCTCGCGGGCCAGGTCGGGGTGAGTGCGGGTCAGGGCGCTCATGGCTGCACCTCCCATTCCGGCAGGTGGCTCTCCAGCGCCCGGCGTACGAGCGATTGAGGCAGGCGGCCGGTGTAGGCGATGAGGTCGCGGCCTTCGGGCGAGTGGACGAACTCGCAGGCGGTCTGGAGGTGGTGGCCGGGCAGGTTTTTGGGCGGCTTGATGTAGTCCAAGACGGCCTGCATGGTGTAGGCGGCGACGAATTGATTGAGGGGATCGTAAGTGCCGAGGTGGTTGCTCCGCCGCCGGGGGAAGCGCCGCCAGCGTCCTCCCCCAACCCCTCCCCTGGGGAGGGGAGAAGTGGGGCTTGATATTTGCCCCGGTTGTGTGGTATACTGTGCCTGGTTCATTGGTTCATGCCTCCGCAGGTGTGACCAAATTGGCGGCGCTCTCTTGGGTGGAGAGCGCCGCTTTTTTTGTGGCCGCCAGGTAGCCGGGCAGCAGTTCGGCGATCTGCTCGGCGGTGATGGTCCAATCGCCGCTGTTGGCGATGCAGCGGGCATGGAGATCCTGGGCCTCGGAGACGGTCAGAGGCTGGCTGTGATTTTCCATCCACTCCACCAGGATGGACAGGTCAAGGTGGACCGGGCACAGTGGCGGGTTGGTGTAGCGCGCGGCGATGGCGTTGCAATATTGGCAAAACATGGGGTAAAAGCTCCTTTCTAAAAATAGGGGTCAGGGATTAGGGGTCAGGGGCCGGTCAGTCCATAGGCACTCCTTTCTCGTGGGCGAGGTCGGCCAGGCGGTGGCGCTCGGCGGCCAGGTCCTGCTGCAATTCGGCAATCTCCAGTTGCAGCCGGGCGACCTGGGCATGGGCCGTGGCCAGGCGCTGCTCCAGGGTCTGGATGCGCTCGATGGGGACCGAAGCATTGGCGATGGCCGTGTTGAGGAAGTCGGCCACGCGCTGCCGGGCTTCGAGCCGGTCGCAGCCGAGCTTCTGGGCCAGCCGGCCCTCGGTGATCTGGGCCTGGAGGTAAAGGGCGATGGCCAGGACGTTGGTGGGCTTGGGGGTGGTCATGGGCGGGCCTCCTGGGGGCGCTCACGGGCATAGCGGGCCACCTCTTCGTCGTAGGCGGCCCTGGGGCAGAGGAGGAATTTGGGGTCGTTGAGGGTGTAGACGGAGAGGTAGACCTCCTCGTTCCAGGTGAGAGCGCGCTGGGCGGCGGCGATGAGCAGGCGCAGGTCGGCGGGGGTGAGGACGACCTGGTTGAGCGGGTTTTTACCGAGGTAGGGATTGGTGGTCATGAGGTTGCTCCCGGCCCTCCCCCAATCCCGCTCTGCCCTCCCGTTGGTCGTCCCAGAGGGAGGGGAGCAGACAGGGGCCTGACCCGCAGGTAGCGCCGGATGTGGTTGCTGAGCTTGATGTGCTGGTCTTTGGAGACCCAGGTCACGTCGAGGCACTCTTTGAGCCGGTCGGTGATGGCCTCGACGAAAAGGGGGTCGCCTTCGAGGGTGACTTTGACGGTGCGTTCTTGGTTCATTGGTTCACACTCCGTTGTGGGCACTGGTAGCGGAGCGGGATCGAACCCGCGTCCTGCTGCTCTGTTCCCTCTCCGGGGAGAGGGGGCGGCCGCCGCTGCTCTTTCCTCTGAGCTACCCGCTACAGGTTGGGGGCGGCATGGGCCGCCCATGAAACTGGGTCTATCATACCATGAGTTCTCACAACTTGTCAAGGGGTAGTGCGAACCAATTTCAACAAAAAAGCCGCTTTTGGGGTATAATAGGTAGATTCTGAGGTTATTTTTAAGCAAGGAGGTCTGTGATGGACGAGGAATCAAAAAATCTCCTGCGGGAGACGCTGGCGATTTTTAGAACTGGGGTGCAGTTTGCGGTAACGGCAAGCTGCCTGGCAATAGGAACCAGTTTAGGGGCGATCATTGTGAGCGGGTCCAGGCTGGCCGGAAGCCTGGGGGGCCTGGCGCTGGCGCTATTGATTGGAATCGCCGCGGGCGCGACGGCCAGTTATTGGATGTTCAGGGCCGAATCACAGAAGATTCAACAGATGGAGAACCCAGGTGGTCAAAACAGCACTGACCACGCCGCCGATTACAGCAACCAACAGCGCTTTGGCCTCTGAGGACCAGGCGTTTTTTTGCTTTATGAGCCAGCGCTGCCAGACAGGCCGGCGCAGCCAGCGTTCGTAATCAAACGCTTTTTGGGTAAGGGTAACGATCATCCATCAGGCGGCTTGCTTTAGCCGGCGGGAGCGGTGGGGGTGCTTGACGTTTTCCACGAGGAAGCCTTCTTCGTCAAAGAAGGGGATGTTAGGGATGACCGCTTCTTTTTTGCGCTTCTTATAGATGCCGGCGCACAGGGCAACCTCGGCCTCGTCAATCAGCTTGGGGTAGCTGGCCTCGTCCACAAAGGAGACATCACGGGAGCGGTAAACCCATTTTTCAATTGTCGTTCTCGGCACGCCATACTTCTCGGCCGCCTCGGAAATAGTAATGCCCCGGCCCTTGAGGGCGCGGAGCTGGGGGTTCTCTTCGATCAACTGCGCTTTGGTTTTGCGGTCGTTTTCGGCCACGAGGGTCTCTCCATTTGGGAGCGTCACCTGTAGTTTAGTCCCAGGGGGGAGCTTAGTCAATAGGCCGTTCAGTTCTGTGAGGGTGTCTTTACTAGGGGAATCGGGCATGGTAAAATGGCTCCTATGAAGTACCTGCCTGTTTTCTCAATCCTGCTCAGCCTGGTCGCGCTGATGCTCGCGCTCAGAGGACGCCAGGTAGTCCTTGACGGCATCCAGTCGTACCACAATGGGGTAATCAAGCCCTGGGCGGAGGGGCGCTAAGTATCCGCCTCACCTCTTCCAGAAGCCGCTCGTTGTTGGCTGCCAGGAGCTTAGGAAGAATCTCCAAAAGAGCCTCTTGGTTGAGCATCGGCGGCAATTTTTGCAAGCGACCAAAGCGCGACTCCCCTGGCTCAGCCGGTGGTTCCTGCCGCGAACGCCAATCCTCGATCAATTCAGTAAGTATCTGTCTTATTTCCTCGGTCGAGTATTTGGATTGACCGCTCATAAAATAGCTCTCAAGGAGGAATGTATGGACGAAGAACGATTGCGCCAGATCATCCGAGAAGAAATCAACCTGGACAGCGAGACTAGATCGGCCTCTCCGTGTGCGATTCCTAAACGCTGGTTAGATGCTCTTGAGTTTGCCAGTTTAGCCAGCGAACGACTTCGCCTGACCGGCGGCGGGAAAACTCTGCTGGACCCCGATGAATTCCGAGCGCGAATCGATCTGTTGATACACTTACTGGGTTAAGAACCCTTCATCAATTTGTCCAGCAACTCCTGAACTTCGGGAGTTTTCTTGCCTGCCCCAATTAACGCATTGACAACTTCGTAGGCATTAACAAAAGCCTGCACATTATCCCGGTAATCACTGTAGGCACTTCCGGCTGTCACCAATTGCAGGGCAACTGCGATCTTGGCGACTCCTATTTCATTGGTATCTGGGATCACTCTTTGTCGTATGTCTCGGCTCATTTCTCCTACCTCTCCCTTCCTCTCGTTTGCCCGCAAACAAAAAGCCCCGCCGGGGTCGCCGGTGGGGCGTGATAAGGTCTGGTCTCCCCTGACGGGCGAAAATAAAAAGACGATATTCGGTTTAGTTTCTGGCTTCTAAGGGCAGAGGTTTTGCAGACCTCTGCCTTACCACTTGGCTACGTCGCCAGGAAATATGACCACTATCTTAAGGCAAACAATATGTTCCCGGACAGCAGAATATACAACTACGTCCTTATTTTACCATGTCTTCCTCATCCGTCAAATCTTAATTTAGCATGGCATATCCTCCCAAAGTTTAGTGACCGAGATCAGCCTTATCCGGGTCAATAGCTTTATTTCGGGAGGGAAATTTCAGCGAGTTATCCCGAAAACGTACCCTTCGAGATGGCTATCGCCCGCTTTGCTTCAGGATAATTTTCGGGCCAATTTTGCACGTTTCAGTATGTTCTGGAGCACACTCGGCGTACGAAATCGGCAATTGTCAACAGACCTATCTCATACTAAAATATCCATCAATCATAAATCCTTTAGCTCATCGGTTCGCCGATACCGCCAAAGGTGCAGGTCGCGCCCGGCTCCGGGTAGTACGGCCCTTTCTGGTATTTTTTGACAAATTGAACCAGCCGCGGGTCCGAGGCGTCATCCAGGCGCAGTTGCACCCTCCAGGCGGAAGCCACAACTGGGTCATCCAGGCCGGGTTGGGGAGCCAGCACAATCCAGCGCTCCTGTGTCCCGGCCTGCTCCTGCCGGACCAGAGTGCGCAAGGTTTCGACCTGTTCGGTCGGCAGCTCGGACTGATAAGCAATCCAGACGGCCCCGTGTTCCATCGAGTGAATCACATTTTCCCGGCGCACCGGCTGCTCGTAGATGCCGCAGTTAAGCCACTCCGGGCTGTGAATACCGCCGACAGGCGCATCCTCCGGATAAACAATATCCCCCTCTTGATGTCCCCGCCCCTGCTCGGGAAAAATAAGCGCTCCTTCAATATCGTCGCTGACCGGGCCAAGTCTTTGGTTGCCCAGGTAAAACAACCCAATAACGGCCAACACCAGCAGAACGCCGCCGCCGGCCATCCAGGTCCAGGCCGGGACTTTGCTTTGACTCTCAACTGCCCTGGCTCTGCTTCGTTTGAAAGCCAGTTCGCCATGTCGTCTTTTGGTCATTAATCTCTTTCCTCCAAAAAATATAAAATGGGATTGTAAGAAGTGTACTCAGGTTGTCAAATTATCAGCGCCAAAGAGGCGGCGTGCTTTTGTACGAGTCAAATTTCTGCGTGGGGAGAAGGGCGCGACGCCGGGATAGTCCCGTCAAATTGGCCAGATTAGGCTTTCACCTCAGCCTGTGGTATCATCAGCCAAATTTTTGAACGCGCAACCGGGAAAGTTTATGCCTGCTGACTCCCCACCCCCAGCGGCTTCAACCGCGCCGCCTGACCTGGCCGAGGTCGTCTTTTTCTTCCTCAAACTTGGGGTGACGGCCTTTGGCGGACCGGCCGCCCATATTGCCCTCATGCACGATGAGCTGGTCAAACGGCGCAAGTGGCTGGACGAGCAGCGCTTTCTTGACCTGCTCGGGGCCACTAACCTAATCCCCGGCCCCAATTCCACCGAAATGACCATCCACCTGGGCTTTGTGCGGGCCGGGTGGCCGGGTCTTATCCTGGCCGGAGTCTGTTTTATCACCCCGGCGGCCTTGATTACCCTGGCCTTAGCCTGGGCTTATGTTCGGTACGGCACAACGCCGGCGGCGGACCGGCTGTTGTACGGCGTCAAACCGGTCATTATGGCCGTCATTGCCCAGGCCCTCTGGTCGCTGACGCCCAAGGCCATCAAAGGCCTCCTCACAGGTGGAGTTGGCCTGGCCGTCCTGATCCTTTATTTCTTTGGCTTTAACGAAATTATGCTTCTGATCGTGGGCGGGCTGGTCGTCATGCTCGGCCAGAATTGGCGGCAACGACCCCGGCCGGGGTTGACAATCCTGATGGCAGGGCTGCCTGGGCTGGGAATGCCGTTAGTTGCTACCCCGGTCAGCTTACTTCAATTGTTTCTCATTTTTCTCAAAATTGGCTCGGTGCTCTACGGCAGCGGCTACGTCCTGCTGGCCTTCCTGCGCGCCGATTTGGTGGTCCGCCTCGGCTGGCTGACCGACCCGCAGTTGCTTGACGCCATTGCCATCGGCCAGGTGACGCCCGGCCCTGTCTTTTCCACCGCCACTTTCATTGGCTATATCCTGGCCGGTCCATCTGGCGCACTGCTGGCTACCCTCGGAATTTTTCTGCCATCGTTCGTCTTTGTCGCCCTCAGCAATCCCCTCATCCCCCGACTGCGCAGTTCCCCCTGGACCGGCAGCCTGCTGGACGGGGTGAATGTGACTTCGCTGGGCTTGATGGCTGCGGTGACCTGGCAGCTCGGCCGGGCCTCATTGGTTGACCCGCTGACGATTGCCCTGGCCCTGGCTGCGGCGGTGCTGCTGCTGCGCTACAAGGTCAATTCGACCTGGCTGATTGCCGGCGGGGCGCTGGTGGGTTTGCTTGCGGGCAGAGGAATTTAACCAATATATTTTTCATCAGAGAGGAATAAGATCATGCCAAACCAAGGCTTTGCCACCCGCGCCGTTCATGCCGGTGAGCGCGTGCCCCAAGGCAACTATACCCCGGTTGTCACCCCGATTCACCCTACTGTCGGCTTTGTGTACGAAAGTATGGATGACCTCGACGCCATCTTTGCCACTACCCAGGAGGGTTACGTTTACCCTCGCTACGGCAGCCCGACGGTTGCTGCTTTTGAGACGGCGATAGCCGATTTGGAAGGGGGCGAGGCAGCCTACGCCTTTGCCTCGGGTATGGCAGCCATGCACGCTGCCCTGTTGGCCGCTGGTGTCCGGGCCGGAACCACCGTTGTGGCTGCGCTGGATGTTTACGGCGCTACCTACACCTTGCTCAATCGCCTCTTTGCCGAATTGGGCGCTGCTGTCCGCCTGGTAGATGTAGCCGATCTGGCCGCCGTCGAGGTTGCTCTGGTCGAGATGCAGCCGGTAGCCCTGGTAGCCGAAACCATCTCCAACCCGCTGCTGAAGGTCGCCGATGCCCCGGCCCTGGCTGAGTTAGCCCATCGCTACGGCGCCCAGCTTTTGCTGGACAACACCTTTGCCACTCCCTATCTTTTCACCCCCCTGGCCCACGGCACCGATTTTGTGATTCACAGCGCCACCAAGTACATCGGCGGCCACGGCGACGTGATGGCCGGGGTTGTCGTCACCTCCGCGGCCAACCGGCGCAAATTGTACGACTTGACGCTTATCGTTGGAGGAATATTGGGACCATTTGAATCCTGGCTGGCTCTGCGCGGCCTGAAAACTCTACCGCTGAGAATGCAAAAACAGGTGGGCAATGCGGCTCGTATCGCTGCCTGGCTGGCAGAGCAGGCGCAAATCGCCCGGGTCAATCACCCCAGCCTGCCAGCGCACCCGCAACATCAACTGGCCCGCCGGCTTTTTGGGGAGCGCGGCTCTGGCGGAGTGCTTTCTTTTGAAATCGCCGAGGCCGACAAAAATGCAGTTTTTCGCTTTATGGAACGCCTCAAGCTGTGCCTGCCTGCTACCACCCTGGGTGACATTTATACCCTGGTGCTCCATCCGGCCACCAGTTCTCATCGCTCCCTCTCACCGGAAGCGCGCGCCCAAATCGGCATCAGCGATGGGCTGATTCGTCTTTCGGCAGGGATCGAGGAGGCAGAGGATATTATTGCCGATTTGGAGCAAGCATTGGCTAAAATGTGACCAGAGCCAAAGACCCTGGCAGGCAAAACTAAGGGTTGGAATTGAGGTCTTTACGTTTCACGACTAACCCACGTATCGTTGCAAAATCGAATCAACGCTACCGCCGTAGCTCTCGCCAAACAAATTGAGGTGGTTCAGCAGGTGGTAGAGGTTGTAGAGGTCTTTGCGCTCCTCATAGCCACTATCCAGCGGCCAACTGGCTTGATAGGCGGCATAAAAAGCTGCCGGAAAACCGCCGAAGAGTTCGGTAAAGGCCAGGTCGGCTTCACGGTGGCCGTAGTAAACGGCGGGGTCAATCAGGACGGGTTCGCCAGAAGCAGTGACCAGCCAGTTGCCGCCCCACAGGTCGCCGTGCAGGAGAGAGGCCGGGGGCTGGGCGGGCAGCCAAGCACCCAGGCGAGCCAGTAAAGCTTCCAGACGGCGGGCGCGGTTAGTTGGAAGGAAGCCATTGCGTCCGGCCAACTCCATCTGAAAGCCCAGCCGCTGCTCGCGAAAAAAGCTGACCCAGTTGTCGCTTTGATGATTGGGTTGGGGATTAGAGCCGATGAAATTGGCCTGATCCAGACCAAAAGAGGAGGCGAGCGCACGGTGCTGGACGGCCAGGCCGTGTCCCAGAGCTTCGGCGTTTTGACTTGATTTAGAGCCAAGGTCGAGCCATTCCAGGGCAATAAAGGCGGGAGAATTGGCTGTCGCCTCAGCCTGGGCTAACACCTCCGGTACTCGTAGCGCCCCTGCCGAGCGCAGCAATTCCAGCCCGCGGTGCTCGGCACTGAATAGACCAGAGGGTGAGCTTGAGCGCCACTTAACCAGGATTTGAACGCCGCCAGCCAAGCGCACCCGCGCCGCCTGGCTAATGTCGCCGCCACTGACCGGTATAGTCTCAATTAGCTGGCCTAAATGAGACTCCAGACAAGAAGCAAGTGCTGCCGGTAAAGCCATTCCGTTTCCTTGATTCTATATCCCCTGCTCACGGCAAATATGGGCCAGCAAGCCCTTACACCCCGCCGTAACCAGGTGGAAAACGTCTTCAAAATTGCCGGCGTAATAAGGGTCAGGCACGTCAAGGGCGCCGGCGGCGCGTCGGCCCCCGGCAAAGCTAAGCAGCAGATTCAGACGGCCGTCCAGGGAGCCTCTGGGCATCATCGCCTGTAAATCGGCTGCATTAGAGCGGTCCATACCGATGATATAGTCCGCCTTTTCCAAATCGGTCCGGGTTACCTGCCGGGCGGTGCTATCGCAGCGAATTCCCTGCTCGGCCAGCACCCGCCGGGTGCCACGGTGAGCAGGTTCCCCAATATGGTAGGCATCGGTTCCCACGGAATCGATGTAGAACTGCTGGCTCAGGCCCTCACGCGCCACTAAATCCTTGAACACCGCTTCCGCCATCGGCGAACGGCAAATGTTGCCCATACAAACAAATAGAACAGTGATCACCACCATCTCCTATGCTGAAAGCTGATCAATAATAGCTTGTCTCACTGCCTGAGTGCCGGTTTCAGTGGAACCGTCAGGCTTCAAAACAATGGCTTTTTGCTGAAAGGCATGCTCGACGGCCTGCTCAATTTTGGCGGCGGCATCACGCCGGCCCAGATAATTTAGCATTAGCCCGCCGGCCAGGATGGCAGCCAGAGGATTCGCCCGCCCGGTTCCGACTAGGCCAGGTGCCGAACCGTGAATCGGCTCGAAATAGGCATAATGGTCGCCAATGTTGGCCCCGGCGCACACCCCAATACCACCGACCGTTGCTCCGCCCAAGTCACTTAAAATATCGCCAAAGAGATTCTCGGTGACAATGACATCAAAACGATCCGGCTCCAACACCAGAGCCTGAGCGGCAGCATCAACGTACATCGTCTCCGGCTCAATATCAGGGTAATTTTGGGCAACTTCCTTGAAGATTTGGCGAAAGAAGGCAAAAGAACGGAGCACATTACTTTTATCCACACAGGTGACTCGTTTTTTGCCGTTGCGCCGCCGGACTTCTTCAAAAGCATAGCGCACAATTCGCTCCGCGCCCAACCGGGTAATCATCAGCGTATCGGTGGCTGCCTGGCCAGTGGTTGCGACCACGCCATTGCCCCGGCTGGCGTAAAGACCCTCCGTATTCTCCCGGACCATGACCCAATCAATCTCGCCTGCCCGGCGATTGGCCAGGGCAGACGGCACATTGGGATAAAGTTTGATGGGCCGCAAGTTGACGTATAGATCAAGGCCGCTGCGTAAGCGGCCACCTAACACCCCTGCTTCCGTACCATCGGGCAGGCGCACCTGGGGCAAACCCGTCGGCCCTTTAAAGATGGCCTGGGCCTGGCGCAGGCTGGCCAGAGTCTCGCTCGATAGAGCCTGACCGTATTTTTGATAAGCCCCGGCTCCAGCTTCATACTGCTCGAAATTGATCCCGAAGCCCTGCAAGCCGGCCACCTTTTGTAAAACAGCACAAGCAGCTTCGATGATCTCTGGGCCAATGCCGTCGCCGGGAATAACGGCGATGGTATAAGTCGGTACTTCCTGTTTCACCGGGTTCCTCCTGCGGATTTTTTGTTATTTTTACACTGCCTTACCTAAAAAAGCAAAGCCGCCAAAAAATAAAGGACCGGTTATGAGCCGGTCCTTTACTTTAAGCCTTCCAGACGCCCGATCTGGTCGTTTTACAGGTACTGAATGAATGAGGACAAAGCGGAAGAAAGGGTGAACGTGGAGGTCGAAGTCGGGGTCGAGGTAGAGGTAGAAGTGGAAGTGGAGGTAGAGGTAAAAGTGAAGGTGAGGATGGAAGTCGAAGTCGGAGTGGAAATGGAAATGGGAATGGAAGCAAGAGGATAATGAGACGTGATGGGTGAAGAGGATGAATTGGGATGGTGATTGTTAGGTTGAGCGTCCACCGGAAAGTTTATTAAGTTGATGTGGAGTTAATCCTTTTCTGAACCTCCTGCGCGGATTCGTAATTCCTCAACAATCACCGCGCCGAGTAGGAGAACCATTGTCAGGATGATGATAGCAAGTTCGGTCATAACAGTCTCCTCGATCACTCCATCTGTTACGCCTACAGCATACCGCAAAAACATAGAGCTGAACAGTTCCAAAAGTCATCAACCCATCGCCCGTTAGTCACTATTCATTTGCCAATGACCACTCAAAAATAAGCTAGAGTGTTGTACCTGTGGGCAGCAGGGGTTTGCCCAAAAGTCATAGGAGTTGGCTGGTTTGCTTTGGTCGTTGTTGCTCCTGGTGGCTACTGGTGCTATACTAGGCCGGGTATGCTAAAGAAATACTTAAGCCTAACCTTCGCTGCGATTGTTATTGTTATTGTTGGGGCAATTCTGGGCCTTTCGGCTTGTGCCACGGAAGAAGAGGCAGCCCAGTTTATTTATGCCTTCGCTTCCGACCGCAGCGGGGTTGGCGATATTTTTGCCTTAAATCAGAACGGCCAAATTGTTGACCTGACCAACTCCCCAACTGCCGATTGGAGTCCGGCCTGGTCGCCGGAGGGGAAGATGATTGCGTTCACCAGTCATCGTTCCGGCAACAGCGATATTTGGCTGCTGGATGTCCACAGCCCGGATGCTGCCCTCTCACCCCGTAACTTAACCAATGACCAGGCCTGGGATTATAGCCCGACCTGGTCTCCCAGTGGTCAGAGCGTTGCCTTTGCCTCTGAACGCGATGGGGACTCGGAAATCTTTGTGCAGCATCTTGAAGGCGACACAGCCATCCAGCTTACCTTTAATAACGAAATGGACCGCCTGCCGGCCTGGTCCCCTGACGGCAAATATATTGCTTTTGCTGCGGTCCGAAATGGGGTAGAAAAGATCTACCGGGTCCGGCCCGATGGTACCGACGAGCAAGTCATCACCCCCGGCCCGTTAAAAGGAACTTCCCCGGCCTGGTCGCCCGATAGCCAGCGTCTGGCTTTTATTGGTTGGAACGAAGACGATATGCCGGGCATTTATCTGATTGGCCCAGAGGCAGATAATTTGGACCTACTTTTTCAGAGCAAGACCTGGATTGGCTCACTCAGTTGGTCGGCCGATGGGCAGTGGCTTACCTTTACCTCCTGGCAAGCAGGGAATCACGAGGTTTATGCGCTCAAAACGAGTGGGGGCCAGCCAATCCGAGTCACTCTCGACGAAGCCTGGGATGATTTTCTGGTGATTAATCCCCAGGCTAGCTTTACCCCCCCCGCAACTCAGAGTGTGGTCCAGGCCGCTCCAGCCTTGAGACTGCCGGCCAATCCCAGTTTTGCGACGGGTGTCAACCTGGCCGACCTGGGGGTAACTTATCTGGTCAACGATTTGGGCTTTGATTGGGCCAAGGGCTATGTCAATTGGGGCACCGTCGAGCCGGAGCAGGGTCAATTTCAGTGGGTTGACCCGGATAATGTGGTCAAAGCGTTTGGAGCGCAGCAGGTGAAGATACTGCTGCGGGTGCATGGCACACCGGCCTGGGCCAGGCCCGCCGAGACAGCCCTTAGCCACCCACCGACCGATCTGGCCGATTTTGCCAATTTTCTGACTGCCCTGGTTGAGCGCTATCAAGGGCGTGTGGCTGCTTACGAAATTTGGAATGAGCCTAATTTGGATTACGAATGGGGTAACCAATCCCCTGACCCGGTGGCTTATACTGAAATGCTCAAAACAGCGTATACTGCCGTCAAAAAGATTGATCCTGACGCCCTGGTTATCAGCGGCGGCCTGGCCACAACGGGCGAAGGTTCGGCCACAGCCTACGGCGATTTGAGCTTCTTGCAGGGTATGTACGATGCCGGGGCCAAAGGATACTTCGACGCCTTCGGCAGCCACCCTTACGCTTATGGCCGCGCCCCCGACGAAACCGATCCGTGGGGCCTCTCCCTCGCCCGCGTCGAAGACCAGTACAAGGTGATGCAGGCTAACGGCGACGGCGATACCCCGATTTGGATTACCGAAGCGGGCTGGGTGCTGCAAAACAGTTGGGATTTGGACGAACACGAGGCGGTTGGCGTTACTCAGGAACAGCAAGCCGAATACCTGGTCAGAGCCTACACCAAAGTTGAAAAAGAGTGGCCCTTTGTCAAAGCGCTCTTCTTGTTTAACCTCGACTTCAGCACTGTACCCTGGTATCCCGCCGCCGAACCGATGCGCTGGTACGCCATCCTTAACCCCGACCGGACCCCTCGCCCGGCCTACACCGAACTTCGCCAGATGATGAGGGAAGGGGGCAAGGAGTAGGAAGTAGGGAGTAACCTAGCAGCTAAAGTAACCATTCGCTATCTGCTATCTGCTATCCGCCATTCACCATTCGCTGACTTCTATGAGGATCGTAATCAAAGTTGGCACAAACGTGCTCCGGGCCGGCACCGAGCGGATCCACCGGCCCCGCTTGATTGACCTGGCTCGCCAAATCGCTCAGCTTGGCCGGGAAGGCCATGAGTTAATCCTTGTTTCCTCCGGGGCCATTTTTACCGGGCGCGAATTGCTGGGTATAGATCGGCGGGTCCAGCGTAAAGACATCCCGCACAAGCAAATGCTGGCGGCGGTGGGCCAGGGGCGGCTCTTGGCGCTCTACCAGCAAATTTTTGAAATGTACAATGTAGTCGTCGCCCAGGCGCTGCTGACCCGGGCCGACCTGGCTAATCGCACCCGCTACCTCAACGCCCGCAATACGCTGCTGCTGTTACTGCAACATAAGATCCTGCCTATTATCAATGAAAATGACGTGGTGGCCGTGGACGAAATTAAATTTGGCGACAATGACAAATTGTCGGCTATGGTCGCCAACCTGATTGATGCGGATTTACTTATCATCCTGACCGACCAATTGGGCCTTTTTACCGCCGACCCCCGCCGCAACGCCAACGCCGAGCTGATTCCCCAGGTTGTCACCATTGACGAGACGATTCGAGCCATTGCCGGCGGCAGCAGCGGTACGGTCGGCACCGGCGGCATGACCACCAAGATCGAGGCCGCCGAATTAGCTACGCGCTCTGGTACCGATGTGGTCATCGCACCGGGCCACGCCGCGGACAGTATTGCCCGTATCGTGGCCGGCGAACCATTGGGGACACGCTTTCCTCGCCAGTTGAGCCACGTCGAAAGCCGTAAACGCTGGATTTTAGCCGAGGCGGCTCAGGGGTCAATCAAGATTGACGACGGTGCAGCCAAAGCCTTAACCCAGGCAGGTAAAAGTTTGCTGGCCGTAGGCGTTACTGAAATTTTGGGCGGTTTTGAACGGGGAGCGACCATCCGGGTCTTGAACGGGCGGGGTCAGGAGATTGGCCGGGGCATCGCCAACTACAGCGCCGACAACTTGCGCACCATCTATGGCAAACAATCTCACCAAATCGCCGATATTTTGGGCTATGAATACGGCCCTACGGTTATTCATCGGGATAATTTGGTGCTCGTTTAAAGGCTAAAGCTGTATCAGCCAAAACTTCTTGATTTATAGCCCAAGAGGATAGATTTTAAGGTGTAGGTCGAACGATGCTGCAACCATCGAAGCCTTTGACCGGGGTTCACCACCTGCCACCCCAAGCAACGCCTTTTATTGGCCGGGCTGAGGAGGTGGCCGAAATTGTCAAGCTGTTGACTGATCCGGCCTGCCGGCTGCTGACCTTGATTGGTCCCGGCGGAATTGGCAAGACTCGGCTGGCAATCCAGGTCGCCACTGAAATCGCCGGCGCCTTTGCCGATGGAGTTTACCTGGTTAACCTCCAACCCATTCATACAGCCGATTTTCTTGCTTCCGCCATAGCCGATGCGCTGGATTTTTCGCTACGCGGTCACGAAGAACCTGTCCAGGAATTGCTCCATTATCTGGATAAAAGAGAAGCACTGCTGGTACTGGACAATTTTGAGCAGTTGCTCGGCACCGGCGGCGCCGACCCCCTGGCCGGTATTTTAGAAGTGTGTCCGGCGGTCAAGTTGCTGGTCACTTCGCGCGAAGTGCTCAACCTGCAAGAAGAGTGGCTTTATCCTGTTCAGGGCCTGTCCTTCCCGGATTCCCCGCTGCCCCCTGTCCAACCCGGCCCCTTTGAAGAGACGGCCATGCTGGAGATCGAGCAGTACAGCGCCGTCCAGCTTTTCGTCGAGCGCGCCCGGCGGATGCGCCGGGATTTTGCCCTGGCAGACGAGCTAACCCCTGTTGTGCGAATTTGTCAACTGGTCGAAGGGGTGCCTCTGGCCCTGGAACTGGCTGCTTCCTGGGTTAAAACCTTGCCCAGCGAAGTTATCGCGGCGGAAATTGCCCGTAATCTCGATTTTTTGACCACCAAACTGCGTAACGTTCCCGACCGGCAGCGCAGTATGCGGGCCGTGTTTGACTATTCCTGGCAGCTCCTCAGCGAAACTGAACGCAGCGTCTTCAAACGGCTGGCCGTGTTTCGGGGGGGATTTCGGCGTGAGGCGGCTGAGCGCGTGGCCCGAGCTTCCCTGCCGATTCTTCTATCGCTGGTAGATAAATCTCTGCTCCGGTCAGAGCCGGATGGCCACTACCAGATGCATGAACTGCTGCGCCAGCATGCCGCCGAGCAGTTGGTCCTATCGCCCGCAGACGTGGCCCAGGTGTATGACTTACACTGCGCCTATTATGCCGATTTTCTCCACCGGCGGGCTGAAGATGTCATCGGCAGCCGGCAGCGCGAGGCGAATCGCGAAATTGCCGCCGAGCTGGAAAATATCCGGGCGGCCTGGGAGTGGGCTGTCCAACAGGCCGATATCACCCAGCTTCAAAAAGCCGCCTTTGCTTATTACCAGTTCTGTGACGCCCAAAGTCGCTTCCGCGAGGGGGCCGAAGCCCTGGAAAAAGGGGTCAGCGCGGTGAGCCAGGTTGAATCCTCGCCCCAGCGTGATGTGACCCTGGCCCTGCTCCTGGTCGAGTTAGGCTGGAAATATATTCGCCTGGGCCGGTTGGAAGAAGCTAAAGACGTCTTGGAACGAAGCCAGGCGATTTTGGCCGAGCTGGATATTCCCCCACCGCCTGGTTTTGCCAATGATCCGCTCATCGCCCTGGGCGTACTGGCCAACATCAGGGGAGATTATGCCGACGCGACTCGCTTCGGCGAAGAGGCGCGCCGTTTGAGCGAGTCCCGTGGCGATAAACAGAATCTCCAAATAGCGCTCTACGTGCTGGCAGAGGCAGCTTTTGCCCGGGGTGAATACGAGTCGGCTATGAGTTACGGCCAGCAGGCGTACACCCTGACCCAGGAAACGGATAATCGCTGGTTTATGGCCTATGTCCTCCTGAGTTTAGGTCACGTAGCCAGGGCGCTTAAGGATTATGCCCAGGCCAGGCAGCACTATCAGGCCAGTCACGCCCTGGCCGATGAGTTTGATAACCTGGAAGGCCGGGCCGTTACGCTCGGTAACTTGGGCTGGGTTGCCTGGCTGCAACAAGAGTACACAGAAGCCTTGCAGCTCTATCAGCAAAGCCTGGCCCTTTACCGTGAAATTGGCGACCGGGGCGGCCTGGCTACGTCCCTTTCCGGTATGGCTGAAACGACCTGCGCCCTGGGCCAATACCAGGCGGCGCAACAAAACTTCCGGGAAGCCCTCGAAATTACGAGCGCCATGCAATTTGTGCCGCTCACCCTGGCCATCCTGGTTGGCGTCGCCCAACTCTTCGGCCAAACGGCCCGCCCGGAGCGGGGAGTCAAATTACTGGCCCTGGCTCTCCAGCACCCGGCTAGCGACTCTGAAACTAGGGCCAGAGCGCAGCAACTCCTGAGCCATTACGAAGCCAAACTTTCACCTGATGACTTTATGGCTGCCAAACACCGGGGCGCTTCCAGCAATTTTGAGATCGTCACCCAGCAGATTTTGACAGAACTGGCTGCACTTCTACCCGTAGAGGAAAATTCCCTCCCCCCTGCTCCCCTGCCCCTCCGCTCCCCTGCTCTTGTAGACCCCCTCACCCCGCGCGAACTCGAAGTCCTGCGTCTCATTGCCGAGGGCATGACCAATCAGCAAATTGCCGACAAGCTGATTATTTCGGTCGGTACGGCCAAATTTTACACCAGCCAGATTTACGGCAAACTCAATGTGACCAGCCGCACCCAGGCTATTGCCCGCGCCAGAGAGATTGGTTTACTGGCTTAATCCTCTGTCCCTGAAACCCAACCTCCAAACCTATATTTTGGTAGATTACAAGCCATCCCTTATAACTTATACTGAGCCATCAATAGGTTTGTTGCTCAATAAGAAATTGGATACGGATTAACACAGATACACACAGATTAGTTAAAAAATTAAAAAAATCCGTGAAATCCGTGTATATCCGTGTCCTAAAATGTTCTCTGCCTTATTCAGCAACAACTCTAATAAACAAAGATATAAATCAGATCGAGTTTAAGGAGAAAACTAATGAGCACGAATGGCTTCAATCAACAAAAAGCAGAGGCTTTTACTGAAAAAATGGTGGATGTTCTAAACTACGGCTCGCTGGCATTGATGACCAGCATCGGCCACCGCACCGGCCTGTTCGATACAATGGCCGAACTGCCACCAGCGCCGATCAGCCAGATTGCCAAAGCTGCCGACCTGCACGAACGCTATGTCCGCGAGTGGCTGGGGGCGATGGTTACCGGGCGGGTAATTGAGTATGACTCGCTGACCGATACCTATCACCTGCCTAAAGAACATGCGGCGGCGCTCACCCGCGCGGCGGCGCCCAATAACATGGCTGCCTTCACCCAGTATATCGGCCTGCTCGGCTCGGTGGAAGATGGCATCGTCGAGTCATTCCGGCAGGGCGGCGGCGTGCCCTATGCCGCCTTCCCCCGCTTCCAGGATGTGATGGCCGAGGACAGCGGCCAGTCGGTCCTGCCGGCCCTGTTAGATCATATTCTGCCCCTTGTTCCTGGCTTGACGGAGCAGTTGCAGCAAGGCATCGAGGTGCTCGACCTGGGCTGTGGCCGCGGCCTGGCCCTCATGCTGATGGCCCAAACCTTTCCCAACAGCCGCTTCACCGGTTACGATTTCTCGGAAAATGGCATTGCCGCCGCTCAAGCTGAAGCCCGTCAGCGGGGCCTGACCAACATCCGCTTCGCCGTGCAGGATGCAGCCCTGCTGGGCGAGTCGGAACGTTACGACCTGATTACCACCTTTGACGCCATTCACGACCAGGCCAAACCCGCTGCGGTATTACACAATATCCACCGCGCTTTGAAAGCAGACGGCGTTTATCTGATGCAGGATATTGCCGGGTCGAGCCATGTCCATCACAACCTCGACCACCCCATCGGGCCGTTTCTCTACACGATCTCCACTATGCACTGTATGACCGTCTCACTGGCCTACGAGGGTGAGGGGTTGGGAGCTATGTGGGGGCGAGAAAAGGCGCTGGAGATGCTGGCCGAGGCCGGTTTCACCCGCGTGGAAGTCAAAGAACTGGCGCACGACATCCAAAATCATTACTACATCAACCAAAAATAGTGCTTTCAAACAAATGACTGAAATTACCTACCGTCCCGGCACGGCTGCCGACTCCTATAGCGTTTTTAAGCTCTTCGAGGAAACTCTGGCCGATCTTAGTCGCCGGCTCGGCTCCAGCGAAGCGACCAGTTGGCAAGACCCGGCGGCTTTGGAACAAATGTGGCAGGAACGCCGCTCCCTGTACGAGCACCTGGCTCGTACAACGGCCCATTTCTGGCTGGCCGAAAAGGCCGGCCAGCTTATTGGTTTTAGCCGCTCGATCCGGCGCGACGGCATGCTTGAGTTGACCGAGTTCTTTGTCCGGCCCGATCAACAAGCCCAGGGCGTGGGCTATGAGCTACTGCGCCGCGCCTTCCCCGCAGCAGGAGCCGCGCGGCGCTCTATTATCGCCTCAACCGACATCCGCGCCCAGGTTCGTTATCTCAAGGCAGGCGTCTATCCCCGCTTTCCGATTTACTATTTTTGGCGGACACCTGCAGCAGCTCCGGTAGCCACCGATCTGACCTTTGAGCCACTCACCGCCTCACCCGAAACTCTGGCCGCGCTGGGCGAATTGGATAGGGCCGTTATCGGCCACCGGCGAGACATTGACCACGAATGGCTGCTAACCCAGCGGCAGGGCTATCTCTACTATCGCCAGGGCCAGCTCGTTGGCTACGGGTACGCCGGCCTGAGAAACGGCCCCTTTGCCCTGCTCAACCCCGGCGACTTTCCAGCCGTGCTGGCCCACGCCGAGAACGACGCAGCCGCCAACGGGCGGGGCCATTTTGGCCTGGAAGTGCCCATGGTCAACCGGGCAGCAGTGGATTACCTGCTGACTCGCAATTTTCGGCTGGACTCCTTCATTGCTATCTTTATGAGCGACCTCCCCTTTGGCCGGTTCGAGAACTACATCACCACCAGTCCGCCGTTTTTTTTATAAACACCAAAATTCCCTCTTGACGGACTAGCTCATCTGTGCTAATGTTTAGTTATGTTGAGACAGCCCATCCCGCTAACCCCAAGCGAAGCCCGGATTCTGGCAAACTGTTCACTGCATTACTATTTCGACCA
This sequence comes from Chloroflexota bacterium, assembly GCA_016860845.1. The sequence continues at coordinate 86,995 of BOKF01000002.1, forward strand.
GCAAACAGGATCGTCAGTAGACCCGGCTCAAACTGCATGGGATGAGGCTGTTCGTGAGGCGCTTCAAGCCCTGCATGCCGCCGGCGGGCCTGCCCGTCTACCGCTGGAGCAGTTTCTGGCCGGGCAAGCCGATCAACCCTTACTGCGGTCCATCCTGGAACGTTATTATCATCGCCTGGCCCAAGATTGGCGGCAGATGATCGCCGGGAATGAGACCCTGGGACTAAAAATCACCATTGGCGGCATTCCGGTCCTGCTGCGCGGGACAGTGGATCGTCTTGACAAAACCTCCGACGGCGGCATCTTGGCGGTCCTGTTCCGGACTGAGCCTGGCCCTTTGCCCGCCGCCGCCGAGCTGCGCCAGGACCATGCCATGACCGTGTTTCATGCGTTGGTAGCAGCCAACTACCCCCACAAGCGTCCCGTCCGCCTGCAAGAGGCCTGGCTACAACTCGATCAGAGTGTCACCATCGAACTGAGCGAAGAGGAGTACCGCCAGAATCTGGTCCAATTACGCGAACCTATTCAGGCTCTGGCGCGCGGGCAGGTCCGCGCCAGGCCCGGTCTTCATTGTGAATTATGCCCCTTCAAATACCGTGGCTGCCCCGTCTATGCCCACGAGCAAAACGATGAGAATGATTTGGCCTCCACGCCGCTTGAGGGTAAGATACCTCGTCGCCAATGGACGTTCAAAATATGAAGCAGGTAGACGGTAGACAGTAGACAGCAGACAGGGTACTATCCCCGTCTACTGTCTACCGTCTACTGTCTACTCTACCTAAGGAGTATGGACAGAAGACAATTTATACGTGGAGCAGGCTTCATGGGCCTGCTCGCTTTTTTACAAGCCTGCCGCCTGGCCAGTTTTGGACGGTCTGCCGGCGTGTCAACCGCTCTTCCGGCCCACACTTCGACTTCTTTGCCGACCTTCACCCCTACGGCCACCGGAACTCCTTTCTCCATCTCCACCATCCCGACTCCTACAACGGGCACGGGCAGCGCCACCAGCCAAGCGACAGAAGCAACGCCTACCCCCAGCAGCACCGAAGAGGCCACCCCCACACCGACGCCCACCCCAACCCCTACTCCCTATCCCCCCGGCCCGCCCAGCAAATTGGGCCTCTTTTTGACCCGCCATCACGAGCGAGCGTTAGCGCTTATTGCCGCCGGCAAGCCCGCCCTGGTCAAAACCCTGGAAATTGACGGCAATTTTGTCAAGAGCATCAAAGACTCATCACCGGCCACGATCGTTGTCGGCCGCATTTTTTTGGAACAGCACAATTTGGACATTGACCCCGCGCCTCTCGTCCAGGCTTTTGTAGACAAGTTGTTACCCCTGGCCACCGATCCTTTGCGTATGGCCGGTATTGACGCCTGGGAAGCCTATAACGAGCCGGTGGCCGATACGGTGGACAAAATGAAACGCCTGGCCGATTTTGAGGCGGAGCGGACCCGCCTCCTGGGCGAACAGGGCCTTCGCTCGGTGGTGGGTAATTTTGGGGCCGGCCAGCCGCCGCTGGAATTGTGGCCGGAATTCAGACCGGCCCTGGAAGCCATACGCCAGTACAATGGCTACCTGGGCCTGCATGAGTACTCCGCCCCGGTGATGCAGTTCCGCTCCGGCGCCTTGCAATTGCCCGGAGAGCCGGAACAGGGCGACGAAGGCTGGCTGACCTTGCGCTATCGCAAAGTATATCGCCAGCAGCTTATACCGATGGGCTTTGGCGATATTCCTACCCTGGTCACGGAATGCGGCGTGGACGGTCTGGTGCAGCCCCGGCCCGGCCCCGCCGAAGCGCATGGCTGGCTGGACTTTATCGAGACCTGGTTGGCTAATGGCCTGCGCGACGACCCGCCCGGTGTCTATATGGATCAACTCCTTTGGTACGACCAGAATTTACAACAGGATGACTATATCAAAGGCGCAGCTATCTTCCTGGCTGGCTCCAATGATAAACGTTGGGACTCCTATGATATTTTAGGGCCAGACGCCGGGCGAATGGGTGATCTGCTTCAGCAGTATCTGGAAGTGCATCCCCCTCAGCCGTAAGCGCAGGACGTATACTGCGGAGGGGCGTATCTTCGTATTCGCCTCTTCATCTCTTCGCCGCCTTGCTTCTTCCTACCATTTTGGGCCTGGGGGTTTTTGTGCTAGAATACGGCGAATTTTCGCTTAACCTCGCATGCTGTTGATCCCGGAGGTTGATCGTTGCCAGTCCCAGGATAGAATATCCCTATCTGAGGAAGCAGGGTACCTCCAGAATTCCTCATCTATTATTAAGGAGCAGCTATGAGCAAAGACACCTTAACTATCACGGATAATCGCACGGGTAAAACCTATGAAATTCCCATCGAGCATGAAACTATCCATGCCACAGATTTGCGCCAGATCAAGGTCAATCCTGATGACTTTGGCTTGATGGCTTATGATCCCGCTTACGTGAATACGGCTGCCTGTAAAAGTAGCATCACCTATATTGACGGCGATAAGGGCATTTTGCACTATCGAGGTTATCCCATCGAGCAGTTGGCCGAGCAGAGCACTTACCTGGAAGTGGCCTACCTGATCCTGTACGGTGAGCTGCCGACTCAAGAGCAACTGGCCTATTGGGAAAACCGGATTTTGCGCCATACCTTTATTCATGAAAATTTGACGCAGCTTATCCAGGCTTTCCGCTATGATGCCCATCCGATGGGTATTTTGATCAGCGCGGTTTCGGCCATGTCTACGCTTTACCCGGAATCGAAAAAGGTACGGGATGCCAAGGTGCGCGAGAAACAAATCTGGCGGATTATCGGCAAATTGCCGACCATCGCCGCTTTTGCTTATCGCCACCGCATTGGCCGGCCCTTCAATTACCCGGATAGTTCGCTCGGCTACACCGCCAACCTGCTGTATATGCTGGATTATATGAATCAGCATGATTACGAGGTCCATCCGGCCCTGGCGCGGGCGATGGATGTCTTGTTTATCCTCCATGCCGATCACGAACAGAACTGCTCCACATCGGTTATGCGCGCCGTTGGCTCCAGCCTGGCCGATCCTTACAGCGCCTTATCGGCAGCCGCAGCGGCGCTCTATGGCCCCTTACACGGCGGGGCGAATGAGGCCGTCTTGCTCATGTTGAACGAAATTGGCTCCGTGGCCAATGTACCGGCCTATATTGAACGCGTCAAAAAGGGTGAGGTACGCCTGATGGGCTTTGGGCATCGGGTCTATAAAAACTATGACCCCCGCGCCAGCATTATCAAGAAGGTGGCCTATGAAGTGTTTGAAGTTACCGGCAGTAACCCTATGCTGGACATTGCCCTTGAATTAGAGCGGATTGCACTCCAGGATGACTACTTTATCTCGCGCAAACTTTATCCCAATGTGGATTTTTACAGCGGCATTATCTACCATACCCTGCGCTTCCCCATGGATATGTTCCCCTTCCTCTTTGCTATTCCCCGCGCCTCAGGCTGGCTGTCTCAGTGGATGGAGATGCTTGACGACCCGGAGCAAAAAATAGCCCGGCCACGCCAAATTTACCTGGGGCCAGAGCAGCGGGATTATACGCCTATCGAAAAACGACCCTAAAATTATTCTTACTGGAGGTTCTATATGGCTGAGGTTAAAGCTGGCCTACAAGACGTTGTCGTCGGCCAGCAAGATATCTGTTTCATAGATGGTGACAAGGGGGAGTTGGTCTATCGGGGCTATCACATAGATGAACTCGCCCCCAGCGCCACTTTCGAGGAAGTTGTTTACCTCCTCTGGCATGGCAAATTACCCAATAAACGGGAACTGAGCGGATTGAATGACCGGCTGGTGGCGCGTCGCCCCTTGAACGATGACCATTTGAAACTTATCCGCTCCATGCCCCAAAACGCCCGGCCTATGTCGGTCTGCCGGACCGGGGTCTCACAAATTGGCCTCTATGACCCGGAAAAAGTAACTTTTGATAAAGAAACCAACCTGCTCAAGGCCGACGATATTTTGGCCAAGATGCCGACAATTATGGCCACTTTTGCCCGCTATCGCCAGGGTTTGCGACCTATTCCGCCCCGCGAAGACCTGGGCCACGCCGCCAATTTCCTATGGATGCTCAACGGCAAAGAACCCACGCCTGAAGCGGAAAAGGCGCTTGATCTCTACCTGGTACTGCTGGCCGAACACGACTACAACGCCTCGACCTTTGCCTGCCGGGTAACGGCCTCGACCTGGGCCGGAATGTATTCGGCGGTGGTCAGCGGGATTGGCGCCCTCAGCGGGCACGCTCACGGCGGCGCGGTGCAGGAAGCGATGGAGCAGTTTGAGGAAATCGGCAATGTGGACAACGTGGGGCCCTGGTTCCAGGGCTGCTTGAAAAGCAAAAAGAGGATTATGGGCATCGGCCATCGCGTCTACAAGGCGCTCGACCCGCGCGCGCCTCACCTGCGGGCCAAAGTCGAGGCCCTGGCCGGCCAGTCGGAGAATCGCAAGTGGTTTGACATTGCCGCCAAGCTGGAAGAGGTGGCGGGCCAGAATGCTTTCTTCCAGGAGCGCAAACTCTATCCCAATGTGGACTATTATTCAGCGCCGCTGCTCCACATGCTGGGCCTGGATAACGACATGTTTACCCCGATGTTCGCCATCAGCCGCATTGCCGGCTGGTGTGCCCACATTATGGACCAGTACGCCGATAACCGCCTGATCCGCCCCCGCGCCGATTATGTCGGACCCAAAGGCTTAAAGTGGACGCCGCTGGAGGATCGGTAAAATAAGTGGAAAGCTGGAGGACTTGGAGGGCTGGCCTGAGAAGTATCCAGCCCTCCCGCTTGCCGGGCGAAGGACGAGCCAACGTTAATTATTGTTGGCTCGTTTCTATTTTATCCCCGCTAAAAGCTTGCGGGTGGGATCATTCTTGCTTTTGCCGTTGGTCGTGGTGACATAGATTTCCACGCTGGTGCGCGTCACCACAAAAAACCCCCCTAACTTTTGACCTTCCAGTTTGCCCTTCTTGATCAGACGGCTCACTGTTTCCTGAGTCATGCCCAAGATAAGGGCCGCTTCTCTGGTGCTTAATAATTCATCCCGCATATTTTACCCTCGCCGGTCAAAGTTTTGACCACTATACACCATTTTGAGTTACTGGTCAAAAGTTTGACTTCTTTGGCGGGTATGTTCAAAGTCTCACCTGTCTAGAACTAACCCTTTCGCCAAATTTTAAGCTATCTTAAGTCAATTTGACATAAATAATAGAGGTAACTTATTGACTTGCCATATTTATGTCTAGTTACAAATAGCAACTTTGATTGTAAAGTTAAAAGAACCGTGCTATACTCTGGCTAATCAGGTTAATTTTGAAAAGGTTTTGCCGAAGGCCGTTGACAGGAGTACAATGTGGGCGGCCAAACAAAGAGCGGAGTCATCCATGTCTAACATTCTTTACGCCGAAGACGACCGTGACTGTCGAGAACTGTTTGCCTTTGCCCTCCGGCAAAAAAATCACCGGGTTCACGAAGCAATCAATGGGGCGCAGGCCGTCCAAATTGTCCGTGATGAACCAATTGATCTGGTCATGCTGGATGTTCGGATGCCAATGATGACCGGCTACGATGCCGCTCGTATCATTGCCAAAGAAGCGCCGGATATTCCGGTGGTCTTTTTGAGCGCCAAAGGGATGCGTCGCGAGGTGACGATGGCCTTTGAATGTGGCCCCATGACCGTAGACTATCTGATCAAACCCATTTCCCCTGAGCAACTGGTTAACCGGGTCGAAGCAATCCTGGAAGCCTGCCGCATGCGGGGCCTGGCGGCAGTGCGGGAAGAGAATATGGCTCGCGAGCTGGTCGCGGCCTGGTAAGGGTGGTTGATAGAATTGAGCAGCAGCATCCGTTCGGCGCTGGAGCTTGCTCTAGGCGTTCTCCCTGAAGATGCACTGACTGCCTTGATGAATGTTGTGGTGACCCGCACCTATCCCGCCGACTCAATCATCTGTCGAGAAGGACAACCCGCGGACATCTTTTACATCATCCAAGAAGGTCAAGTGGCTTTTACCAAGCGTATGGCCGACAGCGATCAATTTTTGGGGATGAAGACGACGGGTGAATTCTTTGGGGAACTGGGGGTTTTGGACCGGGCTCCCCGCGCCGCTACCGTCCACGCCATCTCCGATTGCCAGCTCATCGAGATTGATGAAACCACCCTGGATGAAATTCTGACCCGCAACCCCTCCGTTGCCCGCGCCATCATGCGGGGCATCACCCGTACTGTGCGGGACACCGACCGGATTACCATCGCCGAGTTGCAGCTTAAAAATAGCGAGTTGGCCCGCACCCTGGATGACCTGCGCGCTGCCCAGGCCGAACTGCTCCGGCGCGAACGGTTGAAACGTGACCTGGAGATTGCCGCTCAAGTCCATAAAAATATTCTGCCCACCTCCTTTCCAGACGTACCGGGCTTTGAATTTGCCGCCCTGGCCCGTCCGGCCCGTGAAATTGGCGGCGACCTGTACGACATTGTGGATATGGACCAGAACCAGATTGGCATTGTTATGGCCGATGCCTCTGGCAAAAGCGTCCAGGCAGCGATTTATATGGCCGTTATACGCGCCCTGTTTCTGAGCGAAACCAACGCCAACCTGTCGCCCAGTGAAACCGCCCACCGCATTCACAACCTCCTGCTCAAAGTCTCAACAACCGCCGACATGTTCGTCACTGCTTTCTACGCCACCTTAAATACCGTCACCCGTGAGATGCGTTATATCCGGGGCGGGCACGACCGGCCGGTCTATTATCATGCTGACACCGGCCAGATCAGCTTACTCAATCCGCCGGGCCGCTTTTTGGGCTTACTGCCAAACTTAATTATCCAAGAGGAGAGCTTAACCTTTCAAACCGGGGATACGTTGGTTTGTTACAGTGATGGCGTGACCGATGCGATTCGCCCCGGCGACGGCGAACTGTATGGACTGGAACGGCTGGAAGAGATTGTCTGCCGCGAGGGACACCGGTCCGCCAGCGACTTGGTCAAAATTATCGTCAGCGACATTGATCAATTTAGAAGCGGTGCAGAACAACCGGATGATTTGACTTTGTTGGTGACGAAGGCAGTGTAGCAGAGTCACAGGGTAGCAGAGTCGCAGACTTAGTTTTTCTTGTAACCTTGCTACTCTGCAACCTTGCCACTTTGTAACTTTGAATAGATATGGAGCGATAAAACGATGAAAGATAATTGGCGCGATCAGCAGACTCGCCAAACACGGCGGCCTCGCCGTTTAGAAGAAGTGAGCAGCGCCGAAATTGGGTTTCCAGTCGTATGGGTATTGGTCGGCGCCCTGGCCGGTCTCCTTGTCATCGGGTTGATTGGGCTGGGGGTGGTCAACATTTTACGCAAGCAAGCCATTACCCCTACCCCGGAAGTTATTCCCGGCCTGGCTCCCACCCAGCCGATTGTCGAGGCGACCACCACCACCGCCCCCAACGCCCCGGATGTTACCCCAACCCTGCCGCCCGTCGTCACCCTCGAACCGACCGCCACCCCGATCCCAACCGCCACACCCGTCCCGACCGTGCCCACTGAATTGGCTAAAGGGGGATACGCCCAGGTGATCGGCACCGAAGGTTTTGGGGTCAGCTTGCGCGCCGGGCCGGGCACCAACAACGCCCGCCTGGATGTGGCCCCCGAAGAGAGTGTGGTGCTCATTCTGGATGGTCCCAAAGCTGATGAAAATCAGGAAGATATTGTCTGGTGGTTTGTGCGCGGCCCCAATGGCACCGAAGGCTGGGCTGCCCAGAACTTCCTCAAGCCCACGCTGCCCCCCGGAACTGCCCAGAGCACGCCTGGAGCAGAGGAAGCCACGCCCGAAACAGGGCAAAACAACAATTGATAATTCCCCGTTTTCAAATTATAATGAGCGTCGCTGCGGAATCAGCGGCGCTTTTTCTATATAAACAGACCTCTCAACTGATTTGGGAATTACCGTCGAAAATCATCCTTCGATACGGACTAACGCCCACTCAGGATGATTTTCGACGCACTGCCGCACCCTGAGTAGGCCGAAGGCCGTATCGAAGGGTGCGATAAGCCCGATCAAAGGCTTTCCAAACCTGACAGGTCTAAATTGAGCCGAGGAGACCATGTCTGATATTCAACAACGCCTAGCTGAGCTGCGTGACCAAATCAATTACCATCTCTACCGCTACCACACCCTTGATGACCCCGTTATTAGCGACGCCGAATACGACCAGTTAGTCAATGACCTGCGCGAGTTGGAGAGCCAGTACCCTGACTTGATCACTCCGGACTCGCCGACCCAGCGTGTCGGCGCGCAGCCGCTCGAAGGCTTCGCCAAAGTGATCCACCCCATCCCCATGACCAGCCTGGGTAACGCCTTTGATGACGACGATATGCGCAACTGGCTGGCTCGGGTAGGACGCCTGCTGCCTGCCGGGATGACGGTGAAAGACCTGGAATTTGTGGTCGAGCCAAAGATAGACGGCCTGGCGATTGCCTTGACTTATGAAAATGGCCGCCTGGTGCAAGGAGCTACCCGTGGCAATGGGGTCGAGGGGGAAAACGTTACGGCCAATATCCGCACGGTCAAAAATGTGCCCTTACGGATTCCCACCACGCCTGATGGCCCACCTGCCCCGGCCAAAATCGAAGTGCGCGGCGAAATTTATATGCGTATTGCCGATTTTAACCGCTTTAACCAGCAGCAAGTGGAGAAAGGTGAGAAAATTTTTGCCAATCCGCGCAACGCTGCCGCCGGTTCATTACGCATGCTGGATAGTAAAATAACGGCGCAGCGCCCGCTGGCCCTGTACAGCTACGCGGTTGGCTATGTCCAGGGTGCTGAAATCCGTTCCCAAAAAGAAGCGCTGGATTACCTGCGCGCCCTCGGCTTCCCGGTCAATCCCGACATCCTGACAACCCACGATTTTGAAGAGGTCCTCCAATTTATTCATACCTGGATGGACCGGCGGGAAACGCTGCCTTACGACGCCGACGGAACAGTGGTCAAAATCAGCGATTTTGCCTTGCAGCAAGAACTGGGGGTCGTGGGCAATGCCCCGCGCTGGGCCATTGCCTACAAATTCCCGGCCCGCGAGGCAACGACCAAGCTGCTGGAAATCAGGACCAACGTGGGCCGCACCGGCCAGATTACGCCTTATGCCGTGCTGGAGCCGGTCAACATCGGCGGGGTGACGGTGCGTCAGGCCACGCTGCATAACTTTGACGACCTGGCCAAAAAGGATATCCGCGCTGGTGATACTGTCGTGGTCAAACGCGCTGGCGATGTGATTCCACAGGTGGTCAAAGCCATCGAAGAATTGCGCCCACCCGACTCCCAACCCTACCAGCCCCCTCGTCACTGCCCGGTCTGCGGCGAACCAACCGCCCGCCTGGGCGAAGATGTGGCCCTCTTCTGCATCAACGCCGCCTGTCCGGCCCAGTTGATCCGCCAGATTGAATATTTCGTTTCCCGTGGGGCCATGGATATCGAAGGCTTTGGCATCAAAATCGGCGAGCAACTGGCGGCGCAGGGTCTGCTCAAAGATATTGCCGATATTTATTTCCTGACCCGTGAGCAGTTGTTACAACTCGAAGGGTTTGCCGAGAAAAAAGCCGACAATCTGCTGGCCGCGATTGAAGCCAGCAAACGGCAGTCGTTTCAACGTTTTCTGACCGGCCTCGGCATTCGCTACGTCGGCGGCGTCGTCGCCGGGCTGATTGTCAATGCCTTCCCTTCCATTGATCTTCTGGAGCAAGCCAGCCGGGAGGATTTTGAGTCGGTCGAAGGGGTCGGGCCGCGCATCGCCGAGTCTCTGGCCGAGTGGTTTAGCCGCCCGGCCAACCAGGCCCTCATCGAAAAGTTTCGCCGGGCCGGAGTTATGTTACAGGTTCAACGTTCAGACGTTGAACGTTCAGATGCGCAAACACTCAATGGCTTGACTTTCGTTATCACCGGCACGCTGCCCATCTGGAGCCGGGAGGAAGCCAAAGCCTTTATCGAGCAGCACGGCGGCAAAGTGATTGACAGTGTCTCCAAAAAGACGGATTATCTGGTGGTCGGCGAGAAAGCCGGCAGTAAATTGACCAAGGCCCAGACCCTGGGAGTCGCCACTTTGGACGAGGCCGGGCTGCGGCAATTGGTTGAAAGCGCAACTTCGGGCTGAGTTGCGTGTTGAACTAAAAGGATTGAGTCTGTCCGAAATTTTAGGCGCAACGCGCCTAACTCGAAGGGATCTGATAACTTGACTCCCGTTTCAGGACACATAAAATGCAGTTTTTAATGAAAAATTTATCTCCAATAACAGGTCGGCGCCTGTTGGATATAAATCTCAACTTAAATGAGGAGAAGTTATGTCGCGCGTAGTTATCACTGGACTTGGAGCCATTACTCCTGTTGGCAATGATGTAGCGACTTTTTGGGAGAATATGAAGGCCGGCGTTTCCGGAGCCGGGCCGATTACTGCTTTTGATACGACAGGCTATTCGATACGGATTGCCTGTGAGGTCAAAAACTTTGAACCAACCGATTGGGTGGACAAAAAGATGGCTAAGCGCTTGGCTCGGTCAACCCAATTTTCCATCGCCAGCACCCGCCAGGCCCTGGCCGACGCCAAACTGGAAATTACCCGCGAAAATTCGCCACGGGTCGGGGTTGTTTTTAATACCGGCGGCGGCGGGATCAGCACCATGGAAGAGGGCGAAAAACAACTGCTCGAAGAAGGGCCGCGTTCGATTACCCCCTTTCTGGTGACCAACGTCATGCCGAATGCGGCCTCGTGCCTGGTTTCAATTGAGTTTGGCACGACCGGCCCACTGAACACGTCAGCCCTGGCCTGCGCCAGCGGCAACTATGCTTTGGTTGATGCCTTCCACATGATGAAGCGAGGGGAAGCCGATGTGATGATTGCCGGCGGTACCGAGGCGGCTATTTCGCCCCTCATTTTTGCCTCGTTTGCCCGGATGGGCGCCCTCTCTGGCCGCAATGACGACCCCCAAACTGCCAGCCGGCCCTTTGACAAAGACCGGGACGGTTTTGTGTTTGGCGAAGGGGCAGCGGCTTTTGTTCTGGAAACCGAGGAGCATGCCAAAGCGCGCGGTGCTCGGATCTACGCCGAAGTGCTGGGCGGGCGGCTTACTTCCGATGCTTACCATCTGACAGCGCCCAAACCCGACGCCAGCGGGGCTATTGCCGCCCTCAAAGGAGCGCTGGCCTCGTCAAGCAAAGCCCCAGAGGCGGTGAACGCGATTTTTGCCCACGGCACCAGCACGCCGCTAGGTGATGTGGCCGAAACTCTGGCTCTCAAGAGTGTTTTTGGCGAGCACGCCTATCAAATCCCAATCACGGGCACCAAATCTCAGGTGGGTCACATGCTGGGTGGAGCCGGGGCTGTTTCGGCGCTGGCAGCGGTCAAGACGATTGAAGAAGGGGTTATTTGCCCCACGATTAATTATCACACGCTCGATCCAGAGTGCGACCTGGACTACGTGCCCAACGAAGCACGCCGTCACGAAACAAACCTGGCCCTGGTGAACGCTTTCGGTTTCGGCGGTCAAAATGTGGTGTTGGTGCTGGGTAAGTACTCGGAGAACGGCGCGGCTGAAAATTAGCCACAACCCCTGGATATTTTGGACCTCCCCGGCTGGCTGACTAATTTTACATTCTAACTCTAACTAACCGCAGAGAACGCGGAGGACGCTGAGAGATTGATAAAATCTCTGCGGTGAAATATTAAATCCGTCAGTCAATCAGGCCTCCCCGGTTAAAACTACCTGGCCTTCGGCAGTCATCTTGACTGTTTGGCCGGTCTGCAACTGCCTGAAATCCTCGGGGGTGAGTACCACCAGGGGAATCGGCCTGGCGTACATCTCATCGGCGACAATGGAAGCCAGGGCAAAGAAAGAGTCTGGCGCGGTGGTAATGATGGCCGCCGGAGCGGTACCTGCCTTGACCGCCTCAAGCAAGACAGCCGTGGTGGTGCTCGACCCGCGGGTAAACGGCACCGCCAAAACTCGCCCGGTAGCACATTGGCCCGCCAGCGGATGGCGCTGGTCAATGATTATCCCGGTTTGGTGGTCATAGCCCCCCCAGAAGCTCAGCGGTTCGCTGGAAACGAGGATAAGTCCGCTAGCTTCACCGGGAATCACCGGATGGCCGGAAAGGGTTAATTTCATTTAGACCTCTGAAAGAATTGGGCATTGGGAACAGTGATTGTGAATAATCGGGTCAAGCTCCTGAGTCGTTAACAATTCAGAATTGTCAATTGCCAATTCACAATTATCGCCTTCCTACTCCCACATCGCCTCATCCCGCACCACCCGGCCTTCCACCGCCGAGCGGACACAGTCGGCCAGGCTGCCGAAGGTAATTTCGGTGCGGAGCATGCCCGGCGCGTAGTAAGCGTACTTGGCCGAGTTGGTCATCAACCGCTTGATTTCCGGCGGCAGCATGGGCGAGGCCAATATGCACGTATCCACCGTAACTTTGCCGCCAAAACTCTCCAAAGCGGCCAGATAACCGGCCTTCTGGGCCAGTAGAGCCATGGCCCGGCTGGATGTCACCAAAAACTTGACCCCTGGATGAACCTTTTGACCTGCCAGCAGGGGGGCCAACTGCTTGAACTCGGCCAGCGAGAAATGCGGGCTGCCCAGGACGACCATATCCAGCTTGGCCCCGCTGGCCGTTGTCAGCTCGCGCCGGGCGGCCCGTAACCGCTCCATCGTAATCACAAAGGTCTCCTCCGGCTGGCGTCCCTGAAAAGCCGCTTCCAGAGTCGGCGCTTCGGGCGTCCGTCCGATAATATGAAACAGGGCGACCACCCCCGAAGAGGCGCTGGCCGCACCCAGGGCTTTGAATTGATCCTCAGTCGGTTGGACCTGTAAGCCAGTGATGACCGGAATCCGGTCACGGGCCAGTTTACCCATCAGATGGCCCAGCACCGGGTAGAAAGAGTCGTCCTGCTGGAGAGATAACGGAATATCGGCCAGTTCCAGCAGCAGGTGGCCGGCCCGATTCTCGGTGAGGTGCAGTCCCACCGCCGGAACCCGCCCGGTGATAGCGGCGCAAATATCCAACAGGTCGGGGTAACGCTCGGTGCGCGCCCCCAGCACTGAATTAGCGAAGACAATGGCGTTCGACTCCCCCCAGGCAATTTGCTGGCCAAACTTGGGGATCAGTTCGACCTGGTAAGGAGCGCAGGTCCAGGTGGGGCGGCAGCCCATTTGCTGGTAGGCGCTCATCTGGCGGCGGGCATATCCGGCCCACTCCGGCGGAACGGCCCACTCCTGCCAATGGTGCTCGTCCACCGAGCTGACATTCAAGGTCGCCGGCACCGCCACCTTGGCCCCCAGGCTGGCCAACCGCTCGGCAAATTCCAGCCCGGCCTCGCCCATGTAAATGGAGCTGTCAATGTGAGCCTGTTCGATGCTTAACAGCCGCTCCGCCCCCTGCACTTCGGCCATGCGCACAATGATGGACATGGCCATTTTGGCCGCCGGGCCATGCTCGCCGGCGAGGAGTTGGCGGTCAGGGGAAGAAAGTTGTAGAATCATTAAACTTACGTCCTCAATAGCCTCAGTTTAGCATTTTACTTTCGACATAATTAACAAGATTTACAGAATGAAATAGCTCAAAATCCTGTTAATCCTGTAAATCTTGTCCAATTTTTGCTCAACCTCAAACTCTGATCATTAATTGCAGCTCGGCTATGTTACAACACCCCTGGCAAAAAGTAAACAAAAAGACGCTCGCTGAGAGCGTCTTTGTATTTGGACCTAAAAAGAGGCAAGAGGGCTAGAAATTCTACCGGCCCCTGTTCCCTGGCCCCCGATCCCTATCTATCTATCCAGCCTGCCAGCCAATCCGCCCTGCCGAACCACTGCGCGAGAGGAATTGGAAGATCCGGTAGACATCTTCCAGACTGACCAGACCCCGGAAATGCAGCCCATCATAGACGGCAATTACCCGGCTGGACGTTTGGGCCAGCTTGTCCTGGACCTCGTCGAGCGTAGCGGTCAGGGCGATGGTCGGCACGTGGCGGGCCTGCTGCATGATGTCGGCGATACGGCTGCGCCAGCGGCCCTGTTCCATAGCCTGGGCCACGCTCCGGTGCGAAGCCACCCCCAGCAGTTGCCCGGTCGCAGGATCCAACACCGGAAAGTCGGGTTGGCGGTTCGTCATCATCAGCGAGGCCACCTGCCCTACGGTTGCCTCAGGCGAAAGCGCGACCGCGTGGGGTGTCAGGGCCTGAGCGACCCGCACCCGGCGCAGCAACCCCCGCGCGGCCACGGCCTGGCCTTCCTGCCCGCCGGCAAAGAAGATGAAGACGGCAATAAGCGCCAGGAAAATCTGGCCGGTGTAAATAGCGACCAGCCCCAGCCCAACGGCGAGAACGCGGCCCACGATGACGGCTGTCCGAGTGGCCCGCTGGTAATCCGTAAAAAAGCCGAGCGTCGCCCGCAGCACGCGCCCCCCGTCCAGAGGGAAGGCTGGGATCATATTAAACACCGCCAGCGAAATATTGGCCGTGAGCAGAAAAACCAGCAGGCCGAGCAGTCCCGGTTGAGTTAGCATCCCTAACGTAATCGACTCGCCTTGCAGCACCGCCAAAACGATAATCAGCGGCAGCAAAACAACCGCCAAAATCACATTTACCAGGGGTCCGGCCAAAGCGACCACCAGCTCGTGCAGTGGCTTCTCCGGCATGCGTTCCAGCCGAGCCACCCCGCCAATCGGCAGGAGGGTTATATCCTTAACCGGGATACTATAGCCTATAGCGGCCAGGCTGTGACCCAATTCGTGCAGCAAAACCAGGGTAAAGAGGGCCAATGTGACCACAACGCCATAGAGCGGACCGGCGTTGCCGCCATAATTGAGCGCCCCCCAGACCAGAATCAACAGAAAAGTCAGGTGAACCTTAATATCAATTCCAAAAATTCGGCCCAATTTAAGAGACCAACTCATTGTTGTTATCTATACCTCCACACTCTAAGTACAGCCAAATAAATTACGTTGGATTCGTAGTAACGACTTTAGTCGTCTGCAGGCTGGTTAAGCGACTGAAGTCGCCACTACAAATCTTCAAAACTTTCTTGTTTGCACTTAATTAAAAATCAAACTTAGCCCAAGTATAGCTCAAGTTTATTAGAATTATTATAGAATTTAGGTTAACGTGAGATGAGAACCGTTGCCCACTTGTGCCTATAGGCCGGGTAAGGTAAAATTTACCCCAAGATGTGTTCCAGACCTCAGGGGTTTTAAAAACCCCTGAGGTCTAAATATAGCCCCAGGGAACTGCTATGTTCAAACGACACCAACCTTCCGCCGAGGCCATTAACATCGGTATCCTGCTGAATGGGCGCTACCGGCTGCGCGAGCAAATTGGTCAGGGTGGAGCCGGAATTGTTTATAAGGCTGAAGATGAGCAGCTCCAGCGCATTGTTGCCCTCAAAGTGCTCACCGCCGATGGGGGGATGGCCGGCGACAAGCTGGCCCGCTTCCGCAGCGAGGCGCTGTCGGTGGCCCAGCTCAACCATCCCAACATTATCACCTTGTACGATTATGCCGAACAAGAAGCCCACCCTTACCTGGTCATGGAGTACATTCCCGGCCAGGATTTGTGGAGCCTGGATAACAGTTATGCCCCCAGTCTGATGCCCTTCGAGGTATCGCTGCCAATCATTGACGGCATTTTGGCCGCCCTGGAATATTCCCACACGCACCATGTCGTCCACCGCGATCTCAAACCTGAAAATGTGATGATTACACCGGAAGGACTGGTGAAGGTGATGGACTTTGGCCTGGCCCGCATCCAGGGCCAATCCCGGCTGACCCAGGAGGGCTTGGTCGCCGGGACAGCCTCTTACCTGGCCCCGGAACTGGCCCTGGGCGAGCCGGGCGACCACCGGGCCGACCTGTACGCCCTCGGCGTGATGATGTACGAACTGCTGACCGGGCGGCTGCCCTTTTCCGGCGACGACCCTCTAAGCGTCGTCTCCCAGCACATCCACGCCCCGGTTGTGCCGCCGCAGCGCTACAATCCCAATGTTTCCGATGAGTTGCAAGCCATCATTCTGAAACTGATGGCCAAGCATGCCAGCGAGCGCTATGCCAACGCGACGGAAGTCCGCCGTGACCTGGCCCCCAGCCTGGCTTATTACCGGGGTGAGGAAATGCTCCCGGCCGCCGAGGCCGTCCCCTCGCTCGGTTTGGAGGTCAGCACCACCCAGCAGGCTCTGCTCGACCGCATTTCGCGCGGCAAAATGATCGGCCGCGAAGCCGAAATGGCCGAACTGAAGCGCCGCTGGGACCGCATCCGCCGGGGTGAGTCTGATCTGGAGCCGGTGCTGCTGATTTCGGGGGAAAGCGGCATTGGCAAAACCCGGCTGCTGCGCGAGTTACAGGTTTATGCCGGGCTGCGGGATGGCTATGTTTTGCAGGGGACAGCCCGCGAGGAGGACATGGGTACGCCCTACACCCTCTTTGCCAACGCCCTGCGCAACTACGTCCGCGAGCAGCCGGCAGACACGCTGCGCCGCCATGCCCCCGGCTTTGTCGCTGGCGAGGTGGTCCGCCTGGCTCCCCACCTGGCCGACAAACTGGGCTACATTCCGCCCAATCCACCCCTCAGCCCCGAAGCGGAACGCGCCCGCCTGCTGGAGCAGGTCTGCCGTTTCTTCACTCATATGGCCAACGAGCGGCCGGTTCTGCTCTTATTGGATGATCTCCACTTTGCCGATCCCGGCAGCCTGGAACTGCTGGAAACCCTGGCCCGCAATTCGGCCGGCAGCTCGCTGCTCATTGCCGGGGCCTATCGAGATGTGGCCGTCGGCGTTTCCAGTGCGGTCAACCATCATATCGCCGTCCTGGCGTTGTCGGAGCTGGTCTGCCGCATCCCTTTGAACCGCCTGCCGCAGGAGGCGGCCCGGCAGATGTTGGAGGCGCTGCTGGGCGATCCGGTCAGCGACGAATTTGCTCACTCCATTTACGATGTAACCGAAGGCAATCCCCTGTTTGTCGAAGAAGTTATCAAAAGCCTGGCGGTTGACGGCCAGATTATCCTGCGCGAGGGTCACTGGGAGCAGCGCGATACCGGCCGCCTCCACGTGCCGGGCAGCATCAAGTCGGTGTTGGGGGGACGGCTCAAGCGGATCAAAAAATCTACCCTGGAACTGATGCAACTGGCCGCCACGATTGGCCGCAACTTTACCCTGGAACTGCTGACGGAAGCCAGCCCTTACAGTGATGAGATCATCGAGGCGGCTTTTGAGGAAGCGTTCCTGTACCAGTTGATCGAGATGAACAAGGTGGTAGACCAACCTCGAGAGGCCAGTCCCTATGGCTTGGACGTCTATTATCAGTTTCAACATGCCTTCATTCGCGAAACGTTGTACGAGGAGCTGCGCCCGCTGCGCCGCCGCCTGCTGCACCGCCGAGTGGCAGCGGCAATGGAAAAGCTGGCCGGCGAGAAACCCATTGAGAGTCCGGCGGTCCTGGCGCATCATTTTATGGCTGGGGCGCAGGACGAAATGGCGGTATGCTATCTGTGGCAGGCCGGCAATATTGCCCGCCAGGTCCATGCCAATGCCGAAGCGGTCGGCTATTACAGCCAAGCCCGCCAGATTCTGGAAGATGCGGCCATAGAATTGAGCGGTGAGGCGCTGCGCCTCAACCTGATCCACCGTTTTGAGCTGTTGAGCAAAGAGCGGGCCATTCTGCACCTGATGGGCGGCCGCGAGCGCGAGCTAGAGGCCCTGGAAAATTTGCAAGAAGTGGCCGAGGCGCTGAACGATCCGACCCGCTGGGTGGAGGTGATGTCGCGGCTGGCGCTGTATCACTGGCAAGTAGGGCGGCTGAACCAGGCTGAGAAGGTCGCTCGCCAGGCTTTGGAAGTCGCGCAGAAACATAACGACCGGCGCGGCGAGCAGTACTGCCTGGAGCAAATTGCCCGCGTTTTGTGGACGCGGCGCGACGCCGAAAGCATGAGCTTTGCCGCCCAGGCCCTCTTGATTGCCCAGGAACTGGGCGACCGGCGGCGCGAGGGCCGCCTGACGGAGCTGGTCGGCCACATCTACACCGACACCCTGCATGACCCGGAGCGGGCGGCCATTTACTTTGAGCAGGCGCTGGCGATTTGCCGCGAAACCGGCAACCGCCTGGAGGAAGCCTGGACGCTGTGGGGTATGGGCGGCCTGGCCCTGTTTGTCAACGATTATCCCCGCGCCCTCAGCCTGTACGAGCAGGCCAAAGAGATTGCCGAAAGTATGGGCGCAACTTTACAGGTCGGCTGGGATTGGTACGATACCGGCAATGCCTGGTATAACCTGGGCAATTACGAGCAAGCGGCCGCAGCCTACGAGCAGGCCCAGGTGATTTTCAATACCTCTCTGCACCAGCGCGGTAAAATTTATGCCCTGATTTCGCTGGGGCTGGTCTTTATGGCGACAGACCAGTTGGATGCCGCCTCCATCTATTTGGAGCAGGCCATGCGCCAGGCCGAGGAACGCCAGGACAGCACCCTGGTTTTCCGCAGCTATGAGGCGCTGGCGGCTTACTACCAATACCTGGGCGGCGACGACAACCTGACCTACGCCATCCGCCTGAGCAACCAGGTCATCAAGCTGGCCGCCGACGGCGATCAGTTTGAGCACGAGTTATTGGGCCATTTCCTGCGCAGCGCCAGCCTGTTCCAATTAAGTGAATTTGACGACGCCCTTAAAAGCTCCAGCCTAGCTGTCGGCCAGCTTGAACGGCTGACCTACATCCATTCTCTCCAGATTTCCGCGGCTGAGATTTATTACAACCACAGCCGGATCTTGGCCGCCAGCGGCCAGGACGCCCAGGCCCGGCATTATCTCCAGAAGGCCCGCGCCGAAACCATGCGCAAGGCCAACCTCATCCCCGACGAGGGACAGCGCCAGGATTTCCTGCACAATGTCGCCATCAACCGGCAGATCTTGGGAACAAGCCGGGTGAATTGACACTTTTCTGGTGACATTTGTCAATTGATCCGATGACATTTGCCACTTTCAGCCCAGGACATTTCGGGTTTATGGTGAAGAGTGGGGATCAAACATCGAAAGAGAAGAGTTCACGAACTTGTGGCGTGCAACCAGTGATGAACAGCCCTCACCCCGTCGCTGGCGCGACTCCCCTCTCCCAGTGGGACGACCGTAGGGAGGGCAGAGCGAGGGGATGGGGGAGAGGGCCATTTAGGAAAGGTTATTTATGTTCAAGCTGCTGCTAAGTCCGCGCTGGCGCAAAGTGCTGCGCGACCTGTGGCTGACCAAAACACGGACCCTCCTGGTCGTGCTTTCGATTGCTGTGGGAGTGTTTGCCGTCGGCACGATTGCCAGCGCTCAAATTATTCTCTCCCGTGATTTGAGAGCGATGTACCTGGCGACCAATCCGGCCCAGGCGACCATCCTCACGATTGACTCTTTTGACGACGACCTGGTCAAGGCTGTTGATGATATGCGTGAGGTGGCCGAAGCCGAGGCACGGGGCCGGATCTCGCTCCGGGTTAAGACGGGGCCGGATGAATGGGTCACCCTCTGGCTCATTGCCGTCCCCGACTTCGACGAGATTAAGATTGACCAGTTTTGGCCGGAACAGGGCGCCTGGCCTCCGCCGGAGCACGAACTGCTCATCGAGCGGGCCGCCCTGAGTTTGGTCAAGGCCCAGGTGGGTGATACGATCCTGGTTAAAACGCCGGAGGGCAAGGAACGGCAGATGCGTATTGCCGGCCTGGCCCACGACCTCAACGCTCAGATGTATGTCTTCGGGGGGGTGGCCTACGGTTTTGCTACCTTTGATACCCTGGAATGGTTGGGCCAGGAGCGAAGCTACAATGAGCTAAGAATCGTCGTCTCCCAGGACGGGGGCCTGCCCGACCGGGCGTACATCCAGCAGGTGGCTAACAAAGTCCGGGATAAGATTGAAAACAGCGGCCGCTCGGTCTTTTTTACCTTTATTTCTGAACCTGGCCAGCCTCCACTCGACTTTCTCATTCAGGCCATCACGATCATTATGGGCACGCTGGGGGTGTTATCGCTGCTGTTGAGCGGCTTCCTGGTGGTTAATACCATCTCGGCTTTGCTGACCCAGCAAACCTTCCAGATTGGGATGATGAAAGCAGTGGGAGCGCGGCGGAGCCAGATTACCGGCATGTACCTGGTGATGGTGCTTATCTTTGGGCTGCTGGCCCTGCTGATTGCCGTGCCGCTAGGGGCGTTGGGAGCGCATACCTTTACCCGCTACATCGCCAGTTTTCTCAACTTCGACATTACCAACTTTAGGCTACCGCCGGAGGTGCTGGGTCTGCAAGTGGCGGTAGGGCTGCTGGTCCCTCTGCTGGCTGCCCTTTACCCGGTTATGATGGGCACCAGGATCACTGCGCGGGAAGCGATGAGTCCTTATGGCCTGGGCCGGGGACGTTTTGGCACGAGCAGACTGGATCGGCTGCTGATCGGCTCACAGACCGGAAGCACACAGCGCCCTTTGCTGCTGCGGTGGCGACTGCCCCGCCCTCTACTGCTTTCGTTACGCAACACGTTTCGGCGGAAGGGCCGCCTGGCGCTGACACTGACCACGTTGATTTTGGGCGGGGCGATTTTTATTGCCGTGTTCAGCGTGCGGGCTTCCTTGATCGGCACGCTGGACAATTGGCTGAGCTATTTCCAATTTGACGTGGACGTTCAATTTGACCGTGATTACCGTATCGAACGGATCAAGCGAGAGACGCTCAAGGTGCCGGGCGTGGTTGAAGTAGAGCCATGGGGCTTTTACAATACGCGCCGCCAGCGTCCCGACGGCAGCGACAGCGATAACATCATGCTCATGGCTCCGCCGGCGGAAACGAGGCTGGTCAAACCCACCATCGTGGAGGGCCGCTGGCTCCGGCCAAACGATCAGCATGCGGTCGTGGTCAATACCCTTCTCCTTAGAGATGAACCTGACCTGCACGTCGGCAGTGAGCTGACGCTTAAAATCGAGGGGCGGGAGGAGAAATTCCACGTGGTGGGGGTAGCGACAGGCGGGGTGATGATGCCGCTGATTTTTGTCAGTTACCCTGATTTTGCCCGCGCCGCCCACAAGGTTGGCCTGGCCGACTTTGCGGTGATTACCACGCAGCAGCACGATTTTGCCTTTCAACAAAAAACGGCCCGGGCCATGGAACAGCACTATGAACGGATCGGGCTGGGAATCGAGATTGTAGAAATGGTCGCCCAGGAACGGGCTGAGGCGGAAGCCATGTTTGAGGTGATTGTGGTCCTGCTCTTGATTATGGCTGTCCTCCTGGCGGTGATCGGCGGCCTGGGGTTGATGGGCACGATGAGTATCAATGTCCTGGAGCGGACCCGCGAAATCGGGGTGATGCGGGCCATTGGCGCTTCCAATGCTTCCGTCCGGCAGATTTTTATCGTTGAAGGGCTGATCATCGGCGTTCTCAGTTGGGCGGTTGGCGCTGTCCTGGCTTATCCCATCAGCAAACTTCTCAGCGACGCCGTTGGGCAGCAGTTCTTGAGCACCCCGCTCGACTACACCTTTTCTATCAGCGGGGTATTGATCTGGCTGGTGGTCGTGGTTTTCCTGTCTGCCCTGGCCAGTTTCCTCCCGGCCTGGAACGCCTCGCGCCTGACCGTGCGCGAGGTGCTGGCCTACGAGTAACGAATTGATTTCACTTTCACCCACACCAAGGGGGCGTACCGACCGGAGTGCGCCCCCCTGCCTCGCTTCATCTCGACTCAAGCTACAGTTAATCCCGATCCCCTTTTCGGTTAATCTCGATCCCTTTTACCCTTGATCTTGAAGCGATCTACGGTTAATCTCGATCCCTTTTTTGGTTACTCGATAATAATTTGGTTCGGTTTCCTGATAACGCTGGAATTTAGACAGGAAATGTGGTATTATGAGGATGTCTGATAATCCAATAGTCGGATTTCCTGCTAATTCAAAATTCGAGGAAACATCCGTTCTACAGTGAGGGTTGAATTGCTCAAAGGAGTCGTCACGAGCCTATGGCACACCACCAATAATGAAAATATGTAGGGGCACGGCCTTGCGCCTGCCCTGCGTGGGCGACCGCGAGGGTCGCCCCTACGCCAAATGTTCTATTTTCAGAAGAGGATAAAGGCGTAAAGTAAAGCGTTAAATAATGAGCTAATACTTCCACCCGCTAATCCTTCGATGCCTGTCCTCAGTAACTACATCACCCATCACAGCAGATCGAAGAACATGTTCATCTGCACTGCATCGTGACTGGGGGCGGGCTGCGATTGGATGGGCAGCAGTCGGTCAAGTCTAAAAGCAGCCACTATCTGCTCAATGTGGTCGAGCTGTCGGCAGCCTATCGGGATCGGTTGTTGCACGGGATCGAGCGGCGGGTGGAGCGGCAGGAAATAGTCCTGGCCGATACAGCCGCAGAAGAGGCATTGGCCCCCTTGTTGGTCGAACTGCGGGTCAAGCAGTGGGAAGTGTTCATCAAGCCCTTTGCCACGTCGGAAGTGGTGACGGAGTACCTGAGCCGCTATGTCCGTCAGGTGGCCCTCTCCAATTACCGGCTGGAGAGTATAGACCAGGGCCAGGTGCGCTTTCGCTACTATGACAACCGGAAGCGGACCGAGGTGGGGGAGAAGGGCAAAGAGAAAGTGTTGATCGTAACGGGGGAGGAGTTTATCCGCCGTTTTTTGTTACACATTGCCCGCCCGCAATCGGCTAAACCGCAGGGCGTTGGATGGCAAAACTCAATCTGGCAAAACTATACGGATGTGGATTTGGTTGTTGTTGAAGGAGACGTAATAAATGCATATCCGATTCGTTCAAGCCGGATGCAAAAAGACCTACTATGACAGGTAAGCGAGGACGAATCGCATAGGGAGGCAAGAAGATGAGACGGGGCCTTACTATCACACTGGCTTTGGTGTTGGCGTCCTGGTTAGTAGTGGATTTGTATACGCGGCCCAGGGCGTCCTTTACTATGACAGAAATGCTGGATCATCCCACTGACAGATTATTCATCATAAATCATCTTGCAGGGGATGACCTGGAAGCCTATTTTGAGTATGATGCAGACTTGATCTCCCATACAAGCCAAACTTATGCTATTGACTTTTCGACTGGGGAATCCACCAAAGTAGGGTTGGGACAGGTGTTCGCAGAAAAACCTCCTCCCGATGAATGTACCGCCGGCATAGCTGACGGCGACGTAACTATTGACGGCCGACCTTTGCTGTGGAAACTGCGAAATGAGAGTGACGTGACCAATGACATACATTATTTTATCTCAGGCGTCGAGCACTATCCAGGACTTGGCCCGGCCACATATAGCTACCTGGGAATGGGACCTGCGAATGATTCTCCTGAAGGACCGGTTCGTCAGGGTCTGAATTCCCAAGGCCTGGCCGTTGGATGGAATGTGCTCAATAGCAGCGGATGGCAATTGCTTCACCATCAAGCTCTGGGGTACTACAACACCGTAAGTCAAGTGCGAACGTACGTGAATAAGATGACGAATCTTTCGACGTATAACTATTTTATTGATATTGGTGGAGAGGCCGCCTTATGGGAGAGTCAGACTGGCTTGGATCAGCATTGGGAGTACAATACCCGCGCCCCAGCCCGGGACAGCCAGTGGATTGATGTTGACAATGCTGATGGTGATGACAATTACACGACCGGTATTGATGTAACACTTTCTGGCTGGGTAGTGCGAGCCAATACACCTGGTCACTTTAACACTAATGGTACCGACGATCTTGGTAACACTGACCGCTACAAGGTGGGGCGAGATGTAATTGGATCCTTGATCTACAACAATGGACTTGGCACTGCTCTCTCTGCGAAACCCCTGGCAACGAGTTTCTTCCGCCATAATGCATTGGCAATAGACACTACCGTATCCAACATGATAGTTCAGGGTGTGCTGCCCACAGAAGATCCAAGACTCTCGACAATGTGGGTGTTGTTGGGGCACAGCGAAACCGGCATTTTTGTGCCTGTGTGGCTTCATGGTGTCGAATCCGGTGGGGCGAGTCACGTGCCACAATACCTCGATAATGGCGATGACGGGGTATGTGTCTACACCCCAGCCAAAGGCATGCACAATGCAGGCTTCAATCAAACTAACGTCCAGGCCCGCACCTTGCCATTCGAAGAGCACCTGTTTGATGTGGTGAACAATACGTTGCTACCCGATTGGCGCAGCCGGGATTGGACAGATGTTGCCGTCGTCACCACTATCGGTGAGGAAATGAAGCGTGTCCAGGAACAGACGGATGCAGATGCATATTGGCACCTGAAATATTTGTATGATAATAGTGCCACAAGTAACTATGCCCCAATGGTCTCCATTGACTCTGTTTCTTACAACGAGCTGGAAGCTACATTTTCTGTAACAACCTCCGATGCAGACGACGACATCCTGACTTATCTATTTAACTACGGCGATGGTCAGATTAGCTCTAATGAGACACACAAATACGCCCAAGGCGGTCACTATCTTGTTTCCTGCACGGTTACTGATAGTCATGGCATTTCACAGACTGATTGGTTTTTTGTCACAGTAGTTGGGACACCAAAATTGGCTATTACTAAAACGGCACATTTGAACAATAATCCAGTCCAACCTGGCGAATCTCTTACCTATACCATTGTCGTGGCTAATAATGGCAATAGCGATGCTACTGGCGTGATCATCAGTGATACTTTACCGACCTACATTAATGGTTCTGATCTTAATCAGACGATAAATATCACTGCTGGTGATAGTGTGACCTTTACACTCAGCGTTACTTTATCGAATAGTGTGCCATTTGGAGAAATTATTACTAACACCGCCTTCTTTTCCTACACCTTTGGTAGTGGTCAAGATAGTAATGTTTTTTCTGTTAAAGAGGAAAGCAAAGCGTATCTACCAGTTATTTTGAAAAATTAGCCTTATTTCAGCTACTTGAAGACCCGTTTCTAATCAGCAAATCTGCAAAGCATTCGGCCATTGTCGTAGAAAACTATTTTCCACTGATGGTCATGTGGGAAGTATATAGAGAGCACTAAATCCCAAAGAGGCCATAAAATATCCGCAACCCTCTAGACTGCTCAGCCAGTTCGGGAGGCAACCGCCTTTAACAGACGTTAAATGAAAAACCCGGCCTACAATCAACTGAGTTGTTAGAATAAACCCACCAAACCGGACCAATTCAGCCAAGACAGGTAATGCCGACCAAAATAAAGGCGGAAGGATGAAAAGGGGAAAGAGTCTTCATCCTTCATCCCTCATCCTTCATCCTTCCGCTGGGGCTGGGCCGATGTCTGGAAAAAGGGATATTTTGCCTGGGAGTATAAAGGCAAGCACGCCGACCTCGACACAGCCTACCAGCAGTTGCTCCAATACCGGGAGGCTTTGCAGAACCCGCCCCTTCTGGTTGTCTCCGATATTGACTCCGTCGTTATCCATACCAACTTTACCAATACCATTAAACGGGTTGGACCCCTTATTGTTTCTTTTTCAGATTATCTTCAATTGACTCGTTCAAAGATTAAAGCTACCATGAGGTTAACCACCTCGGAGGCAAAAACCGATGCAAAACTTATCTAAACTATCTCCTACCTTCCCCGCGGCCCGGCCCCGCCGGCTGCGACAAAGCGCCGGGCTGCGCCGCCTGGTACGCCAGACCACGCTCACCCCGGCGGATTTCATCTATCCCATGTTCATTGTCCACGGCCAGAGTGTGCGCCACGAAGTCTCCTCGATGCCGGGCGTCTACCAGCAGTCGCCGGATCAACTCCCCGCCGAAGCCGCAGAACTGCGCCGGCTCGGTATCCCGGCAGTGATGCTCTTTGGACTGCCGGCGGAGAAAGACCCGCTGGGCCGGGAGAACTTTGCCGATGACGGCATCGTCCAGCAGGCGATTCGCACCCTGCGCCAGGCCGACCCGGAGTTGGTCATTATGACCGATGTCTGCATGTGCGAGTACACCGACCACGGCCACTGCGGGGTTGTCGAAGACGGGCAGATTTTGAACGACCCCACCCTGGAGATTCTGAGCCAGGTAGCCGTATCGCACGCGCGGGCGGGCGGCCACGTGGTCGGGCCGAGCGCCATGATGGACGGCCAGGTGGGAGCCATCCGCCGGGCATTAGACGAAGCTGGGTTCCCCAACATGCCGATCATGGGCTACTCGGCCAAATTTGCCAGCGGTTTCTACGGCCCCTTCCGCGAGGCCGCCGACAGTCCCCCGCAGTTCGGCGACCGCTCCACCTACCAAATGGACCCGGCCAACGGCCGCGAGGCGATGCGTGAAATTGCCCTGGATATCAGCGAGGGGGCCGACATGATCATGGTCAAACCCGCTCTGCCCTACCTTGACATTATCCGCCAGGCTCGTGATGCCTTCCCCGACCTGCCCCTGGCCGCCTACAACGTCAGCGGCGAATACAGCATGCTCAAAGCCGCGGCCCGGCTGGGCTGGCTGGACGAAAAGCGCGTCGCCCTGGAAAGCTTGATTGCCATCAAACGGGCCGGGGCGGATATGATTTTGACCTACTGGGCCAAAGATGCGGCTCGCTGGTTAGGATAGGAATCCACAGATACACACAGATTGACACAGATTTTTATAAGGTAGATGGAAGAGAGGATGGTAGAATACCCTGACAAAGAGCTGACCGAGAAGATTATCGGGGCGACTTTTGAGGTGCATAACACCTTGGGTATGGGGTTTTTGGAGAAGGTGTATCAATATGCTTTGGTCAAAGAATTAAAGCTGCAAGGGTTACGGGCTGAGCCAGAGGTGAAGATACCTGTTTATTACAAAGATGAGCTAGTCGGAGATTATTCCACCGATATTTTGGTCGAGGGAAGAATTATTCTGGAATTGAAAGCTTTGAGTGCGCTAACGACCGAGCACGAAGCGCAACTACTGAACTACCTCAAAGCTACTGGCTTAAAAGTGGGCTTATTGATTAACTTCGGGACCAGTAGAGTCCAAATCAAACGCAAAATCTTATAAATATCCCCATTTATTTTATCTGTGTCCATCTGTGTTCATCTGTGGACCCAAAAAGGAGCAATAATGAATTTTTCCAATTCCGAAAAACTCTTCGCCGCCGCGCAGAAGGTTATCCCCGGCGGGGTCAACTCACCGGTGCGGGCCTTCCGGGCGGTCGGCGGGCAGCCGCTGTTTATTGATCGGGCCGAAGGCCCCTACCTGTGGGACGCCGACGGCAATCGCTATATTGACTACGTTCTCAGTTGGGGGCCGCTGATCTTGGGCCACGCCCACCCGGCTGTGGTCAAAGCCTTGCAGCGAGCGGTGGAGCGAGGCACCAGCTACGGCGCGCCTACCGCCCTCGAAACCGAACTGGCCGAACTGGTCTGCGAGCTAGTCCCCTCCGCCGAGCAGGTCCGCTTTGTCAACTCCGGCACCGAAGCGACCATGAGTGTGCTGCGGCTGGCCCGCGCCTTTACCCGGCGGGACAAAATCATCAAGCTCCAGGGCAACTATCACGGTCACGCCGACTTTTTGCTGGTCCAGGCTGGCTCCGGCGTGGCCACGTTGGGCCTGCCCGACAGCCCCGGCGTGCCTGCCGGCGCGACCCGCGACACTCTGACTGCGCCCTTCAACGACCTGGCCGCCATCGAAGCCCTGTTTAACGAGTATGGTGATGACATCGCCGGGATCATTTTAGAACCGGTCGCCGGGAACATCGGCTGCGTGCCGCCGATCGAGGGCTACCTGGCCGGACTGCGCCGCCTGTGCACTCAGCATAGCGCCCTGCTCATTTTTGATGAAGTGATGACCGGCTTTCGGGTGGCCCTGGGCGGCGCGCAGGCCTATTATGGCGTGACGCCCGATCTAACCGCCCTGGGCAAAGTCATCGGCGGCGGTCTGCCGGTTGGCGCGTATGCCGGGCGGCGTGAGATTATGCAGACCGTTGCCCCGGCCGGGCCGATGTATCAGGCCGGCACCCTCAGCGGCAACCCTTTAGCCATGACTGCCGGCATTGAAACGCTCAAGGCCATCCGCGAGCCAGGTATATTCGACCGGCTGGTGGCCGGGGCCACCCAATTGTGCCAGGGCATCGGCGCAGCCGCCGAGGCCGCCGGAGTGCCTCTCTACCAGACCCAGGTGGGGACCATGTTCTGCGCCTTCTTCACCGACCAGCCGGTCGTCAATTGGGATACTGCCGCCAAAAGCGACACCCAACGCTATGCCCGTTTCTTCCAGGCCATGCTGCGCCAGGGGGTCTACCTGGCCCCTTCGCAGTTTGAGTCAGGTTTCTTCTCCCTCGCCCACACCGACACGGTTGTAAAGTCAACCATTGCCGCCGCTCAAGCCGCTTTTCAAGAAATTGCGGACAAATAGCAGGTTGCAGGAGGGAATTATGTTCAAACGTATCATCGCGGCCATAGATGGCTCTGAGCACAGTTATCGCGCCATGCAATATGCCAAGGGGCTGGCCGAATGTTTTGGGGCTGACCTGTATCTGGTTCATGCTTTTCCCCAAACATCTGATTTGCTGGGCTACGACGAGTACGAAAAGCTGGTCGCCCGGCGGGAGAGCGCCGGCCAGGAGATTTTGCAGCAAGCCCGCCAGGCATTGGGCGAAACCGGCGTTGCCGTTCATGAGGAACTGTTGGAAGGGCCGGAAGCCGAGGCTATTTTGGCGGTCGCCGAAACCCGGCAGGCCGATTTGATTGTGATGGGCACGCGGGGTCTCAGCACGCTCCAGGGCTTGCTGCTGGGCAGTGTCAGCCACAAGGTCATCCGCCACGCTAAATGTCCCGTCACGTTGTGCCGCTAAATAAACTTATACCCGTTAAGGATTGTCCGTAGAGCGTAGGGCGTAGAGCGGAAAGACGCTCCACACTCTACTTATCTCGTTCCCAAACTGACGTGAAGCGTGGGAACGAGATAAAAAAGGGACAGACCCTCCCCTCATTTTCCCATTGTCTTCTTAAGCTAATCCTGTTATGATAACCTTAGTAGACATTTAACAATATTTAGAGATCATGTCTGTCTCTAGGAACAGGGGGAAGATGACATGGCCTCAACTCAGCTTGATCTTTCCACAACCACAGCGGCTGTCATTCAAGAAAATAGCGGCCAGATAGCCATCGGCCAGTATGTTGTGCAGATTGGCTCGATTCACGGCGGGGTGGTCAATGTGGCCATGCCGGAAGAGCAGGCCCACTGGCAGCCTCGCCTGGCCCCGGTGCTGCTGCGTCCGCGCCGCTTTAGCGGCCTGTTGGACCGGCAGGGAGAAACCGGGGCAGCCACAACGGCCGTCCACACGGCCCAACCCGTAGAGTTTTACGGCCCGCCCGGTTTAGGCAAAACGAGCCTGCTGCGCCACCTGGCTTACAATCTCCCCTTATCCTCCTGTAACGATGGCGTTGTTTACCTCTCCGCTCAGCAGCAGCCGCTTACGGACCTGCTGCAATTCCTTTTTGAAGCTTTCTTCGAGAGCAATATCCCGGCCAAAGCAACCGAGGCTCAAATCCGGCACGGCTTGCAGGACAAGCAAGCCTTAATCCTGCTGGATGATGTAGACCTGGCTCGCCTGGAAGTGGAGACGGTGCTGGATGCTGCCCCTCACTGCGCCTTTATTTTTACCTCCGCCGAGCGCCGCTTATGGGGCGAAGGTCAGGTGCTGGCTTTAGCTGGCCTGCCCCTCGACGATGCCCTGGCGCTGCTGGAACGAGAAGTTGCCCGCCCGTTGAGCCAGGAGGAGCTGCCTGCAGCAAAGGAACTGTGCCAAATCCTGGCCGGTCACCCCCTCCGGCTGCTCCAGGTAGCCGCCCTGGCCCAGGAGCACGGCCACTCGCTGCTTGAGATAACGCAGCGATTGCAGCAAGCTGTTCCGGCCGAAGCGCTGACCCGCCAGCTTCTGGACCAGCTTTCTCCCCCGGAACGGCGGGTGCTGGGCACACTGGCTCTTTTTGGCGGCGCGCCGCTCGGCCACGAACACGTTGCCGCCCTGACCGGCCTGCCCGATCCAACCCCGGTGATCGAATCTCTGTTACAGCGTAACCTGATCCAGGCGCACAGCCCGCGCTACAGCCTCAGCGGCGACCTGGCCCAGCATTGGCCTTCTGCCTGGGATTTAACGCCTTTGGCCGAGCGTGCCCTCAATTATTTCACCCGGTGGGCCGAACAGGCCCAGTCAACCCCTGACCTTTTGCTGGAAGAAGCCGGGGCCATACGCCAGCTTCTCGCCTGGGCGGTCGAGACCCAACGCTGGCCGGAAACGCTCCGCCTGGTGCGGGTCATCGAAGGCGCTTTCAGCTTGAGCGGGCGTTGGGCCGCCTGGGCCGAAATCCTGCAAAACGGCTTACAGGCCGCCGAGGCGCTCGGCGACCGGGCCGCCAAAGCCTGGGCCTGGCACCAACTTGGCAGCCGCGCCCTCTGCCTGGACGACAAGGTGGCCGCTCGAACTGCCCTGAGCCGGGCGCTCCGCCTGCGCGAAACATTGGGCGACTACGCCGGCGCTGACATCACCCGCCACAACTTAAATCTGCTGCTGGGATCCCCACCGCCGCCGCAATCTCCGTCCGCGCCGCCCGCCCCCAACGGAACGCCAGGCACACCCTGGCCCTTGCTTGGCCTGATTGGCTTCTCTTTGTTATTACTGTTGGCTGTGGCGGGTTGGCTGGCCTCGACCTTGTTGGCCTCACCCACCCGTCCGGCAGCGGTTCAGAACGGCCCGCCTACGCTGACCCGCGTCTCTCAGGTTAGCTTCGTCCCCACGGCTACCTTCACCCCAATCCTCGCTGTACCTACCACCCCCCCGGCCACTTTCACCCCTACCCTGCCACTCCCAACCGACACGCCCACGCCGCCACCCACTTCCACCGCTACTGCCTCCCCCACGCTCTCGCCAACCCCCACCTTCACCGCCTCCCCCACCCCTATCCCCACCTTTACCCCGACCGCCACCTCGACGCCGTCCTCTACTCCGACCGCTACACCCAGACCGGTGGCCCTGTTGGATCCCATGGATTTGAATTTTGGCCCCATGCGGGTGGCCGAAACCAGTCGAGCCGAAACAATCCGTTTGGCTAACACCGGCGGAGGGTGGCTAACCGTCACCAATATCTTTCTTGAAGGCAACGCGGCGAATGACTATCTGCTTGACTCCGGCAACTGCCTGGCCCGATCCAGCCTTCCGGCCAACAGCAGTTGTATAATTAATCTGCGCTTTAGACCTACTGCTACCGGGGAGCGCCGCGCCAGCCTGACCATCCTGAGCAACAGCCTTGACAGCCCAAACAGCGTCTTTCTTACTGGTTTTGGCCTCGGCGACCCGGCCGTCAATCTCAATCCTAATGCGTTGGATTGGGGAGAGCAGCCCATCGGCAGTGCTGGCGAAGCCCAAACGGTGCATGTGACCAATGTCGGCCAGGGCGATCTGACGATTAACAGCATCAACCTGGGCGGAACCCACCTTGATGATTTTACGTTTGAAGAAGGCTGCGCCAATTTTGTGCTGCGCCCCGGCGATAGCTGCCTGATCAGCGTCCGCTTTACGCCCCGCTCGGCCGGCCCGCGTACCGCCGAACTGACCCTGATGGACAACGCGCCTGACACGCCCCAACACCTGCCCCTGCGCGGCGTTGGAGCGGTCACCCAACCGGACCTGGTCGTTAGCGCCCTGGATTTTAATGGGCCTGCCCAGATCAACCGGAGGAGCGGCGAGATTGAAGTCCCCATTCGCCTGGCAGTTAGAAACCAGGGCAGTGCCGAGGCCGTTATCTTTAAAGTCTCAACCGACTATACCGGTCCGAATGGGACTTTTGTGGTTGCCTTTACCGTTCCGGGTCAAAACAACATCTGGTATCCCTATACCAACGCCCCGCTGCCCCCAGGCGGCGAGGTCGTCTTTGCCGGTGTAGTGACCTTCTCGGCCAATATGCAAGGGCAAAATGTCTCGCTCACCGGACTGACCGACAGTTGCAGCGGCGACGAGTTTATGCCACCGACCTGCCGCGTCGAAGAGAGCCGCGAAGACAATAACCTGTCTCAGCCCATCTCGCTGATGCTGCCTACTCCGCCGCCGCCTGTTATAGAATAAGCAAAGCGTAGGAAGGAAACCCTGTGGAAACGCGCCAATCTGACCAGAAAATTTCACCCAAAGCGGGTTATAGCGCTGGCCGATCAGGCTTGTCTGAGATCCCAGCCCAGCTTGCTCAAGCCTCCCTTAAAGCGGCCCATGATCTTAGAACTGTCGCCCAGTTATCTCAATTGTCCATTCCGGCGGTTTCCCGCCTCTCTTTGCCGGTGCTGGATGTTGTGGTGGAGCAGGTAGCCCGGCTGGCGCCGGCCGGCAACGTGCTCGGAATGATCCTGAGCGGCTTGTCTCGTCTGCCGGAACGCCGTCCGCCGCCCAAAACAATCCGACGCGATCTTAATCTGCTCTTCAAAGGGGTTGAACAGACGCTGGACGCAGCCGTTTTTACCGCCTTTTTTGCCGGACCGGCGGCGGTGATCGGGGCTTATCAGGGGCTGCTTAAATTGGCCGGTAAAGACCCGGCGGAGGCTTTCCCGGAAGGAACCTGGCAGTTCTACGTCGAATATGCAGCGCGTGAAGATACCGCTCGCCATGCCAATGAAACACACGGCTTCGACACCTTCCTGCGCCGGCAGGGGCTTCAACTCAGCGCCGTTGACCGGGTCACTGCCCAGGTCATGGCCGCCATCTACTGCCTGCACCAGTACGATGCCCTGTTAGCCAACGAGTGGCGCGAGCGGGTCTATACCCGTCTGCTCACGGAAATCACCCAAACCCAGCCCAATGCCGCCCGCTATGCGCAGCTCTACAGCCAATGGGAAAAGCAGCGGCCCTACGGCCGGAGTCCGGCCGGCTTCACCCGCCAGGCCTATCCCGCGTTTCGCCGTGACCGTTTTGATCAATATCTGGGCGAGGCGCTGGGCGTCCTGGAAACCGACCTGCGCGATCAATGGCAGCAGGCCGTACACCAGGCCGAAGCGGAAGAGTTGCCCGCTTATCAACAGCAAATGTCCATTCTGGCTTACCTTGACCCCGGCCCTTACGGCGAAATCCGAACGCCCATTCCCTTGACCAAAGCCTGCATTGGCCTGATCCATCAGAATTGTTATTTCTTTATTCCGGCCTGTTTCCCTGGCTCCGAGCGCCCCGCCGACATTCAGGCCGTCCGGGCGATGGTCGCCTCGATCCTGGCCCAAACCGAGCCTGACCCCAAAGGCCGGCTCCCCCTGTCTTTGGCTCAAATCAAGCGGTCAGCCTGGCCCGATCTGCGCCGGAAGTTGGATCAGGCCCTCGTCCAGGAATTGGACCGGCTGCGCTTTGCGCCGATTCTGATCAACTGCGACCGGCAGTCCCGTCACGGGCTCCTGGCCGAACTGCGCCAGGCGGAACGCGGCCGGGGCGACCACGCCTTGACTTTGTTTGATACCGGCGAAACGATGATTTTTGACCAGTCCCATATCTTTTTTGATGGCGCCTGGGGCGCGGCGCTGGCCGAAATCATTACCCAGGAGGCCCTCTCCTGGGCCAATCACCTGGCCGAGATGGCCCCCAGCCCCGCGCCGGATACACCCCGGTCGCCGCAAATGCTGCGCTTTCATCTTCAGCCCGCCGATTTGGCTCTGCTCCAGCAAGCCCCGCGGGTGACCGTTGAGGTCGGGGCTGAAACAGAGGCTCTTGAATTGAAGGCGATGGTCAATTTGCGCCGGCTCTTCAAGCGGCGCAACGACCTGCTCAAGTTGACCATCAACGATCTCCTGATTCTCTACCGGGCCATCCATACCTTCACCTACCAGCCGGATTCCGAATTGACCCGCGAGTTGGAAGAATTGGCCGGCCAGCCAGCCACCCGTCCGGCGGCGCTGGCGGCGCTGGAAGCCCTCCATAGCACCGACCCGGTCAATCCAACCATCTTTATTCCGATAGATGCCAGCCAGCGAGCGCCGCGAGACCGGCTCTACCCCATCACTTTTGAAGCGCCTTTAACCCAGTTGGACTTCCTGGGGCTGCACCGGCAGGTGCTGGCCGCCTGGGATGCCTGCCGACAGGCTAACGTTACCTCCGGCCCGATCTATGATGAGTTTGACCGGCTTCGGCGGGAATATCTGGCGATGCTGGCCGGTTTTGGCGCAATTTTAGGCCAGGCCAAGCAGTTTGGTCTGGCCGGGCAAAGTTTGAGCACCGGGGCGATTAAACTGCTGGCTCACTTTCCTGCCCCGCTACAGCAGATGTTAGAAAGGGTTCCAGGGAGTTTTGATCTCCTGAGTGATCTACTCAAGGGCCGGGAAGTATTCTCTAACGTCGGGGCGGTGGTCCCGAGCAGTACCCTCACCCGCTTTATTTCGGCCAAAGACGACAACGACAAAAAAAGCCTGGTCTGGGGGGTGATCAGCGACGCCCAGGGCGTCATGCGGCTCAGCCTGCGCGATTTCCGGCCTCACGTGGCCCTGCTGGCAGCCTGCGGGCACAAAGACCTAGCCAGCCGCCTGGCTCAACATTATGTAGATACCTATGCGCAAGGATTAAATCAATTCATTCGCGAATTACGCCAGATTACCCAGGCGAGCCGTGAAAATTAACAGAAGCGATTATCGGGAATAACGGGTTTTTGACAAGATTAACAGGATTAAAAGAAATTTTCATCTTGTAAATCCTGTCTGGTTTTTATTTCTGATAAACTCTGGAGTGTTATGACGGACCAAGCAGTAACGGATAATTTATTATTCCAACAATTAGATGAATATCGCCTGGAAGCTTTGCTGGGGCGAGGGGGAATGGCCCGGGTCTATCGCGGCTATGATGTGCGTCTCAAACGCTGGGCAGCGGTCAAAGTGATTGACGCGCCCTTCCGCGCCGACCCCGATTATATGGCCCGCTTTGAGCGCGAAGCCCAGGCAATTGCCCAATTGAAGCATCCGCACATCGTCGGGGTGTATCGCTACGGCGAGGCTCATGAGCTGCTTTACATCGCTATGGAGTATATTGAAGGCGCGAGTTTAGAAGCTGTGCTGGCCTCTTACCAGCAGGATCATCAGCTTATGTCTCCAGCCGAAGCCAGCCAGATCATCCGGCCCATTTGCCTGGCCCTAGATTATGCCCACAGCCAGGGAGTTATCCATCGCGATGTCAAACCTTCGAATATTATGCTTAACGCACAGGGCCAGCCCATTTTGACCGATTTCGGCCTGGCTCTGCTCGACTACCAGACCCGTGGGGAGATTTTTGGCACGCCGCACTATATCGCCCCGGAGCAGGTCATGTCATCCGCAGGCGCGGTGCCGCAAAGCGACCTCTACAGCCTGGGCGTAGTCTTGTACGAGATTTTCACCGGCAGCCTGCCCTTTGAGGCAGCTCACCCTTATGACGTAGCGATGCTTCACCTGACCGAGCCGCCGCCGCCGCCGCGCCAGCTCAAACCAGACCTCAGCCCGGGCCTGGAAGCGGTCATTCTCAAGGCATTAGCCAAAGAACCGGCCGGCCGTTACCCCAACGGCGCAGCCCTGGCCAATGCCCTCGATCAGGCTTTGGCCGTCAAGACCGGGGAGGTTTTGAAATCCTCCCAGACCTCAGAAGAACTGAAAGTATCCCCGGAGCAAGCCATTATGAAAGTTGAACCTCAAGTTAAAAGGAACGCCGAGGCTGTTCAGCCGGCGTCCGGCGACGCCAGTCCGCAGCCGTTCCAACCGGCTGAACAGGACCCGTCAGCCCAGCCTCAGGTAAAAAAGGGGCAGGTCATCACCACCCGCTATATTCTCAAGAACATCCGCGCTTTACTAACCGAATTGACGGTCGCTCTGACTGAGGAAGAGCTGCGCCAGATTTATTTTGATCTGCCGGAATTCAAACCGGTCCATCACCAACTGGCTCGCAGCCAGGGTAAGGTCGAAATTATTGACCGCCTCCTCGAATATGCCGAGCAAACCTTGCAGCTTGACGATCTCCTGGCGCTGGCCAGGGAGAACAACCGCACCGTCTATGAAAAACATCAGCCCTATTACGAAGTTATCACGGCGGCCCGGCGGGACCTGGTGGGGCGCGATCTGGGCAAATACCGGCTGGTTAAGCGGCTGGGCCAGGGAGGCATGGCCGATGTTTACAAGGCGTACCAAGCCAGTCTGGCTCGCTATGTGGCCATTAAAGTCATCCACAGCCATCTGGCCGAAGATGAAGAGTTCATCGAGCGCTTTGAGAGCGAGGCCATGGCCGTGGCCAGCCTCCACCATCCCAACATTGTGCAAGTCTTTGATTTTGCCCGTGAAGATGACCTGTATTACATGGTCATGGAACTTGTGGACGGTCCGACGCTGGAGGTGGAGCTAAAAACCTATAAGGAGCGGCAGGCGCTTATGCCCCTGGCCGAAACAGCGGCCATTTTTCAAGCCCTGGCCAGCGCGATAGATTATGCCCATGGGCGGGAGGTCATTCACCGGGATTTGAAGCCGAGCAACATCATGTTCACCCCCCGGCGGCGGGTGGTGTTGACCGATTTTGGCATTGCCCGGATTATGAGCAGGCCCAGCCTGACCAGCAAGAATGCCGTCATCGGCACGCCGGCCTATATGTCGCCGGAGCAGGCCCAGGGGGAAACAATAGACAAGCGCAGCGATATTTACTCCCTGGGCGTGATTCTGTACGAGCTGGCGACCGGGCAGGTGCCCTTTGAGGGGGATCATCCGATTGCAATTGTGCTGAAGTTGGTCAATGAGTCGTGGCCGCTGCCGACCAGCGTCAATCCTGGCCTGCCCCAAGCCGTAGAGCAAGTTATCCTCAAGGCGATGAGCAAAGCTCCGGCCGGCCGCTACCAGACCGCCGCAGAGATGGCTGAGGCGCTGCAGCAGGCCCTGGTCGCGCCGGAAGCTCCGCTTCAGGAGGAACGTTCGCCGTTAAACATTCAACGGGCCGCGCCCGAGATAGAGGTCAAACTGCCTGCCCCTTACCCGGCCGAGAAAGGGTGGCTGAACGAACTGGCGAAGACCGCGGGCGGTTTGGTGACCCTGTCTAATGCCGGTCAGTTAGCCCTGGGCGGGCAGAACGTGGTCCAAATTGGGACGATTAGCGGGGGGCAGGTCTCGCTGGGCGTGGGCAGCCGGCCGCCCAGCGAGCCAACACGTCCGCAGATAGAGAACTACCAGGCCGTGATACACGAACAACTTCAACAATTGAAAACAAAAGTGGCTGCCGAAGCGCCCGCCGACAAGAAAAGCGCCGCCCTGGAACGTCTGGACGAATTGAGCGAAGCCCTGACCGCCACCCCGCCCGACCTGGACACCCTGGCCTATGTCAAAAGCTGGTTCGGCAAGAATATCCCTGCTCTGACCGAGGCCGTGACCGCGATAATGATTCATCCCTCGGTAGGGCAATTGATGGCTGCGGCCGGGGAGCCGGTGGCGGGAGAGTACCTGCGGCGGTTTGGGCAGGGGTAAGCTGACTAGAGCCGCCGGGCGCCAGAAGCTGAAATTATGGACACTTTAGCCAGCTTGCCAGCAATCGGACAGCAGCATGGTCAGCTCCAAAAGGCCCAAAGAAGACATGCTACGGTTTACTCAAGCTGCGGTTCCTGCACCAGTTCGGGTGACAGCAGCCAGCGAACTTCCCCAATCTGTGCCGCCTCGCCAATCAGTCCGACTATATCATCGGCATGCAGGACCGTAGCCGACTTGGGGTTAGCAATCACCTGCTGGTTGCGTAAAATAGCAATCACCGACGCACCAGTCAGGGCGCGGATGTCAGCCTCGGCCAAAGTTTTGCCAACCAAAGAGCTGGCGTTGTTGAGTGATACCCAGGCCAGCTCCATTCCCCGCACCGTGTGCAGCAACTGGTCGAGCAGGCGATGTTCCTCATGGGTCGAAACGGCTAAATCGTACTGGTCGCGGCGGACCGCGTCGGCGTATTGCTGCACTTCCAGCAGCGGGTACCCCAGCGCCAGCAGGGTGTGGCGCAGCACCTCCAATCCACCCTCCAATTCCGGGTGGATGACATCCCGCGCCCCGAGTTGAGCAAGACGGGTCACTCCTGAGGTAGTGGCAGCGCGGGCGATGACGGGCAACTGTGGGGCTATCTCGTGGGCCGAAGCTACGATGATTTCGGCGGCTGCTTCATTTGGCACTGTTACCACCAGCGCCCGCGCCCGCTCCAGGCCGGCGTGGGTCAGCACTTCAGAGTTGGCGGCATCTCCAAACAGGGTCGGAATCCCCTGCTGCTCAAACTCGGCCAAACGCCCGGCATCCAATTCGACGATCAGGCGCGGCACGCCCAGATGCCCCAGCACGGTGACAATGTGCTCACCGACCCGGCCATAGCCAACGACCACGACGTGATCGGCCAGCTTCTCTGCAGGCGGCTGGGGTGTGGGGCCGTGCCGGTCGAGCAGTCGCCACAAAGCCGGAAACCGCTGCAGGAACGCTTCGACGGGGGAGATTGCCCGAAACATCAACGGGTTGACCATAATGGATAAAAGAGCGCCGGCCAGGATGAGTGAATATTGCTCCTGCGTCAATATCTCAAGCGAAACACCTGCCTGGCCGACGATGAACGAAAATTCGCCGATTTGACTGAGGCCGGCGGCCACCACCAGGGCTGTTCGGGCCGGGCGGGGGAACAGGACGCCGAGGGCCACCGTAAGGACAAACTTACCGAGGACGATAAGCGCCGTTAGCGCCAGCACCTGCCCGGCGTTGGCAATCAAATAATTGAGATTGACCAACATGCCAACTGAGACAAAAAAAAGGACGGCAAAGGTCTCGCGGAAAGGCAATATCTCCGCGCCAACCTGGTGGCTGACCGACGATTCGCTCAGGACCATCCCGGCCAAAAACGCTCCCAACGCCAGCGACACGCCGAAGAGTTCAGCCGAGCCGACCGCTGTACCCAGGGCAATGGTCACGACGGTCAGAATGAACAGCTCCCGCGAACGGGTGCGGGCAATCCGGGTGAGCAGCCACGGAGCCAAACGTGAACCGGCGAACAACATTAACCCGACAAAGACTGCCGCACTGAGAACAGCGCTGCCGGCCGTTACCCAGACATTACCCCCCCCGGCCGCAAAAAAAGCCGGCATCAATACCAGAATGACAACAGTAGCCAGATCTTCAAACACCAGCCAGCCAACGGCGACCTGCCCATGCGTGGTGTTAAACAAGCCATTATCCATCAGCCCACGCAACAAAACAACCGTACTGGCAATTGAGATAGCCAACCCCAGGACCAATCCGGCAGGAATTGACCAGCCCCACAGTTGGGTTAGACCAAACCCCAACGCAGTCGAAATGAGCGTCTGCATGATTGCCCCGGGAATGGCGGCATCACGGACCCTCCATAGATCGTGGAACGAGAAATGCAGGCCGACGCCAAACATCAAAAAAATCACGCCCAGTTCGGCCAGTTGGCTGATAGTTTCGGTATCGCCGACAAAGCCCGGTGTGAAAGGTCCAATAGCGACCCCCGCCAGCAGGTAGCCAACAATTGTCGGCAGCCCAACCCGGCGGGCCAGCAACCCGCCGATAAATGCTGCCACGAGTGCCGCGGCGATATTAATCAGTAACGGAAGCTCTTGATGCATTGCTTACCTTTTCGCTCATCGTATTGGAAGGATTAACCCAGGCTGCATGATCTGACGGATGCATGATTGACAAAAGATAAACCTTATTGAACCGCACTTGTTTCGGTTTGAGAAATGACCCTGCCTGGGCTGACAAATGAAAAACTCAGCGAACTAATCGTGCCGATCATCACTGCCTCAACTACCGGCTCATAGACCGGCTGCTCGGCGACCCACTCCACAATAAAGTTCGCCCCCAGACCGCCGCTCGTGTCCAGTTCTTCTACAAAAAAGTTTGTGGCGACCAGGGGGCCAAGTTGTTCTGGCTGTGACAGAAATTCCCTGACCAATTGCCCCTGGGTATCGTAGTAACGTACGGAAGTCAATACAATCGAATGATTTAAATCGGTATTGTGCACACTTAGCGTGACGGCCAAATTTATGGTCCTATTGGAGGCGTAATATATCTCTGAGTAGGCCGGCACATAAATAGTCTGGCCAACGGCAATATCCAAATCCTCAACTTGAATGGTTTCAATTCTATCCGGCGGAAGCGGTGTTTTTTCAGCCGTGAGGGAAGTGCAGCCCAAGAGCAGGGTGAGGGTCAGGATCACGGGCAACCAGCCGAAATGACATAGTTTTAACACACTATTCTCCTTATTAAACTGGTGAATTATGAAATGAAATCCGCCGGGCAAGCCTTCATTCCTGGCTGGTTAATCTAACCAGGTCATCTAAGGCTGCCTTCATCTTTTCCAGTTCTTCGCCGTAGGTCGCCCAATCCCCATTTTGGAGGGCTTTTTGAGCGGCTTCATAATGAGTGGAAGCAGTAACGGCCAATTGATTGACATCCTGGCTTGAGGACGCGGCGGGGGGTGTTGGCTCGGCGGCGGGTTCAGTTTCGGCGGTTGGGGGTGGCTCAGTTGAGGTGAGAGCCGGGCCAGTCTCACCAAAGAGTGCTTGCAAGCCGGCGGCCAGGGTTTCCCGCATGATTACTTCATCGCCGGAAACCACGATGACCCGTTTGAGTTCAGGAATCTGGCCATTGAGCGCCTGGAGGTAGAGCGGCTCGACGTAGAGCAGCGAGTTGTCAATCGGCAAAACCAGCAAATTGCCCCGAATGACCTGGGAGCCGCTCTGATTCCAGAGGGTGATCTGGGCAGAAATCTCAGGGTCCTGGTCAATCCGGCCCTCGATTTGAAGCGGCCCATAAACCAACTCTTGCTTGGGGAAGCGATAGGCTACCAGTTGGCCGTAATTTTCGCCATCACAGCGCGCGGCCAGCCAGGCAATCAAATTATCTTTATTGTTGGGCGTAAAGGGCTGGGTCAGCACATATTCATTTTGGGTTTCGCCGGGCAGGCGGAGAACCACGTAGTAGGGTTCGACCGGCTGGGTATTGCCGGCAAACGTCTCCATTGGCGTCTGCCACAGGTCTTCTTTGTTATAAAAAACGTTGACATCCCGCATGTGGTAAGTCTGGTACAACCTGGCCTGAATAGTAAAGAGATCCTCGGGATAGCGCAGGTGAGCGCGCAGCCAATCGGGCATGGCGCTGATGGGCGTAAAGAGGCTGGGAAAAATCGCCGTGTAAGATTTTACCAGGGGATCGTCAGGATCAACCACGTAGAAGGTCGGCGCCCCATCGTAGGCATCCAGCGCCACTTTGACCGAATTGCGAATATAATTCAGGTCGCCCATTGGTTCGGAATAAGGGAAGCGATCAGAGGTGGTATAGGCGTCGAGCAGCCAATAGAGACGGCCGTCCGGGCCAATGACGAGGTAAGGATCACGGTCGTAACGAAGGAAGGGGGCAATCTGGCGCGCCCGGTCGGTGATGTTGCGGTGGAGCATGACCCGGCTGTTAAGCGTGAAATCCTGGCTGAGGAGCATATTGACATCGGCCAGGCGCAGCGCAAATGCCAGACGTTTGAGGTAGCTGTCCAGAACAACCCCCCCGCTCCCCTCATAGTTAGTGTAGACATTTTGCTCACCGCTGGGGTAGTTAAACTCACGCTCCTTGGTTTGCACAAAAACGTAATCTTCTGTCCCCTCGCCGTGGTAAATTTCGGGGCGTTCGATTTGCAGCCCCACGCTCGACTCCGGCGGCAGATCTTTGACCCACAACTGTGGGAGGCCGTCGCCGGTCACTTCGTTAACCGGATTGACCACCACCCCATAGCCATGCGTAAATTGTAACCGCTGCGTCACCCAGGTCGGCTCCTGCAGTTGGTCTATATCCAGCTCGCGGGCGGCCAGCGCCACCTGGCGAACTTCGCCGTCAATGGTATAGCGGTCCAGGTCAATGTCCAGGAAGCGATAATAGAGCCGGATGGCCTGGATTTGCTGGTAGGTTTGCTGCAACGGGCGGTAATCCCACAGCCGGATATTTTTCAAGGTCGCTTCATTGGCCGTCAGCGCCTCGCGGGTGATCGGCTCAACCTGGGTGAAATCTCGCTCTTGAATTTTATCCAGGCCATAGGCCAGGTTGGTAAAGCGAATATTATTCTCGATGTAAGGCGCTTCGCGGGCTAGTTCGTTGGGTTCAACCACATAACGCTGGACCAACCCCGGTATAAAACCCCCGCCGACAATACCGGCGACAATCCAAATGAAGATGGCCAACAAACTGAGAGCCGGACGGCGCAAAAATATATTGACCAGCAGCAAAACTGCCGCGATGACGGCCACCGCTACCATGACCCACAGCGCCGGCATCGAAACATTGATGTCGGTGTAGCTGGCCCCAAACGCCACCCCACGGGTCGAGTACATCAGATCGAACAGCTCAAGCCAATGGCCTGCGGCAAAGGTCAAAAAGATAAAGACCCCGATAACGGAGAGGTGTAACTGGACGTGCGGCAAAACGACAACCCGCCCTTCGGCGAGGTTATTCTGCTGGGCCATGGCATAGATAGCCGCCGCCCCAAACAACGATAAAAACAGGGCTATGATGAACCAGCGCTGGGCAAAGTGATAGACCGGCAAACTAAACATATAAAAGCCGACATCCCTATTAAAAATCGGGTCGGCCAGGTTGAAGTCTTGCCGGTTGACAAACCGCAACAGCAAAAGCCAGTCGCTCGCCGCTGCTACGGCCACCAACCAGCCTAATACCAGGCCGGCCAGCCAGATGACCCAGACAATGAACCGTTGGGCCACCAGCGTTTCGTCGCTAAAAAAGAGGACGTTCCGAATGGATTGCCAACGGGCAATAAAGATATTAATCCAGAATAGAATGACGACCGGCAGGGCCACGATCAAACCCGCCCAAACCCGCGCCCACAGACCGGTCAGCAACACGGACTCCAGTTTGAGCTGTTGAAACCAGAGATAGTCTGTATAAAAACCCACCCCAAATTGGACGATGAGATAAACGATAAAACCAATAATAATAAGAGTCCATAAACGCAGGCGATTACCCAGGCTCATAAAAAAGGCAACTCCAAAAGTATTAAACTCACGTATTCAGCTTTTGCCGTAATTCGGCAATCTCTTTTTCCAGATCTTCAATTTCCAGGACAATGTGCGGCGGAGCGGAAATCCCAAACTTGGCCGCTTGCAGTTGCAGAGTCTGCAAATAACGAGTCTTTTCACTAATCAATTTGCGGAGAAAATCTATTTGATCAGGTATTATTGAACCGGAAGAGGGGGAAGACTCAGGCTTTTTCCCACCAACAACTAAGCTATCAGCAACCAAGGTATATTGTTCGGGAGCTTCTTCTTCGACAATTGTCAGTAATTGTCCCATCAGGACCTTTCGTTCGCAGTATTCAATCAGGCGTTGGATCATCTGATCCTTACTCATACCGGCAGTGAATTGCTCATATACCGGCCGAAATTCGGGAGTTTCATAACAAAGGTGGCTCAACTCCTGATCAGTAAAAGCAGTTGTTAACAGTTTGCGGATATTTCTGAGATTGTACGCCGGCTGGCTCATCGAGACCTCCGTTGGTGATAGCTGGATGATATACTAAAGTATACCATTTCTCGATTAATCTGACCATTTCTTTTTGGTTCGCAGTTTTCCCGTTTAACCAAAAAGCCTCGCTCTTGGAGCGAGGCTTTTCTTCGAACGCCTGTTACTTATCACTTGGCGTTACGGCTGGCACGAATACCTGATCTTAGTAATCGCCATAGCCCCCGTCATGGCCATACCCGCCGTCATAACCATGACCGTAACCGCCATC
The DNA here is from genome assembly GCA_016860845.1 of Chloroflexota bacterium. Next base: position 130,704 of record BOKF01000002.1, read on the forward strand.
ATAGCCACCATAACCACAGCCGCGGCCGTAGCCGCCATAGCCACAATTATCATAGCCGCCATCATAGCCGCAATTGCCGTAACCGCCACAATTGCCGTAGCCGCCATCATAGGGCCGGCGATAGTGGGCGTACCACGGGTAAGGATGCCCATCCGTCGGCGGAATACGTAACCACTGCCCGGCATAAATCCAGTTGGGGTTGTGGAGGCCGTTTACCCAGGCAATATAGCGCGGGTGAACATTAAAACGCCGGCCAATGCTGTACAAGGTATCGCCGTAGCGCACTCGGTAGCATTGGCCCTGCTGGCACCGATCCCAGCCGCCGTATCCACCGTATCCGCCGCCCCAGCCGCCGTCTCCATATCCACCACCCCAGCCGCCATCGCCGTATCCGCCACCATATCCCCCGGCTTCACCGGCATATCCCTCATCTTGAGCAAAAGCGGCCGGTGCAAAGACCATGAGCAGCAACACCACTGTGGTAATAATAATGAGATACTTTTTCATTTTTTTCTCCTATAGTTAATGATTTGTTTTCCGCATTCCCATTAAATTACTAAACAGTTCCAGAGTTCTTACATAAAGATCCTCCTCCCGCCGCTTACAAGCTCAACATATAACCTCTCATTTAATATGTCAAGCTTTTATGTCAAAATCATTATATCAACTCTTGAAAATTATTGCAAGGTGAATTAGACATAATAATTAAAAATCACTTGTCATAATCCGGGCAACTTGACAAGTTGCTTTTTTTATGCTTTGATAAGTGTCTGCTTACGGAGGATCCTCGAAAAGAAACGTGTCATTCATTTTTCTAGAAAAGTTTAAACAATGGTTCAAAGCTAATCCGCTTGACGCTGCATACATGGCGGCGTTAGGATTAGTGGGCTTAGGAACCGGGCTGTGGGCCAGCATCATTATTTTGGACGACGCCATGATTACCTTTCGCGTGGCCGAAAACCTGGCCTATGGACGGGGCTTTGTTTACAACCTCGGCGAGCGCGTCCAGGTGACAACCACGCCGCTTTATACCCTGATCTTAGTTCCCGGCGTCTGGCTGTTCGGCTCAGCCCCGCGAGCTGCCCTCGTTTTGAATATTATTCTCTCCGGGCTGATCGCTGCCTTAGCCTATGATGTTGGACAGCGGTTGAGTGGACGCATAACCGGTATCGGCGGAGCGCTCCTCCTCACGCTGGCTCCGCTGCTGATTATCGCCTTTAGCATGGAGAGTTACCTCTATGCGGCCCTGATACTGGCCTCGCTGGATGCCTATACTGCCCGGCGCTGGCGCAGCGCCGGCATTTTGGTTGGCTTGACGGCCCTGGTACGCGGCGACGGTGTATTGCTAGGCGCATGCATGCTTACCTACGATTTTTTGGCAACCCGGCGGCTGCGCTGGTCTTTGATTATCCCGGCGATCACTATCCCGGCAGGCTGGTACTTGTTTGCGGTGCTTTATTATGGTTCGCCTTTCCCGGCGACGCTCCAGGCCAAGGCTGCCCAGGGTGAGTTCAACTGGCTGGGCCAACGCTTTGCCGATGGTTTTTGGGCCTACTGGCGTGACTGGATCAAAGAGCAGGATCACGATCTGTTCTACCTGTTTCCCCTCCTGATGCTTATTGGCGCAGTTTGGATTCTCTGGCGAGAACCTACCTGGCTGATCTTACTGAGCCGGGACATTTTATATATCACCGCTTTTATCAGCCTGGCTGTACCCGCCGCCGATTGGTATTACGCCCCATTGATGCCCGGTGCAGCTTTGCTGGCGGCGCGAGGGATCCAGGGAGCTGGGGAGGCCCTGGCCTGGCTGATTAAACAGGCCGGGCGGCACAACGAGGCCCTGGCAGGCCGGCTGGCACGCTTCGTTGCAGTGAGTTTAGCCATCGTGGTAATTGCCAGCCTGTTGGCAACGCTCTACCGGGTTTCTGCGGTCATCGTCCGGACCAACCCCAATTGGAAAGCCCAAGTTTATCCCACCGCGGGCCGCTGGATTGCTCAAAATACTAACACCTCGGCCCGCCTGGCAACGATTGATATTGGACATCTGGGCTACTGGTCGGGCCGCCAGATCATTGATATTGTGGGCCTGGCTCAACCTGATGTGGCCCCGCATATTGCTCAAGGTGACTTTGGCTACGCCATCCGCCATTATCAACCCGAACTCATATTAATTGGCTATGCCTGGCTGCCCGAAGTGCAGGCCGCACCGTGGTTTCAGGAAAATTACGTCGCCCGCCGCTACTTTCAATTCAAGGCGCTGGATGCGCCGCTGGTGCTGTTCAGCCGGCGCGTTGGGGTGAAAGTCCAGCCCGCTACCATTCCGCCGGAAGAGATCCAGCCAATGGCGATGGATTTCAACCGGCAAATTCGTTTGACCGGCTATCATCTCAACCAGCCCCTCACCCCCGGTGACGAGCTAAAATTGACCCTCTTCTGGCAAGCCGAAGCCCCTATCGCCGTTGATTTTACCGTTTTTGTGCAACTGGTTGGCCCGGCTAACCAGATCCTGGCTCAGAGCGACAGCAAGCCGCAGGATGGATTTTATCCAACCCCTTCCTGGCAGCCCGGCGAATCGATTATTGACCAGCACACTTTTCCCCTGCCTGGCGACATCTCCCCCGGTAGTTATGATCTTTTGGTGGGTTTTTATGAGGTTGGGAACGGCCAGCGCTTGCAGACTTTAGATGACGCCGGCGTTTTTCAGAGTGATTACGTGCGGCTTTCCGGGATTCAAGTGCAAGCGCCGCCGTAACAAAGAGAAGCAGGATGGATGAGTTAAGCCAATTGCCCTATCTTTACTTAACCACAACCGGCTGGAAAAGCGGCCGGCCGCACGAAATTGAAATCTGGTTCACGCTGCTGGATGGCCGTTATTATTTAATAGCCGAGAGAGGAGAAGGCACGCACTGGGTGCAAAATTTGCGCCGCCGGCCGGCGATCACCTTCCGGGTGGGCGAGCAAACTTTTCAGGGGACAGGGCGGGTGGTTGAGGCAGCGCTGGAGCCAGACCTGCACCGGCAAATCAGCCGGCTCTCGGAGGCTAAGTATGGTTGGGGAGATGGGTTAGTGGTGGAACTAAAGCCAGAGGGAAATTAATCCCCGCCGTTCATCAAAGTTACCAGACGGGTTTCCAGCTCTCCATAACGAACGGGACGATGCTCAAATTCCCAGCCCATCGCCTCGGCGATAGCCCGGGCTTTGGCCAGCAACTTCTCGGTCGGTGCCTGGCTGAGGTAGACCAGCCGCCGGTAGTTGGCAAAGTAGAGCGAGGCCAGTTGCGGGTGTTTATCCAGGCCCAGGCCGCCGAGCACCGCTTTTTCATAGGCCCGCAGCAGCCAGTCGGTTAGAAAGAAGGTGCCGGGTTCTTCGGCCATCATCTGGTCGAATTGGGCTGTACCGGCGTACATCTCGTAACAATGCGGCCCGCTAATCCGGACCACCTTGTGTTTGGCCAGGACAGCGTCAATGCCGGTTGCGCCACATTCGCCATAAACTACGATAACCCGCTCATAGTCAGCCCTGAGCTGAGCGAGCATAACATCCAGGTCAGCGGTAATCTTGAGCGGGGTCATGTGGTGCAGGGCCGGCAGCGCTTTTAAGTCTACCTGCCATTGATATTTGTCAACCAGTTCTTTGGTCTCTTTAGCCAATGCGCCACAAGCGATAAGCAAGGTTTTCAAGTTCGTCCCTTCAGTGTAACTATTCAGGTGACTGGCACTTTCGCTTAAAAAAATTCGTAACTGAAGCAAAATCAGGCGCGTTTATCCGATTGAAGTGCCAGTCACCTGGTAGGTTGGGAGTCACCCTTCAGCCAGAAAGGTGACAATTGTCGCCAGCATGGGGGCAACTTGTCACTGGTATTTCCAGGAAATAATGATAATATTATACTGTAGATGCGGCTATGTCTAAATTAAGGAAGTTTGTCAAAACATCCGATATTTTTGCGGATGTTTTTGGTTGGGCAGTATCAAAATGGCGACGTTGTATCGAATTGAGGTTTTTAGCCGAGGTGAATTTATTATTAACCACACCGTCGAGGCCCCCGATGCCCTGACGGCGATTAACTTGGTTGAAGCCAGATACGGCGAGCCGCCCAAAGTAGAAGAAACGACCGTCTATTTAGAGGATGGAAAAAAAGAACATCTGCTGGTAGTGTCGGCCTGGCACGGTTACTCGTTTGTAGCCCGCCAAATCAGGAACATTGTCCCTTGAGACTGGCTATTCATGCACGTCGCCGTTAGGCAAGATTGCCCCTTCTAACGTGCGCGCCCGTTCATACTGAAAAGTGGTTACATCGGAGCCGGTCAAATTGGTCCTGATGAGTAAAGCGCCCCGCAGCACGGCCCCCTCCATTTTAGCCCCTTCAAAACTCGTTTCCTTCAGATAAGACTCCCTTAAATTTACCCCGCGCAAATCAGCTCCTTTGAGATTGGCGCCTTCCATATCTACCCGGTAAAGGATGGCCTGATCCAAAAACGCGCTGCGCAGGTTAGCCCGCAGCAGGCTGGCCCCACTCAGGTCCGCGTATTCCAGAATAGCACTCCGGAGATAAGCTTCGTTCAGCCTGGCCCGCTGTAGATTTGCTCCTTTGAGATTGGCGCTAAAAAGATTAGCCCGGTTTAAGTTAGCCTCAGTCAAATTAGCCTGAGCCAAGTCGGTTTCGCGCAAATTGGCCTCGCTTAAATCTATCCCGCTCAAATCCACCTGGCTCAAATTCTGAGCCGATAAATCAAATCCTTTGCAGGAATAATCTTTTTCACTCCCGGCCCACTCCAGAACTTTCTGTAATTGTTCCTCTCGCGTCCTGGCTTCCAGGGGTTCACTGGCCTTTAGCTCGGTGACTTGTTTTTGGATGACCAAATCCCTGATGGCCGACTCATAGGAATAGCCGGGCAGCCACTGGCCGCAGTGCTTGCAAATGACCGCTTTAACCCGAATCTCTTCATCGCAAAAAGGGCAGCGTTTCAATTCGTCGTCTGACATACTGACCTCCGTCAGGGCCAATTATAACCGATTTTTCTGATCTACGGAAGTGACAAAGGTTCAATGCCAGCCGAACCTGTCTGACATCCTTTATTTAAATATCAGGGGCATCCACATCGGGATGGCCGGCGTAAAGGTTGCGGTATACGTTACCGCCACTGATGGGGTGACGATGGTCCGGTTGGCTGCGTCCCCACTATCTGACCAGGCATAAAAGGCCCAGGCCTTGCCCTGGCTATCCAGTTGAACCGGAGCCAGCAGGTTAAGGGCGTACCCCTGCCACGAAACCAGGGTTTGGTCTGTGGTGATGGTTGTGCCGTTAGCAATTAAATCAAGTCCTGCCGGTTCAGTTTTAAAGGTGACATTGACCCGGCGAGGTTGCAGCGTCTGGGTCATCGTTGCTCCCAGCCCCCATGAATCCGTAGCGGTCAATCGAACCTCCAGGTAGCTTAACGCAGCGGCATTGAGGTCTTCCGGCGCAGGCGCGGTCAGGGGCAGATTGTTACCCGCAGTAGGTCCAAAGTAGGGATGAGTATGTTCCGTGCCCGGGTTGGTCGCGTCCACGTGGTGCAGTAGAACTTCCCAAGCCAGCGCCGAAGCGGGCAAATCTCCACCGTCGTCGGTCGCCTGGCCTTGTAGGGTTAAAGTCTGCCCAACTGCGAACCGGACGCTGGTAGTAGGAGAAAGGATGGTGGGCACGGGGGGTGTATTGCCGGGGAAAACCCTCACTGTCACCGGAGCCGAGACGCCGTTACGAGTATCCCGCACATTCAGGGTGGCGGTATAGACCCCGCTGGCGGTGTAAGTATGGGTAGTGGTCACACTGGCTGTCTCCACCGGCGCTGAACCATCCCCAAAATTCCATAAATAAGTTAAGGGATAATTCTCGTCGGGGTCGCTGCTGCCCGCTCCACTCAGAGTAACGCCCAGGGGCACAGGGCCAAAATTAGGGTTAGCCGAAGCCACCGCATTAGGCAAACTGTTTGCGCCCTGATAAGCAATGCGGCGAACCTGTCCCCCACCCGCGTAAGTAGTATAATAAAGCGCCTGGGTGCCGTTGAAGGGGCCAAACGCCAGGGCAACGGCGCTGCTGCTGCCCAGCCCGGTGGCAAAGTCAACAGCACTGAAGCCGCCGCCGCCCTGGGGCGCCAGGCGAAAGATTTTGCCGCAAACGTAATCGCTAAAGAGGTAGGCTCCATCGTAGGGGGCCGGCCAAACCCCGGCCGGGACAAAGGCACCTCCCGTGATCGAGGCGCAGCCGGTGTTACGGCCATAATCGTAGATAGGGTTGGTCATCCCGGCCGGCGGCGCGCCGCAGTTACTGGTCGAGCCATTGGCGCAGTGGCCCTCGCGCACGTTCCAGCCGTAGTCGGCCCCGCTCAGCCCCTCATCTATTTCTTCCCACCGGCCCTGCCCCACATCGTTAATGTAAAACTGGTTTGTGCCGGGCCGGAAGGCAAAGCGGAAGGGATTGCGCAAGCCCCAGGCAAACGTCTCCTGGCACTTCTGCCCGGCCGTCGTCCGGCCGGTAACATTACAGCGGGCTGTACCCGCCCCTTGAAAGGGATTGGTGGGTGGAATATTGCCATCACGGGTGATGCGCAGCACTTTGCCCAGCAAAATATGCTGGTCGCGAGCGGCGTCATTATTCCCGGCGCACTCGCCGGACTCCGGCGGATTGTAATCACAGCCGCCATCGCCGACGCTGATGTAAAGATAGCCATCCTGGCCAAAATGCAGGTCGCCGGCATTATGGTTGCCGTTGGGTGAAGGGATATTGTCAATCAGGACGACCTCGCTGGCCAGGTTGATCGTATTCGTCACCGGCAGAGTAAAACGAGCAACCCGATTGACGGGGCTGCCAGGATCATTCTCGGGACAACTGTTAGCTTTTTTAAGAGTGTAATAAAGATAGATGTAATGATTGGCCGAGAAGCTGGGATCTACCGCCACTCCTAAAAGACCGCGTTCAATGTCACTGCAGATAAAAGAAGACAAATCGAGCGCCGTCGCCAGGAGGGTGCTGCCCTGGTAGACCCTCAAAGCGCCTCCTTGTGTGGTGACCAGCATCCGGCCATCCGGCGTAAAGGCCAGAGCTGTTGGGCTGCCCACATTCGCTACAAATGCGTCGGTAAAATTGGGAGGCAGGGCGCTTCTGGGCTGGGCGGCTATCCAGCCGCCGGTGAAAAAAGCAAGCCCAGGGATCATCAAAGTAAGGGTCAGTTTTATGATTTTCCCCCCTTTTTTGCCGGTCATGTTCTTCAGCCAGATCAAAATGTTATGCATTTTATCCCCCCATCGTTCTTCTTGAACCGTTTAAGTGCCGCTGAAATTACTCTTCCACCCCCTCTTGAATAAATGAAGTCCCAGATTCCAGAAAAAAGATACGCCTATCACAGAAAAGTAGTACTTATTGCTTACAAATTGGAGCATTTCTGAACTAATATCGAAATGTTGCGAATATTATTTTATGGTATAATGGGGTAGCGGCGGGTTGAAACCGGGCCGTTCAACAGAAATTCCTGCCTCGTCTTGTTAAACTCAACAACCACCTCGCTGCTACTCTCAGATTATTCCTAAAAGGAAGATTTTTTTCATGAGTTCCCGGTGAACTCTCTTTTTATTTTGGACAACATTCCTCACCTACCATCTTAAGATTAAGGACAATCAGACCATGAAAGATCTTATTGGCGCCACCTTAGGGCAGTATGAAATTAGAGAAAAAATAGGCCAGGGGGGCATGGCCCAAGTTTACAAAGCCTTTCAACCCGGCCTGAATCGCTTTGTCGCCGTCAAAATACTCCCGCCTATTTTGGCCGAAGAAGCCGGGTTTACCGAGCGCTTCCAACGAGAAGCTCAAGCCATCGCCCGCCTGCAACACCCCAATATTCTGCAAGTATACGATTATGGGGTCCAGGATAATTATAACTACCTGGTCATGCGCTACGTGGAAAACTCTGTTACCCTGGATAAGCTGATCCGGGAGGGAGCGCCGCTCAATAAGCTAATAGATTACATTATGCAAGTTGCCGATGCTTTAAATTACGCCCATGAACACGATATTATTCATCGCGATGTCAAACCCAGCAACATCCTGGTTGATGGCAAGTGGGCTTTACTGAGCGACTTTGGTTTGGTCAAAATGAAAGAGTCGGCGACCCAGTTAACCGGAACCGGCGTCGGCATGGGCACGCCGGCTTATATGTCGCCGGAACAGGCCAGCGGGGCCAAAGTGGTAGACCACCGCACCGATATTTATGCTTTGGGGGTAATTCTACACCGAATTCTGACCGGAACCATCCCCCACGACGCGCCGACACCGCTGGCGATCCTGGTCAAGCGCAGCAGCGAGTCGATTCCCTTACCTCGCCAAATTAAACCGGATATCCCGGAGAGCCTGGAGCATGTGGTTCTGCGTTCGCTGGCCAAAGAGCCGGAAGCACGTTACAGCACGGCGACTGACTTTGCCGAGGCCCTCCAAAAAGCCCAAACAGACCCCACCTACCGCGAAGAAGCCGTCTCGACCATTTATAACATTAACGAGGCAACGGTCGCCCACAGCGGACCCTTGCCACTCTCTTCAACAAAAACGCCAACGCCTTCGCCGCAAAAGAAATTCGGCCTTGGCTGGGGCGCAGCCGCAGCCGGAGTCGTGCTTCTCATTGCTGCGCTCATCTTTTTCCTGGTAACCAGAGGCGATACCGGTCTGGCGGACCAGCTTCCTACCCAAACCCCAGCCAATCCAACGCCAGCCGATGTCGCTGCGGCCACGCCTACTCCCCTCCCTCCCACCGCTACCCCGGCGCCACCCACTGCTACTCCCCTCCCTCCCACCGATACGCCTGTGCCCACTCCCCTGCCCCCAGGTATTCCTTCAGTTATCGCCAAGACAGATGTGGAAGTCCGCGCCGGTCCCGGCGAGGAATATGACCTGATGGGCTACCTGCCCGAAGGGGCTAAAGCCGAAATTGCCGGCCGCGATAAAGAGAGACGGTGGTGGCAAATTAAAACTACCCTGGCTGCCACAGGCATCGGCTGGATCAAAGCAGATCCGGAGCTGGCCGAAACAAGCGAAACCGATAATCTGCCTATTGCTTTGGCTCCACCCACCCCAACGGCAACGCCTACTCCCGCCCCCGACACGCCAACTCCGACCGCAACAACGCCGGCTGATACACCCACGGCGACAGCTACAACTCCCCCAACGCGCCCAGCTCCTAGACCCACTCCGGAAGCGCCTCCTCCGCCACCTTCCACCCCGGCGCCGGTTGTCCCGGCTGGACAGATTACGCTGCTCAAGCCGCTTTCATTGGACCAGCCGAGTTTCGGCATGACTGAATTTGAGTGGCAGTGGGCCGGCGGCCTTGCGCCTGATCAGGGCTTTGAAGTGCGCGTCTGGCGCGAGGGCGAGCCGCCCGCCGGCGCTCATGATGCCGTAATGGATAGTAAAAACGGCCAGATCCAGGCGCTGGGGAATAATACTTATCGTTTAAGCATTAACATTAAGGATGCCTTTGGGGTGAAGGGCCGCAGCGGCGAATATCTCTGGACGGTCGTTCTGATCCAGATTACGCCGGAATATAAAGACCTGGGCATCCAGGCCCCTCCCGGTCGCCTGCGCTTTGAAGCTCCCGGCGGCGGCGGCGGTGGCAAAGATGGCGGCGGTGGCGGCGGTGGCGGCTCCACGCTTTAGCCGTATGCTACGCGCACTGATGCCACTCTGTCTAACCTGAAGTTTACAAATTGGGGAGGTTATCACGTGAGACTTCACAAATTTTTGGCCTTGTTGCTCACAGGCAGTCTATTCTTTAGTTTAACGACGCTTGCCAGCGCGGACGATCCACCCCCCGGCGAAGGCAGTTTTGAGCCTATGCCTATTCGACCCGGTAAACTTGTGGTAGATCCCTCTACCGGCGATGTAATTCAAGTAGAATTGTTCGGCAGCAGCGAGGCGATATCCGCCAACCAAGAAACAGCACCGGTGATTAAACAGGATAATATTCCGCCGATCTCTTTACAATTAGCCGGGAGTAGAACTTATGCGGCCGCCGGAGGACTAAACCCCAATGATCTTTTGTTGGGCCGCCCAGCACCGGGAGGCGTCAATGCTGCGGCTTCGACCTACATAAAGATTGAAGATTTTGAAACCGGGTTTCCGAATGCTGGTTGGACGCAAACCGGGAATCTGTGGGATGATGTCAACTGTCACGCTCTCTCAGGTAGTCGAGCAGCCTGGCCCGCAACTGATGTCGTTAATCCGTGCCTGGGGAACAATTATCCAGACGGTACCAGCGCCCGGATGGTTTATGGGCCTTTTAACCTGGCAGACGCCAAGTCAGCTTCGCTGGACTTTTTTTTCAGAATGGATAGTGAGAGTTGCAACCCTATTACTAATTGCGACTATCTATTCGTGGGAGCCTCGACCGACAACCTGACGTTCTTGGGAGATTTCTATGCTGGCTCCTATACTAGCGGACCCTTTATTGATGGCTACAATTTCATCAGCTTTGACCTGAACAACTTTATCGGTCAATCACAGGTTTGGATACGCTTCACATTCGTTAGCAATATAAATGGCGTAACTGGTCAAGGCCCCTTCATTGATCTCATTTCCCTGCGCAAGAACACGGATACGCGGGTCTTCCTCACCAATGAGAATTTTGAGGTAACGGAGTTCCCTAATTCAGCCTGGGAGAGTTTTGACCTGGACGGGCCGGCGAATGGTGAGTTTTATTGGGATGATGTTAAGTTTGGACAAGGAGGGTTTAACTGTATTCCCCGTTCCGGGACCTGGTCTCTCTGGCCGGCCGATAATGGAGCCAATGCGCTCAACGCCTGTGGCGGCAGTGATTATGGCAATAATACGAAATCGTGGATCGTTCATGGTCCCTTTAGCCTGGTGGGGGCCAGTGAGGCCTGGGTAGATTTTTATTTCCGTAATCAGAGCGAACCAGGCTTTGATTTTCTTTTTTGGGGCGCTTCGGTAAATGGCAGTAATTTTTTTGGGCCGAACGGCATCAGTGGAACTCAGATTAACGGTCCACAGGGGAATGGTTATAATCTGATGCGTTTCAATCTGAGTAACGTTTTCACCCTGGGGGACTTGCGAGGACAGCCTGCCGTTTGGCTAGCCTTTATTTTTGAAAGCGATAGTACAGGCACAGATAAAGGACCCTTTATTGACGATGTCAGCGTGGTGGTTGAGAAAACGATAGCAGGTTTCGTTTATCTCCCCGTAGTAATTAAGAGTCCGCCTCCGACAACTCCAAAAACCAGTCTGTTTATAAACAACCAGACCGGAGGAGTGATAGCAAGTTATAGAGTATTTAGCCCCAAGCTCAACGGGGCGCCTATTCCCGACATCGTCTGTACGAATATTCCAGCCGGGGCAACCAGTTTTAATTGCAATGCCACCTTCGACGCGGGTACTTATAAGGTCAGTTCTACCAACACCTGTAATCCTCCGACCACTTCCGGTCAGGTAACCTTTAAACCCGGCAATGATGTTCGCCTGGTAAGGTGTATAAACTAATAGAATAAAAACAAAAAGACGGTCTCACTATCAGATGTGAGGCCGTCTTTTTAATTCCGCTCTGCGCTGTTGACGCGCCCAACCTCCCTGTCGGGTACAGGGTACTCCACCCTGGCCCGTGCTACGGCCAGACCGTCAACTGCCAGAACAGTAAAGCTGACATCCCCGTTATAGGTTACCCGGTCATCCTGGCGGGGTGGGCGGCCCAGTTCGGTCATAATCAGGCCGCCCACCGTCTCGACATCGGGTAAATCCTCTTCCTGGCCCAGGTAGACATACTCATCCAAATCTTCCAGCAGGTAAGTGCCGGCGACTTCCAGCACGCCAGGGGCCACATTGATCAGGGGTTCATTTTCCCGGTCAAATTCATCGCGCACCTCCCCGACCACTTCTTCGACCAAATCTTCCAGGGTGACGATCCCGGCCGTGCCGCCAAACTCATCCAGCACAATCGCCATGTGAACTCGCTGGCGCTTGAAAGCAGCCAGCAGTTTTTCGACCCGGTAATTTTCAGGCACGGTCAGGGCCGGGCGTAGAAGCAGCCGGATATCAAAGTTTCCCTTCATCCGCACCTGCTGATAGATCAAATCTTTGAGGTGCAAGGTGCCGATGATGTGATCAAGGTCATCCTCATAGACCGGAAAGCGGCTGTGCTGGCTCTGAGCCACCAGGTTGAGCAGGTCGGGCAAGGGTAGATCATAGGCCAGGGCTTCTACTTTGCGGCGCGGGGTCATTACCTGGTTGACCTGGCGCTCGCCAAAGCCGAAGATATTGTGGATCATCTCCTCTTCACCTTCGTTGAGCAGCCCGCCTTCGGCGCTTTCCGTCACAATCAAATCCAATTCCTCCGGGGAGTGAAGCCGGGCGTGACCTTCGGCCGGAGGAATACGGAAGAGACGCAGCAAAAGATTCCCAATGTTGTTAAGAATAGCCACCGGAACGGCAAAGAGAGTCTCGGCCAGACGCATCGGCCGGTCTATCAACAGCACCATTTTCAGCGGGGTATTCAGCGCCAGCGATTTGGGAATCATCTCGCCGATGACAACATGGAGATAAGTCAGCAGGCTAACGCTGCTCAAATAGCCAAGAGTATAAATAATGGTGGCATCGGGGGCCAAGCCCAACCACAAGGCCGCGTAAGGTTCGATGAAGTGGGAAAGCTGAGTCTCGCCATACATGCCCAACCCCAGCGAGGCAATGGTAATGCCCAATTGAGCGGTCGCAATGTACTTGTTCTGTTCGGCCGGGGAGTCCAGGATAGCGAGAACATCTTTAGCCACTGCCCGGCCCTGATTGGCTAACTGCTCAACTTGCGTGGGCCGAACGCCAATAATGGCAAACTCAGCCGCCACAAACAGACCATTGAGCAGCACCAGCACGATGATCACCAGGCTGGGCACGACCAGGGTTCCCAGGCCGGGAAGGGTTTCGGTGCTCAGCAGATACGGTTTGGCGGTACTTAAGGCTACTCCTTCAGCGGCGACAGTTCCCAATAAAAAAACAAGACGCGATAGACTCGGCGCCAGCAGCAATTTCATGTAGCTTCGCTCCCGGCCCACTCTTCAATGTGCGGGGGAGTATCCAGCGGCAGTTGTAATGATACCTCGGTAACGCTCAACGACTCCATGGCCTCGACGCAAATCTTCACCGGGGGCGTCCCTACGGTAACTTCATCCCCAATTACCGGCAAGCGGCCTAGCTCACTGAAAACAAGACCGCCCAGGGTATCCACATCCTCCTCCGGCAGGTTCAACCCCAGGTACTCATTCACATCGCTCACCAGCAAGTCCGCTCGCAGCCGGATGCGGCCATCCTTTTCGGCCGAGAGCAAAGGCAGCTCATCCTGGTCAAACTCGTCCTGCACTTCACCAAACACCTCTTCGATCAGATCCTCAAAGGTAATCAGCCCGGCAGTGCCGCCATACTCATCAAACACAATCGCAATATATTGATGCTTTTTATTCAGGATATTCCACACTTCCGCTGCGGGCAGGCTTTCGGGCACATAAGTTACTTCACGGACAATCCCATCCAGGCTTTGCCCTCCCTGGACATAGAGTTGGAACACATCTTTGAGATGGACAAAACCCACCACATTGTCAATCGTAGAACGGTAGATGGGGATGCGGGTATAGCCTTCCTGGCAAATTTTTTCCAGCAGATCGCTCACACTGCTCGCCAGCGGAGCCGCTACCAGCCGGGTGCGTGGGACCATAACCTGCCGGGCCGTCAATTCCCGCAGTCGAAAAGCATTGCGCAGCATCTGCTGTTCGTCGTCGTCAAGCAGGCCGCCCTCGTGGCTTTCGGTCACAAGCAGTTCAATTTCGGCCGGAGAATAGACCTGGCTATGTTCCTGGGAGCGATGAATGCCCAGGAGTTTCAAAATAAGATTACTGCTGCCGTTGAAAAGCCAAATGAGCGGGCGGAAAACGACCAGCGACCACTTCATCGGGATCACCGTGGCCAGGGCGACCTGTTCCGGGTATTGAATAGCCACGGATTTAGGGAACAGCTCCCCCAGGACCACACTCAGGGTCGTCAAGACAATCAGCACGCCGGTCACTGAGATAGAGTGAGTGGTTGCTTCGCTCCAGGAAGTCAGGTTAACCAGGAGCGGGGTCAAGGCGACCGCTACAGTGTTTTGTCCATAAGCGCCCAACACCAGGGAGGAAACGGTGATGCCTACCTGGCATGCTGCCACATAATCGTCCAACGTCCGGGTATTTTCCATTATCGGCAGCAGCGCCCGGGCCAACCGATTCCCCCCGCCCGCCATCTGGTTGACCCGCGTTCGCCGGGCGCTGACGGTGGCAAATTCTGCCGCAACGTAAAAACCCGTTGCCAGAACCATTAGCGTAATGACGATAACCATGACAATAATGCTTAACATGTTACGAGTCTATCACTGCAATAGCTATTTCTTGACATCGGTTAAGGCGGTAATCATGGGTAAGAAATAGATCACAGTGATCAGTAATGGCGGCAGCCAAGTGAATAGCATCAGGTGTCTTGAAGCTATAACGAGCGCGTAGCTCTGTCGCTTTATCAATTACCTGGCGAGATACGGGGATTATCTCTTCGATCAGATAAATAAGTGGCGCTGAGTCGAGATAGATACGCACCGTTATTTCTCCCAACTCTCATGTTCAGCCTGAATCTGGGCGTCAATTTCCTCTTTGGTACGAGAGTGGTAACCGCTTGCCTGCAAGCTTTGCCGAATAGTTGACAATTTACTCAAAAATGTTTGTTGAGATTGAGTAGTAGTTAATAACTCAACCGTTACCCGAACCCGGCTGGCAGGCCAGGGCACAGGTTGGTCCAACTTAACGGTTTGCTCATCAACTAGAGCGCCTGTTACAGTGTAATTATTAGGCATAAGTTACTCTCCTAATCTAATTTCCTATAATTGCCTGCAAAGCAATAGATTTCTTCTCTCTATCTTTATATCTTCCCGTATCGGTATTGTCAATAATTTTCATTGTATCAAAGTTCCATAAAGTATCTACTTCCTCGGTCTTATCAATCGATCTCCGCTACGCGCTGCCAAACACCCTTAGCTAAATTCATTGCTTTTTCGGCAATGGCAGACTCATCCAGGGCGAAAACCTGGCGGTCCCTCATCAGCATTTGTCCCCCGGCGATGGTGTGAGTGACATGGCTGCCGTCCATACCAAAAATGACCTGCCAGGGGTAGTTACCATCGGTCAAGGGGGTATAGGGAATGTAATCGAGCAGGATGATATCGGCGAAAGCGCCGGGGGCCAGCATCCCGACCGGCTTGGGAAAGAACAGGCCGGCAATGGTGGCATTGTTATTAAAAGCCATCTCCATCAGCCGGTCGCCGGGCATTACCCGTGGATCGCCATGGCTGACTTTGTGCAGCAGATAAGCCACGTGAATTTCGGTAAACATGTTATTGCTAAAGCCATCGTTGCCCAGGCCGACGGTAATGCCCCGGTTGAGCAATTTCTCCACCTCGGCCACCCCGACGGCATTATTCATGTTGCTGCGCGGCTGGTGGCTAATTTTGGTCTGGGTCGCCCGGAAGGCATCCATCTCGTAAGCATCCACGTGGATAGCGTGGGCCACCAGGGTTTTTGGTCCCAAAATGCCCTTTTTCTCCAGGCGCTCGGCGACGCGTATCCCATACTTTTTGAGGCTGTCGGCTTCATCGGCTTTGTCCTCGGCCACGTGAATGTGAAACCCGGTGTTAAGCCCCTTCGCTGCATCCACACAGGCGTCGAGTGTGTCGTCGCTGACGGTAAAGGCGGCATGGAGACCAAACGACGCGCCCAATTTAGGGTCGGGGCTGTTGCGCAGCCGTCTGAGGAAACGTACGTTTTCGGCAATCCCGGCCAGAGTACCTTCCGGCCCGTTGCGGTCGGTGACTTCGTAACACAGCCCGACTCGCAGCCCCGACTCTGTTGCCGCTTCGGCCAGCGCATCCAGCGAGCCATCAATATGGTTGGGGCTGGCATGGTGGTCAATCAGCGTCGTCGTGCCGTGGCGAATGGCGTCTACCAGGGCCACCAGGGCGCTGTATTTGCTATCTTCAAGGGTCAGGGCGCGGTCAACTTTCCACCACAGCCGCTCCAAAATCTGCATAAAATTCTCGGGCGGCTGGCCGGGGATAGCCATACCGCGGGCAAAGGCCCCGTAAAAGTGTGTGTGAGCACAAATCATCCCGGGCATCACAATTTTGCCGGCGGCATCGAGGATTTCGGACTGGGGGTACTTCCGCTGTAAATCGGCGGTACGGCCAACCTCGATAATAGTATCACCTTCATAGTAAACTGCCCCAGCGGGCAGGATTCGCTTGTCAGCGCCAAAGGTGAGCACAGTCCCATTGATGATTAACATCTTCTTATGCTCCTATTTTAAGATGAATTGATTTCCATTTTAACTGCGCGTTGGCGTAAGGTCAATTATGAGGAACTGCCGGAGACATCTAACAGCTTAACCGGACCCCCATTTGCGACCTTTTGGGCCTGAGTTATAATGGGTCACAACTTAATGGGGCGTACTCAGTCCCTACTCCGAGCCTTGAGGAAAGTCATGAAAGTCTCGATTGTTATTCCCTGTTTCAATGAGATGCACACGATCGAAGCAATTGTTCAAACAGTGCTGGAGGTTCCCTTACCGCTGGAGCGAGAACTGGTAATTGTTGATGATTGTTCCACCGACCAAACCAGGGATTATCTATGTACCCTTAACGGCCATCCTGAAATCAGGATCGTCTTTCATGAAGTTAACAGGGGGAAAGGAGCGGCGTTGCAAACCGGCTTTGCTCACGCGACCGGAGACATTATCATTATTCAGGACGCCGACCTCGAATATGACCCTGGCGAGTATCCCAAGCTGTTGAAACCTATCCTGGAAGGCAAGGCCGATGTAGTCTACGGCTCCCGCTTTGCCGGCGGGGAGTCGCACCGCGTTCTTTATTTTTGGCATTCGATTGGCAACAAATTACTCACGCTGCTTTCCAATATGTTCACCGACCTTAATTTAACGGATATGGAAGTCTGTTACAAGGTTTTTAGGCGGAGCATTTTGGAAAAAATCAAGCTAGAAGAAGAGCGGTTTGGTTTTGAACCGGAATTTACTGCTAAAGTAGCCCGGTTGAAGTACTCAGTCTATGAGGTTGGCATTTCTTATCACGGGCGCACCTACGAAGAGGGTAAAAAAATCAGTTGGAAAGATGGCTTCCGGGCCGTTTATGTTATTTTGAAATACGGCCTCATCAAAACAAGAGGGTAACTCATCTAGATTAAATCAAACTTTGGCTGTAGCTGTTGCTCATTGAGCTGATTTATGGTAAGATAGTTCTAACTTTCACTTTCTGAAATTTTGCCCACTTTCTCCTATTCTCACATCAATTTCAAGATAATATTTTTCGTTAAGGAAGGCGTATATGGCTGATGCTGAGGTTCCTGATATTGTCATAGGGCGGTTGCCCATTTATCTACGAGCGCTCAATCTATTGCACGAGGCCGGTCAGGAGTTTACTTCGTCCCAGGAACTTGGACAAAAACTGGGGATTGGTTCGGCCCAAATTCGCAAAGACTTATCTCATTTTGGAGAGTTTGGCAAGCAGGGCACCGGCTACGAAATCAACTATCTGCGAGAGCAGATTGCCAAGATTTTACATGTGGACCGAGATTGGGCCGTAGCGCTGGTGGGTTTTGGCGATTTAGGCCAGGCTATTGCTCACTATGGTGGCTTTGCCGCCAAAGGCTTTCACATCGAGGCGATTTTTGACAATGATCCGGCTAAAATCGGCAAAAAAACAAATGGGAAAGTGGTCCATGATATTAAAAAGCTGGCGCAAGTGGTAAGCCAATTAAAAATAACCATGGCCATTGTAGCCGTACCCGCCTCAGCCGCTCAGCCTGTGTGTGACCTATTAGTCGAAGCCGGCGTTAAAGCTATTCTAAATTATGCGCCGATTACCCTGACTGTACCGGAGAAGGTGCAGGTTCAATACATTGACCCGGTCGTACACCTGCAGCGGATGACCTACTACCTGGCCTGACTAAAGCAAAGACCGCGCTCCTCGCGCGGTCTTTGCTTTTTAGTAGGCATAAAAGGGCGAGGCGGCCCGCTCCAGCGCCTCGCGGATTTCCAGACCGTAGCCGGCGCCCAAGGCCACACAGGCGATCGGGTTGTCAGCCACGTAGCAGGGCACACCGATCTGCCGGGTGAGCATGAGATCCAGGTTTCGCAGCAACGCCGTACCACCGGTCATAATAACCCCCCGATCAATAATATCAGAAGCGAGTTCAGGCGGAGTTTTTTCCAACACACTTTTAACCACCCCACTAATCGCTGCCAGTGGCTCGCTGACCGCTTCGGTCACTTCATCTGAGGTGATTTTAATCGTGCGGGGCAAACCGGCCACCTGATCCCGCCCTTTGACTTCCATCTCCAGCGGCTCTTCCAGGGGGGTCGCGCTGCCGATGTTGATTTTGATCTCTTCAGCCGTCTGCTCGCCAATGACCAGGTTGTACTTGCGGCGGATGTAGTTAACAATGGCTTCGTCCAATTTCATTCCGGCCACCCGAATCGAATTACTGGTGACAATGCCGTTCATGGCGATCACGGCTGCTTCGCTGGTGCCGCCGCCAATATCAACGACCATATTGCCCGTTGGGGTGTCAATCGGCATGCCTGCTCCGATCGCTGCCGCCAGCGGTTCAGGAATCGTGTAAGCCTGCCGCCGGGCGGCTTTGCGAGCAGCGTCCTCAACCGCTCGCCGCTCGACGCTGGTGATCCCTACGGGTGTGCTGATCATCACTTCGGGGGGAAAGAGACGGAAGCGGCCAACCAGGCGTTCAATATAAAAATCGAGCATCTTTTCGGTCACGTAGTAATCGGCAATGACGCCGTTGCGCAGGGGACGGGTAATTTCGATGGCTTCAGGCACGCGACCCAACATGGCCCGTGCTTCTTCGCCAATGGCTACAATCCGGTCGTCTTTCTGGGAGATAGCCACAATCGAAGGCTCTTGCAGCACGATCCCGCGCCCCTTCATATAAATCAGAATACTAAAGGTGCCTAGGTCTACACCGATTCTCTTTTCGAACATAAACTATTTTGGGTACCTTCCCGGTGAGCAATCCGTTAATTGTAACTTAATTTGCTGATTCAGCAACTCTTTCAGATGAGACCTACCCGTATGACGTCGCGGAATGTCAAAGTGCACTTTGACATTCCGCATTTTAAATTCTCGCAAAAAGGCCAGAAGTCACCTGAAGCAACTCCTGGCCTGATGATAGCCCTTGAACATTTTGGCCGGCAGAGCAATTTATGAAGATATCTAGCGGGGACGAGATCTGCGACGGCGCTCGGCCACTTTGAGGCGGATCACCGACCGGCGCAGCGCTGCTTCGGCCTGCTCCAATTCCAGCTCTTCCGGCGCTCTGGCTAAAGATTCTTCGGCCCGCCGCCGGGCGGCTTCGGCGCGCTCTATGTCAATCTCTTCAGCATGCTCAGCGGAGTCGGCCAGCACCACCACATGATTGGGCTGGACTTCCATAAAACCGCCGCCGATAGCAAAGAACTGGTCCTCTTGACCATCTTTTTTGATCTGAAGCTCACCATAGTTCAATGCCGTGAGCAGAGGCGCATGCCGGGGCAAAATTCCCAACATACCCTCGGAGCCGGGGGCAACGACCATGTTGACCTCGTCGTCGAAGACCTTGCGTTCAATGGTTACAATTTCCAGATGCAGCGTCGCCATTAAGTATCTCCAGACCTGACAGGTCTTGAAGACCTGTCGGGTCTAATTAAAGCTAATTTTGCGCTTCTCTGGCGCGTTGGAACACTTCGTCAATATTGCCGGCCATGTAGAAGTACGGTTCGGGGATGTCATCACATGCACCGTCCAGGATCTTCTTGAAACCGGCCACCGTCTCCTGCATTGGCACATAGCGGCCCTCGCGCCCGGTAAACTGCTGGGCCACAAACATCGGCTGGGAGAAGAAGCGCTGAATCTTGCGGGCGCGACCGACCACCAGCTTGTCATCTTCCGATAGTTCGTCAATACCCAGAATGGCAATGATATCCTGGAGATCTTTGTAGCGCTGTAAGACCCGCTGCACCCCGCGAGCCACTTGATAGTGTTCTTCACCGACAATTTGCGGATCGAGAATCCGGCTGGTCGAAGCCAGAGGGTCTACGGCCGGGAAGATGCCCAGGGCGGCAATCGAGCGCTCCAGCGAGATGGTCGCATCCAGGTGAGCAAACGTGGTGACTGGGGCGGGGTCGGTATAGTCGTCGGCGGGCACATAAACGGCCTGCATACTGGTGATCGAACCCCGGCGGGTGGAGGTGATCCGCTCCTGCAATTCACCCATTTCCGTGGCCAGCGTTGGTTGGTAGCCTACGGCGCTGGGCATCCGGCCCAATAAGGCCGACACTTCCGAACCGCTCATAACAAAGCGGAAAATGTTATCAATAAAGAGCAGCACGTCGCGGCCTTCATCGCGGAAATATTCGGCCATGGTCAGACCGGTCAATGCGACACGCAGGCGCACACCCGATGGCTCATTCATCTGGCCGAAAACCATGCACAGCTTGTCCAACACGCCCGCTTCATGCATTTCTTGATAGAGGGCTGTGCCTTCGCGGGTGCGCTCCCCTACCCCGGCAAAGACAGAGTAACCGCCGTGTTCGCGAGCCAGGGAAGCGATAAGCTCCATGATGATAACCGTCTTGCCCACGCCCGCTCCGCCAAACACCCCGGTCTTGCCGCCGCGCGTAAAGGGAGCGATGAGATCAACCACTTTCATGCCGGTCTCAAACGGTTCAGCTTTGGTAACCTGATCTTTGAATTCAGGGGCAGACCGGTGAATGGGATAGTAGGTATCGCTCTCAACCGGCCCCAAATTGTCAACCGGCCGGCCCAGCACATTAAAAATACGGCCCAGGGTCGGCGGGCCAACAGGAACACTGATGGGCGCGCCGGTACTGATCGCGTCTTGACCCCGCCGCAGTCCGTCGGTGGCGTCCATGGCAATGGTTCGCACCACGTCATTGCCCAGGTGTTGCTGCACTTCTAAGATCAACGAGTCCTGCCCTTCGCGGGGGACTTCAATCGCATCATAAATCTCCGGCAAATTTTCGGCCTGAAACTCAACGTCAACGACCGCCCCCATCACCTGTTTGACGCGGCCTACGGTTCCTTTCGCCATTCAATCCTCCTATCTATATCCGCACTACATCTGTGCCTGGGCCAATGCTTCGGCCCCGCCGGCAATGTCTAACATTTCTTTGGTAATCGCATCCTGACGCGCTTTGTTGTAAACCAGGGTCAGGTCGCCAATCAGTTCGTTGGCATTCTCGGTCGCATTCCGCATGGCGACCATGCGAGCCGACTCTTCGCTGGCGCGCGCCTCCAAAAAAGCCTGGTAAATCTGTAGTTCGGTAAAACGGGGCAAGATAGTATCCAGCAAAGTGTTCGGGTTCGGCTCATATAAGTACTCAGCGGTAGACATGGTCGTTTCCTGCCCCAAGTACTGGCTTAGTACCTGACTTTCGACAGCTCCAGGCCGAATGGGCAGCAGCAAGCGCAGCGTGGGTTCCTGAGTCAGGGTGTTGATAAAGTCGGTGGAAGCCAGATAAACTTCATCAAACTCACCCTCCAGGAAACCATCAATCGCGATCCGGGTAATGGGGCTGATATCAAGGGAAGTGGGTCGAGAGGGCAAGTCAGTAAACTCGGCGATAACTTTTCGCCCAAACCGGACCATAAAATCACGCCCTTTGCGTCCAACCGTCACCAGGCTGGCATTTTCACGATTATTGCTCCGCATAAAGCGGATCGTTGAGCGAATGATGTTGCCGTTATACGCCCCGGCCAGCCCCTTATCGGACGTAATCAAGATGATGGCCACATTTTTCACCTGATCTCGATCTGCCAACAGGGGGTGAAGCTGCTCGACATTCCCCTTTTGCGCTGCCAGGTGGGTCAAAATTTCCCAGGTTTTGGCCGCGTAGGGCCGCGAGGCCAGGGCCTGCTCTTGGGCCCGGCGCATCTTTGAGGCCGCCACCATTTGCATCGCCCGCGTGATCTGGGCGATGTTTTTAACACTTCTAATCCGTTGTCTGATTTCTCGCAAAGAAGCCACAGGTTACCCCTAAAGAAGACAATAGTGAATTGTGAATTGAATATTCATCATTCACAATTCACTATTCATCATTCACAATTATTTTTTGGGTACTTCCAGGCCACGAGAGCGATTGTACTCGGCTATAGCAGTCCACATGGCCATATCCGTTTGCTCGGAGATCGCTTTCTCATTGGCAATGGCTTGACCGGCTGCCGGGTAATTCGAGTGCATAAATTGAAGCAGATTGTTCACGTAATCACGAATCTCATTGACCGGCACGGCGCGGGCAAACCCTCGGGTCAAAGCATAAATGGATATAACCTGATCTGCCAGCGGCTGAGGTTGATACTGCGGCTGCTTCAACAACTCGGTCAGGCGCAACCCACGTTCAAGCTGGTCACGAGTGGCCGCATCCAACTCGGAGCCAAACTGCGCAAAAGCAGCCAAAGCTCTAAATTGAGCCAGTTCCAGGCGTAATTGACCCGCCACCTGCTTCATCGCTTTGGTTTGAGCATCGCCACCCACGCGCGATACAGAAATACCCACGTTGAGCGCCGGGCGCTGACCGGCATAGAACAAGTCGCTTTCCAGGAAAATCTGGCCATCGGTAATCGAAATAACGTTGGTCGGCACGTAGGCGCTGACGTCGCCGGCCAGGGTTTCGATGATCGGCAGGGCCGTCAGCGAGCCGCCGCCGTTTTCCTGCGACAGCTTGGCCGCGCGTTCCAGCAGGCGGGAGTGAAGATAGAATAGGTCGCCGGGATAGGCTTCGCGTCCGGGAGGGCGGCGCAACAACAGCGAAATCTGGCGATAGGCCCATGCATGTTTGCTGAGATCATCATAGATGATCAACGCCTCTTTGCCCTTATCCATGAAGTACTCGCCCATGGCGCAGCCGGCATAGGGCGCAATGTATTGCATCGGGGCCGGGTCCGACGCACCGGCAACCACCACGATAGTATGATCCATGGCGCCATACCGTTCCAAGATGCCAACCACCTGGGCTACCTGACCCTGCCGCTGCCCAATCGCCACATAAATACAGATCAGGTCCTTGCCCTTTTGGTTGATAATCGTATCCAGGGCGATCGCCGTCTTCCCGGTCTGGCGGTCGCCGATGATCAACTCGCGCTGGCCGCGCCCAATCGGGATCATCGAGTCAATGGCCACGATACCGGTTTGGACCGGGGTGTTCACATTGGCCCGCTCGATCACGCCGGGGGCAATCTTTTCAACCGGATAATAACCATCATTCTGGATCGGGCCTTTGCCATCTATGGGCTCGCCCACTGCGTTAACCACCCGGCCAACCAGAGCCTCACCCACCGGCACCGAGGCAATGCGTCCCGTGCTCTTGACGGTATCGCCCTCCTCAATATGCTCATAATCGCCCAAAATAACCGCGCCGACCTGGTTTTCTTCCAGATTCAAGGCCATTCCCAGAACCCCGCCGGGAAATTCGAGCAATTCAGTCGCCATCACATTGGTCAGGCCGCTAATCCGGGCAATCCCATCACCAACACTGATGACCGCCCCCACATCGGCAATTTCAACGGGCGCTTCAAACGCTTCAATCTGTTGGCGGATTTGGGCCGTAATATCGTCTAATTTCAGAACCATCTAACCTCCAATGACGTTGAAGGTTAAACGTTGAACGTTCAACGTTTAACTTTTAACCCCTAATGCGTTGCTCATAGCCGCGAGTCGGGTCGCTACGCTGCCGTCCATCACCTTGTCGCCCACCTGGACAACGGCCCCACCGAGAAGGGCCGGGTCAACGTCAAAATCGAAGGCCAGGCTCTCACCATACTGGGCGGCTAATTTTTGGCGGAATGTCTCCTTCTCTTGCTCAGAGAGCGGCAGGGCGGTAGTCACACGAGCTACCTGGACGCGCGGGCCACCCCGGATCATGCGTTCCAACTCACCCATAACTTCGCCCAGCAAGCCAATATCCCCATCTTTCAACAGGGTATATAAAAAGTTACGCACCTGTTGGCTGCTATCGCCGGGAATGATTCTATCCAAGGCATGCTGCCGCTCGCTGAACGGGCGATCTTTGTCCCGCAGCCCAGCGACTAGGGTTGGGTTATTGGTCAACTCAGCTTGCACAGCGTTCAGAGGATTCAGCCATGACTCGAGGGCCAGGCTAAAGACAGCCGTCGCATATTTGCGCGAAAGCTCTTGTGCTTTCACTTGCCATCTCCTAAAGTAGCCAAGAACTGATTAACCAGGGTGCGCTGCGCATTTTCGTCAATGGCCCCGCCAACTACTTTCCGGGTAATCTGCATGGCCAAAGCCGCTGCCTCTTTTTGTAGGTCGGCCGCGACTTGCTGCTTTTCCTGTTCGGCTTCGGCTCTGGCTCGCGCCTTGATTTCCTCAGCTTCCTTTTGCGCCGCAGTAATAATATCCTGGCGCACCTTTTCAGTCGCTTCCGCGGCTTTACGAGCTTCGGCCTGAGAAGCTTCGCGAGCTTTAGCCAGTTCTTTCTCAAATTCTGCCCGTTGGAGTGCGGCCTCGCGGGCAGCCCTGTCAGCCGCCGACAATCCATCGGCGATACGCTGTTGGCGCTGCGCTAACATTTGCGTGACAGGCTTATACAGAAACATCTGCAACAGCACAACGAGGATGATAAAATTAACAATATAGGCAACAATCCCAAAAGGGGAAATTCCTAATGCTTCCACGCGTTTATACCTCCCTTCTGACTGAGTCGAATATAAGTGTTTGTAAGTCCAACACGGCTCAGACCACAAACAGGAGGATCAATGAAACCACCAACGCGTAAATAGCGATAGCTTCGGTAAAAGCAATGCCGATAAACATATTTGTCTGAATCTGTCCGGCGGCTTCCGGGTTGCGGCCAATGGATTGTAAGGCTCCCAGCACTAACAGCCCCACCCCAATACCAGGGCCAATAGCACCGAGGCCAATGGCCAGGCCAGCAGCTAACAATTTGAAGGTTTGAGCATCCATTTTATCTTAATTTGCCTCCTTGGCGTAATAAAGTAAGAAAAAAGAAGGAAGAAAAAAGAATTAAGAAAAAGGCATTCAGTGTTCTTATTTCTAATTTCTTATTTCTAAATTTTTAATGCTCGCTGTGCTCCTCACCATGCGAATGAGTTGCCATCGAGAAAAAGACCAGTGACAGAATGAAAAAGACAAAGGCCTGGATAAAGCCGACAAATATTTCCAGGCCAAAGAAAATGTTCACCACCAGCAGGGAAACCAGCGATGACATAATAATCAAGACCACTTCCCCCGCAAAGATATTGCCAAACAACCGGAAGGCAAACGAGAGGATTTTAGCAACCTCGCTGACCAATTCGATCAAACCCATAAAGAAGTCAATTAGGCCCAGCCCAATGCCCTTTTTAGCAAAAGAACCAAACTGGAAAAACTTACCAAAGTAACCCAGGCCCAGCTCCCAAACGCCAAACACCTGGGTCAAAAAAACCGAGGTAAGCGCCAGGGCAACGGTCAGGTTCAAATCGCTGCTGGGGGCGCGGAAGAATGGAACAAGGAGGGCTTGTTTTCCCTCGGCGTGGTCGCCTTCCTCTTCCGCATGAGCTTCATCACCCTCAGCGCCACTCTCCGCTTTATGTAGAGGGGTCATTGTGTCGGCGTTCCCCCTTAGGAAAACGACATTTTCAACTGGCATCCCCCCGTGGTCGGTAGAGTGAACAATGCCAAAGCTGCCCAACAGTGGGGTCAATAACCCAAACCAGTTGGCAAAGAGCAGATAAATAAAAATGGTAGCTAAAATGGGGAAGAAAGTAGCGGCCCACTTTTTGGGCGCAATATCGTTGACAAAATTGCCCAGCGCTTCAATGATAACCTCAACAATATTTTGCAGCCCTCCCGGATTTTCCTTCAGGCTACGGCCAACGACAAAAGCGAGGATCAGGATAATCGCCGATAGGGTAAATGAGGTCAGCATGGCATTGGTCACAGGCCCCAAACCAATGGGTTCCGCCGCCACTTCGATAGCCACACGGGGTACGGGCAGCAAGATATTGCCTACAATAATGACAACCAGCGCAATCACAATGTAGATGATAACTTTAGTCATACGCTCCAAACCTCTGCATCCTGGCATTCAGACCAGCAGTCAAAGGTCTAACTGCTGTGGGCTGTAAAGTATGTATTTTTAACTACTCTAATGTGGTTCTTTTACCGTACGGTAAATAATGTAAGTGGCAATTACCAGGCCCACGACCATCAGGATTAACATGAGCCAGGGGGCAGTCCCAAGTTTTCGATCTAACCAAATACCGCCGAAAAGTGAGCCAAAAACTGAGCATAACAAAATACTGCTAATTTGAAGGGCCAGGTGATACCCCTCCAACGCGCTCAGATATTTCTTCACTTGACCAGTTTGGTGAGATTTTACAGAATACCCCTAGAATCGGCGGCGATTATACCACGCGCTACCTATCTCGTCAAGTGCTTGTGCATAAATTCTCAAGTCCAACAAATCGCAGCGAGGACAGAAAAGGGTTTTAGTGGAAGAGTTGATGGCTTGATGTTAATTTCACAAGCGGGGCGGATATTACACTACTTCGCCGTATTTGTCCAATCCTGGAAGCTAAATAGAACTTTGGAGGATTTTCAGTCGGGCAAGTTGGCCACGATATTTGCTTCGGGCTGGCCCAGGCGGTGGCCAGCGCTGACTTCACGGGTTGAGAGGCCCTCGTACATAAAACAGAAGATACCGGGGATAACTTCCGGGGCAAACTGAGTAAAATGAATTAAGATCCCGGCAGCGGCCACAATTTCTTGAAAGTTGGCGGCGACCGGCAGGCCGGCATAGGTTAAATCCAGGGTCAACTTGATCGCCGCCTGCACCAGGCCCACGCCGCCCGGCGCCGCCGGAACCGTCAAACCCAGGGCCATTGCCGGCAGCATCAGCACGGGCGCTTGCCATGGCAGCGCTGAGCCGAAATCAAAGGCCAACAACCCAAACCAAAATGAGATGAGGATGATCCCCCAGGTCAGCATATTCCAAAACGTGACCATAGCCAGTTGGGAGGGATTTTTCAGCACGGCCAGCCCGCTGCTAAAACCGTCAAGCAGGCCAAGAACTTGTTTGGCTAAGTGGGTGGGCAAAAACTTGTTAATTAAAGCGTCCGCCCAGTGACGTTTAAGCATAAAAACAATCAGGCCGACCATCACGCCTACGTAAAATATCGCACCGAGAATACCAATGAGCTGCAAGCGTTCGTTATGCACACCCCAAATGATAACCACTAGCAACACCAGCAAAACGGTCAAGCCATCAAAGATGCGTTCTACAACCAAGGTAGCAAAAACTCCTGTTTTGGCCAGGCCGGTCGAACGTCCCAAGACGTAGGCCCGCAAAAATTCGCCAGCACGAGCCGGCAAAACGGTGTTGCCGGTAATGCCAATCACAAGAGCACGGCAGGCCGGCCAGAAAGCCACCTGCCCCATGGGTTTAAGCAGCCACTGCCAGCGAACCGTTCGAAAATAAATATGGAGCAGAATCATCCCCATTGATAACAATAACATGCGGTAATCTGCATTCGCCATGGCTTTGACGACGTCAGCCAAACTGATTTCAGCAAAGACAAAATCCAAAAAGAATAGGCTAATGCCCAGGTTAACGGTGAGATTTTGCCAGTGCCGCGGCAATTGATTGATCAGGCTAAGTACGCCCAGGCTCCCAAAGGCAACAATATAGGCCAGATAGACCAGATGACCTAACTGGGCATAACGATAACCAAAAAATGCGGCAATCGCCAAAATTAATAAACCCCAAACCAGATTTGTATGGTTCTTAATCCAGGTCATCATTCAACTGCCTTTACTTTACTAACCTTAAAAAGGCCAGCCACAACATTGAGAATTATAACACGCTCAGGTTTAAATCAGGTTTGAAAACTCAGCCAGAGCACCCCTTATTTCTTCAGGAAACCTGTTCATACAGAATTTCTTTAGCCGCCAACTTCAGGACGACAGGAACCGCCGGAGGTTTTTGGGTAAAACAAACGAGACTACTACCCAGGGGAAAGATATGTCCCCGGCCTAGCCAGGCCGCTTCCAGACTGCGGACGCCAAGCAGTAATTGATTTAACCAACGGGGTGGCGGCTGGACATCCATTTCAGTGGACGGAAACCAACGGGCCACGAGACGAGTCGCTGCTACAAACGGTAACAACAAGGCATTAATATACGAAAAAACTCCACCTTGAAAACCAACCCCACGCAATTTGGCCTGCACTGCTCCCAGAGTATAACGCTGCCGGGCGTAATAAATTTCATCATGGAGGCTCCATAAGCTCGGCAAAGCCGAATCGGTCAGCAGCAACCAGCCGCCCGGCCGCAGCACCCGGTAAGCCTCACGGACAGCCTGGTCGTCGTCGCTGATCCAGCGATGATAAAGCACATCAAAGAGCGTCACCAGGTCAAAACTCTGGTCGGCGTAGGGTAAGGCCAGACCCGACGCTTGCGCCAGCCGGGGTAAACGCCGGCGGCAGGCCAAACTTAAGGCCAGGGGGCTAAGGTCAACGCCACAACCATCGCCCCAACGAGCCAAGAAAGCCAGGTTACCGCCGGTACCACAACCTATATCGAGGATTCGTTGCTTGGGATGAGAAGCGCTGCACTGTTCGATGAGGACTTGGGCCAACTGCCGCCGTCCCACAAACCACCAGTGGGAATCCTCAACCTGGTACATCCGCTCATATTCAGGCCATTCCATAATAGATCAAGAGTGCGCTTCCTCATAAGCCTGGCGCACAATACCGGTGATGTATTTAATCTGCTGCGCGGTAAGCGACGAAGCAGAAGGCAGGTAAAAACCACGCTGGCAGAGCATTTCAGCCACAGGAAAACGCTGGCCCTTGAAAGTTTTGTAATAAATCGGCTGGAGGTGCATGGGGATGAAAAAGGTGCGGGTTTCGATACCGTAACGTGCCAGGTAGGCCCGCAGTTGATCGCGCGTCAGCCCAAATTCATCCTCAACCAGAATCGAGTACATCCAAAATACATTTTTGGCCCAGTTGGCCTCTGGCGGCGTAACGATACCCGGAATCTCCTGGAGATACTCGGTATACAGGGCAGCATTTCGCCGACGATTTTCCACAAATCCGGCCATCTGCTCGGTTTGAGCCAGACCGATGGCCGCTTGCATGTTGGTCATCCGGTAATTAAAGCCGACAAATTTATGCCAGAAATGGCGCTCGCTGGAAAAAGCATGATCGCGCAGATTATGGGCCAGGGCGGCAAATTTGGCATTGTTGGTCGTGATCATCCCGCCTTCCCCCGTCGTAATGATTTTGTTGGCATAAAAGCTAAACCCACCGGCATGACCCAACCCTCCGGCCCGCCGCCCCTTGTACTCGGCCCCGTGCGCTTCGGCGGCGTCTTCCAGCACAAAAAGGCCGTGCTGCTCGGCCAGTTCCATAATCGGGTCCATATCTACCGGGTGACCATAAGTATGCACCGGAATAATCGCTTTGGTTTTGGGAGTGATCTTGCCGGCCAGTTGCTCGACATCCATGTTCCAGGTGCAGGGTTCAGAGTCGATTAATACCGGCGTGGCTCCCGTATAAGTCACTGCGTTAATTGTCGCAATCATGGTGAAGGTCGGCAGGATCACTTCATCCCCCGGCTCAAGGCCGAGAGCCGCCAGCCCCAGGTGCAGCGCCACCGTTCCATTGGCGCAGGCTACGCCATACTTGCAGTGACATTCAGCCGCAAATTTTTCTTCAAACGCCGGGATGTACTTGCCTGCCGATGAAATCCAGTTAGATTCCAGGCAGTCCAGCAAATACTCCTTCTCTTTACCGGCCAGGGTTGGCTCGCAGACCGGGATGATTTTCCCGCTCAAATCCAGCTCTGAGACCGGGATCCGTTTGATGGTGACGGCTAGTTCCGGGTCTCTACCAGGGATTACGGAACCCAGGCCATCCCCCAAATCTTTAGGGGTAACTGTTGATGGTTGCAGCATAATTTCTCCACATTGATTTCCACCGTCTTGGGCCCAAACTCAGTTTGGCCCAAGATGATAATTATTTTAAAAGCCGCGTATTTATTTATGTACGATTATACCATTGTCGGCAATCAACGAACAAGGTACTTTAGGGCAGACAGTCCCTGGCTAAACAGGGGTTCTTTAGCGGTACTTTTGCCCTTTGAATTACACTCAGCGCCAGTGCTTTAGCCCCCACCACAGACAACCCAGGCTCAAAGCTGTGGCCAGCGCCGAAACCAGGCTAATCGCCATCAGGCCGCCGGCCAGCCAAATGGGACCGCCGGCCAGAGCGCCAATCACCCGCCCCACGCTCATGGTCGCCATCATTGACGCCATCATGGTCGCCCGTGCGGCCGGCAGCACCTCGGTGGCCAGAGAAATGGTGGTCACAACCGCAAATTCAAAGCTGAGGAAGACGACAAACAATCCGGCCAAAGCCAACGGCAAGGTATGCCCAAATAGGGGTAACAACAGGTAACTAAAGGCCGACAAGGCCAGCCCGGCGATGATTGATCGTTTCAGACCCAAGCGGTCGGCGACGAAGGCGGTCAATCCCTCACCTATCATCTCGGCCATGCCGATCACACTGCTGGCTAGGCCCAAGGCGACAATGCTCAAGGCGAAAGTTCCTTCCAACCATGCCCCATAAACCACGAACAAATTGTCATTGGCCAGCCCTATTAAAAAGGCAAAGCCCAGCACCCCTAATGCTGCCCGATTACCTCGCACTTCTCGCCACATGGCACGGAAGTTGAGCGCGGTTCTGGAAGCAACGGGCTGGCGGCCCTCCGCCGGAATGAGCATGCCCAGGGCCACGGCTGCCAGCAGGGTGAGTCCGCCCAGGATCAAAAAAGGCGATTGCCAGCCCATCCGCTCGATCAACAAAGCGATCAGCGGTATGCCGATGAGTGAGCTGCCCGACCAGCCGAATTCGACGATGCCAATGACCAGGCCCCGGCGTTCGTAAGGAACTATTTTGCCCAAGTAAGCCTGGAGAGCAGGGTCGAAGATACTTTTGCTCAGACCGGCCAAAAATAGAGCCGCCATGATAACCAGATAAAATGGGAGTAAGCCGCCGGCCAGCATACCCAGGGCGAACATGCCCAGCGAAAGCAGCATCATGACCCGATAGCCCCAGCGATCGCTCAATGGGCCAAAAAGCGGGCTGAGCATCCCCGTCGCTAAATTTACGGCGATGAGTGAGGTAATTGCCGTTAGGGGTACGTCTAACCCCCGGCTCAAGGCTGGAGCAAAAGGATAAGGGAAGCGCCGCCCCGTGTTGAGCAGCAAACGACTGGCCGTCGCCGCGCCAATTTGCCAGCCCAGGCGGCGCGTTGAAGGCGGCCTGGTAACGCTGATAAGTTGATCAGACAAAAAAGGGGGTCCTTTCCGCCTAGCGGCAGATTAGCAGTGGTTGGCGGGCCTGGCGCAAGATTTGGTCTACCGAACTGCCCAACACCACTTCCAGCATTGGGCTGGAGCCATAGCCGCCCATAATGAGGAGGTCACTTTGCTGGGCTGCGGCTGTCTGCAGAATAACTTCAGCCACCGGGCCGCTCTCAGCCACATAAGTAGCCGATACACTGCGCGCGGTCAGGTAAGTTTTGGCCTGCTCTAACGCTTCCGGCGCCGTTCGATTCTTATCTATCACTGTAACCACCGCCAGGGATAGCTGCCAGCTACCGGCCAAATAAGCGGCGACAAAAAGAGCCTCCTGGGCTTTGGGACTGCCATCATAGGCCAGCAAAGCCCGTTCCAGCTTTTTGCCCTCTGCCTCAGCCATACCGGCCGGATCGGAAAAGGTGGGCACAGCCAGAATGGGTCTGGCGCTGCGCCGGACCAGGGTGTGAAAACCCGGCCCCAACTTAGCCAGCAGTTGTGAGGCCGGGGGATGGGTCAAGCTGACAGTGACCAAGTCTGCCCACCAGGCCCGCTCGCAAATTTTGCGGGCAATCGGTCCCACTTCGACGGCAAACTCACCAGACACTTGAGCTGCCTGGCAGCGCCGTTGAAACTCGGCTTGAAGTATCTGGATAGACTCAGTCTCTTTTAAGGAATGTGAAACGACCACATGCAGCCCTAAGAGCCGGCCATCTTCCCGCTGGGCGACCTGCAGGGCAACCTCCAGGGCCAGCCAGCCGCCGGCTTCGCCATCCAGCGCGACCAGGATGTCTGGAAAGAGACGGTCGCCCCGGCGAGGTTCGACCCACTCCTTGCGCCAGCGGCCCGCTGCCGGACCCGACTCCAGGGAGTCAGGCGTGACTGCATCCAACAGCCGTTCCCCCACCCGGGCCATAACCCGCTCCGGCCTGGGGCTGCGTTGAGTCGCCAGATTGGCCAGGACCGCCTCCGGCTTAAGCTGCCATCCCAATTCTTGCTCCAATGACTCGCGGTGCTCCGACACCCAGACATAAAGGTCGGTTTCGGTTCGCCCCGGAAAGTCGCGCAGAATGCCCTGCTCCCGGATCACTTCAACAACCGGCAGATAAATATGGTCGTACCAATCGGCCACTGCTTCGTTTAGCGCAATCTCGCGCTGTTGTTCCTCAGCCATGCGCTCGCGGCGCAGCTCGATCTGTTTTTCCAGCACCCGGTACTGGCCCGGCACGGTGACACCCAAATCAGCGCCCGGCCGCAGTTCATCCAGATGGGTCCGCTCCAAAAAGTCAGCATAACGAGCCTTGATAATCAAATCATCCGGGCGCACTTCCGGCGTGAGCGGCACCTTGGTGTGGACTTCGGTGACATACGCTTCAATATGGGTTGCCCCAAGCTGGCGCGCGACCGAGACGCGGTGATTGCCATCCAGCACAAAATAGACATCGCCGATTTGATAAACATCAATGGGCGGCAGACCGACCAGCCCCGCGGCAGCGAGCTGCACGCCGGCCCAACGCTGGGCGTCGCTGTCGTGCCGGGGAAGAAAACTGCGGGTAAAGTCGGTGTAACGCCCCACACTGCCGACGATAGCAGCCAGGGGAATCTCCTGCAATCCGCGGGCCGAGCCGCCGCTTGCTCTCAATTTCTCTTTTACCTCATCATAAGAGAGAAGGGCAGCCGATTTGCCGGTCAGGCTGGCCATAATTTCCTCCAGCCAGGCCCGTTCACGCGCCCGGCGAAAATCATCTAAAGCCGAATTTATACCTTCACGTTTTGGGTCTAGCATAATCACTCTGGAAGGTTGGGAAACTGGAAGATTGGAGGGTTGGCAAATTATGTTCTTACAACCTTCCAGCCTTCCACCCCTCCATTCCCCTTCTTTACCCAAACCTCAGTCGCCAGACTGTTTTAACGTAATTCACCCCCCGCGTCAAATACCCCCACATATTCGCCGCCGTTTTGCTTTCCCCGGCCTCGCGGGGAACGCAATGGTAAGGCAGCTCGCGGATGGTATAACCGGCTTTTTTAACCCGGTAGAGCAGGTCTATACAGTATTCACCGTAATCGCCGCGCAGGTCAATGCGCTCAAAAATTTCTTTGCGCCCCAAAATAAAACCGCTGGTATAATCCTTAATCGTCCAATCCAGCGCCAGCCCGGCCCAAACATTGATGATCCGCGAGAAGGTGCGCCCCGTCCACGAGTGAGCCACATCGGCCCCGCCCAGCACGTAGCGCGAGCCGACCGCCATGCCTGTTCCTTGAGCCAGGGCATCGGCCAAGGACGGCCACTTTTCCGGCGGCATACTCAAATCACAATCCATCCAGCCGACCCACTGCCCGCGCGCCTCGCGAATGCCCCGGCTGATGGCGCTGGTCAGTCCCTTTTCAGTGGTGCGATGTACCAGCCGCACCCGTCCGTCCTGCGCCGCTTTCTCTGCCACCAGCCGCCACGTGCCGTCCGGCGAATTGTCGTCCACGACCACTACTTCCACCCCGCCGGGGTAATCGTCCAGCGCGGCCAGGGTGCGATCAATCAAAGTTTCAATATTCCCAGCCTCGTTGTAAGTGGGCAAGACAATCGAGATTTGGGGAGTATCACTTGAATTACTCATTGTCCAGATCTTGAAATAGATCGCCCAGCTCCCGCTCCCACACATCGTCGAGGGGGATAAAGGGCATCTCGGTGAAATCGCTGGTCAGTTCGGCCAGGTGCTCGCGGATATTGAGTTGGGAATGCCGCCGTTCCAGGGTATCGAGCTTTTTGGCCATTGCCGTTAGCAGTTCATCGCTCCGCCGGGCCAATTCGGTCAGGTCGAGTCCCAGGCCGAACATGTGGTTGAGCCGGCGCATCAAGTCGTACCAGGCTTTGAAATCATTTTCAATAACCATACCTTGGAGATTGGCGGAGAGTTGGGAAAAGTCATAAGCCGGCACAAAGCCGTACCAAACAATATACTCCAGGCCGCGCTGCTCAGCTTGATCGGCCAGGTAGGTACCAATGCTGACTCCACCCTCATAGTTGGCAAACCTGACCGCATACTCAGCCAGCTCCGTCTTTAAGCGCGGCAGGCTAAAAACGCACGAAATCTGCCGTTCCTTATCATACGGCACCGCCCCATAAACTCCGCCGACTACGACCACCCGTTTGATCTCCAGCGCTTCGACCATATCAAAAAACGCCTCGGCATAACGCTCAACATTGAGATGAGGCTCATCGCCCAAAAAGATAAACAAACCCTTCCGCTCACTACCGGAGTAGAAAATTTCGTTTTTTCTAACTTGCAACTCCTGGCGATAACCATCCTCCAGTTTTACCTGCGGTCGCAAAAAATGATGTGCTCCAGGGATTTGGTAGAGATAGAAACTCTGTGGCTTGATGACCCCAATTTGTTTGGCTCCGGTTTGCTCAATCAAATACGGAGGGAGATTCGACGAAATGGCCCCCGCATCGGCCCACTGCCGCCAGCCAGCAATCATATATTTTTCATCCGCTGCTGGTTTTTCCCACAATTCAATCAGTTCGTCCATCGTCTTGACCTCCTCCGAAAATAGTAGCCAGTAATCAGTAATCAGTGATCAGTAGTCAGTAGTCAGTTATCAGATAGCGTTTGCGACTTGCTACTTCGACTTGTGCGTATTGCCCCAGTAACATAAAATCCAGATAGTACAGGTTATGGTCAAATCCATGTCTTTTGCGTCACGTCTCATCCATCACGTTTCACGGGCTGCAGCGCATCCTTTGCTGCGCCGGCTGGACGCCGGTCTCATCCTGGCCGGGCTGCTCACGCTGTTCATCATCCAGAGTCTGCTCCGGCCCGGTTTACCTACCCAGGCCGACCTGCCGATCCACCTCTTCCGCACCCTGGAGTACAGCCAAGCCTGGGGGCCGGGCGTAATTGTGCCGCGGTGGGCGCCCAATCTGGCCTATGGCTACGGCTATCCTATGTTTGTTTTTGCCCCGCCTCTGCCCTACTGGCTGGGGCTGGCTTTCCACAGCCTCGGCTTGAGCTGGGAAAATGCGTTCAAACTGTTGATTATCCTCACAATTCTACTTTATGCAATTGGTATGTACCTGCTTGGCCGAGACGTATGGGGCAGCGTCGAGGCCGGATTGGTGGCCGCCACCGCTTTTGCCTTCGCTCCCTTTGCCCTGCGCGAAGCGCTGCTCTACGGCGGTAATGTCCCCCAACTGCTGGCCATCGGCCTCTTTCCCTGGACTCTCTGGGCTATGACCTGGGCTGCGAGGAAGCGCTCCTGGAGTTGGGGAGTGTTGGCCGCCTTTTTTTATGCCGGGGTGTTACTCAGCCATCTTTTCCAGGTCCTGATTTTCACACCTGTGGTGGGTCTGTATGGCTTTATTCTACTTCTGTGGGCAGAGGACAGGGGTCAGGGATCAGGGGTCAGGGATCAGAAGCCAGTAGCCAATAGTCAAAACTCAACTCGCCATTCGTCATTCGCCATTCGTCATTCGCCATTCGCTATCCTCTATCCTCTATCCTCTATCCCTCTCGGCCTCCTGCTGACGGCCTTCTTCTGGCTGCCTGCCTTTACGGAGCGTGTCTTCACCCGGGCCCAGGCTGACATCTACCTGGAGAAAAGCCCTTTTTATGTGCGCTATCCCCAGTGGACGGAACTGGTCGCCTGGATTCAGCCGCTCGATGCCCGCGCCGCCAATCCTTACGCCCCGCTGAGCCTGGGTGTCATCACCCTCATTCTGGCTGCCCTTGGCCTGGCCGCAGGGATTATCAGGGGTCAGGGATCAGGGATCAGGGGCCGGCAAATATTTAATCTCCGACTCCCGGCCCCTGGCCCCCTTCTACTTCCTACCTTCTTCTTTGCCGTTATCGCCGCCGCAGCCGCCTTTATGAGCCTGCCCATCTCCCGGTCCATCTGGGAAATCGTCTCCATTTTGCAGGTGGCCGAGTTTCCCTGGCGTATGTTGGGGGTAGCCAATCTAGGGCTGGCTTTCCTGGCCGGCGGGGTCGTGTTATGGCTGCCCACAAAACTGCGCTGGCCCTTAACCCTGGTCTGTTTGGTGGTCCAAATTGCCGCTGTTGCGCCCTACCTCTACCCGGTGATTGGCTTCACCCGTTATGATCAGGTGACGATCGCCGACCAGATAAATTATGAGCGCCGCTCTCAATCCATCGGCACGACCACCTTAGGCGAATACCTGCCGCAAACCATCACCACTCCCCCCACCACCTCGCCCCTGGTCAAGGCTTTTCAAGTGAACCCGTCTCCCGAGCGCCTCGACCGCAGCAGCTTGCCTGACGGGGCTACTGCAACCCTGCTGGAGCAGACCGCTGTCACCCACCGCTACCGCCTGGATAGTCCCACTGCCTTTACCCTGCGCTTCTTCCAGTTCGACTATCCCGGCTGGCAGGCTCGCCTCGACGGTCAACCGGCGCTCATCCAGCCCGAGGCAGAAAGCGGGCTGATTTTGATCAATATTCCCCCCGGCCCCCATGAGCTGGTCATCTATTTTGGAGAAACACCAGGCCGGGTCATTGCGCTGCTGCTGACAGGTCTGACGGTGGTAGGATTGATTGGAGCGGGTTTGGTAAGAAGATTAAGGGTCAATACCCTGGCGGGCACAAGCAAACAAGGGTCAATTGTCAACGACCCAGGGTCAGGAAAACATGAGGATACCAATAAAATCTCCCCTGCCCCCCTGCTCCTCCGCTCCCCTGCTTTCTTTGCTGTTAGCTTCCTTATCATCGCCGCCGCACTCTGGCTCAAGCCGCTGCTCCGGCCTGTTTTCACCCTCAACTCTCCGCCCGATCGGGCCTTACCGGCTCAGTACCAGACTCAAATCAATTTTGCTCAGGGCATCCAACTAATCGGGTACGACATGGATAAAAGGGTTGTTTCCGGGGGTGAGCGGGTGCAGATTGTGCTTTACTGGCAAACCGATGCCGCGCCGCTTGAGGTAAACCTCCAACCCTTTGTCCACCTGGACCGGCTCGACACCTGGACGACCGTTGCCGGTGCGACCAATTACACGCCGGGTGACGCCACGACCGAGAGTGTCCTGCCTACCTTTCACTGGGACAATGCGCGCTATGTCCGCGATGAGTATGACCTGACCGTACCGCCGGATACGCCGCCCCTGGCCTACGCCCTGCGGGTGGGCCTGATTGACCCTGACCAGGGCGGTCGTCTGCTGCCCCTGGCAAACGGCAGTGGCGATACAGCCCAATTAACTGTGATTAATGTCACCGCGCCGGCTGGAGGAACATCTCCATTGGCCGAATCACTCGAAGCGTCTTTCCAAGCCGGCAGCGCTGCCATCCATTTAACCGGCTTTGAACTCGATCCTCCAGCCCAAGACCGGCTTGATTTTCGGCTGGCCTGGCGGACCGACCAGGCCCCACCGGCTGATTACACGGTTTTTGCTCAACTGCTCGACCTGGAGAATAATTTAGCCGCCAGTTATGACCGCCCTCCCCTGGATGGGGCCTACCCGACCTCGACCTGGCTGTCCGGTCAAACGATTATTGACCCGCGTTATATTCCTTTACAGAATGTGCCCCCCGGCGAATATCGTCTCATTGTGGGTCTATATAACCCCGCCAGCCAGCAGCGTTTGCTCACGGTTAGCGGCGCTGATTTTGTCGAATTGACGCGGGTAACAGTGGGGGATTAGCCGGATTTTGATAAGTCCGCCTGGGTTAGAGAATTTGAGGATAAGAAAAAATCTCCTAATCCCGGCGAAAAACCTGGATACCGAGCCTTGAGATTTCAACTTTGGCCAAAGTTAGACTACGGCCTGCTGCTGGCTTTGGTCCTGCCGTTATTTGCTGTTTTGCCCTTATTAACCCACCCCGGCCTGCCGAACACAGCCGACGGTCCGGCTCATTTGATGCGCCAGGTGGAGTTAAATCAAGCCTGGCAGGAAGGTAACTTCTATCCGCGCTGGGGAACAGATTTGGCTTTTGGTCACGGCATGCCTATTTTTAGCTACGCTCCCCCGGCTCTCTACCAGTTAACCCAGCTTTTCCACTTACTTGGCCTGCCCCTGGACGAGGCCATGAAAGCTGTCCTCATTTTTGATTTTCTATTGTACAGTGTCGGCATGTTTCTGCTGGCTCGCCGCATATTTGGTCCTGGCCCGGCCTTGCTGGCTGCCGCGCTGTATGTCTATGCGCCCTATCGCCTCCGCGAGGCTTACATCCAGGGCAATTACGGCCAATTCACCGGCCTGGCTTTTTATCCACTCATCTTATGGGCCTGCCACGGCCTCGTCACGACCGGCCAGCCGGGTTATCTGGTTGCTGCGGCCTTTTCCCTGGCCGGCCTGCTCTTTAGCCACAACATCAGCTTCATGCTCTTTGCCCCGCTGCTGGCGGCCTACCTGTTGTTTCTGCTGATTCTGACCGTTTTCAGTGGGGCGAAGAGGCGAAGAGGCGAAGAGGCGAATGATAATTCTTACGCTTCACGCTTTACGCTTCACGTTTCACATTTCATGCGCTCGTTTCTTGCTCTCATGGCCGCTGGCCTCCTGGGCTTAGGGCTGGCTGCCATTTTCTGGCTGCCCGCGTTTGGCGAACGGCACGAAATTCAATTGGAAGGTATCACCCGCGGCTTTTTTGATTTTCGCGCCAATTTCATCTCCCTGCCGGAATTCTTCTCCCCCCCGCTTCCCCTCGATCTCGCTGCCATCAACCCCGAATTTCCTCTCAGTCTGGGTCTACCCCAAATTATCGGAGCGGGAATTGGGTTAGCCGTTTTACTATTCATCAGTATCAAACTGAACAAGCAACGAATCAGCCGGTTGACGAATCAGC
The DNA here is from genome assembly GCA_016860845.1 of Chloroflexota bacterium. The sequence goes on from BOKF01000002.1 coordinate 169,992, forward strand.
CCCAGGATGGACCAACTCGTAATCCTCTATCCTCCAACTTCCATCTTCATGCCTTCACCCACGCTCTCTTCTTTGCCTTCTTCCTGCTGCTCTACACCTTCCTGGCTCTGCCCTACTCTCAACCGATTTGGGAAGCGGTCCCGCTTTTGGAACTGGCCGAATTCCCGTGGCGGATGCTCGGCCCGGCTATCTTCTGCACGAGTCTGCTGGCGGCCCTGCCATTTACGAAGTACGATTTACGATTTACGATTTTTAAACCTGAAGCCTACCCTCTCAATCCTAACATTTATCAGTCTAAACTAAAATCTAAATTCAATCTTCCATCTTCTATCCTCTATCTTCTAATTTCCATCTTCGCCGCCATTGCCCTGAATGCCTACTACCTTTACCCCACCCAATTCATCGTCTGGGGTACGCCTACCCCGGCCGACGCCTTTGCCTACGAAGTGACCTCCGGCGCCATTGGCACGACCAGCACCGGCGAATTTTTACCTCGCAGCGCCCGGCAGCATCCCCGGCCCGACACCCTCTGGCCCGATTATGCCGCCGGCCGCCCGCCCCAAAAAATAGACCCGGCGACCCTCCCTTCCGGCGCAACCGTCGAAACCATCTCGCACCGCGCCGAGTCCGACACCTTTCGGATTCGCACCCCCCAGGCGTTCGTCGCCACGATTCGCACCCTGTACTGGCCCGGCTGGCAGCTTTACCTGGATGACCAACCGGCTGCTTTTACGGTGACTGAACCAACCGGCCTGATCCAAACCACCGTTCCAGCCGGCGAGCACACCCTGACCCTGAAACTGGAGTCCACATCCCTGCGCACTCTGGGCCAGGGATTAACGCTTGGCGCGTTTGTCATCCTGGTCATTATCGCCGGTTTTGCTCTCAGAAAACGACCCGCTGCTTCAGCAATGCAGCGAGTTAAATTACCGGCTCACACTCCAGCTTCCCAGGCTCCGTTGACCGGCCGGTTTTTCGTTATTACCTCGGCCCTGCTCGTCACAGCTTACCTCGTCTCTCGCCCGCTGGCCCCATTCTTTACGCTCCGTTCTAACCCTGACCGGCCCCAACCCGCCGATCAAATCTTGCAGGTTGACTTTGGCCTCCCTGCGGAGCGGACGCCGCTGCTGCGCCTGGTCGGCGCTGACAACTTGCCCCAAACTTTGCCAATTCCTAATAGTGGTAAGAATACCTTAACCGCGATTTTATATTGGCGCAGCCTGCGCGAGCTTGACGCCAATTACTCCGTCTTCCTTCATCTCGACGCCCCCAACGGCCAGACGTACGCCACAGCGGACGAAGTCCACCCGGAGAATATCCCAACCCGCAACTGGCCGTCCGGCCTGTATCTACGCAACCCGCTTCACCTGGAAATTCCTGCCGACCTCCCGCCGATTCGGTACGAGGTTAAGGCTGGCCTGTATAATCGCCAAAGCAATGAGCGCCTGGCTGTCCTGCCTGGCGGTGAAGTCACCACCTTTACCCTCGGCTCGATCTGGTTGACCTCGTCGCAGCTGGCTTTGCCTTCCCAACCGTTGGCCCATTTTGGCCCGCACATTACCCTTTGGCAGGTCGTCTATCCCTCTGCCGGCGAGCAGACCGTAGTGTTATCCTGGCAAACCGACCAGCCGCTTAAGCAAAACGACACCGTTTTTGTCCACTTGCTGGATAGCGGCGGCAACCTGCTCGCCCAGGCAGACGGCGCGCCTTATGCCGGCCTCTACCCCCTGTCTAACTGGCAGCCGGGACAAATCATCACCGACAAACGTCCCCTGTCCCCCCTGCTGTCTAACCCGGCTGACCTTGCCGCCATTGCCGTTGGCATTTACAACCCTGTCAGCGGAGAACGCCTCCCCGCCGCAGACGCTGCCAGCCAGCCTCTGCCCGATAACAGCTTTATCCTGCGGGTGAAGCCATGACCCAGCAGCAAACATCAGGGGTAAAGGGCACAATAGTTAATAGTCATCAACGGATCAACCTGATCGTCTTCACCGTCTACACACTCTGCACCCTTGTCTTGACTCATCCATTACTCTTCAACCTGACCACTGCCGTACCCAGCGACATCGGCGACCCGCTTCTCAACACCTGGATTCTGGCCTGGGACAGCCATGCCCTGCTCGCCGATCCCCTCAATTTATTCAATGCCAACATCTTTTACCCCCTGCCCAACACGTTGGCCTACTCGGAACACCTGTTTAGCACGGCCCTGCTGGCCCTGCCCCTCCAATTGATTTTCGCCGAGCCAATTGCTGCCTACAACCTAACCCTGCTGCTGACTTTTCCCCTGGCCGCTATTAGCATGTACCTGCTTGCCCTGCGCTTGACCCGCCAGCGCAGCGCCGCCTTTATCGCCGGCCTGATTTTTGCCTTCGCCCCTTACCGCTTTGCCGCCATCGCCCACCTGCAACTGCTCACCTTCCAGTGGCTCCCTTTTGCCCTGTTGTTCATTGACAAACTACTCGATCAGAAAAAATTTCCCCACCCCCTACTTCCTACTCCTTACTCCTTACTCCTTGCTTCAACCATTTTTCTGCTCCTGCAACTGCTGGCCTCCTGGTATCTGGCCCTGTACACGTTCCTTATTCTCGGCATTTTTCTACTAACTGCCCTCTTCACTCAACGCCTCAACCGCTCTAATTTCGTACAACTCAGCGTCTTATTTCTAATTTCTATTTTCTTGATTCTCCCCTTCGCCTGGCCCTATCTCTCTATACTGGACGACCTGCGCACCGCTCGCCCCTTGTCACTGGCGCTCTCTCTCGCCGCCGCCCCCACCGACTTTATCGCTGCGGCTCCCTTTAATCGCCTCTTCGGCCCTCTGACGGAGTTCTTCCGCACCCGCCCCGGCTTCACTGAGGAAAATACCCTCTTTATTGGCCTCACGGCTCCGTTGTTGGCCCTCATTGCCCTCCTGCGATTTACGATTTACGATTTACGATTTACGACCGGCGCCCCGATCAGCGGTATTGACACCTCACGCCCCACACCTCACGCTCTACGCTCTACGCTCTACGCCTTCCTCGCCATCCTCCTCGTCGCTCTCGCCCTCACCTTTCCCACCCCCTACGCTACCCTGGCCCAACTCATTCCCGCCAGCGCCATCATCCGTGTCCCGCCCCGTTGGATCATCCCGGCTCTATTCGCCCTGGCCGGCCTGGCCGCCTTCGGTTATTCCCTTATCACGCATCACGCATCACGTTTCACGCCCCACGCCCCACGCATTACGCTTTATTTTAACTCTATCCTCTTCATCCTCACCTGCGCCTTCCTCCTCCTCGAAACCCTCTCCATCCCCCTTCCCCTCGCCCCTGTCGAAAATCGAAACACCTTGAACCCGGCTTACCACTGGCTGGCCGGGCAGCCCGGCCCTATCGCCCTGATTGAACTCCCGCTGCACAGCGCCCCTGCTCCCGAATATCCCGAAGTCAAGCGCCTCTACGCCAGCACCCTGGGCTGGTGGCGGCTCGTCAACGGCTACTCCGGCTATACCCCCTCCCGCCAACCCCACCTGGCCCAGACCCTCGCCGATTTCCCTGGCCCCACCTCAATCACTGCCCTCCAAAACCTAACCCTTCTCTCCAAACCCTCCCTTCCACCTTCCACCTTTCCAACCTTCCACCCTTCCAACCCTCCAACTCTCCCCTCCCCTCTTCTCTTCTTCCTCGTCCACCCCGGCGAAGCCCCGTTTGACCGCACCCGCTGGGAAACCATCGGCCGCTGGCAGGTTGAACGCAATCCTGCCCTCCTGCCGATTGTCGAGTTTGAAGGTGATTATCTTTATCAGGTGCTGCCACCTGACTCAACCCGCTTCGCCGCCCCCCCACTCGCCACTTTCGGCCAGGAGCAAACCATCCAGCTTCTCGCCTACGAAATCTCCACCCCTGCTCTCCAACTTTCAACTCGCACTCCCCAGCTATCTTCTATCTTCCATCCCCTATCCTCTGCCCCCCGCCTCACCCTCTCCTGGCGTTCCAGTTCCCCCCTTCCCGCCGATTACACCGTCTTCATCCACTTCCGTGCCGCCGATGGGTTTGTCCGCAGCCAGGCCGATGGCCCGCCCGTTAGTGGTCATTATCTCACCTCTGCCTGGCAGCCCGGCGAAATTATCCAGGATATTCATTCCTTTCCTGAGGGTAATTTGGCTCAAACGGATCACCTGGCCGTTGGCCTGTACGACCCCGCGACCAACCAGCGCCTTCCCGCCTTTGACGCCGCCGGCCAGCGTTTGGCCGACGACACCCTGATCATTCCGCTTCATTGAAACAGAAGTACCTTTTGACGCAATCCGAGGGTATGGATATACTTGTGCAGGCTCCTCTGTCACTCCGAACGACAGCAGGAGTGGGTCGAAGTAACAGCCTGAACGAGTTACAAATATACCTTTTGGAATTGGGGAAAATGAACCAATGAATATTGAACGCCCCGACCTGAGCCAGGTTGATTCGCAGGTGCGCGCTTATATTGAAGCGCTGGAAGCTGAATTGGAACGTTTGCGGGGAGAGGAGGCCACGAGTGAGCGGGCTGCCGCAGCAGCACCCCTCGAACCGAGCGAGCCGCCGACCACCCTTAACCTCATTACCGTCAGCGCCGGTGGCCTGGCCAAGCGGACGCCGCGCCACCTTTACTTTCGCCAGCGCCGGGGCGGGATGGGGATATTTGACCTGGAAACGCCGGAAAGCGACCCGCCGGCCTTTTTAACGATTGCCGACGAAAGCCAGAGCTTATTGCTCATCACCAATCACGCCCGCGCCTTCCGCGTTCCGGTCAACAACCTGCCCGAGTCGCCGGTGCGCAGCCGGGGCCAACTGCTGACAGAGCGGCTGCCCTTCCGCCCCGACGAGCGCCTGGCCATTGTTTTACCCGGCCAACCGACTGGCTATGTCGCCCTCGTCACCGAGCGCGGCCACGTGCGCCGCTTGCGCCACCATTACCTGGGTGACAACCTGCGCCCCGGCACGCTTCTATTTGAGGTACAAGAACTGGGCGCGCCGGCGGCGGCCTGCTGGACTCCCGGCGAGGCTGACCTGTTTATTGCCACCGCCCAGGGCAAAGCCATCCGTTTTGCCGAGCAGCGCGTGCCTCACAGCGGCTGCCTGGGCATTCGCCTGGATCGGGACGATACCGTGGTTGCCGTTGCCCCGGTGCAGGAAGACAGCAGCGTCTTTCTGCTTGGCGATGACGGCAAAGGCGCGCTGCGCTTGATGGCCGGTTTTGCGGCCAACAAAGCGCCCGGCGCAGGCGGCAAGGTCGCTCTGAAGACCGATAAACTGGTTGGAGCCGTCACCGCCGCCGCTCATGATGATCTGTTTATTATCTCACGCCTGGGGAAAATGATCCGCTTTCAGGCCGGAGAGGTTCCGGCCAAAGAAGGGGTTGTCCAGGGGGTCAACTGCATGGCCCTCCGCGCCGATGAAACTGTGGCCCTGGCGGTGGGCCACATGCCGGTCCCCGGCTAACTCATCGCACCCACACCGAGGCCACATCCAGGGCCGGGTGGTTGGTCAAATTTTTCGGCTCGCTGCCGTCGGCGTTCATCACAAACACATCCATATTCCCGTCAAAATCGGATTGAAACAGAATTTGGTTTCCGTCGGGCGACCAGGCCAGGTCGCCCTGAACCGATTCCTGGCTGGGGCTGTTGGTTAAATTAACCTGGCTGCTGCCGTCGGCGTTCATAACGTAAATCTCGGCGTTGCCATCGCGGGCCGATATAAAAGCAATCTTCTCTCCATCCGGCGACCAGACCGGAAAACCGTCAAAGCCCGGCTGGTTGGTCAGGCGAGTCACGTTCCTTCCGTCTGGGTCCATCATGTAAATCTCAATATCGCCCGCATCCCGGTCGGTCATAAAGGTGATTTTGCTGCCATCCGGCGACCAAGTGGGCCGCCCGCTGGCCGTATCCGGTCCGGTCAGCGCCCTGGCCTCCCCTCCCTGAACGCTGATAGCATAGATGTTGACCACGCCATCCCGGTCTGAGCTGAACAAAATTGTCTGCCCATCCGGCGACCAGGTGCTAAAGTTGTCCGCCGCCGGGTTGTTGGTCAGGTTAACCACATTCTCGCCGGTTGCATCTACCACGTACACTTCGGGATTCTCCTCTCCCCCCGCGCCAAAGGCCAGCCACTCCCCCGTCGGCGACCAAGTGGGCGGCACCCCGTCCACGGCCAATTCCTTGGTCAAGTTGGTCTGGTTTTTACCGTCAAGGTCCATCCGGTAGATAGACAGGCGGTTCTCGCCATCCCGAGTGGTGATGAAAGACAAAGACCTGGCTGCTGGCGACCAGACCGGCACACCATCGTTGCTTTCATTCTGGGTCAGATTGACCGGCCGGCTGCCGTCGCGCTCCATCAAATAGACTTCATAATTGCCGTCACGGTCGGTCATAAAGGCAATTTGGGTCCGCGCCGGGACCATAGGTTTCAATTGGCAGCCAGCTAATACCAACAGGGCCAACAACAAAACCAGGGAAAACTTATTCATGGCTTCTCCTCGAAAACTGTCTGACTAATCTCACAACGTTCCCCCCACACTCCACGGGCTGAACTCCGCCTCACCCACACCCTGGGCCTCGCTTTTGGAGGGTTGCCCGGAGGCGACGGCAACGGCCAATTCCAGCAATTCCGCCGCCACTTCCTCCAGGGTTGCGTCTGCCAGCACCCGGCCCGCATTCACATCCATATCCTCCACCATGCGCTCGTAGGTGGTCGAATTGGTTGCCACCTTGATGCTGGGCGCCGGCTTGAAGCCAAACACCGAGCCGCGCCCGGTGGTAAAAACCACCAGATTGCAGCCGCCCGCCACCTGCCCGGTCACCGAAATCGGGTCATAGCCCGGCGAGTCCATAAAGGTAAAACCCCGTGCGGTCACCGGCTCCGCATAATCGTAGACGCCCGCCAGCGGCGTGCTGCCGCCTTTAGCTACCGCGCCCAGCGATTTCTCGTAAATCGTGGTCAGACCGCCAACTTTGTTGCCGTGGCTAGGATTGTTGTCAATTTCCAGACCCAGCCGCTGGGCGTGCTCTTCCCACCAGCGCACTTTGGCCACCAGTTTCTGGCCCGCCTCCGGACTGACGGCCCGGCGTGTCAGCAGGTGCTCCGCCCCGTAAATTTCCGGCGTCTCAGCCAATACCGCCGTGCCGCCCTGCCGGACGACCTCATCCGCCACCAGGCCCAGCACCGGGTTAGCCGTGACGCCCGACCAGCCGTCGCTGCCGCCGCATTGCAAGGCCACCATCAATTCCGAGAGAGGCTGCGGGCTGCGCTGGGCCATGTTGACCTCCGGCAGCAGCTCCTCGACCTGGGCAATCCCGGCCCGGACTGTTTTGCGAATACCGCCCAGGTCTTGAAGAATCAGGCTGGGCGGCCAGTGCATCCCTCCGCCATGCCCATTCTGGCCCAGGCCATAATTTTCGACCAAATCGGCAATCTGGTTAGTCTCGCAGCCCAGTCCGACCAGGATACAAGCGCCGACATTGGGGTGGCGGGCCATTCCGGCCAGGGTCCGCTGCAGCAGCACGTAATCCAACCCGCCGACCCGCGTGGCGCAGCCGAAGTGATGGGTCAAAGCAATAACGCCATCCACGTTAGGAAAAGCCGCCAGCCGCTCCTGGGTGAAATAACCAGTTATTTCACGGCAGGTATGGGCCGAGCAGTTGACCGTCGAGATGATCGCGATGTAGTTGCGCGTCCCGACCCGGCCATTGGACCGCTGGTAGCCTAAAAATGTGCGCCGCTCCGCCTCCGGGACATAAACCACCGGCTGGACATCCACGCCAAAGGCATAATCGCGGGCAAAATCCTGCACGCCCAGGTTGTGGGTATGGACATGCTCCCCTGCCGGAATTGGCTGCGTGGCAAAGCCAATCGCCTGACCATGGCGGCGTACAATTTCCCCAACGGCGATGTCACTTAAGGCCACTTTATGGCCGCTGGGAATAAAGCGCCGCACCCGTACTTTTTCCGGGGACGACGCCCCTAAATCAAGGAGGGTGCCGGCCTGCAAATTGGCTTTAGCCACAGCCACGTGATCCTGGGGGTGCAGACGAAGCGCAACCTCTGCCAGGGGCACCACGCCGGACGGGGCAGACTCCACAAAATTTATGTTTCCAATGGTCATAAGTATATCCTTAACCAGCAATAAGGTCCTGCAATCTATTATGTCATTTCGAGCGATAGCGAGAAATCCCTACAGCGTATATAGGGATTTCTCCCTTCGGTCGAAATGACACATCTGTTTACGAGTTCCTTACCTTATCAATTTTCTCTTGCAGCGCCTGCCACACCGTTTCACTCCTCAAAGGCACTTCGGTAATCCGCACCCCGACGGCATCCCGAATGGCATTGGCGATCACCGCCGGGCCAGCCGTAATCGGCGGCTCGCCGACACCGCGCGCGCCGAAAGGCCCGTGCGGGGAAGGATTGGTCACCAGCACTGTCTCGATACTAGGGACGCTGTCAAATTTGGGCACGGCGTAATCCATAAAGCTGCCGGTTAACAGTTGGCCTTCTTCATCGTAACGCATGGCCTCTTGCAGTGCCCAGCCGAGACTCTGGACGGCTCCACCGTGGATTTGCCCTTCAACCAGCAGCGGGTTAAGGGCAAAGCCGACATCCTGGATGGCGACATATTGGGTCGGCGTCACCTGGCCGGTCTCCGGGTCCACCCTGACTTTTGCCAGGTGAACCACAAAACCGGGCGCGTTCTCTTCCACCGCCGCGTGGCCCTCGCCGACAATCGGCCCTGGCCCGCCAGCTTGGGTTTGGGCGATCTCAACCAGTTCGGCCAGGGAAATCGTTCGATCCGGCACGCCTCTCACCTGGACCTGCCCGTTCCGCATTTCCAGGTCGTCCGCACTGGCCTCAAAGTGGTCCGAGGCTACCTCCAGCAGTTTGCGCCTGGCCTCCTGGGCCGCATTGGCGACCGCGCCGGACATGCTGTAAGTAGTTTGGCTGCCGCCGCTGTGCGCCCCAAACGGTCCGCTGTGGGTGTCCCCCTGGACAATCTCTACCTGCTCAGGCGGGACGCCCAGGATTTCGGCGGCAATCAAGACCAAGCTGCTGTTGACCCCGGAAATGTCCACCGAGCCAAGCTGCAGGCGGACCGTGCCATCGCTGTCAACCCGGCAAATCGCCGCCGATGGGGTCATAAAACAGGGCCAGCCGCCAATGGCCAGGCCGATACCCTCGTTGGCGCCCCTGGTCCGGTTTTGCCAGGCCGGGTGTTCCTTCATCCGTTCCAGGCACAGTTTGAGGCCCATGTTCGGCCAGACTTCGCCGGTTCCCGTCGGGTCGCCGGTTTCGGCGGCATTCTGGAGGCGAAATTCCAGGGGGTCAAGCTTGAGGGTGCGGGCCAGTTCGTCCATGTTTGACTCCAGGGCAAAGGTGGCCTGGGGCGCGCCAGGGGCGCGATATGCACCTGCCTGCGGTTTATGGGTGATGACCTCGTAACAATCAAGCTGCACGTTGGGGCATTTGTAATAACCCCCTAGCAACGTCGCGGCAATCCCCCCAATGGCAAAGGCAAACACGCCATTATCTAAAATGATGCGCGCCTGAATGGCTGTAAGCGTCCCGTCTTTCCTGGCCCCGGTTTTTAACTCGATGCGACTGGCCGGGGCGGGTGTCGTGGTCAGAAAATCCTCGGAGCGGGTCAGGACCAGGCGGATGGGCCGCTGGAGCGCCAGGGCAATCGCCCCCACCAGCGGCTCGATGATGCCATACTTGGCCCCAAAACCGCCGCCCATCGTCAGCGGCACAACCCGCACCTTGCTTTTGGGCAAGGCCAAAATGCGCGCCACTTCATCACGCGCCATAAACTGGCCCTGAGTCCCGGTATAGAGAGTCAAACTGCCGCGCAGAGGATCAGGGTCGGCGACGGCGGCGTGCGGCTCCAGATAGCCCTGATGCACAATCGCGGTCGTGTAAGTGTGTTCGACGATAACATCCGCTTCCTTAAACCCCTGCTCAACATCCCCCCGCCGGTAATGGTTTTCTTCATGCACGTTGGATGGAGCGCGTTCCAGCACGTCGGTTTCTTTGGCTACCGCGGCATGGGCCGCCGTCAAATCCGTCTCATCTCGGGGCAGTCCCTCGGGCCAGATGACCGGCGCAGCAGGTGTCATGGCCTGGAGCATGTCTGCTACGACGGGCAGCGGTTCATATTCAATCAACACGGCATCCGCACCGTCTTGCGCTGCGGCGGGGGAGTCACCGACGACGACCACCACCGGCTGTCCGCGAAACAACACCCGTTCTTTGGACAACACGGCGCTGTTGCGCGAGGCAATCACCCGGTTTCTGGTGGGCAAATCGTCAGCGGTCAGCACGGCGATGACGCCGGGCATTTGCTGAGCGGCTGATTTGTCAATCGAAACAATTTTGGCATGGGCATAGGGGCTGAGGATAGGCCGGGCGTGCAGCATCCCCGGCAGACTCATATCGCCGGCATAACGGACGCGGCCCGTCACCTTCTCCAGACCCTCAACTAACCGGTGTCCTTTGCCTAGAAACTGGTATTCTTTTGGGGTCATCGCACCTTCTCTTTTAAGCGGAATAGGGTGTGGCCTTAAAGTATAACCCTATGTTTGCACTTTTGACAAAACTAAAGAAATAGGACGCGGACCGCACGGATCGAACGGATAAAGCTTAAAGAATTTGATAAAAATCCGTGCAATCCGCGAAAATCCGCGTCCCATTAAAAAACTGTAAAGATAGTATCCAAAACTTACATGCCAGTTTTTACGAATCGAGTTGGCTTAAATCAATCCGGTTTTCGGCCAAAAGAGGTTCAAACAGGTTCAGGGTAGCCCGGATGGCGGTTGGCAGCGGGGTATGGGGAATTTCGCCCAAAATAGCGCGCAGCCCGCTGTCATCCAGGTCGGCGGGGAAGGGGAGCGGGCTGGCGGCAGTACCGGTAATTTGCGCCTGCGGCGCTTGGGCCTGGAGGCAGCTAATGAACTCGCTTACAGTGACCACGTCGTTGCGCAGATTACAGGCCGCGGCCCCGGCATATTCGGCCCGCGCTGCGGCAATAAAGATGCGGGCCATGTCTTCGGTGTATTGCAGGGCCACCGGGCCATCAAACTTGATCTGGTAAGGCCGGCCCGCCGCTGCGGCCAGGATGGCCTTGGCAATGCCGGAGGTCATGCCCTGATCCCGGCCCACGCCATAAACAATATAAGGCCGCAGGCCAATACTGCCGACCTGCCAATCTTGCCAATAGATCCGGGCGGTCTGCTCATTGGCCTGTTTGTAAACACCGTACAGGGTGGCCGGATACAACGGGACGTTGTCGGGTACGGGTAGTTCACGGTAGAGGTGCGCCGGTCCCAGCACGGCCAGCGAGCTGGCATAACTCAAGCCCCGCACCTGGCCCGGCAACTGTCGCGCCACCTCAAAAATATTCACCGTCCCGACGACATTGACGCGCGCCCCCAGCGCCGGATTGGCCTTACAGAAAGGCACTTGCAGCCCGGCCAGGTGAATGATGTGCGTCACCCGGTGCTGCTCCACCAGGGTTTGCACAGCTTTCAAATCCGTAATATCAAGCCGGGCAAAGGTCACTTGAGCCAGTTGCCCCGGCGTCATCACCAGGCTGGGGCGAACAGGGTCGGTTGCCAGGTCTGCCGCCACGACAGGCGTCCCCTCGACCACGAGGTTACGCAGAACCCAGGCGCCAATACAACCCATCGCCCCGGTGACGAGAAAGATCTCGTCACTCATAACCGGCGCTCTTCGAGGCAGGGGTTGGTCAGTCGGCCCAAACCCTCAACTTCAATCGTGACCACATCGCCATCTTTCAAAAAGATTTTGGGCGAGCGGAAAACGCCCACGCCGTCCGGGGTACCGGTGGTAATGATATCTCCCGGCAGCAAGGTGAAAGCGCGGCTGATATAGGCAATTAAATAGGGAATCCGAAAGATCATTTCCCCGGTATTTGAATTTTGGTACACGGTTTCATTAACCGTGCAGCGAATGGCCAGGGTGTGCGGGTCGGGAATCTCGTCGCGGGTCACCAGGTAGGGGCCGAGCGGGCAGAAAGTATCCAGCGATTTGCCCCGAACCCATTGGCCGTCGCCAAACTGCAAATCACGGGCGCTCACATCGTGGCAAATCGTATACCCGGCGACATAATCCAGGGCTTCGGCTTCGGCTACATGGCGGGCGGTGCGGCCCATTACCACGGCCAGTTCTGCTTCAAAATCTACCTGGCTGGTCAAGGCCGGGTCCCAACGAATGGTCTCCCCGGGACCAATGATGGCGGTTGGAAACTTGGCAAAGATGAGCGGCGCTTTGGGCGGGTCCACCTTTTGTTCGCGGCAGTGGTCCATATAATTCAGGCCAATCGCCACAACTTTAGAGGGGTTGGCCACGGGCGCTAATATTTGGACCTCGCTCAAGGCCAGGTCAGCCGGGGCACTTTGTTCAAGCTGGCGGGCTATTTCCAGCGCCGGTTCGCCCTGCTGGAGAAAAGTTAGCATATCGGCGGGCAGATGACCCTCACTGGCGCTGGTCAGGTCAATCACCTCATCGCCCCGCACCAAACCAAGCCGAATATTCTCGCCAAGCGTAAATCTGACAAGTTTCATTGTCTTTACCTCATCTGAATAAATTGGTCAATTGGTAAGACCATTGCTCCTCGGACTATAACATAGCCCAAGCCAACTGTCAATAATAAAATTATCGTGATAAAATGCAGAAACACGACATACGCTTGTTCCCAAACTGAGTTTGGGAACAAGCGTAATAGGAAGACCATTTTTCTATGGGAAATTCGAATCTATTTTGAATAAAACTTGTTTGAGCTTTCTTGAATTGCTGGGCTGGCTATTGGCGCTTTGGACAGCCTGGAGCTGCCAATCTTTTGGAACGATCCTCTCACTCGCCCCCCTGGCCATATCCCCCTCTGGTCCGGCCCTTAACTCCACCTCAACCGCCACCTCGACGCCGCTTCCACCCACCCTCACGCCAATGCCCACCCTGGGAACCGTGCGCGGTTCAGTCTGTTATCCCAGCCAGGAAAATCCACCTATAGTCCTCTATCTGGAAAATACCGCCACGGGAGCATTGATTAAACAGGACATTCCCCAAGACCAACCTCGGTATACGCTCACCGCGCCGCCGGGCGAGTACATTGCCTACGCCCTGACGGTCGGCACAGAACTGGCTGGGACTTACTCGAAAGCCGTTCTGTGCGGGTTGAGCGACATCTGCACCGATCATCGCCCCCTGCCCTTTCGGGTGCGGGAGGGTGATACTACGGAAGGGATTGATCTGTGCGATTGGTATAATCCGCCCGGCCCAGTCGCAACTGCGGCAACTGCTTCAACAGAAGCGGTGACGGTTACGACAGTGCAAAAAATGAATGTTTTTGCCAACCCCGGCCTGAATTATCCAATGATCGGCTTTGCCCCGGCTCGAGCCTCCGCCCCGGCGTTGGGCCGCACTAAGGATGGAGCCTGGCTGCAAGTCAAGTACCCATCGGCAACGGGCAGCGCCTGGATTTACGCGCCGCTGGTACAGGTTGCCGGGCCGGCTGACACCCTGCCCCTGGTGCCTATGGCTACCCCAACCCGGACGATGCGAACCAAGCTCTTCGCAAACACCGACCAGTTTACCCCGGCTGTCTGGAACGCCTCCAACAACCCCAGTGTCGTTCACTTTAAAGGCTTTATTAAGGATGAAAAGGGGCGTCCGGTCAACGGCTTCAGCATTCTGGCCGATAACGGCACCTGGAGTGTGCTGTCACACCCCAGCGGGGCCAGCCATTGGTATCCCGACCTGGAGGATGGCGCGTGGGACATCATCATTACCAACGCCACCGATGCTGTTGGTTGGTGGACTTTGACGGTGGTCAGCTACGATTGCCCTCGTTTTGACGACGGTTTTAATGCTCAATGCAAACAGTTTACCCGTCTCTCCGCCACTCAGTTGGTCCAAATCGTTTATCCCCACGAAACGGTCATCACCGCCGACTGGGTCTGTCACCGAGATTGCAGGAAAGGGCTTTATATCAAGCCTTATCGGCCCTGACTTGGGCTAAAGATTACTATTTGCGTGTCTAACTTTCAAGGAAAAAGGTTCAACCAGAGGGGGAAAATTATGTTCAAACTAATCAAAGGACTTCTTATTCTGACCGGCTTGTTAATGGGACTAACCGGGCCGGCTGCGGCAGCGCCGCCGCCCCAAAAACCTTCTAACCAGCAGTTAATTGATCAAATAAAGCAGAGCACTCAAAATCGAGTTCGTATCGCTTATCACGCCGAAACAGGCCAGGTAAGTTTTATTGGCACAGACCCGGCGCATACCATTGCTCAACCGAGTGTATTGCCGGCAGATGCCCGCCCCGAAGCTGCCGCCAGGGGTTTTCTGGCCCAGTACGGCCAGTTGTTTGGCCTGCAAAACCCGGCCGGCGATCTGAGCGTTATGAAAGAGAAAACGCTGAATGACGGGCGAGCTTTTGTGCGTTTTCAACAGCGCTACCAGGGTGTCCCGGTTTTTGGCGGAGAATTGATTGTCCAGACGGATGCCAGGCAGGATATTTTATCGGTCAATGGAGAGACTCTGCCCGATTTGACGCTGGATACCCGGCCCACGGTTCCCGCCGAGGCAGCCCGGCAGGCCGCGCTCGTAAAAGTAGCCGGGGATTACCACCTTGCGGTTGATCAGCTTAAGGCGAACGAACCCGAACTATGGATTTACAATCCGGCCCTGTTGGGCAGCCCGGGACCGCGCGTGAGCACGCTGGTCTGGCGGACTGAAGTCACCCCTACCACATTGTTCCCGCTCCGGGAGCTTGTTTTGATTGACGCCCAGTTGGGCGTTGTGGTGCTCAACTTCAACCAGATTGACACGGCGCTTAATCGCCGCACTTATGATGCCAATAACGCCAAAACGTTACCCGGCACGTTAAGATGTAATGAAGCCAACCCAACGTGCAGCGGGGGCGATCCCCATGAAGTGGCAGCTCATAAATACGCCGGCGATACTTACAACTTTTACTTTAACAACCACGGCCGGGATAGTATTGACAACGCCGGACTGATCTTAGACTCGACCGTTCATTTCGATTCCGGCTATGGCAATGCTTTCTGGGACGGCAACCAGATGGTTTATGGCGACTTTTATGGCTTTCCGCTGGCGGACGACGTCGTCAGCCACGAGTTGACCCACGGCGTGACCCAGTACGAGTCCGGTCTGATCTATTTTTACGAGTCTGGCGCGATTAATGAGTCGCTTTCAGATGTATGGGGCGAGTTTGTGGACCTGACTAATGGGGCCGGAACCGATACTTCCGGGGTACGTTGGCTGGTGGGTGAAGATGTATCCGGGTGGCCCGCCGCCGCTTTCCGTGATATGGAAAATCCGCCCACGTTTAACGATCCTGATAAGATGAGCAGTTCCTTGTACTATCATGGACCAGGTGACAACGGGGGTGTCCACACCAACAGCGGGGTGAATAACAAAGCGGCCTACTTGATGACCGACGGGGGCGCCTTTAATGGCCTAACCGTCACCCCTTTGGGCCTGACCAAGGTGGCCAAGATTTATTACGAAGCCCAGACCAACCTGTTGACCTCTGCCTCCAACTATACCGACCTGGGTAACGGGCTGTACCAGGCCTGCCTTAACCTGATTGGCCAGGCCGGTATCACTAACGGCGACTGCCAGGAAGTACGCGACGCCGCCATGGCCGTTGAAATGATTCCCTTTATATCCGGTTCTAATACCCTCTATTTGCCGCTGGTTATTAAAAATCTGACAAGTGGGGATAGTTTGGTTAACGGTAATTTTGAAAGCGGCCGAACCGGTTGGACCGAATTTTCCTCGCAAGGCTTTACGCTCATTCGCTCGAATTCGAGCCTACTGGTACCCCCCCACAGTGGCAGTTGGGCCGTTTGGCTAGGCGGAGCCATTAACGAGACAGCCTTTATCCAGCAGCAAGTTACTATCCCAGCCGGTGCGCCTTATCTGGCCTACTGGCACTGGATCGCCTCCCAAGATTTCTGCGGCTATGATTTTGGCGGGGTCATCATTAATAGCAGCAACGTAGTGAATGTTTATGATTTGTGTTTATCCCAAAATACGAGTGGTTGGGTCAAACACGTGGTCAATCTTAGCGCCTATGCCGGGCAAACAGTCACTCTCCAAATCCGGGCCGAAACCGACGCCTCGCTGAACAGCAATCTCTTCATTGATGATGTCGCCTTCCAAGCGACACCAACCATCCTGGAGGCTACTGGGCCGGATTCTCCTGCACTGCTGGATGTAGGTGCTGCCTTAAAGACAAATGAAGACAGTTCCGCCGGTTTGGTTGAAAAAACAACAGGGGAATTTTTACTCCGCCCGGCAAACTGGACGCCTGAAAAATAGCCAGATCCTTACGACAGAGGTAGTTCTAACAGTGCGCGGAGTGAAAGAGTGCGCTTTTTCACTCCGCTCTTAACAAAGGACTACATTTCTATTGGCGCAAAGCCCGACGCCCCTCCTTCCGGCTGAAACCAGGCCAGTTGGTCCGCCAGCGCGGCGACTTCGCCAATCACAATCACCGCCGGGGTGGGCAGTTTGTGGCGTTTGATTGTTTCGGGCAGCGCCGCCAAGGTGGTGAGCTGAACTCGCTGATAATCCGTAGTCGCCCAACTGATGACTGCTGCCGGAGTGTCAGCCGCCCGCCCGGCCTCGATTAACTCGGTGCAGATGTCGGCAATGTGTTTAACCGCCATCAACAGAATGAGGGTCGGGATGCGGGCCAGGGCCACCCAGTCGGTCGTGCTCTCCGCTTTCGTCGGGTCTTCGTGGCCGGTCACTACGGCAAAAGAGGTCACCAGGCCGCGATGCGTTACGGGAATGCCGGCATAGGCCGGCGCCGCCAGCACCGAGGAGACGCCCGGTACAATCTCGAAACACAAGCCGGCCTCGGCCAGGGCCAGCACCTCTTCTCCACCCCGGCCAAACACAAAGGGGTCGCCCCCTTTTAAGCGAACCACCTGCTTGCCGGCCTTGACCCGGTCCACCAGCAGTTGGTTAATCTGCTCTTGACTCATCATGTGGCGGTCGGGGCCTTTGCCCACAAATATTAACTCGGCCCCGGCCGGAACCTCTTGCAGCAGCTCCTGCGCAATTAGGCGATCGTACAAGACCACCTCAGCCTGGCGCAGCAAATTCAACCCGCGCACGGTGATCAGGTCAGCCCGGCCCGGCCCTCCCCCCACCAAATAAGCTTTACCTGCCATAAAAGACTCCCTTAAGAAGCGAGGATGTGGGAGGCGAAGCGGCGAAAGATAAATTTTCCTCGCTTCCTCGCCTCTCCCAGCTTCGTCTCACTCGTTCTCCCCCAGCCATGCCGCGATTTGATCGCGCACATTTTGCGCCCGGCGCGGGCTTTCGCCACTGCTGCTCACCGCCACCACCAGCCCTGCCCGGCGATGCACCGCCGGAACGTGAAAATTACCCTCAGCCGGCTGGTCGGCCACATTACAGAGCAGCCCCAATTCGCGGGCCTCCTGGGCAATCTGAGCGTTGACCGCGCGCTGGTTCGTCGCGGCTAAAACCAGACTCGCTCCCACCACATCGCCCGGTTGATAGGGCCGGCGCACCCATTCGATACGGCCTGTCTCAGCCCAGGCCTGTAACTGGAGCGTTGCCTCTGGGCTGATCAATTTGACCGCCATGCCCGCCGCCAACACCCCCTGCACCTTCCGCTCCCCCACCGGCCCCCCACCGACGACGACAGCTTGCTGCCCGGTCATGCCGGTCAGAGTTATTGGATAAACATCAGAACACGCAGACAACGGAACAGAGAGGTTAGTAGCAGATCTTTCGGCTAACTCTCCATGCATCGCCTCCCCGTCTCCCCGTCCCTTCGCCTCATACCCGCGCGGCGTTACCAGGCGGTTGGCCAAAACGTAGCTCTGGCTGTTGCCGACTAACACCAGGGTAAACATGTCCACCTGCGCCGGCTCTAACTGGCCCAAAGTGGTCAGGACAATCTCTTCTTCCGGCCGGGTGACATGGTGCGCAACCGCCACCGGCGTCGTCGCCGGGCGGTAGGCCAGCAAAATTTCGATGGCTCGCGGTAGCTGCCAATCCCGCTTTTGGCTGCGAGGATTGTAAAAAGCCACCACAAAATCACCCCAGGCGGCCGCTTGCAGCCGCCGCTCAATAACCGGCCAGGGAGTCAGCAGGTCACTCAAGCTGATGGTACAAAAATCGTGGCCCAGCGGCGCGCCCAGCCGGGCGCCTGCTGCCTGCACGGCGCTAATCCCCGGAAAAACTTCCACCTCCGGCTCCCGGCCTGCCCAATCCCGCTGCCGCAAAATCTCAAAGACCGGACTGGCCATGGCGTAAATGCCAATATCACCGCTGCTGATGAGGGCCACATGCCGGCCCGCCACAGCCGCATCTACCGCCTGCTGTGCCCGCTCCAGCTCGCTGCCGATGGGGCTGACCACAATTTCCTGGTCGGGCCGTAACACCGGGCGCACCAGCTCAATATAAACTTCATAACCAATAACGGTTTCGGCGGCGCGCAGAGCGGTCTGCGCTGCTGCCGTCATTTGCTGCAAATCGCCAGGTCCAATACCGATGAGAGAGAGCAATCCGTGCCGAGTCATTCTTTCATCCTTCATCCCTCATCCTTTCATGGCTACCGCCACGGTGCAGCGATCAAAACTGTGTTTGGGCACAACCAATTGGCCGCTTGGGCCAGACAGCAGCACAGCGCACGGTTCGGCCACGCCAGGGAGATCAAACTTAGCCCGGGCAGCGCTGGGGCTGAAGCCAGCCGGTTCTAAAAGGGCCAATTGGGCGCTGCTTACGATCTGCAAGGGCAGCTTCAATTCCTCGGCCAGTTCACGCAGTCCCGGCTCATCGGCTTTGAGGTCAACAGTTGCCAGCGCAGCCAGACTCTCCAGGGCCAAGTTTGCCTCAGCCAGCGTTATTTCCAGGGCAGCGCCAAGTTCGGCAGCCGGAACGCCTCGTTTGCAGCCGAGACCGGCAACCAGGACCGGAGGGCGATAGAGCACACTTTTGCGGAGCAAGTGCTGGTGATGATCACCCAAAGTCCGGTGGCTGACGATTAAGCCGGCGGCATAGGCGTCAACATCCAACGCATCCAAACTTTCAACCCATACCAAATTTTCTACTTGGTCAAGCCAAGCGGTCATCTGCGGGCGTATCCCCGCGAGCGCAGGATCAAGGTAGACCCCCACGACTTCATCGTTGACCAGGCAGGCGCTCGCATGAGTCAGGGCGCTGGCGGGATCAATTCGCCAGCCTTCGGCCTGTCCGAGCTGGTCGAGCGCCGGTTTGCCCTGCACATCGCTGGCGGTAGTAATCGCCGCGTGGCCACCGGTGATGGCCGCAATCTGGCGCGCCAGCTCATTCGCCCCGGCCTGATGCCCTCCCAGCAGGGGAATGATGGATTGGCCCGCTTCATCCAGGCAGAGTACCGCCGGATCGCTGGCTTTGTGGCCCAGCAGCGGCGCAATCGCCCGCACCGCCACCCCTGCCGGCATAACCAGGATGAGCTGGCTGTACCTGGCCCAGCAGCGGCGCACTTCGGCCAGGGCGGAATCTGCATAAGTGGTATAGAGTGTTTCAGCCTTCCAACCTTCCAACCTTCCCATATGTTTGGCAGGTAAGACCAAATTCATCCTGAGAGTTTCGGCCAGAATAATCGCTAACTCGCTCCCCCTCCGGGTGACGGCGATAACCACCGCGCCGCTCCGAGCCGAACTGCTGCCGAGGTGCTTCTCCCCGGCAACCAATCCGGCCGGCAGGGCTTGAGCTTCCTGCCGTTCTTTGCCCCGCTGGAAATCTTCGGCCCGGCGGAAGCGATGGGTGTAACTTTTATCGTAGAGGTGGCTGCTGGTGCGGCGTTCAGCACCCTTCAAACTGGCTTCCAGGGCCGGGCTGACCAGGATCAAAGCGTGTTTGGTGTAACCGGCGGCGCGAACCTTTTCGGCAATATCGGCTAATGTTCCCACCAGGTAACTTTCATCCGGCCACGTGACTTTATGAAAGACCGCCACCGGCGTTTCCGGCCGGTAGCCGCCGCTGGCCAGCAAATCGTCCACTACATGGCGAATCCGGCTAATACTGAGATAAATAGCCAGAGACGCACCGGGCGCAGCCAGCTTGCGCAGTTCCTCTCCTTCCGGCATGGTCGTCCGACCGGCGGTGCGAGTCAAGATGATGGTCTGGACCAAATCGGGAATGGTCAGCTCGACTTTGAGCCTGGCGGCGGCGGCAAAGGCGGCAGTCACCCCTGGAATCACTTCGTAAGGCACATTGTGGTCCTCCAGATGAGCCATCTGCTCGTGCGTCGCTCCATATAGGGCCGGGTCACCGCTGTGAACCCGGGCCACAACCCCGCCGCGTTGCGCCGTCTCGACCATCAGGGCCAAAATCTGTTCCAGGTGCAAACTGGAGGAGCCGACAATCCGGGCTTCGGGCCGGCGGGCCAGGCTGGCGATACTTTCCTCCACCAGGCTGTCCGCATAAAGGATCAAATCAGCCTGGGCGATGATGTCGCGCCCGCGGACGGTGATGAGGTCGGGCGCACCCGGTCCCGCACCGACGAAGTAGACCGTACCGGGAGAGACGAGGAAGCGAAGAGGCGAAGAAGTGGGGAGATCGTTAGTTTTGTATTCAGCCGGTAGGCTCATTTTTTCCTCGCGGCCTCGCTTCATCCCACCCTCGCTTCTTTTCTATCCCGCCGCACGATCAGCAGCGACAGGTAGGGCCGGCGCTGGTCGCGCAAGGCGCGCACCTCCGAACCGAGAGCAATGTATTCCTCCGGCATACCAACCCGCTCAGCGTAAAGGGCCGAGTCCAACAGCTCCATCGCTTCCAAAGCGGCCAAAATTTGGGGCAGCACCGGCCCGACTTTGAGCAAAATGACCGTTTCATAATCGGTCAGCAGCCGCTGTAGTTGGGTCGCATCGGTTTCGTAACTGGCCGGCAAAATAGCAACCCGATCCGAGGTGGCGCAAAGCAAAAACTGGGCGCGGGCAGCGGCAGCGGCAAACGAAGTCACGCCGGGCAGGATTTCGATTTTGATTTGCGGGTGGCGGATCGCCAATTCACCCCAAATGTAGGTAAAGGTGCCGTAGAGCAGGGGATCGCCCAGCAGGAGGTAAACGCCCCGTGGCTCCGGCTTGCCCAGATCGGTTAAACGCCGGGCAATGTGGTCGGCGGCCCCCTGCCAGGCCGGGACCAGTTGAGCCGGGTTGCGCGTCATTGGCAGGGCCAGTTCGACCACCTGCTGGCGCTCGGGGTGCAGCCAGGGCTGGGCAATACGCAGGGCCAGGCTTTGCTCGCCATCCTGGCTGCGCGGCACAAAAACCAGGTCGGCGGCCTCGATGGCGCGCAGACCTTTGAGCGTAATTAATTCCGGGTCGCCGGGGCCGAGGCCGACGGCAGTAAGTAGGGCTGAAGTCAATTTATCTTCCTCCATAGGGATGAGCGAGGGCGCGAGGAGGCGAGGAGGCGACAAGATCAACTACTTCGCCTCTTCGCTTCACATCTCCTCGCCTCCTTTGCGCCAAGTAACCATAAAGATGGGGTTGAGTGCTTCAAAACGGAGCATATCCAGAACCGGCACGCCGCGACTTACTTGCAGTTGAATCACCCGCGCCTCGGGCAGTAAAGTATGAGCCAGGTGCAAATTCTCCAGCGTGGCCAGGTTGATGACCAGGCGGCCGTGGGGATGGAGCCGCTGCTGGGCAGTTTCGATAATTTCGGCCAGCTTTTTATCGCTGCCGCCAATAAAAACGGCGTGCGGGTCGGGCCAATCCTGGGTCGCCGCGGGAGCCATCCCCTCTATCCAACAAACATTTGCTGCCGGAAAACGCCGCAAATTCTCCTGAAAATGCCGGCTCATTTCCGCTCGTTTCTCGACTGCATAGACGGCGGCGCTTGGCTGAGACCGGGCAGCTTCGATGCTCACCGCCCCGCTGCCCGCGCCAATATCCCACAGCACTTCCTCCGGCCCCAGGGCTAACTCGGCCAGCGCCAACAGCCGGACCTCGCGCTTGGTAATCTGACCGGCGGAGGTGGAGAAAGCGTCGTCGGGCAGGCCGGGGGAGATGGAAGGTTGGAGGGTTGGAGGGTTGGAGGGTGGAAAGACAGTCTCCCCTGCTCCTCTGCCCCCCTGCTCCCCTTCACTCTTCCACACCACCAACACATTCAACGGCGCATAAACCTCCTCACTAACTCGCCCTAACTCGGTTTGAACTATCCGCTGCTCAGGGCTGCCCAGGTTTTCGCAGATGGCGCAGCGGGTATCGGGCGGCAGACCCGCTGTCAGTAAAGCCTGGGCCACAACGGCGGGCGTATGCTGCATGTCGGTGAGAATGGCGGCTTTGGGCGCAGCCAGCGCCCCGGCCACTACTGCCGCTAAAGGTCGAGCGTGGGCGCTCAACAGGACGGCGTCGGACCAGGGTTCGGCCAGGGCGGCAAAGGCAAGTTGGGAAGCGGTGGGGGCGGGAACAATTTCCAACACTTCCGCAGGAAAATAGCGGCGCAACGTCGCGCCAATACCGTACCACAACGGGTCACCCGATGCCAGCACGACCGCTGGCCCTCCGACAGCCAGGGCTTGCCGCAAGCGCTGGACAACCGGCTCGACCTGGGCCGCGATGACCAGTTTTTCGCCGGCAAAGTCAGGAAAATAACTCAAGTGGCGCTGTCCCCCGGCCAGTAAATTTGCTGCCGCGATCCGCGTGCGCAGGGCAGAAGGCAGGCTCTCCGCGCCGCCGGCAGTCAAGCCAACGACGAGGAGGCGAGGACGCGAGGAGGCGTGAGGCGATGAAGCAGCATAGGAAGAACAAAGAATATCATCTAGAGAATGATTATCTGCTTGGTAACTAGGCCGAAACGTCATCTTCTGCGTCTCCTCGCCTCACTTCTCTTCGCCTCTTCCTCGGCCCATCACGCTCTCATCATCATACGAGTGAGCCGGGTCGGCGCTGAGGCGTTGGACCAGGGGTACGGCGTTTTGAGAAGGCGTCCTGTTTTCAGCCACGTAGCCGCCTCTGGTTCGCGCCAACACCGTCCCGTCGAAATCAACCAAAATGACTTCCAGTTCCATCGCCCCGCCGTTATCCTCGATGAATTTTTCACAACTGCTTAGGGCTAAATCTACAATTCGCTGGACGGGAGCGTGAAATTCCCACTGCTGGCACAGTTCCAAAAAATGACGCCCGGTATTGGCAGCAGCGACTGCCTGGATCAGCTCGTCCGGCGCGCCGGTTTCGCGGCAAACCTGGGCTAAGAAAGCAAAATCCACCTGGTTGCCGGCCACGTGGGTGGTCATATGACCCTGGGCCGTCTTGACCATTTTACCCATCATGCCGACAAAAACAACGGCTTGCACCCCGTGGGCAATACACGTCTTCAAGGCATCGCCGGTAAACACGCTCAACTCCACAAAGGCGACTTCGGGCAGTTCCGGAAAAATCCGCATGGCAAAACCTTCGGAGCGATTACCGGTGGCCAGCACTACCTTGCCAACACTGTTTTTGGCTGCCACCTCCACCGCCTGAATGACACTGGCCCGCCAGGCGGCGGTGCTGTAGGGAAAAACCTTGCCGGTCGTGCCCAAAATGCTGATACCGCCCAGGATGCCAAGGCGGGAGTTGAGCGTCTTTTGGGCCAGTTCTGCGCCGCCCGGCACGCTGATGATTACTTCCAAACCGTGCTTTTCCAGAAAATCCGGCTCATCCGGCCTGACTTCACGCACGGCATCGGTCATATTATCCCGAATCTGCCGGCGGGGAACCGGGTTGATCGCCGGTCCATCCACTTCAAGGCCCAGGCCGGGCAGCGTCACCCGCCCGACTCCCTCCCCCCCTTCCAGGGTGATGCCGGGCGTTGGGCTAGATCGCACAAGGGCGCAGATCAGTGCGCCGTGGGTCACGTCAGGATCGTCGCCGGCGTCTTTGACCATGCAGCAGTAAGCCTCGACCCCCACCCAATCCCTTCCCCTAGTAGGGGGAGGGTAGGGAGGGGGTAAGGGGTTGGACTCTAAGCCCTGGTCGTTCTCTCTCAATTCCTGTTCAACCGGCGTCATCGTCGTTGTTTCGCCTATGGGCAAGGTGATGGTGATCGTTTCGGGAAAGCGGCCGGTCAGCAGGGCGATGGTGGCGGCTTTGGCGGCGGCAGCGGCATTACTACCGGTGGTATAGCCAATTCGCTGGCCATTCCGGCTGCGGGGAGGAACAGGATATTTTGGATTTTGGATTTTGGATTTTGGATTTTGGATTTTGGATTTTGGATTTTGGGTCGTCATCAAGCCTCAATGTGGCGGAGAGGCGAGGACGCAAGGGTGCGCAAAAACTACTCTAGTCGCCTCCTCGTCTCACGCTTCCTCACCTCCTGCATCCATCTCCTCGTCTCTTCAATCTATCTCAGTCGCCGCGGCGTCCCCGGCCAAACGCAGCAGGGCATTGACAATGGCGACGGCTACCGTCGAGCCGCCTTTACGGCCGGCGGTCACAATCCAGGGCACGGTATTAACTTGCATCAACGCTTCCTTGCTCTCCACCGTGCTGACAAAGCCAACCGGCACGCCGATGACCAACGCCGGCCGAATACCTTGCTTAACCCAGTGCAGCACCTCGTATAGGGCTGTCGGCGCGTTGCCGACGACTGCTATACTCCCCTCCAACAGTCCTTGCTCGGCAGCCAGGCGCATGCCCATTGCGCTGCGGGTAATCTCGGCTGTTTGGGCGCGCTCATGGGTCAGTTTGTCGGCCACGAAGCAGTGAACTGTCCCCCCCCATGCGGCCAATCGCGGCGCGCTGATCCCGACACGGACCATGTTGACATCCGTGATCACAGGGCAGCCGCTTCGCAGCGCTTGGACTCCGGCTTCAATGGCGCCAGCACTGGTTTGGGTGATGCTGGCAAAGTCGAAGTCGGCGGTGCTGTGGATAATCCGCTCCACGACAGCCGCCAGCGGCGGTGCAAAGTGATAACCTGCGCCTTGCAGTTCGGCCCGGATAATGGCAAACGAACCGGCGGCAATAAGGGCGGGCTTCTGGACGTGATCAATCATTGAGGGCAACAATGTGTTCGGACCAATAGTGATGGGTTTTGGCAACGACTGTGATCACATTTTTGATTTCGTCTTCAAGGCGAAAATCAGGGCCGGCTGGCAGAAAAAGTGTTGTGCCTTCACGCCGGACGCTGACATTTTCGACCACAATCGCGCGCAGCAGCCACAGCGCCATCTGTTCGCTGTCACATTCGAGGCCAATCCAACCCAGTGACTGGCTACGCACGACGGGCAATCCGGTCACCAGGCGGATGCCGCGCTCCAATTCGGCCAGTACTTGTTCGTACTTCTGCGGGTTCGCCGCAACTGCGCCAGGCAGCACCGGCTCCAGCAGTTCTCCACGATGGGCGGGGCCACCGGCCAGGGCTAAATCGCAAAAGTCGGCCCAGATTTCATCCCAGGCGACCTGCCCCTCGGAGTCATATTTCAACATAGCAGCAGCCATCGGGACCGGGCTGGCTTCCTGACCCTGCTGATAGCGAGGCGGCAGGAGAGTCTCCAGGGTCTGCTCATAGCTCTGGCTGTGTGAATGGGGATGCGAGTGTGAGTGCGTGTGCGGCACCCCGCGCAGGCCGTGATGGTGATCGGACACTTGAGCCAGGCCATGCTCGTCCTCAAAGCCGGCCAGGCGGTGGCGATACTTGCACAGGTCACAGGTCATGCTGGCCGTCCCAGCCAGCACTTCCTGGTAGCGGTAAATCACAGCCTCGATCACCTCGGGGTGTTCACTTAAGTGTTCGGCCACCAAAATTTCCACATCAGGATGAGCTGCCTGAACTGCCCGGGCCTGGTCGCCCATGCGCTGGCAAATAGCGCCGGTAAACAGCAGGTAGGGCAAGACCACCACACGCCGCGCGCCCAGGCGAAGGCAGCGTTCAAGCGCAGCCGGTACAGCGGGGGCGGTCAGGCTATAAAAGGCGGTCTCCACCCAGCCGTACTGCCGGCCTTCCCAGAGCAGGCGGGCAATTTTATAAACTTCGGAATTACTATCGGGGTCACGGCTGCCCCGGCCCACGACAAGCAGCGCGGTGTCGGCGGCCGGAATGTCTACCGGGCTGGCCGCGATAGCTTCTGCGGCCCGTTCGGCCAGCACGGAGATAATTTGCGGCTGCGCTCCTAGGGGAACGCCGTACTTAAACTGCACCTGGGGCCACTGGGTTTTAGCCCAATTGAGAATAGCCGGAACATCATTCTTTTGGTGTCCCGCCGGGCCTAAAAAGAGCGGCAGGGCCACTACCCGCCGTGCGCCAGCTTCGACACAGGCACGAATGCTCTCGGCAATCGGCGGGTCGGCAAATTCCAGAAAGCAAGGGTAGACAGGTAATTGCAGCTTGCCGGCCAGAGTGCCGGCAAAGTGATTGTACTCGGTGATGGCTTCGGCGTCGCGGCTGCCATGGCCAATCAGGAGTAAAGCGTCATTTTGAAAGTCTTGAGATGCAGGTGTCACTATTTATCCTTTATTGTAACAACAAGAGGCTGGTTTTGGGCCGGGATTGGGGGATTAGGAGATTTTTTATAACTTGTTTTTATCCCCAAATCCCCAAATCCCGGCGAAATTCTTTAGGGTTGGCCTATAGATGGAGAGTTACCCTTTATCAAATTTGGGCCATGTAAGCGTAAGCCGAGTCTTCCATGGTCATTTCGCCGGCCAGGACGCGAGCCTGGTAGAGTTCTGACCATTGGTACAGGTGCGAGCGGGCGGCGCGAAATTCATCCAAGATCAGCGGGGCCAGCGCACCGCTATCGGCTATGAAGCCTGTTTCAAAGAAATCACGTTCAGCCTGGGCGCGGTCATACTCCAGCCGGATAATTTCCGCCGACCAATAGCCGTGCTGCCACTGCACCTGGGCGTAACAGGTCCGTGTATCACCGTCAAAAGGCAAACCGACCGCCCCGGCATTGACCACCAGGGTCCCGTTAAGGCGGCGCAGCAAGGGCCAGTGGGTATGGCCGACACAAAAAAGACTCGCCGCCGGTTCAATTTTTTGCTGTAACTCGTCATCGGGCGTTGATGGGTAAATACCATTCCGAATACCCCGCAGCGAGGCATGGGTCAGGCAAATTAAGCTACCATCCGGCCCAAGCAACTGCTGCTTAAAGGGCATTGCTGCCAGAACCGGCACTTCACTCTCAAGCTGCTGGTAAGTCCAATAGGTATTTAGATGTGTTTCAAAAACCGGACCACTGCGCGGAGCATCGGGTCTGGCCTGGCTAATTACATAATCTTCGTGATTGCCTCGAAGCGTCAGCCAGCCTGCGGCAGCTTGCTTGTTTTGCACAAAGCGCAGGCAATCCAGCGAGCGGGGCCCACGATTGACAATATCCCCGGCAACAACGACATAATCAGGCTGCCACTGCTCAAGGTGAGCCGTTACTGCTTCCAGGGCCGGGAAATTGCCGTGAACATCGGCCAGGACAGCTATTTTCATCCTTTTTCTCTAACTTCTAGCCGCGCTCAGGTAAAAAAAAAACCGCCAACGGGGCGGAGAGCGTCTGAAATAATTATTTCACGCTCGGCCTCCTGTCCGCGAAGGTAGAACACAAGCATAGGTAAAGCTGGGTAATCGGGCTTGGTCGAGGGAGTAGGTAGTAAGGAGTAAGTAGTAGGGCCAATTTCCCTTACTACATACTCCTTACTCCTTACCCCTTACTCCTTACCGTTGCGGGACAGCGCCGGACTTGCACCGGACTTCCCCCAGGCGTCAGGGTGCGCCAGATTTGGCAGCCAACAGGGACGCAACTTCACCGGCTATTTAACTGATGGGTATGAGTATGGTGAGAAAAATAAAAAAGTCAAATCAGGCCGACACCCTTTACTTCAACTCAAAAATAGCTGTCGTCGCGCGCAGATTTTTGTCGCGGCGCACCGGGATCCGGTGGGGCCCCTGTAGATAAATCTCTGTCGTAATCCGGATGTTTTGCCGTGCGCAAAATTCGCCAAAATCACGGATGGTTAGCGGCCTTGCTCGCGGGGGAACATCCCAGGGCTGGGGTAGATCAGGCGCAACCGGGATGCGCCCGGTCAGCAACAAACCCAGGCGACAACGCCAATGGCCCCAGTTGGGAAAACTGACAATAGCCCGGTTGCCCACCCGCAGCATCTCACACATAATAAAGGCGGGGTCATTCAGATAGGGCAAAGTCTGGCTTAAAATGACCGTATTAAATGACCGGTCGGGATAATCCCCCAGGCCCTCCTGGAGGTTGCCCTGGCGGACACTCAGCCCCTTGGCCACGCACGCCAGCACCCCTTCCTCCGACAGCTCAACCCCGCGCCCGGTAATTTGATAGGTGTCCAGCAAATAACGGAGCAGTGTTCCGTCCCCGCAACCGAGATCAAGCACTTTCTCTTTGGGTTGGATAAGTTCGGCGATAGCCAGGAGGTCAGGTCGAAGGGTTAAAGTGGAGGTTTCAGTTATCGTTTTATTCACAGTGATGAGTCGTCTACTCCTGCGAGCAAAAGGTCAACAATCCAGACCGCCGACGACCGACCGCTGGCCGCCGTCTGCCGTCAGTGGTCGGCGGTCAAAAACTGGCAAGGTCAATTATACTCAATGCACTAGATTGTAAAATCTAAGGCAGGCGTGGGAGCAGGTATGGGTTCTCCCGGCGGTTGAATTTTGTACTCCCGCGTCACCCGTTCCAGAAAGTCGCCAATCAAGCTGGTCATTGTTTCAACTTCCAACAGAAAGGCATCGTGGCCCCAGGTTGACTTGAGGTTACAGTAGGTGACATCAGCCCCTACCGCTGTTAAGGCGCTGACCAGCTCTTTGGAGTGGTAGGTTGGATAGAGCCAATCCGAGGTAAAGGAGACGACCAGATAAGTGATGTCGGTACTTCGGGCAAAGGCGTTGGTTAAGCTGCCGTAATCGTTGCTCAGGTCAAAATAATCCATCGCCTTGGTCACGTACAGGTAGCTGTTGGCGTCGAAACGTTCGGTGAAGCGGTTGCCATTGTAGCGAAGATAGCTCTCAATCGCAAAATCGGTGGTAAAATCGTAACCAAAACGCTCGCGCTCTTGCAGCCGCCGGCCAAACTTCTGGTGCATGGATTCTTCACTCAGGTAGGTAATGTGGCCGACCATCCGCGCCACCGCCAGGCCGGCATTGGGCCGGGCTTTATCGTAGTAGTCACCACCGTTCCAATTGGGGTCGGCATAGATGGCCTGCCGCCCCACCTCGCTGAAGGCAATCAGCATGGGCGAATGGCGGGCAGTTGTAGCCAGCGGCAGCGCCGCCCGGACCCGCTCCGGGTAGCTGACCGTCCATTGCAGCACCTGCATGCCGCCCATGCTGCCCCCGGCCAGGGCCAGCAGCTTCTCGATGCCCAGGTAATCAATCAGGTGGCGTTGAGCGCAGACCATATCGCCGACAGTCACCACCGGGAAACTCAGGCCATAAGGTTTGCCTGTAACCGGGTTGAGCGAGCTGGGGCCGGTGGACCCCTGGCAGCCACCAATCACATTGGAACAGATGACGAAGTATTTGTCGGTATCAAAAGCCTTGCCCGGCCCGATACAATCATCCCACCAGCCTGCTTTGGGGTTTTTGAATGAATGATAGCCGGCGGCATGAGCGTCGCCCGACAGGGCGTGCAGAATAAGGATGGCATTGCTGCGGTCGTTGTTGAGCCGGCCATAGGTCTCGTAAGCCAGGGTAATCGGGCCGAGGGTCTCACCGCTGTCCAGCCGCATGGGCTCTTTCTCGGCAAAAGTAAAATATTGACGTTCAACCAAACCAACTGAATGAGTTAAGTCCATTTTCCTACCCCGCTAACACATGATAGCCCCTCAATCAATCTCGTTCCCAAACCCTGTCCTGAGCGAAGTCGAAGGATCAGTTTGGGAACGAGATTAAATTGGCGGATACAGGTGAACCATTACGTTGTATTATGCAACTTAACTCGCCATAAGACAACTATGGCTTTCACCGGGCGCTTACGCTTTAGCCAGTGCCTGCCCCAGATCCCACAGGATGTCATCAAGATCTTCCAGGCCAACACTGAGCCGCACAAAGTCCGGCGTCACCCCGGCGATCTCCTGTTCTTCCGGGTTAAGCTGGCTGTGGGTGGTGCTGGCCGGATGGATGGCCAGGCTCTTGGCATCGCCGACATTGGCCAGGTGGCTGAAAAGCTTGAGATTGTTGATAAAGTTGCGCCCGGCCTCCAGGCCCCCTTCGATGCCAAAACCGAGAATGGCTCCTGCCCCCAGCGGCATGTATTTCTTAGCCGCAGCATAATCAGGATGACTCTCCAGGCCGGGGTAAACCACCCATTTGACTTTGGGGTTATCTTCCAAAAATTCGGCTACGGCCTGGGTATTTTTAACGTGACGATCCATGCGCAGGCTGAGTGTTTCCAAACCTTGCAGGGATAACCAGGAATTGAGCGGAGCCTGACAGGCGCCAATGTCACGCAAAATCTGGACCCGCGATTTGAGGATAAAGGCCGGCGCGCCCAGGTTGGCGTAAACCAAGCCATGATAACTGTCATCCGGGGTGTTAAAGTTGGGGAAGCGCGGATTCCCGGCCCAGTTAAAATTGCCGCCGTCTACAATGATCCCACCAATGGTCGTGCCGTGCCCACCGATGAATTTGGTGGTCGAATGGACAATAATGTTTGCACCCCATTCAAAGGGCCGGCACAGGTAGGGCGTGGCAAAGGTGTTGTCAATCATTAAGGGAATGCCGTATTCCCGGCCAATCGCCGCCACTTCCTCAAACGAAAAAACATTGATCAGGGGATTACCCAGCGTTTCACCGAAGATGATTTTGGTGTTGTCCCGGATGGCCTTGCGGAAATTCTCCGGGTCTTTGGGGTCTACAAAGGTAACTTCGATGCCCATACGCGGAAAAGTATAGTTGAACTGATTAAACGTCCCGCCGTAGAGCGTCGAAGCCGAAACGATGTGGTCGCCGGAATTGCACAGCGCCAGAATGGCCATTGTCTGCGCCGCGTGGCCGGAACTGGCTGCCAGCGCCCCCA
The DNA here is from genome assembly GCA_016860845.1 of Chloroflexota bacterium. Next base: position 201,036 of record BOKF01000002.1, read on the forward strand.
CCCCGCCTTCCAGGTCGGCCAGGCGCTGCTCAAATACGTCGCTGGTTGGGTTCATAATGCGGGTGTAAATGTTGCCAAACTCTTGCAAGGCAAATAGACGGGCCGCATGCTCGGTATCCTTGAAGACATACGAGGTGGTTTGATAAATCGGCACCGCTCGCGAGCCGGTGGTTGGGTCCGGCTGCTGGCCCGCATGAAGCTGGCGGGTCGCGAACCCGAATTTGTGCTGCTCAGTTCCGTTGGTTGACATTAATGTAATCTCCCCTTTTTAATAAAATTTAATTTTAATATCTTTCAGATGGAAAAATCTTCGCCTACCCAAACCCCACGATCGGACGTATAGGGTACAGGCTTCAACCCATGACCATTACTTAGACGGATTTCTAACTGTTCAACGCGGGCCATCAACGCCACCAGCGAGTCGCCGATGACATCCGGCAGCGCGCCGTGTTCCAAATCGGCCCGCGCCGATGGTAGACGCGGTTTGCTGCGCTTGACAATCTCACCCGGCACCCCAACGACGACCGATTCCGGCGGCACCGGTTTGACCACGACCGCATTAGCCCCAATCCGGCTGTTATCACCGACCATAATCGGCCCCAGAATTTTCGCTCCTGCGCCGACAACCACCCCATTGCCCAGGGTTGGATGGCGCTTGCCCTTTTGCCAACTGGTGCCGCCCAGGGTCACACCGTGATAGAGAGTCACATCAGCCCCAATTTCAGCGGTTTCGCCAATGACGACGCCCATGCCGTGGTCAATGAAGAAGCGCGGACCAAGCGTGGCCCCGGGATGGATTTCGATACCGGTCAGACTGCGCATAATTTGCGACAGCCAGCGGGCCAGCAACTTAGCCCCATGCGTCCAGAGCCAGTGGGTCAGCCGGTGGCCCCAGATAGCATGCAGGCCCGGATAGCACAGCAGCACTTCCAGCCAGGTCCGCGCCGCCGGATCGCGATCAAAGACAGATTGAATATCGTTGCGGATGGTGTAAAACATCTTACTGTACCTCCACCCTCCCCTAACCCCTCCCTTCGAGGGAGGGGGATAATTGCTAGTCGGCCAAACCGGCAAATAAAGCCGTGCTCAGGTAACGCTCGCCGAAAGAGGGAATAATGACGACAATGAGCTTGCCCTCATTTTCGGGACGGCGGGCTACTTGAATAGCGGCCCAGGTGGCTGCGCCGGAAGAAATCCCAACCAGTAAACCTTCTTCGCGGGCCATGCGCCGGGCTATATCAAAGGCATCCTCATTCTTCACCCGGATGACCTCGTCGTAGATTTCGGTATTGAGCACATCCGGCACAAAGCCCGCGCCAATCCCTTGAATCGGGTGCGGTCCCTTTTGTCCGCCCGAAAGGACCGGCGAAGCTTCCGGCTCAACCGCAATGGCCTGAAATGACGGCTTGCGCGCTTTGATGACTTCACCCACGCCGGTGATGGTCCCACCCGTACCGATACCCGACACCAGGATATCTACCTTGCCGTCGGTGTCACGCCAGATTTCTTCGGCAGTAGTTTTTCGATGGATTTCAGGGTTGGCCGGGTTTTTGAACTGCTGCGGAATAAAATAGCGCGAGTCGGCCGCGGCCATCTCTTCGGCGGTGCGAATAGCCCCGCCCATGCCCTCGCTGCCGGGGGTCAGCACCAGTTCGGCCCCATAGGCGCGCAGCAGGGCGCGCCGCTCTTTACTCATCGTCTCCGGCATGACCAGGGTGCATTTGTAGCCCCGCGCCGCACAGACAAAAGCCAGCCCAATGCCGGTGTTACCGCTGGTCGGTTCCAAAATAATGGTATCCGGCTTAATCAGCCCGGCCTTCTCAGCCGCCTCGATCATCGAGAGGCCAATCCGGTCTTTAACGCTGTGAGCCGGATTGTAAAATTCCAGCTTGGCGACGACATCGGCACCAGCGCCGGCGGTCAGTTTGCGAATCCGCACCAGGGGGGTGTTACCGACCAACTCAGTTACGTCATTTGCAATTTTCATAGTATCCTTGCTTGATCCCTTCTGATTTTGAAAAATAAAACAGCGTCACTGGTAAATGGCCCGGTGGCGCTGTTAAGCATCCAAATGAAGCAATTTAGCCCACCCAACCGTTAATAAGCGGAGTGTGGTGGGCGTTGGTTCGCAGGTTGTTCCTGCACTAAAGAGGAGTCCACCACCTCCGCAACAGACAGGAGCAACAACACATGCTAAATTTAATGAAGAATGACTTAAACATTGAGTTCGGCCTACAGAGCAGCAAATCGGTTAAGGGAGTATATCCAACTTCCGGCTGCTTGTCAAAAAGGTAGAATAGACGAACAGATGGGTCTATATTTTAGGTAGACCGCAGAGGTTTTTGAAACCTCTGCGGTCTTTTCAAAAAATTAGGACGCACCTGAATAGATCGTTTTTTCCAATCAATGGGAATGGGCTGGCAGGTTGTCATGAGTATGCTCGGCAATGCGATGATAAGCCTCGCCGGAGGCGTTGGCCGGGTCAACGTGGATACTTGCTCCCGAAAGGTAACGCAGGTGGTGTAATAATTCGTGCTGAACCTCCAGCGCAATCTTGTGCCCAGCCTCAACCGATAGATCGGGCCTGACCGCAATATTGATTTCGGCATGCAGCCGGTGGCCCAACCATCTGACCCGTACTTCACTGACCGCTTCAACGCCGGCCACGTGGCCGGCGGCATGCCTGATTTCATCGCCAATTTCGGGATCAACCCCATCCAGCAACCGGGTGAAAATGGCCTGGCTCGACTGCCAGACAATTTGTAGAATGGCCACGGTAATCAGCAGGCCAATAATCGGATCGGCCAAGGGATAGCCGAGCCAGACACCGATAGCCCCCAACAGCACGGCCAGGCTGGTCAGGCCGTCGGTGCGGGCATGGTAGCCATCGGCGACGAGCGCCGCGCTGCCGATGTCCCGCCCCACCCTAATCCGAAAGAGGGCCACGGCTTCATTGCCGGCAAACCCGATGATCGAAGCTGCCACCACCGCCCAGAGATACTGTACCGGCTGCGGGTTGAAGAAGCGCTGAACAGACTCATAACCGGCCACGGCGGCGCTGAACAAGATAAGGGCGACGATGACCACGCCCGCCAAATCTTCTACCCGGCCCAATCCATAAGTAAAGCGTGAACTTGGCTTCCGTTTCGCCAGGCTAAAAGCAATCCACAGCGGTACAGCCGTGGCCGCATCACCGAAGTTATGAATAGTATCGGCCAGGAGAGCAACGCTGCCAGTAAAGATAACCACCCCGACCTGGAGCAGAGCCGTAATAAACAGTCCAATAAACGACCACTTAATCGCCCAAATGCCTCGTTCGGTCGAAATGATGGACGGGTCTACGACTCCATGTTGGTGGCCGTGAGCGCCGTGGTCATGATCGTGCTCGCCATGACCACGGCCAGATGTATCAAAATGTTGATCCTTTTGATGACTAGGTGGATGCTGGTGTATTGACATTAGGCGCCTGCCCCCATTGACTAGCGTCCTCTGGAAAAGCCGTATCCACCTTCCACCAAACCTTCGACAAGCCGGTTTTATCCAGGATGGCTTGGTCGGTTAACAGGGTTTGGGGCGTGCCGGCGAAAGCTACCTGGCCAGTCTGCAAGACCACCACATAGCTGGCCCAGTAACGAACGACGGATAGGTTATGGGTGGCCATGAGAATAGTTTTACCCTGGTCATAGAAACGCTGCAAAATCTCAAAAATGGTCAGTTGCACCCAGGGGTCCAGGCTGGCCATCGGCTCGTCAGCGACCAGCACCTCTGGCTCCATTGCCAAGACCCCGGCCAGAGCTACCCGAGCTTTTTCGCCGCCGCTCAAGGCGTGAGTGGGTCGCTCCAAGAGATGGGTAATCTCACACACCGCAGCCGCAGCCTGAACCCGGCTGCGAGCTTCTCCCTGGGTGAGGCCCAGGTTGAGCGGGCCAAAGCTGATATCCTGGGCTACACTGGCGCTGAAAAGCTGGTCGTCGGGATTTTGGAAAACCAAGCCGACCTGCTGCCGCAACCATTTGAGCGATTTCCGGTCGTAAGCCAGCGGTTGCCCTTTGAAGAACACTTGCCCGGATTGCGGCCGGTAAAGGCCGTTGCAGTGCAGAAAAAAGGTTGACTTGCCCGACCCATTGCGGCCAACCACTGCAATTTTCTCGCCCTGAGGTAGGATAACGCTGAGAGCCTGCAGAGCCGGCTGGTCGTCGTGAGCAGGATACTTATAGCAAACATCTTTGAATTCAAAGATCGGGGTCATGCTATCAGCCATACCAGCCACAAGCTTATGGTAATCACCAGGCCAAGCCATACGATTCTGGAGTCAGACTTGTAGGGCGACGACAATACCCGCAAGTCACCGCCTTCATAGCCGCGTGATTCCAGGGCAATTTGCAGGCGGCGGCTCCGCTGAAAGGCATCCATAAACAGGCGGCTGCCCAGCAAGGCAGCGCTGTTCATCGTTCGCCAGTAAGAGGTGTGATAGCCCAGGCGGCTGTCCTGGGCTACATACATCGTGTTCAGGCTCTCTAACAGCACAAAAATGAAGCGGTAAATAATAACCATTATGTCAACCAGAATCAGCGGTAGATGCCAGCGCCGAAACAATTCGAGCATATCCACCAGCGGCGTGGTCAGGGCTAGAAAATTCATGGCTGATGCGGCGCCCAGGGCGCGAGTTACCAGAGCGGTCCCCTGGTAAAGGGAGGAGGGCGAACTGGAAAGCCAGAACGGCCCTAAACGCAGCGCCCAGGGAGAAATATTTCCGGGGTCTGTCACGCTGACGCTGACCACCACCCCAATGGTGGTGAGGATCATAAAAGTTCCTTCAACCAACACCACCTGGCCAAAGATACGCCAATTTAAACCGGCCAACCGCAGAACCAGTAGATACATCCAACCCACGGCAGCCACTCCTACCAACGGCTTATTGAGCACCAAACAGAGCAGCAAAACGGTCAGAGCTAACCCCACCTTATAGGCTGGATCAAGGCTGCGAATGCGATTATGATGGGCATGCTGGTCAATGATGTGCAAAAGCAGTTTTTCCTGTCATAACTACGGGAAGGCTGGCGGACTGCTCACGCATAGGGGCCTTTGGCTCAAAGATTGGATACCTTTGAGCCGGTCCTCCAGACTGCCAACCGTTCGGGCTGAGCCTCCACCCCCCGAGGGGGCAGGTGACAAAGCCTTCCCGCTTGATTACCAATTTTGAAGCTCTAAACTCATGAGGCTCAGGTGTTGTTCACAGCGCCTTCTTGGCGGCCTCTTTTTCGACCATGCAGGTAGCCAAAGAAATAGCCAATCAAAATTCCGCCAGCAGTGGCTTGCAGAGCAAACAGGGCGCTCTCCGTTTCGCCTCCCGGCGGCCTCCACCAATTGGTGGTCCATTCTGAATTATAATTAGGGGCAATGGCGGCGACAGCTTCGGACCCCGCGCCATCAGAGCCACCGAATTCGCTATCCTTAATGATCAATAGGGGGATTGCCATGAGCAGGATAATCGCTGCGATACCCAGAATGATGCCCCATGCGCTGTACTTTTTAGGTGGGTGTTGGGTCTGCGTCCTCATTTTATACTCCCTCTAAACCAAGCTCTTGCAATTCAGCCGGTGCAGTTGACTGCAAAGCGTTAAAGATCAGCACGGTGAGAATACCTTCGGCGACGGCCAACGGGATTTGAGTAATGGCAAAAATACCGGCAAAAGTCAGCCAAGAACCCGTAAAACCGCTCACCGGGCTGGGGAAGGCCAAAGCCAGTTGGGTGGTGGTAATCAGATAGGTTGCCAGGTCGGCCACAAAAGCGGTGGTAAACACACTCAACCAAGTTGGTGTTTTGCCTCTTAGCGGGAACCAGATGAAGAAGTAAGCGATCAAGGGGCCCCCAATCGCCATACTTATGGCGTTAGCGCCCAAGGTAGATATACCGCCATGCGCCACCAACAGCGCCTGGAAGATCAGAGCAATGGTGCCAAGGATGGCGGTAACAAACGGTCCGAACAGCAGGCTGCTCAGCCCGGTACCCGTCGGATGGCTGCTTGAGCCGGTAACGCTGGGAATCTTTAACGCGCTGAGCACAAAAATGAAACCGCCGGCCAACCCTAGCATGATTCGTTGTTGAGGTTTTTCGACAATCACCTTACGGACTCGAATAAAGCCGACTACCCAGAAGGGAATAGCCACTATCCACCAAAAGACAGCCCACCATAAAGGCAGGAAACCCTCCATGATGTGCATCTTTGGCGGGGCCCCGCTGGAGTTTGCCCAGGCGATTTGAGCGCTAAGCAGCAGCAAAGCCAGCAGCCCCCAGCCAATTTTTCCGGATTGAGTGAATATTTTTTGTTGGCGTAATCTTTTAAGGGACAATTTTTGAAACATAGCGACCTCCATATTATTTGGGGTAGTCTGTGAAACGAGGTTAAGGTAGAATCAGGCCATAAGTTCATCCCTCCCGCGTCTCTTCGACAGCCTAAATCGCGAGGAGAGAGAGGTCGCCGGGATCAAATGACCAGGGCGGGGAACTTCAGCCAAAAAACAAAAGCCCGACCTGTTCCATTTGCCAGATCGGGGGATCGAAGCTGTGTCTTTGGCTATCAGATTAGAGGATAATCCTTGATAAAGAGGCACGCTCTTACCCCCTTCCGCGAGGTTGTAATGAGCCAATAGAGGCGGGCGACCTGACTCTCTCGATTTACGATTTTGGATTTTGGATTTACGATTTTAGTTTTCAGTAAATAATCGTAAATCGTCAATCTGAAATTGTAAATGGGATTACAGTTACGGGACAGCGCCGGACTTACACCGGCTTCGCCGTTACCGCCCGCGCCATCCGGGGCAACGGGCGCCTCTACTGAATCTTTTTAACGAGTGATCGCATTATATAAGGTCAGTATAGAAAAGCAAATCAAGTTAACCGTTCAACTTTTGTCGAACCCGCCCGGCGATTAGACCGGCTCGCAGGTGCTCCAGAGGCAGGTACTCGGCATTGAGCCAGGCGGCTACCTCGCGCGCCGCCCCCATCCGCACAAAGCCCTGCTCGCTGTCCAGCACCAGGCTGGCAACCCGTTTTTGGGCCAGAGACAGCGCCGCGTAACGCAGTTGAGCCGGAGTACCGACATTAGGCCGGCCATCGGTCAGTAAGACCAGTAGTGGGGTCAGGGCCGCATCCCGTTGCAGGTGGCTGATCAGCACCCGCTCGGCCAACTGCAAACCGGCGGCCAGGGGTGTCCGCCCGCCGGTGGGCATCTGCCGCAGATACTGCTCGGCCAGTTCCACCGAATTGGTCGGCGGCACCAGCAATTCCGCCCCTGGCCCGCGAAAAGCAATCAGACCCACCCGGTCCCGTTTTTGATAGGCATCCAGCAGCAGGCTCAGCACGGCGCCCTTAACCGCCACCATCCGCTGGCGCGCCCCCATCGAACCGGAAGCATCTACGACAAACAAGATCAAGTTTCCGGTACGGGCGCGGCGGACTTTGGTCCGCAGGTCGGTGGGGAGGATGAGGCGAGGAAGAGTGAGGCGACCCCCATCCGGGGGCAGACGAGGCGACAAATTATCGCCACCGCGCCTCTTCACCTCCTCGCCTCCCCTGGCTTGACGAAGTGCAGCCGCTCTTAAAGTGGCATCAACAGCCACATCCCGCACACTGCCTTGAGGGACGGTGGCACGAATATAATGGCCGCCCTGGTTGACCGCTATCGTTTGGCTGCGCCGGCCCCGGCCCGGCTGTGGCTGTCGTCCGAAGATAGGGGGCGCAATTTTGCGGATGGTAAAAGGTTCGCCGGGGGCAAAAGTCTGGTCTGGTGAGGACTGCTTGCCACCGCCGGCCGGCGGCTGAGAATCTTCTCGTGAGGTATCCTCACTCACCCTCCGTATCATCATTGGAGGTATCTTCTTTATCTCCTCTGCTCCCTTGCTCCTCTGCCCCTCTGCTCTCCGGGCGATGCTGCCGGATCAAGTCATCCAACTGCTGCTGATCCAACCCCGGCTCTTCAAACGGTTGGCGGCGGCGGCGATGGAGCAGGGCTAACTCGGCAGCCTGGCGCACATCTTCCACCGTAACCTGGCGGCGACCTTCCCAGGTGGCCAGGGTCAGAGCGGTCTTGTACATGGTAATATCCGCCCGCAGACCGTCCACCCCGCTGCCAGCGCAGATGTGGGTAATAAGTTCCAGCAGCCCTTCGCTTAAGGTAACATGAGGCAGTAAAGCCTGCGCCTCGACAATACGCCGGCGCAAAAGTTCCTCTGACTCGGCAAAACGTTCATAAAATCCAGCAGGATTGACCTCATAGGCAATGCGGCGGCGGACAATTTCGGCCCGTACTGCCGGCTCCGGTTGGCCGGCCACCTCGACGGCCAGGCCAAAGCGATCCAGAAGCTGCGGGCGCAAATCACCCTCTTCCGGATTCATCGTCCCGACCAGAATAAAGCGGGCAGGATGGCTAACGCTGATGCCCTCGCGCTCAACCGTATTAACCCCCGAAGCAGCAGCATCCAGCAGCACATCCACGATGTGGTCGGCCAACAAGTTGACCTCATCCACATACAAAATTCCACCGTGCGCCTGAGCCAGCAGTCCCGGCTCAAAACGGCGCTGGCCGGCCTGCAGGGCATGCTCGATATCCAGCGTCCCGACTACCCGGTCGTCGCTGGCTCCCACCGGCAGTTCCACAAAACGAGAGGTCGAAGCAGACCGGGAGAAGTGAATGGAGTCTGTCCGGCCCGTGGTTCTCATCTCAATCATCAAATCTGCTTTTTCAAGAGGGGGGAGCAGCAGCGCCAAAGCCCGTGCCGCCGTAGATTTGGCGGTTCCTTTTTGACCGCGAATGAGCACGCCGCCAATCGCGGGATTAATCGCATTCAGCAGCAGGGCCAGTTGCATCGCTTCCTGGCCGACCACTGCCGAAAAGGGATAGAGGGTTTGAGTTGAGAATTGTTGAGACATAAGATAATCTAGAATTTTAAGAGGGGAACTCATAGGAATTCGTGGGAACTGAGGCTTAGTTCTTTCAGTTCCTATGAGTTCCCACGAGTTCCTAAAAGTTTCCTTGCAGTTTCTCGCGCGCCAAACGCTTGAGATAGGCCAGGATAGCAGTCATTCCACGGAGGCGTTGCTGGGATAGGACCTTGTGCAAGCCCATCTGCAAGTAAAAATCTGTGGGAATGCTGACGATCTGCCCTGGCGGCACGCCGCGCAGTCCTTCACCCAAAATAGCGGCGTAACCCCGCACCGTCGGCGACTCTGGCGGCACATCAAAGTAGAAGACCATGCCCCCATTTTCACGCTCCGCATGGACAAAAACCGGGGTCATGCACTCGTGAACCTGCTCCATATTGGTCTCTTTGCTCAACCAATCCGGTAAAGATGGCATTTTTTCCGAATATTCGAGCAACAGCTCTAGTTTATCCTGCCCCTCGGCCTCGCCAAACTCTTCGACAATCTCTTGCAGCCGCGGCGGGATAGCATTCTCGACTTCACTCATTCTATACCTTCTTAACTTCGTTCCGGTGGAGTGCAAAAGTGCGCTTTTGCACTCCATCCTTTCTAACAGTTATTCCACAGTGGGTAGTTTAACTAACGGGCCTTTTACTGATTCTACCATTCCACCAATTTCCAAATTTCCGGCTGGGGCGCGCCAGCCTCCGCGCCAATTTCGGCGAAGATGGTCACCGCTTGCTTCAGGTGGGTCATGGCCATTTCGGTTTGACCGGCGGCATGAAACAGGTCAGCCAGGTTGTTATGCAGAGCTGCCTCACGGTGGCGGTCGCCTTGTGAGGCGCACAAGGCCAGGGCCGTTTCGGTTAATTGAATCGCCCGCTCGACATCTCCAATGGCGCTGTAGGCCAGGGCCAGATTGTTGAGGGCGGCAATCCGGGCCGTCGGGTCGCCCAAAGCTTCGGCTATAGCCAGGCTTTGCTCCAGGTGTTGGCAGGCTAATTCGCAGTCATTCTGACTGCGGGCCAGCACACCCAAAATATTGTGGACCTGGGCCAGGGCCTGGGTGTCGCCGAGGCTTTCGGCCAATTCTCTGGCCTGTTGAGCCAAATGGAGAGCAATGTCGGTCTGGCCCTGGTGGTGGGCAGTCAAGCTCCAATCAGCATAGAGGCGGGCACTTTCGCCATCCGGGCCGGCTTTCTTCTGCGCAGCCAGGGCGGCCTGAAAATAGCTTTCAGCCAGCTCCCAATCCCCCCGGCGATGATGGACATTGCCCAGTTTGTGCTCAACCCGAGCCAGAGAGGTATATGGAATAATTTTTTCCTCACTCCCTCGCCTCCCCGTATCTTCGCCTCCCAACAGAGCCGCCGCAGTTTCATAGCTGGTCAGGGCAGCACTGTACTCGCCCAGGAGGGTGTGCAGGTCGCCGACAGCTTCCTGCAATGCTGCCGCATCGGGATGGCCCAGGGCCAGCGCCGCCTGAAAATGAACCAACGCTTCGGCATTGGCATAGAGGCTGCGCGCATGCTCGCCGGCCAGTTTGAAATATTCCGCCGCGTCGTTGTCTTGACCGGTCAAACGGTAGTGGTGAGCAATTTGCCCAGCCAGCGCACCAAGATCGAGCCGGCCTCGCGCCCGGCTAATTAACGCCTCGGCCACTCGCCGGTGCAGCAAGCGCCGCCGGGCCAGACTGGTCTCCTCGTAAACCAGGGTCCGCAATTTTTCGTGGCTAAAATCGTAAGTTAAGCCGCGCTCGCCGCTGCCCTGCACCTCAGCCACCAGGCCCTGCTCGATCAGTGCCTCCAGGGCAGTCACAATTTCTTCATCGCTGCGGCCGCTGGCGGCGCGCAGCGTATCAAAATCAAAGGAACGGCCAATAACGGCAGCGGTCGTCAGCAACTGCCAGCCGGTCTCGCTGACTCCGGCCAGGCGGGATTGCAGCAGGCCGCGCACGCCACCCGGCATGGACCAGTCCGCCCCGGCAGCTTCGCCCGCCTTGGCTAAGATGGTCAAATATTCAACCAAAAAGAAGGGTAAGCCCTCCGTCTCCTGATACAAGCGCGTCTCCAGACGCTCAGATTCCGCCGATTTGGTGCCCACTGCCGTGGAACCAACTAACTCGGCCACAGCCGCCGGGCTAAGACGAGGGAGAGAGAGGAGGGTAGCTGCGCCCAACCGTTGCGCCTCGACCAGCAGTTGGTGCAAGCGGGGAGTACTGCCCGCACTCTCGCTGCGGCAGGTGACCAGCAGGCAGAGGGGCCGTCCCCGCAGCCGCCGGACCAGGTAGGTCAACAGATCCAACGAGGCGGCGTCGGCCCAGTGCAAATCTTCCAGCAAGATAACCCCCGGCTGCGGGCCTCGGCACAGGGCCAGCAGCAGTTGGTGGATGCCTTCAAAAAAGCGGCTCTGCGCGCCGGGGCTGTCAAGGGGCGAAGCGGGCGGCAGGCCAGGGCGCAGATTGGCCAGTTCCGGCAGCAGGCGGGCAGCCTCGCTCAACCAGTGATCCGGCACCTCGGCTAGACGCGCCAGTGCATCGGGCTGGCTCAACAACGCCCGCAAACCCTCGATGAAGAGACTGTAGGCTAAATGGGTTTCACCCTCGTAACACCGGGCCGTGGCGGCAACGCCTCCCTGGGCCTGAATATAGGCCAGATACTCCTCGGCCAGGCGAGTTTTACCAATGCCGGCCTCGCCCTGCAAAATGATCAGGTGGCCGTTGGCGCAACTGGCCGCATACGCCTCCAGCATAGCGGCCCATTCGGCGGCGCGCCCTACGAGAGGGTAATCAAACTGCCGGGGTCGGGCTGGGGGAGCAGCGGGAACAGCGACCAGCGCCAGAACTGAGGGAACCTGCGTATCTCTGGAGGAGGTCGAAGGTGGCAGGGGCAAGCGGTTTTCTTGAATGGTGGCGTAAAGTTGGGTGGTCTCATCCAGGGGCGGCACGCCCAACTCCTGGTCGAGAATGCGAACACATTCGCGATACTGGCGCAGCGCCGCGCTGCGTTGCCCGGCCCAGGTATACAAACGCATCAACTCGCGGTGAGCCTGTTCGTGCAGCGGATCGAGCGCCAGCCAGCGCCGGGCGAAAGCAATGGCCGGTTCAAACTCCTGGCGCAGGGTGTGACAGCGCACCAGGCTCTCCAAAGCCCCGGCCAACTCCCGGCGGAGGCTCTCGGTTTGAAAATACTGCCACTCGTCAAAATCTGGGCTATCACGCAAAGTAAAACCGGCCAGAAAGTCGTCACGGTAGAGTACTGCCGCCTCGGTTAAGGCCGTTACACAGTCGGTACAGGTAGCATCGGCCGGGTGATTGTGACTGCGGCAGCTTTTGAGGCGGCGCTGAAATTCGGCGACATCCAGCCAGAGAGGGACATTTGGATTAAGACCGATGGTTTCACGATCAACCTCCAACCATTCTCCGGCCAGGGCTTTATTGAGCGCAGACAGAGTACGGCGTAGTGCTCCCCGGGCATGAGTCTGATCGTAATCAGGCCAGAGCAGGGTAGCCAGGGCATCACGGCTGTGGCTCTCACCGCTGACAGCCAGGTAAGCCATCAGCGCAATCGCCTTGCGGGTATCTACTTCAACCAAGTGGCCTTCGCGCTCCAGGCGCGGCGGCCCAAATAAAAACAGATTTAATTGGGGCATATCACCTTATTTTTGATAAATATATGACCGACTGGATAACCAAAAAATAGGACGCGGACCTTTGGGCTGTTCAGGCTCAGGGATCGAAAGTCCGGGCGACCCAGCCCCTGCACTATCTGTGTCGTGGGCTGAGACCGAGTTTTAGCCCGGGTATTTTACCCCAGCGGACCAAAAGATGCAACGAAATCCGCTTCGTAACGCCCGCCGTAACGCTTAGCAAACGCTTAACGGATATATTTGAGAAAAGATAAAAGGAAGTTAACGTTGATGCTCCACCCATTAATGGCCCACACAATCATTGCTGACACTCAGCCCTCCCAGTCCCGCCGAGAGGCCCGGGCAACTCTTGAGGCGGAACAACTGTATCAACAGGTCCATTGGCGTGGCCGGTTGCGCCGGCTCTGGGCAGCGCTGACCCGGCGTTCGCACCATTTACTCAACCTGGCCGAAGTTGAGGCCGCCGGCCGGGTAGTCAGCCGCCACTTTGCCGGGACCCAAGCCGTACCTCTCCACCAGATTAAAGGCAGCGCCAGTACGGGCCGCGAGCGCGATTTTGACCTTGATTTTTATCCGCTTCAGGAGTACGACCGGCAGCGTTGGAAGGGTGTGGCGGCTGTATGGCAGTCGGGCCAGAGCCTGCCGCCGGTCGAGTTGGTCCAGGTAGGCCAGACCTACTATGTCCAGGATGGCCATCACCGCATTTCGGTGGCGCGGGCATTGGGGCAGGCGTACATTGATGCCGTTATTACCGTCTGGGAAGTACAAGAGCCGCTGCAGGAAGTGCCCTGTCTGCCCCAGGTTCGCTGTTTGACCCCCGCTTAGTCCCGAAAACATTCCCCTGGCTATTTACATTTTAACGCGCTCAAGGTTATAATTGCTTTCGTTTGATTTAAAACGGAGGCAGATATGGCCCGTAAACAGAAAAAACTGACCCGCAAAGAGCGCACACAACAGCAGCAGGCACTGACCGAACGCCAGCGCCAGGCTAAAGGCTGGATTTCCCCCAAAGAGAAGGCCAAGCGGCGGCAAGAATTGATCGAAGACATGGCCCCGCTCATGGCCGTGGTGGAAACCGGGGCCGGTTCGGCGGAAGAAAATCTGTTTTGGCTGCTGGCCGACAGCGGCGACCTGGCCGAGGAGCCGGAGTTTAGAGAAATTTTCACCGAGCCGTTGGTGACCCTCCCCACTTATATCAGCGTAGCCGAGTCGTTGGGGGTGGCTACGCCGGATATAATGGACGAACTACCGGAGGAGGAGCAAGCAGATAAAAAGGCCGAAATCCTGGAAGAGACTATCCGCCGGCTGCTCACTAATGAACTGCGCCGGGAGATTATCGAGGCGGTGGATCGTCTCCGCTTGCGCTGGAAAAAGGAGGAAAAACGGGCTGAAGCGGCCAGAGCAGCGGGTATCCAATTAACCTTAAGTGACCGCAAGAGTACGGCGGTTTGGCCCATGATCGGTCTGGTCCAGGCCATTGTACTGCGCAGCTTGGGCGCCGGCTTTGAACTCGTCGGCGTCACCATGGATGAGGAAGAGAATGACGCCAACGGCGATGAGTCGTTAGCCGACCTCTACGAGCAGTTGCAAGATCCAGGTGTGGACAAAAAGCTCGAACAGGCTATCAAAAAAGTGCCCGGTTTGCAGAACTATCTGGAAAAGCAGTTGGATAAAATCTGGGAAGAGGGTGAAACAGCCGTCTTTACAGGTGAGCTATACCTGGAGCTTTTCAGCGATGAAGAACTCGAAGCCGGGGTGGAGATCTTCAAGGCGGTTCTATCCACTGAAACAACAGACGCGAATGCTCCATCTGAAGGTCCGGCTGAGGCATCTATTCCTCAAAAGAGTCGAGATCTATTCGCCCAACTCGATCTTTATCTGGCTCAACGGTTTACCCCGGCGCGGCTGGAGCAGTTGCGGACACGCCTGAGAACTGTTTTGGACGAAGCTGACTATCCGCCTAAATATTTCTCCTTTGTTAAAATGTTAGCTGACGCTATGGCTGATGAAGAAGCAGCGGAGAACGAGAAAGGTTTTCTATTGAGAGCGCTGTTGGGCGAGATAAGGGCAGTGAGTGTCAGCGAGGATGAAGAGGCGGAAGAAGCCGACGAAGAATGATCACCAAAAGCGACGTCGAAACAGCTTACAGCCTCATCCGTGAACACATCACCCGCACGCCGGTGGTCTACTCCCATACCTTGAGCAAGCTGTGCGGCTGCGACACGCTGTTCAAGCTAGAAAATCTGCAGATGACCGGCGCCTTCAAAGAGCGGGGCGCTTTGAACAAACTGTTCAGTTTAACAGCGGCGGAACGAGCCGCAGGCGTGATTACGGCCTCGGCGGGCAACCACGCCCAGGGGGTGGCTTATCACGCCCAGCGTTTGGGGATCAAGGCCAAGGTGGTCATGCCCATCGGCACGCCGCTGATCAAGGTGGTTTCGACCCAGGATTATGGCGCCGAAGTGGTGCTGCACGGCGAGACTTTTGACGACGCCTACGAGCACGCCCGGCAGCTAGAGGTTGAAGAGAAACGGGTTTTTATCCACCCTTTTGCCGACCCGCGGGTTATAGCCGGGCAGGGCACGATTGGGCTGGAACTGCTGGCCGATCCCCTGGGGCGGGAGATGGAAGTGGTGGTCTGCCCCATCGGTGGCGGGGGGCTGGTCGGGGGGCTGGCCGTGTATCTCAAGGAAACCAACCCGGCCATCCAGGTAATTGGGGTAGAGGCAGCGGGTTGCGCTTCGATGCAGGCAGCGCTGCAACACGGCGGGCCGGTCAAACTGGCCCAGGCTACCTCCCTGGCCGATGGGATTGCCGTTAAGCAGGTCGGAGAACTGAACTACCAGATTGTCCAGCGCTACGTGGACGACGTGATTACCGTAGACGAGGATGAGATTGCCAATGCCGTGCTGCTGCTGCTGGAAATCGAAAAAATCGTCGTCGAAGGGGCCGGGGCCACCCCGCTGGCGGCAATTCTGAAGTATGGGGAACGTTTTGCCGGGAAGAAGGTGGTCTCTATTGTTTCCGGCGGCAATATAGACGTCAATATTCTGCACCGGATCATCACCCGTGGGTTAGCCGTGGCCGGCCGGACCGTCGAATTCAAGGTCAGGCTGCGCGATGTTCCCGGCACGCTGACCGCTGTGCTGGAAGTCTTTAAGCGATTGCAGACTAACATTATGGATATCGCGCATCATCGCTTTGACTCCGTAGCTCCAATTGGCTATGTAGATGTAACTATTACTCTGGAAACCAAAGGCCATGCCCACATCCGTGAGATCGAGCAGGCGCTGCAGGCAGGTGGATACCTGGTGTGAGGTGACTCTTTTCATGCGAATTATGATTGTGGATGACCATGAGGTCGTGCGTTTAGGCTTAAGTAACTTATTAACTCGCCAGACCGGCTGGCAGGTGGTGGCCGAGGTAGGCACCGTCACCGAAGCCGTTCAACAGGCGGCTGAACATAAACCTGATGTAGTGCTGATGGATATTCGGCTGGGCCAGGAGAGTGGGATTGAGGCTTGCCGGGAAATTGTTAAAAATCATCCGGCCACAAAAGTGATTATGCTCACCTCTTTTGCCGACGATGAACTTCTTGTTAAGGCTATCGCGGCTGGAGCCTCTGGTTATATTTTGAAGCACACCAACAGTGATCGTTTGATTGGGGCGATCCAAGGGGCCGTTGACGGCAACAGCTTGTTAGACTCTGCGGCGAGCAGCCAGGTGCTGGCTGAACTGCACAACTCAACTCGTCCTGAAGCATTTGCTGAACTTTCGGCGCGCGAATTAAAAGTATTAGGGCTGATTGTGCAGGGTAAGACGAACAAAGAGATTGCCAGCAGCCTTCGTTTAGGTGAGGGAACCGTTCGTAACTACGTCAGCAGTATTCTGGATAAACTGGGTTTAGCAAATCGGGCCGAAGCAACGGCTTATGCTGTTCGTCACAATCTTGACAATTATTTGAAAACGGGCTGATCTTTTATAGGGTAATTTAAGAATAAGCGACCACCGGCCCCTCAACTGCTACCTTAACCCGGCTGCCAGGGATCAGATCCAGGCGGGGTTGGGTCCGCGCTTGCAGGCGCACACCGTTGGACAGACTCACCTGTACCATCTGGTCGTGACCAAAAAAGCTGACGCGCTCCACGCAGCCCACCCCTTCCGGGGCGGGTTGCAGCAGAACCATCTCCGGGCGAATCAGTATCTCCACCACGCCGTGCGCCGCCTCGGCCAGAGGCAGATCACCTAACGTACAGGTAACGCTGCTTCCGTGAGCTTCACCGGCCAAGAAGTTAGCCTCCCCGACAAACACCGCCACTTCGCGCCGGGCCGGGCGCAGATAGACCTGCTGCGGCGTGCCGCTCTGGAGGATGGTTCCCTCAATCATCACCGCTACTTCATCGGCCAGGCTCAGCGCCTCCTCCTGGTCGTGGGTGACAAAAACAGCGGTTGCTCCGGCCTGGCGCAAAATCTGGCGGACTTCTTCACGGACACTTTGGCGGAGGGCTGCGTCCAGGTTGGAAAAAGGTTCGTCCAGCAAAATCAGGGTCGGTTGGGGGGCCAGGGCGCGGGCCAGCGCTATCCGCTGCTGCTGACCGCCCGATAGCTCATGGGGCATGCGGTTGGCCAGATCGGTCAGGCCGACCAGCTCCAGCATCTCCGTAACCCGCTTCTTTTTATCCATGCCTTTGGGGATGCCATAAGCTATGTTATCGGCAATATTCAGGTGAGGAAAGAGGGCGTACTCCTGAAAAACCATGCCGACGCTGCGCTGTTCCGGGGGCACGTGCAGCCCCGGCGCGCTGACCAGCCGCCCCCCAATCTCAATCTTGCCTCGGTCGGGCAGCTCGAAACCGGCCAGCAGGCGCAGCGTCGTCGTTTTGCCGCAGCCGCTGGGTCCCAGCAGAGCTAAAAAACGTCCTTGCGGCAGAACCAGGTTAACTTCCTCGACGGCGGAAACCCGGCCAAAATTTTTGGTAAGTTCCTGGCAGCGAACGGCTATCATCCTAGCGGCGCTGCCCTTTTTCTTCCTGGCTCAGGATGATCCAGACAGAGATGGCCGAAACCAGCACTAACAAGAGGGCCGGAGCAGCAGCGCGGGCAAAAAAGACCTGCTCCGTGGCGCTCCAAATGCGCGTGGCCAGGGTTTGAAAGCCGGTGGGACCTAGAAGTAACGTGGCCGGTAATTCTTTCATTCCGGTGAGAAAGACCAGCGCCAGCCCGGTCAGCAAGCCCGGCTTGAGCAACGGCACGGTAATGGAGGTCAACGCCTGGCTGGGCGTGCGGCCGAGACTGCGTGCCGCCTCCTCCAAGCGGGGACTGACCTGCAACAGGGATGCGCGAGCGCTGCCGACAGCCTGCGGCAGAAAACGAACTACGTAAGCAAAGACCAGCAGGGCCAGCGTTTGGTACAGAAAGGTGGCGTAATTGGCCCCAAAGAAGACCAGGGCGAGAGCAATCACAATGCCGGGCAAAGCGTAGCCCACGTAGGCGCTGCGCTCCAGCCAGCGGCTGGTCCGGCCTGGAAAGCGAACGGCCAGCACCGTGACCGGAATAGCAGCCAGAATTGCCGCCACGGCAGCCAGGCCGGAGGCAGAAACCGAATTAACGATGATGTCCAGCCCCAGCTTGATTTCCTCACCCACCAGCAGACCGCGCACCAGCCAGAAGCCCATCACCAGCAGCGGCAAGGCCACCCCCAGGAGGGTGATCAGCCCACAGAAGACCAGGGCTAACGGTCGCCACAGCCCCAATTTAACCGGAGTGGGCGGCCGCAACGCGCCAGCGCTGCTGCGGTAATAGCGGGCTTTGCCGCGCAGGCGGGCTTCGACCAGGAGAATCAGCAGGGTCAAAACGACCAGCAGCAGGGCCAACACTGCCGCTGCACTCCGGTCCAACGAGGCGCTGTATTGCAGATAGATGGCCCGCGTAAAGGAATTGAAACGCAGCAGCGAGACCGCCCCAAAGTCGCTGAGAGTGTAGAGCGCCACCAACAAGCCTCCGGTCAGAATGGACGGGCGCAGGTGAGGCAGGGTAATCTCCCAAAACACCCGCAGCGGGCGCCGGCCAAAACTACGCGCCGCCTCTTCCAGGCTGGGGTCGAGACCGCGCAGAGCGGCCCGTACACTTAACAACACATACGGATAAGTAAACAGGGTCAGGGCGAGCAACGCTCCTGAAAAGCCGTAGATCGAAGGCAGCCGGTCAACGCCAAACGGTTCCAACCAGCCCTGGACCAACCCCTTTGGCCCCAGGGCAGCCACCAGGGTAAACGCGCCCACATACGAAGGCCAGACCAGGGGCAGCACCGTAACTACCGCCCAGAACTTGCGTCCCGGCAGGTCGGTACGGACGGTTAGCCAGGCTAACAGCACCCCAATCACCATCGAGGCCAGCGTGACCGAGAGCGCCAGGCCGGCGCTGCCCAAAAAGACCTCCAGGGTGCGCGGTTGAAGCAAGATGCTCCAAACTTTGCTGCCCACGCTGGCCGCCCGGATAATCAGATACCCAACCGGCAGTAATGCGGCGGCGGCAATCAGCATGGCTGCTGCCATCAAAAACATAGGGGGCTGGACCCTATGATTGTTAGTCCAGCCCATTTGAAGGGTGGTGCGCAGAGCGGAAAATCTACCGGGCGCGTAGACTTTGGGGTTAGATGCAATCATAAAAAATCCGTTGTTCCTTATAAAATACCCAATTCCTGCAACAATTGTAGCGTGCCATCCAGGTCTTCCAGCTTGGTCAGATCAACATTAGGCGTTTGGATTTCGCTGAGTGGAACTAGGATCGGGTTGAGCTGAAGGTTGGCCGACAGCGGATACTCGTTGGTTTCGGTATTAAAATATTGCTGGGAACTCTCGCGCAGCAGGAAGCGGACAAACGCCTCAGCCGCCTCTTTGTTATCGCTGGTGTCCACAATCCCAACCCCGGCCACATTGACCATGGCCCCGACATCGCCGGCACGGGGGTGGTAGTTGCGGACGGGAAAATCTTCCCCTTCTTCGGCCAAAAATTGGAAGAGGTAGTAGTGGTTGACAAAGCCGGCGTCAATTTCACCCGCGCCTACCGCCTGGACAATCGGCGCATTGCCGGGGAAAACCACCGGCTCGTTGGCCTGAATGCAGGAGAGCCATTCGCGGGCGCGCTCTTCCCCTTCGACCACACGCAGGGCCGTGACAAAGGCCTGGAACGAGCCGTTGGTGGGCGCCCAGCCGAGGCGGCCCCGCCACTCCGGCGCGCAGAAGCCAAAGATGTCGTCGGGCAGATCGGTTTCACTCAGCTTATGGGTGTTGTAGACCACCACCCGCGCCCGGCCAGAGGTGCCGACCCACAGCCCGTCCGGCGAGCGGAAGCGCGGGTCAACCTGGCTCAACACATCTTTGGGCAGCGGCGCGAGTCGTCCGGCCGCGGCCAGAGCACCCAAAGCGCCGGCATCCTGGCCGTAGTAAATATCAGCCGGGCTGTTGGGGCCTTCTTCCAAAATGGTTGCGGCCATTTCGGCGGTGCTGCCGTAGCGCACTTCCACGTTCAGGCCGGTTTCCTGCTCAAATTGGTCAATCAGAGGTCCAACCAGCTCGTCCCCTCGCCCGGAGTAGATGGTCAGGTCGCCGCTCAAATAAGGCACTTGCTGGCCCAGAAGAGTCGAAGCTTCCTGGGCGGTCGGAATAAACAGTTTTTGGCCGACCTCGATAACGTTGGGATCGCCAATAGCGGCGTAAGCATTATCGGCGGCGGCTTTAGCGTTGGTGGCTTCAACGATAGCCGGGAAAGCCAGCGGATCGCCATAGAACTTATCGGCCAGCTTGCTCAACCAGTCGTCGGCCTGGATGGTGTACTCCTGCCCCTCTTCCTGCAAGGGAGGCGCGGCCAGAATTATAGTAGGCAGCAGGCTGGTGATTAATGTGAGGAGTAGAACGATACTCTTACGAGACAAGGTCATGCTTCAAAAACCCCCTTAGTTTGGTAATAGTAACAAAATTAGACAAATTAAGAGAGTGACATTTGCCCTCCCTTTAGAATGACATTTGTCACTGCCATGTGGCTCAAATTTTCGGCTATAGTAATATAAATCCGCTCAACAATCAATAGCCCTGTGTTAACCAACGTTATGTTGCCAGCTAAGTTTATTGTTAATCAGGGTTAATTTTTGGGAGACTAATCTCTAACATCCAAGACCGTCTCGCTCATACTGAGATACCCAAAACATTCCTGGGGAAAATGTGAGGCAAAAATGGAAAGTTTAGCCAAACTTATCGGCGACAACGAAGAATGGCTGATGCAGCGCGTTTTGCAATACGCCCGGAACCGCAACTACGTCAAGTATACCTCGACGCTGGCCGAGGCCTGGCGTATTTCCGTGGCCAACCTCTCTAACGCCATTGTCACGACTCTTGAAATCCACCCCCAGCCGCCGGAACTGGGACCTGACGACGATTACACTCAAGACCCGATTGCTTCCTTTGGGGTTCAGGAAGCCCGTCTGCATCGCGCCAGAGGGCTGACTATCGGCATGTTTATGAGCCTGATGAAGTATTACCGCCAGAGTTATCTCGACTTAATTGGGCAGTCGGGTTTTGACCCCACCACCCGCAAACATTACCGTTACTTTGTCGAGCGCTGCTTTGACCGGATCGAACTTGGGTTTTGCACCGAATGGGCTGCCGCTACGGAAAATGAGCAAATAGAAGCGCTGCAAGCAGCCAATCGCCTCATGACCAACGAGAAGAATAAATATCTGACCATTTTTGAGAGCCTGCACGATCCGGCCATCCTGCTGGACCGGAATAACCGCGTTAGCAACATGAACCACGCCGCCGCCACCCTCTTTACCGGGGCCAGCGTTCCCGGCGACATCTATTATGACCAGCATTATGCCGCCGGAAGCTTACCCTGGCTCGCTGAAGAGCTGGCCGTACTCGAAACCAGCGCCGAGCCTAAGCTCAGTTTTGAAAAAACCTTTGAGACGCCGCAGGGTCTTCGTTACTTCGACGTCAAGTTGGAGCGCATGCTCGATGTCAGCGAGAAATTTAGCGGCATCGTCGTCTTGTTGAACGACCTGACCGAGCGCAAGCGCGCCGCCGTTATGGAAGAGCGCGAACGACTGGCCCGCGAACTGCACGACTCCGTCACCCAATCCCTATACAGTCTTACCCTTTTCGCCGAGTGGGGACGCGGTCTGATGGAAGCCGGGGAGTGGCCGCAAGCCCAGGAACGCATGAACCGGATTGGCGAGATTGCCCAACAAGCGCTCAAGGAGATGCGGCTGCTGGTCTACGAACTGCGCCCCTCCGCCCTGGAACAGGACGGCCTGATCGGGGCGTTAGAGCGACGGCTGGCCGCCGTCGAGAGCCGCGCCGGGGTAGCGACGCACCTGGAGGCGGACCCCGCCCTTGAATTGCCGCCAGCGGTGGAAGAAGGCTTGTATCGCGTTGCCCAGGAAGCGTTGAACAACGCCCTCAAACATGCCGCCGCGACTTCCGTTATAGTTCGGGTGCAGGCAAGCGGCTGCGTCACCCTCGAAGTCAAAGATGATGGGCTGGGCTTCGATCCTGCCGCTAAACAAAATGGAGGTGGTATGGGCCTATACAGCATGCGCGAACGAATCGAACGGCTGGGCGGTACCCTGGAAATCGTCTCGGCGGCAGGCCAGGGTACGCGAGTTACTGCCTGCATCCCGCCGGAGGCTCTCTATGGACTCAACTAAGCTAATCCGGGTGCTGATTGCCGATGACCATCCCGTCGTCAGAGAAGGACTACGCGGCTTGATCTCCTTTAAGCCCGGCTTTGAAGTTGTCGGCGAAGCCGAGGATGGTTTCGAAGCGGTGCTGCTGGCCCGCACCTTGCAGCCGGATGTGATTTTGATGGATTTGGAAATGCCGCGCAAGAGTGGTTTGGAAGCGATCAAAGAAATCAAAGCCGACAACCCGCAGGCGCGCATCCTCATCCTGACCAGCTTCACCGAGCACCAGAAAATTTTCGCTTCGCTCGAAGCTGGGGCTTTGGGCTATTTGCTCAAAGACTCGTCACCGCAGGAACTGCTGCGGGCTATCCGCGATGTGTACCAGGGCGAGTTATCACTCCACCCGACTGTGGCCCGCAAGATGCTGCAGCAGCAAAACCCGCAGACCTCTCCGTCTCCGGCCGGCGGCATGCTAACCGAGCGTGAGCTAGAAGTCCTCAAGCTGGTCGCCCAGGGGCTGGACAATAAGGAAATTGCCGACCGGCTGGTGATTAGCGGTCCCACCGTCCGCAGCCATATCACCAATATTCTCACCAAACTTAACCTGACCAGCCGCACCCAGGCCGTGCTCTACGCTCTGCGCCAGGGCATTGTCGGATTAGATGAGAATCAAGACTTCAGGGCTTAACCACCACCTTAATTGCATTCTCAAGCCGTTTTTCGGCGATTTCGAAGGCCCGGTGAATATCGCTGAGGACAAAGGTGTGGGTTATCAAGGAAGAAATATCAACCTTATTATTTTGGCCAAGCAAGGTTAATGCCCGCGCCACCGAACGCTGCCCCTCCGCTCTGACTCCGGCAATGGTCAGGTTACCCAGGGCAATTTTTCGGGCGTTTAGAGTCACCATAGGGGAGTTAGAATGAATCCCTACAAAGGCAATCCGGCCGCTTTTTTTAGTATATTCGACGGCAGCGGCGGCTGATTGGGGTGTACCGGCACATTCGAGGACCACATCCGCGCCGTGTCCCCCGGTCAATGCCAAGACTCGCTCAACCACATTTTCTTCGGTGAGATTGACAGCCACATCAGCGCCAAGCTTCAACCCCAGTTCGAGTCGCTCGCGGCGGGTGCCGATCAAAATAATGGTCCCGGCTCCCATCAACCGGGCCAAGACCACTCCCATCAAGCCAATCGGGCCAGGTCCGGCCACCACCACCGTCTCGCCGCCTTCCAAACCGCCAATCCGGCGAATAGCGTACAACGAAGTTCCGGCTGTGGTGATGAGGGTGGCATTATCGAATGACATCTCCCCAGGAATTTTGTAGACACAGATACTGTGGATACGGGCGTACTCGGCATAGCCGCCGTTAGTGGTAAAGCCGTAATGGCGATGCCCTTTTTCAAGCGAACCGTAATTCAGGCAGGTCGTGTACAGGCCATCCCGGCAGTTGTCGCAGATGCCACAGCCTTTATGCGGCTCAACCACCACCCGGTCGCCGATGTTGAATTCAGTCACGCCTTGCCCCAGGGCAGCAATAGTGCCTGAATACTCGTGTCCAAAAACAAACTCGCCATAGGGGGGATGGTTGGGCCAGCCGCGCGCCAAAATATCCGGGTCGGTGCCACAGATAGCGCAAGCGACTACTTTTACGATGACTTCGCCAGGACCGGGTTCAGGCACGGGATAAGCGTCAACTAAGCGCATATCACTTGGCCCGTAGAGGACCGCTGCTTTCATCGTTTTTGGAAGTGACATTTTATTTTCCTCCTTGCTTGTTCCTACCGCTCCGTTTTCACCCCGGCCAGGTGGGCCAACACGTCAAAAATGATGGTGAAATCATAATGGCCCAGCCCCATCCCATGCGCCGCCGTGAGAAATTCATTGACCAGGGTGGTTGAAGGCAGAGGTAGGTGGAGCTGCTGTCCCAACTCGATAGCGAGATTCATATCTTTTTGAATCTTGCTGCAATCAGCCCAGGGAGGGTCCGGCTGTTTCAGAATCAAGGGGCCGCGCATGGCAATCCGGGGCGAAGCAATAGCGCTGTTGGCCAAAATTTCGACGGCCCTGGCCCGGGGAATGCCGCTCTTTTCGGCCAGGAGCACGCTCTCGCTGAAAGCCAACACCTGTACGGCCAAATTTAGATTCAGGGCGAGTTTCATGATCAGGGCCAAACCATTTTCGCCCACATAAATCACCAGGGGGCTAATGTCGCGCAAGACGGGCAGCGCTGAGGCAAAAGCGTCTTCATCACCGCCGATATAAATCCTGAGGCTGCCCTGTTCGATGGAAATGTGGTTGCCCGAGACGGGCGCTTCCAACATTTTAGCCCCGGCTTCGTGGGCCACTTGGACTACAAATTCCCGGCTGTCAGCAGGGCTGATTGTACTCATATCAAGGTAGATTTTGTCGGGCCTCAAGCCGGCCATAATCCCAGCCGGCCCATGCAGCACCGCCCGGACCGAGTCGGCATCCAGCACAATCGAAAAGATAATGTCGGCGGCTTCGGCCACAGCACGCGGAGAGTCGGCCCACTGCATCCCCAGGGCGATAAGCGGATCAGCCTTTGCCTTGGTCCGGTTATAACCGGTGACGGTGTGGCCGGCGCTGAGCAGCCGTTTCACCATCGCCGTGCCCAAAAGCCCCAATCCTACAAAGCCAACTTTTGCCATGATTCCCCCTTCGCCATCTCGTTCTCAAAATAGTTGGCGAACGAAATGGAATCGCGTTGAGCCAAAATTTAGCCAATTGTTTACTTTATTTTTGCAGTTTTAGCAATTCCGCTATTTGTGTTTCAAAATAATATTGTTCTGCTCATCACTTGTTTGTGCTGCTGCTCTCAAAATCATCGTTTTGATGAGATAAAATCCCTCTTTCAACGATGTATCCCAACTAAAAATGTGATAAATTTCACATATAGGTTTTATCTTATGGTAATGGGGGAGACCAGCTATGGATAGTCACAATTCTTTCGCTGCCCTGGCCGCGCTGCGGGATTTCTTTATGGCTCAAAACGCGACCGACTTGGCGGCTGCGTATGATCGTTTAGCCCCTTCTACTCCGCAGGCCGTGCCAGTCGTACTAGATTGGCCCGCCGTTGAATTTGCCTTCAACCGCCTGTTTGTTGGTCCTAAAGCCCTGCTGGCTCCGCCCTTCGCCTCGGTCTATCTGGAGCCGGAACCGCAGTTAATGGGCCGCTCCACTCTCAACGTCCGCTACCTTTACCAGATGATGGGCCTGATTTCCCCCTGGCAAAACAGTCTCCCCGACGACCATCTCGGCCTTGAGCTTGACGCTTACTACCAGTTGCAGATCGTTATAAGCCAGGTCAACTCGGCGGAGTTGAAGGCGCTGCAAGAATATTTTTTACTCAACCATCTTAACCGCTGGCTGCCTCAATTTATCAACCGGGTAAAAACTGCCCCCGAAGTCCCCGCGCCCCTCATTTTTGTGGTTGACCAGTTGAACGCCTGGCTGCAGGCAGAAGTATCGAGACTGAAGGTAACGGAAGTTTTGGTGTAAGCATCGAACGCAGATTAACGCTGAAAAACGCTGATTTTCGCAGATAGTTTTTATTCGCTGTGTTCATCAGTGTTGAATCTGCAAAATCAGCGTTCTATTCCTACCAACTATTCAAATCATAAAGCTGGCGCCCTTCGTCTACCGCTTAGAGCGTTAGCCAAGAAACAAGGTGAGGAGGTTAGAAATTATGAATGATTTAAATCAATGGACCAAAGAACAAGTAGAGCAGGCGCTGGTCTGCCAGCTCAGCCGGCGGCGCTTTTTGCAGAGCCTGCTGGCGGCCGGGGCCATTGCTGCGCTGCCGGGCGGCTTTCTCGTGCCGGCCCGCGCCGGGGCCGAAGAAGTGTTTGGCCCGGCTGTCTTTGAAGGGAAAGACGCTTACCAGGTCTTTCGCAACGCCTGCCCGCGCAACTGCTACGATACGTGCAGCATTGTCAGCTATGTCAAAGATGGGGTCTTGCAGTTCATCGAGGGCGCGCCGGAGTCAACCTTTACTCACGGCGGGCTGTGCGTGAAGGGCTACGCTTATCCGCGCACCGTTTACAGCCCCGACCGCATCAAATACCCGATGAAACAGGTCGAGCGCGGCTCGGGTAACTGGCAGCGGATTTCCTGGGACGAAGCCCTGGACATGATTTCCGACAAAATCCTGGAAATCAAGCAGAAAGATGGCAGCCTGTTGGGGATGGCCCTGACCAAATATTCGGGCAACTTTGGCATCACTCACTACGGTGTCGAAGGGATGATGTCCTCGCTGGGCTACACCACCCGCTTTGTCGGGACACCCTGCTGGCCGGCCGGGATTGACGCCCAGAATTTCGATATGGGCGACATGTGGTGCAACGACCCGGAGGATATGGTTAACACCAAGTACATCATCATCTGGGGGGCTAACCCAGCCTACTGCTCCGTTCACTCCATGAAGTATGTGACCGAGGCCCAATCACGCGGGGCCAAAGTGGTGGTGATTGACCCGGTCTTTACCCAAACGGCGGCTAAAGGCGACGAATACTGGGAAGTCAAGCCGGGCAGCGACGGTGCGCTGGCCCTGGGCATGGCGCGCCACTTGATTGACAAAGGGCTGGTGGACCAGGAGTGGGTCAAGCAGAATTCGCTGGGCTACGACGAATTTGAAAAGTACCTTAAAGACAAAGTCACGGTCGAGTGGGCGGCCGAGCAGTCGGGCTTGCCTGCCGAGGCCATTACCCGCGTGGCCGAAGAGTTCGCTACGGTCAAGCCGGCCACTATCTGGATTGGCTACGGCATGCAGCGCCATGTCAATGGCGGGGTCAACGTGCGGGCTATTGATGCCCTGGTAGCGATGACCGGTAACATTGGGAAAGTTGGCGGAGGGGCGCGCTACGGCCACCTCTACACCTGGGGCTTCAACTATCACGCCCTGGTGCAGACACAGCCGGAAGGCTCGGTGGGTTTTGTCGGCGCAACCGGTCCAAAGGGTGAGTTCGACACCGGCCAGGGTGCAACCGAAGCGGCCTACACCGACCGGACCCTCAACATCAACAAAATTGGCCAGGAAATCCTGGACGCCCAGGACCCACCGGTCCGGCTGCTCTGGGTAGCCAACAAAAACGTCCTCAGTCAGGATTTCGACCGCAACAAGATTGTCGAAGCTTTCAAGAAGCTGGAAATGATTGTCGCAGTGGACCTCTTCTTCAATCCAACGGTCGAGCTGGCCGACATTGTTCTGCCCACCACCACCCTCTTTGAGGATTGGACGGTTAATGTCTCCTACTGGCACTACTGGTTGAGCTTGAACGAGCAGGCCATCGCACCCCTATTCGAGACCAAGTCGGACATCGAGATTGCCTCGGCCCTGTCGGCTAAGCTGAACAGCAAACAGCCCGGTTCCTGCACCTTTGCCGAGAACATTGATACCAAGGAGTGGATGGTCAAAGAGTTCAATGACGGCATCTACAGCCTGTTTGGCATCAAATCCTGGGAAGATTTACGGAACGGGCCGGTCAAGGCGCAGCTCCCTTCTTCCGCCGCCTGGGCCGACCTGACGTTTAAAACGCCGTCGGGTAAATACGAGTTCAAATCCACGCTGGCCGAAGAGCAGGGTCACACCGCCTTACCGCTGTTTAAGGAAGGCCGTGAGGCGTACGCTCCGTTCCGGCTGCTGACCCCGCACAGCAAATACGGCATCCACTCGCAGTTCCAGAATATTGACTGGATGCATGACTACAATGCGGAGCCGTTTGTGTATGTCAATCCGAAAACAGCGCAGGCCAAGGGCATTGTTGAGGGCGATATGGTCCGGGTCTTCAACCCCACCGGCGAACTCACCCTTAAAGCCAAGCTGACCGACAACGTCCCTGCCGACTCGCTGCTCATGTACGAGAACTGGTATGGGATCAAAAACCCCTTTAACGTCAACATCCTGGTGGATGATGTTTCGTCGGATATGGGCAAATTCAAAACCGGCGCGCCGGGGGTGGCTATCCACGACCAGTTTGCCGACATCGAGAAAGCATAGGAGGATTGAGTGATGACAAAACAACTTGGCTTTTACGTAAACGCGGAATTGTGTATCGGCTGTTCGTCCTGCGGCATGGCCTGCAAAAACCTTTACCACCAGGAACCGGGGGTGGTCTGGCGGCAGCTCTATCCGCTGAGTGAGGACCTCTACCCGCACCGGGAACGGGCATTTTACTCGCTGGCCTGCAACCACTGCGAGCATCCCTGCTGCCTGGAAGATTGCCCGGTCAGCGCCTTTACCAAACGTGATGACGGCATTGTGGTCCACAACGTAGACACCTGCATCGGCTGCGGCAACTGCGTCCGTTCCTGTCCCTTTGGCGCGCCGCGCTACAATCCGGTCACAAACAAGGCCGAAAAATGCAGCTTGTGCTGGCAGCGCATTGACGAGGGCTTGCAGCCCGCCTGCGTGCAGGCCTGCCCCACCGGCGCATTAAAAATGGTTGACCTGGCGACTTTTGACGAGCCGGGGACAGTTCAGTACCCGCCCGGCTTCCCGGAACGGCCGGACATCAACCCGTCCATTCGATTTAAGTTACCCAAACAACCCGTTGTGGTCAGGAGGAGTGTATAATGGGCACAGCAGAATTTCCCCTGGTTTTGTTTACCCTTTTAACTCAAATGGCGATTGGCCTTTCCCTGGTCAGCGCCACCCGACAGTGGGCGGTGGTCGAAGGTCCGGGCGGCAAAATCCAGGCCGAGTGGCTGGCCGTGGCCGGCTTGCTGGCCGTCGGCGTGCTTGCTGCCTTTTTCCACCTGGGACAACCCCTGGGGGCCATCCGTATGTTGAGCAATCTCGGGACGGCCTGGCTCAGCCGCGAAATCCTGAGCATCGCCCTCTTTGGGGTGCTGGTTGTGGGGGTGCTGTTTATGGTTTACAAAGGGTCGCTGAACAGTTGGCTGCTCAAGCTGACGGCGCTGGTCGGCCTGGCGGCGGTCTTCGCGACCGGCATGACCTATACCGCCCCGGCCCTGGTCGCGGTCGAGAATCCGCTGCCCATCCTCTTCTTCCTGCTGACGGCTGTTATTCTTGGCGCGGCGGCGGCCAGCTACTTTGCTCCGGCCGGCAAGCAGCCCCTCGTGACCGCTATCCTGGCCGTCGGCCTGATTGTGGCCCTGGTGGTCTATCTGGTCGTGCCGTTTATCTGGCTGTCCGGCAGTACAGTCACGCGGATGACTGGTCAGGCCTACCTGGCCTCGCCTCTGCACTGGACCCACCTCATTGTCGGCCTGGCGCTGCCGCTGGTAGTGCTGGCCTGGCTACGCAAGATTCCGGCCTGGCTGCCGCTGCTGATCCTGATCGGTGAATTTGCCGGGCGGATGGCTTTCTTCGCCCTGACCGTCTCCAGCGCGGCAAACCTGGGCGGGCTGTATTGATGAGGCGAAGGCGCGAGGAGGCGAAGATTGCCCCCCTCACCTCTCTTTGCCTCCTCGCCTCACCCCTTATGGGCTGACTGCTATGACTACCTTTGACGAATGTTTAGAAATGGCGATGACCATGCACCGGGGCTGTCTTTGTCCCGGCCAAGTTTTGGGGACGCGCATGGCCCTGCTTGGCTGTCACCGGCTGGGCATTGAGCCGCCCGATACCGAAAAGCGCCTCTTTGCCTTTGTAGAGATGGACCGCTGCTTTGCCGACGCCATCGCCGCGGTGACCGGCTGCCGTTTGGGCAAACGCACCCTGAAATATGTGGATTACGGTAAAGCCGCCTGCACTTTCTACGATGATCAGACCCGGCAGGCCGTGCGCATTCTGGCCCGTGAAGATGCCCGCGACAAGGTTGGTATCTACACGGCTGGCTCTGGGCTGGACAAACGCGCCGCTCAAGTATATGCTTACCGGGTGATGCCGGAAGCCGATTTGTTTATCGTGCAGGAGGTTATACTAACCATCGCCGCCGAGAACAGGCCGGGCCGGCCTCTCAGCCGAGTCACCTGCGCCGTTTGCGGGGAGGGCATCAACGACCGGCGCGAGGTGTATGTAGACGGTCAGCCCATCTGCCGGGCCTGCGCTCAGGGAGCATATTATCAGCACGTTTTACCTTTGACCCCCACTCATCCGGTGGTTGAGTCGGTATGCCGGGATTAGGGGATTTGGGGATTAAGAAAAAGATTTTTAAAAACTCCTAATCCCCAAATCCCGGCCCAAAAACTTCGCATTAGTGAGAGAAGGTATGTCCACTATCCCCATTGTCTGCGTCGTGGGCCGCTCTAACGTAGGTAAGACGACGCTGCTGGAAAAACTGATCCCCAGCCTCAAGCAGCGCGGCTACCG
This sequence comes from Chloroflexota bacterium, assembly GCA_016860845.1. The sequence continues at coordinate 231,578 of BOKF01000002.1, forward strand.
GGTAGCGACCATCAAGCATCACACCCACCCCGGCTTCGAAATGGACCGGCCGGGCAAGGATACATGGCGGCATGCCCAGGCTGGCAGCGACCACGTCGTCATCGCTGCACCGGATAAAGTTGCTTCGATTCGCCGGGTCGAGCGGGAGCCGACGCTGGATGAACTGGCGACAACTATCACGGACGTAGACATCATCCTGACCGAGGGCTTCAAGCGTTCCGATAAACCCAAAATCGAAGTTATCCGGGCCGAACGAAGTGTCGAACCCATTTGCAGGCCGGAAGAGTTGGTAGCGATTGCCACCGATGTGCCGATTGCCTTAAACGTGCCTCAGTTTGGGTTGGATGATACGGAGGGGTTAGCAGAACTGTTGGAGAAAAATTTTTTGTAGTTTTAGCAACTTTGTTGCCAGGTTTCAAAGCCTGCCTCCCATTCTTTGAAAGACCTGTATAATGCTACGATTAACTACAGACCGTAAAGGTACGCTGCACGAAAACTCTGTGGTCTGCTAAAAATCTGAGACAGACCCAGTGGCAGAATATTGATTGCTTCCATTGGAGGGGCGTGCTATACTTACCGCTATAAAGTTCAAGCTAGAAGCGCAAGAGTTTTTGCCCTTCTCCACGAAGGAGAATCAGATGAAACGTCGTTGGGTCAGCTTCAGCCAAACCGGTCTCGTGTTCGTGCTCCTTGTGTTCGGTCTTTTCGCCAGCGGTTGCACCTTGAACGCCTTCGGGCAGGCCGAGGAGGAGCCGGCGTTGGCTCTGCCTACACCCAGCCCGACCCTGTCCCCCGAAGAGGTCGTGCGCCTCCAGTTGGAGTCCTTGCAGCACAATGACGCGGCCAATAAAGGCATCGAAGCCGCTTTTAACTTTGCTTCCCCCGGCAATAAAAAAAGCACCGGCCCGCTCACTCGCTTTGTCAAAATGCTCAAAGCGCCCCCTTACAATGCCATGCTCAATCACAAGTCGGCCGAGTTCGATCCCATCGAAATATCGGGCGACAGCGCCACCCAGCGGGTCAAGCTCATCGGCGCTGACGGCCAGTCCACCGTTTATATTTTTATGCTGTCCAAACAAACCGAAGCGCCCTATCAAGATTGTTGGATGACCGACGGCGTTGTCGTTGAGCCGACCAGAGATTTGCCGCAAGATCAGGCTTAGATTTTTCTATCCCCTAACTTGGTGGTAAACTACCGCGTTTATCAGCCATACTTAAAGAGAATAAAACATAGTTTTGACTCCCAACTTGGATAATCGGGTTGGAAGACTGGAGGGTTGGAGGATTGGGTAGCGCCAGCCTTCCACCCCTCCACCCTTCCAGTTCATGACCGACTCTAAAAATCAAAACCAATCAGGAGCCACCCGATGCATCGCGAATATCAGCACTGGTACAGTCCCTCGCTGGGGCGGGAGATGGAGCTGTTGATTTTTGGCCACGCCGGAGCGCGGGTGCTGGTTTTCCCTACCTCGATGGGCCGCTTTTTTGAGTGGGAAGACCGGGGCATGATTACGACCCTGGCCGAACATTTGGAGAACGGCTGGCTGCAACTCTACTGCGTGGACAGTGTGGACAGCGAAAGCTGGTACGCTCGCTGGGCCCACCCGAGCGGCCGGGCCAGACGGCATGTGCAATACGAGACCTATCTTTTGAATGAAGTCTTGCCCCTGACTACTTACCGCAATCCCAACCCGTTTCTGATCACTATAGGCGCCAGCTTCGGCGCGTACCACGCGGTCAACTTTGCCTTTCGCCATCCTCATCTGGTCAGCCGGGTTATAGGCTTGAGCGGCATCTACGATATCAGCGATTGGACGGACGGTCATCACAACGGCACCATTTACTTTAACAACCCCTGCGCCTACATTCCCAACGAGCACGACGGCAATCGCCTGGAGGCGCTGCGGCGGATGGACATCATTCTGGCCGTTGGCCGCGATGACCCCCTCTGCCTGAACAACGAGCATTTGTCGGGCCACCTCTGGGCCAAAAATATCTGGCATGCCCTGCGTATTTGGGATGGCTGGGCGCACGACTGGCCCTGGTGGAGGGATATGCTCCGGCTTTATATTGGGGGACATGATTAAAGTAGACAGTAGACGGTAGGCGGTAGACAGGAATATTCTTCCCGTTTACCGTCTACTGTCTACCGTCTACCTCTTTATAAAGTATGGCCGAGTGGCAAGATTATACACAGGATAAGGAGGCCGGTCAGCACACCGTTGTCGGCACATTAAAAGTGCTGAAAGAATTATGGTCGCCCCAGTTACGTAACCGGCGCGACATTCTGGTTTACCTGCCACCTTCCTATGAACGATCCAACAAACGCTATCCGGTCATTTATATGCATGACGGGCAGAACCTGTTTGATCAATACACCAGTTTTGCCGGCGAGTGGCAGGTAGATGAGACAATGGAGGCGCTGAGCCAACGCGGTTACGAGGCGATTGTTGTTGGCCTGCCCAACCTGGGCGAGCAGCGTCTCGACGAGTACAGCCCGTTTCCTCAGCCCCGCTACAGCACCGGCCAGGGAGCGAGCTACCTGGACTTCATTCTGCAAACGGTCAAACCCCTGCTCGACCGGGAGTTTCGGACGCTGCCGGATCGAGCGCACACGGGTATGATCGGCTCGTCTATGGGCGGCTTGATTACGCTCTATGCTTTCTTTCGCCCGCCCCAGGCGTTTGGTTTTGTCGGGGTCATGAGTCCATCGCTGTGGTTCGCCCAGGGTCGCATCTTCACCTATATCGAACAGGCTCCTTTCACTCCCGGCAAAATCTACCTGGACACGGGGACTCACGAACAAACTCACTTTTTCACCGATCGTCCGCAGCTCCGGCTCCGGTTAAGCGGGTATAACTCCACCGTTCACGGCATGTACGATCTGCTCTATCACAAGGGCTACCGGCCCGGTCACGACCTGCTTTATGTAGAAGAGGAGAGCGGCCTGCACAACGAAGCCGCCTGGGCCCGCCGCTTGCCGGAAGCGATAGAGTTCTTGTTAGGTGGGGGAAATAGACAGTTATTAGTAGTCAGTGGTCAGTAGACAGAAAGAAACCCCTGTCTGCCGTCTACCGTCTACTGTCTACATAGTTTTACAATCAAAGGAGATCGCGCATGACTCTAAAAGTTGGGCTGCTCGTCGGGAGGGAGTGGTCGTTTCCCCCGGCTTTTATCGAAGAAGTTAACCGCCGGGATCAGGATGTCACCGCCGAATATGTCAGGCTGGGCGGCACGCAGATGGACGAACCCTGTCCTTACGCTGTCATTATTGATCGCATCTCGCACGAAGTTCCATACTATCGCAGCTACCTCAAGAATGCCGTGCTTCAGGGCGCTACGGTGATCAACAACCCCTTCATGTGGACGGCTGACGACAAATTCTTTGAAGCCTCGCTGGCGACCCGGCTGGGCGTCGCCAGTCCCAAAACAGTGGTCCTGCCCAACAAAGAGTATGTCCCCGGCATTGTCCACGCTGAAAGCCTGCGCAATCTGAACTACCCGCTTGACTGGCAGGGAATCATCGAATACATCGGCCTGCCCTGCGTGCTCAAGGACGCCCACGGCGGCGGCTGGAAAGAGGTCTACATCTGCCACTCGCTGGATGAGGTCATTGACCACTATAACAGTTCCGGCTTGTTGACCATGATCCTGCAGGAGTTCATTCAGTGGGAGCACTACGTGCGCTGCATCTGCCTGGGGCAGGAGGAGGTACTGCCGATCAAGTATCATCCCGGCGAGCGCAAATATTACGTCGAGCACGATCACCTCAGCCCTCAACTGGGCCGCCGGATCGTGGATGACTCGCTCAAGCTGGTGCGCGCCCTGGGCTACGATATGAATACCGTTGAGTGGGCCATTCGTGACGGCATCCCCTACGCCATTGACTTCATGAACCCGGCGCCCGATATGGACATCAACTCGCTGACCCAGTTTTACTTCAAATGGGTAGTCGAGCACATGGCCGACATGGCCATCCGCCTGGCCAAAAAGCCGCGCAAACAGAGCAAAGATTTGCACTGGGACAAAATGTTTACGGCGACGCGGAAGAAGTAAGATGTGAAACGTGATGCGTGATGAATTTGCGCAGAACATCCCTTACGTTTTACGTTTTACAGGTTATTTAGCATGTTTCGCTTGACTCTCGGAGGTGCGTAATGACTCTCCAACAAGCCATTCAAACTTATCACGATTTATTAGAGGCGGGTGATGTCGCCGCCGAATCCCAGGGGCAGTTGGACTCCCAGCAGCAGCGGCGCGGTTTATCCTTTGGCGAGCGCCCGTTGTGTTCGGTCTTGCGGCCCCGCTTTTTGACTCTGGCCCAGTACCGTTTTATCCAGCAGCGTACCCGGATACTGCTGGCCGCCTTCGCTAAAATCCACCAGGCCGCTATTGCCGATAAAGCGTTTCGCGCCCAATTCGACCTGACCGATTGGGAGGAAGAACTGATTCAGCATGATCCCGGCTTCCGTCCGGCCAGCCCCACCTCCCGTCTGGATGCCTTTTTTGTGCCTGCCTCCCCTCTCCCTCTGGGAGAGGGGACGGGGGTGAGGGCGAACCACGAGGGCGACCTCCACTTCACCGAATACAACGCCGAAACTCCGGCCGCCCCGGCCTACAACGACGCCCTGACCGAACTTTTCTACACCCTGCCGGTAATGAGCCAGTTTTTGCGCCGCTGCCAGCTCCTCCCCTTGCCGGCCCGGCATGGCGTGATGCACGCGCTGCTGGAAAGCTACCGCCAGTGGGCCGGACGGAACGAAGCGCCGCGTATTGCTATTGTGGATTGGCGCGAGGTGCCGACCTACAGCGAGTTTGTCCTGTTCGACTCTTACTTCAAAGCGCAGGGATTGGACTGTATCATCGCCGACCCACGTGAGATGGAGTACCGCCACGGCAAGCTGATGGCCGGGGACTATCACATCACCCTGATCTACAAGCGCGTCCTCATTGCCGAATTGGTCGAGCGGGAGGGGCTGGCTCACCCCATCATCCGGGCGGTGCGCGATGGAGCGGTCTGCATGGTCAATCCCTTTGCCTGCAAGCTGCTCTACAAAAAGGCCAGCCTGGCCGTGTTGAGCGACGAGCGCAACGCCCATCTGTTCACCGCCGCCGAGCAGCAGGCCATCGCCGACCACATCCCCTGGACTCGCCGGGTGGAAGAGCGGCAGACAGAGTACGGCGGCCAAAAGGTTGACCTGATACCCTTCATCCACCAGCAGCAGGAACGGCTGGTCCTCAAACCCAACGACGATTACGGCGGGCGAGGCATTGTTCTGGGCTGGACGGTTGACGCCACCGAATGGGAGCAAGCCGTGCAGGCTGCTTTGGGCACTCCCTACATCGTGCAGGAGCGTGTCGCCATCCCCAGCGAAGCCTACCCCAGCCTGATTGACGGCCAACTGCACATTTTTGATCGCATGCTCGATACCGCGCCCTTCGTCTTCCACGGCGACAGCGTGTACGGTTGCCTGACTCGCCTCTCCACGGCGACCCTGTTGAATGTCACCGCTGGGGGCGGCTCGACAGTACCGACCTTTTTGGTAGTAGGATGAGTGTTTCAATATCTGACCCAATCAAACGTACCATTACCGCCGAAGATTTGTATCAATTCCAACTCATCTCCGGCTGCGAGATTTCACCCGACGGGCGGCACGTCGTCTTTAGCTTGCAGCGGGTGGACCCCAAGACGCACAAAGAGTCGAGCAACCTGTGGATCGTTCCGACCGAGGGCGGGCCGGCCCGCCAATTTACCTACGGCAACCAGCTCGACCGGCGGCCCAAGTGGTCGCCCGATGGCCGTGAGATTGCTTTTGTCTCCAATCGCGGCGAGGCCCGGCAGCCCCAAATTTATCTCATCCCCTTTCACGGCGGCGAGGCTCGCCCCCTGACCCAACTCAAGGGCGAAATTGGCCGCTTCGAGTGGTCGCCCGACGGCAAGCAGTTGGTCTGCAATTTTCGCAAAAAAGATTTGGAGGCCATCGAGCGCGAAGAGGACGAGCAGAAGAAACAACTCGGCGTGGTGGTGCGCCACATCACCCGGATCGTTTTCAAGGAGGACGGTTACGGCTTTCTGCCCCAGGAACGCTGGCACATCTGGACGATTGACGCCGCCAGCGGTGAGGCCCGCCAACTGACCGCCGGCGACCACTACGATGAATTCGAGCCTTGCTGGTCGCCTGACGGCCAGGCCATCCTCTTTCGCTCCAACCGCACCGGCGACCCAGACCTGAATTGGGACGTGACCGATTTGTATGTTATCCCCGCCACTCAAGACCTGACAGGTTTGGAAAATCTCTCCGGTCTCCCTGCGGGTGCACGCCGTATTCCCACCCCGCCCGGCCCCAAAGAGTCGCCCACGTTCTCACCGGATGGGCGTTGGGTGGCCTATTACCAACTGGGTGGTCGAAGTGACCGCTGGCGGCACACCAATCTCTGGGTCGTACCCGCCGACGGCCAGGGCCAGGCCAAAAATCTGACTGCCCCCTTTGATGTGCTGGCCAGTCATGTTACCCTCAACGATATGGGCCGCTTGACCACGATGCCGCCCACCTGGTCCAGCGACAGCCAGACCATCTATTTTCAGTCGAGCTGGCACGGTGACACACTTCTCAAATCTATTGGTGTGGACGGCTCGAATTTGCGCGATGTTATTGATTCTCCCGGCGCGGTCGAGGAGTTCAAGTTTGACCAGGCCCAGGCCCAACTGATCTACCTGCACGGCACGATGACCGGCCCCGGCCAGATCTGGCGGCTCGACAGGGCCACCAGCCAGACCCACCTCTTGACCCAGGTAAATCAAGCCTTATTGGAGTCGCTGGATTTGGGCCAGGTCGAGGAAGTTTGGTTCAAAGGAGCAGCGGGTAACGATTTGCAGGGCTGGATTCTCAAGCCGCCTGGCTTTGATCCCGGCCAAAAATACCCCTCGATTTTGCAGATTCACGGGGGGCCGCTGGTCCAGTTCGGTAACTTTTTTATGCACGAGTTTTACTTTTTAGCGGCGCAGGGCTACGTGATTTATTTCTGCAACCCCCGTGGCGGCTGGGGCTACGGCGAAGGCCACGCCCAGGCCATCTACAACGATTGGGGCGGGGCCGATTACGCCGACCTGATGGCCTGGACCGATTTTGTCCAACAGCAGCCCTACATTGACCCAGCCCGCATGGGGGTCACCGGCGGCAGCTACGGCGGTTTCATGACCACCTGGATTATCGGCCATACCGACCGCTTTAAGGCCGCCGTGACCCAGCGCAGCGTCAGCAATATGATCAGCATGGATGGCTCCAGCGACCTGGCTTACCGCTTCCACGCGCTTTTCGGGGCGGAGAAACATGCCTGGCAGGATTTCGACAATTACTGGCGGCAGTCACCGCTCAAGTATATCGCCAACGCCAAAACGCCAACGCTGGTCATTCACAATGAGGAAGATCTGCGCTGCGAAGTCGAACAGGGCGAGCAAATTTTTGTAGCTTTGAAGAAATTGGGGGTAGAAGCCGAAATGGTCCGCTTTCCCGGCGAGCCGCACGGCATGTCCCGCGATGGCCGTACGGACCGACGGATTGCCCGGCTCAATCACATTTTAAGGTGGTTCGACCGGTACTTACAGGGGGGCGACAGTCATCTTATCAGGAGCTAGCCTTTCACCTAATGACGACGTATAATTTAAAAATCAACGAGGTAAAAGTATTACAAACATATTGTGATTAGCTACAAACAAGTCCGTCAGCATCATCTGGAACAGCTCAAAAAACCATCCCCGGCTCGAGGCCCCCAAATCCTGGTATTAGGCTTTGCTCTGATCATTTTGATTGGCAGCGTTCTCCTCTCCCTGCCCATTGCCACCGAAAGCGGCGAAAGCATTGCCTGGATTGACGCCATGTTTACCGCTACTTCAGCCGCCACCGTTACCGGGTTGGTGGTGTTCAACACTCAGACCACCTTTTCGCTTTTTGGCGAGATTGTGATTTTACTGTTGATGCAAGTGGGTGGAGTGGGTTTTATTACCCTGGCCGTTGTGCTGTACCGCTTAATTGGCCGGCGGGTCAGCCTGTATGAGCGCAACCTGTTGAGTCAAGCCCTGGGTGTGGATGCCACTGAGGGAGTAGTCCGTCTCACTTTAACTGTATTGTTCATTACTCTGGCCATTGAGTTTGTTGGCGCGCTCATCCTCTTTACCCAATGGGTGCAGGTGTTGCCCTGGTCGCAGGCGCTTTATTATTCCATTTTCCACGCCATTTCATCATTTTGCAACGCCGGTTTTGATTTATTCCTCGGCTTTGAGGACCCGGCTTTGCAGGCAGTTAGAGCTAACCCGATCAGCGTTATTATCCTGGGCTTACTGATTACTATCGGTGGCATGGGCATCACCGCGGTGTACGACCTGATCATGTGGCCCCGCGAACGCCGCCTGTCGCTCCACACCCGCCTGATCCTGCCGTTGACTTTCTACTTATTGGTTATCGGCACCATTTTATTGCTCCTGGATGAAGCCTTTGTGACGGGGTACATCCTGTCAGATTTTCCGTTAGGGCAGCGGTGGCTACTGGCGGCTTTTTCGGTCGTTTCCAGCCGGACTGCCGGGGTTACTCTGATTCCGATGAGCGACCTCGGCCCGGCGAGTCAACTGGTTATGCTTGTCTGGATGTTCATCGGCGGCGCGCCGGCTTCTATGGGCGGTGGGGTCGGTATTACGACTGTAGCCGTAGTGCTGATTACGCTGGCTTCCAATGTGCGTGGTTACAACGATGTTCGTGTTTTGGAACGGACTCTGCCAATTGAGACTATCTTTAAAGCAGTGGCCATCATTACAGTTTCGACTGCTCATGTGATGACTATTACCCTGGTCCTGTTGCTTTTTGGGGAAGGAGAGTTGTTGTTCCCAATCGCTTTTGAGGTAGTGAGCGCCTTCTCCAACACCGGTTATTCGTTGGGCATTACCGATCATTTTGATGGGTGGGGACGCATCTTGCTAGTCTTTACTATGTTCTGGGGACGGTTGGGACCGTTAACTCTGGTCGTCGCCCTGGCCCAACGCGACCGCCAGACCCTGATTCACTACCCGGAAGAAAAAATCATTATTGGCTAACAGCAGCCATAAAGATGATAGGGGTATGGATTGATGTCAAATTACCCGGCATCCTGGACTAAACGGCTTTGGTCAAATCTCAAGCAGTTGCTCTCGATACAAACTGGACTGGAACTTCCCCGGCGTTTGAATGGGAATGGTTATCGCAAGGAATTTATCGTGATTGGTTTGGGTCGTTTTGGCACCAGTTTAGCCATGACCTTAAATGCTTATAAGCACGAAGTCCTGGCGATTGATGCAGATATGAAACGGGTCCAGTTGGTTTCACAGTCACTGCCCCATGTCATTCACCTTGATGCCACCAATATTGACGCCTTACGGGAGATCGGCGCCGACTCCTTTGATACCGGTATTGCCTGCATTGGGAGTGATTTTGAGGCAAATTTGCTGGCTACCGTCAACTTACGCAAGTTGGGGGTGCGGCGCGTGGTCACCAAGGCCCGTACGGTAACACAGCAGGATATTTTGCTGAAAGTTGGAGCCGATGAGGTCATCTTGCCGGAGCATGAAGCGGGAGTGCGCCTGGCTCGCCGCCTGTCTGCTATTGACTTTGTAGATTTTATGGAGTTAAGCCAAGATAAGGGTGTGGTCGAGATTATGGCGCCGCAGCGGCTGGTCGGCAAATCTCTGAAAGAGACACAGATACGCCAAGAGTATGGGCTGGCCGTAGTCGCTATACGTCGGGGTGATGATGTTATTATCTCTCCCGAAGCCGAAGAGATTATTCAACCGCGTGATATATTGGTGGTGCTGGGCAGCATCGTTAACTGTGAAAGGCTACGTGAGGAGCCGATTTACTTGAAGAAATAGCTAAATTTTTCGTTCCAGTTCCCAAAAAAATTAATCAGCCACTACTTTCAGCCGGGTTGAAAGCGGCCCGCTGTATAGAAAAACGGCCAGATCATCCATGTTCATCGCTTCATTGCTCAATTCGGGCAGTATCTCCAGGTCCTGGCCGCTCTGGTGATACATAGCGGAACAACTAATCACCTGCTCATCCAGAACCATGCAGATATAGGCCCCTCGATTGGCGGCTGTAAAGTTGTCCAGGCGATTGGCGGCGGCTCGCTCCAGGGTGAGGCGGTAAAAGATTTGGCCGGACGTGGAGTCGGGCGGGGTAATTTCTTTGACTTCGCGGCTGGTAAAAAGGATCGGGTAACCGGGCCGGTCAGTCGAACGTACCCCCAGATAGACCTTCTCGCCCACCGGGGGTGACTCTTTGCCCGCATTGATAAAGACAATTTCCCCAATGCTGGTAATCACCGAGGCAATATAAGGGGTGTTTTGCCCCTGGGGCAGGGTCACCTCAATTTGGCCGTTCCGAATCACTACATGGTAGGGTCCACCAATTTCCAGCTTATCCAGACGCTTGGCAATAACAGGCCGAGCGGCAATTAACTCAACCTCCTGATTGGTTGGAATAATCGTATCAGCCGCTAGAATCAGCTTCGTTTCCAAAATACTTTCAGTTGGGTCAAACGCACTCAGGTCAGCCAGGGCGCGGCTACCGTAGAACAGGCTAACCAGCCCCAGCAACAACAGGATAACAAGAATGGCGATCTGTTTCTTGAACATACGCGGCCTCCTGGTCCTATACATAAGCCTATTATACGCCATTTGGCTTAGTAGGTCAATAGTTCAATTAGGCAATGTTGCTTAAGCGTAGGGTGCGAGTAGGTAGAAAACAAAAACGGTGGAAAAGGAAATGGTCCTTTTCCACCGCATACTGCTCCGCTTTATGACCGCTGACGGCAGACCGCCGACCCCTGCAAATTGCTCTGTAACTCGTCTTTTTGGCGGTCAGCAGTCGGTGGTCAGCAATTGATTAATCTCCATAACCGCTGTTAAGCCACGTATGTTCTCGCGGTCACATCGCCCCCATGCCCGGTCCAGTTGGTGTGGAAGAACTGGCCGCGGGGCCGGTCAACGCGCTCATACGTGTGCGCGCCAAAGTAGTCACGCTGCGCCTGAAGGAGATTGGCCGGCAGCCGCTCCCGGCGATAGCCATCAAAAAAGGCCAGGGCGCTGGACATGGCCGGCACCGAGATGCCCATCTCGACCGCCTTGGCCACGACCCGCCGCCAGGCCGCCTGCGCCGCCTCGACCTGCTCTTTGAAATAGGGATCGAGCAGCAGGTTGCTGAGTTCAGGATTTTTGTCAAAAGCCGCTTTGATTTTGCCCAGAAAGATCGAACGGATAATGCATCCGCCCCGCCACATGAGGGCAATCCCGCCGTAATTAAGATTCCAGTTATATTCCGTGGCAGCGGCACGCATCAGCATATAACCTTGAGTATAGGAAATGATCTTGGAAGCATAGAGGGCCTCACGGATGTCGTTGACAAAGGCGGCCCTGTCACCTTCGAACTGAGCGGTTGGGCCGCTCAATACTTTAGAGGCAGCGACTCGCTCATCTTTGAGGGCCGATAAAGAGCGAGACAGAACCGCTTCCATAATCAAGGTCAACGGGATGCCCATCTCCAGGGCCGAAATGCCGGTCCACTTGCCCGTGCCTTTCTGCCCGGCTGTATCCAGAATCTTTTCCACGATTGGCTCGCCGTCTTCATCCTTGAAGCCCAGGATGTCGCGGGTAATCTCGATCAAATAGGAGTCCAGCTTGCCCTTGTTCCACTCGGCAAAGACCTGGTGCATTTCGTCGGCGTTCAGGCCCAGGGCATTTTTCATCAAATCGTAGGACTCGCAGATAAGCTGCATATCGCCGTACTCGATGCCGTTATGGACCATTTTGATAAAGTGTCCTGCCCCATTCTCCCCTACCCAGTCACAGCAGGGCGAACCATCTTCCACCTTGGCCGCTATCGCCTGAAAAATGGGTTTAACGTGCGGCCAGGCGGCCGGGGAGCCGCCAGGCATAATGGACGGCCCATGCCGAGCGCCCTCTTCACCCCCGGAGACGCCGGTGCCAATGTAGAGCAGCCCTTTCGACTCAACGTAGGCGGTGCGGCGAATCGTGTCTTGATAGTTCGAGTTGCCGCCGTCAATGATGATATCGCCCGCTTCCAGGTGCGGGATCAGTTTCTCGATGAAGTCGTCCACCGCTTGCCCGGCTTTCACCAGCAGCATCACCCGGCGCGGCCGCTTGAGCATGCCCACCAGTTCCTCAATCGAGTGCGCCCCGATCACTTCGGTGCCTTTGGCGTTGCCATTGATAAATTCGTCCACGGTGGACACGGTGCGGTTAAACACGGCCACTTTGAAACCGTGATCATTCATATTCAGAACCAGGTTCTGGCCCATTACGGCCAGGCCAATCAGGCCAATATCTGCTTTGCTCATGATGTTTTCACTTCCTTTCTTGAATTTTTTTCAGGAGTGGGGTCTCAGTCCAGACAACTAGGGGTGGGCCGAGGCGATCATAGCCACCTCTTATCTTAAAATTCAGCGAGGGACAGTTTCTCTTAACTATCCGCCTTATTCTATAATGCTACCTAAAAATGGGCAAATCACTCGTGATGACGAGCACAAGCCAATCCTACGTACCTTCGCTTCTTGATTTTATCTATGGTAGAATACGGATATAGGATGCAATCTGGTAAAGATGAACGCTATTTATCTGGCGCTGGTGCTGATTTCGGCGGCAGCGTTGGCCTTTCAAGTAACGCTGACCCGCTTCTTTGCCCTGGCCCAGGGACATCATCTGGCTTTCATGGCTGTCAGCCTGGCTCTGCTGGGCGCAGGCGCCAGCGGGACTTTTCTCTCCCTCAAGCCGCCAGCAGCAAGCGGCTGGCAGCGGACTTTAACCACCGGCGCGGCCCTCTTTACCCTTTCCCAACCCGCCGCCTACCTGGCAATCAACTACCTGCCCTTCGACGCCTACCGGCTGGCCCTGGAACGCAGCCAACTGGTCTGGCTGGCGCTTTATTACCTCGCCCTGACGACTCCCTTTTTCTTTAGCGGTCTGGTTGTTGGCGCAACCCTGGCCGCCCGGCCGGAACGGGCCGGTTCCCTCTACGCCGCCAACCTGCTCGGTTCTGGCCTGGGGCCACCCCTGGCCCTGGTTTCATTAGCAACTGTGGGCGGACCGGGAACCGTCTTTTTTTGTGTGCTCCTGGGCTGGCTGGCGACAGTAACCTGTCAGGGGTCAGGTTTCGGGGGACAAGGACTGGAGATTGAACAATGGCCGGCAAATACCAAGCAGTTAAATCCTGAGCGCATTTCGACGCTTTTCGCCTCACGTATCACGTATCACGTATCACGTTTCATCCTTTACCCCGCTATCACAATCCTCCTGCTCGTTCTCACCTTTTATTCGCCGCCATTCTTCGACGTGCGGCTGACGCCTTACAAGTCTCTTTCTCAAGCCTTGCTCTATCCTGGTAGTGAGATCATCTTTCAGCAATGGAACGCCTTTTCTCGTGTAGATGTCATCCGCAGCGCCGGCGTTCGCTCCGCCCCCGGTTTAAGTTTTGCCTACTCCGGTGAGCTGCCCCCGCAACTGGGTCTGCTGGTGGATGGCGACAATTTGTCGCCCATAACCCGGCCCACCCAGCCAACCTTTACTCCCTACCTGCCGCTGGCCCTGGCATTTGAATTACGCCCCGCGGCCGACACACTCATTTTGGAGCCGGGTGGTGGATTGGCCGTATTAACTGCCTTGCAAGGTGGCGCTGGCACAGTAACAGTGGTTCAGAGCAACCACACGGTCTTGGAAGCGCTCAATCACAATTTTGCCGGTGAAGCCGGCAACATTTACGGCGATCCTCGTGTTACCTTAGTGATTGACGAGCCGCGCAGCTTTCTGCGCCGCACCGACCGGCAATTTGACCTGATTATCTGGCCGCTAACCGACAGTTTCCGGCCTGTCACCGCCGGAGCCTATACTTTGAATGAGGATTACCGCTACACTGTCAAATCCTTTGCCGACGCGCTGGATCATCTTTCGCCCAACGGCCTGTTAGTGGTTGAACGCTGGCTGCAGCTCCCCCCCAGCGAGAGCTTGAGATTGTGGGGCACGGCTATCGCGGCGCTGCAACAGTATAATGACCGCAGACCGCCGGCCGCTGACCGCCGACAAGAACAGCAGTTGCTGGCGTTGCGCACCTTGCAAACGTCACTGATCGGGGTCGCTCGCTCGCCTCTTTCGGGAGAAGATTTAACCCGGATTCGCCAATTCAGCGAACAACGCCAATTCGATCTGATCTGGCTGCCCGATCTGCACCCCGAAGAAACCAATCATTTCAGCATTGTTCCCGGAGACCCCTATCACCACACTTTTGCCGAGTTGCTGCGCACCCCGGACCCGGCAGGCTTCTTTACCGCTTATCCCTATGCCGTTGCCCCTCCCACCGACGACCACCCTTTCTTTTTTCACTTCTTCAAGTGGCAGCAAATCCCCGAAATTTTACAATCACTGGGCTGGAGCTGGCAGCCCTTTGGCGGGAGCGGCTACCTGGTGCTGGTGGTTTTGCTGGCGCTGGTGATTCTCTTGTCTGCCGGGTTGATTCTACTACCGCTGCTGTGGAAAAAGGATGAAGACAGAGCCCCCTGGCGGGGGCAGGTGATGAAGGCGGAAGAAAGAAAAATTTCATCCCTCATCCCTCATCCTTCATCCTTCTTTTTGTACTTCGCTCTGCTCGGCCTGGGGTTTCTATTCGTGGAAATTCCGCTCTTACAGCGTTTTATCCTGTACCTGGGACAGCCTGCCTACGCATTTGCTGCTGTCACTTCGGCCCTGCTGGTAGCGGCAGGAATTGGCAGTGGTTATCTCTCGCCCAGATTACCCTTACGGCTGGCGCTGCCGCTGATCACGCTGCTGGTCATTAGCTATCCCTTTTTGCTGCCGCCTTTGTTCGACGCCACCCTCAGGTTTCCTTTTGCCGGGCGCGTTGCCATTACTGCTATCGCTCTCTTTCCGTTGGGAATGCTGTTGGGCATTCCCTTTCCGGGCGGGCTGCGCCGGGTCGCCCAGGAGTCGCCGGGGCTAATCCCCTGGCTCTGGGCCGTGAACGGCTGCGCCTCGGTTATCAGCGCCGTACTGGCGGCGATGCTGGCTTTAACCTGGGGCTTTTCGGTGGTACTGTGGGGGGCGGCGCTGGCTTATGGTCTGGCCGGGTTCGTTATCCTCCCAGGAGTAAGGGGACGGGTGTTGGGGGCCAGCCAGCCTTTATCCCCTGACCCGTGACCCCGCTTCCTATCACTCACTACGAGTGAGCGGCACAAACCTGACCCCACCCCAATTGGTGCGGATGACCTCGTCCCCTTGGCGCTCCAACAACCATAAGCTCTGGTAGCCACCCGGCGGGCCAATAGGAATGACCATTTTGCCGCCATCGGCCAGTTGGTTGACCAGGGGTTGGGGTACGTGATCCGGCGCGGCTGTAACGATGATAGCTTCAAAAGGGGCGTATTCTTCCCAGCCTCCATAGCCGTCAGCCTGTTTCGCTGTAATCTGTTTGTAACCGAGCTGCTTAAAAGTATCCTGGGCGCGCTGGGCTAATTCGGGGATAATTTCGATGGTGTAAACATGGTCGGTCAACTGGGCCAGAATCGCGGCCTGATAGCCAGAACCGGTGCCAATCTCTAACACCTTTTCGCCGGGCTGGATGTCGGCCAGTTCCGTCATCACGGCGACAATATAGGGCTGAGAGATGGTCTGCCCGAAACCAATCGGCAAGGGGTAGTCGCTATAAGCTGAGGAGAGATAATCAGTGGTAACGAATTTGTGCCGGGGCACTTCAGACATCGCCGCCAGAACCGCTTCGTTAGAGATGTCGCGCCCGCGCAGTTGCTGTTCGACCATGCGTTGGCGCACCTCGGCATAGGGATCAGAGGCAGGGGTCTCAGCTAACGTGCCGGGAGGAGAGGGGACGGGTGTGGATAGAGTAATCTCGGCTGGCGTTGCCGTTTCGCCGGGAGTTGACGGCGCACAGCCCAGGCTGCCCGTCAACAAAATTAGAATCGAACCCAGTATGATATTCAGGCCACAATGAAGGCCAGGCTTTTGGGGGAAGAAATTTTTGAATTCACCCAGCCTATGAGCTTTCATCCTTAATCAGCCCCAGCTATCCACCGAGTTCTTTTACCCCAAACCCGGCTGATTACCACCCCACCGCCACGCCATCACCCCGTTTATCGCTGCCAGCCACATAGACCCCCTCGTCGAGCCGCCAGATGATCTGGCCCCGGCCAAAATCGCCCCGCTTTACCCCGATTTCCACCTGGTGTCCTCGCACGGCCAGGGCCTGCAGAACATACTCTGGGGTGTCAAGTTCAAACCCGACTTTCAAGCCACTGGCGACCCGCCAGCGAGGTGCATCGAGCACCGCCTGCGGGTTCAAGCCGTAATCCACCGTACCGGTCACCACCTGGACATGCCCCTGCGGCTGCATGTGCCCACCCATCACCCCAAAGGGGCCGACCGGCTGGCCGGCGCGAGTCAAAAAGGCCGGAATGATGGTATGATAGGGCCGCTTGCCCCCTGCCGCCTCGTTGGGATGGCCTGCTTCCAGGGTAAAACACGCGCCCCGATCATGCAGAGCGATGCCGGTTCCCGGCACGACCAGGCCGCTGCCAAACCCCTCGTAGTTCGATTGAATATAGCTGACCATCATGCCATCACGGTCGGCGGTGCAGAGGTAAACCGTGCCGCCACGTGGCGGAGCGCCCGGTTCGGGGACGCGGGCCTGCGGGCCAATCAGTTCTCGCCGGGCGGCAATATAGATCGAGTCGAGCAGGCCGGTCATCGGTACATCAACCTGCTCCGGGTCGGCAATGTAGCGCTGGGCGTCGGCAAAAGCCAGCTTCATGGCCTCGATTTGCAGGTGAAGCGAGGCTTCGCTGCCGTGAGGCTGGCTGGCCAGGTCGGTCCCGTCCAATATCGCCAGGGCAATGAGCGCGGCCAGCCCCTGTCCATTCGGCGGTATCTCCCAGACTTCGTAGTCTCGATAGCCAGCCCTGATAGGTTCAACCCAGTGACTCTGGTGAGCCGCCAAATCACCGGCGCTGAGCAAGCCGCCGCTGGTGCGGGCAAACTGGACAATTTTAGCCGCCAGTTCGCCTTCATAAAAATCTCGGACCCCCCGTGTTGCCAGCGCGCGCAGCGTTTGCGCATGAGCTGGACTGGTCCAACGCTCGCCCGCCTGAGGCGCTCGCCCGTTGCGGGTAAAGATTTCAGCCCAATGACTGAAGGCCGGATCACGTAGAGATAAATAGTGGCCGGCGGCCCTGCTCCAATTTCGGGCCACAATCGGCGTCACCCCAAACCCTTCTTCGGCGTAGGTGATGGCCGGGGCCATAATTTCGGCCAGGGATAAACGGCCAAAGCGCTGGTGCAGGTCGTCCCAACCCGCCGGCCCGCCGGGCACAGTGACCGGCAGCCAGCCATCTTCGGGCATCCGGGTATATCCCTGGGCGCGAATCGCTTCAGCCCGGAGGGCGGCCGGAGCGCGGCCGGAGGCGTTCAGGCCATGCAGTCGAGTTCCATCCCAGATCAGGGCAAAAGCATCACCGCCAATCCCGTTGGAGGTCGGTTCGACAACGGTCAGAGTCACTGCTGCAGCCAGGGCGGCATCAACGGCGTTTCCGCCACGTTGGAGGATGGTCAGGCCAGCCTGCGCTGCCAGGGGCTGGCTGGTCGCCACCAGACCGTTACAGGCAAAGAGAGGCATGCGTTGGGAGGAAAAGGGGTAAGTTTGGAAGTCCATAGTCAATCCGAATTAATTGTGAATTGTAAATTATTAATTTTGAACGGTTCTCTTTCTCATTCGCAATTCACAATTCATCATTCATTATTCACAATTTTCTAGCGTACCCACACCGGGTCCCAATCATTGTATGGATTATCCGAGAGGCTCCTCAAATTTCTGGTAGAGAGATCAATCATCCAAATTTGGCGGGTCTTGTTGAAGCCCATATCGGACCAAAAGGCGATTTTAGTCCCATCCGGTGACCAGGTAGGGTGTTTGTCAAAATTATCGGTATTTACCGTCAAACGCTCGACGGCGCTGCCATCCAGATTCAGCATATAAATATCGCCGTTACCCGTCTCTTCGGAGACATAAGCGACGCGATTATCCACCGGCGACCAGGCAGCGTCATATTCGGGCTTGCCGGTACTGGTCACCCGCAACTCTTGACCGGTGATCAAGTTAGCCCGCCACAGATCGAGCTGGCCTTCGCCCCGGACCACCACTCTTTCTTGTTTGTTGGTCGAAAAAGGCAGGTCGGCTTCCAATTGGGCGTAGAGTGAGGTGTCGTCCAGGGGAAGCTGGTTAGAGCCATCAGCCTCCATGCGATAAATTTGGACATAACCGGCCCGATCGGTTTTGAAGAGAATTTTTCCCTTGAGCTGCTCAAGAGTCAGGGGGCCAGGCCCGGCCGGGACAGATGTTGGGGCGGCGGTCGGCAACGGTACAGGTGTGGCAGTGGGCAGGACGGTAGGGGTGGCGGTAGGAGTGGGACTAGGGGTGGCCGAGGGGGGCAGGGTGGCAGTTGAGGTAGGCGTCGGGGGGGGCGTTGGGCTGAAGGTAGGGGTGGGTTCAGGGGTAGCCGTAGATTCAGGGATAGTCGTTGGTATAGGGGTCGGCGTAACGGTGGGAGGTAGTAGAGTTGGCGTCGGCGAAGGCGCCGAAAATTCATCGCCTGCCGCCGCTGTGGGGGAGACAGGCGTTGCTTGAGGAGTAAAGGTAGACGTAGCCGTAGGGGATGTGACAGCAATCGCCGCCGCTTCGAGGGTAGGGGTCGCCTGTTGGGCTGACGATGAATTAATAAAGGAGAAAAGGCTCCAACCGCCGATCAAGACCATCACCACGCCCCCTACGGCTAGAGGCCACCAACCGGGCAGGAGCGGCGCTTTCATGAGAGCGCCCGAAACAGGGGCTGCCTGGGCCAAATCGGCGGCTACACTCACCGGAGCAACAGCCGCAACATTAGGCAGGGTGATACTGGGCACGACCGCCGCCGGCGGAACACCGGCCGGCAACATGGTGGCCGCTTTGCGGTCACGGCTGGCAGTACTGCTCCAGCTCATCTCCAATGCTGAAGCCATATCGCCGGCTGTGGCAAAACGATCAGACGGGTCTTTGGCTAAAGCCTGTAAAATGACATCTTCAACATCGGAAGGTAAATTAGGATTGAGTGAAATAGGCGGCGGGGGCGGGTCGCTGATGTGTTTTAAGGCGACACTCAAGGGTGACTCGTCGTCGAAGGGGAGCTGGCCGGTAGCCATCTCGTAGAGAATCACACCCAAGGAATAGATGTCACTGGCGGCAACCGCAGCGGCGGACGAGATAGCCTGCTCCGGAGCCACATAGTGGGGTGTGCCAAACGTGTTGCCGATAGTCGCCTGGCTTTTATGCGCGGGCAGCATAACCAGGCCAAAATCGGTCAGGATAGACTGGTCCTCGCGGGTCAGCATAATATTGGAGGGTTTGACATCCCGATGAATGACGCCCCGGCCATGGGCATAGTCAAGCGCGGCCGCAATTTCGCGGATGATCCGGATGACTTTATCTTTGGGCAACAATTCTTTTCGGGCACGGTATTCACGGAGCTGCACTTGCAGGTCGCTGCCATCTATAAACTCCATGACCATGAAATAGCCACTGGTATGCTTGCCGAAATCAAAGATCTGGACAATGTTGGGATGGCGCAGGATGGCAATGGCCTGGGCTTCACGCCGGAAGCGCTCGGTAAATTCGGGATCTTCTTGCAGGCCCCAATTGATTACTTTAATAGCGGTAAATCGGTTTAGTTCGGCATGGAAGCCCTTGTAGATACGGGCCATCCCCCCTTCGCCGATAGCCTCAATAATTTCATACGAGCCGAGTTTACCCCCAATAAAGGGGTCGGTGCCAAAACTCATGCGGCTATTCCTCTGGAGTGAGTGGCGGTAGCATTGAGTAGGTCAAGCAAGCGAGCCACAAATTCGTTAAATCCCTGGGCAAAGCTGTCCAGATAATCTTTGAGCATCAATTCCGCCAAATCAATTTTGCCCAACTGTTGGAGGGCGGCCACGTGCGGCCTAAAATCCCGCAAGGAGAGATGAAGGACATCCCGATCATCGGTTAAGAAACCCCAGACCAGGGTTTTGTTTTCATTATCATCTTTGGCGCTGATAAAACGGGTGAGCGACGAGCCTCGGGCCACCCGGCCCACATTGGAGAAGACTTCTTCACCTTTGATGACCTCGTTCAGCACATCAATGCGCCGGGGGATCTGATCCAACAGGGTTAAGAGCGAGTCGGGCAGGTGGGCCATCAGCTTCATGGTCGCCAGGCTGGTACTTTCTCCTTCCAAAGCGACCCCCTTATGGGCGCGGAGCAGTTGGCCAAAGTGGTCAAGCTGCACCAGGAGCGAGTAACGGGCATCGTTGAAAACAGCCCAGGCAGGCGCAGTTTGCTGGTCAGTGTAGTCGGCTAAAGCGGCGCAGGCGCTCTCATATTTGGACCAAAGCTGACTAAAGGGATTGCGAAAGGTAGTCGGGCAAAGACGTTCGCGCGGGCTGGCCGCCGAAGCATCCATCGGCATCATGATGGCGGGGTTGCTGGCCTGGGATTTAGCCAGAATTTCACTGATTAAGTCATAAACTTCTGTTGCTGGCGGGGTGTTTAGCGCCCGCAATTCAAAAAGAGCATCTTCGACGGCGGTAGAGGGGCGGTAAAAATGACCAAAGTGGCAGCGGTAGAGTAACAGTAAATCGTTGACTGTGTTGACGGTCTTCAGGTCGGGATGGCGTTTGGACAGCAACTTACGCAAAGCGTACAAAGCTTTCATATCAATAGCGGTATTTTCCGCAGCGGCCTCTACCGCTGTAATCCTGGAAAATTTTTCCAGTGAGGGTTCGGCGGCCAGACGCAGGTGATAGGGTATTTGCGGGGCTGGTTCCAGGGGTGGGAGGTCGCTAAAATAGGTAGCCCAGGCGACAGCTTCGCCGGTCAAAATTTCCGCCAGGGCCATGCCCCATGTGCCATCAAAAAAGATATGCGATTGGTCGAAAATCATGGAGCTGTTGGCGTGGAAAATAGTCAAGGCATGATCACCGATGCCCCGTTTACCCTGCCTGATGTAGGCTAACGGTTTAGCACTATCCTGTTCGGTCCAATTTATCAAGATAGGCGCGGATTTAAGCGCGGCCAATTCCTGGCGTACCAGAGGATGATGCAAGGTTTTACGGGCGCGTTCCTGCTCAGTCCGCCGGATGCAGATCAGTTGTTCGTCGAGTTGCGCTGCCGGACTTTCGGCGCGATGAGCGGGGAAATGATTAAAAATAGCCGCAATATGCCGCCGCACCGCCTGGAAGGGAATGGGATGCAGATAGCCACGGGTCCGCCCCGTTTCCACTTCATAGACCCGGCCCGTTCGATCCACCCGCAGCAGCCGTCCGGATGGGTCCAACAAGTCGCCATTCGCCTGGCCCTGGAGCACTTGCCCGCCTGACTCGGCCGTCCGTGTTTCAAAAAGAATGGGCTGGCCCAAGGGGTCGGTGTGCAAGGGTGGTAACAAATAATAGCAGTCCTGGAAAATAATGCCAATTCTGGTTTGCCACAAGGGGAGCGGGGTTCGGTTCTCACGATAACGGTCGGGATCAAGGGTAGCCAGAAGGGTCATCTGCCGCTGGTAGGCATCCAACTCATGCTCCAGGCGGGTGGTAGAGGTTTCTTGAATCCAATTGCGCTGGGCTGCCGGCAGGGCTTCCAGGCGGCTGTGCAAGAACCTATCAAAACGCCGCCGCCGATAAAGGGAATAATTTTCGTCAGGGGCGGCGTCGTGCCCACGATGGTAAGGGCGTTGGGTAGACCAGGCCTGGCGCAACTGACGAAAAGCCAGCGCACGGTCCTGCTGGGCGGCCTGCGCCGCTTGCTCCAACAGGTTCAGGTAAACCCGCTCCCGCCACTCATTGGCCAGCAAAGCATCATACTGAAAATAAATCTGGCTAACAGCACAAACCCAGGCTGCCAACTCGTCTACCGGCGACAGGTTCAAGCCATCTTCAGCTAACGCCTTGTGAAAACCGGTGGTTTCGTTGGCATGGCGGGCGCTATCTTCGCGCAACGCAAATTCCAAATAAAATTGCCACAGGCCGTCAGGAAAGGCGCTCTCCGGGTCTTTTCCAGCCAGAGTCAAAATTTTTTGATAGCCGGCCAGCACTGCTGCCGGTCCGACAAAAAAAGTGCCATACAGGGTGCTGGGTAAGATGTGCTGCGGCAGCATTTCGAGACCCCGGAGCAAAGCGCTCACATCAGACTTGGCCTGCTCTGCCGGGAGGGTCCGCCCTCGCACCCGAATCAATCCCCCCAAAACCAGGCCGACGATATTGCCGGCGGGAATAACCTGGGCGACCTGTTCTTGCAGCGCTTCGACCTCGGCCGTGGGCCGGTTAGAAAAACGGGTCAACTCGGCCGGAGGCATAACTTGGTGGAGTGAGGCCAGGGTATGGGCCGCAGCTTTATGATAAGCCTCACGATCAAAGCTCTCGTTGACCGCTTGGGGTTCGCTCGAAGGTGCTACCACGGGGTAAGTTCCTAACGTTCTATTTGGCCACCAGAGTTTGTTCCTTCTCAGAGATTATAGCACACGGCCTTAATTTCAGCATGTTAAGCCTGAAGGGGGATAGATGCAGAGTCAGTTGACATTTCTTCAACCCAACGATAAGATTAACGCAATATGAACGACCCACAAATCACCTCTGCAGAGTGGCGTTGGGCGGCTGGCTGGTCGCTTTTCGTCGTCCTTTTGAGCTGCGTTCCTTACTTGATCGCTACTCTGACGGCTCCAGAAGGCTGGCAGTTTGCCGGAATTCTGGTCAATCCTTACGATGGCAATTCCTACCTGGCAAAGATCCGGCAGGGCATGGAAGGGAGCTGGCTATTTCATCTCACTTATACTCCAGAGCCTCATGCCGGTGCGTTCATCTTTACCTTTTACCTGGCGCTGGGCCATTTGGGGGCGCTGTTCGGCCTGTCACCCATTTGGATGTTCCACCTGGCCCGAGTCGTGGCCGGGTTGGGCGTACTGCTGGCTGCTTTCCGCTTCATTGCCAGCGTGACTCCTCAACTCTCGGAACGGCGGCTGGCCTTTACTTTAGTCCTGAGTGCTTCGGGTTTGGGCTGGCTGGGCGTCCTTTTTGGCGCGTTTCCCATTGATTTGTGGGTTCCCGAAGCGTTTGTCCCCTACAGCCTCTACGCCAACCCCCATTTTCCCCTGGCCATGACCTTGATGCTGATTATCTTTCAGGAAATTCAACCTTCAAAATTCAACATTCAGCGTTCAACGGTTGTCGGATTGGCTGCTCTGGCGCTGGCGCTGACCCTGCCGTTTGCCCTGCTCACGGTTTGGGCCGTACTGGCCGTTTTTCTGGGCTGGCTTTATAGTACCAACCGCCGCTTGCCCTGGTCGCAAATCTGGCTTACACTGAGCGTGGGCCTATTTTCTGCTCCGGTCATCGTTTACGATTATTGGGTTTCAACAACCAACCCGATTCTGGCCGGCTGGTCGGCCCAAAATATTACAAGCGCCCCCCCACCGTTGGATTTGCTGCTCGGTTACGGACTGGTTGGCCTGTTAGCCCTGGGCGGCGGCTGGCTGCTTGTCCGGCAGAGGCCGCTTAAGCCGGAGTCCGGCGAATGGCTTGTTTTCTGGTGGGCGGCGACAAGCCTGATTTTGCTTTATTTACCCTTTGATTTGCAGCGCCGGCTGATTACCGGTCTACACCTGCCTTTGTGTATCCTGGCCGCGATTGGACTGCTACGCTGGCTGCCTTCCATTGGATTTAAACCGAACCAGCGCCGATCCTTCACGACAGTGGTGGTTATCGTGGGCGCGTTGGGAACTCTGTTTGTATGGGCTTTAC
The DNA here is from genome assembly GCA_016860845.1 of Chloroflexota bacterium. Next base: position 255,471 of record BOKF01000002.1, read on the forward strand.
CGCTGCTGGCCACCCGACAATCGCCCGGCGCCTCAGAAACAACGGCGCTGCTGTTTATGCGCCGGGAAGAAACTGCCGCTTTCGCCTGGTTAAGGAAAAATGCGACACCCGGCGATGTTGTTTTGGCCTCGCCACGGGTAGGTCTGTTCATCCCCGGACAGAGTGGGACGCGCACCTTTTACGGCCACCCTTTTGAAACGATTGAGGCTAAACCCAAGAAAGCCATCGTCGAAGCCTTCTTTCGAGGCAACGTCCAGGTAATTTCGCCCGCCGTTGATTTTATCATTTACGGGCCAACCGAACAGCAGTTGGGCCAGCCCAAAAATTTAACAAACTGGCCGGTTGTTTTTTCAATGGATAATCTAGCCATCTATAAAGCACAAAAATAACAGCATAGATGAAGAAGTTTTTGCCGGGATTGGGGGATTAGGGGATAAAAAATAAGAGGAAGAAATCCCCAAATCTCCTAATCTTGGCCTAACAGTGATGGAAAAAGTCTATCTGGATGACTATACTCAGGTGAGAAGTAATATGCCAAAAATGGAGGTCAGCCGTTCAATGCTGGGAACTTTTTTATTGGGACTGGTAGCCATTATACTCCTTTCCGCAGGGCAAACCTCGATGAAGGCCGGACTCAACGCCATTGGCGGAGTCAGCCTGGCCGATGGGCCGCTGGGTTTTCTCAAACTCTTTCAAACGCCCTGGGTCATCGTCGGCTTTATCTGCTACGGGGTGAGTTCCATTCTCTGGCTGGACGTTTTATCCAAGTTGGATTTTAGCCTGGCTTTTCCGATGGTCGGCCTGACCTATGTTTTCACCCTGCTCATTGGCCGTTTTTTCTTTGGCGAAACTGTTGGCTGGGAGCGCATCATGGGGGTGGCATTGATTTTAAGCGGCGTTTTCTTTTTGATTCGCAGCGGCACCCCAAAATGAAGGTGTGGGACAATCATGGACTGCCGACAACTGACTCTTGGTTAAGAGTCATGGTATAATGAGGATTATGAAGAAGAATTTATCCATAATCTTAACCGAACTCCGTCGCCGTTTTGAAGTGCTTTATGGGGCACGCCTAGTATACCTAATTCTCTTCGGTTCACAGGCCCGGGGGGATGCAGAGTTAGGTTCAGATATTGATGTGTTGGTGGTCCTCAATGGGCTGGTTAATCCGGGTGAAGAGATTGAACGCACGGGAGGAATCACAGCAGAGTTATCCTTGCAGCATGATGTGGTTATTTCTTGTGTATTTGTTTCAATCGAGCGCTACAATTACGAGTATAGTCCGCTTTTGTTAAACATTCACCGAGAAGGCATTACAGTATGACCTCTGAACAACTGGCGCTTCTTAGAAAAGCGGCTGAAAGCTTAAAAGCAGCCAAACTATTGGCTGAACAGGGTTTTCAGGATTTTGCCGCCTCACGAGCCTATTATGCCATGTTTTATGTTGCCAGTGCCTTTTTACTAGGTGAAGGGCTTACCTTTTCCAAACATTCCACCGTAATCGCCATGTTTGGTCAACATTTTGCCAAGACAGGACGAGTCCCACCTGAATTCCATCGTTATCTCATCGAGGGTCAAGGTAGTCGAAATGTGGCTGATTATGATATCGGGCCTAGTTTGACCCAAGCCCAAACAGCTCTGCAAATCGCCCGCGCCGAGCAATTTTTGGAATTAGCCGGGCGGCTGATTGGTCCTATCCCATCACTCTGACCCGAGCTAATCTATGCCTGCCCCATCCGCCAGACGCCTTCCCTGGACCCTGTTCTTCTTTATCCCTATTCTATACTTCACCCTGTTTGACCAACCCGGCTTTGTGCCCAGCGCCAGAACGTTGAGTGTCTACCTGGTTTTGCTCATTTTTGTCCCCTGGCTGGGGTTAAAAGTGTGGCGCCACCAGCCCCTGGTTTATACTCCCCTTGATTTCCTGCTCCTTCTGGTTATTGTTTTGTACCTCGTTTCAGCGTTTTTATCTCCCAGCCCCCGCTTAACTTTTTACAGCTTATGGCTGCTCTTGTTGAGCATCCTGACCTTTTACCTCATGCTCGATCAATTCCGGGCGGGGCGGGAAAAGGCACTGTGGCAAGCTGTTTTTTTTGTGGTCGCCATAGTTTTGGAGTTGGCGGCGTTGGAATTTTTAGCCTGGTACTTGGGGCTGTTTCCGCTGCTGGGCTTTGAAGTTAGCTGGCCCGAAGTTGCCGGATGGACCTTACCGCCCAATCCTCGACGGCTGGGTTTGGCCCTGCTGACGGTGCCGGTTGCTCCGCCATTTTCAGCTTATGTGGCGCTTTTTATTCCGCTCGCTTTGGGCCTGGCTCTTAGCACCCGTAAAATTTCTATTCGCCTGGGTTTTGCCGGCTTTATCTTTTTGTCGCTGGTTATTTTGCTGCTTACTTTTTCAAGAACCGGCTGGGTGACATTGGCCATTGGTTTGCTGAGCCTGGGAGCTTTAAGCTTGTTTAAGCCTTTACAGGCTCGTCTCCAATCTGGTCTGCGGGTGCGGTCTATCTCTACCTTCCTGTTTGAATGGAGGCCCAGAGTATGGACGAAAAAATGGACCGGCCTTTTCATGGGTGTGATTGTTGCCTCGTTTCTAATAATCCCATTTTTGAACCAAACACATTTCATTGAAGAGGTGTTTGACAATCGCGAGGGCAGCAACGAGATTAGATTATCACTCATCCAGGCCGCGGTGCGAATGTGGCTGGAGCATCCCCTCCTGGGGATTGGGCCTGGCCTGTTTGGTCCGTTCTATCGAGATTACATTCCGCCCAATTCTTTTTTTCTTCTCAGTTTAAGTACCCATAGTTTCTATTTTCAAATGTTAGCCGAAGAGGGCCTGGCCGGTTTAGGTATGGCTGCTATGATTTTCGTTGCCGCTACAAAAGCGGCCTATCAACGCCTCATGGGTTCCGGGGACACGAGCCAACGCTGGCGGGTCATCGGCGCTGCGGCGACGTTGATCGGATATTTTACCTCGGCAGCGATCGAGCAGTTGTGGTGGCCGGCATTTATCATTCCCATTGCAGCGATGGCTGCCTACATCTTTTATCAGTCACCTCAGGCTCCTGAAACTGAAACCATTTCCCGGTCTGAACGGGCTGAAGAAAAATCGAGGCCCAAATTAAATTTCTATCCCCGCTTACGTATCTGGCTGCCAGGAATTTACTTGATTTTGCTCCTGATTTTTGGAGCAGCTTTAATCTATACCAATGCCGTCGCCAAGCACTTTGCCCAGTTAACCGAAGTAATAAAGCCCGGCCAAACGGTGCAGGTAGCTGAGGAGATAGGCCGATTGCGCCATTCCGACCCCGGACTGCCTGTCTATACCATTGCCGAAGCCCATTACCTGGGTCAGTATGTTATTGAAACTTCAGGTATCACCCCCTGCGCCAATCCTCCCCTGAATATGCCCGCGCCACAGCAACAAACTTTGGAAAAAGCTGTTGCTCTGTACCAACAAGGCTTGCAGCCCATTAAGGGACATCCGCTTTACTGGGCCAATTTGGCCGCGCTGTATTGGCTCAACCACCAGCCTGATGAGACCCAGGCTGCGCTGGCCCAGGCAATCAATTTGACTGACACAGGCAATCCAAACATTGAAATCTATCTGCTCAATTCGGGTTGTTATTATGAGTTACAGGGCAACACCGATGCTGCCTTGGCGGCATACGGTTCGCTGCTAGCGCACAACCCCTCCCTGGTCAACTCAGCCTTTTGGCAGGACTCACCGTTTCGGAAGGAGCACTTTTCCCAAATGATTGACGCCGCCCGCCAGCATTCGGCTGACCCTCAGCAGCAACATTTAGTGGCTATTGAAATTGAATTGGCTCAAAATAAGCTTGAAAACACAGCGAAATCAATTGAACGCTTCATTGCTGCTTTTCCTGACTCGCCTGATGCGCTGATGCTGCAAGCAGAAAACTTGGTCGGTCAGGGCAAATACCAGGAAAGCCAAACTTTAGCCGCCCAGATTGGGGATTATCAGCTTTTGGGCCAAATTGCTCTGGCCCAGGGTGATTTAGCTGTGGCTGAAACTCAATTTAAGAAAGCCATTTTTATTAAACCTGATGATCCGAATGCTCGTTTTGGGTTAGCGCAAATTGCTCTCACCCAGGGAGATACAACCAGAGCCATCACCCATCTGCAAAAACTTACCCTACCCTATATTCCCCCCAACACCAGCGACAGCAAATTTATCTATGGTTATTCAACCAATTTTTCCCTTTACAACTCCCTCCTGATTATCACCTCGCCTCCATTACAAGGGCAGCCATTTCATCTCCTGGCGCAACTTTATCAAGAGAGCGGGCAGGCTGACCTGGCGGCAGAAGTTCGGCAGGCTCTGTCAACTTATGACCCTTATCTAAAAAATTAGCCACTGGTGCTTGTAAAGAACAAGATATGGTATAATTGAGCTACATTCGCCTCTTAACTGTTATCTTGCTGTAATATGCGACTTAAATTCAAGCCCCACCGACCCGCCCTTCTCCTTATTCCCGCTGTGCTCAGCCTCTTTTGGCCGGCTTTGCTCAATCCCTTCCTTATTCTATTCCCTACCTTTAGCCCCTTCTCCGATGTCATGGTCATTCACTGGCCCAAGGCGCACCTGATGGCCCAAAGCTGGCAGGAGGGCGCTGGCCTGCCCTACTGGACGCCGCTTATCCTCAGCGGCATGCCCTTGGCTGCGAACCAACTCGCCATGCTCGCCTACCCTCCGGCTTGGTTTTTCCTCTTTTTGCCGCTTGAGCCTGTGTTCAACGGGCTGTTTGTTTTCCATTTCTTATGGGGTGGTTTGGGAATATATTTATTATTACGCGAAAGATTTAAGCTGTCTCCAACAGCAGCCCTGTTGGGCGGGTTGACCTTTGCCCTCAACGGAAAATGGTTGGCGCATGCTGCCGGGGGACACGTCAGTCTGGTCGGGGCCATCGCCTGGATGCCGTGGGCCGTGGTGGGGGTACACATGCTGTTAGAGGGGAGGAGGCGAGGAGGCGCAGGGCAGAAGGGCAGAGGGGCAGGGGCGCAGGGACAAAATTTTCGCACCTTGGTTGATGCACTGCTGCCTGGCTTGGGGTGGGCGGTTTTGGTAGGAGTCTCCCTGGCAATGCAGATTGTAACCCACACTCTGCCGGTTATTTACAGCGTCTATTTGATAGCAGCTATGGTAATCTGGCATATCGCCAGTCAGCCGGTCAGTAGGACAACAGGACAAGATTTAATAAGTTCTCTGCCATTACGCATTACGCATTACGCATCACGGTTCCTGCGTGAAATCGCCACCTGGTTGGTCTGGTTACTGCTTATCTTTCTGCTGGCCGGCCTGCTGGGTGCGGCCCAGGTGTTACCCCTGCTGGAGCTGGCCCAATTTAGCAATCGCTCGCTTAGTTTGAGCGAGGCCACTGCTTTTGCTTTGTCGCCGGTCCAATTATTAGTTGGCCTGCTGCTGCCGTCGGCCAAGGCCGGGCACGAATATATCATCTACGCGGGTTTGATGCCGCTGCTGTTGGCCCCCTTTGGGCTGACCCGCAAAAATCGCTGGACCTGGTTCTACGGCCTGCTCTTTCTCTTTGCCGTTCTGTTTGCCCTCGGACCCAACAATCCTCTCCACAGTCTGTTTTACTACCTTATGCCCGGCTTCCGTTGGGTGCGAACACCCGCCCGTATTTTTTTTGTGGGAGCATTCGCGCTGGCGGTGCTGGTCGGCTTCGGCGCTGATCGCCTGACGCAGCAGCAGTGGTCGCCCTCAGCCAAAAAGTGGCTGACCCGCCTGACCGTGGCGCTGGCTTCGCTGGCACTGCTGGTCGGCCTGGGCCTGGCCTTTGGTTTTGGCCAGACAGGACCCGTTTTCCGTTCAGCGCTGGCCCTGGCGATTTTCATCCCGCTGGGCTTGATGCTGATCCTGCTTCGAGCGCAGCGTTACCTGGCCCCGCCGTTGACGTTAACCCTCCTGAGCCTCCTCCTCTTCTTCGATTTAGCCTGGTTCGACGCCTCCATGCTGCGCTTTGTGCCCCTTGACGAGGCATTGTCGCCGGGGCGCGGGCCAGCCGAATACCTGGCCCAAAAACCGGGATATTTTCGTGTCTACTCGCCCAGTTACAGCTTGCCGCTGCAAACCGCCGCGGCCGCCGATCTCTCTCTGGCGGATGGAGTGGAGCCGGTGCACCTGGCTGTTTATGATCAGTTTATGGCTCGTGCCGGAGGGTATCACGATGCCGGTTTCAGCGTCACCATCCCCAAATTTGGCCCCGGTCCCCTGGAAACATCCCTCAAAGATGTCAAGCCCGATTTAAAACTGCTTGGTTTACTCAACGTCACCTATCTGGTTTCCGCCTTTCCAATGGATGGGCCGGGTTTGATTTTGGAGACAAAGGTGGACCAGAACTTTATCTACCGCAATGAATTAGCCCTGCCCCGCGCCTGGGTGGCGCATGGGGCTGTTCCGGCCGACGAGGATTGGCTGGGCCAGCTAACAGCGCAGCCGGATTTGAGGAATGTGGTTATTGTCGAGAGCATGATAAATAGTCAACAATCCGTCAGCAGTACCTTAACTGGCACAGATAGTCAATTGACAACTGCCAAGATTACGAGTTACTCCAGCGACCGGATCGAAGTTGAAACAGACATCACTACTGCAGGCTGGCTGGTTTTGAGTGAAATCTGGTATCCCGGCTGGCAGGCCATGGTGAATGGGGTGGCTCAACCGGTCGAAAAGGTCAACGGTTTGTTACGCGGGCTATATTTAAGCCAGCCAGGCGCTTATCATATCATCTTGAACTACGAGCCAAGGAGTGTAGTGTGGGGACAGCGCATTTCTGGCCTGACTGCTGCGCTGCTCGTGGTGGGGCTTATTCTAGCGTTCCGGCAGGCTGGGCGCTTTAAATGAGCATTCCCTCACCTGAGATGAGAGCAATGATCACTATATCCTCCAGAGAATGGCGCTGGCTTGTGGGCTGGGCCAGCGTGATTATGCTGATTACCTCGATTCCTTATCTCTACGGCTGGTGGCTGTCAACGCCGCAGATGCAGTTCAGTGGTTTTTTTTTAGGCGTGGAAGATGCTAACTCCTACCTAGCCAAAATGCGCATGGGGGCCGAGGACGGCTGGTTATTCCATCTCGCCTACACACCTGAGCCGCACCAGAGCGCCTACTTATTTACATTTCACTTGTTTTTGGGCAAACTGGCCCAATTCACCCACGCCCCCTTCCCCCTGGTTTACCACCTGGCCCGGTTTGTTTTTGGCCTGGCGCTGCTGCTCACCCTGTACTGCTTCATTGCCTACTTCGTCAGCGATCTTCCCCGGCGTCGCTTCGCTTTCCTATTGGCAGCCACAGGCGGCGGCCTGGGCTGGCTGGTGATTAGCCTGCAACTGGCGTCCCGGCTGGGCTTGCCTCTGGACATCTACGTCCCCGAAGCCTTTATTTTTCTGGTTCTATTCCATTTACCGCACCTGGCTCTGGCCGAGAGTCTGCTCTTGGGGGCTATTCTCTTGATGCTGCATAGCTGGCAGACCGGCGCCTGGCAGCCGGTTCTCTGGGCCGGCGGCGCCTTATTTTTGGTGGCCTTGATTGCGGCCTTCTACCTGGGTGTATTTGTCGCCGTTTTGGGCTTGACCTGGCTGGCGTTGACCCTTAGCGCCCGGTCCGTTCAAAAAACAAGTCCTTTGCTGCTCAAACTGGTCGCCGCCACAATTTTTTCTCTGCCCGTCCTGGCTTATGATGCTTACGTTTTTACGTTTAACCCTATCCTGCGAATCTGGAGCCAACAGAACCTGATCCTCTCTCCCGAACCCTGGCATTACCTGCTGGCTTACGGCCTGCTCATGATCCTGGCTCTGCCCGGCAGCAAAATTCTCCTGGCCCATTTCCGGCCAAAAACAGTTGACCCAAATGAACCGGCTACTTACAAAACCCTTTTCCTGGTAATTTGGTGCCTGGTTTTCCCCGTTCTGGTTTACCTGCCCTTCAACTTGCAGCGCCGGCTGGTCGTAGGGGTCCAGGTTCCCCTGGTCATCCTGGCGACTTACGGCGTGTTTCAGCTCACCCAAAAATATATCCGGCCCAATCGGCAGTCTCTGGCCCGCGCCGTAATCATCCTCTTTTTTAGTTTGACGAACATTTTTCTGCTCCTGGGCGGGCTTGTTTCAGTGTCGTTCCGGCAGCCGCCCATCTTTCACCCGGCCAGCCAGCTCGACGCGATGCAGTGGCTGGATGGGGTCGCCGCAGGCGAGGTGATCCTGGCCGTTTACGAAACCGGCAACATACTGCCGGCCTACGCTAATGTCCGCGCTTTTGTGGGGCACGGGCCGGAAACGGTCAATTCTGAGGAGAAACGGCAACAAGCCAAACAATTCTTCAGCGATGAGACGCCGGAAAGCTGGCGGCGTGACCTGCTAAAGAAGTTTAATATCCGGTATGTCTACTACGGGCCTAATGAAAAAGCCGCCGGAGAGTTTGCGCCAAGCCAAGCAAGTTATTTGGAAGAAGTTTACAACAAGGAGGATGTCCAAGTCTTTGAGGTAAAGTTGTAACGGAGGATAAATATGGGAAAGGTGAGCTACTTCTTTGCTTCGAGCAGAGCTAACCGTTCTTGACTGATAGTCAAAAAAGGATCTTCTAACAGCAGAAATTCATAGATTCGTTTGGCCTCTTCAAACCGCTGCTGCGCCTCGTACAGGCGGGCCAATTCCAGCCAGGGAGCGGCTTTGGCCGGGCTAACGCCGATCCGCAGTAATTGCGGTACGAGATCGTTCGCACCGAGGCGGCCATAAATCGTCACTTCGATGTTTTCCGCGGTGAAATGGGGTGAGAAGCCCCGGTTGTAAGCTGCTTCAGCGGCGCGAATATCCCCTCGACGCTCATAGAGCTGGCCAAGATAGTAATAAGCCCGGCTGTTGTCTAAAAAAACAGCCGTTTTGAGCAGTTTTTCGGCGGCGGATTCGTCGCCCAGTTGCAGCTTGATGCGACCCTGCAGTAGATAATCTTCGGCGCCGGTCAAACCAGCCGATTCCAGCATGTTGTTTGCCTGTTCTGCTTGAGCACGGCTCAGGTAAACCTCGGCCAGAGCAGCCCGAAGGTAGCTGTCCATTGAGGCCGAAACCGGTCCAACCAATGTCTCCACAACAGCGAAATCCTGCCGGGCCAGGGCCAGGTTGATTTGCAGCCACTGTTCATCACTTGAACTGTGTTTGACGGCTTCCTCAACAAAAAGAGGCCACTGTTTCGCCCGCTGCGGCGTTGCCTGCCAAAAACCCGACCCGGCCAGATCCGGAGCAAGGGCCAGAGACTGGCCATAAGCTGTTCCGGCCTCCACCCAAGCTCCTGATTGCTCGTAAAAGTAGCCCAGATTGACCCAATAGAGCGGGTCTTGTTCGGCGGTGAGCGTGCGCTGCATCGTCTCAATCGCTTCGGTCTGCCGGTCTTGCTGCCAGAGTAAGCCTGCCAAGTTAGCGGAATTTAAGCCCCAAATTGGTTCCCGACTTAACCCGGCCTGATAATGAGCAATGGCCGCTTGCAGCGGCTCTGCTGCCTGGGTCTGCTGGGCTAACCTGGCCTCCAGCAAAGCTAAACGAAAGGTCCGCAGCGCCAGGTCGGGGTCAAGCCGGCGAGACTGTTCGGCCTGGCTGACGGCCTCCATCAGCTTACCCTGTCTCTCCTGACTAAAGCTTCTCTGAAAATACAGGTCGCTGCGGGCCAGCCAGGCAAAGCCCAGGGCATAGACGCCCAGGAGCGCCATTGCCAGATAGGCAGCGTAGCGTTGCCTCGACGGCAACGGCGTGGGTTCCAGATCATAAACAAGATAAGCAGCCAGAGCAGCGATAAGGAGTATAATCGAAGTGGCGCTGTAGGTATCTACCAGGGTTTGCGTCGCCAGACCGGCCAGGGCAGCTCCGCAGGCGACCAACCTGATACGCTCGCCTGGCAGCGCAGCGGCCAACTGCTGCCAGCGTTTCCACCAGGCCCAACCCACTCTCAATAACAAATATCCCCCCGCGAGCAGCCCAATCAACCCCACTTCGGCGGCAGTATTCAAATAAACATTGTGGGCCGAGGCAATTTGCAGCCGGGGCAGGTCGGCCTGATTGAGGCGCAGCAACGCCCGGCCAAAATTGCCCGGACCGGCACCAGTCAAAGGGTGTTGCTGAAAAATGGTCAGGGCTGTTTCCCACAGCACAAATCGAAAGTGGGTGCTGCTGTCTCGATTGGCAAAACTACTTTGCAGCCAAAAAAGAGCGGCCGCAACCAGCACTATCCCGCTAACTAAGATTAGCACGCGGGAGAGCGGCCTTAATTTCCGCCAGTAGACCCGCAGCGAGAATAAGTTGTGGTCGGTGATTCTTGACCAGCCCAGCGCCGTCAAACTGAGAGAGACCGCCAGGGCCAGGATGCCCGCCCGCGAGAAGGTCAATATTTGCACGGTTAAGGCCAAGACCAGCCAAAGCCACAAAGCCTGCCGGTTTTGGTTGCGGGGCGGCAGAGTCAAAATCAGGGCAATGGCCGGAGGGGTCAGCAGGGCCAGGTAGGCCGAAAGGGGGGTTGAGCCATTAAGGGTAATCGCCAGGCGGTAGAAAGCAGGGGGGAGGGGGTGCCGCCAACCGCCAATTTCCGGCCAGCCCTGGGCAAATCCGGGAAATAGGGACGCACCAAAGTACCAACCCAGAAACTCGGTCAGACCCACTAGACACACCACCGCCGAGGTCATAAAGAAGGCCCAGGCTAGCCGGGCTGTCCAACCCCGGCGCAGCAGGTCAACCACCAGGTAAAAAGCCAGGGTATGGGTCAGAGTCAGCCATAATCCTTCCAGGCTAAAGCGAGGCGACTGGCCGAATACACTGCTTAAAAAATTGGCACCCAGGTAAAAAGCGATGGCTCCATCAAGGTAAGTGCGGGGCAAACCTTGACCCTGCCTGAGCTTGTTAAAAAGCCACAGCCCCAAGAGCAGGGTGACGATGACTTGATGGGTGAGACGCAGAAAAAGATTAAGCTGGCTGTAAAACGTGCCGCCAAGAAAGGTGAAGTAAACAAGGAGGCCGAAGAGAGCAAAAACCCGACCGGTCAGTTTCATAGGGAAACGAGCCACAAATGGAGGAAAGTTAGTTTAAGCACAATGATGGCTTGCACGTCAAAAAGATTTTAGCCCACCCCCTCTCAAACGTCAAGCAATCTGCGTGATGAGATGAATGGGAAAATTGTCTTTACTTTTCCATTTTCCCCTTTTGTGCTAAAATCGGCAAGCAACATTATCACGTTGGGGTGGTTGCGCCAGACAGAGCAACCTCCCCAAATTTTTTATTGGATGGGAAAAGAGACCATGCTAAGAACACACACCTGCGATCAACTTCGCCCTGAACACGAAGGACAGACCGTTACCCTGGCCGGCTGGGTCCACCGCCGCCGCGACCATGGAGGGTTAATTTTCATTGATCTGCGTGACCGTTACGGCTTAACCCAGATTGTTTTTGACCCGGCGGTTAACGCCGAGGCGCTTGAACAGGCTGGGGCGCTGCGCAACGAGTACGTTATTCAGGCGACTGGCCGGGTGCGCCCCCGCCCCGCCGGACAGGAGAATCCTAATTTAAGCACCGGCGGCATCGAGGTCGAAGGGCAGCGCTTAAAAATTCTCAATACTGCCAAAACCCCACCTTTCGATATCAATAAGGAAACAACCGTGGACGAGGGGCTGCGGCTGCGCTATCGCTACCTTGATTTGCGCCGTCTACGGATGAAACGAAACATTATGCTGCGCCATAATGTGGTACGCTATATCCGCAACTTTCTCAGTGAAGAAGGTTTTGTAGAAATCGAGACACCCATCCTGTTTAAAACAACGCCGGAGGGTGCGCGGGATTACCTGGTGCCCAGCCGGGTGCATCCAGGCAAATTTTATGCCCTGCCGCAAAGCCCTCAGCAATTGAAGCAGTTGCTCATGGTCGCCGGGTATGACCGTTATTTCCAGATCGCCCGCTGTTTTCGCGATGAGGACCAGCGCGGCGACCGCCAGCCTGAGTTTACCCAGCTCGATATGGAAATGAGTTTTGTGGACCGGGACGATGTGATGGAGTTGATCGAACGGCTGATGATCGGTATTGTCCAGAACAATACCGAGCGGCAAATTTTATCCAAACCCTTCCCCCGCCTGAGCTATCATGAGGCAATGGCCCGCTTTGGCCGCGATAATCCCGATATTCGCTTTGGGATGGAATTGGTGGAGATGAACAGCTTGGTTGCTAACAGCGGCTTCAAAGTTTTCGGCGATACGGTGGCCTCCGGGGGATTGGTCAAAGGGATGAATGTCAAGGGCCAGGCTCATTACAGCCGCAAGCAGCTTGACGAATTGGCCGATTTTGTTAAAGAATTTGGAGCCAAAGGTCTGGCCTGGCTGGCGGTAGAGACCGGGGCCGGGGGCCAGGGAACGGAAGTTACACGCTCGTCTTTTGCCAAATTCCTCTCGGCTGAGGAAACAGCGGCCATTGTCAAGCAATTGCAGGGTGAGCCAGGGGACTTACTGCTGTTCGTAGCCGACCAGCCGGCTATCGCCAACGAGTCTCTGGGCCGGCTGCGCGTTGAGCTGGGGCAGCGCCTGGGCCTGTTCGACCCCAATATGCTGGCCTTCTGCTGGGTTATTGACTTTCCCTTCCTGGTCTGGAACGAGGAAGAAAAACGTTGGGATCCCAGCCACCACCTCTTCACCGCACCGATGGATGAGGACATTCCCCTGCTGGAGACCGACCCGAGCCAGGCGCGTGGCAAGCAGTATGACCTGGTTTTGAACGGTTATGAAATCGCTGGGGGCAGCGTCCGGATTCACCAGCGTGATTTGCAGGAGAAGGTTTTTGGCCTGATTGGTCTGGAAATTGAGGAGGCCAAGCGCCAGTTTGGGCATATGGTCGAGGCGTTTGAGTACGGCACCCCGCCGCATGGCGGCATCGCTCCCGGCATTGACCGAATTGTGATGCTTCTGGCCGGTGAGCCAAACATCCGCGAGGTCATTGCCTTCCCCAAGAGCCAATCCGCTGCCGACCTTATGGCCAACGCACCCACTGAGGTCCATCCGCAGCAGTTGCGCGATTTACACATTAAGTTGGATTTGGAATAAAAAACGCTCGTTCCCAAACTTAGTTTGGGAACGAGCGTACATAAGTAAAATGGCTGTTGGGCAGCCGCTTATTTATTGAAAGATTTCCAAGACCGGCTTTCCGTCCCACCCCTCAGGAATAGGCAGTCCTAAAGCGTATAAAACTGTAGCAGCGGTGTCATAAGTATTGATGGCGCTGCCGAGGGTTACGCCGGACCGAACCTTCGGCCCAACTGCCAGCCAGGGGATTGTTCTGTCTACAGGTGAATCATCGCCATGTCTAAGACCATGTCCCCCATGGTCGGCCGTAACAATCAAAAGGGTGCTATTCAAATAACCCCCATTTTCAAGCGCAGTCACAATTTCGCCAATCAAACCATCCGCAAAATTCACCGCGTAGAGCTGATTTTGTGACCCCCAGCCAAAGGCATGCCCGACCCGATCAGTATCTGGAAAGTGAATAAAAAGCACATTAGGCAAACCGGCCTGAATGATCTTAACCGCCTGGTCCTTAATTTCGGGATCATGTGCATCCGTGCAAAAACAGGTGTCCACTGAATTGGGTAGAATTAGGTAATTCATTTTCTGCTTGCCAAAGACCATTGCTGTGCTTAAGCCAGCATTGTGAGCCACACTGAACAGCGTCGGGCCATTCATCCCCGGCCAGCCGATGTAAGGCACTCCCCACAAAATACCGTGTTTTTCCGGGATCATTCCGCTTACCATTGAGGCGTGGCTGGGCAGAGTTTCACTCATATTCACTGTCTGCGCATGGGCGCTAAAGGCGCCGCTGGCAACCAGCTTATCCACATTAGGGGCTTCGGCGGCGGCAAACACATCAGAACCCATCCCGTCAACACTGATAATGACAATATGTTCAATTTTAGACTCTAGTGTTGCCGTTGGGACTGAGGTTGTGACGGCTGCGAGTAGATTTGTCGCCGGGGAAGGGGGGGGGGATGCGGAGGGAGTAACTGTAGAAGAGGATCGAACGGTAGACGTGGAGGGGTCCATTATTATCTGGACGAGGACTGACTCGACAGGTGGGGCAGGTAACTGGTACGAGTCATAGCCGGCGGTCCATCCCGGACCTTCATCCCCCTTGCCCTGGGTTGGCGTCCAAAAAAGTGATAGGGACAAGAAGTTCAAACATCCCAGGACAAGGATGGCCAAGACGATTAATGCTGCTCGTCTTCCAGCAAAGAACTTCTGCTGTCTTCGACGGGCAATCAAAACAGGTTTCAGCGGATGAAAATCTGTTGGCGGTGGTACTTCCCCGATAGAATTTGATGACGGTGATGTGGACATTTTGCGGATCTCCTATGATCCCTGAAAATTCAGTTTAAATCGAACTCAATGTTTGAACTTATAAACCTATCTAATTTTTCTATATCGGATGCGCCAGACTTGTACTACCTTTCTTTGAGCAGGAAAGTATGTCTCCTAAAACTTAGCCACATTATAAGGGCATCGTTGCTGATTGATAAGTGACATTTATCACTGTTTCCTTGAAATAATGTCACTGTTTGTTAGCGGCGGGGTTTGAGGATTTTGTAATTAAACCCGAATCAGAATAATACACAAATTTTACCAGGCCTGGGGCCGAAAAAACTATTGTTCTCAAATTGAACTCAGTTTAGGTGGAGTCTGGGGAACAATCTAAATTAAAACGGGGATGAGTTAAGGCTCATCCCCGTTTCTCACTCACCCGTTCCACGGCTTCAGCGGGAACCCAGCCCTGCAAATCACCGGGAAGGGTAATACGCCGCCAGCCGGAGCGGCTTTCGATCAAGCTGACCTCAGCACCGGAGTGAAGCGTGAACTCAACCAAGTATTGTTCAGAGGTGCCCGGCCCGCTGGTGACATCCACCTGCTCGGCCACGATTACTGCCGGGGGATGATTTTGCTCGGTGTAGTAACGATTAACCATCGAGACCAAACCGGTCAGCAAAAACACCGCCAGCACGCCCATGCCAATGCCACACCAGCGCCGCCACGCCGGCTTGAGCAGGGCGATGACAGCCAGGACGCCAATCAGTAACCACAGCAGCAGGGCCAAAAGAAGGGCCTCGCTCAAGGTCAGCCACTCCTCGGCCAGTTGAACCAAATTGGACAAGCCGCTTTCCGGCACAGTCTCAAGCTTGTCCACTGTTTGAGCACGCGCAATGCTCAAGTTTGCTGCCGTGTCAGCATCACGGGGATCAAGCCGCTGGGCGCGGCGATAGTTGAGGATGGCCCGGCCTAAATCTTCCTGCTTGAAATAAGCATTCCCCAAGTTGTAATAGACATTGCTGTTATGCAAGCCCGAGGCAATAATTGCTTCGTAAATCGAGGCGGCGTCGGCATAATTACCGGCTTCGTAATCCTCATTGGCCACGCGCATCGCTTCGGTTGGGGTCACTGGCTCTTGGGTGAGGGCCAGAGATGGAGGGACGAGTTGAATAAACGACCAGGCCACGGCCAGTAGGGCTATTATTCTCAACAAACTCCGATCTATCTTCATTCTTATTTATAACTTCTTATTTCTAATTCTTTAAACGACTTTTCCAGGTCGTTAATCAACTTTTGCGTTTCCGACAAAAAAGAGCCGACCGTAGCCTCACCGGGCGCAAAGCGGCCAATGTCAATCTGGGCCAGCGTCTGTTGAACCCGCTCTATCAGGGCCAGATCAAGTTTGGTAGTTTTGAGTAGAGCAACCAAACCATCATTGGTCAGGCCGGCGGTGGGCCGATTCAGTTTATCAGACAAGTAGCCTAACAAGGCGCGATGGGCGGCAGCGTAATTGCCAACGCCACTTCGCTGCGCCTCGGCCAGGGTTTTCAGCGCCAACCGCCTGGCGCTCTGGCTACGGGCATAGGCCGCGTTCATCAGCAGGTACTGCCGCCGATTCTGCCAGACCCACACCCCCCCAACGACCAAAATAGGCAAAATCCAGGCACTCCAATAGAGCGGCTGTCCGAACAGCGAACTCTCTTGACTGCTCAAGGAGGATGGCACCGGCTTGATATGGCGAATGTCGCCCGCCAGTAGGGCTACCTCCTGCTTGTTAGGACCCGGAGCGACAATCGGCGGAGGTAAATCCTCTCCTTCACCCGGTTTCACAATTACTGGCACGGGCTGCGAACTGATAGTTCGATACTGACCCACATCAAGATCAAAATAGGAAAAATTGATGGGGGAGATGGTGAAATTGCCTGGCTGACCAGGCACAATCAGCCGCTCAAAGCGGCGAGTACCGTAAACCTTATCACCCCGAATCTCAATACTGCTCTGAGCCTGGCTATCAAAAAACCGCCAATTGGATAATTTGGGTAAAGGCGGCTCCACCAAAGCTTCAATATTGCCCGCTCCTTCTATTTCGATGATGAGGGTAATCGGCTCGTTTACTTTTGTCTCGTTTTCACTCAAGCCCATTTTGATTTCGAATTGACCAACTGCACCCTTAAAATCGGCAGGCGCTCCGTCCGGCAAGGATTGTACCTCAACTGTAATGGATTCCGTTTCCAGCACAATATCCTGATAGGGAAAGTTAGGGATAACAATCTTGGCCGGGGAAATGGTAATGGGGCCAAGATTGGCCGGAAAAAGGGCCGTCTTGATTTCGGTGACCAAGTAGTCACGCCCGCCCAGGCTCATATTGTAAGTAGGCTGGGTGACAATCGTTTGGCTCCAGAAATTAGTAAACGAGGGTGGTTGATAATCAGGCTGGCCGATAAAGCCAACCGATTGGTATAACTTAAAGGAATAGGTGATCTGTTGGCCCAAGTAAGGCTTAGCATTATCAACTTCTGCCTGTACAAAAAAATCTTGCCCTTCAATCGAACCCGGCGCAGGACCGGCCGGAGTTGGCGTGGGGAGCGGCGCACTCGCGGCAACGACTCGAATATCAATTGGCTCAGTCTGAAAAACCTGGCCGCTCAGGTTGATACTGATCGGGCTGATGACCAGACCCCCTTCACGAAGCGGCTGAAGCTGGTAGACAAATACCCCCTGTGTAGTCAGATCGCCGTTAATAATGCTGACCTGGGTTGAGGTGCTGCTGCTGACCACCACAAAGTCAGTAAGCTGCGACAAGTCAGGATTGGGAATATCCAGAAAATCCCCGGTAACGGTGACGGTGAGGGACAGTTGTTCTTTGGTAGAGAGAATAGTGCGGTCTACGGTAGCCGTGATAGGGGCCGATTGCGCCAAAGCTGGGGCGGGAACAGGGCTAATCAAGAACAATCCTAACAGGACTGCCGCCACAACTTGAAACTTAAAACTTGAAACCTGAAACCTGAAACACATAAAACTACCAATCTTGAGCGGGTAAAGGTTTGGGCGCACCGCCAAAGCCGCCTTCGCTGCTGCCATCGCCCAATGTCTGATTCAGTCGCTCCTGCAAAGTTTGACTATTTTGGCCCAAAGCATCCAGCAGTTGTTGAGCCTCTTCGGGTGAGAGTTCGCTGCCGTTGCCGGATTGCTCCTGTTCCTCCGGTTGAGAACCGCCAGAGGATTGGCCCTGGTTCTGTTCCTGTTGATTCTGTTGGCCGCTGCCCTGCTGGTTCTCCTGTTCACCCTGTTGGCCTCCTTGCTGCTGTTGCTGCTGGTTTTGGCCGCCACCCTGATTCTGCTGTTGCTGCTGTTGGTTCCCTTGGCCTTGCTGTCCCTGCTGTTGCTGTTGTTGCTGTTGTTGTTGCTGTTGTTGTTGCTGCATCTTCAAAGCCAACTCCAGGTTGTGTTTGGCATCGGCGTCGTCCGGCTTCAAGCGCAACGCATCTTTATAAGCCTCAATCGCAGCCTCCCAATCTTGCAGCTTAAAAAAGTTATTGCCAAGATTGTAGTGACCCTGTTCCGCTAACTCACCTTCGGCGGCGCGGAGGGATTGCTGGGTTTGAGCGATTGCCGCTTCAAAATCATCCTTGCGATGGAAAGCGCTGCCGGCATTGTAATAAGGTTCCGCCAGGTCTGGATCCTCCCGCTGGGCCGAGGTATAGTTTTTCAGCGCTTCATCATATTTTTCTGCGGCATATTCTTCGTTGCCACGATTGTTGTAGCGGGCCGCCGATGGTCCGCAGGCCGACAGTAAAATCACGGCCACTAACGATACAAACAAGCAACTCTGTTTCACCAGCCTACTCCTCAACCCCATGGCTACGTTTTAACATTTAACGCTTTACCCGGCACTGTTTCTGGCTGGGGCGACTTTTCCCGAATCCGGTCGGGGATCAACTCGCTGATAATCAGGGCCAAAACCGCCAAGCCCAAAAACCATTGAAACCGCTCGATGCCTCGCGTTTCAAACCGGCTTTCCAACTCACCCTTTTGCAGCTCGTTAATAGCATCGGCTAAAAAACCGACTTCGCGCCCATCCGCCGCAGCGCGAAAGTATTGGCCGTTGGTGGTCAAAGTAATCTGCTGCAAAGTCGTTTCGTCCAGGCGGCTCAGAACTGTCTCGCCCAGGCGGTCTTTCTTGTAACCGGTCAAATTGCCCAACTCATCATATTCAGGAATCGGCTCACCGTCGGGTGAGCCAAAGCCAATCGCATAAATAATAATCCCCTCCTCGGCTGCTTTTTGAGCCATTACCGGCACTTCATCGGTAAACTCATTGGCTTCGCCGTCGGTCAGCAGAATTATCACCTTTTGACTGGCTCGCTCCTCGTTGAAGCCGGTAGCAGCCACCTGAATGGCTGCGGCCAGATTGGTGCTGGTCCGCGAAATCATACCGGGATGGGCTGCTTCTAAAAAGAAGCGAGCGGTGGAGAAATCAGAGGTCAACGGAAACTGAATATAGGCTGCGCCGGCAAAAACAACCAGACCCAGGGCATTCCCTTCCAGCCGGTCCATCAATTCCGAGATCTCCAGTTTGGCCCGCGCCAGCCGGTTGGGCTTAATATCTTCGACCAGCATGCTCTGCGACACATCCAAGGCCACCATAATCTCGACACCCTGCTGCTCGACAACCTCAACCTGCGCGCCCCAGCGAGGTCGAGCCAGGGCCACAATGACCAAAGCCAGGGCCAAAAACCACAGCACGATTTGCCAGCGGCGGCCTGCCCAGTTGACCGTGGCGCTCAACCGGGCAATCAACTGAGGCATCCCCAGGCGGTTTATGGCCGCCTGTTTGCGCTTGCCCAGGAAAAATAATAACAGCGCCAGCAGCAGCAAGGGTACAAAACAGGTTAAAAAGATCGGTTCGGCAAAATCCATAGCGACTCAGCGGATGGCGAATCGCGAATGGTTGAAATTGTAATTCGCCATTCGCTCATTCGTCATTCTTTAAGGTATTGTTCTAAATAAAGTCCGGCGGAGCAAAATCTCCAGAGTCAAAAGCAGGGCGGCGGGCAAAATAAACCAAACGGCCAGCTCTCGATAGCGGGTGAAGGTTCTCACCTCAACCTGGGAACGCTCCAATTTGTTAATGGTATTATAAATCTGCTGCAATCCCTCACCGTCTTCGGCCCTGAAGTAAAGGCCGCCGGTGATATCGGCAATTTTGCGCAGGGTTTCCTCATCAATTTCCGAATCGCGGTACTCAACCCGGCCATCCGGGAAAGGTAGCGCCGCCGGGCCAGGCCGGGCCGCGCCGATGGTGTAGACTTTTATATTAAGCGCCTTGGCAATCTGGGCAGCCGTCAGCGGATCCACCTGGCCGGAGTTATTAGCCCCATCGGTCAGGAGGACAATGACTCGGTTGTCGGCCTGGGAGTCGCGCAGCATGTTAGCCCCGTTGGCCAGGCCCAAACCAATGGCCGTGCCGCTGTCCAGGCCAATATCCCACGAAACCTCGGTATCTTCGAGAACGCGTTCCAACACCTTGTAGTCCAGTGTGGGCGGTACCTGGCTGAAAGCTTCGCTGGCAAAAATGACCAGGCCAATGCGGTCATATTTGCGCTGCTGGATAAAGTCGCTAATGACGCGTTTGGCCGCGCCTAAACGGTTCGGCTCAAAATCCAGAGCGGCCATGCTCCCAGAAATATCTAACACAATGGCGATGTCAATCCCTTCGCCGGTGATAATCTCACGGGCACTCCCAGCCTGAGGTCGGGCCAGGGCAATGACCAGCAAGGCCAGCCCCAAAAAACGTAGCACCGGCAAAATAGAGCGGCCGCGCTGCCGCAGCGATGGCCCCAACTGGGCAGTCAAGCGGATGTCGGAGTATTGGAGCGTGGCGGGCTGCTGGCGGCTGCGGGCCACCAGAGGCAGCAAGGCCAGTAGAAGGGGCGCTGCCAGCAACAACAGCAGCCAGGGTGAGGCAAAATGGAGTGTGGTCATGGCATCACTTCCGCTTCAAGGGCCGCCGGCTCTTCCGGCGCTGTGACAACTTGAGGAGTTGTGACATGGACGATGTGCCGCGCTCGATTGACCAGGTTATTTACATTATCAACATGAGGCACATAACGGGCAAATTTGACCAGATCACTTTCCGAGAAAATGTCCATAAACTCGGCGGCGTCTTCGGCCAGAGTACCCGACTTGCGGAAGGCAGTGCGCAATTCGGCGCTGGTTTGTTCCAGGGCCGGAATTTGATAACGACCTTCGATGTAACGGCGCAAGCAGATGTCAACCAGGGAGTAGTGCTCTTTAATTTCGTTCCGGGCCGGCAGATTCAAGCCTTCAATCCGATCCAACTCGGTCAAGGCAATGACCTCCGGGGGGCGAGAGTCCACAAAAGGTACAGGCGCTAATTCGAAGCTGGCGCGTCTACGCCGCCGGTCGTACAACCATAAAGCCACACCTGCCAGCAGGCCCAAAACAAAGATGCTCAACAAAATAGTCGCAACGACCCAGGGCCAAATAGGCGGCAGCGGCAGCTCGGCCTGGGGTTTCAGGTCGCGCAGTTCGGTATCATCGGTTAATATGCTGGTAATAGTAAGCTGGACAACCGGCGCACCCAACTCCTCTTGCGAGCCATCCGCCATGCTGTGGGTCACGACAAGCGGTGGCGTTTGATATTCTCCCGGCTCAAAGAGGGTGACGACAATATCCTTGCCGGAGGTAGTTGTGCCGTTGTCGTTCTCGACGGCTTCGGGCGGAGTCTGTTCAACCACTTCGAAGGGCCCCCACTGCTCCGGCACTTGCGGCAGGGTCACCTGCGAGTCTGCCGGATGGGTTACTTCCAGCCGCAAAGTTACCCGGTCGCCAACGGTCAGAGGTTGGTCTTGGGGGGCTTTGAGGAAAAATTCAGCATTAGCATCGGCGGGCGTTTGGGCAGCGGCAGGAGGGACAAGGCAGAGGAGTAAAGCGAAAAGTGTAAAGCTTCCCCAGGGGAGGCTTCGCCCTAGAGCGTGAAACGTAAGCCGGGAGTTACGGGTTAAATTTGAAAATTGCGTTTTTACAAAATTCATCATCGAAGTCAAACGAGGATGCCTGTCCGCAAAAATTCCGGTGTAACTCAGCGGCGGTCGGCAGTCGCTCTTGTCACCGCCGCATCCGCCGGGCGCGCCGTTCGAAAAAAGTTGTCAAAGGAGTAACATACTCGGCATCGGTGGAAATGTCAATACGATCCACTTTAGACTTGCGAAAGACCCGGTCACGGGCCAGTTTCAACTCGTTCACCCGCTCGGCAAAGGCTTGACGCCGCTGGCGGCTGCCAGTATCCACCCACCGTACCTGGCCGGTTTCGGCATCTTCCAACGCCAGCAGCCCCACATTGGGTAGTTCCTGTTCGCGTGGGTCGCTCAGGGTTACGGCAATCACATCATGGCGGCGATTGCTAAACTGCAAGGCCGAACGATAACTGTCCGGTGGGGTCAGAAAATCAGAGATGAGGAAGACAATACTGCGGCGCTTGAGCAGGTGGTTAATGGTATCCAGGCCCAGTTTCAAATTGGTTTGGTAGCCGATTGGCTCAAAGGCCAGCAGGTCACGAATGAGCCGCAGCACATGACGGCGGCCCTTGCGCGGTGGGATAAACAGCTCGATCCGATCAGTAAAAATGAGGACGCCGACCTTGTCATTATTGCTGATGGCCGAAAAAGCCAGGACTGCGGCCAGTTCGGCGGCAATTTCCCGCTTAAAGCGGTTGACCGTAGCAAATTTACCGGAGGCGCTGGCATCCACCAGCAGCATCACCGTCAACTCCCGCTCTTCGACAAAGCGCTTGACAAACGGCTCCCCGGTGCGGGCCGTCACATTCCAGTCAATGGTGCGGACCTCGTCGCCCGGCTGGTAGGGACGCACTTCATCAAATTCCATCCCCCGCCCTTTGAAGATAGCATGGTACTCCCCGGCAAAGCTGTCGTTTACCAGGTGGCGGGTGCGAATTTCAATCCGGCGAATTTTTCTAATAAGTTCAGGTGAGAGCATGGCTAATTGTGAATTGTGAATTGTGAATTGTGAATTGTGAATTAATCACAATTGGCTATTCCCAATTCACAATTTTCTATGGTACTTCTATCTGATCCAAGATACGTTGGACAATTTCGGCGCTGGTAATCTCTTCGGCCTCGGCTTCATAGCTAATGACCACCCGATGGCGCAAGACATCAGGCGCAATTTGTTTAATATCTTCTGGCGTAACAAAGCCGCGCCCTTTCAAAAAGGCATGCGCCCGCGCGGCCATAATCAGGTAAATCGTGGCTCGCGGCGATGCGCCGAAAGCAATGAGGGGCTGCAGGCCAGACAGGCCATTTTGGCTGGGCTGGCGCGTCGCAAAAACGAGATCAAGGACATACTCTTTGATTTTTTCATCTACATAGATTTGCCGCACCACCTCGCGCGCGTGCAGTAGATCAGCGGGTTGGGTGACCGGCTTGACTTCAGGCAGGCGCACGCCGGTCATCCGGTCCATAATCAGCCGCTCTTCGGCCCGCGTCGGATAATCTACTACCACTTTGAGCATGAAGCGATCCACCTGGGCTTCGGGCAAGGGATAAGTTCCCTCCTGCTCGATGGGATTTTGCGTGGCCAGGACCAAGAACGGTTCTTCCAGCTTGAACGTTTCAGCGCCAATTGTCACCTGCCGCTCCTGCATCGCTTCGAGCAGGGCACTCTGAACTTTGGCCGGAGCGCGGTTAATTTCATCGGCCAGGATAAAATTGGCAAAAATAGGGCCACGATGGGAGGTAAACTCACTGGTGCGGGGGTTGTAAATTTCCGTGCCAATCAGGTCAGCGGGGAGCAAATCAGGAGTAAATTGGATGCGCTGGAATTGGGCCTGGACGGTTTGAGCCAGGGTTTTGATGGCCAAAGTTTTGGCCAGACCCGGCACCCCTTCCAGCAAAATGTGGCCGTCGGCCAGGAGCGCAATCAGAAGTCGCTCGATCAATTTTTCCTGCCCCACCATCACCTTGTTGACTTCGGCCAGCAAATCCTGCAAGAAAAGAGCTTCCTGGGCCACAGCTTCGTTAAGCTCGCGGATGGTTTTCATTTCCATAAAGTTAGTTAGGAGCCTCCGGCAGATGAATTTAAGAACGGGTCAAAAAAAAGATCAGTTGGCCAGTCGCGCAACCAATCTTTTGACAACGCTGATATTTTAATCAAAGAAGAGGATTTTTTCAAGAGCCTGTCTCCATTTCTAATCGAACTCTAATCTTGTTATGGCGGGCCATCTGATAGGGACAGTAAAAGCCACAATCTGGCTTCCAAACTGACGCGAAGCGTGGGAACCGAATGCTCAATTCTCCTGGCTAAAAGTTAAGAGAAAGCCTTACCTCTAAAGAAGTTGCAAATTTAGCTCGGAACGTGTAAACTAAAACAGGTAAATAGAGAGTTTATTAAAAAAGTTTCATCTCGATGCCGCCGCTGACACCCGCTCAAGCTTATCAAATTCAGCGGCATCAGTAAAAGGTAGAAAAAGCGATGGCAAGATACCAAATCTTATATTGGGAACACATTCCCCTGGGGGTTAAAGCGACCGATGTCAATGGTACGGTCAGGGAAAATTTACCAGCCCGATTTCAGCAGGCTGTAGAAAATGCCGCCTCGCGCGCGGGTCAAACCAGCGCCGCTGCTTATACTTCAATGTTTAAGTGGGGCAAAGAACAGGAGCGTGAAGGCACTGCTGCCGAAGTGGCCACAACCATCGCTAAGGAACTCGACGAAACTTGGGATGAAACCGAAGCGTTGAGTACGTTTGAACAATCAAAGAAAAAAGATTGACTCTATCGCCTCAAAAGAACCTCCCTAGACCGTGTTACCGGCCCGCTGTCCCCCTTACCCAAAATGATTTCCTGTTTCAATGGGCCGGGTAAATCAACCTCACTATGTTTGCACTTTTCACAACGGGCTACGAATAGGACACAGATTCACACAGATAAACGCAGATAAAGCAAAATTTTTAAAGAAAATCTGTGTGAATCTGCGAAATCTGTGTCCTAATTAAAAAAGTGCAAAGATAGTGTCAACCTCATTGGCCTGTTAAAGATTTCGCGAGGCGCAAGTTGTTTCCAGTCTTCCTTTCCTTTCTTTTGTTGGCGCTCACCTTTTCTGTGACAGGCTCTGTCCGGGCGAACATGCCAGCCCTGATGATCCCAGGCCCGGCCCTTCTGACCGGCAGGCAGAGTGGATGTCCTCTCGGCCTCTATGGAACTCTCAGACCCTTTGCCAATCGTGATATCCCCCATCATTATCTCATTTTTACCTTCTCCCCATCTTCCCCAACAGAACAAACTTATCTCCGCTTTCAAAGTGATGACTCGCTGACCTTACCGTTGACCCTCTGGAGCAAGAACATGGTACAATATTTATGATTACCTTTGCCGCTCCCCCATTTCAGATCATGAGGTGAAACCTGTGACGATCACCATAATGGTTGTTGAAGATGAAAAAATCATCGCCAACGACATTAGCTACAGTTTAGAAATGCTAGGTTATCATGTCGTCGCCACCGTTGCGTACGGCGAGGACGCCGTGACCAGAGCTTCGGAACTGCGGCCTGATTTGATCTTGATGGATATTCGTTTGAAAGGTAAGCTGGATGGCATTGGCGCTGCCCGGCAGATCCAGGCGCAGATGGATATTCCGGTGGTTTACCTGACCGCCATGGCCGACGAGCAGACATTGCAGCGGGCCAAAGTGACTGAACCCTTTGGCTACCTGCTTAAACCGTTTGACGACCAGGAATTACGAATTATTATTGAAATTGCGTTGTACCGGCACACCCTGGAACAAAAATTGAAGGCTAACGAACGCTGGCTGGCTACCACGTTGCAAAGTATCGGTGAGGGCGTCATCACCACTGACCCTGAGGGCCGCATCAACTTTATGAATCCCCATGCCGAAGCTTTAACCGGCTGGTCCCAAGTCGCTGCCCTCGGACAGAAAGCCCAGACTATCTTTCAAATTGTAGATGAAGTGGCTCAAACACCCCTTAAATGCCCCGTCTCTAAACTGCTTACCGGAGCTGCCGGCCCGCTTGAGGCTGCCCATACCCTGCTCCTGGCCCGGGATGGGACTATAACCTCCATTGATTATAACGTCGCACCCATTAGTAGCGCCGGGGAACCTTTGGCCGGGACCGTGCTGGCGTTCCGTAATATTACGGAACGCCGCCAGTTGGAGGAACGGTTGGCCGCTATTTATCAACTGGGTCAGGAGTTAACCCTGCTCCACAGCGAGGATGTTATTTTCAGGCGGGTGGTCGAAACAGCGGCCAATGTGCTGCACCTCAACATTGCCGGCCTGGGTTTGGTTGATACCGCCACCAACGAACTGGTTTACCACTATTATCTGGGGGTCAGTTCCCAGGCCGATGACACTCGCTTCTCGCTGAGTGATGACACCCCACACGGCATCGGCGCAGCCGTGGTGCGGAGCGGTCAGGCCATTAATGTACCCGACACGGCTCAAGAGACCCGTTACGTCGCCATCAGCCATATGCCTGCATCCCGTTCGGAACTGTGCGTGCCGATGCGGGTGGCGGAGCAGGTCATTGGCGTATTAAATGTAGAGAGTGATGAGCCAAATCACTTTACCCCGGCCGACCAGCAACTGTTGCAACTCCTGGCCGATCAGGCCGCCGCAGCCCTGGAAAACGCCCGGCTCTATCAGAATCTGCAGCACCAGATGCAAATGCTCCGGGGAACCCAGGCCCAGTTGGTTCAAAGTGAGCGAATGGCCGCCCTGGGGCGGCTGGTCACCTCAATTGCGCATGAAATCAATAACCCTCTCCAGGCCATCCAGGGAGTTTTGAGCCTGCTGGATATAGAATTGGCCGGTCAACACCGGCAGGAAAAAATTGAGAAGTATTTGGAGGTAGCCGGCACGGAAATTGAACGCATCGCCAACATTGTTCACCGGATGCGTGATTTTTATCGCCCAACCAGCCGCGAGCAAACAGGCCGGGCAGGTACAGTTAATGGTTTTTACGGGCTTGACCAAACCGAGGTGCTGCAGGCTGATCTCCCGGCGATCCTGGGGAGCATCTTTCAACTGGTCAACAAAAAATTGCAGTATCACAAAATTAAGGTCCAACAGAATTTAGCCGATGACCTGCCTCTGCTGCCAATCAGCCCAGACCATTTGAAGCAGGTCATGTTAAACCTAACCCTCAATGCGATTGATGCCCTGGAAAATGAAGGTGGAACCATCCAAGTTTCTGCCGCGCTTGACCAGGCCACCTTGCCCGAGGGTCAAACCCAAACAGTGGCCCGGATCGAATTTAGTGATAGCGGCCCCGGCATGTCGCCGGAAGTGTTGTCACGCTTGTTTGAACCCTTATTTTCGACCAAAGACCACGGCTCCGGTTTGGGCCTGTTTACCAGTTATCAAATTATCCAAGCTAACCGGGGCCAGATTAAGGCCACCAGCCAGGCAGGACAGGGAACAACTTTTACTATTTTGCTCCCCCTGGAACCCGCTCCGGTCACTGGCTGAGGGTAAGGGAGAGAGGTAGCTTATGACACCTGCCAAGATTTTGGTCGTAGATGACGAACCAGGTATTCGCCTGATTATGGAAGACACCCTGACCCTTGATGGCCATCAAGTCACGGCTGTAGAAAATGGCGAAGCGGCTTTGGCTTTGGTAGCTAACCAGACATTTGACCTGGCTTTATTGGATTTGGTCCTGCCTGGCATGAACGGCATGGAAGTGCTGGCTGCCCTGCGGCAGCAAGCG
Organism: Chloroflexota bacterium; assembly: GCA_016860845.1. The sequence goes on from BOKF01000002.1 coordinate 282,582, forward strand.
CCGGATACGGTCGTCATCCTGCTGACGGCCCATGCTTCGCTCGATACCGCCGTCAAAGCCTTGCGCGAGGGGGCGCACGATTACCTCTTTAAACCATGCAAAACTGTTGAACTCCGCGAGAGCATACGCCAGGGTTTACTCAAACGCCAGCGAATTCTGGAACAACGCCGCCTGTTGTCCAAGTTAGAGCAACATTTAACCGAACTGAACCATCTACGCACACTCCTGGCTGATGACACGGAAGGCGGGCTTGCCCCAGCCACCCCGGCGCCCGACCTGGCCCAATTGACGACCCCGATAACGGCCCTCAGCAGTGAACAAGGGCGATTCTTGCAGTACGGCAGCCTGATTGTGGATTTTTCGCAGCATGTCATTATCCTGCAAGGACACCTGCTAGAACTTAGCCCGACTGAATTTAACGTTATGGCTTATCTGGCGAACGAAGCCCCCCGCGTAGTTTCACCTCAGGAGTTGTTACGGGAGGTGCAGGGGTACGATAGTGGCTTGTGGGAAGCCAGAGAAATGGTTCGCCAGTATATTTTCAGCATCCGCCAGAAAATCAAAGAGGCCACCGGACTAACGGACACCATTCGCACCGTGCGGGGAATAGGTTACACGGTGAATTCCTAACTTCATGTCTGCTCTAGCGAGGCATACTGGCCAATGGCAAACTCGCAGGGAATATTCTCCGGCAAGTGGCGGCGCATTAAGGTAGGGAGTTCATTTTAAATCAGCGGTAAGCGGGCAGCCAGCTTCCGTGCGCCGCAATAAGTTCATCAACCAGCGCCCAGATTTGCTTCAGATCCAACTCTGCGGCTGTGTGCGGGTCAAGCATCGCCGCGTGGTAGATGTGTTCGCGTTTATCGGTTAAGGCCGCTTCCACGGTGAGGGCCTGCACGTTAATGTTGGTTTGCATCAGCGCGGCCAGGTGGGGCGGGAGAGCGCCAATCCGCGTGGGCTGGATGCCATTTTTATCAACCAGGCAGGGAACCTCAACGCAGCATGCTTGAGGTAAATTATCAATCAAGCCCCTATTCATCACATTACCATAAATGACCCGCGGCTGGTGAGTCTCCAGGGAATGGATAATGAGCGAACCATACTCCCCGGAGTGACCCGTAGCCGGGGCCTCTTCTTCATCGCTGGTCCACCAGCGCCGCATTTGCTCGGCATGCCAGGGGTCCTCCTGCCTCAGACGCGCCAGCCGTTCCTGCCGGTAACGCCGCTCAAACTGGGCCAGCGCCTCCAGATTAGGATCCTCCAGGGCCTGGCGCAGTTGTTCCCAGCCGCCAAGCTGTTCTTCACAGCGCCAGGGATACTCGTCCAGGGGCACGTTGAATTCGGCAATTAAATCAGGCCGGTCGCGCTTGATGAACCAGGGCACATACTCGCTGAAATGTTCGCTCGACTCAGTCACAAAGTACCCCAGCCGGGTCAGCATTTCGTAGCGGACCTTATTCCAGGCCGGGGCACGCCCTTCAGCCGCCACCTGGCGAAGCAATGGGTAGAGATCCTGGCCGTTACGCTCGAAGCGCAGGTAAAAGGCCATGTGGTTAATCCCGGCGCACAAGTAGTTTATCTCTCGAAATGGTATGCCGATATCGCGGGCCAGCGCCTCGGCGGTGTGGTAGACGCTGTGGCACAGCCCCACCGTTTTGATACGGCTGGCCCGGTTGATGGCCCAGCAATTCATAGCCATCGGGTTGACATAGTTGAGAAATGTTACCTCGGGGCAAACCTCTTCCATGTCGCGGCACATGTCGAGCAAGACCGGAATCGTGCGCAGGGCGCGCATAATGCCGCCAATGCCCAGCGTATCGCCAATAGTTTGGCGCAGGCCATACTTTTTGGGAATTTCAAAGTCAATGACCGTGGCCGGTTTGTAGCCGCCCACCTGGATCATGCAGATGGCATAATCCGCCCCGGCCAGGGCCACCCGCCGGTCGGTTGTAGCTTCAATCGTAGGCCGGGCGCCGGCAGTCTGGGCCGCTTTGTGGGCGACAATCTCCGAGGTTTGCAGTCGCTCCCGGTCAATATCAAACAGGCTGATCGTTGCCTCAGCTAACTCGGGGAAACAAAAAATGTCGGTCAGCAGAGCCTTGGCAAAAACAGTGCTTCCCGCCCCGATAAAAGTGATTTTAGGCATCCTTTAATTTCCTTTCCAGCATGTCACACGCCACAAACTGCCAGTCTCCATCTCGGAGCAAGGGCGTTCCAGCCCGCCGGACCGACCAATTCTACGCCGGTTGCCTGATCCACGCAAGAGATGATAGCCCCGCTAGCCGGGTCAAGCTGCAATCGCCAGAATTCATTGGCCAGTGAGTCACTGCGGGGCAGCCTGGGCGCAAAGCGGTAAAGACGATAGCCCAACGGCGGCAAGTCTACCGGGAAAACGAGACGATTGACCGGTGCATTTATTTTGGGGCCATTTGGACTTTTGTTGCCGCCCCAATTAAGCTGTGGTAAAATGGGCGGCCAAATGTTAAGGAGTAAACTTGGACAGTCCTCTCGTTCCCACGTTTGGCGGGAAATAAGGGGGCCGACAGTGGGGTTGAAAGGGTGAAACTAACAGAGGTTTTTGTTAACGATCAGGAAGTGGCCGGGGAGTACATTGCCCAGGCTTTTTTTGAATGGAACAGCCAGGAGTGGGAGATGACGGTTAAAGCCGCCAGCAAGGCCGAGGCGGAGAAACTGGCCCAAACTCAAGCTGAAGCCTACTTAAAAGAGTGGGCCGTTGATCAAACAGCAGCGAATGATAAGTATGGCGTATACCCGTTTTAAGCCTGAGCTGTTACCTTTCCCTAGCCCGCAACGATAAGCATATCCTACCCTGACCTTATACCTAGAAACCCAAGTGGTCAATCAAGCCGTTTTATGCTATGCTATCAGGCATAGCATTTTTTATTTGTCCAAGGAGCTACATGTGTCTGAATCCCTTCGTGACTATCTAGATTTCACCATCGAAACCGCCTGGCAGGCCGGCCAATTAACGCTTGGTTACTTTCAAACCGGCCTGCGCCCCGATTTTAAAAATGACGAGTCCCCGGTAACGGTGGCCGACCGGGAAGCGGAAAAATTAATTCGCAGCCGGATTGAAAAACGATACCCCGGCCACGCCATTATCGGCGAAGAGTACGGCAGCCAGGAGAATACAGCCGGTTCCAGCCATCGCTGGCTGATTGACCCGATTGACGGCACCCGCTCCTTTGTACGGGGTGTGCCCCTGTATGCAGTTCTTATCGGACTGGAAATTGAAGGCCAATGCCAGGTAGGCGTGGCTCACTTTCCGGCGCTGGATGAGATGGTCGCCGCGGCCACCGGCGAAGGCTGCTGGTGGAACGGCCGGCGGGCCAGAGTCTCACCGGTTGAGCGGCTAAAGGATGCCGTTGTCACTCATTATGATGCTGCCTCTTTTGATAAATATGGCCGGGCAGCAGCCTGGGAGCGGCTCAAGAAAAGTGCCGGGTACCGCGCCGGCTGGTGCGATGCCTATGGCTATGCCTTGGTGGCAACAGGGCGGGTCGAGGTGATGCTCGACCCCATCATCAATCCCTGGGATGGCGGCCCCTTCCCGCCTATTCTGGCCGAGGCCGGCGGCTATTTCGGCGATTGGCGGGGCAACTCGACCATTTACGCGAGTGAGGGACTGGGGACCACCCAACTTCTGCTGCCGGAAGTGCTGCGCCTGCTCAATGACGACTAATTCTGGAGAAAGATATGTCAGATAATTTAATCGGCAAGAATATCGGTCAATACCAAATTGTTGAACAGATCGGCCAGGGCGGGATGGCCACCGTCTACAGAGCCTACCAGCCCTCCATCCACCGCAACGTGGCCATCAAAATTTTGCCCAGCCAATACGCGCAGGACCCCAGCTTTGTCAAACGGTTTGAACAGGAAGCCAAAGCCATTGCCGCGCTGGAGCACCCCCATATTTTGCCGGTGTACGATTTCGGCGCCCAAGAGGGTCTGACTTACATGGTCATGCGTTATATCAAGGGAGGAACGCTCTCCAATTTGATGGGCCAAAATCTGCCGTATGACCGGGTAGTGAGCCTCATCGGCGACGTGGCCCGTGCGCTTGATTATGCCCACAAACAGGGTGTGGTTCACCGCGACATCAAGCCCAGCAACATCCTCATTGACGACAACGGCGAACCGCTGCTAACCGACTTCGGTATTGCCAAGATGATGGCCGGTTCCGGGGCCACCCAGTTAACCGGGGCCGGGAGCGTCCTGGGCACACCGGCGTACATGTCGCCGGAACAGGCCCAGGGGGTTAAAATAGATGGCCGGACCGACATTTACTCCCTGGGAGTCATCTTGTATGAGTTGCTGACCGGCCAGCAGCCTTATCGTGCTGAAACGCCGGTAGCGATTGTACTTAAGCACGTCAGCGAACCCCTGACCCCACCGCGGGCGATTAATCCGAATATTCCCGACCCGCTAGAGCGGGTGGTCGTCAAAGCGATGGCCAAAGAGCCGGAGCAGCGCTATCAAACCGCCGGTGAGATGCAGCGGGCGCTGCAACAGGCACTCAACGAAATTGAAAGCGGCGGCCGGACCGTCAGCTTGCCGGCCCCTTCGACCCAAACTCAGAATGTCACCGGTTCCGCGCCTGCTGCGGCCAAAAAATCGGGCGGGATTGGTCCCTGGCTGATCGGCGGCATTGCGGTGGTGGCCCTGTTGTGCCTGTTGGGGGGCGGGCTGCTCTTTTATGGCCTAATGGCCTCCGGCAGCGATGGGACGGGCACCCCGATAGCCAGCAGCCCCACCTCTGTGCGTATTGGCATCGAAAAGACACCCACGCCGACAGCCACCCCAACTGCTACCGAGGAAGCACTCGTTCCAACCCCACCCACTGAAGAAATAAGCCCTTCTACCCCGGTCCCAGTTATTGATATTCCGGGGTTGGATGGAGAAATCTTGTTTGAGGATGATTTTAGCTCCAACCAGAATGATTGGTCCACCGGCCCTCAAGAAGACGAGTACGGCGTGACCAACACCGAATTTGTAGAGGGTCGTTACCGGATGACCCATGAGGCCAAGCAGGGAGTTTTTGTTTGGAACAATCTAGCCGATAAAGAGTTCGAAAACTTTATTTTCTCGGTTGAAGCGACGATAGTAGAAAAGAAAGTGGCCAGCAATTTTGCCTATGGCTTGACCCTGCGCGAGAACGTGGACGATGCCCACTTGTACGCCTTTGAGGTTAATTCCGACGGTAATTACATGGTCAGCCTGTTGTACAATAACGAGTGGGAAACCCTGGTCGAGTGGGCTGAGTCGCCGGCCGTTAACCGCGAAGGAACCAATCAGTTGACGGTCAAAGCGGCGGGTTCGTCGTTTACCTTCTATGTCAACGGGGTAGAAGTGGCCTCTCTGGAGGATGACACCCTGAGCAGTGGGGTGATCGGGGTAGCCCTTGATTTGTACGAAGAGGGCGACAAAGCGACCGTGGATTTCGATAACCTGGTCATCCGTTCGCTCAACCCCGACGAGTTAGCCGTCTTGGACGCCACCACGGCCGTTCTGTTTGAGGATACTTTTGACTCTGATGCCAAGGGCTGGTCTACCGGCGAGTTCGAAGACGAGTACAGCCAAAATGAAGTGACGATTGAGGAAGGTCGCTACACGTTGAGCGTTACTTCCAAGCCGGACAAGCTGCCTTATGTGGAAAAACAACTACCCAGCCGGGATTTTTCCGATTTCATTTTAAGTGTAGACGCCACTCCCCTCGACAGCGAGACCCATTACAGCTACGGTATCGCCTTCCGCCTGGACGAAGACGGAAATGTTTACGTTTTTGAAATAGGCAATGACAATCTCTATTCGGTGCTTTTATATGACGGCGAGTGGAAAAAACTCAAAGATTGGTCGAGCACCCCGGCGATCAAGCCTGGCGAAACCAATCGCTTGATTATTTCGGCCAATGGCAGTACCCTGACCTTTTTTGTCAATGATGTGCAGTTAACCACCCTGGAGAACGACCGGCTTTCCGAGGGCAAAATTGCCCTGGTCGTTGATATGGCTGAAGGGGAAAAGTCAGCTACGGTGGATTTTGATAATTTGATTATCAGGAAACCGTGAACTTGAAGATAGAGGATTGAAGATGGAAAATGGTATCTTTCTATCTACTATCCTCGATCATCTATCCTCTGGCTTCAATCCACTTGATCCGGACCGAGATGTGAGCCGGTGGCGTGATAACCTTCCGGTTTTTTCACCAGAAACGGCCCCATGACCAGCTCATCAATATCAGAGGCAGCAAAGGTATTGATGGCTTCTTGAGGTGTGGTCACAATTGGCTCACCCCGCAGGTTATAAGAGGTATTCAACAGCACCGGCACGCCCGTCGCTTGATCGAACTTTTTGATCAGGTTGTAATAGCCGGAATTCCATTCCTCGCGGACACTCTGTAAGCGGCCCGTGCCGTTGTGGCAGACAGCCTGGATTTTATCCCACTTATCCTCCGGAATATCCGAAACCATCAGCATGTAACGCGGCGGGTACTGCTTGTCCAGGTTGGGTGTGGTGAAATATTCCGGGGCGCGTTCTTCCATCACCACCGGCGCAAAGGGGCGGAACGGCTCGCGGAATTTAATTTTGGTATTGACAATCTCTTTCATCTCATCCCGGCGCGGGTCGGCAATGATCGAGCGATGACCCAAAGCGCGCGGTCCCCACTCAAAACGGCCTCGATACCAGCCGATCACCTTACTTTCCAGCAGGGTATCCACGGCCTGATCAAGCAACTTATCGTCGTCGTCAAAAGCCTCGTAGGGGAAGCCGGCCTTTTTGATCGCCTCAACCATCTGGCTTTCGGGATAGTCCGCGCCCCAATAGGCATGTTCCATCGTAAATTTGCGCGGCTGGCCCAGCACCACGTGGTAGACGTACAAAGCAGCGCCAATTGCCCCGCCGGCATCGCCGGCTGCCGGTTGGATGAAGACATTTTCAAACGGCCCTTCGCGCATCAACCGGCCGTTGGCCGCACTGTTGAGGGCCACACCGCCGGCCATAACCAGGTTTTTGGAGCCGGTTTGCCGGTGGGCAGCCTGAGCCATTTTCAAAATGATCTCTTCGGTCACACGCTGGATGCTGGCGGCAATATCGGCATATTTTTGATTCTGGGCGGCTACGGCGTCGTTCCACTGCGGATGATCTTTAGCGGGATGGGTCTTACAGGTAAAAAATTCAGACTCTGCCCCCCGCACCGGACCGAACAGGTCTACAAATTTTTGGTTAAAGGTCGAGTGGGTTGAATGATGGAAGCTGAAGTAGTCCATATTGAGGGTCAGCCCGCCATCCTCGTCAACTTTGACCAGTTTGTAAACTTCGTCCATATATTTGGGCTGGCCGTAGGGGGCCATGCCCATCACTTTGTACTCGCCGTTGTTAACCCGAAAGCCGAGGTAAGCGGTAAAAGCGGAGTAAAGCAGACCTAACGAGTGGGGGAAGCGCAATTCGCGGGTCAAATCAATCCGGTTCATGCCCGTCCCGTTCCACTGGGCTGTTGCCTGGCCCATCGTGGCCGTTGTCCATTCGCCGACTCCGTCAATGGTGATAACGGCTGCATCGGCATAAGGAGAGCAAAACATGGCGCTGGCGGCGTGGGTAAGATGGTGTTCGACAAACAGAATTTTGCTCGTCGGCACGCCGATGGCCGTTTGCAGTTGGCTTTTAATCCACAGCTTTTCGTCGAACCAGGTGACCATCGACTCACGAAAGACGCCCCAGGATTTGGGAAACATGCTCAGAGTCGTTTTCAAGATGCGCTCGAATTTTACGAGCGGCTTTTCATAGAAAACCACATAATCCAGATCGGCGGCAGTCAGGCCGGTGTGAGTCAAGCAGAAATTGATCGCATTTTTAGGAAAGCTGCTGTCGTGCTTTTTGCGGGTAAAGCGCTCTTCTTCAGCCGCCGCCACTAATTGACCATCAACCAATAGAGCAGCGGCAGCGTCGTGATAGTAACAGGAAATACCTAGAATATTCATTGCTCTAATATTGCCTCAGCACATCTTCCAGAGTTTGGTCACCGGTGTGGCGCGAGTGCCATAGTTTGGCGGGCGTAGTTTTGAGGAACAGCGGGTCGCTAAACAGTCTAACCCCGACCGCAAAAGGCACAAAAACGGTAAAGTAGAAGATAGTCAAGACCACCCGGGCCAGCAGATTCCCCAAGAAATGGCCAAACAGTTTCCAGCCTTGCCAGAAGTTAGGCGTCAAGGTAACCGCCAGGACCACAAACAGGAGGCACAGAGCGGCCATAACAGCCTGCGCCGCCGTTGCTGCCGGGCGAGCTACTTCGCCGCCGTTCAGCATGGCAAAGAAGTTTATCACCCCTCGCAGCGAACCCAGCAGCGTCAGGATCGCCAGAAAAACTGCCCCAAAGAAGGGGGTGTTCTTCAACCCTCGCTCCGGACGGGACATAAAGCCCAACCCGGCAATGGTCAGGCCCAGAATAGCCGGAATCAACGCGGTCAGACTACTTGTGCCTGTTCCAATATAGCTGCCAACTCCCAACAGAGTCAGCAGAACACCAAAAGTTATGGTTATAATTTTCATGGCATTTTAAAACAGCGTATAGATAAACGGCGCCACTCCCGAGGATGAAGCGAACACTAACAACAGCCCAAAAAGGATTAAAACAGTGACCATAGGGATGAGCCACCACATTTTTCGCGCCCATAAAAACTGGATAATTTCACCGATGATGCCCGTGTTGGTCACCATCCCTTTGAAGAAGTTTGACATTGTACTACCTCGTCTAATTTTTACTTTAAGGATTTACGCAGATTTTCATCATATCTTGCGGGTTGCATGATACGCCAAGCAACAAAATACGCAAGAAACAAAGGGAATACGGAGAAGAGTCAACCCGCTTTCTTGCCACGCGCCGGGTGAAGGGCCAAACGCCGGTCGGCCCGCAACGCATCCGAGAGGGAGAGCGCCCGTCCGCCCCGGTAGACATTGATAATTTCGGCAATCACCCCAACGGCGATTTCAGACGGGCTTTCGGCGCCAATATCCAGCCCGATGGGGGCGTAGACTCGCTCAAGTTTGGCCGGGTCAATCCCATTCTCTCGTTCCAATAATTCAAATACGGCTTTGACCCGGCGCTTGCTGCCAATCATACCGATGTAGCCAGCCGGGGAATCAATCACTTCCAAAAGTGATTCGACATCATGGCTGTGGCCGCGCGTGACCAATACCAGAAAGGTATCCTCGTCAATCGGCCACTGGCGCAACGTTTCGGCAAAGGGTTGGGCCAGCACCCGGTCAGCCATGGGAAAACGTTTCTGATTGGCGTAAAGCGGGCGGTCATCCAGCACCACGACCTCAAAATCAATCATTTTGCCCAATTGAGCTAAAGGCACGGCGACATGTCCCGCCCCGACAATGATGAGCGTCGGCGGGCGGCGCTGGACCTCGACGAAGATTTCCAGTTCACCTTCTTCGTAAGTAAGCAGTTGCGGCTGGCGTCGGGAGAGGCAGTCACGGGCATCCCGTACCATCTGGGCTTCCAACGGCCCTAAATCCCACGGCGGGCTAAAAGCGACATTATCCGGCCAAATCAAGGCGCGTTTACCCAGGGCATGGTCAAAGTTACCCCTCGCTTTGACCACCGTGACCAGGGCCACCGCCTGTCCCGCATCAATTGAGGCCAGTAACCTTTCTAGTAGTGGGTCGGCCATAGTACTTGGATCACGTATCTCGTTTCAGGGGGCATTTTAAAAATTGCTTTTGATACCTGGCGCCTGCCGCCTGCTCCAAAGCTTCACGACCAGCGTTCGACGTACACGTCCATGATCCCGCCACAGACGCCGAGGCTTTGCATGCTAATGTCTTCGGTCAAATCCACCTCGACCAGCCGGGGCTGGCCGGTCTCAATTACATCCAGACCTGCCCGGATAACATCCGCTTCGCCACAGCCGCCGCCAACCGTGCCATAATGCTGACCCAAGGGGTGAATAATCATCTTGGTGCCCAACTCACGGGGTACCGAACCGCGCACTCTAATAATTGTAGCGACCGCTACCGGCGTTTCCACCGTCAATTGATTCAGTTTTTGGTACAAAGCTTTGGCGCTTTCCATTCCTGTTATTCCTCATCCATTTCCTGACCGGGCATGTCTATCTTGATAACTTCGCCATGGGTATTGACGATGATTTTGAAACCGAGCATGCCCAGCATCGTCCGGGCATCGTCAGGAAGACCCTGCTCCATCACCCGATCCATTTGGCTGAGCGATGCGTCAATCATGGCCTTGGTAAAAAGATCATCTTTGCCCAGCATCGTCATCATGCCCGTCGAGACCAGCTCTTTATTGGCCGTAGCCTGCTCTTGCAGCCAGTTGATTACCTGGCGGTCAACGTCTTCGGCGGCAACATGCCGTTTGAAATCGCCGTCCAAAATTACGTAGTTAGGTTCACTTCCAATAACGGTTGTCTCGACAGGCTGGCCCTCTTCATTATAAATCAAACCGGTAAAAAGCGCCTGCCGGTAAGTAGATTGCTCTGCCATTTTCGCGCATTACCTCCAGTAACTCGCCAATTATTATACCATAAAATTGAAGCTGAAAAATTTGCAGTTAAACACCCCTCACGAGCCTCGTTTCTTCTTTTGACTCTTTTTAGGCCAGCGTTTTTTGCGACTCCCGGCGCCGGCAATATTTTCCGTGTACTGGCAGCCCAGGGCGTAGCGCGAACAGCCCAAAAAAGCGCCGAATTTGCCACTTTTGACGACCAGGGTTCCCTCGTGACACGAGGGGCACACCTGCCCTTCCTTTTCGGACTTGGGCAACGACTTTGACTTACTCCCTCCACCCCGTGCTGTCCGGCGCTTTGCCTCGCTGCTCTTTGCCGCCCGTGCGGCAGGTTTGCGTTCGGCGGCAGCTCCGGCCATGGCCTGTTCCACCATCGCCTCGAAGGGGCCGTAAAATTCACGCATCACCGCCAGCCGGTCAGCCTCACCCCGCGCAATCCGGTCCAAATCCTCTTCCATGCGGGCCGTAAAGCCAACATCCACCACCATCTGGATATGCTTCTCCAACAGCTCACATACCTGGAAGCCCAGCGGAGTCGGGTAAAGCCGCTTTTGCGCCAGGTCTACGTATTTCCGCTCTTTGAGGGTCTCGACAATAGTGGCGTAAGTGCTGGGCCGCCCCAGGCCCATTTTTTTCAGCGCCCCGATCAACTGCGCCTCCGTATAGCGTGAGGGCGGCTGGGTAAAATGCTGCTTGGGCACAAGCTGGTGCAGGGTCAATGGGTCTCCCGCCGCCAGTTCCGGCATCGCCTCATTCTCAATACCCACTTCCTTCTGCTCCCCTGCTCCCCCCGCCTGGCGCTCCGCGCTGGCAGTCCTCTGCACCTTTTCCCGTCCCTCTTCCGCATCTGCATCCACCCCATACACCTTCAAAAACCCGACGAAACGGAGGGTACTGCCCGTAGCGCGAAACAAATAAATCGTGGGACTGCCCTGGGTAAGGGTTTCGATATCCACCGTGACCGTATCGTAGACGGCCGGCTTCATTTGGCTGGCGATAAAGCGCCGCCAGATCAGGCGATACAACTGGTGCTGCTGGGGAGTCAGGTAAGGCTCGACAACTTTGGGAGTTTTCCAGGGGTCAACGGGACGGATGGCTTCGTGAGCTTCTTGCGCCGTTTTATCGCGAGTCTGGTAAATGGGCGGCTTGGGCGGCAGATAAGCTTCCCCAAAAAATTTGACCACCACTGCCCGTGCTGCCTGCTGCGCCTCGGGAGCTACCGCCACGCTGTCGGTGCGGATGTAGGTAATCAGCCCAACCGCTTTGCCTTCACCCAGCTTGACCCCCTCATAAAGCTCCTGGGCTAACTTCATGGTTAGCCGGGGATTGAATCCCAGTTGGCTCGAAGCGGCCTGCTGCAGCGAGTCGGTGGTGAAAGGGGGATACGGGTAGCGCAGGCGGGTTCCTTTTTCCACCCGCTGGACCCGCCACGCCGCCCCCTGCAAGTCGGCCAGCACTTTATCAGCATCAGCCTGCGTTTTCAGTTCCGGCTTTTTGCCTTTGATGGCAAACAGCGAGGCCCAAAACTTGATTGATTTCTCCCCCGCTCCCCCGCTCCGCTGCTCCTCGGCCTCTCTTTTTGAGAGCTCCGCCTCGATGCTCCACCACTCTTCCGGCACAAACGCGCGAATAGCCCGCTCCCGCTCGACCACCAGCCACAACGCCGGCGACTGCACCCGTCCCGCCGACAGCCGTTTCATGCCCGATAACCCCTGCCATAAGATTGGGCTGACCTTATAACCAACCAGCCGGTCGGTTACCCGGCGGGCCATCTGGGCTTCTACCAGCCGGCGGTCAATGGGTCGGGGGGCAGCCAGCGCCGCCCGCAGGTCAGCCTCGGTGATGGCCGTAAACGTAATCCGGCGAATCTTACCGGCGGCTGTCCGGCCCAGGCGCTCGGCCACGTGCTGGGCAATTGCCTCCCCTTCACGATCCATATCCGTCGCCAGGTAAACCATGTCCGCGGAAGCGGCAGCCTGGCGTAAAGCCTCGACTTTTTGGCCTTTGCCCCGAATGAGGTTAAGGGTAGGGGTAAAATCTTGCAAGTTGACATGCAAGCCGTCAACCGGCATTTCCAGGATATGGCCGCTGGTGGCTGTCACCGTAAAATCGGGGCCGAGCATGCCCTTGATTGTACGAGCTTTTTTGCTGGATTCGACAATAAGGAGTTTGGTAGGCAGAAGAACACCCCTTTATCCTCTAAAGGTTAGACGAAGAGGGTGAAAGTGAGGGAATGGAGGGTTGGAAGAGCTGGAAGGTTGGAATTTTTCTAACCCTAGACCAGGGCGCTCTGCAGAGCAGGTGACAGACCCAATCATCCAACCTTCCCAAAACAGCTCATTGAGCCGGCGGCTCGCTGCCGTCAGCCGGGGTCAGCAACTTGGCCAGGCCGGCTGTCCCCTCGCGGTCGGCGACGGCCAGGACTTCATCCCCAACTTCAAATATTGTTACCCCACGCGGTACCACAATTTCGCCTTCACGAATGATGGCGGCGATGACACAATTACGTGGCAGCGGCAAGTCTTTGAGGGCAACGCCAATTGCTTTTGCACCGGGAGCAATTTTTTCTTCCACCAGGGCGTAGTTACCGCGCTGTAATTTAAGCAAGGTCAACATGGTGCCGGGGGCCATTTCTTCCTCAATCAGGCTGGCCATAATCTCTGCTTGGTTAACCGCCGCATCAACATGGAATTTTTGATCAAACAGCCAGGCATTCCGCGGGTTGTTGATTCGAGCAATGGTTCGCGGCACATGATAGCGAGTTCGAGCCACATAGCACATAGACAGATTCTGAGCATCTTCATCTGCACAGGCGGCCAGCAGGTCAGTCCGTTCAATTCCAGCCTGCTCCAACACCAGGGGGTCGGTTGGATGGCCCTCAAAAACGACTTCGGTGGGCAACTCCCGGTGCAAACGAGCCAGAATCGTCCGGCGATGCTCGATCAAATGAACTTCGTGCCCCTGGGCCACCAGGAGTGTGGCCAGTTGCGTGCCGGTCCGTCCGCCGCCGCCAATTACTACAAACATGTCACCCCTCCCGATTCATCAATTTTAACTGGTCACGCAGGCTGGCCATATTGGCCGGGGTTGCGCTCAAATGGATGACATCACCCGCCTGGAGCTGAAGTTCGTCAGTAGGCAGCATCGCATGGCCCGCCCGCGTCACCGCCACGACCCGGCAGCGATCCTCGGGGAACAGCTCCGCCAAGCTACAGCCCTGGCAGGACTCGGGCGCGACAAACTCATACAAGTTGACTTCGCCGTTACCCACCGAAAAGACGACCCGAACATCCCCGTAATGCAGCAACTCCTCGATCCGCTGGGCGCCCCACAACGTCGAGCTAATCACCGGTGAACCAAAGGCTTCGTGCAGCGACTGCCAGCGGGCATCATAATTACGGACAATCACTTTGGGGATATGATAAACTGTCTTAGCCACGTGCCCAACCACCGCATTAACCACATCCAAATTGGTCACGGCAGCCAGGCCCTCTGCCTCCTCGGCTCCCGCCCGCTTGAGCACGTCCTGGGCCAGGCCATCGCCTTCAACGATGCGCCCGCGAAAATCTGGGTGCAAATTATCGAAAGAAGCTGTGGACTGGTCAACGACGACAACCTGGTTTCCCTGCTGGTAGAGCCGGTAGGCCAGTTCTGCGCCCATACGGCCACAGCCCATGACAATCACGTTCATGGATAAAGTCCCCTCCTAAGTTAACGAGATACAATATATTCGTAATGTAATCGGTGAGCAGCGCTACGGCGGCAATCGGTGCAGGTCGTTTGCCCAAATTGTCGTGAGCAACACTGGAAGCGCCGCCACCATTCAAGTAGGCTAAACCTACTCGACCTGGTAAGGCACATCGGTAATCACAATTCCCGGCCTGAAGAGCAAAGTAATCCGGAGCATGAATGCCGTTTGGGTATGCAGTAAATTATGCCACCAGTGGCGGGGCACAAACTGCGGTACCACAACTGTGATGATCTCATTCGGCTGCCGCCGCGCATCCAGTTCATTGATATAATCTAACAAGGGTTCTATCAACAGCCGGTAAGGCGATTCCAATATGACCATGCGCACGCCGTTGCCCCAAATTTCCCATTCGTTCCGGATCCGCTCCGCCTCTTCGGGATTAATTGAGACATGGACGGCGGTAATGTCGTCGGAGAGGAAGCGGGCGTAACGCAGCGCCGGTAACGTGCCCTGATGAACTCCCCCCACCAGCAAAATAACCCGGTGACGGGAAAGGCGCGGGTCGCCGGGATAGTTCCGCAAGGAAAGCCGGCTAGCTAAACGCCGATAGTGCCGGTGAATGGCGGAGAAACCAACCACCAGCAGCGGGATCAAAAGTAGAACGATCCAGGCCCCATCTATGAACTTGGTAAAGGCAAAAATCAGCATTACTACAAAGGTGCAGACTGCCCCGAAACCATTGATAATCATTTTGGGAACCCAGCCGGACTCGTACTTCAAGACTGAGCCGCGTTCCTGCACTTCCTCTCCCGGCTTAAGATGCCCGATTTTCCACCAGCGATGAGCCATCCCCGCCTGCGAGAAAGTGAACGAGAGAAAAACGCCAATGGCATAGAGGGGGATCAGCGCGGTAACGCTGGCCTGAAAGATGATGATGAGCAGTGACGCCAGCAGACCCAGAGCAATGATGCCCCGCGAGAAAACTAACCGGCTCCCACGATAGGTAAACTGCCGGGGCAGAAAACCGTCGGCGGCCATCAGGGCGCTCAAACGAGGAAAGTCGGCATAAGCGGTATTGGCGGCCATAATGAGGATAACGGTCGTCGCAGCCATTGTTATCAGGTAGATCACACCCCGGCCATCATGGGCCGTTCTTACCAGTTGCGAAATCACCGTCTCAGATTCCGATGGGATCGCGCCAATTTGAGTGGATAGAAAAGTAATCCCCAGGAAAAGTGTTCCTAAAATGGCGGCCATCCAAATGAGGGTAACGCCGGCATTATGTGTGCGTGGTTCCTTAAAGGCCGGAACACCATCAGAAATGGCCTCCACTCCGGTCAGCGCCGTTGTACCGCTGGCAAAAGCATGCAAAATCAAAAACAACGTGACTGGCTGGGCAAGATGGCTTATTTCCAATTCTGGTGGGTCTACCACACCGCTCAGAGTGCCGGTTAAGTAACGGAAAAAGCCTATAATAACCGTCGAAAAGATCATGATTAAAAAGAAATAGGTGGGAATAGCAAAGGTAATCCCCGACTCTTTAACTCCACGCAAGTTAATTAACATAATAAGACCCACCATCGCCACAGCCAGTTCAACCCGATAATCATACAATCCGGGATAGGCCGAGGTAATCTGGGCCACGCCTGATGAAATTGAAACAGCCACCGTTAGGATATAGTCGGTGAGCAGCGCCGCCCCGGTCGTTTGGGCGGGAAGTTCACCCAGGTTATCACGAGTAACGATATAAGCGCTGGCGCTGTTGGGGTAGGCGTGAATAGTTTGTTCATACGAAAGGACGACAATAGCCAATAAGACTACAATAGCCACCGAAATGGGAAAGGCATAGCCAAAAGCGGCAGTTCCAGCGACAGCCAGGATAAAGAGAATTTCCTGGGTGGCATAAGCCGTTGAGGAGAGGGCATCGGAGGCAAATACAGCCAGACCAATGGCTTTGCCGATGGTCTGGTGAGGGGCATCGGCAGTAGCGAGGGGGCGGCCAATCAACCAACTCCGCCAGGTGCGGGGAGGTTTATTTTCACCCGGACGAAGTAAAACCGTGGTGCCGCTTTCTTTATCAATCAGTGCCATAAACTTTCCTGATAGAATAATACCGGTTAGGAATTTTCTACTGCAACTCGCCCAAAATATACTACGAAAGTTTTACTCTTTTTCGTAGCCCGTTAACATTTTTGTCACTCAAACCCGGTTGAGCATTATACTCTTAAAAATAAGAAACAAAAATCTGGTTCCCAGCCTAAGAGGAAGCGTGGAAACCAGATTGTAGAGATTTACAAAAAGGCTTTAGAAGCGGGTATCAAACCATGGTGACTTCGCTCTTGCTGCGCCAGACAGACCAAACAAAAGCAGCCACCAGCACCAGGACCACGATCCAGCCAATCACCCCCAAGTTTTTGTACTGCACCACAATTGGCGCGATGATGACTGAGACCAGATTAACCACCTTTATCATCGGGTTGAGGGCTGGGCCGGCGGTGTCTTTCAGCGGGTCGCCCACTGTATCGCCCACCACCGACGCTTTATGCCGTTCGGAGTTCTTGCCCAGGTTTTTGGCCGGGTCTTTGGGTTCGTCCTCGATAGTTTTCTTGGCATTGTCCCAAGCCCCGCCAGCGTTAGCCATATAAACGGCCAGCAATTGGCCGGAGAGGATAATCCCGGCCAGGAAGCCGCCCAGCGCCTCAACCTGGAGGACCAGGCCAACGATGATCGGCGAAACCACCGCCATAACGGCCAAACTGACCAGCTCCTTCTGCGCCGCCGCCGTCGAGATAGATACAGCGCGGGCATAGTCGGGCTTGACCTTGCCTTCCATCAGGCCGGGGATTTTGAACTGGCGGCGTACTTCGGTTACGATCAAACCCGCCGCCCGGCCTACCGCCTTGATAGCAAAGGATGAGAAGAGCCAGGGAATCGCTCCGCCAATGAGCATCCCGACGAAGACAACCGGTTCTGACGCCCGGATACCGTTCGCCAGAGCTTCTGGGTCTACCAGGCTTACATCGGTTATAAAGGAGCCAAAAAGCGAAACCGCGGCCACAACCGCCGAGCCGATGGCAATCCCCTTGGTGATAGCCTTGGTGGTGTTCCCGACCGCATCCAGGTCGGCCATAATCTGGCGCGCCTTGGGTTCCAGGCCGGCCATTTCGCCGATGCCATTCGCATTATCGGAAATTGGCCCGAACGAGTCCATGGCCACATTGTTGCCGGTGAGCGTCAGCATGCCAATGCCGGTCAAAGCGATGCTGTACAAAACGTAGATGGTGCCAAAGCTGCCATAAATGAAGATAGCCGCCAGAATGGTTACGGCAATGACCAGGACTGCCCACACGCTTGACTCATAGCCGACGCTAATCCCGGAGAGAATGGCCGTCGCCGGACCGCCGTCGGTGCTTTTACGGATTTCTGCAACCGGTTCCTTATCGGCCCCGGTGAAGTACTCCGTCAGGCGATCCAGGACAATCGCCAGCACCACGCCGACGGTGGTCGAGAGAAAAGGCCGCCACCAGCCGCCGATACCCTCGTCCTGCATGTAGAAGAAGGCCAGCAGGCCAAACAGGACGGTCGAGATGACGGCTGAAGTCAAGAAACTGCGGAAAATGGCACGCATGGCGTCTTCGCCGCGCCCTTCTGTGTCGCCCTTGACCAGGTAAGTACTGATGATCGAAGAGAGGACGCCAATGCCGCGCACCAGCAGCGGGAAGACAATCCATTCCAGGTTGCCGGTGAGCCGCACCAGGGCCAGCCCCAAGATCAAGCCGGACACAATCGTAACTTCATAGCTCTCAAAGATGTCGGCGGCCATCCCAGCGCAGTCGCCGACATTGTCGCCCACCAGGTCGGCGATGACCGCCGCGTTGCGCGGATCGTCTTCTTCCAGCCCGGCTTCAACCTTACCGACCAGGTCAGCGCCCACATCGGCGGCCTTGGTATAAATACCACCGCCCACGCGCATAAAGAGCGCCAGCAGCGTTCCGCCAAAGCCAAAGCCCAGCAAAGCATCGGGGGCTGCCTTACCATAGATAATGAAGATGAGGGTCCCGCCGAGCAGCCCCAGGCCGTCGGTCAGCATGCCGGTGATCGTACCGGCGCGATATGCAATTTGCAGTGCACCACCAAAAGTGGTACGGGCTGCCTGGGCCACCCGCACATTGGCTTCCACGGCCATGCGCATGCCAATCTGCCCGACCAGCAAAGAGAAGCCGGCGCCCATTAAGAAGGCGACAGCCCGGCCAAAGGCCACATAGAGTCGGGCGCTTTCGCCAAACTCCTCCACCGCTTCAGGCGTGGGGTTGACAATCCAGGCGCTCAAAAACAGGGCAATGGTCAAAAGGCCAATAAAGGGCAGGATGGTCCGCAGTTGGCGGTTGAGGTAGGCATCAGCCCCTTCTTTGATGGCCCCCCATACCTCCTGCATTTCCTTAGTGCCTTTGTCTCCCCGCAGCACCTGCTGCCGCAGAAAGACCGCATAGGCGAGGCCCAAAATAGCCACGCCCAATACACCAAAAATGGCGTAGGTTTCAAAGAGATTCATTCCGTGCATCGAAAATTTCCTTTCCAATCAGGCGAAGATAAAGAATTTAGTTTTTTAACTATTGGGCTTGGTCAAGATACCAGAATATGGGGCAAATAGACCCGTCCAGGGGATTATGGCAATTGGTTACGCTCCGCAATTTTTCATCTGTTGCTCCTAAAGGGTAATCTTGGTTCAAAGCCAACTCAACCTTCAATGTACGGTGAGAGTCTTTGAATTACTGCCGTGACCACCCTTAGGTCATCACCTCTTGCACGTCTCCGCTGCAACGCTTCAACAGATGATATTAAATTTTTCCCTAAAAGGGGGCGGCGTAACGGGTCAAAAATAAGCCCCCAGTATAGGCGCTGACGCGCCACTAAGGGCTGTGGCACTAGGATTAGATTGTTAATTCACCGGCTAGGTGAACCGGTCGTGACGATAACACATTTCATAAGATTTGTCAAAATTTACACAATTTGGGCGCGCAGAAAAGGGGAAGTCCTATTGACTTCCCTTTTTTTGCGATTATCATGGGTTATGGTACTCTATACCATTCAATATAGTTTCAATTTCCATAACTTTAAAGCGACCCAAGCAATAATAGGAGAATATATTACTAATGTCTGAAATCTTAGACCTCTTTTTGCATCTCGATGAATTCTTACCTAAAGTAACTCAAGCCTATGGAACCTGGACATACGTCTTACTGTTTCTGATTATCTTTCTGGAAACCGGAGTGGTTGTTACCCCTTTCTTGCCGGGCGACTCGCTGCTTTTTGCTGCCGGCGCTGTGACCGCCATGGAAAATTCCGGGCTGAATGTAATCCTTTTGTTTATTTTGCTCACCCTGGCCGCCATTCTCGGCGATACGGCAAATTACTGGATCGGTCATGCGATTGGCCCGCGCGCATTTTCAGGCAACATTCGCTTTTTGAAGAAAGAATACCTGGAGCGAACCCACCAATTTTATGAAAAGTACGGCGGCAAAGCCATTGTTCTGGCCCGCTTTGTCCCCATTGTCCGGACTTTCGCTCCCTTTGTGGCCGGGGTGGGCAGCATGACCTACAGCCACTTTATATTTTACAATATTTTCGGGGGAGTCCTTTGGTGCGCAATTTTCATCTTTGGCGGCTACTTCTTTGGCAACCTGCCTTTTGTTAAACGAAACTTTGAACTGGTCGTCATTGTTATCATTTTTATCTCTTTGTTACCCCCCGTCTTCGAATACATTCAGAGCCGCCGGGCGAAAACAATTCAGACCGACGCGGCCGAGTCTTAACTTGGACGCCTGATTACCAGGGATTAAGAAGTTAAATGTCTTATCAGTGGAGCACATTTACGCGGGCAGTCGTAGTATCTGTAAGCCTGGTATTGATCGGCTTGATCGTTTGGGTGATTCACCCCATGATCGAGCCGATGATTATTGCTATTCTTCTAGCCTACATTCTAAATCCGCTGGTTAGGCTGGTGACAACTCATACCCGCTTGCCTCACGGTTGGGCGGTGGCTCTGGTTTATTTCTCATGTTTAACTTTATTAATTGTCATCCCCAGTACCTTCGCCCCGGTAGCAGTCAGGCAGTTAACCGGCCTGACTACTTATCTGATCGGCATTGAAGCCGAGTTAGAAGAGTGGCTGGCGAACCCCATCATTCTGTTCAATCAGCAAATCTACCTGGGGCAACTGCTGTCTGACCTGTTGAGACTCACCACCGAGTCATTCACCCCGGCTCCAGAAGGCGCGCTGGCCGTCATTGAGCGCACCTCGACCAGCTTTGCCTGGCTCATTGTGATTTTGGTCAGCACCTACTACCTGCTCCTCGACGGCGAACGCCTGGTCGCCTGGCTTGTCCGGCTGGCTCCCGAACAAGCCCAACCCGATCTGAGCCGTTTACTGATAGAAATAGATGTCATTTGGTGGGCCTATTTGCGCGGCACGCTGGTCTTGATGCTGATTGTCGGGATCACTTTTATGGTGGTTTGGACCGCCATCGGCCTGCCCGGCGCCCTGGCCCTGGGCCTCTTGACTGGCGTCTTGACCGTCATCCCCGAAGTTGGGCCGACGATTGCCGCTATCCTGGCGGTCCTGGTGGCCCTCTTTCAAGGTTCCGATTTTCTGCCTATTTCCAATTTCTGGTTTGCCTTTCTGGTCTTTGGCATTTATTTTGTGCTGATCCAGATCAAAGCCATCTGGCTGCGCCCGCGGGTCATGGGCTATTTCCTGAACATGAATGAGGGCCTGATTTTTGTGGCCATCATCGGCGCTGTAGTTTTATGGGGCATTCTGGGCGCCCTGCTCATTGTGCCCCTGCTGGCTACATTAGGCTCTATCGCCCACTATGTGCGCTGCCGCCTTTTGAATTTGGACCCCTGGCCCGAAGATGTCACCTATGCTACCTCTCCCCCGGTTGAACTGCCCAGTGATGAAGAGTTAGCCCAAGCTTTCCCCGACGCAGACAAAGTCCCCCCCGTGCCACCGGCCCGCTCAAAAGCCATTGTTCTGCCCAAAGGCGAAACTAACTAATTAGAATCACCCAACCCCAACGGCTTCCGCCACTGCTTCAACACAATCGTCGAGCTGGTGCTCTTGTGGGCCGGCAGCGTGCTTAACTTGTTGTATAAAATTTCTCGCAGGTGAGGAATATCCCTGGCCCAGACCCGCACATGGGCATCTACTTGGCCGGTCAGATTAGTCACCTCTACAACCTCGTCAATTTTGAGCATTTCTCTGACCGTTTCCTCAAAATCCAGGCGCTGATCTACCTCCAATTGAACGATACACAGCACCCCCTGGCCCAACACCGAAGGGTTGATGACCACCTGATAGCCCTCGATCACCCCCGCTTCCTCCATCCGCAGTACCCGGTCGCGCACCCGGGTGTGGCTCACCCCTAGCCGCCGGGCAATATTGACATGCGATGCTCGCCCATCTTCCTGCAATATGGCCAAAATCCGTTTATCCAACGCATCAAGTTTCTCCATAACGACCTCGAGATATTAAAGTTTTGTTATATAACCGATCAATATACAAAATATATAGTCTTTACTGGGTTTAGTCAATAAAACTTAATAAAAACTGATGGTTTTTTACAAACTTTTTCATTGACATCAACTCAATATCTTGCTATAATCCCAAGAAATTCACCTGGCAATTAAGCGGAGGCCGCCAATGTCAAAATTAACCAACGAGTGGGTCCAGGGAGCCACTCCCCGCCCGTCTATCTGGGCCGATGTGCCTGACGAAAAATGGAACGACTGGCGCTGGCAACTAAGTCATCGCGTCAGCGAGTTGGAAATACTGGAAACCTTTATTCATTTAACCGACGAGGAAATTGCGGGCATTTCTGCGCCCGATAAGTTCCGGCTGGATATTACCCCTTACTTTGCCAGCCTGATTGATCCCCATGACCCCATGTGCCCGGTGCGGCAGCAAGTTATTCCCAAAGGGCGCGAGCTCAAAGCCTTTGACAGCATGATGGAAGACAGCCTGGCCGAAGACCGGCACAGCCCGGTGCCGGGGCTGGTCCACCGCTACCCTGACCGGGTGCTGATGCTGGTCACGACGCAGTGCGCCAGCTACTGCCGCTACTGCACCCGCAGCCGTATTGTCGGCGATGCCGCGGCCACCTTTAGCAAAGCCGAATTTGAGCTGCAGCTCGATTACCTCCGCCGCACGCCCCAGGTGCGTGATGTGCTCCTATCCGGCGGCGACCCACTGACCGTTTCGCCGCGCATTCTGGATTACCTGCTGGGTGAATTACGCCAGATCGAACACATCGAGATTATCCGCATCGGCAGCCGGGTGCCGGTTTTCCTGCCCCAGCGGGTGACTGATGAGTTGTGCGAAACGCTGGCCAAATACCACCCCTTGTGGCTCAATATCCATGTCAACCACCCCAGGGAAATCACGCCTGAATTGTACCGGGCCTGCGACAAACTGAGCCGGGCCGGCGTTCCCCTGGGCAACCAGAGCGTTCTTTTGGCCGGCGTCAACGATTCGGTTCATATTCAGCGCGAGTTGGTGCAGCAGTTGGTGCAAATGAGGGTCCGCCCTTACTACCTCTACCAGTGCGACCTGGTGGAAGGCGCGGGCCATTTCCGCACCTCGGTCAGCAAGGGCATTGAGATTATCGAGGGACTGCGCGGCCATACCTCCGGCTATGCCGTCCCGCAGTACATCATTGACGCCCCCGGCGGCGGCGGCAAGATTCCGGTGTCGCCGCAGTATCTCATTTCCCAGGCGCCGGGCAAAGTGGTTCTGCGCAACTACGAAGGTTATATCACGACCTACACCGAGGCCGGCGACTATGATCCCGAGGCTATCAAAGCCTGGGAAGCCAAAGTCGAAAAGCGGCCGGAACCGGGCCAGGAAGGCGTGCTGGGCTTATTGGAAGGTCACGAGCTGTCCATCAAGCCGGAGGCCTTTGACGAGGTTCACAAGCGCAACGCCATGAAGCACCGGCTGAACCAGGACGAGAGCAAGTGGCTGCCGTTTCACCAGGGCGAGGATGGCAAGATCATCCCGCTGGCCGCAGCAGAGTAACGTTCGGCCTGTGAAAAAGCCAGGGAGAGGCTCCCTGGCTTTTTTGTTAAGTAAAGGTCTATTGATTTGAATCCGTAACCGGTAATTGACGGACTTAACTCCACTGACGGGTTGGTTACGGATAAATATCCATAACCGGCAATAAATCGCCCAGTCCCGGCGAAAATACTGCCGATGATTAAATAGGAACCACTTTTGGGATCACCTCGCTGGCAAAAGCGGTGAGGGTGGGGGTAACCGCATCCGGGGGGTTGGGGACAATGGTTATATTCGTGACGCCCTCCGCCACGACCCGCGCCACCTGGGCTGCGACCTGCTCGGCCGTACCGGCCCAGGCAAAATGCTCGACAAAATCATCCGGGACCAGGGCCGAAGCGGCCCAAATACGCCCCTCATCCCCCTCGCGAATGATTTCCTCCAATTCCACCGGAACGGTCAGGCCGGCCGCCTCGACAAAGGCGCGGTCCGGGTAACTGCTGCCCAGCGAACCGGCAATAATCGGTTTGACCGCGGCCCGCGCCGCCTGCACGTCGGCATTGATGCAGGCATCCACCCGCAGGATCACCGTCACGCTCTCCGGCGAGCGGCCCGCTTCCTGCGCTCCCTGGGCCACCTGGCTCATGGCGTAGCGGACTCCCTCCGGCGTGGCATACGTGGAGATCATCGCCCCGTCGGCCAGCCGACCGGCCAACCGGAACATACGATTCCCCCGTGCGGCAATGAAGATGGGAATATCGGGCCGCGACGGAAAGCCCAGGCGAGCTTCTTTCACCTGGATAACTTCCCCCGCAAACGTTACCGTCTCCCCCGCCCACAGGCGGCGGATAACGTGGATGGCTTCTTCAACCGCCGTCAATGGTTTGCGGCGCTCAAAACCCATCGCCCGAAAGCCCATCATCCCCGCTCCCAGGACCAGCACCGCCCGCCCGCCCGATAACTCGTCCAGCGTGGCGACGGCTGCGGCGGTCATAGCCGGGTGGATCACGTAGGGATCAGCGACAAACGTGCCCAGCTTGAGCTGCTGCGAATACACCGCCGCCAGGGTCAAACCGACGGTCATATCGCGGTCCAGCTTGTGATTCGCATGCCAAAACTGGTCGTAACCCAGTTGCTCGCACAACTGGACGACTTCAGTCAACTGCTGGGGCGGCAGTTGCCACATGCCTACGCCCCATTGGATGGCCATTGTCTCTCCCCAAATAAAAAGGTTAACTGAGGAGTCCAAAGTATATTTTGGACTCCTCAGTTTCATCACTCTCTATCTAGGGGTAATTTAACCAGATATTAGCCAATTCGGCAAGAAGAACCATCCGCAGAGGGCTATTCTTTTGCAATCATGGGTAAATATAGCGGTATGGCCTCCGGCGCGGCTGGACCGATGATGGTCTCCGCCATAGCGCTGTTATCAGACAGGATGGGGTCGGTTTCATTGCTGGCCACGCTGGCGGTGTTGGTCACAGTCCCAACCGTGGTGGGAGTAACTGCCAGGGTTACACTGATGGCAGCGCCGTTGTTCAACGTGCCGAGGGTACAGCTAATAACACCGCTCGCTTCGGCGCAGGTGGGCAGCCCTGGCTCAACCGACACAAAATTTAATTCCGCCGGCAGCGTATCGCTGACCACCACCCCTGTCGCCGCCGAGGGACCGCTGTTGGTCACAGTAATGGTATAAGTAAATACGCTGCCCGCGGCTACCGCCTCGGAGCTGTTCTTGCTGATTGACAGGTTGGCGCCGACCACTGTGGTGGTGATGCTGGCGGAATTATTACCTCCATTTGTGTCTCCCTGCGCCGCCCCCACTTGAGCCGTGTTCGTAATGATCTGCCCGGCAGTGCCCGCCTGGGCAGCCACCGTCAGAGTCAAAGCCGCGCTCTGGCCGGCCGGGAGACTGCCCACCTCCCATGCCCCCAGGCTGTTGTTGTAGCTGCCCTGGCTCGCAGTGGAGGTAACCAGGCTGAGACTCAGCGGCAGCGTCTCGCTGATGACGACGCCGGTCGCTTCATCCGGCCCGTTGTTGCTCACCGTCACCGTGTAATTGAACAGGTCGTTTCCCCTGGGATTAGGGTTATCCACGCTCTTGCTCACGGCCAGGTCGGCATTGGTTACAGTGACCGGGACGCTGGCAATATTGTTGGCCGTAAATGGGTCGGATTGGTCAGATTGGCTAACCTCGACGGTGTTGGTCAGGGTTTGTCCGGCCGTTCCGGCGTTCACCACGGCGGTAAGGCTCAGCGTGGCGGTCTCACCCGCCAGCAAGTTGCCGGCCTGCCAGCGTCCGGCGCTGCTATCGTAACTGCCCTGGCTGGTGCTCGACGTGACCAGGGTGAGACTCAGGGGCAGCGTCTCGCTGATAACCACGCCGGTAGCGTTATCCGGTCCCTGGTTGGTCATCACCACCGTGTACACAATCAGTTCATTTTCGTCGGGATCGGCCTGGTCCACCGTTTTGCTCAGGGCCAGGTCAGCGCTGCTAACCCTGACGACCGCGTCGGCGCTATTGTTGCCCAAATCGGCGTCCGACTGGTCTGAAGCGCTGATGGCGGCCGTGTTGGTGATGATTTGCCCGATCGTGCCTGTTTGGACCGTAGCCGAAAGAGTCAGGGTGGCGCTGGCGCTGGCGGTTAAGTCACCCACCTGCCACAGCCCGGTGGCGCCATCGTACCCCCCCTGGCTGGTGCTCGAAGCAGCCAGAGTCACGCTGAGCGGCAGCGTGTCACCGACGACCACCCCGGTCGCATCGTCCGGCCCGTTGTTGGTCACGGTGACGGTGTAGAGCAGCGGCCCACCCTCTTTGGGGCCGGGATTATCTACGATTTTACTCACGGCTAAATCGGCATTGGTCACGGTGATGGGCGCGCTGGCGCTGTTATTGCTGCTGTCCGCGTCATTCTGCTCCGAGGCGCTCACCAGGGCCGTATTGGTAATCGTCTGCCCGGCGGCGCCGGCCTGGACCGTCGCCGTCAGGGTCAGGGTAGCGGCTCTGCCGGCCAGCAGTTTGCCCACGGACCACTCGCCGCTGCTGTCGTAGTTGCCCTGGCTTACGCCGGCGGCAACGAGGCTCAGGCTGAGCGGCAGCGTATCGCTGACCACGACCCCAGTCGCTCCGTCCGGCCCGTTGTTGAAAACCGTGACGGTATAACTAATCACTTCATTTTCCCCAGGGGTGGGCTGGCTGACCGTTTTGGTCAGGGCCAGGTCGGCATTGGTTACTCTGATCAGCGCGTCGTCGGCGTTATTGGCGCTAAATAAATCAAGCTGGCCCGCCGAGCCAACTTCAGCCGTATTGATAATGGTCTGGCCCAGGGTGGCCCCATTGACCATGGCCGCCAGGGTCAGGGTAGCGCTCTGACCCGCACTCAGGCTGTTCGCTTCCCAGAGACCCGTTCCAGCGTTGTAAGTCCCCTGGCTGGGATCGGCGGAGACAAACGTGAGGCTGACCGGCAGGGTGTCGCTGATTATCACATTGGTCGCCTCATCCGGCCCATTGTTGCTCAGGCGCACGGTGTAGGTAATCACTTCGTTTTCCGCCGGATTAGCCTGATTCACCTGCTTATTGAGCGCCAAATCGGCTTGCGGAGCCGGGATCAGGCACCACTGCCCCAGACTACCCGTGCTCAAGCCGGCATGGTCGGAGGCGGTTAACTGCCACGTCCCGGCGATGTTCTCCCCATCAAACAGGCTTAAAGGGTTATTGGGGGTAAACACGCCGGAAATAGCGATGGGGCCTGGCCGATTACAGGCATCCTCCACGGGAGCGGCCGCTTCGTCGTCAAGCGTGGCGGCGATGTCGTCGCCGTTACAGCCAAACTCCCCCGGCGGCGTGCCGGGCCGGTCAATGAGGGTGACAGAATTACCCGTATCGAGGTGGGTCAAGGTGAAGCTGAGATCTCCCACCCAATCGTGATTGGCCGCTATCGAGATATTCAGGTCGGTCATGACCCCGCTCTGGGCCACGCTGAGGGTATCTGTGATTACGCCGGGTTGGGTCTCATCAACGGCATCGGGGATAGGCAGATTCGGGGTGCTGCAAATAGCCGGCCCGTCCGCCAGGGCCAAACCGGGCCAGCGCAGCAGGGCTAACATGCCCCCCGCCAGCAGACTCAACACGATCATTTTTACTTTCATGCTCAAAGCTCCTTAGATTTGTAAAAGAATAGTGAGGCCTTGTACTTTTTCAGGGGGCTTTTTCTACGTGTGCAGGCGGGGAGAATAATCTTTTTCTGAGGCTGGCTCAAAAGTGAGGGTGAAATTCGACCGTTCTAGCCTATGGCAAAACTGAAGAAAGGGCAATATATCTTTCTGGCAGAAAAGGTATAGATTTGGATACAGATTTATTTGGCAGGGGGATAACTTAACCGGGTGATAGTTCTAACCGCCGGGTGACCAGGGCGATCACCTCGCCGGCAGACTCTTCGATGGATTTATCGGTCACATTCACCTGGGCAAAGCCGTTGCGCCGATAAAACTGGCGCAGCGTCTCTACTTCCTCATGGATTTTAAGCGGGTCGGTATAATCGGATAGACTGGACGTACCCAGAGTGCGCTGCCGCTGCCGGCGGTGGGCCAAAAGCTGGCCCGGTTCGATGTAAAGCCCTACCACCCGCCGCCGGTCCAGTTGTAACAGTTCTGGCGGCGGGGGCACATCAGGCAAGAGAGGCAAATTGGCCGCTTTCCAGCCGAGTACAGACAGATACATACTGAGCGGCGTTTTGCCTGACCGGGACATGCCGACCAGCATAATTTCGGCCAGCGGCCAGCCGGCGGGATCGCGGCCATCGTCGTGCGCGACAGTGTACTCAATGGCCTCAACCCGCTCAAAATAAGTCTGGCGGATCTTCCAATACTCTCCGGGCTGGCCCAGCGGCTCCTGGCCCAGCACCTTAGCTAATCGTGACAGCACCCGGCCAATCAAATCAATGGCCACCACATTGCGGTCACGGGCCAGGTGGGTCATGGTTCGCCGCATTTTACTGTCAACCAGGGTATGAATGATGGTGCCGCCCGTTTCAGCCGCCTGATCTACTACGGCTTTTATCTGGTCCACCGCTTGCACATGCGGCACAACAATAACCGGCAGATCCGCCTCTTTAAACTGAGCCAGCGCAGTCCGGGTCAACTGCTCCGCGGAGAGACCCTTACCCCCTGAAACAATAAAAACCGGGGGCTGGGTTGGTTCCGGTTTACGTTTATCTCCCTCGGCCATAAACGCCTCCCTGGTCAGATAATCTCACCTATTTTGTGCTTCTTGTCAAATGCGCCCCTGCCATAACTGCTCAGGCTAAAGGTGACTGGCACTTGGTTAGCTCTAAGCTTTGTTGTTCTCAATCGTCTTGCCAGGAGAAAAGTGCCAGTCACCTGAGTGATGCACCACTGCCTCAAAATTGAGGAAAAGATAGGAAGCGAGTATAATTGGGATGCTGGACCTAACCGTTTAATTCACAGCGGTGTGGTCAATTACAGTCAGGCCAACTTATTGTTGAAACGATAGTTTAAGTGAAGGTTTTAAGGGAGGAATCACATGGGAATCTTATCTTGGATCGTCCTGGGGCTTATTGCCGGGATATTGGCCAAAGCGATTATGCCGGGCCGTGATCCGGGGGGATTTATCGTCACGATTCTGCTCGGCATCGCCGGGGCCATTGTGGGCGGCTTTATCGGTACTTTGATCGGTTTTGGCGACATTTCCGGTTTTGACTTCCGCAGCCTGATCATCGCCGTCGTCGGCGCGATTGTGCTGCTGGCTCTTTACCGCGCCTTGAGAAGGTAGGTTACCACAGAAGCGTTTAGTCGGGTCCAGCCAAACATAAGGGCCGCTTGTAAGGTACGAGCGGCCTTTTATTCTTAAATAACCTAAGTTGCTACCTTAAAGACAGGAGTTACGCAGTGGGTGGAAAAGCCCTCCCTAAATCCCTCCCAAAGGGAGGGACTTAAGCTGATTCTCCCCCCTGTGGGCGACTGTAAGGAGGTTAGAGGGGATCCTTCAACCACGTAAGTCCGTTAAAAAGAGACTGTTCCTACCCCAACGCCTCGACAAAGCGGGCGCTGGTCAGGGCGCGAACCTGCTCCAGCGTGGCGCCGGGCATCAACTCGATCAGGGTCAACTGGCCGTTAATAAACTCAAACACGGCCAGATCGGTGATGACGACATTCACCGCCGCCATTGCCGTGAGCGGCAGGGTACAGTGAGGCACAATTTTCGGCTCCCCCTCGCGGCTGGCGTGGGTCATGGTGATGATCAGCTTTTTCGCGCCCGAAGCCAGGTCCATCGCCCCGCCGACGCCCAGCAGCGGCTTGCCCGGCACGGCCCAGTTGGCCAGGTTGGCCGCCTCGTCCACCTGCAACCCACCCATAATTGCCACATCCACGTGGCCGCCGCGGATCATGGCAAAGGAAACCGCGCTGTCAAAATACGAAGCGCCGGGCAGGGCCGTCACCGGCTGCTTGCCCGCGTTGACCGGGTATTCCAGCGCCCCGCCGCTGGCCGGGGCCGGCCCGACGCCCAGCAGCCCGTTTTCGGTGTGCAGAATAATGCCGTGCTCCGGCGTGATCAAATCGGCCACCAGGGTCGGGATGCCGATGCCCAGGTTGACCACATCCCCCCGCTTTAGCTCGGCAAAGGCGCGGCGAGCCATCGCCAGCCGGGTCGGGTCGGTTTCCTTGCCGCTCTCGA
The DNA here is from genome assembly GCA_016860845.1 of Chloroflexota bacterium. The sequence continues at coordinate 312,565 of BOKF01000002.1, forward strand.
CCGAGGCCGACGTACCCAAATCCTCCAGCGTGGTCTGGGCCTGCACCAGGTAGTCCACAAAAATGCCGGGGGTCACAATCTCGTCCGGCGACAGCCTGCCCACCGGCACAATCTCCTCGACTTCGGCAATGACCAGGTTGGCGGCGGTCGCGATGAGCGGGTTAAAGTTGCGCTCGGTCATGCGGTAGACCAGGTTGCCGGCGGTATCGGCCCGCCAGGCCCGCACAAAGGCCACGTCCGCCCGCAGCGCCGGGATAAAGACCTGCTCGACGCCGTCAATCACCCGGCTTTCGCGGCCTTCGGCCAGGGCTGTGCCGGCGCTGGTCGGCGTAAAGAAACCGCCCAGGCCAGCCCCGCCGGCCCGGATAGCCTCGGCCAGCGTGCCCTGCGGCAGCAGTTCGACCGCCATGCTGCCGTTCTGGACGGCCCGCACTGCTTCGGGATTGGAGGTAAAGAAGGAACCGACGGCCCGGCTGATCTGCCCGTTGCGCAGCAGCCGGCCGCCGCCCAGCCCCGGCTCGCCGACATTGTTGGAAATGATGGTTAAGTTCTTTACCGGGCGCTCGGCCAGGGCGTGGAACAGGTGAATTGGGTTGCCGGTCATGCCGAAACCACCGGCCATAATCACCGCCCCGTCGGGAACCAAGGCGGCTGCCTCGGCGGCGGTAAGTTGGGGCACAGTTTTCATAGATTGACTCCTTTTTGCGCCGATTCTACTCGCCCCGGCTCTTCCCGGCAAAAACAGGCCACCGGGCTTAGCCTGGGTTCGAGTATACGCTGCTATGACTGTCATTATGTGTCGCGTGTTTTATCCTCGCTGTCGCGTTTTTAATTTACCTGAGCCAACTCGGTCTGCAATTCTTCAATCTTTGCTTCAATCTCCTCTATTTCGATGTCAAGGCTGGGGTCAGCCGCAAGACCCAGAGTAGCCTTTTTCTCTTTAAGTCCTTGTAAGCGACGCGTCCACTTCATTATTTCCCTTTGAAGATGATCTTTTCGGGTAAAGGGGCTAATGGGTAGACGACCTTTTGTGCCCAAAAAGCCGACTAAGCCAATTATAACCATCAGTAAAACAATCACCCAGGGTAAGATGGGTGAGGGCTGTTCCAGTTCTGCGACTTCAACTTTTATGTTTCCAACCCAGTTAGGGGTATCGCTGTCACCCGATAAAACTCGAAGAGTTAAAACATGAGTGCCAATTGTAATGGGTGCTACAATTGTCCAGGCCCAAAGGGTTGCCTCGTTTACACTATCCAGGTTTAACTTTTGTTTTAAAGGATATAGATTTTCTACCTTAAAAGTAGGTGAGGACAAGTCAACTCGCATGGTTTCAGTGACGATGATAACGGCTTGGTGAGAGTTAAGTTCCCCTATAACTTTTGGAGCATCAGGCGGTATTTCTATTCTCTCAATTCCTAGCGGAATAAGTGACGCAAGTCTGACAGGAATATAGATTGATACTCGCACCGAATCACTGGAACCAGGACTCATCCTGAGGGGGTATTCAATACTTATTTCACCAAGCCTGTCAGTCCTGGAAATCGCCGTGTCTTGGGTTATCTCAAAACTTGGCGTCGGGGTGGGTGTAGGGAGAGGAGTGGGTGTTGGTTCTTCGATTAAGGTTCCACCCCCCCCTCCCAAGAAGAGCAATCCTACGGCAAGGATAGTGCCCACCGTTAGTAGAACAGTAACCATGAGCAGAATTGGTAATAAACAACTGCTGGACTCAAGCGTAGCAGGAGGGACATCAGATGAATCACCCCGATTGTACGTTGACGCTCTCTTAGTCATTGCGTTGACATTCTTCTTTAGGAGTCCTGGGGTAATTAGTACCTAGTTACGTTGCATGGAGATTCTTCGGCTTCGCCTCAGAATGACATTTCCGAAAAGGTCTCTTGATTCTGCACTAGACTCCGGCGTAGGCGTGATTACCCCGGCTTCAAGCAATCGTTTTATATAGTCAGAGAGTATTCGGTAATTCATCGCCGCCCGCCGAGGGCTGGAAGCCCCCGGCTACCATAGCTGAAAACCGCTTCAAAGCGGTTCAGCAGCCTGCTTCAGCGGGCTTCCCCCTCTGGTAGCCGGGCGTTTCAACGCTCGGCGGGTGGCGTGGCTGAGGTAATTTGGGAATTACCGAATGCTCTCAGTCACTCAACCAGATACAAAGTCACGTTTGCTTCTCTACTCCGGCCCGCTCCAGATTGAGAGCCAGCAGCCGGGCTAATATTTCCTCGTCGCTCAGGCCCTGTCCCGAGCCGGGCGAAGGATCATAGGGCCAGCCGTAAGCATCGAACACAGCGCGGTCCAGCTTTTGGTGGGCCAGATCAAGCCAGGTAGAGCGCTCATTATAGAGGTTGGTCAGGGTGCGCTTTTTGAGTTCTGCCTCGCTTGCATCGGGTGGATTGAGCCAGTTATCCCGCTTCTGGACCAATTCACGGGCGGCCTGGGCAATAGCTTCGACGCGGGGATCATCTTTAGGTTCCCGGCCGGGCGGCCAGGGAAAGGGGAAGGTTTCAAAGGTGGTAGTAGGTGTATAGCGTGACCCGCTTTCTGCTTCACGAAGTTGTGTACCTTTATTCCTTGCCCATAATTCGTGAGGTTTTGAATGTAGTAACCCAAAGAAATAATCATCCTCACGGGCAACAACAATAATAAGATTAGCAGGTAAAACTTCTCTAGGTATCCAAGAAAAGAAATGATGTTTAGATACCATTGATGTCCCGATATATCGCTTGAGTGGATGCAAAGCAATTCTCATCCCTGAACGGGTTTCAGCATGTAACCACCATTTTTCGCGATAACTTTTACGATTGTTTTTACTCCGAATTGGATAAACGTTTTGTTTCACATGCTCAAAGGGTAATTCATACAGTGCAGCCTCTTCTATGGGCATGTTCACCCCAAAATCCACAATCCAAACCTCTCTAGGGTGTTGAGCTAAATCTACTCCGTTATAGTAGGGGCGCACTATGTCAGAGTTAGGGCGGCCATTTGGGTTTAATGAGGCTTGTAACCACTTACGTGCTACCTCACCCGAAATATCAAAAGGGCCAGCCGGGGTAACACCCATAAAGGAAAGTCCTTTATTCTCTGATAATTGCTTCGCTGGTGTTAAATCCACAATACTTGTAAGGTTTGAATTTATAACGGCAACCTTTTGCCCGTTAAGGAATTTTTCTGTTTCTTCGCCTGTATCGAAACCCACCATTGAAACATGGACGGTTGCACCATCAAGTATCCAATTACGATCAGATTGCGCCCAAAAGATGTCGCCTGTTTTCTTGATTCGCTCCAAAGTTTTTCGGTTTGCTCCTCCACGAATAGCTTGTGTAGCCAAAAGTCCAGCACGTTTCAACTTTCCCACCTCAATAAGCATACGTGCCTTTTCAAACCAATAACAAACTAAATCAGCTTCATGCGAAACCTGATCGTTATACAAAACAAAAATGTCATCTATATACTTGTCTCTCAATTCTCTACGTAACCGCTTCCCGCCCAAAAACGGTGGATTACCAATGATGACATCAGCTTCCGGCCATTCTGGTTCAAAGGGTTGCCCCTGCTCGTCGTAGGCTAAAACGGCGTCCATCTGCACGATGTTGTGCAAAGGCTTCAAAATCGGCTCGCTCGGATCGCCAAAGCCGTTGTCCCGCAGCCATTGAATGTAACCAATCCACACCGTCGCCTGGGCCAGTTCGTGGGCATAGGGATTGATCTCAATGCCATAGAGTTGGGCCGGAGAAACAGCGGGAAAGAAGCGGCCTACCCCTAAATCTCCGGCCAGGGTGACGACCTCTTTTTCCAGGTCAAGGAGCTGCTTGAGGGCTACGTAAAGAAAATTGCCGCTGCCACAAGCCGGGTCAAGAACTTTAACCTCGGCAATTTCACCCGCAAAGCCAGTCAGCAGCCTTCGTAATTCATTTTCCAGCTTTGTCCGCTGTCCCCGATCCTTAGCCTCAGCCTTAGCCTCAGCCTTAGCCTCAGCCTCAGCCTTTACTTCCTGCCATCGCCGCCGCAGGGGAGCCATCAACACCGGCTCGACGATCAGTAATATGTCCTCTTTGCTGGTATAGTGCGCCCCCAACTGCGCCCGCTTGGAGGGGTCTAAACTGCGCTCAAACAGCGTCCCCAAAATGGAAGGCTCGATACTCCCCCAATCGAGGCCGGCCACTTTGACCAGAATGTCCATACTGTCGCTGTCCAGGGGCAGGACCACATCGTTATCAAACAAACCCCCATCAAAATGAGCGATCTGGTCGGGCCCAAACCAGCCCCCGCTGGCCATTGCCCCAAACAGGTGGCGCAGTTGGGCCGTAAACGCAGTAGAATTGCGGCGGGTCTGGGTCACCAGCCGGTTAAAAATCCGTTCAGGCAGTAAGCCTATATCCTCGGCAAAGAGACAGAACAGCAGCCGGATCAAAAAATGAGCGATTTCGTGGGAGTCTTCGCCATACTTACGGAGCATTTCGGCTAAGCGGGCAAACTCTTTGGCCGCCTCCTGGGTGACTTGAGCCGTTGTTTGAGCGACTTTGAAATCATCAGGCTCATAAAACACGGCCCGCAGCCTGGCCATGCCTGCGGGTGTGAGCAGGTCATCCAGGCTCAGCCGTTCAACCCGTTTAATGGTGTTGGTAAAGTTGGTGTGGATCACGATGGAGTCAATATCGGAGACAACTAAGAGAGGGGGGTTCTGCAAAGCCTCCCGGTATTGGAGCAACTGCTGGTAGGCTTTGTCGAGGTCGGCGTGTTTGCCTTTGTACTCCCAGGCAAAGTAGCCCTTTTTCCAGACATCGGCCCAGCCAACCCCCACCCTCCCCCTCCCCCTAGCAGGGGGAGGGCCGGGGAGGGGGTTAACGGGAGAGGCGACCGAAGGGCTGGGGGAGAGGGCTGCCCCGGCTTCAAAGGTAAAGCTTTCGCCGGTCGGGTCAGCCTCGGCGGGCGTCTCGTGGCCTACCAGTTGGCAGAGGTTAATAAAATGCTCCTGGGCCGCGGAGCGTTCTTTGAGGCTAGTATGACGCCATTTGGCGACAAACTCTTGGGGAGAAAGCTTGGTTGGCATTACCAGTCCATATTGAAATGTTCCGGTTTGGTGGGTTTATTCTAACATAACTCACTGGCTTATTCAACCATTAATATTGATTACTGGAAGCCAGGCGGCAGGGTCAAATCGAGGGAAGGTAGTCAAATGAGCTAATAACCTCAGTTCGGAGTTTTTTATTTCTCGACAGGATTAACAAGATTTACAGGATAAAAATAGTCCAAAAATCTTGTTAATCCTGTAAATCCTGTCTATTTTGCGTCCCTACCGTTCCGAACAATTTTTGTGGTTTTATTTAGAGGCAAAATAATCCCCACAGGGCCATGATAAAGGACCACCGTGGGGATTATTTGTATGAGTTACGCAATTGGGTGGTAGCCCGCCCACAAGGGGCTAAACTACCCTGAACTGCGTAACTCCTAATTGGTTCACTTCGATCCGGGCTGTCTCGCGCGTAACCAGGCTAAATACCGGCAGATACCCCGCTTCTTTTAACGAGCAGGCTGGATATTAAAGCCCGAACGCAGGCGATTGTCGGGATCGTAGGCGGCTTTTAGCGCCGCCAGGCGGCGGTAGGCTTCCGGCGCATAGCCGCTCTCAACCCGCCGCTGCGATTCCTCGCCCTCCAGGAAGTTCATGTACACTCCGCCGGTCAGGTAGGGCCGCAGTTGCTCCTTGATTTGACCGGTATACTGGGCGAGCTGGCGATAAGCCTCAGGCGTGGGCGTCACGCCCAGCAGGTGGAGCAGGAAGGCCGCGTCGCGATTGCCATAAGCGCTGGCCTGCGGGCTAACCCTCGCGACCGCCCCGCCGACGTGACGTATTTCGGCAAAGATAAGCGGGCTGGGGCCGTTACTGCCCGGAGCGACGGTCCGCAGCAGAATATCAATGACCTCATCGCTCAACTCGGCCAGCCACGCCCCGGAGCTGTGGATGGGCATGGGATCGAGCGGTTCAGCACTGACCGTGCCCACCTCGCTGAACGGCATCACCCGCCAGCCGTCGAAATAGGGCGCTCGCCAGTCACGCCAGCTCTGCAGCAGGGCTTCACCTTCCTGGACGGGACCACAGTAAAGCCCCCGGATGATGACGAAGGACTGCCCCCTTAGAAATTCCGGGATCTCAGGGATCGGGGGATAGTTCATGATCACAATCGAAGAGGTCAATTCATCGGGGACCGACGTGATCCAGTCACGGTAGCGGGCATAGACTTCTTTCGCCATGCTAAGCGGATAGAAGAGATTGCCCCCGTAGACGGTAGAGACCGGATACAGCTTGATCTCCATCCCGGTGATGATCCCAAAACTGCCGCCGCCGCCCCGCAGTCCCCAGAAGAGGTCGCTGTTTTCCGTCTCGCTGGCCCGCAGCAGCCGCCCATCAGCCGTGACCAGTTCAAAGAAACGGACGCTGTCGGTGGCCAGGCCGTACTTGCGCCCCAACCAGCCATAGCCGCCGCCCAGGGTATAGCCGACCACCCCCACGTCCGGTGAGGAACCGAGCAGCGGCGCCAGTCCGACCGCCTGCGTCTTTTCCAAGACTTCGCCCCATTTGACCCCGGCTTCCACCCAGGCGGTTTGAGCGGCCGCATCCACCCGGACGGTCTTCATTTTCGACGTGATGAGAAGCAGGCTGTCATTGGCCGGGCGGACCACGCCGTGTCCCGTCCCCTGGACGGTGAGGTTGAGACCTGCCTGCGTCGCAAACCGGACGGCCCCGACCACATCCTCGACGCCGTCCGCGATGACGATCATCGCCGGGCGCTGGTCAACCGACAGATTCCAGGCCTGGCGGGCCTCATCATACTGCGGGTCATCCGGAGTAATGACAGTCCCCTGGATAGCCGGCCGTAATTGGAGTTCCTGGGCCATTGAGAATGACGTGGTGGTTTCCCCGTAAGCTGTGTTCACGAAATAATCCCCCTTGGTAAGAAATTTATAATAGTTTGATGAAAACCCGGATCAGCATCAAAGCTTGATCCTTGGTTGAAATATACCAAAGGGGCGTCCTCTAATCGTTACAGCTATCGTTACGAGATGAGAGTATTGGGTAATTTATGGCTGTCCGCCGAAGGCTGGAAGCCTCCGGCTACAGTACTTGAAAACCGCTTCAAAGCGGTTCAGGAGCCTGCTTCAGCGGGCTTCCAGCTATAGTAGCCGGGCGTTTCAACGCGCGGCGGGCGGCATGGCTGAGGTGATTTTGTAATTACTGAAAGACCGGGGTCGTTTTCAGTTCGCCGGCGTGGCCGGGAGTTCCGGCTGGCGCACTGGCAGCAAATCGCGGGGAGTCTCTCGCCCGATACGCAGGACCATCACCGCCGCCAGCAGCCCAAAGAGGCCGGCGATAATAAAGCTGGCCTGGTAATCGCCCAGCCAGGTCCGCAGCAGGCCCGCCCCATACGCCGCCGCCGCCGAACCAAGCTGGTGGCTGGCAAAAATCCAGGCATAGACCGTGCCTACGTTGGCTTTGCCAAAGATGTCGGCGGTCAGGCGCACCGTCGGCGGGACGGTCGCCACCCAATCCAGGCCGTAGAAAACCACAAACAGCATCAAACCGTAAAAACCAAATTCATAGGCCACCGGCAGAAACATCAGCGACAGCCCACGCAGGCCGTAATACCAGAACAACAGCCAGCGGCTGTCATAGCGATCCGACAGCCAGCCGGAGGCCATCGTGCCCAGCACGTCGAAGACGCCAATAACCGCCAGCAGGCTGGCCGCCGTCACTTCGGACAGGCCGCACTCGCGGGCAAAGGGGATCAGGTGGGTGCCGACCAGGCCGCTGGTGGTCAGGCCGCAAATAAAAAAGCTGCCCGCCAGCAGCAAAAAGTCACGGGAGCGCAGCGAGCGGGCCAGGGTTTGCAGCGCGCCGGTGAAGGGATTGCCCGCATGGGGCCGCGGGCGGGGGTCTTCATCGCGCTCAGTTGCGCCGTAGGGCCTTAGCCCCACATCTCGGGGAAAGTTGCGGATAAAAATAACCGCCAGCGGGACGAGCAGCAGCGCCACCCCGGCCACCAGCAGCACCGCCGACCGCCAGCCCTGGGTTGCCACCAGCGAGGCCAGCAGCGGCACAAAAACCAGTTGCCCGGTGGCATTGCTGGCAGTCAGCAGGCCGACCACCACTCCCCGCCGGGCCACAAACCAGCGATTCGAGACGGTGGCCGCAATCCAGCCGGCCATCGCCCCGGTCCCCAGCCCGACCACTGCTCCCCAGAGCAGGTAGAGCTGCCAGGGTACGGTAATTTGTGTCGTCAGGAGAATCGCGCCGGTGAGGAGAAACAAAGCCGTCGCCATCATCCGGCGCATGCCGATCTTTTCCATCAGGGCGGCGGCAAACGGCCCACATAAGCCGTACAGAACGAGATTGATCGAGACGGCCAGTGATACCGTCGCCCGGGTCCAGCCAAATTCACCTTCCAGCGGCAAGATGAGCACTCCTGGAACCGAACGAATGCCTGCCGTCAACAGCATCACCAAAAAAGTTACCCCCACCACAATCCAGGCATAATGAAAGCGGCCATGAGCCAATCTGGCAATCATTCGTTTCTCCTTCAGAATATAATCTAAGGCAACTCCAAGAAAATAATTATCCAAAGTCCGTGATACGTAATGCGTGATGGTATCCAGGCAAGATTTCTTACGCATCACGTATCACGCATCAAGCCGGTGAGAACAATTGGATGATTTAAATCTTGGAACTGCCTAAAACAGTTTTGTATGAGGACACACTACTCGTCGCGTGTCCTGACACGAGATGTTCGATTCCGTTTGAATGGCTTGACCTGTTCCCCCACATTGTTTTTAATGAAATTGCCGGAAACATGCAGCAGCGTATCGCCATAATCGGCATCGAGATCCATACTGGCCAGGCACGGATAATTATCATGCAACAGGCCGGCCACCTGTTCGGCCTCCTCTAAAGGAACATCTACCAACCCCTGGGCCACGTAACGGGCACAACCGCAAACGGTGTCGCGCACAACCTCGGCCGCGCTGATTCGCTGACCTCGAACATCCGCGCCGAGACGCAGCTTGGGCTGACCAAAGTAACGGGCAAATTCGGCGATGAGGGGATCATTGTGCTCGATGAAGCGGCCCCGGCCGGCAGCGTAGTATCTCCTGGTCAACGAACATAAAGGCTTGGGCGTTACACAAATAATCCCCATCTCCTGAAGCCGGTCTCGTAACCGGCCGGCTAAGCTACGCGGCAGCCAGGCCTCATTATCTACCGGCGCAATGACCACTCGAGCGCCTGTCACCCGGGCCACTTCCGGGAGTAATTCGGCAATGCCTCGCTGTTCGCCGAAAGAGAGGAGCAAGTCGGCTGGCGGCAGGGTAGGCGGGACATAATCTGCCGGAGCGTTTATAACCAGCGGCAGCTCAGACGGGGCCTGCCAGACTTCCACTTTCCATCGAGAAGGGGTGTGTCGGCGGATGTTGTTAACGTTCCGCTGCCCATACTCGCCTGAAATAACGGCTAAAATGCGCATAGTTAATTTCCTTCCTGGCGACCTCACCCCAGCAACAAAAAACGCCGCTCCACTAACGAGGCGGCGTACAAGAATGTAGCAAAGGATGAGGTAATCCCAGTCTCTGGCCAGGCGTCCCCCTTATTATTCTTTTCCGTAACTCTATTATACCACAAAAACCTCGTTGTAGATACCTTCATGTATCCAATTTAGAGATGACATTTGTCACTAAATTGAACCTCATTTGTCGGGTATACTCTACATTGAGGAAACCCGATGCCTCCCTGGTTCAAAGGATTGTCAGGAAGGTCCCAGTATGCTATACTGATAACGATAAGCGACTGGAGCAGGGAGTTACCCGATTGCACCGGTTTTAATACCTCATTCCTACGGCGCTGCCGGATCAAGCTTGAAATTTTGACAGCCTTCAGCCCACTCTCGCCCTTCCATTCTTTGTCCGAACATGTTGTAAAAACTTAATGTGAACCAGGCAAACACTCGCCCTGGTTGCAATTGCTTGAGGATGGCTTCATTGAGAGGGTAAGACCCTGTCCGAGAACCTGCCAGGTTTTGAATTTCATTTTTCGGATTGGTTCTGGATACCTCTACCTCTAAGGAGGTGTTATGCTTAAACACTGGCTAAAGCGGAATGGCTCCGAAAATGGGGGGGCTAAATTGAACCGGTCTGGCAATAACGGCGACCGGCCCTTGATCGAGTTGCGGCAGGTGGTTAAAAGCTACGAGACCGCGGCCGGCCCTTTTATGGCCCTGAAGGGAGTTGATTTGCAGGTTGAGGCCGGCGAGTTTGTGGCGGTGATCGGTAAATCGGGCAGCGGCAAAACCACCCTGATTAACATGATTACGGGCATTGACCGGCCCACCTCCGGCGAAGTATGGGTGGGCGGCACCCCGGTGCAGACCCTCAGCGAGGGCCAGATTGCCGTCTGGCGCGGCCGGGCGGTAGGAGTCATCTTTCAATTCTTCCAATTGTTACCCACCCTGACGGTGATCGAAAATGTGATGCTGCCGATGGACTTCGGCCACATGTATGCCCCGTGGGAGCGCCACCAACGCGCGCTGGAACTGCTGGAGCAGGTCGGCTTGACTGACCATGCTTACAAGCTTCCTTCCGCCGTATCCGGTGGTGAGCAGCAGCGGGCGGCTATCGCTCGCGCCCTGGCGAATGACCCGCCGCTGCTGGTTGGCGATGAGCCGACCGGCAACCTTGACTCCCAAACGGCAGAGGTCATCTTTAACCTTTTTGAAGACCTGGTGGCCAGGGGCAAGACCATTTTGATGGTGACTCACGATAAAGACCTGTCCCGGCGGGTTAAGCGAACGATTATTCTGGCCGATGGTCAAATTATTGGCGAAAGACGCCAGGAACCTTCGATAGAAGAAAGCCATGCTTAACCCGCACTGGCGAAAATACAGTTATATTGTGACATTTATCACTACCCCTGAGACGCCTTTCGTGTTATCCTGATAAATAAACTTGTCCCTCCTCAGACTTTCTCCACAAGCCCCGACCCATCTTCTTCCCCCATTTCTTCTCCGGCAAGTTCTGCCAATAATAATTCCATACTGAAGCTACATGGTCAATTGAAGGAGTCGCATCAATGGCTGATCGAGTCCGCTTCCCCAGTTTTTCACTCCTCCCTGCTCTCACTTTCGGCCTGGGGCTATGCCTGACTGTGCTGATCTTCTTAGCGTTTATCGCCGGGCCGGTCTCACTGGCCCAGGCCGCCGGCACGATTCGCTACGTGGCCCCCACTGGAACCAACAGCAGTAACCTCTGCGCCAACAGCGCCAAACCCTGCCAAACCATTCAACGCGCCGTTGATGTCGCCGCCCCCGGCGACGAAATTCGTGTTGCAGCGGGAACGTACACCGGCCTCACCTTCCGCGAGGGTTATACTTCCGTTGTTTACATCACCAAGTCTGTAACCTTGCGGGGTGGTTTCATCCCTGCCAACTGGAATGCGCCCGATCCTGCAACTAATCATACCACTCTAAATGCGCAAAGAAAGGGGTTAGGGGTAGGTATCAGCGGAACAATCACCGTTACGGTGGAGGGACTACGTATCACGGGTGGACAGGCCACCTTTCCGAGTTGCGGGTTATGTGTGGCCGAGGCAACAGTGACACTGCGTAACAATACCATTTTTAATAATATCGGCGACGGGGTAGTGGTAGCCATCGAGAGCGTTGCTATTCTGGATAGCAACTCCATTTACAGCAATACAGGAAACGGAGTATACCTCTTCCAAAGCACCAGAAGCCCAACCTTAAGCAACAACAATATTTATGAAAATGCTAATAGCGGTGTGCTAGTAGATTTCAGTCCGGCAGTGCTAATCAACAACACCATCTCTGGCAATAGTAACGGCGGTGTAGTCTTGCGTGTCAGCAGAGGAGCGGTGTTAAACAGTAATCTGATTGAAGATAACCAGAGGCGCCAAGACAATTGCTATGTCTCTCAATACCTTTGTGATGGCGGCGGAGTTTTCCTATCCGAGAGCGAGGCGATCCTGAGCGACAATACCATCCGTCGCAACGAGGCTGAGTGGAGCGGCGGCGGGGTGGCTGTATGGCAGAGTACTGGCCAATTGAAGCACAATACAATTATCAGCAATACAGCAGGACAATTTGGTGGCGGTGTGACTGACGAGGGGAACAACCAAATCACCTTCAAGGACAATCTCATTGTCGGAAACACAGCGGGGAGAAGTGGCGGAGGTTTGGCGTTGGCTTCTCTCTCCTATCCCTATTCGCTCGACGGTGACATCATTCGTGATAATGAGAGCCAGGAGTATGGCGGCGGATTACATTTCACCGGTGGTCCGCTTACCCTGACGAACACAGTTATTGCCGATAATCGGGCGGAGGTGGCCGGGAGCGGACTATACCTGTTCAGTGCGTCGGCTCGGTTGCTGCATACCACTATCGTCCACAATACGGGTGGCGATGGCAGCGGCCTTTACCTCAGTTCTTCCGGCAGTAATACTATTGCTCTAACTAACACCATTCTGGTCAGCCAGACCATCGGTATTACTGTTTCAGGGGGCAGCACGGCTACCCTCGACGGCACACTCTGGTTCGGCAGCGGCAGCAATACCGGCGGCGCGGGCACGATCAATGTCACGAACGAAACCACCGGCAATCCGGCCTTCGCCGCCGACGGCTACCACCTGACCCCGGCCTCGGCGGCGCTGGATAAAGGCGTAAACGCAGGCGTCGGCAACGATATTGACGGCCAGCCCCGTCCCTTCGGCCTGGCCCCCGACCTCGGCGCGGACGAGGGCCAGCCGGCGCTGCTGGTCCGCAAACAGGCTAATCTCCCCTTCGCCCTGCCCGGCCGCCCGCTGACCTACACCCTTTACGTGACCAACACCGGCTTTGCCGATTTGCACGCCACCATCACTGACACCCTGCCGCCGGAAGTCACCCCTACCGGCCTGCGCACCTGGACGGCGACGATTCCAGCCTTCGGCGGGACCTGGACAGAGCAGGTTGGAGTCACCGTCGCGCCCGATTTTACGGGGACGCTGACAAATGTCGTTGAGGCCGGTTCGGTGGAGGGGGCGAGGGCGGTATTCACGCGGTCGGTGGGGGTAGGAAGGGTGTATTATCTGCCGGTGATACGAAAGGGGGGTGAGCAGAAAGCCAGCTTGTCTGGGGCAAGAGTGAATAAGTTTTTTATTGGCTGGTTTCATTGACCAGGTTTTTGGCCCAGTTCCAGACTTGTTCGGCGAGATGGTAGGCAGCTTGGCGGTCAAGAGCCATTTTTGGAGTAGTAGGCAGCAAATCATAGCGCCATTGGACGGCAAAGCGGTTGAAGATGTCTACCTGTAAAAATGCGGAGGGTACTTGAATCTGGTTGTTGCGGCAAAGGTCAATCAATAGCCCCAAGTTGTGGGTGTGGGGATAATCAATCGCCTGATATAGCAAAACTGCTTTGAGCGACTTCTCGATGGCCTGTTGAATGTGGAAGCCGATAATCTCATCAGAGATGTCAGGATCAGCTAGCCACTTGCCCACTGCCACTAAATCTTGGTCGGCCTTAGTCAGGGAGATAAGGGCAAGTTCGAGTTCAGGCGGCAGGTTATTTGCTGATTCAGGAGTCTCAGCGGGCATACAAAACCTGCCCTTCTTGCCTGGAACGATAATAAACGGTGCCGGGTACACCTCCATACCGGTTGAAGTGGGCTTCTGAGACTACCAGCAAGTCAAGCGGCAGTTTTAGATCACGCAGCGCCCGGTCGAGGCGAAGGGCCTCATCATAAGGTTCAGCAATTTCTTTCTCAACAACCAGCAAATCCAGGTCGCTGCCGGCTTGAGCCTGACCACGCGCATAAGAGCCAAACAGAATAATTTTGATCGGCCCGGCCAGGGCGACCAGGCGCTCGACAACCTGCTCTAATATTTCGGTTGAGACGCCTGGGTTGGCAGTGAGTGGGGCGATGTTTTATCTCCGTTCCGATTTATCGCTCTGATTCTGACTGTGGAATTGTAATGGGAATGGGCGGAAATAGCAAGCACGTGAAGAGGCTCACTTTGGGGTCGTCACCATTATCCGAACACGGCCAGGCTGCTGATTAACAGGGTGCGGGTGACATCGGTGGAGGGGGCGCAAGGGGAGTATACACAGTCGGTGGGGGTAGGAAGGGTGTATTATCTGCTGGTGGTGTGGAAGAATAGACGATGAAGCAAGTTTATACAATGTTCATTTGAGCCACCGGAGCCCCTGACCGCTGCTCCCCAGAAGATGGTGCGCCAACAAGATAGACTGACTACCAGCCAGGTTGCCCAGGTCAAAAGGATTGCCCATGACTACGGTCTGGCATTTTTGTTTATGGGAAATCCTTCTCAATAAATAAGAACCCCCAATTTTTGGTCTTCCTAACCTTCAGGAATCGTGATAAACTATGTCTAAATACACCGGATTAGTAACCTGTGAATAATTCTATCAAGACAGAGGTTTACCATGGCAGAACAAGAACCCCCAAAATTAACTAGACTGCAGCCCGCGGACGAGAATAAGAAGCCCATCCGTATCCTTTATGCTGAAGACACTGAGGTTATTCGTAATGTGATGGCCCAGACGTTAGAAATTTACGGGTACACCGTAGCCACGGCTAAAAACGGTCGAGAAGGGGTCGAAATGGCCTTACAGTGGAAACCTGACCTGATTCTGATGGATTTACGGATGCCGGTCATGGATGGTTATGAAGCCATTCAAGCGATAAAAGTTAATCCAAAAACTCGCCATATTCCCATTTTTGTTGTTTCGGCCTGGAATAGTCAAAGAGAGCTGGATCAAGCCAGAGCAGCCGGTGCTGATGCCTTTTTTGTAAAACCCACCGATATAAAGCGGCTTAACCAGGCGATTAAAGGTGCTGTGACCACTGCCTGAGCTAAATTGTTCTGAACGTCATATCCTCGTTGGACAAGAATAGTCCTACTGCCCCGCGTATTGTCCCTTATTCAACCGACGAGACTGGGCCAGCAGCGCCAGTGTTTCCAGCAATTCCTCGACCAGGATCGGGTACACGCCGGCGAAACCATGCAGGTCCAGGCTTCACGAGATCTATAAACGACCCAAACTATCTATCCCTCCTTGCCAGCAGTTGGTCAACTAGGGTCAGGAGGTTAGAGCTGTTGATTGGTTTGGTGATACAGCTAGCTGACTCATTCCAAAACGGCTATCCTGACCCACTTTGGCAGTTGGCAACAGGATGAGGAGTTTTGTGGAGTAATCTTAACCCATCCTAGCTTTTCTACTTGACCCAACTGTATCCCCTGGATACAATAAAAATCGTCAATTATCAATGGTCATTTGTAAATTATTAACGATACTATGCCCCAATATTGGCCCGAAGAAGAGGGGAGCGTTGCCACCGAGCAGGAAACTCGGCAGAAGGTAGACAAACCCCGTCTGTATAAAGTCTTACTGCATAACGACAACTACACCACCATGGAATTTGTGGTCATGGTCCTGGTCGCCGTTTTTCACAAGCCCGAAGCGGAAGCGGTGCGGATCATGCTGGACGTTCACCAGCGGGGCATCGGCGTGGCTGGGGTGTACCAGCGCGAGATTGCCGAAACCAAAGTTGAACGCGTGTTGCAATTAGCCCAGCAGGCCCAATTTCCCTTAATGTGTAGCATGGAGCCGGAATGAGCACACCGATTATCCCCGAAATATTGCGCCAGAGCCTGGTCGAGGCGATCGCCGAAGCCCGGCAGCGGCGGCACGAATACGTTACCTTGGAACATCTGCTCCTGGCATTGCTCCAGGAGGCCCGGGCCGCCGAAATTTTGCGCGCCTGCGGCGGAGATGTCAAGAAGCTGCGCCAGGGTTTGATTGCCTATTTGGACGAAAACCTGGAGAAATTGCCCGAAAAACTGCAACTGGAGCCGGAGGAAACACTCGGCTTCCGCCGGGTGCTGTCGCGGGCCATCTGGCACTCCCAGGCGGCGGCCCAACCGGAACTTGAAAGCGGCGACATCCTGGCCGCGCTGCTGGAGGAACCGGACTCCTACGCCCGCTACCTGCTGGAACAGCAGGGCATCACCCGGCTCGACGTACTCAATTACATTTCGCATGGCATTAGCCGGGATGAGGATGTCGTGCCCGAACTGATCAGCGAGGACGACGAAGCCGAGGAGCGGGTCAGAGACCCCCTGGCCGCCTTTACCACCGATTTGGTCGCCCTGGCGGCGACCGGCAAAATAGACCCGCTGATTGGTCGTGCGGCGGAACTGCAGCGGACCATCCAGGTGTTGTGCCGCCGCCTCAAGAACAACCCGCTGCTGGTCGGCGATGCGGGGGTGGGCAAAACGGCCATGGTTTACGGGCTGGCCACGCGCATCCACGAGGGCAATGTGCCGGAGTTGCTGAAAGATGTCCATATTTACGCCCTGGATATGGGCACGCTGCTGGCCGGAACCAAGTTCCGGGGCCAGTTTGAAGAGCGGGTCAAAGGGGTGTTGAAAAGCCTGCAAGCCAAACCGAACTCGATCCTGTTCATTGACGAAATTCACACCGTCGTCGGTGCGGGCGCGACCAGCGGCGGGTCGGTGGATGCTTCCAGCCTGCTCAAGCCGGCTCTGGCCAACGGCGAACTGCGCTGCATCGGCTCGACGACCCACGAAGAGTACAAAGGGCTGGAAAAAGATCGGGGCCTGGCCCGCCGCTTTCAGAAGATTGACATCATCGAGCCGACAATTGAGGAAACGGTCCAGATTTTGGTTGGGTTGAAACCGCACTTTGAGGCCCATCACGAAGTCAGCTATACCGACGAGGCCGTCCGGGCGGCCGCCGAGTTATCGGCCAAACATATCAACGACCGCTTTTTGCCGGATAAGGCTATTGACGTGCTGGACGAAGCCGGGGCGCGCCAGCGCATCCAGCCGGAGGCCGAACGAAAGAAGGTCCTGGGCCGCGAGGACGTGGAAGCGGTGGTGGCGGCCATGGCCCGCGTGCCCGCCGAAAGCGTCTCTGGGGATGACCGCACTCGGCTGAAACAGCTAGACAGCGAACTGCGCCGCTATATCTTCGGCCAGGAAGGGGCCATCGAAGCGATCGTGGCCGCCATCCGGCTCTCGCGGGCGGGGCTGCGCCTGGCCGATAAACCGGTCGGCTCCTTTCTCTTTTTTGGGCCGACCGGCGTCGGCAAGACCGAGCTGGCCCGCGTGCTCAGCCGCTCGCTGGGAGTCGAGCTGCTGCGCTACGATATGAGCGAGTATTCCGAAAAGCACACGGTCAGCCGCCTGATTGGCGCGCCGCCGGGGTATGTCGGTTTTGACCAGGGCGGCCTGCTGACCGATGCCGTGCGCCGCCATCCCTACTCGGTGGTCCTGCTCGACGAGATCGAAAAGGCCCATTCCGACCTGTTCAACATTTTGCTTCAGGTGATGGACCACGCCACCTTGACCGACAATACCGGCCGCCGGGCCGACTTCCGCAATGTGGTCCTGATTATGACGACCAATGCCGGAGCCAGGGAACTGACGGCGCAGCCGCTGGGTTTTGCCCCGGCGGCTACAGTGGGCGACCCGGCCAAAAAGCCGCTGGAACGCCTCTTCAGCCCCGAATTCCGCAACCGGCTGGACGCCATCGTCCGCTTTGACAGGCTCTTGCCGGAGACGATCAAGCAAATTGTGGACAAGCAGATCAACGAGCTACGGGCTGCCCTGCGCCCCAAGGGAGTCAGCCTGGAGCTATCTGAAGCCGCCCGCGACTGGCTGGCCGAGCACGGCTACCACAAGGATTTTGGGGCCAGGCCGATGTCTCGCCTCATTGACGACAAGCTGCGCAAACCCCTGGCCGAAGCCATGCTCTTCGGCGAGCTGGCCGATGGCGGCGGGACGGCCTGGGTGGATGTGGCTGGCAAGGAGATCACTCTGGCTTACCGTAAGCCTGATGACCTTAAGAAGTTTGACGATCAAATTCGGTAAAATGTTGGAGACTGGAGGATTGGCTGTCCCGCTTTATTCAGCCCTCCAGTCCTCCAATCTTCCAGGGTTATTACCGATTTTGAAGATCAAAGCTCATTACGAGTGTCATTTGCCGCACTTTTTTAATGACATTCGTCACTTGCCATGTTGAAGCAAAAAGCCTATATTAAGAGATAGGCCGGTTTCCAAAAATTACCAAATTCTATACCGTTTTACTTGACTTCCTCCCTGGCCGAGTCCGTTAATAAAAGGAGGTGACAAACCCTCTCTTCAGTGGCTGTCTTGCTGGAGGGCCAATCAAACTCCAAACTCTGGCTCCTACTTTTCTGAGTGACGAAATATCCCCTAACTCATCCGAATTTATCCCACAATCCCCCTTCCTAAACTTTCACAAACATCCCGGTTCACCTCACTGTACCCAGATATATCCAGCCGCCGGCCCCTATAAGAGGGCAAAACATAAATCCGGTAAAACAAAATATAGTTGTTAAGAACTAACCGTCTCAAACAAAGGAGTAAAAGATGGAAAGCTTTTTTACCGGTCTTCAAGATGTTATATCCAAGTTGGGGGCGTCAGTCATCCTGCCGATCATCATTTTCGTTATGGGTCTCATCCTGGGAGCTAAGCCGGGTAAGGCTTTTCGCTCAGGCGTGACCATTGGCATTGCTTTTGTCGGCATCAACCTGGTTATTGGTCTGATGTGGACCAGCCTGAGCAACGTGGCCCAGGCAATGGTGACCCGCACCGGCGTCTCGTTGACCACCGTAGATGTAGGCTGGCCCTCGGCGGCAGCGATTGCCTTCGGCTCCAGCGTCGGCACTTTTGTTATCGCCATTGCCATTGTGGTGAACCTGGTCATGCTGTTCGCCCGGCTGACCAAGACGCTCAATATTGACGTCTGGAACTATTGGCACTTTGCCTTTGTCGGCTCGCTGGTGGTGGTCGTCACCGGCAGCCTATGGATGGGTATTTTGGCCGCAGCCATTGCCGCTGCTTTTATGCTCCTCCTGGCCGATTGGACCGCCCCTGGCGTGCAAGATTTTTATCAGATTCCCGGCCTCTCTATCCCGCATGGCACTTCTGCCCCCTTTGCTTTGCTGGCGATCCCTCTCAACTGGGTGCTTGATCGTATCCCCGGTATCAACCGGCTCAAGGCCGACCCGGAAACCGTCCAGGAAAAGTTTGGCGTCTTTGGCGAGCCGGTAATTCTCGGTTTGGTGATTGGTTTTGTGCTGGGCCTGATCGGCTTTTGGGACAGCGCCGATATTCGCGGCTCGATTATCAATGTCTTGACCACAGCCATTAACCTGGCCGCAGTCATGCTCTTGCTGCCGCGCATGGTCCAAATTTTGATGGAGGGTTTGATTCCTATCTCTGAAGCCGCGCGGGAGTTCATGCACAAACGCTTCTCCGATCGGGAGGTCTACATTGGTCTTGACTCGGCTATTTTGATTGGGCATCCGGCGGCGATCTCAACCGCGCTCGTGCTCGTCCCAATTACGGTTTTGTTGGCCGTGATCCTGCCCGGCAACCGCGTTCTGCCCTTTGCCGACCTGGCGGTTATTCCTTTTGTGGTCTGCATGTTCGCCCCAATCACGCGTGGTAATATCATCCGCATGATTATCATTGGGACGGTCGTCATCGCCATCGGTTTCTATGTTGGAACGGCGATGGGGCCTCAGTTTACCCAGGCCGCGGTGGATGCCAACTTCCAGATGCCCGAAAATGCCACCCAAATCATCAGCATCGCCGACGGCTTTAGTTGGTGGCCGCTCTTGGTCATGAGTCTGGCCAGCATGGCCGGTTGGATTGGCCTGCTGGTCCTGCTCGTTGTCGTGGCCGCGATGGTCTACTTCTATCTGCGCAATCCCCGTGAGTGGGAACGCATTGCCGGTGCGCCGCAAGAAGAAGCTGCTGCGCCGACAGTTGCGCCTGCTAAGTAAACGCCGTCTGAAAATCGGTGGAGTGCAAAAGCTCAGCGTTTGCACTCCACTAGCTTTTTCTAAAGGTATGGCAGCGATGATGGAATTGTATCTGAAAAGCCTGCTGGGGGGCTGGGGGAGTGCTATCCTGGACTTTATGCTCGACCAGCCGTCGGTTGTGGCTGCGTTGCTGCTGGTCTGGTTTGCCATCTTTGTCGCCGGCCGGCTACAATTGCGGCGAATTGAGCAGAAAAGTGCTGAATTGGTGGTTACCACGGCCCGGGAACTGCTGGCTAGACAACCCCATCTGACCCCTGAGGGTCTCTACGAGCAGGTTTATGAGCCGTGGCGAGCCAGGGTAAGCCAGTGGGCTTTGTTTATCCCGCACCGGTTGGACCTGTGGCCGGTGCCGGTGACAGCGAAGACCGTACAGCAGAAACTGGCTTTTTCGCCCGACTGGTTGGCCGAGGTCCTCCGCCGGCACGGCCTTATTTTGGAAGAAAACGGGAGAGCGGCTCATGTCAAATAAAAAAGGTCCTTCCTGGTTGCGGGAAGATTTGGTCATTGTGCCGCTGCGAGCCAAAAACGTGGTTGAGGCCATCACCCAGTTGGGCGAGTGTTTACAGGCAGGCGGCTTTGTCAAGGCCTCGTGGACTCAGGCCACGCTGGAACGGGAGAAAACTTTTGCCACCGGCCTGCCGACCCCGGAGGTTGGCGTGGCTATTCCACATACTGACGTTGAACACGTGCTGGAGCCGGCCGTTGCCATTGGGGTGTTAGAGCAGCCGGTAGACTTTGGCGAAATGGGCAATCCAGAGGCATCGGTTTCAGTTAAACTCGTCTGCGCTCTGGCGGTAGCCCACTCCGAGCTGCTGATTACGCTGCTTCAGCAGTTGGTTGCCTTGTTTCAAACGCCGGGGATGCTTAGGCAGATCGTAAACAGCCAAAGCCCCGCGGAAATTATCCAAATTTTTGAAGCGCATATTCAATTTGAACAGGAGATTACAGCATGAATGGTGACAAACGTATCCTGGTTGCTTGTGGCACCTCTATCGCCACAGCCACAGTGGTGGCCGAGAAGCTAAAAGAAATTGCCAAAGAAGCAGGCGTCCGGGTCAACGTAGTGCAGTGCAAAGCGGCAGAGGTACGGGGACGGATTGCCACCTTTAACCCGCATGTCATCGTGGCCACTACCCCTGTGCCCAAAGATTTGGGTGTTCCCGTTTTTAACGGCGTGCCCTTTCTTTCGGGCCTGGGAATGGACCAACTGAAAGCGCAGATTGTCGAGGCGCTGAAAAAAGCCTGAGGAGATGCTTAATGCAAATACAAGGTAAATATCAAAGCCAGTACGGTCTGGAAAATCATGGGATTCAAAACGTCAACGCGGTCTACTGGAATCTGTCTACGCCCTTGCTCTATGAGGAAGCGATTCGCCGGCGGGAGGCAAGGCTGGCTCATCTTGGCCCGCTGGTGGTGCGGACCGGCCAGCATACCGGCCGCTCACCCAGTGACAAGTTTATCGTCCAAGAACCATCCAGCCAGGATAAAATTTGGTGGGGTAAAGTCAATAAAGGCATGGATCCGGCTTCCTTTGCCGGGCTGCACCGCCGGTTGTTAGCCTACCTGCAAGGCAAAGATTTGTTTGTGCAAGATTGTTTTGCCGGGGCCGATCCCCAGTATCGCCTGCCCATCCGGATCATTACCGAAACGGCCTGGCACAGCCTCTTTGCCCGCGATATGTTTATCCAGGCTAAACTGGAAGAGTTAGCCACACATGTGCCCGAATTCACCGTGCTTAATGCCCCCAGTTTCCATGCCGATCCGGAAGTGGATGGCACCCGCTCGGAAGTGTTTATCGTCATCCATTTTGGGCAAAAGTTGGTGCTCATCGGCGGCACGCAGTATGCCGGCGAGATCAAGAAGTCTATCTTTACCATCCTCAACTACCTGCTGCCGCAGCAGCACGTCATGTCCATGCACTGCTCGGCTAACATCGGCCCCGACGATGATGTGGCCGTCTTCTTTGGCCTGTCGGGGACGGGCAAAACCACCCTTTCCGCCGACCCCACTCGCACCTTGATTGGCGACGACGAACATGGCTGGAGCGACCGGGGTGTGTTCAACTTTGAAGGCGGCTGCTATGCCAAAGTGATTCGCCTTTCGGCCCAGGCTGAGCCGGAAATCTATGAGACCACCCGCCGGTTTGGGACTATCCTGGAGAATGTCACTTTTGACAGCGCCACCGGTCGGCTGGATTTGAACGATGACTCGCTGACGGAGAACACTCGCGCGGCCTATCCCATCAGTCACATTCCCAATGCCAAGCGCGATGGGCTGGGCGGTCATCCTAAGAACATTATTATGCTGACCGCCGATGCCTTTGGCGTCCTGCCGCCCATAGCCAAGCTGACCGAGGCGCAGGCCATGTACCATTTTCTATCCGGTTACACCGCTAAAGTCGCCGGAACGGAGAAGGGCGTGACTGAGCCGCAGGCTACCTTCAGCACTTGCTTCGGTGCGCCGTTTATGGCCCTCTCGCCGACCGTCTACGCCAATCTACTCGGCGAGAAGATTGCCCAACATCAGGTCAATGTCTGGCTGGTCAACACCGGCTGGAGTGGCGGGCCTTACGGCGTGGGCCAGCGGATGAAAATTGCTCACACACGGGCCATGGTCAATGCCGCTCTGAAGGGCGAACTGGCCGGGATACCCACCACGCCCGACCCCATCTTCGGCGTGGCCGTACCCACCGCCTGCCCCGGCGTACCCGCCGAAGTCCTTAACCCGCGCCAGACCTGGGCTGACCCAGCGGCCTATGATGCCCAGGCCCGCAAACTGGCCGGCATGTTTGCCGAGAATTTCAAAACCTTCGCGGGTCAGGTCTCGGAAGCGGTACGCGCTGCCGGTCCACGTTTCGAATAATTCGAGGCGAGCTGAACATGCTTGGGGGCTGCTGCTACAATTTGACCTCAACGCGATGATGCCGGCCATCATCCTGCAAAGGGATGGCCTCACTTGACTGGGGCCGGCCATCCAAAAGGAGCTGTTTTACGCCGCGATTAACCCCGGTCGGGTTCTCGACTCGTATCTCGTAGATGGCCTGGCCGTAACGGTAGGTCACGCTAAAACCGGGCCACGATTTAGGAATGCACGGGTCCAGCCGGAGCGCCGCCCCTTCGCGCCGCAGGCCCAGCATCGCTTCCAGCCCAAGACGGTACATCCAACCGGCGGAGCCGGTGTACCAGGTCCAACCGCCCCGGCCGGTGTGGGGCGGCACACTGTAAACATCTGCCGAGATGACATACGGCTCAACCTGATAACGAGCCACTTTTTCTGCCGTATCGGCCCGGTAAATCGGGTTAATCAGCCGGAAGAGGGCGTCGGCCTGATCGCCGTCACCCAATTGCGCTACCGCCCAGATGGTCCACAGGGCCGCGTGGGTGTATTGCCCGCCATTTTCCCGGATACCCGGCAGGTAGCCTTTGATATAGCCGGGATCCCGCGGCGTTTTGTCGAACGGCGGGGTGAACAGCAGGATGAGGCGCTCATCCCACTTGACCAGCCGTTCCAGCACCGCGGCCATGGCCTTTTTGGCTCGCTGCGGATCAGCCGCCTGCGACAGCACCGCCCACGACTGGGCAATAGCATCAATCTGGCACTCGCGGTTCTGAGCCGAACCGAGCGGCGTGCTGTCGTCGTAGGTGGCGCGGCGATACCAGGCCCCGTCCCAGGCGTTCGCTTCCATCGCCTGGCGAAGTTCCCTGGCCCGCTGGCGGTAGGCGCTGGCTTGATCCGCCTCGCCGCTGCGTTCGCACAGGTCCGCAAAAGCCGTCAGGGTGGCATCCAGGAACCAGCCCAGCCAGACACTTTCGCCCCGCCCTTCATGGCCGACCCGGTTCATACCGTCGTTCCAGTCCCCGCTGCCCATTAACGGCAGGCCGTGCGGCCCGCTCGTATCTCCTTTCGCCAGCGCCCGGCGGCAGTGCTCATACAGACTGAACAGCTCCTGGGTGCTGTCGTAATATCCGTAACGCTCCTCTTCATTCTCCTTTAACTGTTCACCCTTGAGAAAAGGCGCTTTTTCCTGCAAAATAGTGTCGTCGCCGCTGGCCGCCACATAATGGGCGACCACATACGGCAGCCAGAGCAAATCGTCCCGGATGAGCGTGCGCACGCCCCGGCCCGACGGGGGATGCCACCAATGGAGCACATCGCCTGCCGTAAACTGGTGGCGCGCAGTTCGCAGGATGTGCTCGCGGGCCAGGTCGGGGCGGCTGTGCAGCAGGGCCATGACATCCTGCAACTGGTCGCGATAGCCGTAAGCGCCGCTGGACTGGTATAACGCCGAGCGCCCCCAAACCCGGCAGGCCAGGGTTTGGTACAGCAGCCAGCGATTGAGCAATAAGTTCAGGGCCGGGTCGGGGGTGTCTACCTGGACCGCACCGAGAATATTGGCCCAGAGTGTCTGCACAGCCTGCCAGGCAGCGGCAACCTGGGCAGGCTCCTGGAAGCGCTGGATCAGGCTTTGCGCCTCGGCCCGATCGGCCCCCTGGCCGATCAAGAAGTAGATCTCCTCGCTCGCGCCGGGCGCTAAATCAAGATGCAGTTGTAAGGCGGCGCACGGGTCCAGACCGGCTTCGACCCGGCCTTCCAGGCCAATCCGCCGCAGCCCGGCAGGACGGCTTATGCGGCCCAGCCGCCCCAGGAACTCGGTCCGATCAGCCGTCAGGCCGTGCGGCGCTTTGTTGGCCGCCACAAATGCGACCCGCCGGCCAAACTCGACGTTGTAAGGGTTGCTGGCGAGCAGGGCGTGACGCACTTCGTCATATTCGCTGATAAGGTACGGCTGGCTGGTCTCTCGATTGACTCCCAGCACCCATTCCAGATAGTACGTGGCGGTAATGCGCCGGGGCCGGGTTCCCTCGTTTTCCAAGCATAGCTGGACTACTTTCAGCGGCGCATCCGGGGCGGCGAAAAGGCGCACATGCTGCCGGAGAGCGTGGCTGTGATGCTCGAAGACCGTATAGCCGGCTCCGTGACGGATCAGATAAGGTTCATCAGCGGGCGCCGGCTGCGGTGTTGGCGACCACACCTCGGCTGTTTCCTCGTCACGGAGATAAAGCGCCTCGCCGGGTAAGTCGGTGATGGGATCGTTGCGCCAGGTAGACAGCCGATTTTCGCCGCTGTTGATGGCCCAGGAATAACCGCCGCCCGTTTCCGAAACCAGGAAGCCAAAATCCTCGTTGGCGATGACGTTGATCCAGGGGGCGGGCGTCGTTTCACCGGGCCGGAGATAGATGAGGTACTCCTGCCCATCGGGGCTGAATCCCCCGTAGCCGTTATCAAATTGCAGCGAGCCAGGCCGCAGCAGCGGCGACATGGGTTCTGCCGCTTCGGCGGGGGAGAGAACAGGGATGTGCTCAGGTAAACGGGTTGGCTGCTCGTACAACCCGCCCAACTGGGCTGCCAGGCTGCCCCGCTGCCCATCCAGGATGACCCGGGCAGCGGTTTCAAGCAGAATCAGGTCGGCCTCGCCCAGTTGCGACGAAAGCAACAAAAAAATGCCGCCCCGCTGGCTGAGCTGGGTATCACTGCCGGCTCGCTGAATCAGCCGGAACAAGTCGCCTTGTAACGCCTGCCCATAGCCGGCCTCTTGCCGGTTGAGAAAGACCAAATCCACCTTGAGCTGGCGCTGCCGCCAGTAGGTGTGGGCCTGGAGCAGTTCCTGGGCCAAAGGTAACTCGGACTCGGTCTGGAGGTAGATCAATAGGATAGGATAATCGCCGGAGATGCCAAAAGCCCATAAGCCGGGCTGACCTTTTTGATTGGCGGCCAGGGTGACCGGCTCAGCCCGCCGCGCCCTGTGCGGATAGAGCAGCAGGCCGAGCAACTGCTGCGTGTGCCTAAATAAATCCGTGTCGAAACCAAGCTGGTGCAGATCAAACTCGCTTTGCGTGCGTGCCCGGTAAAAGGCTCGTTCCAGGGTTGGCCAGCTCTGATACCGTTCGGCCAGATCCAGCGCAGCCTGGCGCGTAGCGGCAGCCAGGGTCAGGTAGGCCAGCTTGACCGAGGTGTGCGGGGACAGTTCCACGATCTGGCCCAGGGCAAAGATGGGGTCCAGCGTTGCTCCGACCGTACCCGACAGCCAGTCGTCGCCGGCCAGAGCAGCGGGGTCGGCGGGGGTGTGCGTCCTCCCCAAGAAATGGGCGCGGCTGCTCTCGTAAACGCCGGTCACCGGCTGTTCCGCTTCCCCGATGAGCAAGTGGGCCAGGTAAACAAGCGACTCCTGGTCCGAGCGGGGTCGGCGGCGAAAGAGGAGGGTGTTGGTTTCAGGCAGGTACTCGCTCTGCACAAACAGCTTGGCAAAGGCCGGGTGGCGCTCGTCGGCGGCGGGTGGGGCCAGAGATACCTCCCCGTAACTGGTCAGCCGGAGGCGGCGCGGCTGTTCGCTCTCGTTGGTCAGGATGACAACCCGGATTTCAACATCGTCGTCCGGCGCAACGGTGATTTCCATGGTTAAGGCAATCCCCTGGTCACGGCGGTGAAACTCGGCCATGTGCGGATGAAAAATCACGCGGGGACTCTCCGGTATGACGGTGGTAGGCTGGAAACCTGCCGACCAGAGTGTACCCCGATCAAGATCCTGGACGTAAAGCCAACTGCCCCAGTTGTCCAGCGTTGTGTCGGTCCGCCAGCGGGTCAGCCCAATCTCTTGCCAGCGGCTGTAGCCGCCGCCAGCGTTGGTCAGCAGCAGGTGATAGCGGCCATTGGACAAATAGTGTACCTGCGGCAGCGGCGTATCAAGGGCTGCTTCCCAGGGCACGATCGGCGCGGCTACCGGACCCGGCCCGATGGCCGGCACGTCTGCCTCGGCTACGGTATCATCGGGGAGCTGCTCAGGAATACGCTCTTGCAGCAGCAGCTCAATACTCTGGATGCGCGGCTCGGTATGGAAGCGCCGGATCATGACCTCTTCCTGAAGGTAATTCACCAGGGAGAGCATAATCATGCCCTGGTGATGAGCCATATAGGACGCGACGATGGCTCGCTCCTGTCCCAACGACAGGCGAACCGGGGTGTAGTCCACCGCCTCGAAAAAGCCGTAACGCCCCAGCATTTTGAGCCTGGTCAGGTGAGTGATGTTTTCCACGACCGCCTGAGGAAAAAGGGGCAGGGCTAAGAGGGAGGCGTACGGGGTAATCACCAGGTCATCGCCCAGGCCGCGCTTGAAGCCCAGGGCGGGAGCGCCAAAGGCGCGGTACTGGTAATTCAGGTTAGCGTCAAAGGCATAGTAGCCCGATTCCGAGATACCCCAGGGCACTTGCTTGCGCCGGCCATAGACCTGTTGGTAAGCCGCCGCGGCATGTTCGCTCTGCTGGAGCAATGTGCCTGGGTAAGCGCGGACCAGCAGCGGGGGCATCAAGTATTCAAACATTGTGCCGCTCCATGAGAGAAGCGTTGGCCCTTCGGGCAGGTGGCGCAGCGGGCGGCTCAGGTGAAGCCAGTGACTCTGCGGGACTTCGTGCTTGGCGATGGCAATCAGGCTGGCCAGGCGGGCTTCCGAGGCTAACAGATCATAATAGTTATTGTCCAGCCGGCCCGCGTCCAGGTTATAACCGATGTGAAAAACCTGACGAAGCGGATTAAAGAGAAAAGAGAAATCCATGTCCTGAATGTAACTTTCCGCCTCATCACTTAACTGCTGATACTCGACCAGCAGCGCCCGGACCGCTACCTCGGCTGACCTGAGTCTAGCGGCCAGTTCCGCACACCAGGCGCGAGCGGCGCCCGCCTCGTTGGGTAAGAGTCTCTGCAGCTCGGCCAGGCGGGCTTGGGCTTGGCGATAGATGGCCCCCACTTCATTCATAGCCGGAGCGGCGGCGGGGAAAGTTTCGACGAGGGAGTGCCAGGCCGCTGCGACGGCCGGGTCGAGATCGGGCTGGCTAAAAAGGGCCGGCGGCCGGGTGAGGGGCAGCAGCCAGGGTAATAACAGCTTGAGCTGGAGCTCGACGCTTTCCAGGTGATGATGGACGCGCTCCACGTAACGGCGCAGATTGTGCAGGTGAGCCGGGTCCAATTCGGCGGGTCCGGCCTCGATCCAGGCCAGCAGCAGTTGGTCCAGCCGTGGCAGCCCGTCCGCTAAGAGGCGGGTGAGTAAGGGGGGCCATTGGCTGGGGTCGTCACGCCCGGCCAGCACTTGCTCGGTCAGTGCAGCCAGGTGGGCCTGGATGGCAGCCGCCGGGGTATCCGCCTTGCCAGTATCTAACTCGGCTATCATTTCGTCTAACAGGGACAGGGTATCGAGGAAACCCTGCCAACGGCTCCAGGGCCACAAGGAGTGCTGGCTGACGGCCAGGCAGCCTTGTTTGAGGGTCAAGAGACAAGCTGCCAGATTGCCGCTGTCAACGGTGGAGACGTAGCGCGGCGGCAGGGGGTGCAGAGTTTGGGTGTCAATCCAGTTCAAGAAATGGCCCCGGTACCGCTCCAGCCGTTTTAAGGTCTCAAACGTGGCCCGCAGGCGCAGCGCCAGCTCCATGGCATCAACGTAGCCCATGTCATAAGCGCCCAAGGCTGTGAGCAGGTACAGGCCCACGTTCGTCGGCGAGGTGCGATGGGCGACCACGCCGCGCGGCGACTCCTGAAAATGATCGGGGGGCAGCCAGTTATCCTGCGGGCCGACAAATTGTTCAAAAAAGAGCCAGGTGCGGCGGGCCAGGGTGTGCAACTGCTGGTGCTGTGCGGGGGTCAATTGCTTTTGCCGGACAGCCAGGGGACGGCTAATCCAGTAAGCGATTTCGGGTGATAACAGCCAGACCAGCAGCAGCGGGGCAGCGGCGAGCAGCGCGCCGGGATTAATCAAAAGGATCAACACAGCTAAAATGCCGGAGACAAGGACAGCAGAAATCATTTGCCGCCAGGTAATCCGGGATTTTACCTCGGCGCCAAAGAGACGGGCGGCATGGGCGGCTGTTGTCCACTGCAACAGCCGGCGGCGGGTAATGAATAGACGGGTCAGGGTGGTAGTGATTGCATCAAGGGCCAGGACGCTTTCATAAGGCAGAAAGGCAATTGCCAGCAGCCAGCGCAACGCGCTGTTACGAATAGAGCGGCGAATCTCAGGCCAGGAACCCCTGTGGGTGAGTCGTATCACCGAGGTCACTATACTGGTCAGGAGGGGCCAGGCCGAGGTGAACAGCCCCAGTAGGGTCCAGGCAGCCGGAGAGCCGGGCAGCCACAGCCATCCGGCCAGAAACAAGAGCAGCAGCGCCGGGGCCAGTAAGCTGCGGCGCAAATTGTCGGCAATTTTCCAGTGATCCATGAGCGACAGCGGCGAAGACCGGCGCGGCCACAGCCAGGGGAGGAGCTGCCAGTCGCCCCGAATCCAGCGGTGAGAACGATAGATGTGAACCAGGTAATGCGGCGGGTAATCCTCGTAGAGGATGATGTAGGTGACCAGGCCGGCGCGGCCCTGGATGCCTTCAAACAAATCGTGGCTGAGCAGGGCATTCTCGGGGACGCGACCCTTGAGGCTGGCTTCAAACGCATCCACCTCATAAATACCTTTGCCGACATAAATCCCTTCGCCAAACAAGTCCTGGTAAACATCGGAGACGGCCAGGGTGTACAGGTCCAGGCCGGTATCTCCGGCAAAGACCTGGGTGAAGAGAGACTGGCTGGCGCTGACCGGCTTGATCTCGGTACGGGGTTGCAGCAGGGTGTAACCGGCTGTGATTCGTCCGGTGGCGGCATCGAACCGGGCCCGATTCAGGGGGTGAGCCAGGGCGCCAACCAGTCGGGGGGCGCTGTCGCGGGGCAAGATGGTATCGGCATCCAGGGTAATAACATAGCGAATTTCGGAAAGGATGGACAGGTCGCCCACCTGGACCGAATAGGAAGTTCCCCGGTCACCGCGGAGTAAGCGGTTGAACTCGTGCAGCTTGCCGCGCTTCCGTTCCCAGCCGATCCAGGCGTTTTCGCTGGCATTCCACAAGCGCCGGCGGTGGAAGAGATAAAACGGCTGGTGATGGTAACGCCGGTTGAGGGCTTGCAGGCCGCGGTTGGCCTGGGCAATGAGGGCCTCATCTTCCGGCATGTGCTCCTGAGGGGCATCGGCAAAGTCGGTCAAAAGGGCGAATGTCAGGTGGGGGTCGGTGTTGCGCAAATAATGGAGTTCCAACTGGGAGAGCAGCGACTCCACTTCGGCGGGATGGGTGAGTAGGGCCGGGATCACGACCATCGTCCGGCACTGGAGCGGGATGCCTTCCTGTAAATCGAGTTTGGGCAGCATGCGCGGCGGCAGCAGCCGGGTGACCAGCCAGTTGACCAGATAGACGGCGATGGTGACAGCCGGAATAAGAGTCAGCAGCGCCGCCCCGGTAACTTGCCAGGGTGTTTCGCCGCTGTTCAGAGCATAACCAACCAGCAAGGTCACAATGAACAGGCTGAGCAGGCCGACAGCGCCCAGGTAAAAAAGGGCAGGCTGGGTTAAGATGGCCCGGCGCAGAGCCGCCAGCCCTGTGGGCCGGTAGTTAAAGTGGGTTTCCAATTGAGCCAGGCCCGCATCTACTAAATAGAAACCGACATGGGCCGCGCGGGGGAGAGCCAGACCGGCCCATTCTGCCCCATCAGGGGGAACTCCAGGCGGGTGGGTCGAGGCGGGGACAGCATCCGTTTGTGTCAGAGCCAAATGTCTCGCTGCCATCTCTACCGTGACACGGGCGATATCAACTTCGGCCTGGCCGGTTGCCCAGGCTAATTCCTCGATCACCGTCCGGTAATGATTACGGGTATCGAAATCCATACGGGCATAAATGCCAACGGGATCATCCCGCAGAATGTGTTCAACCTGGCTGACATGCTCAAAGAAAAGTTTCCAATCTTGAGTGGCCAGGAGTCGCAGGGAGGGAATGCAGCGTGCGACGACATCGGCGTCGGCCACTTCGTAGTCAAATTGCAGCGCCGAGCTGGAGGGAGCGGCGTCTGTCTGGCCAATCAGGCGGCCGGCGGCCTGGGCCAGACTTTCCAGGAGGGCAAAGCGGAGCATAATCGGTAACGCCCAGACTTCACCCATGCTCAGGGGTGCAACGGTTTGATAAGCCCAGATGAATTGCTCGATCCGGGCCAGATCCAGTTGAGCCTGCTCGTGAAGGACCAGTTCGCGGGCGACCGCATAACTGCGCGGGAAACCGGCCAGAAAAGAGCCGCTGTCGAGCTTGGGTAAGCGGCGGTAGTAGCCGGAGGGCAGGTCCTCGCGGGTTTGCCGCAGAACCTGCTGGACGACGTAATAGTTATCCAGCAACCACTCGGCAGCGTATGACAGCGTTAACTCGGATTCCGAATTTTGTCGAAAATGCTGGTAGGCTGCCCGCAGCCGCCGTTCCAGGGATAAGGGGCGCTCGAGGAATTGGCGCTCATGATCAGGTTTCGGCCTGCCGGAGGCGAGACAATGCTCCCTGGCGGCTCGCTGGGCTGCCTGTTCCAGGCGACTCATACTGCTGATCTGCTGGCCTGGATCCTGTTCAACCGCAGCCGGTGTTTCAAACAGACGGTTTGTCATAAGCCAGCATTCGCCCGCCTAACCCGAGTTGATGGGCGGCGACTTCGGCGGGATTGGGCGCTATCTCTTGCTGCGGGAGGTCCTGGATGATGAGCAGGGGGGTAGCTCCGTAAGCGATAAAGCTGATACTGACGCTGCCGTAAGGATACCTGCGGGTGGCCGAGTAGCCATGCGCGCTGACAACGACGAGGTCAGCCAGCTCGTCCTCGGCCAGACTGTGTAAAGTAGTGATGACATTATCACTGACAACGACCCGGCTCTGGATGTTGCCCGGTAAGCGTGACTTCAACTGGTCAAAATAGCGGTTTACTTCCTCGCGATTAAGCTCAACCAGGCGCTGGCTTAATTCCCGTTCTTCAGGGGTGAAGGGCACCCGGCGCGGCATTTCCGGCTGGGCCACCACGTGGACCAGCAGAATTTCGGCCTGTTGATCCTGGGCCAAGGAGGCCAGCAGGGGTAAAACATTTTCGGCCCGCTGCGAGCCGTCGAGCGGCATGAATATATGCTGGTAGCGTAAGCCGGTCAAACCAAGCGGTTGGGCTTGGTAGGCCCGAGCCAGAAAAATTGAGGTGTGAGCACGGAGAATAATCTTCTGCACCACTCCACTGACGTTCCAGCCGCTTAACCCACTGCGGCCGTGGCTGCTGAGCGCAATCAGGTCAAAGCCATGCTCGTGAGCCAGCTCAATGATCCGCTCGGCGGTCTGGCCCTCCAGCAATACCGTCTCAATGGGTGTACCAGATTGAGCCTCCTGCAAACGCTGCTGGATGCCCTCAAGATAAGTCTTCGCTTCCATCTGGCGAAAACGCCAACTGAGCGGATCAACCGGCCGGGCTTGTTCGGGGGGATTATTCTGTTCCAACACCTGCAGCAAGATGACTTCCGCGCCAGTGCTTTGTGCCAGGGTGAGGACATGGGGCAACACTCCCTCAGCCAGCGCCGAGCCGTCCAGGGGAACCAGGATTTTACGAAACATCATCGCCTCCTTGCAAACGTGAGAGTTTTGGATCTTTTAGGAACGCGAACCAAATTTATCCCCACTCTCGTTCCCAAACTCAGTTTGGGAACGAGAGTGCGTAAGAGGTTTAGTCTTTTAATGGCCTGGTTAACATTGTAAGGGGAGGTGCTAATTCTGTTAATACCATTTTGAGTAGCTTCCAAAAAAAAAAAGAGCTATTTTTGATAGCTCTTCTAAAAATTCAGTGGATCTTGCTCATAGCCCAGATGGGTGATAAATTGGTGTCCGCTTGTTTTCCAGTTATG
Source organism: Chloroflexota bacterium (assembly GCA_016860845.1). The sequence goes on from BOKF01000002.1 coordinate 345,271, forward strand.
ATTGGCAGTAGTTTGTTAGGAAGAGTCCTGTTGCCCAGATAGGATTAACCGAGATTTTCGTCCGGAGGATAGCGGCGATCTGGCGCTCCAATCTTACCCCCGTTGCCAATTTCATAAACCATGTTCAGTAAAGCTTCTGTATCCAGGTAATAGTGAACATCGTTATCAATCCAGCCGGTTTGGAGAACCTCGATCCCTTTTTCCTTAAATTCCTGTAGAACCGCCGGAATATCCTCATCGGCTACTATTTCTTTGATATGATGCAGCCCTTCGCCATGGTCTTCAAGAAACTTCCAGTAAATATTAGGCCCTTCAATAGGCTGGATTAACTCAAATTCTACATCTCCCACCCAGGTTACGGCACAGATAAAATTAAATCCTTCTTTAACTGGCTGGCCATGAACAAAAAAATCTCTGACCTTGGCCGGGGTAAAATGGCGCACGTCCCAGGGGCCAATTCCCAAAACCTCCCAGTAATGTTTCATGGCCTTGTCTACATCCCTTACAACGAGGGCTATTTGTTTATATTTTCTTGGCATTGCAACAGACTCCTTCATTCATTATTTATGCTGCCGCTTCGGCGTGAGCCTTTAGCCCCAGCACAAAATCCTGGAACGTTTTATTTAAGTCCGGCAGGGAACCGGCGAATAAGGGTAAAAGGGGACCGCTGAACTCTTCTCTCACAGCAAAATCAACGCTGCCATCGCCTTGCGGCTCCAGGGTAAAAGTGCGGACTCCTTTGAACAACCCCAGGGGCATCCCCCCTGTCCAGACCATCCGCTGGCCTGGGACAAACTCGGTTACTTTGACCGGAAAGGCCCGGTTGGGACTGAGTTTGGTGTAGGCGGTGATGCGCTCGCCGGGTCCAATCGTCCCTTCAATCCGGTCCGCGCTGGGATCCCAGGCCGGATAGTTGGGCGCATCAGTCAGGATCTTCCAAATAGCTTCTGGAGATGCCTTAATATTAGTACTGGCTGTAAAAATCTTCATTGATTACCCCCTAAGTATAAAAATATTTTGCTTTCTCCGGTGCTAAAAGTGGAGCATGGTTCCAGACTTGAGCTTCGATGTAATTGGCCAGGAAGCTGGGGAGATTTGTGCCCCATGTCTCCCCAGGCAACCCGTTTGCCTCGATAATGGCGCGAACTTCTGACAGGGTAAAGAGCTTCCCGTGATAGTCGGGCAAGTAATAAGCGGAATCTTTTTGAGTGGCCAACCACATAGAGACCATGCTATCAGGATAAGTAAAACTTATCTCACCTTCACCAAATAGGGAAAGAGGCACCTGTATTTCTGCGGTCGTCGCTACAGTCATTGCATCAGCCGCTGTCAGGAGCCACTTGGATCTTCCCAAGATCATGTAGATGGGATAAGATTCTTTCGGCGCACCACCTTTGGCGATGAACTCCTGATGCAGCCATTGTTCGATTTGCCGTCGCGCCTGCAGGTATTCAGCCGGGTCTTTGAACCTTTCCCAGAAAATTGATCCTTCAATATAAAGATTATGCATAAGCTGCATCGCCTCTACATCGGATAGGGCAGACAAGCTTCGGAATGGTACGGTGTCCTTGCGGTAGAAATGAATGAGATAATCAATCATAATGTTGCCTTTCGTCAGGAGATGGCGGAGTTCTTATTTGAAAAGAGCTGAGTTTAAGCCTTCTTCAAGCTGACAACCTGGTGCATGGGACCGTCGAGTGATCGCTCGATCAGCCAGCCGGCGCTGCGGACCAGCCGGCCAAAAGCCTCCAACCCGATAAAGCGGATAGCGGGCCGGCCGGGGACATGCTCCATCTGCTTCAGGCGAGGATCCAGGGTTGAGGCATCGCGCACCACCGGCCCCACCATCACGAAATCGGCGGGAGTGCCCTCACGCAGGGCCTGCAGATTGGCCACAATTTCTTCGTCAGAGGCAAACTCGAACAAGCCTCCCTCGCTGGAACCCACAGCGACGGCCTCCCTGAGCGCGATCCTATCCATCACCTCGCGTAAAACCGTGGGGTCCGCCCAATCATACGGGACGTGTTCAAAGGTGACCGCCAGCCCGTGCAGCGGGCCGTCCTCGATCAGCGCCGCCAGGGCCCGCCCGCCGAAGTGAGGCCCTTCCTGATCAAGATCGAGGACGTGGATGGCAATCTGCCGTCCAGCTAGCCGTCCAGGCTGCTCTTTGTGGAGTAGGATCAGCGCGTTGAGACTGTCCGGCGCTGGTCCCCCGCCGATATTGAGCAGATGCACGGGGCCATCCGGGCGCGCAGCCAGGGCCGGGGCGAGGCCATCAGCCAGCAGACGGGCGACATCGCGCATGCGCCAGCGAAAAGTGACCGGGGTCAGGCTGGCCGCCCATTGGCGGTCGAGGGGACTGGCATAACCTTCGCCCAGGTTGTCCGGTCCAAGCTTGTGGAGATAGGTCATCATGCCTGTGGTATAGGTGCCTGCCGATTCGGCCATCCCGCGCAGCAAAATAGACTGCTGGGCGAGGGCCTGCATCACGGCGGCCGGCGTTTGCGTTGCTCGCTGCACGCTGAGCACCATCTGATCAATCAGCGCCGATAATTCGGCCTCGCTCATGTCAAAGGCGAAGGCCGGGTGGGTAATGTCAATGACGGGCAGCTCGATGCCGTCATCCGCCACCGCATAGCAGACGCCTGCCTTTTTGTTCTTTTCGGGAATTTTGATATTCACCTTCTCCTCTGCCTACCGTTTGCTGAGAAGACAGATCATAAATGGACTTTTCTTCGGCTGAAACTCACTCCGGACATAATCGCCATACAAAGCATTTTACCACACCCGCCATCGAGTATACAACATTCCCACGAGCGAGTCGGTCTCGATAGCAGGCATATCCTTAACCTTTATGGTTGATTTGGCGGCAGATACAGATCAGGGTATGATGATGGCCCGCAAGTCAGGCCGAGGCGCCGGTATTTATAATGAGAATGAGATGGTGCGCGAAGGGGAGATAGCCACCATCGGCAAATAGCTAATGGATGAAAGGGGGTAACTATGCCGATTCATATGATCGACTCACACATCTACGGGGGAGCCTGGAGCTCCGAGGAAATGCGGGCCATTTTCGACGATGTGCCCCGGACGCAGGGCTGGTTGGAGGTTATCGCCGTCCTGGCCGAAGCCCAGGCGGAGGTCGGCCTGATCCCGGCCGAAGTTGTGCCGGAAATCAAACGGGTCTGCCGCATCGAGCTGCTCACTATGGAGGACCTGCGTCAAGGCTACCAGGAGACCGGCCATTCTACCCTGGGCTTGATCCGCGAATTAAAAAAACGCTGCCACGACAACGCCGGCGAGTGGATCTATTACGGGGCGACCGTTCAGGATATTACCGATACCTGGACCGCCATGGCCCTCCTCAAAACCTGGGATATCGTCTTCCGGGATTTGCGGGAGATTGAGGGTGATTTGCTGGCGCTGGCCGAGACACAGCGCAACACCTTGATGGCCGGCCGGACGCATGGTCAGCCCGGCCTGCCGATTACCTTTGGCTTCAAAGTGGCGGTCTGGGTCCGCGAGATCAGGCGGCATCTGGAGCGATTGAAGGACGTGCGCCGGCGGCTGGGGGTCGGCCAACTGGCCGGGGGTGTTGGTTCGTTATCGTCGTTTGGCGACAAGGGCTTTGAACTGCAAGAAAAGTTTTTTGCCCGGTTGGGGTTGCGTCCACCCGACATCGTTTGGAATACGGCCCGCGATACCCATGTGGAATTCATTAATCTACTGGCGATGGTAGCGGCTACCTTTGATAAGATTGGCCAGGAGGTTTATAACTTGCAGCGCCCGGAGCTGGGCGAGGTGCGGGAAGGTTTTGTCGAAGGGACGGTGGGCAGCATTACCATGCCGCACAAGCGCAATCCAGAAATTGCCGAACACCTGAGTACCCTGGCCCGTCTCATTCGGCACAATGCCGGCTGCCTGGCTGAAAACCTGGTCCACGACCACGAGCGGGACGGCCGTTCCTGGAAGGCGGAGTGGGGCTTGATTGCGCCGACCTGCGCCATGACCGGTTCGCTGCTGCGCCTGAGTAAGATCATGTGCGCGCATCTGGAGGTAGACCGGGGCGGAATGCTGGCTAATCTGGCAGCGACGCACGGTTATGTGCTGTCAGAGGGGCTGATGCTGGCTCTAGCCAAAAAGATCGGTAAACAAACGGCCCACGATATTGTTTATAACACGGCCATGGCCGCTTTTGCTGCCCGGCGCCCGCTCAAAGATGCTGCTCTTGAAAACGAAAAGATTACTGCCCATCTCGCCAAAGACGAAATTGAGACTTTGTTTGATTATGAGCGCCGGGTCGGGTTGTGTCCTCAATTTGTTGACCGGGTGTTAACCCTGACGCGGGCGGATCGAGCCAGGGATGAAGCCTTTTTACCAAAGAGTCTTCAAAATGGGTCTGAATCCTCCGGCTCTGCCCACGCCCCATCTTCTGGCTAAACGATTAAGAGTCAACATAGATCAGGAATATCGCCGGGCATACTGGTAGGCGGCAACCGAAATAACAATCCATACGACGGCGCGCAGACTCATCGCCGCTACGGTGCGCACCTCATAGCCGCCTCCGCTTAACAGATAGACCCCAAAAGCGGCAAAGGTTACCAAAGTTGCCCCGGCAATCAAGCCCGACAGCCACACCGCCCAGCGCTGCTGCAACCATAGACCCACCCCAGCAGCGACATAGGCAAAACCGGCCAGGAAATTGAACCAGACCACAAATGGGACATAATTGCCGGCTGCCTGCCGCGCCTCGGCTTCAAATAAGACCGCGCCACCCGAGCGGAGGGTGAGTAAGCCAAACAGAACTGCAAAAAGAGCTATTGCCCCTAGCCAGAAAGGGCGCTTTAACTGAAGTGGATTCGTCATTGGTCCTCCCATCATGCTCCTATAATCCGTGCCGCCCTATCATAGCACTTCTTCCGACTTCCGTCTTCGACTTTTGTCGGATTTGGCGGGCTAATTTCAGGCTCGTAACAACCTCATCCCGTTCAGAATAACCACCAACACTGACAGCTCGTGGATAAACATCCCCTCCGCCATATGGACCTCGCCCAGCAGCACCCCGGCCAGCAGACCGGCGACCGTAACCAGGGCGATGACCACATTCTGGCGGATGTTGCGCAGCGTGGCTTTGGACAGGCCAATCGCCTCCGGGATTTTTAACAGGTCGTCGGCCATCAGCGCAATGCCGGCCGTTTCCAGGGCCACATCGGTCCCGGCAGCGCCCATCGCCAAGCCGATGTCGGCTGCAGCCAGGGCCGGGGCGTCATTAATGCCGTCGCCGGCCATTGCCACCACGTGCCCTTCGGTCTGCAGGCGGCGAATAACAGCCAATTTGTCCTCCGGCAGCAGGTTGGCATAAACTTCGGTCACACCCGCTTCGGCGGCAATGGCCTGGGCGGTACGCCGGTCATCACCGGTGAGCATGACGATCCGTTTTAGTCCCACGGCCTTTAATTGGCGGAGCATAGCCGGCGCCGCCGGTCGCAGCGGGTCGGCAATGCCCAGAATGCCTAACACGACCCCATCCAGCGCGACCAGGACCGCAGTTTTGCCGGCTGTTTTCAGTTGGGCCAGCTCTGTTTCGATCTCAGGGCGAATAATTACCCCCAGCTTGTCCATCAACTCGGCGGCCCCAACCCCAATAATGTGTCCCTGATAGGTAGCCCGGACGCCGCGTCCGGTGTAGGTCTCAAAAGTCTTGGCGGAGGGAGTGAAACCGAGACTCTCCGCTTCAGCTAAAATCGGGCGGGCCAGGGGATGCTCCGAACCGGCCTCGGCGATGGCGGCCCAGCGCAATACCTCTTGCTGGGCTTCATCCCAACGCCCCCTGCCTTTCCCGTTTGTTGCCGGTGTGATAAGCATGCTCCCGGCATTGGCCCATTGTCCAGCCGGAACCAGGACGGGTTGGAGGGCAATGACATCGGTCAGGCGCGGCTGGCCCTGGGTTAAAGTCCCGGTCTTATCCAGGGCCAGGGCGGTGATCTTGCCGGCATTCTCCAGGTACTCGCCTCCCTTGATTAAAATGCCGCGCTGGGCGGCCCGGCCAATGCCGGCCACCACCGAGACCGGGGTAGAAATGACCAGAGCGCCCGGACAGCCGATCACCAGCAGGGTCAGCGCCAGCTTAATATCACGGGTGAGCAGAAAGGCCACGAAACTCAGGCCAATAATAGCGGGGGTGTACCAGCGGGCAAAGCGTTCGATAAAGCGCTGGGTCGGCGCCTTCTCCTCCTGAGCTTCCTCAACCCGGTGAATAATCCGGGCCAGGGTTGTATCAGCGCCCGCTCCGGTGACCCGCACCTGGAGCAGCCCGTTCTGATTAACCGTTCCGGCATAGACGGTCGCGCCCTTCGTCTTTTCAACCGGCATCGACTCCCCGGTGATGGGACTCTCGTCCACAGCGGCCCGGCCGTCAATCACTTCGCCGTCTACGGGGACCTTGGTCCCTGGTTTGATCAACACTGTTTCGCCGGGTTGGACCTCGTGGGCCAGGACCCCGACCTGCTGGCCGGAGCGCAGGACAATAGCCGTGGTCGGGGCGAGGTCGAACAACTGCTGCAAGGTCTGGCGGGTGCGGTTGAGGGTGCGGGCTTCCAGGTAAGCGCCCAGCATGAACAGAAAGGTCACAGCGGCGGCCTCCCAGACCTCGCCAATGAGCAGCGCGCCGATTGTGGCAATAGTGACCAATAGTTCGATGCTGATGTGCCGGTTATGCAGAGCCGCCCAGGCTCGTAAGGCAATATCCGACCCTGCCAGCAAGGCGGCTGCGACCATCGCGCCGGTGTAGAGGGTGGACCCTCCGGCCAGATAATCGGTTGCCAGACCCACCGTGATCAGCATCCCGCTGGCTGCGGTTAACAACTGCCGGCGCTGCATCGGACTTTTAAACCAGATTTTGATCGTCTTCATCGGGGTATCTCGTCCTTTCTAAAAGCGACGGCCCCCGTGTGGGGCCGTCTTCCGCGATACTTTACTCTGCCGTACCGTGACTGTGACCCTCGCCCCCTTCGGCGGGGAGGGTTTGCCTCAATACTTTCATCAGAAGGGGGCGACTTTGGCTTCGTAGCCGGCCGGCCGGATGGTCTTGATCAACTCGTCGGCGCTGGCCCGGTCAGGGTCGTGTTCGACAACGATGCGGCCGGTGTTGAAGTGAACTTTGGCCTCTTCAACACCCGGTACACTCTTGAGACCCTTCTCGATCTTGGCCACACAGGATGGGCACGAAAACTCCTGGCTGCGTAAGATGGTCTTCATTGTTCCAAACCTCCTTTCACTTAAGTTCAATCCTGTCCTTACTGTATCACAAGACGGTGCTGCACTTGTATGATTTAGCTCAATTAAGTACACAGGAATCAAAAACCCCTGGATTAAATGAAATCAATCCAGGGGTTAAAATTGCCGCTTCGCGGGCTGTGTGGCGATTTGTTTATGTTTCCGCGACGATGGCAGACAGCATCTGCTTATCGGCGATAGCCACCCACTGCCGCCCGGTGCGGATGAGACCCTCCTTTTGGAACTGGCTCATGACCCGGCTGGCCGTCTCGACAGTGGTGCCGGTCAGCTCTGCCAACTCTTGCCGCGATAGAGGCATTTGGATGAGCAGTCCCTCCGGCCGAGGTTCACCCAGTTTCTCGGCCAACTTGAGCAAGGCCGCGGCAATGCGGTGTTCAACCGAATGGGCGCTGAGTTGGCGGATCGTCTCGTGCGCTGCTTTCAGCCGCCGGGCCATCACTTCCAGCGCGGTCACCGTAACCGACGGGTAACGCCGGAGGATAGCCTGGAAATCAGCGGCGGCAACAGCCAGGATACAGGCCATCGTCTGGGCCAAGGCGGTATCCGGGTAAGTTTCATCGCCCAAAACCGAGAGACTGCCGAAGAACTCGCCCGGCGTCAGAATGTCCAGCAGCACATCCTGCCCGCTCAGCGTATGCTGGAGCAGTTTCACCTTGCCAACAGCGACCACGTAGAGCCGGGCGGCCGGGTCGCCGGCGTAGTAAATGACCTGGCCCGGTTCATAGCCGTGCTCGTGAAATAACTGATTGACCTCAGCCACCGCCGCAGGGGGCAGGTCGGCGAAGAAAGGCACCCGGCTCAGGATGTCCAGCCGGGTATGGATGGTACACATCTGCGGCTCAATGTCTTCCAGCTTCAAGGGAGTGCTGCGGCGAGTGGCCATAAGATAGGCTTCTCCTCCATCCGATCTTACCACGTCTCGGTTAAAAATACCAGGGTATCCTCAACCGTACTGTCTTCAAGCACGGTGACAACGTCAATGATCATGATCCCTTAGACTTTCTTTCAGACTCTACTCCTGCTGTAAGGTTCACATGTAAGACACACTATCATTATTATTTTGCACCTGGGCCAGGATTTGTTGTCGAGCCATTGGATCATCAAAAGTGGCAGCCAAATCTTTCAAGAATGATCTGATCTGGGGATCATCAGCTAATTGGTAGCGGCTCCCAACCCGTTCGACCAGCCCGGCCAGTTGCAAATCGTTCATAATTCGCTCCAATAAAGGCAGGTGGCCAAGATACAGCCGTTCGGCCAGTTGCTGGAGATTTTTGGTCGCTTCTGGGCGTTGGTGGAGAAAAAGCAGAAGGCGCAGCTTTTGGAACGAGTCGATCCGTTTGACTTCAATAAAATCGGTGATTGAGCCTTTCACAGCAACCTCCCTATATATCAATCAGTCTGATCCCGTTTACCGCTGCCGCAGGTCGTACCAGCTAAAGAGCAGAATTAGCAGCGGTAAGAGGACCATACTCCACATCATCAGCTCCACCAGAATTCGTGTGTTCATGCTAACCAGTACATCTCAATTATTGGAGCGACTCCAGGTACTTTTTTAAGGCCACGGCATTATTGTGCTCGGCATCCCTGGCCGAGAAAACCAGGGTGAGAATACCGTGATCGCTTTTTTCCTTAAGGAAGCGGGCCACATCTCCCTTCTCTTTGAGTTCCACTTCGTATCTTTGGCAGAATTCCGGCCATTTTTGCGGATCGTGCCCAAACCACTTGCGCAGGGAAGTGCTGGGCGCAATCTCTTTCAGCCACATATCAAGCGCCAGCTCTTCTTTCTTCATCCCCCGCGGCCAGATGCGATCAACGAGCACGCGGAAACCATCTTCTTTATCCGGTGGATCATAGGCGCGTTTGAGCTTAATCATTTTGCCTTAAGCGTAATCATCAAAGACCTCTTGATACTTCGATAATTTCACCAGTGTCTCCCGCCACTTGGTTGGGGCGGCGGGTGAAAAATCAACCCCCTCGGCCTCCGTCAAACCGTTGGCTTCAGGCTGATACAGAATTTGTTTGACCTGCAGGCGGCTGATCCCACCCGGTACGGGCCACTCCACGGTGTCGCCGACCCGGTAGCCCAACATAGCCGTGCCAATGGGGGCCAGCACCGAGATTTTATCCTGGTCAATATCGGCCTCGTTTGGGAAAACCAGGGTGTAGGTCATCTCTTCCCCGGTTTCCAGGTCTTCCAGGCAAACGGTGGAATTCATAGTAATGACATCGGCCGGAACTTGAGCGGATGGGACCACTTGCGCTCGTGCCAACTCGCCGGCTAACTCGACCAGGTCAGCCGGGTCGTGCTCATTAAAACGCTGGGCCGCCTCAAGCAGCTCTCTCAAATGTTTCAGATCCAAATCGGTAATATAGATGTCTCGGTGTTTCATCATAGCTCCTTATCTGTCGAAAGTTAGATGACTCAAGCCTGGCGTTCCCAAAGCTTGAGGGGCGGGGCAAAAATGGAGGAGAGCAGGTTGGCATAACCGGTCCTATGCCTCACCGCCTCCTCTGTGACCAGGTTCACGTCCAAAATGGAGTGGCATCCGGCCAACAGGGGGGAGGGTAGCTCCTGCAAACATTGGACCAGCCCGCGGTCCAGGGAGGCGATCAGGGCTTCCAGGGCCGCCGACGTCGTTTCGACCACGACCACCAGATGGATGGTGACCTCCACGGGTAGATGTTCCTCTACTTCCGCATCAGGATTAGCGGATGGCTCAATTACATAGACCCTCCGCACCCGCTTGTCATTAGCCGCCAAAGTCTCGGCTACGCCCTTGGCCAGGCCATATTTGAAGCTCTGGAAGAGCGCCCGGCGTTGGAGCAAGCATTCCAGGCTCAACTCCTGCTCCACCGGGACCAGCTTGTCATAGGTCTGCTCGAGGGCCTCGTGACAGATTCTTTTGGCAATGTTGTCCAGATGGATCACCGGGCCGGTCGAAAGCGTTCCGGCGATTTCAATTTGCGACAGGGTGAATGTCATCGTTTAACCTCCGTTAAGATGTTCAGATAATAGTTGAGCGTAACCATAATAAATAGCGACCGGGAGGAGCATTTTTCCCCTCACGAGTCCCTACCAGTGTACAATAAAGCTGGTGAAAAACGCATAGAAAAAAGCACGAGTTGCATGAAAAATCCATGAAAAAAGACCGCAGCCAGGGAGTTGCGGTCTTGTCACACCTTGTATTGACGCTAAAGCGGAGAGGGTTAGATTTCTTCTGGACACTCCAACATATAGCCCACCCCGGAACTGGTCACGATCAGGCGGGGATGGGCCGGGTCCGCTTCAAGCTTGTGGCGGAGATAGCGGATGTAGGCTCGCAGATAGTCAAGGTCATTCTGGTATTCAAAACCCCACACGGCCGTTAAAAGCTGTTCGTGCAGCAGTACCTGGTTGGGATGTGTGGCGAGTTCGTGCAACAGGTTGTACTCGGTCCGGGTCAGGTGAATTTCCTGCCCATCCCTGGTCACCCGGCGGCGGGCCAGCTCTATTCGCAGCGGGCCACAGCTAATTTCTGCCTCCGTCTGGCCGGTAACCTCCTGGCGGCTTCGCTTCAGGACGGCTCGCACCCGGGCCAGCAGCTCCTTTGAACTAAAGGGTTTGGTCAGGTAGTCGTCTGCGCCCACCTCGAAGCCGCGTAACAGGTCCGACTCCCGCGCTTTGGCCGTGAGCATAATAATGGGCACGCTGCTGAATTCACGCACCCGGCGCGCCACCTCAAAGCCATCCATCTCGCCGGCCAGGAGAATATCCAGCACAATGAGATCGGGCTGTTCCAGGGCAACCAGTTCAACCGCCCGCTCCCCGCGGGCAGTCGAGAGCGTGGCAAAACCGACGGCAGTCAGCACCTCGGAGACCAGGCGGACCAACTTAGGTTCATCCTCAACGATAAGAATGCGGGCTTCAGGCATGGTCTGGCCCCACTGCGACGCTTAATCCCTGGCGGGGCAAAGAGAAGTAAAGCGTACTTCCTGCTCCAACTTTGCTCTCCGCCCAGATACGCCCGCCATGCGCTTCGATAATCGCCCGGGCCACGGGGAGACCCAACCCAGTGCCGGGGATGTGGTAGCCCGTTGGCGATTTCACCCGGAAATACTTCTCAAAGAGTGGAATAAGGTCTTCCGGCGAGATGCCCACGCCCTGGTCGGCAATGCTGATGACCACATCAGGGGGGCGCACCTGGCCGTGAATCACCACCAGTCCTCCCTCCGGCGAGTATTTGATCGCATTATTAATGATATTGCGAAAAACTTGCTTGAGCCGGGCGGGGTCCGTGTCAACGAGGGGAAAATCGGCGGGGAAATCAAGAACAATATGATGAAGGTTGGTCAGGACCTGCATTTCATCAACCACCTCGTGAGCCAGGCGATCCAGGCGTACCGGCTGATATTCGAGGGTCAGTTGGCCGACATCAATGAGGGCGGAGTCAAGCACGTTGCGGATCATCGTCTCGAGGTTCTCGCATTCTGTCTCAATGAGTTGGAGAAATTCATGCTGCTTCTCCCTAGGCCAGGAGACTTCGTCTAGCAGCAGGGCGGTGCAGTAACCTTTGATGGTTCCCAAAGGAGTCCGCAGCTCGTGGGATAAGGTGGCCAGGGCTTCGGCTCTGAGCTGGTCTTCCCGCTCAGCTTCCTGGATAGACAGAGCTTCGCTTTCCAGCCGGGCGCGTTCAATTGCCAGGGCAATCAGGTCGGCCAGGGTTTGCACAAACGGCACATCTTTAGCCGAGAACGCCTGTTGGCTGAATAGTGTGCCCAGGATAAGAACGCCAAATTTGTAGCCGCTGGCCCACAACGGGACAGCCACGAGACTGGAGAGAGGTCTATCTGAACCGAGGGCCTGGTTCCAGACCTCACGGTTGGCCGGCCGGATATTGTCCATCACTGTGGCGATCGCCGCAGCATTGCCGAAGATTACCGCCTCCCCCTGGGCGTAAACTTTGCCCGTCACCGACTCGCCCTCCTGCAAACTTAACTGGCGCAGAGCTTCGAGGTTAGGAAAATCTGGCCCGCATAGGGCCTGGGGGCGAAAGACCCCTTCAGACGGATCCCACAGCAGCACGACCCCGAACTCGGCCGGCTTCAGCACCTCAGCGATACGCGCCATCACTGCGGTCAGTAACTCCGGTAAGGGTTGGTGAACCGTGAGCGTTTTGGCTACTTCGGTGAGAACGTGTAGTTCATTTATTTGATAAGTCTCACGACTGCCCCTAGACACGATCAAGGCTCCCGGCTATTCAATCGCCGAAGTTGACCCCCCGCAAGCTGGCTTCACCTGGATAGGGACCGAAACTGTGTTGCATTTCTACCTTGAAATTATAGTTGAGGAGTCGTCATGACTCAAGTTAAGTCGCGCCTGGTGATTTTGGGGGTTCTAATTCCAGTTCGAGACTCCGTGAAGGACGGCGATAAAAACCAACTCCTCAGCCACAGCCCGGATCGAGTGATTTTCGCCGGGGTCGAAGATCAGCAAAGCGTTGGGGCCAAATGCTTGCTCCTGACCATCTCCTCCGGCAAACAACCCACGCCCTTTTAATACGACCAGATAAACCGGGGAGTCAGGCGCATTGTGTTCGATCACCTGCTGGCCGGGTTTGAGGGTAAAACGTAGGACTCGGCCTTCCTTGTCCACGTGGAGAGGTTCCGCATAAGGGTTTTTGTTGTGAAATTCCAGTTGTTCCAGGAGTTGTAAGCTTTTCATTTTTGTTTCCTTTCTCATCAAACCAATATACTCTACCACGCAATCTATGAAAAACGCATAGAAAAAAACAGCGGTTCCATGAAAAAACCATGAAAAACTATTGCTGCAAATACCTGCCTGAGATATAGACCTGACCCAGGTGTACGGTGCGGGTATCAATGGGTAGGTAAAAGCGAGGATTGACAATCATTACGGATATTCATCAGGGGACCTTCTGAGACTGTTCTTCATTACACGCTTTACATTCAATTTCCACGCCGATAAAACGCTGGCGCCCGGCCGGGGTAACCACCCAGGGGTGATTGGTCCAGGGAGGATTGTGACGCACGTGACGTTGATGCCTGCAACTGAGCACGGCCACCCAATCGCCGACTTCATCCTGGTAAAAACGCGTGATTTTCTGTTTGATCTTGCCGGTTTCCATAGTCTTGGTTAAATTAACCTCGTGGTATTTAGGTTTTGGTGCTGCCAGACCTTCAATATTATACAGATTATAGATGGACCAGGCTATAAACATACCCAAAAACGATGGCTCCGACCAGGACAAATGAGATATAGAGAAAGAAGATGCGGCGCGTGGTCAAGCCCCAGACGGCGGCCATCGCCGGGAGAGTGGTCGTCGGCCCGGCAATAAGGAAAGCCAGCGCCGCTGCCGGGTTCATTCCCTGGGTCAACAGGCCGCTCATCAGGGGCAGGGCGGTCAATTCGGTGGTATAAACCGGCACGCCAATCAAAGCTGCCATCAGGATGGCCCATTGATTTTGCTGGCCCAGCAGTCCGGCAATCCATGTGGAAGGCACGTAGAGGGTAATCAAGGCTTCCAGCAAAAAGGCCAGGGCCATAAATTTGGCCACCATAAGGGTCGCGCTGCCCGCTTCGGCCAGCAGGCGTTGGCGCAAGGAGGCCGGTTTGAGGCTGCAACTGCTCTCGGCAGACGGGGCGCTGCTTGTATCGCAGCTTGAGGCGCCGCAGCTTGAGGAGGCCGGAGCAGGGGGTGCGGGCTGCCAGTTATCGGTCAAGGTAATATCTGCTGTACTGCCGCAGCAGGGGGCTTCGCTGGCCAGGGCAGGTTGACCCCCGGCGATACCCAGCACCGGAGAGATAGCCAGGCGGCCTTTGAGATTTTGCCAGCCCTGTTTTAGCAAAATCCTGCTGCTCTGGATCGAAGTGGACTGCCGGCGGCGTAATATTTCCGTACCCAACCAGCCGCGCTGAACCACGAAATGGGTCATAAATCCGGCGCTCAAGCTGAGCAGAAGGGTTGATCCCAGCCGCCACACCGCCAACTCCCAGCCGATGGTGGCGACGCTGAGAAAGAATACTTCCGGGTCCATCGAGGGCGAGGCAATCCAGAAGGACATCACCGGGGCCAGGGGCACCCCGCCAATGAGCAGCGTGGCGACGACCGGGATGACGCCGCAGGAGCAGAAGGGGCTGAAAGCTCCTACGGCCGTAGCCAGAAAAATGGCGATAATCGGTTGGGCCGCGAAGGCACGTTGGATATACTTTGCTGCGCCCGACATCTGCACGGCTACGGCCAGGGGAATGGTAACGAGCAGATAAGGCCAGATGTGCAAAAAGGCATTGAGCATGAATTGGGCGATGGCTAAAACGTGGTCAAACACTTTTCTTTCTCCTTATATCGTAATTTTGCGATAATTTTAGGTAAAAAATAAGAGGAGGGGAAATTCCTGCTTTCAACTGATCCCTCGCCAGCTAAAAAATCTCACCGACTTTGCTTTTGAACCAACTGATGTTTTCCTCATTTAGCCAGTAACAGGTTGCCGGGCCTTCGATGACCCCGCTGATCCAGCCGGCCTCGCGCAGTACTTTTAAATGCTGCGATACGGTGGCTTGGGCAATCGGCAGAAATTCGACGATATCGCCGGTAATGCAGCCAGGATGCGTGACCAGGTATTTCATAACCTCGAAGCGAATAGGGTTGCCCAACGCTTTAAACATGACCACCAGCCGCTCCTGCTCTGCGCCGGAAATATCCAGGGTACAGCAGGCGGGGGGAGCAATGACTTGTTTTTTAGTAGCTACCATAATTCATCTCGCTATATCGTAATTTTACGATATAAGTATTGTATCATTGCAGGCGCAATTTGTCAAGCCCCAATTTTGTGAGGAAGCTGCTTAGAGACAATAGCTGTCGAATCGTTCTTTTCCCCTCTGAATAAAAAATCCCCGGCGCAGGTGTATCCGCCGGGGTAAGCAAAGTCAAAGAACAGGGGGTGCCTTGAGCCACTCCCTTAAACTTCTGAGGCAGCGCTACTTTTTATGGATGATCGGCAGGTAAATGCCTGACAGAGTATTGGCGCAAACCTGGTTTGCCAGGGTAAACCCCACGCGCCAGCCCCCATTGATCCCGCCGCTGTCTTGGGTGGCATCATCATTCACGTACAAACTCCATACGCCATTCGGGTTCACCCCGTTGAAAGCCGATAAGGCTGTACCATAGGGGCCAGCCGGCGCCGGACCCGGCAGGTTGTCGCCAGGAGTAAAATCGGAAGGCCGGAAGCTGCCACCGGCGGCGGGAATGAGGCCGCTATCCGGCAGCATACCGGCTGCCGCATCATCAAAGGTCAGCGTAGCGGTGGAGATGTCCGTACCACCCCCGGCATCCGATATCAATATGACCTTCTGCCCGCCGGGGCCAACCAGGAGGATGTCGAGATCATCCGGGAAGGTGTGAGCAACGCTGGTCAGCGTTGCCGTTACTTTGCTCACCGGGCTGACGATGCCGTTGACGTTAATGGTAGCCGGATAAGGGGCGGCGGCCCCATTGGTGGAAGCGGGTGCTCCGGCTGGAACGATGATAGCCCCGGTGTTGGCAAAAACCCGTGGCGGGCCGCTAACCGTTGTGCCCAGGGTAAACTCGAAAGCCACGGTACCCAAATTAGCGGCGCCATCCTGGAGTTGCAGCGTGGCCGTCAGCGTACCGCCGCAGATGAGGGCTGGATTAACCCGGAAGGTGAAAGGCCGGCCCACGGGAGCGCCGAGCGCCGTCAGTGCTCCGTAGGTTTGGGCGGTGCTGATGGGGATGACGCCGCCCGTTGGCTGCAAGGTGGCCACCAGATTGCTCGTATTACCCGTGCCGATATTCTGCAGAACAAAGTTGGCGGTCACCTGTTCTCCGGGATCGGGAACCCCGTTAGCGGGGGCAAAATTTTCAGCCAGGAGATTGTGCCCGGCTCCGGCAATGAAGGGTTGGAGGTTTGTAGGATTGGCATTGTAAATGACCAGGGCAAAATCCTGGTCCAGCGTCCCGCCCGCATTGGGCACGCCGTCGGAGTTGATGTTGGCCGCCTGGACCGTAACGGCGTAGGGGCCGGACACGCCGGCCGGTAGGAAAACACTCTCGACATTGTTGCGCGGGTCGGCCGTACCGCCGGAAGTGGAGGCAGCCCCGCCAAAAACATTGCCCCGGTAGGTATTGCCGCCAACATTCACGATCAGATCGAGGTTGTTATTGAAGGCGTTGCCCACGGTCGCGCCGGGGGCATCGGTCCAGGCCAGAGTGACCCGGAAGGGCTTGCCGGGGTCGCTGACCACACCGGTGTAGCTATGAACCTGGCCGGTGGCGCTGAACCGTTCAGCGGAGGATTGGTCGCGCAAGAAGCGGGCCACCCCGTCAAAAGCCATGCCCAGGTCCATCCGCCCCATGCCCTGATTATTGGAGAAAAGGGTATCGTTGGCACCCAAGCCGGTGAGGTAGCGTGTCGCGTTTACCAGGTAGGCTTTGCTCATGGCCGGGCTGGGGGGAGTCAAGCCCTGATTGACGAAATATTGGCGCAGCAGGGCTGCCCCAGCCGCTATGGCGGGAGTGGAGTGGCTGGTGCCGGAGGAAGCGGTGTAAAACTGCTGTCCATTGGGGAAGAAGATGCTGCCCACCCCGCCGGAGACGCCGCTGCCGTTGAAACCGGGATCGGCTACGCCGTTGCCGCTGTCAAGCGGGGATTGCTGCCAGGCTCCCCCGGAAACGTGAGTGCCGGGGCCGACGAGATCAGGCTTGACCCGGCCGTCGTCCAGAGGGCCGCGCGAGGAGAAGTCAATGATGTCATTCAGGTTGTTTGCGCCTGTATCGCCAACACCGCTGCCATCGGCCCCGCCAAAAGCCTGCACGTTCTCCGACGCGCCCACGGTGAGCACATTTTTGCCTGTCCCCGGCCAACCGATTGAGTTGGTCCCTACCGTAACCCCGCTGTTGCCGGCGGCAAAGACAATGACCATCTCTTGATTGCCCGCCGTCGGGAAAACCGAGCCGGGCGGTTGGGCGTCGCGCACCAGGGCATCGTACGCCTGTGAGTCGCTGGTGTAAGCGCCGCTACCGAGTTTTTCTCCCCAACTGTTGCTGCTGATCCGGGCGCCGTCGTTGTAGGCCCGTGCTTGCAGATTGTTGTAGTTGGGAGAAGTGAAATCCGGATCAAAGATGACCGACCCGCCAACCTTGACAAAGGGGGCCACGCCCAGCCCATAGTGAAAACCGGCCCCATCGGCATGGGGGAAGCCGGTGCGGTCATTGAAACCGGCGATAATGTGGGCATTGATGTTGCCGTGCCCATCCGCTCCCTGGATGGTGCTGCCGCGATTGGGTGTGCCTTCCAGCCGGTTATAAACCACCCGGCTGGCTAAGGCCAGATTGCCCAGGGTATAGAGGCCAAAGTGGTTGGGCGCGGGAGTGCCGTCGTCAAGGCCGCTGTCAGTCACATCTACGACAAAGTTGAACTGGCCGGTCTGGGTAAAGCCTTTAGTTGCGAGCCAGTTCAGGTAGCCGGGGCCGCTGGGGTTGCTGCCACTGATATTGCCGGCGAGGATTTGATCCTGGCGTTCATCGTAAAGCTGGGGCGTTACCCACGGTTCCACATTGTAGACGTCGGGCCAGGTAGCTACTTCAACCAGTTGGCCGGCCGGGAGGGCTAAAGTGATATTGGTAAAGTTCAAGACCGGCATGATGAGCCGCACTGCCTGGCCCAGGCTTTGCAGCCGGGCCAAAGACTGCGGAGTCTGGCCGGTGGTGTAAAACTGCACCGTCACTTCAACCGGTTTATCCGCCGGCTGGGTGGCGGCCGCCTGCTGGAGCGAAGGTTCCAGGCGGTAGGCCGGGTGGTAAGGGCCAAGCCATTGGATAAACGTATTGGCCCTGGCTATCTCCTCCAGGGTCTCATGAGCCGCTTTACCCCAAACAATATAGGCATTGTTGGGCAGGTAGCCCACAATCTCCAACTGCCCTTTTTCGGTCAGGGTGTTCAGCCACTCCTCCCGAACCGGGCCGATAAATTGCACCAGCCACATTTCTTCAGCCTGAGCAGGAGTTTGGCGCAGTCTATTGGGGGCAGCGGGTTCAACGGCTTTACTGGGGCTGGTTCTGATTACCTGGCCACCGCGTAGGGGGATTTCATCAAAATCGGGCTGGCTTTGCAGGCTGGCCTGCCGAGATACAGCGGCAGCCTGAGACTGGCTTACCCGCCAGAGTGAAAACGCTCCGTAATCTACCAGCAGGGTGGCTCCGCTGGCCGCCAGCTCCTTGAATGTCTGCTCGTCTGCAGCATCAACCAGCACCTTCTGGCCGGCAGGAGCTTGCGCCTCCACCGCAGGAGGAGGGTTTGACCACCAGAATACACTCAGCAGCAAACTCAAGCCGAGGCTAAGCGCCGCCAGGAGTCGCCTCTGGTAATTACGCGAGCGGAACAAAACGGTTTGATTCACCGATACCCCCTGAATTGAATCCAGTTTTACAGAACCTCAATCACTCGGCTTGAGCTGGCTATCCAGCCGTAAATATCCTGCGCTTTCATCATGTAGATAAAGGGTAAAGTCCCGGGATGATGGGGTAGCCGTACTCGCTACAAATCAAAACCTGACCCACGGGTCCGGCATTACCAAGACCACAGGAGAGATGGCTTTAGGCCAGCTTGGCGGAGGGGCGTCCGTCAGATCCGGGCGGTGATCTTCACGAGTGCAGATAACCAACATCCTGGCAGTACGGGCAGCCGCCAGCAATTTCTGAAGGGGCTGAATGGCGCTTCGAAACAATGATACTATATTACCGGGTATTTCGCCAAATCTGAGGACATTTCACTTTTGAAGCAAACTTGGCCAATGCTCTGCGTTGGCCTTATCGGGATAAGGCCGAGAAAGAATCCCCTAGTATAGCCTAACTACCCGCTGCGCGTCTAGTGACAAATGTCACTATTAATTCAGCCATCTGTGACGTTTGTCACTAATAATCAGGATAAACTACACTTCCTGATGGAGAAAAACGGTTCTATAGTGGGTATAGGCTTTACAGGTACGCTTCCATTCCTATTTCTGCCAGTTTAGCTCCTGATTTTCCCTCCCTAATGGGTCAATAAGCAGCAAGCCTGATCCGACCAAGACCAATTAGTACAAATGAAACCGGCGAAAGGATCAGGACTATTACAGTCATCATCATTTCACAACCCTACAGCAACAGTGGAAACATGATTGCTACGCAATTGGCGAACTAGTGGGATACAGGTACTTTGCCGATAAATTCCTATTGGAGGTGCGGCTCAACTTATTATCATTATACTCAACCATCTATCAAACAAAGATTAATCAATGCGGGCAAAGGAGGGAAGTCCAATGCATAGACAACCGTACAGCCGCAAAGACCGATTAATCAAAGAAAAACGGCACGACGTTTATCAAGAACGAAGTAAATGGCCTGAACCAACCCGTTGTACCACCTGTGGTGCTCTATTTGTCAATGGGCGTTGGACCTGGCAGGGAGCGCCGGCAAAAACCTACGAAACTATCTGTCCGGCCTGCCGGCGCATCGCCGATCGTTACCCGGCCGGGTATGTGGAAATCAGCGGCCCATTCCTTGCTGAACATCACGCCGAAATATTAAATCTCATCGCTAACGTCGAGAAGCAAGAGAAAAGTGAGCACCCACTGGAAAGAATCATCGCTACTACCTCTGAAAGAGATCATCTGCTGATCACCAGCACCGGGCATCATCTGGCTCGCCGCATTGGTGAAGCACTGGCCAGAGCTTACAAGGGTGAGCTTTCTTTTCAATATGCCGAAGCCGAAGATAGTATCAGGGTTTATTGGCAGCGGTAAGGTAATTGTCCAAGAACAAGTTCCCTAAAGTTCTCTGGGAACTGAAGGAACGCGTAGGAACTCAAAATGGCGATTAATGCTGGACAAGTTCAAAGTGAAATAAGGGAGATGTGACAATGACGACACAGACCGAGTTAAGGTTACTCACGACCCTCCGGGGTATCAAGGCGCTCCAGGGAATGGAATCAGCTCACTTGAAGAAGCTGGCGGCTATGGCCGGCGAGGTCACTTTTGCTAAAGACCGCATCATCTACCGGGAAGGAGACCTGGGTGAGGCGATTTACTTTATCGAAGAGGGCGAGGTGATGATTGAAATGAGTGTGGCAGACAGCCCACCGATAAAGATGTATTCTGTTGGCCCAGGCCAGCTTTTTGGCTGGTCGGCGCTGTTTCCACCCCGGCGTAAGCAGGCCCGGGCTCGGGCCGTTGTCCCCACGCGCGTGATTGCCGTCAATGCAGCTCGATTACGCGAGGCCTTCAAAGCGGATCAAGGTTTGGAAAACGCAATCATCCAGCGGGTGAATGAAGTCATTGCTGATCGTCTAACAGTCACCCGGCAGCAATTGACAGACTCATTCCAAATAAGCCCGCAACGTTAGCCAGCAGCAATCAATTTAGAAGAACAATGTCAACTTCGCTCTCGCCTTTGCAAGCCATCCACCAGAAAGAGACAGAATTACACCACCGCCTTGAAATGGCCCGTCAGCAAGCCGAAGCCAGGCTTCAGGCAGCCTGTGCGGAAGCCGAGCAGATACTGTCCCAGGCCGAACAAGAGGGCCGGGCCGAGGCCAAGCTTCTTTTGGAACAAGGCCTGGCAGCGGCTCAGCAAGAGGCCGAAGCTGTTCTGGCTGAAGCGCAAGAGCAGGCTGCGGCGCTACGCAGGCGCGCGGCATCCCATTTAGACGCGGCCGCAACACGAATCACCAGGTTGGTGCTGCCTGGCGATTCACGACTGGCCTGACTCAAACCGGAGCATTCAGCATGCTGCTTTCGATGGCCAAGGTGCAGATTATTGGCACCAAACAATGCCAGGGCCAAACCATTCAACTCCTCCAGCGGCTGGGCGTTGTTCAGATTGACCCGTGGAGTGAGCGCCGCGCCGGGGTGCAGCAGCGCATGACCCTGGGCAGTGAAATCATTTCCGGGCGCGAGCGCCTGGCTTATGCCGCCACCCGGGTAGAGGCTCTCCTGGTGGCTTTGCCCGCCGTCGAGACCGTCCCCCCCGCCGAGTTCAAGGCAGATGAGCGCTGTTCTCCTGGCGAGTTATTTCAGGCAGTCGAAGCAGACCTGGGTGAAGTTGGACCGCAAATACAAGTGCTGACCGGCCGGCGCACCCAGTTGGCAGAGCAGTTGGCTTCTCTCAGCCGTTATGAGACGACGCTCCGGCAGTTACTCCCGGTGACCCCGGTCTATGTTGATTTAGAGCATTATGCTGTCAGCGCCGTGTGGGTTGAACGCCGGTTTCAGCCGGTTCTGGAAATCCTGACCCAGCGGTTGCAAGAACTGACCGAGGGCTTGTGCGAGGTTGTCTCGCACCAGGTCAACCCGGATATGATCGTCGCCCTGCTGATCTTCCCCAAAAGCCAGGCCGGCGCCGTTAATGAACTGCTTGGGCGTGAGAATATCAGCCAGGTTCGTCTACCACCGGACCTGGCCGGGCAGTCACTCGAGCAAGCTCTGGCCAATATTCAGGAGCGGCGGCGGGTGATCCCCCAAGAGTTGGCTGTGGTTGAGGCCCAACTGGCGGCGCTGGCGCGGACTTGGCGCTCCCGGCTGCTGGCCTGGCAAGGGTTGCTGCATGACCAACTGGCCCAGCTAGAGGTACAAACTCAGCTTGGTCAAACCGACTATACCTTTGTTATCGAAGGCTGGGCGCCGGAGTCGCGGCTGGAGCAGATCCAGGCGGCCCTGCGGCGTGAGATTGGCGAGGAAGTGCTGCTCGTCAAGCTGCCCCTCTCCGCAGCCGAGCAAGAACAAGCTCCGGTGCTGTTTGCTAATCCCCGCCTGGTGACTCCTTTTGAGCCGCTGCTGGGGCTGCTGGCCTTACCCCGCTACGGTGAATTTGATCCATCCCCTGTGCTGGCCCTCTTCTTCCCTCTCTTTTTCGGGATGATCCTGGGCGATGTGGCCTATGGCTTTGTTTTGTTGGCCCTGATGCTCTATCTGCGCCGGCGCTTTAAAGCCCAGTTTTTCTTACGCTCATTGAGCGAAGCTCTGATCATGGCCTCTATCTGGAGCATTATTTTTGGCTTTCTCTACGGGGAATTTTTGGGCACCCTGGGCGAGGAGATTGGCCTGCACCCGCTCTGGTTTGATCGCGGCCATGACGTGCAAAGATTGTTTCTGCTAACCATTGGCTTAGGCGCGGGGCATATTGTCTTGGGCCTGGGCCTGGGCCTATGGGATGGCGTGCGCCGCCGCAGCCGCCACACGATCATCGAAAAAGCCGCCATGCTAGTCGCTCTGGCCGCCATTTTCCTGCTGGTGGCTGTGCTGGCGGGCTATCTGCCCGACTCTTTTTTTACCCCCGCTATTGCCTTATTGGTTGTGGGCGTGGTCATGCTTATCTACAGTCTGGGTAAGCTGGGCCTGCTGCTGGGGCCACTGGAGTTGTTGAGCCTGGTCAGCAATGTTCTCTCGTATCTGCGGATTGCCGCGATTGGCCTGTCGTCAGTCTATCTGGCCCAGGTAGCTAATGAGTTAGGCGGGTTGGTGGGCAATCTCCTGGTCGGCCTGATTATTGCCGGCCTGTTGCACGCGTTGAACCTGGTTTTGGGTACGTTCAGCCCTACCATTCAATCCTTGCGCTTGCACTACGTCGAATTCTTTGGCAAATTTTACCGGGGTGGAGGCCAGCCCTTCCGCCCGTTTCAACGTTTACGCTCGTAGGGCAAACTTCAATTTGACCAAAATTAGAAAGGAACTCGAACTATGGAAGCTGGTTTGATTGCCATTGGCGCGGGTCTGGCCGTGGGTCTGGCGGGTATCGCCACCGGCTATGCCCAGGGACATATCGGCTCGGCGGGGGTGGGCGCTGTGGCCGAAAAGCCGGAACTGCTCGGTAACATTATCCTGTTGATTGCCATTCCTGAAACAGTGCTCATTCTGGGCTTCGCCGTGGCCGCTATGATTATTTTGCTTCTGGCCTGAACGCCGGCGGATCAATCACTTTTTAGAATTGGGTTTAGCCAAATTTTAGGCGGTTCAGGGGGACCGGTTGCTAATGTACCCTGAGAGTAAGTCTGTCCTATGTCCTTAGAGCATATCCTGCAAGCCCTGGAAGCTGAAGCCGAGCAGCAAATTGCCGAGATTGAACAGGTCGCTGAGGCTCAGGTTAAACGTATCCTCAACCAGGCCCAAGCCGAGGCCGGGGTAGTGCGGCAAAAGCACGTGGTAGCCAGCCAGGCGTTGCTTCAAGTGGAGCGAACCCGCTTGTTAAATCGGGCCAAACAGCAAGCTTCTCAGATCGTGTTGAGAGAGCGAGAAGCAGTGATTTCCTCGGCCTTGGCTGCCACGATGGAGGGCCTGGCTGCCTTATCCAACACCAACGCCTATGCCCACCTCCTCCGGCAGTTGACTCAAGAAGCTGTGGACACGCTGGGCACGGACGAGCCGCTTTGCCTGCACGTGCGCGAACGGGATGTCGAGCTGATGGAACGGATCGCCGGCGAGATGGGGCTACCGGCCAGCGTAACAGGCGATCTAAATGAGGTCATCCCGCCTGGGCAGACGCACTTTTCTCCTGCTGAACAGAATGGCCAATCCCTGGGCGGGCTGGCTGCCACGGTCGCTGCGGGCCGGGTCACCTTGAATAATACGTTGGAAGCGCGTCTCTTTCGGGTAAGCAACCTCTACCGCGCCCAAATTGCCGAAATCATCTTTGATGAGCCAGGAGTGTTGGAGGGTTAAATTTGTGCCCAGCGGCTATGATTACGGCAATGCTCGCCTCCGCGCCATGCGCAGCCGGCTTCTCACAGCAGCCGACTATCACAACCTGCTGGCTAAAGCGACGATTGAGGAGGTTATCACCGCGCTGACCGAAACCCCCTATAAAGAGGATATTGAGCTGGCCTTGACCCGGCTGGTTGGCGTAGCCTGTGTTTTTGAGGCGATCCGGGCTAACTTGACCCGGACACTGCGCCAGCTTCGTGACTTTTTTGAGGGAGAATCTCGCCGGCTGGTAGACCTGCTGCTGCGGCGCTGGGACCGGCATAACTTGTTGACTATCCTACGCGGGCAGAGTCAAGAGCTTGCTCCTGAAACAGTGTTAGCGGCGGTCGTGCCGGTGGGTCAGCTTGACGAGGTGTCGTTACGAGAGCTGGCTCGCCAGCCCGGTCTCCGGGCGGTGATTGAGCTGATGTCAACCTGGCAACTGCCGTACGCCGGGGCGCTGCGCCGCGTCCAACCGCGTATTGGCACACTCCCCGACCTCGATCAGCTAGAGCTGGCCCTGAACCGCGCTCATTACACCTCGCTCCAGGAGCAACTGCACCAGGGTAACGGTAACAAAGCGATTGTGCTTGAGCAGTTCCAGACTGAGGTTGATCTGGCTAACCTGATTACCGTGCTGCGGCTGGTCCGCCGGCCGGACCTGGCGCCTCTGGTTCAGCAGCGGTACAACACGGGCGATGTGCAGCCTCTGTTCATTGAGCCGGGCGGTCACCTGCCGGTGCAGCGCCTGGTAGAGCTGGTTGCCCAGGCCGGCAATTTGGAGGGTTTAGTTCACGGCTTGAATCATACCCGCTACGGGGCAGCATTGACCGCGGGTTGGCAGCGTTACCAGGCAGGTGAAGGCAGATTAGCCGTCTTCGAACGAGAACTGGAACGCTGGCAAGCGCATCAGTTCGTCACCATGTTCAACCGCAACCCGTTGAGTATTGCTATCCCTATTGGCTACATCGGCTGTAAGGCTGTCGAGGTTGCCAACCTGCGGCTCATTGCCCAGGCAGTCGCCCTGGGGTTGAAACGTGACGAGGTGCGGCAGGAGTTAATCATTGTTTAGGGAGAATTGCTTTTGGGACGCTTAATGGTCATTACCACCCCTGATTTGGCTCCCGGCTTTCAATTAGCCGGAGTAGAGACGTTTGCCGCCGCCAGTCCCGAAGAGGCTGAGGCGCTTTTGCGGAAACTTCTGGCCGGAGGAGAAGCCAGTTTGATTGCTGTTCGCCGGGCGCTGTTGGAGGCGATGGATGCCCGCCTGCGCCGCCAGGTTGAGTCCACCTATCAGCCGGTGGTTATGGCTATACCGGGGGCCATGCCGGTCCTCGCCAGGGAGCAGCGCCACCGTGCCATTTCTGAACTCATCCGGCGGGCCATTGGCTTTCAAATCACTTTCGGCACGGAACAGCAGGAAGACGGCAGATAGTAGATGGTAGATAGCGAATAGTGGATAGCTAAATTTAGACTATGACCGAAAATCGAAAATCAAAAATACCCAAAGGGTACGACGTCGAAAATCAAAAATCGAAAATTGGGGCTATTGTACGTATTGCCGGCCCGGTTGTGGTGGCCCAGGGGCTGGACAGCGTCCGTCTTTATGATGTGGTCCATGTCGGCCATTTGCGGTTGGTCGGCGAGGTAATCCGCCTGGCCAACGACCTGGCCACCATCCAGGTTTACGAAGATACTGGCGGCCTGCGGGTCGGCGAACCGGTCTTGAGCAGCGGCAGTCCTTTTACCGTCGAGTTAGGGCCGGGACTCCTCGGCTCTATCTTTGATGGCATCCAGCGCCCTTTGCCGGTATTACGCCAGCAGCAGGGAGATTTTATCGCCCGCGGCGGGACAGCCCCGGCCCTGGACCGCCAGAAATTGTGGGAGTTCGAGCCGCGCGTCCAGGTCGGCCAGCATGTCTCGGAAGGCGACCTGCTGGGAGTTGTGAAGGAGACAGCCTACCTGGAGCATGGCCTCCTCGTACCACTGGGTTTCAATGGCGTGGTTGAAGAAATCCGGCCTGGCCCGCACCCCATCGAGCAGACAATCGTGCTGGTTCGCCTTGACGGGAGGCCGTTAAGCGCGCCGCCGCTGGAATTGAGCATGCTGCAGCGCTGGCCGGCCCGTCAAGCCCGCCCCCACCGGGGCAAGCTTGACCCGACCACGCCGCTGGTGACGGGTCAGCGGGTGGTTGACACCTTTTTTCCGATCACGAAAGGCGGCACGGCCATTATCCCCGGTGGCTTTGGCTCCGGCAAAACGGTCCTCGAGCAGACCCTGGCCAAGTGGGCCAATGCCGACATCATTGTCTACGTGGGCTGCGGCGAGCGCGGCAACGAAATGACCGACGTGTTGGAGGAATTTCCCAAATTGGAGGACCCCAACACGGGAGGCGCGTTGATGGATCGGACCATTCTGGTCGCCAACACCTCGAATATGCCGGTGGCTGCCCGCGAGGCCAGCATTTATACCGGCATTGCCATGGCCGAGTATTTCCGCGATATGGGTTACGATGTGGCCCTGATGGCCGACTCGACCTCGCGCTGGGGTGAAGCGCTGCGGGAGGTCTCCGGCCGGCTGGAGGAGATGCCCGGCGAGGAAGGCTATCCGGCTTACCTGCTCAGCCGCCTGGCCGAGTTCTACGAACGCGGCGGGCGCATAAGCTGCCTGGGCCAGCCTGAGCGCACCGGCTCGGTCACGCTTGTCGGGGCGGTTTCGCCGCCCGGCGGGGATTTCTCGGAACCGATGACCCAGAACTCCTTGCGCGTGACCGGCGCCTTTTGGGGCCTGGATACCGATCTGGCCCGCCGGCGGCACTTCCCGGCTATCAACTGGATCAGCAGCTACTCCCAATACAATTTGGACGATTGGTTCAATCGCCAGGTGGCCGAAGATTGGGCCGGCCAGCGGCAGCGCGCCCGTGCCCTGCTGCAACGCGAGACCGAGTTACAGGAGATTGTGCAACTCGTCGGGGCCGATGCCCTGGCCGAGGCCGAGAAAGCGGATCTGGCCATTGGCCGGCTGCTGCGCGAGGACTTCCTCCAGCAGTCCGCCATCGGCGACGATGCTTTTTGCCCGTTGGAAAAAACTTATTGGCTGCTCAAAGTGATTCTGACCTTTTACAAGTATCTCACCGACGCCCTCCAGCGGGCCGTTCCCCTGGAACAGGCGCTTACGCCCGCGCTGCTGGATCAAATTGCCCGCATGAAGGAGTGGCCGCCCGGCGTGGCTCCCAACCGCGCCCGTGAACTGATAACCCACATCGAAAATGCCTTTCGGTAGATGGTAGGGGGATAAATACAGGACAAGATTTATTAGTTTTAGGCAACTCCAAGAAAGTAATTATCCAAAGTCCGTGATACGTAATGCGTGATGCGTGATGGTATCCAGGCAAGATTTCTTACGCATCACGTATCACGCATCAAGCCAGTGAGAATAATTGGATGATTTAAATCTTGGAACTGCCTTAGTGACCAAGGGAGGATACTATGGCAAATCGAATAACAAAACTTATATTCGGCACTGGCCTGGCGATCATTGCTTTGCTGGCAGCCCTGATCATATTGGCTGGCCCGGTATTCGCCGCCGATCAATGCGCTGATCCTAGCGGCGGTATATGTTTCACCACTATTCAAGCTGCTATTAACGCCGCCGGCAGCGGCGACACGGTGCGGGTCGTGGCCGGGACTTACCCCGAACGGGTCGTCATTACCAAAAATTTGACCTTATTAGGCGGCTGTACGACGAGCGCATGTACCACCCGCAACCTGGGAACCAGCATCATCAACGGAGGTGGCAGCGGCGTCGTCATAAGTATCACCAACGGCGCGGCGGTGACCATTGACGGCTTTACCATTACCGGCGGCAACGGTACGACGAACAACGGTCAGGGAGGTGGTATCTCTATCCGCCAGGCAACGGCGGTCATTCGTAACAACGTGATTAGTGCCAATATCGCCAGCACTAACTCTGGTCTTGGTGGCGTTGGCGGCGGTGTTTATGTTATCAGCAGCACCAACCCGGTGGGCATTTATAATAATACTATCCAGGCTAATATGGCCTATTCGGTCACTTCAGGCAGCGAATTTGGGTTCGGCGGTGGTCTCACCATTGATACTGCCAGTTCGGCTATCATCACCGGCAATCAGGTTCTATCAAACATAGCGGTGAAGACTCAAGTTCCCTCGACGGATGCTAACGGCTACGGCGGCGGCATTGCCGTTGCCGGTGACTCCGTTACCCTTGCCAACAACACTATCCGAGGTAACTTGGGCATCGCCAGCGGGCACCAAGGCTTTGGCGGCGGAATCAATATCTATAGTACCCCACTGGTCACACTGACCAACAACGTCATCGTCCAGAATACAGCTATTATTTCCGGTACTTATGGAGGGGGTGGCGGCATGACTCTCGATCCTGGTACAAATTCCGGGGCCAGGTATATAGTGACCAGCAACACAGTCATGAGCAATACGGCTGTGGTTACGGCTTCTTCCTCCGCCATACCTCAGGATACTTCAGGTGACGGCGGTGGTATCCGGGTGGATGGTTTCAATGCCACCAACGAAAATCTCACCTTGAACGGAAACCATATCATCGGCAACATGGCCGTCCGCCGGATGACCACGTCCGGCAATGACTCTAAAGGACATGCTGAGGGAGGTGGACTGCTTGTTCGCAACCTTACCACTGTACTCATCCTCAACAACGAAGTGCGCAATAATACCGCCGTGGAAAACCTATCCTTGAATGGGAATGACAGCATGGACGCCGACACTTGGGGGGGCCGTCCCTCCGGCGGGGGTATCTTCCTCGGTGAAAACGGTACGGTGACTGTGAGCAATAACCAGATTCTTAACAACATCGCTGCCAGGCAGCAGAGCGTCAACGGCGTTGATTCCAACAGCGAGGGGGGTGGGTTGACCCTGAACAATCCGGTGAGCGCCACGATCAGCGCCAACACCATCTCCGGCAACACGGCGGTCATAACCGGGAGCATTACCAGCGCTGCCGGCATGAACTACAACCCCAACGGGGGTGGCATAGTGACCGGCTGCTGGGACCGGCCCAACTGCGTCCTCTCCCTGGTGGGGAATACCCTGGCCAACAATGTCACTGTCCATAACCTGACCATCGCCGGCAGCAATGCCGAGAGCGGGAGTGGCGGCGGGGGGTTGAGTGTAGATGCCGTGCCAATCTTGAGGTTAACCGACAACTTCCTGCTAAATAATATCGCTGCCATAACTATCACCGGCCTTAACCCTTCGGCCGATGGCGGCGGCATCCGTATTGAAGGTTATAACTGGCCCAACGATAGCTTCACAATGCAGAACAATCATCTCATTGGCAACATCGCGGCCCGGAAGATGACTGCCTCCGGGGCTGGTTCTGAAGGCCATGCGGAGGGGGGTGGGCTAATGGTTCGCAACCTCACCACCACGCTCATCCTCAGCAACGAGGTGCGGGGCAATGTTGCCGTCGAAAACATGGTGTTGAACGGTGATGACGGCGGCAACAATTGGGGCGGCCGCCCGTCCGGCGGAGGGATGCATCTTACCGATAACGACACCGTGACCGTGAGCAACAACCAGATTCTTGATAATATAACGGCCCGGCAGCAAAGCGCCAACCAAGTTGGTTCCAGCAGCGAAGGGGGCGGGCTAGCCCTGACTAATCCGTTGAGCGCCACTCTTAGCGGTAATACTGTTTCCGGTAATATCGGAGTGATAACGGGCAGTATCAACAGCAGCACCGGCGAGTGGTATGGTCCCAGCGGAGGGGGTATTATGGCTGCCTGTTGGGACCGGCCCACCTGTTCCTTGTCTTTGGTGGGGAATAATGTCTTGAACAATGTGACTGCTCATGGCGTCACGGTCAGCGGCAGCAATGCCGGCGGCGGCGCGGGTGGGGGTGGTTTTAGTCTCAGTTCCGTCACTGCCCTCCTGCAATCCAACCTCATTAGCGGCAATACCAGTAATCTGGCCGGCGATGGTTGGGGCGGCGGGGCGGACATCAACCAGAGTACGGTAACGATGCAGCGCAACCGCATCCTGGGCAACCGCATGAATACGGCCTACAACGGTGGCAGCGGCGGCGTGTGGGCCTGGCAAAGCAATGTAACCAGCGCCAACGATATTTTTGCCCGGAATTATGATGGGATCGGCGGCGGGGATACTTCCACCCTAACCCTCATGAACGACACGCTCTACAATAATGGCTACACCGGCGCATCAGTCAATGATACTGCCACTATGCTGGTGACCAACACTATTGTCTACAGCCATGAGACAGGGTTGATTGAAAATAACCTTTCGGCCAAGCTCGTCGGTAACTACAATCTGCTCAGCAACACCACCAATTATGATGGCGGTGCAGCAGGCGGCGCAAACGATATTCTCAACCAGAACCCTCTATTTGCCAGCGCTGCTAACGATGACTTCCATCTGGCCCACGGCTCTCCAGCCATTGATAAAGGTACGTCCGTAGGTGCGCCCAGTATAGATTTTGAAGGTCAATCCCGCCCACAGGGGTTAGGGGTGGACATCGGCGCTGACGAAAGGCAAACGCAGTCAAAGACCTATTTGCCCACCATCCGCAAAAATAAGTGATTGAAGGACATGGGCCGCATTCTGTAGGTGAGCCTGCGGGATGATAAAGGCCACAGGAGAGAATGATTTAGCATGGCCACCGTTGATACTATAGCTCCAGATACTCTGCCCCTCTACACTATTGACTACCGCACCCTATCCTACGCCTCCGGGCCGCTCCTTTTTGTTGAGGATGTCCACGAGATTGGCTACGGCGAGATCGTCGAGCTGCGCGGGCCGGACGGCCAGGTGCGGCGGGGGCAGGTGCTGGAAGTTGACCGAGGGCGGGCGGTGGTCCAGGTGTTTGTGGGCACGCGCGGCCTCGACCTGGCCCAGACCGAAGCCCGTTTCAGCGGCGATGTGGCCCGCCTCGGCGTGTCGCTGGAGATGCTGGGCCGCACCTTCAACGGCTCCGGCGATCCGATTGACGGCGGCCCGCCCCTCATCCCCGAAATGCGCCTCGACCTCAACGGCCAGCCGATCAACCCCTGGGCCAGGGATCACCCCTCGGAATTCATTCAGACCGGCATCTCGACGATTGACGGCCTGAACACGCTGGTGCGCGGCCAAAAACTGCCCATCTTCTCCGGTTTTGGCCTGCCCGGCGGCGAGCTGGCTGCGCAGATTGCCGCCCAGGCCGAGGTCAAGACGGGTGAGGAGTTTGCCGTCGTCTTTGCCGCCATCGGCATTCCCTACCACGAGGCGGCTGTCTTTCGCCGCAGTTTTGAGGCCAGCAACACCCTGGAGCGGACCGTCCTCTTTCTCAACCTGGCTAACGACCCGACCATCGAACGCCTCCTCACCCCGCGCGTGGCCCTGACCGCCGCCGAATACCTGGCCTTTCAGCACGATCACCACGTGCTGGTCATCATCACCGACATGACCAACTATGCCGAGGCCCTGCGGGAGGTTTCGGCGGCGCGGGAGGAAGTGCCGGGCCGGCGCGGCTACCCGGGCTATCTCTACACCGACCTGGCTTCGCTGTACGAGCGGGCGGGCCGGCTCAAAGGCCGGAAAGGCTCGATCACCCAGCTCCTCATCCTGACCATGCCCGACGACGACATCACCCATCCCATCCCCGACCTGACCGGCTACATCACCGAGGGCCAGATTGTGCTCTCGCGCGACCTGCACCGCAAGGGCGTCTACCCGCCGGTTGACGTGCTGCCCTGCCTGTCCCGTCTGATGAATGCCGGGATTGGCGGGGGCAAAACTCGCGCCGACCACCGCCAGGTCGCCGACCAGCTCTACGCCTTTTACGCCGAAGGCTGTGACCTGCGGCGGTTGGTGGCGATTGTCGGCGAAGCCGCTCTCTCCGAAGAGGACCGCCGCCGCCTGGCTTTTGCCGGCCGGTTTGAGCAGGAGTTTATCAACCAGGGGCTTACCAACCGCTCTATCGAAGAAACATTAGCGAAAGCGTGGGAACTGCTGGCCCTGCTGCCCGCCCGTGAGTTGAAACGAATCAAGACCGAGTTTATTGAGCAGTATTATAAGCAGACGGTAGACGGTAGACGGTAGACGGGCTTATTTCCCTGTCTACCATCTACTGTCTACTGTCTACCTAACCTATGGAACAAATTCGCGCCACCCGGGCCGAGTTGCTGGCCAAGAAAAAACAGATTGTCCTGGCGCGCCAGGGCCGGGATTTATTGAAAGAGAAGCGTAATGCGCTGCTTAAGGAACTGATGCGCACCGCCGAACAGGTGCTGCAGGACAGCGACGAAATGGAGAAAATTGTCGGGGAGTCAGTGGCGGCGCTGGCTTTGGCCGAAGCCATAGATGGGCCGGAGGTGGTCCAATCGGCGGCTTTTGCCGCGCAAGGGCAGATAACCCTGGCCGTCAGCGTCGCCAACATCATGGGTCTCTTGACGCCGGTTATCGAGCAGAAAAGCGTGGTCCGGGGGCCGCTCGACCGGGGCTACCACCTGGCCGGCGTGTCAAGCCGTATCGAAGCGGTAGCTGAATCATTTGAGCACCAGCTCGATCTCGTCATCGAGTTGGCTGCCAGCGAGATGCGTCTGCGCCGGCTGGCCGAGGAGATTGGCCGGACCACTCGCCGGGTCAACGCCCTGGAGAATGTGTTGCTTCCCCGCCTGGAAGCCCAACGCGCTTATATCCAGATGGTTCTGGAAGAGCGCGAACGTGAAAACCTCTTCCGGCTGAAGCGGGTCAAGCTAAAGTTAGAACGGCGGTCAGAAACCTCGACTTTACCGGATTAAACGCTTTCCACCTGGACCCCCTGGTTGTCAAACCTGACCAGCTCGACCAGCCCTTGCCCGGCCAGAAGCTCTTGAGCCAGGCCGGCCAGTTGCTGGCCCTGGGCTTCGTCGGCCGCCAGGGCGTAGACCGCCGGCCCCCATGAGCTTTGACCCGCTCCGGCCGCGCCCCAACTCAAGAAAGCCTCAATTAACTCAGCCGAATGCGGGTTGCCAAACTGTCCCCCTTGAATGGAACTAAAGCAGTCACCCACCAGCCGCTGGACTTGGGTGAGGGCCTGGCCAAATTCAGCCAGTTGGCCTTCAACCAGGGCCGGTAGCAGCGACATCAAGACTACATGCGTAATGCGAGCCGCTTGCTCGGCTGTGACCGCCAACTGGTCAAAGGCTGTCTTCTCGGCCTGGCCGTTCAGGCCGGTAATCTGCTCAGGGATGGCCAAAACGCAGAACCAGTTGGCCGGCAGCGAGTAGCGCATTAGCAGCGGCGCGGGCAAATTACTATCAGGCCACTGCCCGCCCTCGACGACGAAGCCGCCCTGCACAAACGTCCACAACCCAACCGCCGAACGCTCCCCTCGCCCGACTGCTTGCGCCAGCGCGTACGGGTCGGTAGATTGATCATACAGCGTTGCCAGCGCTTGAGCCACGGCCAGCCCCAGCTTGGTGCCCGAACCAAGCCCGACATGCCGCGGAATCGCCTGCTCGACGCGGAAGTTTGCTCCGGCCCGCAGACCCGTTGTGTCAAAATAGTGCCGGGCAAATGCCAGGACTCGCTCGGCTTCGGGGCCTTGCGCGCTGAGCTTGTCGCTGCTGCTGGCTTCCAGGATGACGGCGGGACTGGTAATGGCGGCCCCCAGACCGCCAAAACGACGGCCCAGACTACCGCTGAGATCGAACATGCCCTGGTGCAATCGCGCCGGAGCTTTCACCCGAACGGTTCTCATGGCGCCCCCATGGCAGCGTAAACATAATCGGTCAAGATTTGCATCGCTTCATGCTCCTGCGCCCCGGCGGTTTTAGCAACAATCACCTGCAGGCGCTCGAACTCAGACAGGATTTGCTCGCGGGAGAGGATATGGGTGCGTGTAGCCAGGATGGCCGCTTCAAGGACGGCGTGGCGCGCCCGGTTAAAGCCCAGGAACTCGCGGGCAAAGCCGCGATGGACGACACGGGTCGTAACGCGCGCCCGCGGTTCGTGGGCCTCAATGGTCTCGATCTCAACTTCCCGCCAGGAGCAGACATCCTGCAGCACCACCCCGTCTATCTTTACGGCGGGACGGGTCGGAAAGACGGGGCTGGCAATGGCGCTTTGGGCAAACAGCAGCACGTTATCGGTCAGGTTGACCACAGCCGTATTGTGGGCCATGAGGTTACGATAGGTGGCGGTATTCTGGAACGGTTTGATGACGATAAGCTCGTCGCCCCACTCGACCCCCATCGGCGCGCAGTTAACCTGACCGGCGGCGTCAGTGGTGGTTACGATGGATTCAATGATCATTCAGGTGTCTCCTTGTCCGGGCCGGTCGTTGGGCGCTGGCGGCGCTGGGTCAAGCGGATGTGCCGCGCGTGCGCTGGCTGTGCCTCTTCGACCGTCAGATACCCCCAGGCTAGGGGTTGGTCCTGCTGGTAATTTTTGCCCAACTGCAAAGCCAACTGGGCTTTGCTCAATTCGTGCCCCAGGTAAAAGGCGTGACCCGCTTCGTCTACTCCTAACTGGGCAAACACGGTTTCGATGTCCCTCCCGGCTACAAAACGGTCGGCGTTGAAAGCGTAGATTTGCTCGCTATCTACAAAAATTCGGAAATTGGGATCGGTCAGCGCGGCTTGCATCTCGCGCAGGGTGGCCTGGTCCGGCCGCAGCAGGCGGCTTTCTTTAATGGTCAGTAGCCCCTCTTCCAGGCGTTTCGGCGGCACGCCGACACTCAGCGCGTAGTGCATTAAGCGCCGGGCGATGTCCAGTTCGCGCACGCTGCCCCTGGCCCAGGGAGCAACTTCGGTGGTCAGCACAAAAGACAGTTTTAGCTCCTGGGCAATCCCCAGCAGCAGCGCATTGATCCCGGTGCTGTCGGCGTCGGTCAGCTCGCTGAGGTGATGCGTGCCCATCATCAACCGGGCCTCGGGGTAACGGTCGCGGGTGCGGTATAGGTCGTACAGGGAGCGGCTGAAGCCAAAACTGATCGGCTGGATGATCGGATCGAGGATGCAGTCTCGACCCCAGGCCCAGAGCTGCTCGGCATTCCGCCAGAGCGAGGTCACATCGCCGTCTTCATCCGGGATGACTACCGGTGTGGCCCGGAGCGTGCGGCCCAGTTCCAGATTGCTGCGGTTGAGGCTTAACACATAGTCCACCCCCGCCGCATCCGCTTCCTGGATAATGGCCGGGTCAAGGGTGTCTACGCTGACCTGGTGGCCGGCCTGCTTGAGCAGTTGCACCGACTGGGCCACGCTGCCGGGAAAACTGCCCGGGGTAATGCCCAGGTCAATCACCTCTGCCCCGCTATCGCGGAAATAGTCCGCCCGTCGCAGCAGCACTGGCGGGACCAACTGCAGGGCGTCCTGGATTTCGGCTATTATCTGGACCGTGTAAGCGCCGTAGTCGTCGCGCCGCCGTTTTTGCCCAAAAAAGTACGGCAGGTCTTGCAGGTCGGTTGGCCCTTTTTGCACGGCTACCTGGCAAGCCTGCTCGATCTCGGCCACATCTCCCTGGCAGTGACCGGGTAGGAGTAACAAATCGCAATCAGGCGGGATCCGGCGATGGCGCGGGTGATCGGCGGGCAACGCAAAATGCCGCGCAATCCACGATGTGGTCATGAGGGCCGCAATAGAGATCGGCATCACGACCAGCTCATAGGCGCACGGCAGGGTGATCGCCGCCAGGACACGGCGAAGCGCCGGCTCGGCCAGGCGACCCGTGACAAAAAGGATTTTATTCGGCAAGATCAAGTCCCTTAAAGTGACATTTGTCCACAGTGTTGGCGACAAGTGTCACTCATCATTTAGTCCAAATGGAGGTAGAATCTAAGGGAAAGGGCGATCAGCCACCCCGGACCCACTTGTTGGGCGTGCCTCCCTCAAACACCGACTCCTTATCCGGCCGCCACAAGACCACCGACTCGATCTGTTTGGCCAGCTCAAAATCCTTGTCGGTGATGCCGTTGGCCGAGTGAGTCATCAGCTTGACCCAGACTTTGCCCCAGGTAACTTCCAGGTCGGGGTGATGGTAAGCCGCCTCGGCCATATAGCCGAGGGTGTTAACCAGCATCAGCGTTGCCTGCCAGCCATCGGTTTTGTACTGGCGCTTGATCCAGCGGCCTTCCAGATACCAGCCGGGCAGTTCCCTGGCCAGTTTTTCCTTCACTTCTTCTTCACTGTAAGCTTTAGGTTCGGTAGCCATGATTTTTCCTCCTCATGGTCAGGCTTTGACCAGATACAATATTTATGTTATGTTTTCTTTATATTTCTCTCGCGGGATATGTTAAATTATAGATTAAAGAAGAGCCTCGTCAAACTGTAAGGTCTTGTGGAGGTTTTTATGCAATTACTGATCAGCGTGACCTCATCCCAAGAGGCCCAGGCCGCGCTTCAAGGCGGAGCCGACATTATTGACCTTAAGAACCCGGCCGAAGGCGCGTTAGGAGCGGCGGCTGTCGCTGCCCTGCATGACGTCTGCGCTCTGCTTCCACCCGGAACCATAACCAGTGCCGCCCTGGGCGAGTCGACCTCGGAACCGGGGGTGCTGGCCCTGGCGGCTTACGGCGCGGCAACCTTCGGCGTCAGCTACGTCAAGGTAGGTTTGCGCACCGCCGACCCCACCGCCGCCATTACCCTGCTGCAACAGGTGCAAACTGGCCTGCGCCTGGCTAACCCGGCCTGCGCCTTGATCGCCGTCGGCTACGCCGATGCCGCCGAAATCGGGGCTTTGCCCTGGCGCTTGCTGCCCGAAGTGGCCTACGCTGCCCGGATCAAAGGTTGCATGATTGACACCGCCCTCAAAGATGGACGCTGCTTATTTGACCACTGCTCCGAGCCGGCCCTGGCCCAGTGGCTGGCCGAGTGCCATGAAGCCGGCCTGCTCTCGGCCCTGGCCGGATCGCTGCGCCCAGCCGACCTGCCGGTCCTGCGCCGCCTGGCCCCGGATGTGGCCGGTTTTCGGGGCGCTGCCTGCCGGGGGGACCGGGTCAACGGGCAGGTGGAGGCTGACCGGGTGGCTGCCCTGCGCGCCGGATTGGTCAATTAATCGATTAGATATGTCCTTCTGAGCGACCAGCGGGAGCGAAGAATCTCTCGACGCTTAATTAAAAGTGAGCCTCTCGGGGATTCTTCACTCCGCTGCGCTTCGTTCAGAATGACAAAGATCGCCGACTTGCGTGCCCAAAGTCTGGCCGGACGCCAGCAGCTCAACCAAACGCTCGGGTAGGCGGCCGTCAATTATCCAACAATGGGTTGTTGGCGGCAGAAGCTGTCCGAAACATGGGTCAACGATATCCTCCCCGGCCAGGCTTTGCCGTGAAACTCGCCGCAGCAGTGCCGGGGCGTTGCCTTGTTCGTTAGGCTGATAGACTCCCGTGACGCTTTTTAACAGGACCAGTAAGCGAATACCGGCATGCCCGGCCAGCCAGGCGGCAATCGAATCTGAGGTGATCTGCCAGCAGTGGGGCAGCGGGTCCAGCGCCAGCAGCAAAGCGGACGGGGCCAGAACGGCCAGCCGCCCGGCCGCGCAGGCGTTCGCTGCGGCCGCTAAGTCGCGCACGAGAACAGCCTGGGGGATTAAATCGGCCAGCAGGCATGCGAACTGATCCATCCCCAGGATAGCCATCCAGTGAGCGGCGCTGTCGCTCAATTGAAAATGGGCATCGGCTACCCGGACCTGATGGGTAAAGGGGCCGCCGCCGGGCAGGAGCAAGAGCCGCTGCTGCTGAGCCAGTCTCGACCAGGCTGCGGCCACGGCGGGTAGGTCGGGGCAGTGATAGAGACTGCCGCCGGCCTTGAGCAAAGCGTCAAACATTGTTCCGCTCCCGGAGGAGATGGGCCACGGCTACCGCCGGCGCGGCGAGACTGGCCTCCCCGCTGGCCAGAGCCGGCGGCCTGAGCGAATCTAGCCCCAGCCGGGCGGCGGCTGCCTCGGCTAAAAACGCGCCTACCCCTACTGCCACCACCGGCCCATTGAGCTTGACCCGAGACATCACCTGGGTCAGGGCCTGGCTGATCTGGCTCACTTGTTTCTGGGCCACGTACCGGGCAATTGCCTCAATTTCCTGACGGCTCAACATCTCGCTATCGGCGCAGACGACTCGAGCCAGCCGTTCGGCGGCAAACTCGGGCGTGGCCGGGCGGCCATCGGCGGTGGGACTGGTGCATTGAGCGGCCGGCAGGGCGCCCAGGAGCAGGTGAACATCCTGAGCCGTAGCAAATAATTCGGCGCTAACCGAGCACCAGCCACCCCACAGCGGGACACTCTGGACTGTGGCACAGACCGGGGTGCGCAAAGCTCCAGTGTAAAACAGCTCACCTCTAACCAGGCGCTCCGGGTCGCTCCGGCCCTCGGCCAACACCTGCCCCCCCCGGATGGGAATAATATCGGTGGTGGTGCTGCCGATGTCCACCAGCAAGCAGTCGGCAAACTCACGCGCCACGAGCAGGGCCGTGGCCAGCCAGTTGGCTGCGGCTACCAGCAAAGGCTGAGCGTAGGCCACGCCAGCAGGGTGAAACTGGCCGTCCAGACCAAAAATCTGCAGCTCTGTTTGGGGCAGGGCTGCCTGGAGCGCATCGAGGACAAAGGCGATGCCTTCGCGCTTGGTACGGAAGGCATCGGACAGTTCAGCGGTGATAGTGACGGCGGCCTGAGGAGTCGGTTCAAGTTGGGCTGAAAGTTGGGCCAGGGTTTCGGCCAGTTCTGCCCGATGCTGCCAGATGGCAAAGGGCTGGTGGATGACCTTTAGCCCCTCGGCGTTGAGCCGGGCGGCCTTGAGATTAACCCCACCGATATCCCAGCCGGTTACGGTTATGTTGCTTTGAAGGTGACTGCTACCGGGTTCTCGAATCATTCTTATCTATTTGAGTAGAAGTCAATGCCTCTGGTACAATGCGCTGATGCAAATTATTCCTGTCCTCGATCTTAAAGCTGGCCAGG
Organism: Chloroflexota bacterium; assembly: GCA_016860845.1. Next base: position 384,226 of record BOKF01000002.1, read on the forward strand.
CTGTCCATGCGGTACGGGGCGAGCGGGAGCGGTACGTCCCTGTGCAAGGCGTGTTAGGCTCCGGCGACAACCCTATCGCTCTGGCCGCTGCTTATCGCGACCGGCTGGGCTGCCGCGCCTGTTATGTGGCCGACCTGGACGCCATTGCCGGCGGAATAGGCCACCCCGACTTGCTGACTGACCTGACCACTCTGGGCCTAACCCTCTGGGTTGATGCCGGCGTAGCAAGCGCCGGGCAGGCCCAGGCCCTGGTTCGGCTGGGTGTCGCCCGGGTAATCGTCGGTTCGGAAACCCTGCGCTCGGCGGATCAAGTGGGGGAACTGGCGGCAGCCCTGCCGCCGGACCGACTCGTGCTCAGTGTGGATTTGCAGGGCGGTGTCCTCCGTGCTCCCTCTGAAGTTGAGACGCCCCAGCAACTGGTCACTCTGGCTGCTCGCGCCGGTATCAGCCGGATTATCCTGCTTGACCTGGCCCGGGTGGGGGCTGCTGCCGGCCCGCCATTGGACCTGCTGGCCGTGCTGTCCCCCCTTTTTCCTGGCCTGGCCTTCTACGCCGGGGGCGGGGTCCGCCACCGTGACGATCTGGAGGCACTGGCTCAAGCCGGGGCCGCCGGAGCGTTGGTGGCGACCGCCTTCCACCGGGGTATTCTCGCCGCCGCGGATGTGCAAGCCTACCGGTCTTAAGGAGTCATCCATAAATTACTTCGTGATTTTTCACTTTCGCCGGGATGAGGGGATTTGGGGATAAAACAAAAATTAAAAATCTCCTAATCCCCCAATCCCGGCTAATTGAGCTGTGCCCGTAGCCAGGAGTCCAGGCTGGGATGCGGGGTGATATAGCTGCCGTTGGCCAATTCGTGCCGCAGTTCGCCGAGAGTGCCGGTTCGCTCCGCATAAACGTCGTGCTTGTGGACGGTTTCGAGGTTGACCTGGCGAGCCAGGACAAAGGTGTCGTCGGGCAGAGTGGGGTATAGCTCAATCAGGCCAAGGATGATTTCGCGCACCGCATCTTCCACAAAGCGGGGATGGCGATGCGCTTTGGCCACCACGAACAATTCGTCGGGGCGCTTGAGTAAGTCGTAATTCTCGCTACTCATGGCTCCCTCGACAATGTGGACCAAATCCTCCGCCCGCACGGGCTGATCCGTGCCCACAATTAATGTGCCGCGCCCGCGCTGGTTATGAGTCGCCAGAGGCACGATCTCCAGCACTCGCTCGGCCTGCTCGGCGCTGAAACCGGCCTCCAGCAGCCGTTCGTGGGCTTGATCGGCGATCATTTCCTGCGCCGAAGGGCTGGCCATCGTCCCTTCCGCTTCCACCCCGACCAGGTGGACCACCCGTTCTTTGGTTGCCGCGGCGATGCCGATGAGGGTGTAGATCTCCTGGGTCAACTTGCCCGATACCGGGGCAAACCGCTCCTGAGGAAACCTGGCCCGAATATGTACATCGGAGCGGACCGCTCCCTGTTCGTGCAAGACCTCGGCGGCGACACGCTCGGCCAGGAGCTCCAGGGTGGGCAGGCGTTCGGCGCTGATCTGGTCAATGATTTCACTCAGGGCGTCGCTGAAACGGGAGAGATGGGTCCCCTTTTGCTCCGGCCCCAACTCGACCGACAGGTCCATTTCGGCGTAAAACAGAGCGTCCTGCTCTTCGCCAATGAGCCGAACGACGCGTTTAATGCCGCTGACCCCGGCGTGGGTCAGGCTGAGGTGGACCGAAGGCCGTTCGGCTTGCACGTCACGACCCAGGGGGATGATGAGTTTTTGCATCACCTGGACAACTTTGCCATAACCGCTGCCAGCCAGTTGTTGGTACATTGCGGCGATACTCCGCTGCGCGCCGGGTAGTTCTAAATCCGGCGCAATTTCGCTGAAGGGAGCCAGCACAAAATCCCGTTCGGCAATGCGCGGGTGAGGGATAGTCAGGTCGGGTGTTTGGAACTGCAAGCTGCCATAGGCCAGAATATCCAGATCAATGGGCCGCGGCCCGTAGCGCAGGGTGCGCTGCCGGCCCATGCGCCGCTCGATACTTTTGAGGAAGCGGAGCAGTTCTTCGGGAGGTAATCCGCTGCGGCCGCGCAGGACCATGTTGTAGAAACGGGGCTGGTCGGTCACGTAAGCCGGCTCCGTTTCATAGACTGAAGAAATTTGTTCCACACTCATTTTTTGGCGCAACTGGCTGATGGCGTCAATCAGGTTCGCCCGCCGGTCGCCGAGGTTGCTGCCTAAGGCGATGTAAACATTTTCACCGTTCATCTTCTAGCTTCCTGATTACTTTTTAGGCTGCATATTGGGCGTAACTGACGAAATTGAAGTTTCACTCCTGGGCCAACCACTTTTCCGCGGCGGCCTTATCTTCAAAAAACCGGAAGAGATTGCCTTTATTGCTCTCAAAGATCAATTCCTTAAAGCGTTCACTCCTGATCTTCTCGAATGAAATAACGGCTGCCCCTTGCATGCGATAGTTGGCAAACTTTTGAAATAAGGCGCCGGCAAAGGTTGTCTTCAAATCAAAAAAGTCCGGCGAAAAATTGCTCTCGTAGATTAAAACCTTACTCGTATTATTCTCCCCGCAGATGACGATAAGGTCTAAAATATCTTGTTCATTGCGGATGATAAAATCAGTAGGGTCACACTCGATGTGGCTGGTGTTATAAGAATTTTGTACCTTAAATGACATTTTTCATTCCTATGATGTGGATAAATGCCAACTACTTAAATACCCCTTCCAACAACCCGACAAACAGCGTCGCAGCGACCAAATCCGCTGTCGTGCCCGGATTGAGGCTGTTATCTTTAGCCACGCGCAGATGAGCATCCAGAGCGGCAATAGCCTGCTCTCCCTCGGCGCTGAAGACACCCCCGGCGGCCAGCACCGGCGCCGCTTCTGCAGAAACAAGCTGGGCAGTATCCAGGCCTAGTTTGCGAGCAATCAAGGTATCGGGCACGGCAGCCAGGAGTTCCAGGTAGGTCTGCACGACGGCCTGGCCGGTGCTGGCTCCCCTGGCCAGGGCGGACTGCAACGCAGGCAGACCGCGCTCGAAGGTGATTGTGTAGTCGCTCACATACTCGGCGGCGATGCTGTCCCGCCCGGCGGCGCTGGCCATGGCCTCGCGCAGGGTCACGCTTGGTTCGGCCCGCACGTCGTGTTCGACCTCGGCCTCCAAGCCGCCCGGCGAGGCCAGCCGGATGGCGGCATAGGCGGCGCGGGCATCTGCCACAGTCAAACCGCGCAGTACTTTGCTCAGGCTGTCCCGCAGCCTGCCGCTGCCGGTCAGGGCCGCCCGGGCCAGGGGGGCAAACAGCAGGACGATGCCCAGGTTGGTATTGGCTCGCGTCCACTGCCGGCGGGCGGCTATCGTGGCCAGGATGGTCGCACCAACGCCACGCTCACCGGCCCGGGCAATCTCCGGGCCAAGGGCCACCGCCCCGCGCAGAAAATCTTCATAGCTCATATCGTTGAAAGCCTGGGTAGGCGTAACGTTGCCGGGTTTTTCGGCGCTGGCCTCCAGCAGGCAGGCCAACTGCGCCCCCGCGGCCACGGTCTCAGGCGTCCACGGTTCTGGCGAGGATGGGACGTTCGTCTTTAGCTGGCTGCTGGCGGGCCACGGTTTCAAGGTAAAGTGCCATCTCCTCTGCTATGTTGACCGGGCTGGCGGTTTGCAGCCCTTTCCAGCCGGGGATACTGTTCACTTCGATGAGATAAAGCTGGCCATCCGCTGCCGGCAACAGGTCTACCCCGGCATAGTCCACTCCGACAACCTGGGCAGCGCGGAGACACAACGCTTCCTGTTCCGGCGTAAGGCGGTAGAGACGAGCCTGCGCACCGCGGGCGACGTTGGTCCGCCAGTCGTCCGAGACCCGCTCTATAGCCGCCACCACCCGCCCGCCGATGACAAAGGCGCGGATGTCACAGCCGTTGTGGGGGATGGTTTCTTGCAGGTAGTAGACGGCTCGTTCCAGTTCCAGCGCCTTGAAGACCCGGTAGGCCACATCCCGGTCTTCGATGCGGACGATGCCCAGGCCCATCGCCCCAAACAGCGGTTTGACCACCACATCGCCGCCCAGGGCGGTGAACGCTTTCAAGGCGTCGCCGATGGTTTCGCAGGCGATGGTGCGCGGGGTCGGCAGGCCGGCCTGTGCCAGCAGCCCCGAGGTATAGAGTTTATCTACGGTGCGCTCGATGGCGGTGGGCCGGTTGACCACCCGCAGCCCCCGCGCTTCCAAAAGGTGCAGGCTGTCCATGCGAAAGATGAGCTGCTCCAGCGAGCCGGCCGGGATGAAGCGCACTAGGACCAGATCAAAACTGTCCAGGTCGGCCCCCAGGCTGCTCAACCGGGGGGACAGGCCCACCCGGGCGTTCAGTTGGGTGATGGGTAATAAGGTACACAGGTGACCCCGGGCCTGAATTGCTCCCTGCAACTGTTCGGCGTGCCAGCCGGGATTGGCCCCCAGAATAGCGACTTTCAAGCCCTTACTCAAGGAAGGACCGTTTCAACACCTCGACATTGACCTGCCCGGCATGGAAGGTGTGCCCGCTGACTACGTTGGTCATCGAGATTTCGGCCGGGCTGAACAGCAGCGGGTCAACCTGGTAAAAGTCGAAGTTGTAGCCTTTGAAGGTGTCGTAGAAAGGTAAACCGTAATCCCTTGAGGTTGAGGCCGGCACACGGGGGACCACCTCTTCCAGTTCGGCGTCGTCGGCGCGGACGGTGTAGTGAACCTGGCCGCCGTAGAGAATGGCGTCGTTGGTCCGGCCAATGGCTCGCAGGTCGCTCTTGGCCACCGGCGGCAGCGGGCACGTGCCGAGGCCGCTCAATACCTGGCGCAGGTCAAAGCCCAGCTCGTGCAGCTTGTGCAGCCCGGTCTCAACTACCCGCGCCGCCACCTGGACGCCGCCAACCACGCAGGCCGTCGGCGCAATCAGCAGGGTCAGGTGACTGGGCGCGACCCCGGCTCGCTCGGCGATGTAGGCAGCAATTTCCTCCGGCGGCAGGGTGCGGCCTTCCAGGCACAGCACCGCCACGCGGGCCGGGTCGTTATAACCCAACTCATCGTATAGTTTTTCCTCAGCGCGGATCAACGCTCGCGCCGGGCCGCTGCCCATGGCAAAGTATTTATCCTTGCTGACCTGCCAGCCGGCGTACTGGGCGGCCATGCAGGCCAGCCGTGGCTGGTCGGTGTGGACGGTCACGGCGGGCAGCCACCAGCCATCCAGGGCCAGGTGGCTAAAGGTCAACTTGCCCAGCCCGCCCATACAAACTTCGGCAAAGATGCGCCCGACTTCCAACCCGCCCGGCGCTTCGATGCCGCAGTCAACCACCCGGGCGCCGTTTGGGAGCATATGCACGGTGACGCCCAGTCCCTCGGCATCGTCAATCAGCCGCTCGACCAGGGCCAGGGCGCGTTCATTGAGTGAAAGGGCCATAGTAAGTCCTCCTGAAAATAGTAGACGGTAGACGGTAGACAGTAGACAGGGGTACATTCCTGCAACTTTGCTACCCCCGCCGGGTACTCCGCACTCGGCAGTACCTTCTCATTCTTGGTAGACTGCCGTCAAACTCCTGACGACTCCTGTAAAATCAGTATCTCCCCCCGGTTCAACTCGACCGCGTCGCCGCTCCAGCGCTGGTAGGAGCCGTTGAGGTGAGCGTCGGCGATGGGCAGGCCCAGGGAGCGAAGGTGGCGGAGGAAAATGGGCAGGAAAGTGGGTTTGTAGGTGCAGGCAAAGGTAAAGGTGGGCAGCATCTCGGCCGGGTGCATGGAGATGATGGAACCGCGTTTCATACCTGCGCCGCTGCGCCAGCCAAGCTGGCCCAAAACGACGATGGTCCCGGCCAGCATGTTCACCCCGGTAAAGTCGCCGCTGTCACCGCCGATGGCGATCAGCCCGCGCCGCAGCCCTCCGCCAACCTCGTTGCCGGCGCTGCCCAGGACGATGATCTCGCCGCCCTGCATGCCGACCGTGCCGCCACGGTAGGCGCTGCCGACCAGGTGGCCGGCGCTGCCTTTGATCAGCAGCCGCCCGCCGGCCATTTCGGCCCCGGCCCAATCGCCGGCATCACCTTCGACGATGATCTCGCCGCCGCGCATGCCTGCGCCGACGTGCATGCCGGCATTGCCGTTGATGACTATCCGGCCCTGGCTCATGCCGGCCCCAATCAGCTTGACCCGGCTCAGGTCGCCTTCCAGCCGGACCTCGCCGTTGCTCGATCCGCTGACCCGGAAGAAGTCGCCCAAAGCTGCTTTTTCATTGCCGTGTTGAACCGGCAGCGCGGCAATTTCCGCCTCGCTCAGCCCAGCCAGCCGGTCCGGGGAGATCACTTCGGCCTCGACCGGTACCGTTGAAGTAGTTTGTAACGTTAATGTTATGCTCATAAAATTCCTCGTTTAGCAGGTAGCAAGTAGCAGGTAGTAGGTAGCACTCCTCGTTATCTGACTACTGACTACTGACTACTGATTGTCCAACACCATTTAACACCTGGTGCAGCTTGATTTGGTACTGGCCCAGCGTGCCGCCATAGTTGCCGGCCGATATCTGTAAGGCATCGCCGCTTTCAGCCGCCGCCATGATCCCCCGGCGGGTGGCCTCTTCGACAGCGGGCAGGTCCAGGCCGTCAATGACAATTTCCAACACGCTGCCGGCCTCAGGCGGGACCAGGGTTTCGGGGGCAAAACCGCGCAGAGTGGGGCAGTAGGCGTCGTTGGTCGAGGCAAACAGGCCCTTGTAACGGGAGCGGGTTTTGCTGCCGCTGCGGACGATGCCGCCGGGGAAGGGTAAAATGACGCCGGGGACGGTCCGCATCGCTGCTGCTGCGGCTTCGGTGGCCCGGAGCGTGGCCGGCACGTCCCGGCCCAGGACGAGGATGTTCCCCCCGCCAATGGCCGGTTGGACGCTGAAGTGCTCGTCCACCAGAAATTCGCCTTCCATGACCGGGATGCGCCAGAAGCGGCGGCCCTTCAGAACCTTGCTGATCTGGTAGCCATCGCCAAAGAAGCGCAACTGCCCGCCGACCACCACTTTTTCGGGGGCTTCCAGGCCGTCAAAACAGGCGGTCGTGGGGCAGGTCAGCACGCACTGGCCCACCCGTTCCAGCAGGCGCTTGCCCATATCCTCAGCTTTAACGGTGAAAAACAACACGCTCACGCCGGGACGCCCGTCCAGCGTCTCGTCCGGCGAAAGCTCGGCCTCGATGCCGGCCTCGCATTTGCAGCCGATAATCGAGGTAGCGAAGCCGGTCATGGACTGGGCGGCGTGCATGGCCCATTGGGGTGTCGCCGCGGTTATGATGACCCGGCTGGCCGCCATCTTGAAGGCTTCGGCAAAAGTATCAACGATTTCGGTGTTATGAATATGCATAAGTATGCTCCTTGAGCACTTGTACTCTATGGTGACAATTTTATTTACGATTTACGATTTTGGATTTACGATTAGAGTTGGAAGTTAGCTCTTCTAATCGTAAATACCCTGACGGGCACAGGTCGTCAATCTGAAATCGTAAATCTTCTACTGATTGGCCGTCGGGATGACCTGATGCTCATGCAGGTATTTCTCGCTGACGGCGTAATTCTCAAACTGGATGGTGTAGTAATCCTCAAAGAAAGGCCGGATCACCTGCTCGATCTTGGGATCGTAGTCGGGGGCGACGTGGAGGATGCGCCCTTCGTGGTCGGTGCGGAACTCGCCATCCTCGATAATCATCTGGCCGTCTTTGAAGACGTAACGCGGCGTGCTGAACATTTCCTCTTTGTCGTCGTTCTCCATGTAGATGGTAATGTCTGCATCCGCGCCGGGGCCTAAGTGGCCCTTGTTGGTCAGCCCCAGCAGCCTGGCCGGGCCGGCGCGGGTGATGATGGCGATCTCTTGCAGCGAGTACTCGCGCTCCAGCCCGTCGAGCAGGATGGTCTGGGCCATGGCCTTCTGGTTGACCGAGCGGACCTGCTCCAGGCGAAATTGTTTGTCCATGAGCAGGCGGATCAGTTTGGGATAGCTCATGAAGGAGCCGCCGTTGGGGTGGTCGGTGGAGAGGATCAGCCGCCAGGGGTCTTTGACCAGCAGGAACAGTTCCAGCCCAATGCCCCACTGCAAGGCGTGGACGTAATTTTTATCATTGTAGGCAAAAGGGACGATGCCGCAGCCGCTCTCATGCTCGGTATCGGCGTTGACCCACTTGTTGCCGCTGACGTGGCGCAGCATCCAGCCGAGCGGAGCGTCGGCGGTCATGCCGGTCGCTTTGCCAAACATCACCTGGCCGACGTCGGCGCTGATCTGGGGGTGGGTGTTGATGTACTCGGCCAGCTCGGCGGCCTTGGAAGTCGGCTTGCCGCCAAAGTCGCCGCCGTAGGAGTGAAACTGGATGTGGGTCAGGTGGGCGCGGCGGCCGTCGGCGGCGCGCATGGTTTCGAGGGTGGTCTCGTAATTACCGGCGATGCCCAGGTTGTTGCAGTGAATGTGGGCCGGGTGGGGCAGGCCCAGGTCGTTGGCGGCGTCTATCAGGGCCTTGATAATGTGGCGTGGCGTAAAGCCAAAGGCGTCAATTTCTTCGCCCAGGTTGGTGATGTTGGCATTGCGCTGGCCCTTCCAGGGTTCGTCGCCGCCGGGGTTGACCAGCTTGATGGTGTAGGCCCGGCTGGCGTTGAGCCACCAGGCCACGGCCTCGCGGAACTCCTCCATGCGGCCCTCTTTGAGCAGGCGGTAGAGTAGGACGTTGTTGCCCATAAGGACGTAGAAGCCCTTGTCAATGATGGGCGTGTCGTGCAGCTCTTCCAGGGTGTGGCGCGCGCCGAGCGGCGTGACCGCCGCTTCCATCGCGGTCGTATAGCCCAGGGCGGCGTAGCGGTAGCCCGTGGCGAAGGTGGACGGGACCGTGCCGCCCGTGCCGGAGCGGGTGAAGGCTGTCCGCGGGTGAACGTCGAAGCGGTGGTCTTCCGGCTGCAGCTTGCGGGCCAGGTTGACCTTGGGACCGGCGATGTGGCAGTGAATGTCCACCCCGCCGGGCATGACGACCATGCCGCTGGCGTCAATCCGTTTGGCCTCCGGCGGGACGCTGGCGACGATCTTGCCGTCCTGAATGCAGACGTCGGCTACCTCGCCGTCAATACCGTTGATCGGGTCGTACACCCGACCGTTGACGATCCGAAATGTTGCTGTCATACAATCACACTGCCTTTCCGTAGTTACGCAGTTGAAGGATCCCCTCTAACCTCCTTGCAGTTGCCCACAGGGAGAGAATTAGCTTAAGTCCCTCCCTTTGGGAGGGATTTAGGGAGGGCTTTTCCACCCACCGCGTAAGTCCTGTAATTTAAGAGTTTTCACACCGTCGTTCCAAACAAAGCGCCTACGCCGGCCGTCAGGGCCATGGCCAGAGCGCCCCAAAAGGTGACCCGGGCCGTGCCGACGAGGATGCGCGCTCCGCCGGTGTAAGCTGCTAACGCCCCCAACAGGGCGAGAAAGAAGAGTGAAGTTCCGGCCACCAGCAGCCCCAGGTTGGCGGCAGGCGCGATGACGACGACCAGCAAAGGGAGGGCAGCGCCCACGGCAAACGTGGCGGCGGACGTCAGCGCGGCCTGAACGGGCCGGGCGGTGATCGTTTCGGAGATGCCGAGTTCATCACGGGCATGGGCGGCCAGCGCATCCCTGGTCATAAGTTGTTCGGCGACTTGTTGGGCGAGCGCCGTGTCAAGCCCCCGTTCGACGTAGATGGCGGCCAGCTCTTTTTTCTCGTAATCCTGATCGGTCGCCAGCTCCGTTCGCTCCCGCTCGATATCCGCCTGCTCCGTATCCGACTGGGAGCTGACCGAAACGTACTCCCCCGCGGCCATAGACATGGCCCCGGCTACCAGGCCGGCGATGCCGGCCACCAGTACCGCATTGTGGGCTGCATTTGACGCGGCCACCCCGACCACCAGACTGGCGGTTGAGACGATGCCGTCGTTTGCGCCCAAAACGGCAGCGCGCAGCCAGCCGATATGCTGGGTCCGGTGCCGTTCCCGATGGAAGACAGGCATGTTATTTTCCTTCCTCTCAGATCCCTTGTTAGACTCGTTTCAGAATTTTTCGTTACTACTCAGCCCAATGTCATTTCGAGGCCGTAGGCCGAGAAATCCCTGGCGCGACACATAGGCATTAGGGATTTCTCCCTCCGGTCGAAATGACATGCATGAGCAGTTAGGATTTTCCAAAATTTATCGTGTAAGAGAGCGAATGGCCAAAAAAATCTCTCTCGACAAACCCCACTGCATTCGCTGCTTTGGTCACGCTGTCACGCCGCTGAAAATGGGGGTCGGCGATGACTTCGGTCACCGATAAGATTCCTCCCGGTTTGAGACTCTCAAAAATCTCGGCCAGCGCCGCTTTTTGGCCGGGTATCTCCCCCAGTACCGTGACCAGCAGGGCACGGTCATAGTGATTGCGTCCCAGTTTCCCCTCGCCTGCGCCCCCCTGGACGAATTGAATGTTGTCCAGTTGTTCAGCCTGGGCCTTGTCCCGCACGCGCTGCAGCATGCCGGGTTGAATATCAAAGGCAGTCACCTGGCCGGCCGGACCGATTTCCTTCGCTACCGGAATGGTCAGCCGGCCGGGGCCGCAGCCACAATCTAATACTTTCATGCCCGGTTCGAGAGCCAGATGCTGGATAATGGTGGTCGCACTGTAATTTTTGAAGAAAGGGTTATCCAATTCGACCAGCCAGCTTAACCATGTTGGACAGGGAATGGATGACCGGCGGGAAAAAAATCTCCAGACAAGCGCGATGAGGCCCAGGAGGACCATCAATCTCAGAATGGTGTTAAAAAATGATTGCATCGCTATACCTGCAAACTACTCTGATATCCTTTGCCCGACTGAACAGCGCGCTGATACGCCAGAGCCGCGACGGCCAGGTCCCCGAGGGCCAGCCCGCGAAAGACGAAGGCGGTCTTCTCATCGGCGGAGCGGCGTCCAGGGATGTTGCCGTTCACCAATCCCATCAGATCCCCCGCCACCAACGCCGGGTCAACCAAGGGTTTCGGCATCTGCGCTTCCTGTTCGAGATCGTCAATGACGATCCGGTTGAAGGCGGGCATACCGTCGGCCACCCACGATGCAGCCTGATCCGTCATCGTGGCAAACGCGCCTGGCTGCAACCAGCGGGCATCGAGAAAGGGCGCGAGGTGAGGCGAGAACGTCACCGAGGTGATGACCAAATCGGCGTCCTGCACGGCCTCGCGGGCTGTTCCGCTGGCGACGGCCGCCAGGCCCAGCTTTTCCGCCGCCTGGCATAACGCGTCTCTGTTCGCGGTTCCACGCCCAAACGCGCGGATTTCCTGCAAGGGAAACAGCGCGGCGAACGCCTGTAAATGACTCTGGGCCTGCACCCCACAGCCGATAAAGGCCGCGACCGAAGCGTCGGGTCTCGCCAGCCGCTTGGCCGCCACGGCGCTCAATCCGGCGGTGCGCACGGCCGTGACCCAGTTGCCATCCACGACGGCCAACGGAAGGCCGGTGTCGCTGTCGAGCAGGGTCACCACGGCGTTGATGTCAGGCAGTCCACGTCCCCGGTTGCGCGGATTGAAGATCAAAGATTTCATGGCCAGAAAAGGCGGATCGTCGGCCGCAGACAGGGTCGCCATCATGTAGCGGCCGTCGGGCGGCTGAATGACGGCCTTCGGCGCGTTCCACACCCGTGCCTGGCTCCGCCCGCGGATCAGGCGCTCGATACTTTCGGCCACCTCAGCGGCGGTGAGGGCCAAAGCTTGAAGTGTCGCCTGGGACAGATAGGATAGATGGCTGCCAGTTTCCATGTTTGTCTCCCCGAAGTTGAAGAACTCGTCCCTTATTCTTCTGTGTTGTATAGCACTGGCATCTTGTTATTCCATTTCTGCCATAATTCATCATCTGTTAATAATTCAGCAATGAAATGGCTAACATTTATCCTGCTTGTTTTTCCCGGATTGAAAAGGGGGCTTCGTGTTGGTGATTCATAGACTTCATATTTTGTTTCTTGTTCCTGGTTAATTAATGTATCGGGCCGCACGATAACCCATTCAATTTTTGGGTTATCGCCGATTTCATTTAATAGATAGTTAGAAGCAGATATATTATCGCTATGGGGTGGTAGCAAGATTTTTAGTATTGCTAAAATAATTTTCTCCCCTAACGAAATGTTTTTAGTTTCATCTTTTCTAAGATTACCTGTTGTATTCATAAGTATAATTTTATACTTATGATTTCCATTTTTATTTATAGCGTAACATATATTCTTAATTGCTTCATAAACGAGTTTTCTTGGCTTTCCAAATATCCCCTTGAACGTAAGATTGTGACCCAGGCAACATACGATAGCGTCACAATCACTGATAAGATTTGTATGAATATAATTATCAAATTCGGTGATATTCCCTCTGACTATTTCCACATTCTTGTTATTAAGAATTTCTTCAGGTATCAGTGAATTTTCTCTTGCGACTAATCTTGAAGGGATTCCTTTTCTAAATAACTGATTGGCCACCAATCGCCCTGTAGCGCCGCTTGCACCAAGAACCAATACTTTCACACTATCTCCTCTTATCAATTGCAATCGGTGTGCCTAATATCCCTCTCTAAAAGGGGTCTTACGAGGCAAATTTCCCCTTAAGACCCCCAATGGTTTTATGCAGCTTGGCCCGGCATGGCCCAGGAATTGCTTCGTGCTCACCGTCCTGATTTCCTTAACGGCGACTGGCCGGCGGAAGCGAAGGTTGGTTTCCTTTCTCGCGCTTCGCCTTGATTTTTTCAGGACGAAAAGAAACAACTTTCCAGCCCTTCTTTCTATACTCCACTTCTTTAGCCTTCATATCCAAAAATATGCTTCTTAAATCATAATTAAATTTAGCCGCATATTCTTGACGCACTTTTCGGACTTCTTCAACAATTGGGTCTTCGACCATGGCTTAATCTCCCATGAGTTCATCAGGGGTACAAATAATAGGACTGTTATAACCAGTACCCTGAATCGCTTGCACAATTAGATTGCGTTTTTCAGCATTGGCCAGGTGCTTATAATTCCACGTCAACAGATAATCTATGTTGTGAAAGGCAGCTATCGCCAGATGTAAAGCATCCCCAGTAGATTTTTCGGGCACAGCTTTATTTTTCAGTAAGTTGGCCGCTAACCCCAATGTCTCCTCATTGATCTCAAGTAACGGGATATGCCTGATTATACTCATACGCTTTTTGACGGCATCCGGGTCGCCAGCGCCGACTTCTTGGATAACGAGGGGCGAAATGTACAACGAAAAACGAGTTCGCCGGGTTTCCCACCAGGTCTGGCTAACTTGCTGCCGGGAGGCAACGATAATATCTCGGCTCGGTTTCGAGGTTAAATAACTGACCAAACTCGACTCAAGGTAAACTTTAGGTTTCATAAGTAAAGTCTACAATGAATAATGAAGACAGCTTAATCCCTTCATACGATGACTATAACAGCGGTCTGCCGTCAGCGGCCTGCCCTGCCCATAGGGGGCCTTTGGCTCAGCCTGCCGAATGGGTCGGCGGTCTCGCTTAAGCCCGCAGCGGCGGCGGCATCACCTCGACCGGTTTATCCTTTAACAGCGCTTTCAGCCGGTTCTTGATGGCGGTCAGCACCTCCTCGTCGCTGGGGTAGGGGGAGTCGAAGGCGGGGCGGAGGGTGATGGGCACGTCGTCCATGCGATAAACGGTGCCGGGGGTATTGATGCCGTAGGTGGCGGTGGTAAAGGCGACGCGGGCCAGTTCGGCGGTGTGGGTGAACTTGGGATCGAGGACGATGACCGGGATGCGGCGCATGGCTTCGATGGCCGGCTGCGGGAAGTTGGAGGCCGGGTCGCTGGCGATGACGACCATGGCGTCGGCTTCGCCGCGGACCAGCAGGTCAACGGCGGTAAACTCGCCCGGATTGAAGCGGGGATAGCCCCGGCTGAAATTGATGGCAAAAGGAAAGCCCGTCTGCCAGGACAGCACGTTGTCCGCGCCGGTCACATTGCCGTGGCCGCGCACCGGCTTGGCCACGAAGTGGGTGAACTCGTTCAGGTCGGTGGCCAGGGCCAGCAGCGCGCCGGAGTTGAAGTGCCGGCCGCGGGTCATGGTCAGGCCCATGCCGAAGAAAAGCACCCCGTAGCGGCAGTTCTTCATGCGCTCGACCAGGTCCTGCATCGTCGCCAGCGACACGCCGGTGATCTCCTCGACGCGGGGGTCTACCCGGCGGCCCTTAAGCAGCGCCCGCAAGGCCCACAGCAGTTCAAAATCCCGGCGCGGTTTGACCTGGATAAAGATGTCGGCCACCGGTTCGCTGGGGGTGCGGCGCACGTCAACCAGCACCACGGTGCGGTCTTTTTTGCCGTTGGGGATGAACATGCCCTTCGGCGTGACCGAGTAGCGGGTAAAGTGGCGGGGATGGGACTCGGCCGGGTTGCCGCCCCAATAGATGACCAGGTCGGCCCGGTTTTTGATCTCGCCCAGGGTGGCCGTGCTCTCGCCGACGCCCTGGAAGGCAATGCCCGACGGCCCGTGACAGACTTCGGTGGTGGTGCCGATGTTCGCCCCCAGCAGATCGGCAATGGCCACGGCCTGGCGCTGGGCCTCGTTGGTCGTGTCGCTCAGGCCGTAAATCATCGGATAGCGGGCGTTAGCCAGGATTTGCGCGGCCGCTTCGACGGCCTCGGCGGTGCTGGCTTCGCGTCCTTCAACCAGGGCGAAGGGGCGGTTCTCCACGACGTGCTCGGCAAACCAGGCTTTGCCCAAAACGCAGGCATTTTTCGCCTTGAGGATGCGCTTTTGGTCTATGTCCACGGTCAGGACCATGTCATCGCAGACGCAGCCGCAAAAGGTGCAGGTCGCGTTTTCGACAATACGGATATTTTCACTCATAGTCTCTCCTTCTTTCAGTCGTGAGTAGCCAGTCAATGTCGTTAAGTTAGCGTTTTGGAGTCGAGGCTTTAGCCGGGAATTTCTCGCCTAAAGGCTCGACTCCGGTCTTAACTTAACGACATTGAGTAGTCAGTAGTCAGTGATAACTGTTCACTAATAACCACTCCCCTCCTTATTCGTCTTCCGGTTCATCCACGGTCGGCCAGGGCAGGCCGGTGGCTTCGTAGCGGGCCAGCAGTTGCTCTTCGAGTTCTTTATCGCGCAGCACGTCCAGAACGTCAAGCCCGAAATGCTTGGCGGCCACTTTCAGTCGCTCGCGCCGCTGCTGTTCCACCTTGGTGCTCATCTCGTCAGCCCAGTCGCCGATAGAAATCCAACTCATTGTGTTTGTCCTCCAAAAGCTTGTAAGAAAAATTTCAACTTAAGGTATTACAATAAAGCGTGATACGTGATGCGTGAAGATTTACCGAGAAGACATTACACATTACACATTACGTATCACGTATCACGCTACCCGCTCCACCTCCACCTCCAGGTTTTTGGAGAGAGGCATGCCGGTGCCGGCGGTGTCGCCGCCCATGAGCTGGCTCGACGAGGGGCCGTAAGCCATGAAGAGGATGCCCTCCGGCAGGTCCTCGGCTTTGCGACCCTTGCAGCGCAGCACGGTTTCGCCGGTGCGGGAGCGCAGCCGCACCTGGTCGCCCTCTTGCAGGCCCAGGCGAGCCATATCGGCGACATTCATCTCCAGGGTCGTGGTGACTTCAACATATTCACCTTCCAACTTGCTCACATTGAGACTAACGCCTTGCTTGCTCGAGCGTCCGGCAATCAGAGTCATTGTCTCTGCCATAGAAGGCCTCCTTAATAGTAGACGGTAGACAGGGGGGTATGAGTCTCTGCAATCTGCTATTTGCTACCTGTTACGTTTCCTTTTTGATCCGTGTTACTATATTTTAACAAAAAACACCCGGTTTTTCGAGTCTCGTAGCACTTCATTGGGCAAAGAGACGGTTCAGTGGAAAAAACCGGGTGTCTAAGTGGTTGCTGAGATGGTGAAGGGTTGCAGCATGCGAACCCCGACTGTCTTCAGCCCTAGCCTCAGTATAGATTTGTAGCCTGCTGAGCATAAGTGACATATATCCTTATTGTGGGTGATGTTTGTCATTCTCATGATCAGGACTAAAAATTTGGGCGAGATGTATTATAAGCGATTGGTGTGAGATCCGCCAGATTACAGTCGGGCGGGTTTGAGTCGGGTTTTGAGCGCGGCGGCTTGGGCGAGTAGCTGGTGCAGACAGGCAGCAGGTGTCGCCGCGGTGGTCAGGAGGGTGCAAACGGGCTGCCGGCGGTGGATCTGCTCATACGGATGCGGAATGTCGCGGATGCCCTCAGCCGCCCAATCCCTCGTATTGCCCACAGTCACATCATGTGGAGCGTAGACAATCGCCTTGCCCGCTGCCGGCCCGTTGGTCAGCGCCTGTTCCAGCCCAAAATGCGGCAGGTGACCGCTGAACGACTGGACATGCGCCTCAAAGACACACAGCCCATAGGCCAGATCAAACAGCTCCAACGAGGCCGAGGGCCGGGGGTTGACCTCCAGGGTCCAAACGCGCCCGGTCTGCCAGATGAAGTCCAGCCCGTTGACGCCCCACAGCCCAAAAGCCTGAGTCAGATGCGAGACGATAGCGTGCGCTTCTGCAAGCAGAGCCATTAACTCGTCGGGCGGCAGGCGGGGCGGAGCCAGGTTGCCGCAGTAGTGAAAGCCGCTTGCGCCAAAGGCCGGCTGCCCCACCAACTGCTCGGTCAAACCCAATAAAACGGCCTCTCGACCATTGGCCACAAAGGCCGCTGAACCGACCATGCCCGCCAGCCGTTCTTGCAATATCCCGTCCTCTGGTGGGCGTCCCTCACGCCAAAGATGGATGCCGTGCCCGCCGCCGCTGTGGAACGGCTTCCATAACCAGGAACGAGTCTTATCGGGGGCCTGGCCCGAACCAGGCCAGAGAGTTTCGGGAAAGACAAAACCCCCGGCGTACAAAGCGGCTGCCAGCCGAACCGGATCACGCACCTGGGTCAGCGTCTCCGGGCCGTTACCCAGCAGGCGCCGCCCCTGGCTCAAGCGGGCCACTTCGACCGGGTAATTCTCCAGATTGGCGCTATAGACGACAGCAGGTGCGGCCAGATCGCCGGCTGCATTGACCAGCCCAGCCGCGCTGTAGGGCAAGTTGTAATCACGCAGCAGAGAGCGGCTGGGGCACAAAGCTTGCAGGTCGGCATCGCCAAAGTAATCCAGGGCCAGGACCGGATAGCCGGCCCGCACCGCCAGTTCCGCCAGCATCCGCATCGTCAGCCCGACCAGTAAAATGGGCTGGGTCTGGCTGTTCATCCTTTGTAAAAAATTAGACCTGACGGGTACGCGGTCGGAAGACCCGTCAGGTCATTTAATTGGGGGGCGCTCCGTCTCAAACTAACTCTTTAGCGACTTGATAGACTGACTCGGCGTCCATAAGGATATCATTGGCTTCAAACAGCCTGGCGATACAGGTGCGATGCACCTTCATTTTACGCCCACCGATGCCTAGCGCCCCAAAGGAGATGCGGCCTTCCCGCTCGCTGCCGTTATCATTCATCTCAATGCCTTCGATGCCCAGCGGCGGCACCGCATTGATGTCGGCGATCAGCTTCAGGTTTGGCAGACTGGTCCAGACAGCCCGGCTGACGACTTGCGCGCCGGCGGCCCCGCAGGTAAACAAAGCAACCGCGCCTTCCAGCGCTTGCTTGGCCGAAGCATCATCGGTCAACGCCGCTCCTTCTACCTTGACGCCGAACCGTTTGCTGACGATTTCCGCCGCAGCCTGGGCCCGTTCCAGCGTTCGGGAGGTCAGGACGACGTTCGCCCCCTCGCTGGCCAGCATCCCGGCCGCCCGCATGCCAACCGGCCCGGTGCCTGCGCCAACCACAACCCGCTGGCCGCGGACAGCCATGGCTTTGACGATCTTGGCCACCCCGGTCGCCGCCGTCGTATTGCAGCCGTTCGAGTCGAGCATGACCGAAACCTTGAAGGGGCCAAAGAAAGTCTTTTGAACGGCGGCCAAGAGGGCCTCGCCGGCCGGCACATTGGAGCCGCCAATCCAGATAGCAGTGTTCTTCAGGTCGGGTATGCCGCGGGTGAAAAAGGCTCCTTGCACCAGCCCGGCTACATCTTCAACGGTAACATTGCCGTAGCTGAGCACGTCATCAACCCCGGCATCGTAGGGTACAATGCGGTCAAACGAGCTGGGATGCTTGTCACTGTCCAATTGGATTAAGAGCTTTTTCATTATGATCTTCTCGTTAGCAGACAATGAAATGAGTGGTGGAGTTCGCCCACTCCTTTTTTAGGCTATCGTGCCCGCGTGCAGGCTGGGTAGGCTGCACTGCACGCGGGCTAATGTTACCTCATCTCCTCCCGATTACAAAATCTGTGACTTCCCTGGCGAAGCAGAAGTCAGGGACAGGGCTTAGACGCTGGCCGTGCGCTGCTCGTAGCCAACCACCGGGTCGGCGCCCATGCCCTTGTTGACACCGAGGCCGAGGTTGGTCCAGCGGTACTCGGTCGCGCCCCAATCCTTATCAATGCGCAGCGGGAAGGAGGCCGACTCGGGATGCTGGGCCACGACGTGGGTCAGCATAGTCGCCGTGACCGGCTCGCTGGTCAGCAAGCAGGGGAAGTCGGCGAACTTGAGCATGGTGCCCACGCGTTGGGTGATGGCGCAGGGCGGATAGGTGTAGCGATGGATGTTGGCCAGCACGTCGTGCTTGTCAACCGGGCCGAGATCAATCTTGACCCCGTCAATTTCGGCACCACCGCCCAGCGGTTTGGGTTTGAGGGTGTTCCAGCCTTTCCAGATGGACATCATCAGGTCCACGTTGTGCAGTTCGGCCGCCGAGTCGCGGTTGGGGTTCATGGCGACCATGTTGTGGAAGCGGTTGACCAGCAGCTCGATGACGCTGGGGATCGGCATGTAGTCCAGCATGAATTCATAGGCCATCAAGGCCGCGCTTGTGCCAACCGCCAGGCTAACCACCCCGTACTCGTTCTTGAAGCCTTGATCCAGACCGCGTTTCAGGGTGCTTTCGAGGGCGGCGGTATGAGCCTCAAAGATGGCCATGACGATGGGGTCTTGAGCAAAGTTGAACATCGTCTGGCTGTTGTGGTGGGCCACGTCGCCGACGCAGTAGGCCGGGACGCAGACAACGTTACCCGGATGGACGCCCTTGGCCAGGGCCGCCTTGACGGTCGGCTTCATGCGCTCTTTGTATTGCTTCTGGTACGCGGCGGTATCGAAAGAGCTGTGGCCGCCGTGCCCGCCCAGGTTATGGCCCAGCATGATCTTGGTTTGGGCCTCCGAGGGGGTGTCATAGATCATCTGCAAGGTGGCAACTTCATCGTCGAGGGCGGCATCCAGGGTTTTGCCGGCTTCGACCGAGGCTTTGAAGGAAGCGCCCAGGCCGTAGGAGGTGGTCATGCCAAAGGATTTGGCCGCCAGGATGGTCTTCTTGTGGTCTTTGGGGATGTCTACCCCCTGGAGAATCCGGTTGACAACATTGGCGGTCGAGCCGGGGCTGAGGGCAAAGTCTACCACGCAGGTTGGCCCATACAGGCCGCCATAGAGGCGAGCGGCTTCGCGGCCAATCAGGGCGCGGTTCTTGGGGATGGCATCAATGAACTTCTTGACCGAGGCTTTGAAATCGGGCTGCTCTTCATAGAGGATTTCCATGATCGGGCCGGTCTGATAGTGCTCGACAAAGGGGTCATCTTCGGGCCGGACCGTCTTGGTCAGGGATTTGAGGATTTCATAGTGGGCGTTAACCGAGTCGACGTGAAGAGCAATAACTTCAGGTAGTTCATTCTCAACGGCCTTCATGCCATTAACGGCGTCCACATAGGCTTGCGCATCGGTGATTTTGAATTCGGTACCTCGTTTGGCCTTGATGTTGGTCACATCAGCCTTGAGAGCTGCCAGGGCTTGACCTACCATTGCTTCATGGATAGCTTTTGACATTATTTGGTTCTCCTTTTTTCACTAAAAACAGTCTTCATCTTTGAAAACGTCTTGAGGTATCTTTACCTCAGTCTTACCGGAAATAACTGCTTAAATAGGATTTGGGTAAGATCTTCACCTCCTTTCGTCGTAAATTTTGGGTTATAAGACTCCTGAAAAAACTGCTTCAATTCGAGCGAAAAGATGATAATTGTCGGTAGATAAGATGACATCTATCACTAGCAGTCCAGGGTATTTTCATTTACTCTATTAACGAGAGATTTTCGCTTTTTCCTCACCAGATTGATCGGGCCAAGAAACATCATACTTCAACAATGCCAGCACCCTTGCGGCGCGTGATCAGGCTGCGGCTCTGCGGGGTTAGATGGCAGCCAGCTTACTGAAGCGAAATTTACAAATTCTGATTTTTTGGGATAATATCAAATAGATTAGCGCTGCTGAGGACGCTTGGCAACGTTTTAGCTGCTTCCTCCTTTCTTCAGCACCTTCTTCTATTTCTATATAGGGTGATGTTATAGCGTCTGACTATAACATGATAAACCTTCGCCCTTTCCAAATCATTTCTAACTTCTTTCTAACCTCTTTCCGAGCTGTCTGAGAAGCATAGCTATTTGAGGAAAGCTCTGAGTCTAGAGGCGAGTGGCGCTTGATTAGCGGTAAGTTTGACCCTTTCCAATAATCCTGCCAGCGGGTAACAGCGCCAGTCACCTGAGTAGTTAAAAGGAAGAATCGATGATGACTCTTTTCCGGCTGCAATTATTAGGTCCTGTGCAAGTGGACCGGGATGGTGAGTCAATCCAGGGTTTTAAATCTCGTAAGACCCTGGCCCTTTTGGGCTATCTGGCTGCGGAGAGCCACCCTGTCTCACGGGGTTATCTGGTGGAACTCTTCTGGCCGGATCAAAGCGAAACCCGAGGCCGAAACAATTTGAGCCAGGCCCTGCACAATATTTTGAGCTTGTGGCCGGGCTGTTTTGAGGTTAATCAGCAAACTGTCCAATTCTCTGGGCATGGTTCAACCTGCCTGGACATAAGGCTGTTCAATGAACTGGCTGCTCGGAATGAAGTCAATGCCCTGGGGATGGCCGCCGACCTGTACCGCGGTGACTTTATGGCCGGCATGTACCTGGACGACTGTCCCGAATTTGAGCAGTGGCTCAGGCTGCAGCAGGAAATCTGGCAGCGGCGAGTGACCCAGGTCTTACGAGAGCTGATTGCGCACCATATCAGCCAGAATGAAGTCGAACAGGCGCTTCAGTTCCTTTCTCGCCTCCTGGCCATTGACTCCGGCGATGAAGAGGGATACCGCCAGAAGATGGAACTGTTGGCCCGGAGCGGACAGCGCAGCGCCGCTTTGGCCCAGTATGAAACCTGCCGCCGCTATTTAACCGAAGAATTGGGAGTGGAGCCGGCTCATGAGACAGTTCAATTGTATGAACAGATCCGGGCCGGAGCAGTGCGCCAAGAGACCAGAATTTTGGTTAACAGTGGAGAACCCCCTTCCTCTATTTCATCTTCCCTTGCTTTGACGGCGCCGGTTTACAACAACCTTCCGGCCCAATCCACCTCTTTTATTGGCCGGGAAACAGAACTGGCCATCATTGATCAGGACTTAAGCAGCTCAACCTGCCGCCTCTTAACGATTATCGGCCTGGGGGGCATTGGGAAAACTCGCCTGGCCCTGCAAGCTGCTGCAACCACCACCCGGTTTCGGCATGGAGTCTGCTTCGTTCCGTTGGTCTCGACCAGTTCTGCCGAGTTTCTCACCTCGGCTATTGCCGATGCCCTCAATGTTTCTCTCTATGGCCGGGGTGACCCCAAGGCGCAACTTCTAAACTATCTCAGCAGCAAAGAAATGCTGCTGGTGCTGGACAACTTTGAGCATTTGATCGGCGGGGCCAATCTCCTGGTGGAAATTTTGGAGTGCGCTCCTCACATCAAAATATTGGTTACTTCCAGAGAACGTTTGGGTCTGTATGAAGAATGGGTGCTCGACCTGCAAGGGCTGCCTTTTCCCGAAAGTGAGGACATCCAGCAGGTGGAAAGTTACAGCGCCGTGCAGTTGTTTTTACAGCGAGCCCAGCAGGCGCGGGCAGATTTCTGGTTGAGATTTTTGGAAAAACCGGCGGTGGCCCGTATTTGCCGCTTGGTTGAAGGGCTCCCCCTGGGAATCGAGCTGGCCGCAGCCTGGACCCGCTCCTTTTCTTGCCAGGACATTGCGGCAGAGCTGGAGAAGAACCACAACTTTTTGACGACTTCGCTCCAAAATATTCCTCCCCGGCATCGGAGCGTGCGGGCCGTGTTTGAGCATTCCTGGGGCCTGCTCTCCGAGGAGGAGCGAAGCGTATTCAGGAGGTTATCCGTTTTCTGGAGAGGCTTTAGTCGAAAGTCGGCCGAGCAGGTGGTCGGCGCTTCGGCGTTTCTGCTGTCGGCCTTGGTGGACAAATCTCTGCTCCGCCGGACAGCTTTGGACCACTATGAAATCCACGAACTTTTGCGCCAGTATGGGGCTGAAAAACTGGCCGAGAATCCCGACGAGAAAAAAGAGGTCAAGGGTCGACACTGTCGCTATTACGCCGAATTTTTACAGGAACAAGAAGTCCTGCTGAAAAGGGGAGAGCAAAAGGAAGCCCTGGAGGCTATCAGCCTGGAAATTGACAATGTGCGTGCCGGGTGGCAGTGGGCGGTCGCTAACAGGAGTGAAGAGGATTTTGAAAAGTATCGCGAAGCTCTCTTCCTGGTCCATACGATGCAGAGTTGGTTTCAGGAGGGTGAAGCGGTCTTCAAGCAAGCTGCCGCCAGCCTGCGTCAAGCCAGAGAAAAAGCCGATTCCGACCGGAAAATAGATAAAATGCTGGGACAGGTTCTGGCTCGACAGGGCGTCTTCTGCGCCAGCTTGGGCCACTATGATCAGGCCAGAGCCATTATGCAAGAAGGTCTGGCTATTTTTCAAGATACCGCTATCCGCCAAAGCGCGCCGCTGGGGCTTAATTATTTAGGGGCTATTGCCTGGGCCTTGGGCGAGTATGTCGAGGCCAAACAACTCTGCCAGGAAAGTCTGACCACCACCGAAAAGACGGGAGATCGCTGGAAACAGGCCCTGATTCTTGAGTATCTGGGTATGATTGCCATCAGTCTGGGAGACTATAGTGACGCTAAAGCGATAGCAGAAAGAAGTCTGACCATTTTTAGAGACTTTGGCTATCGGAGTGGTATTGCCTTTTCTCTAAACTTGCTCGGTATTGCCACCCATAATCTTGGCCAGTATCGCGAGGCCAAACAGCTTTGCCAGGAGAGTTTGGCGATAGCCAGGGAGATTGGGGATCGCTGGGAAGAGGCTTTGTCCCTGGAATACTTGGCCATGACCGCGATTAGTCTGGGTGAGTATGCCGAAGCTCAAACCCTGGCTCAAGAGAGCCTGGCTATTTTTAGAGAGTTTGGTTATCGCAGCGGCATCGCCTTTTGCCTGAACTTGCTGGGTACGGTGGCCCGTAATTTGGGTGAGTACGGCGAGGCCAAACGGCTTCATCAAGAGGTGTTGCAAACGTGTAAAGCGCTGGACTACTCCCTGGGCGTTGCCATAACCTCTTACTATTTGGGGCATACCGCCTATTTACTGGGAGAACATACCGAGGCCAGGCGGCTGCTAACCGACAGTTTGACCCTGGCCAGGAAACTGGCGTACCAGCGTGGGATTACCCAATCGCTCAATGCCTTAGGGAGTGTGGCTTACGCCCTGGGAGAATACAAAAAGGCCAAGAAATATCTGCTGGAGGCCCTCAATACGACGCAAAAAATCCATGCCCTGCCCATAATTTTAGACATTTTTTTGGAGTTCGCTAAACTTTTTATCAAGGAAGGCAAAACAATGCAGGCTATGGAATTACTCGCTTTTCCCCTGCACCATGCTGCCTGCAAAAAGGAGACCAGGGATCAAGCCAGCGGTCTGTTGGCTAAACTGGCGAGTGAACTCCCCGGCCCGGTCTTAGCCACGGCTCAAGAAAATGGAAAAACAAATCAACTCGAAAAAGTAGTGGCAAAATTACTCAACGAGCGAGTCGGGCCAGAATGGGCTTGTTCTTAGCCAAATATTAATACAGGAGAGAGAATAATGTCACGAGTTATTGGGATTGACCCAGGCACAGTCAGCTTTGACCTGTGCGGATTGGAAAATGGGAGAGTTTTTCTGGACACCACGATTCCCTCAGCCGAGATTGGAGCCAATCCGCAAGTCCTCGTTGACGCCTTAAAGGCGGCCCAACCCCTGGATTTGGTCATTGGCCCTTCCGGCTATGGCCTGCCCTGGGTCAGCATCGAGGAATTTGGCGAGCAGGAACTTTTCCTCTTTATCCTGGCCGATGAGCGAGAACGCAACCAGATTTCGGTGTTGGGGGGCATGGCCGAGATGATCGGTATGTTGAAAGCCAGCGGCCTGCCGATCCAGTTTATGCCGGGGGTGATCCACCTACCGACGGTGCCGGAACACCGCAAAGCGAATAAAATTGACATGGGCACAGCCGATAAACTGTGCTGCCTGGCCCTGGGAATACTCGACCAGGCGCGCCGGCATCACATCGCCTACCGGGAAACGAGCTTCATCTTTGTCGAGGTGGGCGGCGCTTACACGGCGGTGATGGCGGTACAGGGTGGGCAGGTTGTAGACGGGTTGGGCGGCTCCAGCGGCGGCCCCGGTTTCTACTCCCTGGGCGCGATAGATGGTGAATTAGCCTACCTGCTCGGTAGTTTCCCCAAATCTGTGCTCTTTTCTGGGGGCGTAGCTTACGCGGCTGACCAGCCGGCCAAGTCGCCGGAAGAGCTTCTCGCTCTTCAAGAAATCAGCCCCACGGTTGGCCGGGCCTGGGAAGCCTTGTTTGAAGGTGTAACCAAAAGTGTCGCAGCGGAAATGACGGTTGTGCCACGGGTGCGCGAGATTTTACTCTCAGGCCGCTTGTGCCGCATCCCGGCCATTCGGGAAGAACTGGCGGAACGTTTAAGCCGCTTTGCCCCGGTCCACCGCATCTCGGGCATTGCCCACACGGCCAAGGAGGCCGCCCAGGGCGCTGCCCTGATCGCAGACGGCGTGACGGGCGGGCAATTCGCCGACCTGGTCGAGACGATGCGGCTTAAGGAAGCTAAGGGGACGGTGCTGGACTACCTTCATGTTAGCCTGACAAATGAACTTAAGCAGAAGTACCTGAAAGAGGACGCCCGTTAGGGCAGAACGCGGTCAAGCGCTTCGGGATTGAGACCGACAAATATATTTTTGCCGATTTCGATGACGACCGCCTCTTGCTGGCCCGATAATTCGAGCATACGCTGCAAGCTGGCCTGGTCGCCTTCGATATCGGCATGGTCAAACACAACGCCCCGACCATCAAAAAACCGGCAGACTTCCTGGTAATCGGTAGCCTGGCGGCGCCCATAGACGGTTACCCCTTCAAACGGCGTGGTTGGTGCAGCACAGATACACATACACAACTCCTTCTTTGTTCCAAAATAAATCGAAAGTGTAATAATACACTCCTGGCAAAATTTGACAAGTATGGCGGCTTAATGTATAAGTTTACCCCATAAAGCCCCTGTAACGCTGTTTAGCGTTTCATTTTTAAGTAAGACCGTGCTGCTGCCCCAGTTTATTAACCTATGTTGATTTCGGACAAAGCCCAGGCTTATTTTGTCCGTATTTAAATAACCTTTTTATCTATCGAAGGAGATAACTTATGAGCAAGGCAATGATGGTCGGCGAAGCTTTGGTTGGCGATGGCAACGAAGTCGCGCACGTGGACATTGTGATTGGGCCGAAAGATGGCCCGGTTGGGCAAGCTTTTGCGGCCTCTTTGGTCAACCAGACCGACGGGTTCACCTCCCTGTTGTCGTTGATTACGCCCAATCTGCCGGCAAAGCCGGATACAATTATGACGAACAAAGTTACCATCAAGGGCGCCAAGCAAGCGGTGCAAATGTTTGGTCCGGCGCAGGCAGCGGTGGCTCGTGGGGTGGTGGACTCGGTCAAAGAGGGAGTTATTCCTAAGAACCAGGTTGACGATCTGTGCATCATCGTGGGGGTCTTTATCCATTGGGAAGCTGAGGACACCAAAAAGATTTATGATTACAACTACCAGGCCACTAAAGAAGGCATCAGGCGCGCCATGACCGGTAAGCCAACCATTGACGAAGTGCTGGCTCAAGAAGGCAAGGCCCGCCACCCGTTTGCCGAGGGGGCGGAGGGATAAAGTTAGCAGCAAATCCCCCAATTTGCAATGATAATGCGGCAGCTCATCTCTCAGACGAGCTGCTTTTTTATGCAACAGGCAGCCCGATCGGGTGATTGGCCCGGTCAAGTGGATGTGGCAGAGTTATAAAAAGATAACCCTGTTTTATATCGAAACTACCCAAATGGGTATAGGCAAAAGCCAGTCGAAATGGTATAAAGAAGTTAATCAGATAGGGGGTGACCAATTTCCCGTATCGGGGGTTGACGAACTTCCGTTAAATAAGTTATCATTAGATTGTAAGTGCCTGTTCTGTTCCAAGGGGGGATGTCAGAGAAGCCGTCACAAGGCATCGCACATTACAAGCATACTCAATCAGGAGGTCGAGTCCAATGGTGCAGCAAGATTTTGAACACGAATTTGACCACATAGCTCACGAGGCTTGGGAACGTCAAAAGCCGCCTCTGGAGCGAATGTATGATTGCTGGGTTGGCGAGGGCCAATGGGAGCCAAACCCACCACCCATAACCTTCCGTATATATGATCGAGTCACAGGGTTACCGATCCCTTGCCATATCTGTAACTCAACCGATAAGTGGGAGGTAGAAGGCGACGAGGTCCGCCAAATTGCCCGTGTCTTCATTTGCGAGCATGAGCCAATTTTAGCTGTGCGCGCCGGGATTCGACAAATCTCCAGCGTCCCGGTCCATCGCATTGGTTGGATTGAAGAAGCCAGCCGCCCTCAGGAATAAAGGGGATTAACCTAAAATCATACCCCAGCCATCCTTTGATTTAATCGCCGTAGATAAATCCTGGATAGATATCCTGCTCCGTGTGCCCGCTTTGCCCCGGCCTGATGAGAAAGTATTGGGCCAGTTTATTGGCAAACAACCGGGGGGCGTGGGCGGAAATGTGGCCTGCGCCGCCAGCCGCCTGGGCTTGCACACCGGACTGGTTAGTTGGGTTGGTGATGATGCCGGGGGCAAGCTGGTGTTGGACGATTTGCGCCGGTTTGGGGTTGACGTAACCCACGTGACCGTTGGGCCTGATACCAGTACCAACTTTACCACCGTTTTGCTTGACCCTTCTGGTGAGAAAGCCATTATCGTGGTCCCAACGACCTTCGATACGCTAATCCTTGAGCCGCCGCTGGCAGCGTTTTTAAGCAGCACCCGCCTGGTCTACAGCACCGCCTACGACCCTGAACAGTTAGAACGCACCGCCAGGATTGTGCATGCTGCTGGCGGTCTGATGAGCACAGATATCGAGCCGGTGGCCGGGCTGCAAGACGAGACGTTACTGCGTGTACTCTCTTTGGTTGACATTGTGTTTTTTGATGCGGATGCGCTGGACACGGATGATTATGAACAAGTCGCCCAAGACGTCCGGGCTGCCGGGCCTGAGTTGGTTGTGGTTACTTGTGGAGCGCAGGGAGCGTTAGCTTGCAACGCTCAAGGCGTTGTTCATTGTCCGGCTTTTAAGGTTCCGGTTATTGACACGACCGGAGCCGGCGACTGCTTTACTGCGGCATTTTTAACGGCTTATCTACGCCGGTTCCCTCTCAAGCAAAGCCTCTTATATGCCCACGCCGCCGCGGCCCTTTCCATCCAGGGGCACGGCGCTCGCGGCGCTCTCCCCACCGACGAGCAAGTCCATGATTTTCTAACTGCCCACGAAGTAACTTAACCGAGAAATTTAATGATATATGTCATGCCTGATTGGTGACTTTCGCTAGTATACATCTTTATCATTCTGAGGTATACTATACTATAGAAGGTTATCAATTTAATTTTTAGGGTCAACACCGTTAAGGCAGCGGCGCTTTTTGACCTTTGCTCGTACCTGCTAAGGTGCAGGAGGCAGCTATGCGACTTTTGGAAAAGCCCACCCGGTGGGCTGCGGCTGTCGTTGTGCTCCTACTTGCCCTCCTCCTCGGAATGACGGGTCTGGCCTTGGCCCAACAGCCTTCGGGCCAGGCAGTAGTAATCCTGGAAGTGCGCGGCGTCATTGACCCGGTCGTTGCGCAGTACGTGAAACAAGGCCTTGAAACGGCCAACCACACCGATGCCCAATTAGTAATCATTCGCCTGGACACGCCCGGTGGTCTTGATACCGCCATGCGCGAGATTGTCCAGGCCATTCTCAATTCTGACATTCCCATAGTGGTCTTTGTTGAGCCTTCGGGGGCGCGAGCCGCCTCAGCCGGAGTCTTCATAACAATGGCGGCTGATGTGGCCGCGATGACGCCAGGGACAAACATCGGTGCGGCCCATCCCCTGGCTTTAGGAGATCAGGGCGAGATAATAGCCACCCTCGAAGACAAGCTGACCAACGACGCGGTAGCCTATCTACAGGCCATTGCTCAGCAGCGCGGCCGCAATGCCGCCTGGGCCGAAGAGGCCGTGCGTCAGAGTGCCTCTCTCGCCGCCCAACAGGCTTTGGAACGCCAGGTAGTAGACCTCATTGCCGACGACTTGGCTGATCTGCTGACCCAACTCGACGGGCGCAAGGTTACTACCCGTAGCGGCGAGAGGACGCTGGAACTGACCGCAGCTCCACTCGAAACCCACCCCATGACCTGGCTGGAGGTCATCGCCCATGGGCTGGTAGACCCTAACATCGCTTACATTCTCCTCTCGTTGGGCACGATTGCCCTTATCGCCGAATTCTATAACCCCGGCGCCGTTCTGCCCGGCGTGACAGGAGCCATCTGTCTGATCCTAGCCTTTATCGCTCTGGGCAATCTGCCGGTGAACTGGGGCGGCATGGCTCTGATCGGCCTGGCCTTTTTCCTCTTTATGCTCGATCTCAAAGTTACCGGCTTTGCTCTAAGTGTGGCCGGGGCGATCAGTTTTGTCCTTGGCTCGCTGTTTCTCTTCAGTCCCTTCACCCCCACCTCGCCCACCATGCCCCGGCTTTCAGTCAGTCCCTGGCTGCTGGTGCTGATGACCTTCCTCCTCGTCGGTTTCTTTAGCTTCGCGGTGACGGCAGGGTTACGTGCTCAACGGCAAAAGGTGCTGATGAGTCGCCAGGGGCTGATCGGTGCCACCGGGATCGCCCTGTCGGACCTGGCCCCACAGGGCGTGGTTCAGGTACACAGCGAAACCTGGACTGCTGTCGCCACTGAATCGGTCAAGGCTGGGGAAACGATTGAAGTTGTGGACAGCGATGGCCTGTACTTGCAGGTCCATCGCTCAAACTGACATAGGAGGATTATCTTATGGAAAGCGGATTTAATACAGTCCTTCTCATTGCCCTCTTCTTGGTCGTGGTCTTTCCCCTCTTCTACCTGGCCATCAAGATTGTGCGTGAGTATCAACGATTGGTAGTTTTTCGGCTTGGCCGCTGCATCGGCGACCGGGGACCTGGCCTGGTTTTGTTGATCCCCTTTATTGATGTGCCGGTCTGGGTTGACCTGCGGGAGCTGTTTCTGGAAGTGCCCAAGCAGACCTGTATCACCAGAGACAATGCCCCGATTGACATTGATTTCCTCATTTTCTGGAAGGTGATTGAACCCGTCACCAGCGTGATCCAGGTGGGTAATTTTGCCGGCGCTTCGCAGGGTATTGCGACCACTACCCTGCGGGCGGTCATCGGCGACATTCTGTTGGACGATGTGCTGGCCAAGCGGGAGCAGATCAACCAGGTGCTGCGGGTCAAGCTGGATGAAGTGACCGGCCGCTGGGGGGTCAAGGTGACCACCGTCGAAATCCGGGAAATCCTGCCGCCCAAAGAGGTGCAGAACGCTATGAACCGGCAGTTGGCGGCCGAGCGTGAGCGCCGGGCCACCGTCACTCAGGCCGAGGGTGAGCGGCAAGCCATAATTTTGCGGGCCGAGGGCGACCGCCAGGCGACCATCTTGCGGGCCGAGGGCGATCGCCAGGCCGCTATTCTGCGGGCTGAAGGGTTCTCGCTGGCTCTGGAGAAAATCTTCCGTGTTGCCCACATTATTGATGACAAGACGATGAGCCTGCAATACCTGGAGACGCTGAAATCCCTCGGCCTGGGTCCGGCTACCAAGTTTGTCTTGCCTATGGAGTTCACCAACCTGCTGCGTCCGTTTCTGAGCCACACCGGTCATGCCTTAAGGGAAGAGCACAATGGCGTGAAGCTTGATGATGGGGATGTGACGGAAACCGACGCAGCATAAAGTCATAAATTGGGTTAAGGCTTCCGGTAGGCGTGGACCGGTAGCAGCCTCTAAACATGCAGGATTGGAGCTATTGAAGGGAGATCCAAAAAAATGTCAATAACTAAGACGAAGGAATCATACCACCAGATTTTAGTCCAACACCCTTTTTTAAAAGACCTTGAACCGCATCACCTTGAATTCATTTCCGGGTGTGCTTCTGAGCTTCATTTCGGCGCTGGCCAGTATATCCTACAGGAGGGGGAGGCCGCTGAACATTTGTACCTCATTAATCAGGGCAAGGTAGCCCTGGGAACAATTACGTCTAGTCGAGGCTTTACTACCATTGAAACCCTGGAGGACGGTGATCCTCTGGGCTGGTCATGGTTTGTTCCCCCCTATCATTGGCATTTCACCGCGTTGGCTATTTTACCTACCTCGCTTATTGCGCTGGATGGGAATCGTCTGCGTGGAAAATGCGAGACCGATCACGATTTTGGCTATGAACTGGTAAAACGGTTAGCCCACATCCTGGGGCGCCGGCTCAGAATGACCAGAAGGCAGTTGGTATAGCTGGAGCTATTCAAAAGGGTCGTTCGTATTTCTGAGAAAAAGGAGGAAAAATGTCTCATCTCATTGTAGAGTTCTATGAGCGGTTTGGCGACAAATTCCCTTGCTGCACGGTGGATGATCATGATGTACGCCATCGGCAGTATTTCCACGATCTACACCACAGCGGCCTCGCCGACCGGGCTGCTCGGGTGGTCGTCCGGCCCGGCGATGAGTATCGCACCGGCGATCATATTCGCCTGCTGGATAGAGTCCAGCCCGGTTATGCCGATACCGTGGCGATTGATCCGGCCATTGCCGGTGATGTGGATTTGGACGAAGTCCTGTTTAATGAGCACGGTTTTGCCGAGCGGGCCGAAGCTGTCTTGATTGTCACCAATCCGAACGCAGACAGTAGCTACCGCTTGCGGGTGAATTTCTTCGCTCAGTTGGGCCAGAAAATCCCAACCCTGCTCTTGTATGATTGGGAATGCCCGCAGGGAGGGCATCTGGCCGATCTGGATTGCTTCCACTTTGCTCATAAGGTTGCTTCTCTCCGCGTGGAAAAAGGCCCGGCTTATCGAGAGGGAGATCGAGTTGTCCTCCGCGAAGCCTTGACCACCGGCTCCCGTTCTTATGCCCTCGAACCCGGTGACTATGATTTGACCCGATTTATGGTTGAGGAGGGCGGTGAGGCAGCGCCACCGCTTATCCACGTCCGAAAGTCTTGGGCCGAAACTATCGCTGCGATTGAACTGGAATTTGAACCCCGGGTGATCTGGCACTAAGAACCTAACCCGATTTACGATTAGAAGGAGGTTTTGTTTTTTTAGGCCGGCGACGGAGGATTACCGAACTGCGCAGGCCAGAAGTTAGGGAGGTCCAAAATGAAATGGTTGAAAGTAACAGGTTTGGGTATCGCCATCTGGGGCTTAAGTTTGTTGTGGCCTGAGGTCAATCGAGTGCTTACACCGTCCTTGACGATTGGGTTGGTGCTAGGGCTTGGCCTAGGAATGTTGGTCTACATCTTAAGTCAACAGAATGATCATGGGGCCGGGCAAAATCATCTCACTGATCCGGTGCCAGTGGTTTTGATGGGCTAAGGTGGCGAGCACTCTTTCTGTAATCCGTGGTAAACCCGACACTTTGGGCCGGATGGCTGCTTGGCTTATTGATAGTCACTGGCTGCACAACTCAGTCTCCATCTGAATTGACTCCTCCGCCGGCGTCGCTGGTTGTGGTTCCGGCCGGCTGGTTCTTAATGGGCCAGGATGAAGGCCACCGCTCAAATCAGCCCCAACGTCAGGTCTACCTCGATAGTTTTGCCATTGACCGGACTGAGGTAACCCAGGCTGCTTTTGCCAGGTTCGTTACCGAAATGGGCTATCGAACTGCTGGCTGGAATGAAGCCGCGCTTGCGGGACATGCCGATGAGCCGGTTGTGGGGGTGTTATGGCGTGAGGCCGATGCCTACTGCCGTTGGGCCGGCCAGCGGTTGCCGACTGAGGCCGAGTGGGAGAAAGCGGCCCGTGGCACGGATGGGCGGCGTTATCCGTGGGGAAACACCTGGGATCCTGCTTATGCCAACACCGCCGAAAGTCAGCACGGGGGCGTTTTGCCGGTCGGCAGTTTCCCGGCCGGCGCCAGCCCTTACGGTGCGCTGGATATGGCCGGCAATGCGGCCGAATGGGTGGCTGATTATTTTGATTTTGATTACTACACCCACGCTCCAGATCACAACCCGCCTGGCCCTACACAGGTGTTAGATCACAGTTTGCGCGGTGGGTCGTGGGCGTCACCCTCACCGCAGGCGCGAACCTACTTTCGCGACTCATCCCACTCCGTTCAGCCCAATTCTCGGCTTGGATTTCGCTGCGCGCAGACATTAACAGTGGAACCTAATCACCAGTGAGCGCCATTTCCGTGACTGCTCAAGGGGTTGGGTTAATAAGACTCAGATCACGGATGCGGAGGGTGACTTTGGTTCGAGTGGAAACGTTCAGTTTGGTAAACAATTGGCCACATAGCGCTTGACGTATGCGGGCTCACAACAAACCCAACTTCACCGCCGCAATCGCTGCTTGGGCCCGGTCGGAAACTCCTAACTTGGTAAAAATTTCACTAACATAATTGCGCACCGTTCCCGGCGACAAGTGCAATTGACCGGCAATTTCAGGATTGCTTAAGCCTTGAGCTAACAAACGTAATACTTCCTGTTCTCGTAGAGTCAATGCTTCTGGCAAATCCAGAGATGGGATGATTGGAGATAAAGTAGGGGTTTGGGCGATGTGAGTCATTAATTTACCGGCCACCTCTGGATCGAGGTGGGCTTTGCCTTGAGCCGTACCTTCGATGGCCCGCACTAGATCATCCCGGCGGGTATCCTTGAGTAAGTAACCGCTGGCCCCGGCTCGAATAGCATCGAAAACCCATTCATCGGTGGCATAGGTGGTCAAAACCAAAATGCCCACTCCCGGAAATTGCTGGCGGATAAAGCGAATTGCCTGAACCCCATTCATCACCGGCATATTCAAATCCATTAAAACCACATCGGGCTGAGTGGGAGCTACCAGTTCAATAGCTTCCTGACCGTGACTGGCCAGAGCTGCGACACGGATATGGGGTACGGTTCCCAAAATAGCGGCTAGCCCTTCCCGGACAACCGCCTGATCATCACAAATTAGGACTGAAATCTGCTCGGTCATTGTTCCTCCAGCGCCAATGTCAAACAAACCTGTACCCCCTGCCGGGGTTGACTGATAATTTGTATATCACCACCCAACATTCCCGCTCGTTCACGCATCCCTTGCAAACCAAAATGGTTAGATAGAGTATTCGACTGGTCCGGCTCAAAGCCGATCCCATCATCGGCAATTACCAGTTGAACCGTGTGGGCGTCGTTCACCAATTTTACGCAAACGTGCTTAGCCCGGGCGTGACGCACGACATTCTCCAGGGCCTCCTGGGCAATTCGATAGATTCCTTGCTCGAATCCCGGGGGCAGATTGACGGCTAACTCGGCTATCTCCAAATCCAGCCTCAGGTCGGCTCGTCTGGCCGCCGTTTCAGCCATGTCTCGCAGGGAAAAAGCAAGACCAAACTCCTCCAAGGGAGCAGCGCGTAAAGCATGTAACGACCGCCGGGCTTCGGCTAGTCCGGTACGGGTTGTTTCATCCGCCTGTTCTAACATTTCCCGGGCCGCCTCGGGATTGACCTCCCATAATGAACGGACTGCTTCTAATTGTACACTTAAGGCGCTCAGCGAGTGGGCTAGGGTATCATGCAGTTCACGCGCCAGGCGATTGCGCTCCCGGCTAATTGAGAGTTGCTCGATTGTGGTGGCATAATGGGCTAGCTTGGTGTTGGTTTCCGCTTGGTGCCGATTCGCCTCGACCAGTGCCTGCCGCTGCGCGCGCTGCCGTTGCATCAGCCAGGTAATCAGATAGCCCAGCAAGAGATAAATAATCGCCCGTTTAATCAAATCGTTTGAACTGATGGCGCTAACCAGATGGTCAGGCCTGTCGGCGCTGGAGATCAGCCACCACTCTGTACCTGAAATAATAAGAGTATATAATACCGCCTCACGCCAGCGGTACTGCCAGGCCACAATTGCCAACAGCAGAGCAAAATCTTGGCGCATGGCATAAGCATGCAACAATTCACTCCGGCTGGCGTCAGGTCCCAGGCCGGCCGTGAGAAACCATTGCTTTTCGACAAAAAAGGAAAAGGTGCATAACGTAATTACTGCTGGCAAAAAAGCTCGACCTAACTGTTGCTGCGCCGCCGGCCACAGCAACAACATTATTGCCACCCCCTGAATGGCAATTAACGTGGCATATTGCTCCACGGCAAGCGTCCCTGCCTGGCCAGTGGTGAACTGTAAGATGGGCGAAATGGTCAGCCAGTAGACTATCCAGTAGCCGACCAAAATTCTAAGGATCGGTAAGATCCCCGATTCTAACTTGATCGCCTTCATAACCTGAATCATAACACATCTTGGCGATTGTGAATAGTGCCGGTTGTCAGGTGACACCTGTCACCCCTGAGGCAACGTGTCACGGTCCAAATTGATGACATCTTACCTGACAGGTGACACTACTCTTTTGGCGGTAAATCGGTTAGATTGAGGCTTGTCTGCAGACTTAATTTAAGCAAACTAAAATCTTAAAATTGGAGATAAAAATGATTAACAGAACTGTTCTCAAAAGCGTTTCGTTCCCCAAAAGAGCCGTGGTGATCACTCTGGCTCTACTGGCCCTTTCCTTATTCATCTTCGGGGCATCGAATGCTGCACCGTCAGAGCAGCCACAGTTGCAGCAGGCGCTGCCGCAACAGCCCTATCTACCGCTTGAAATGGCGCTAGAAGCGGCCTCTGCCGCTTTGGCCCAATGCGAAACCGATGGACACCGAGTCACAGTGGCGGTGGTTGATCAAGCAGGTGTGGAGAAGGTGATCCTCAAAGGAGATGGGGCTGGGCCTCACACCATCGCCAGCAGTGTGGGTAAAGCCTTTACGGCGGCCAGTATGCGCCGGGCTACCGGGGAAATAGCCACTGCCATTGCCGAAAATCCGGCTTTGGACGAATTACGGGCAATGGATGAGCGAATTCTCATTCTGGCCGGCGGTTTGCCTATCGAAATCAATGGCGAGGTGGTAGGTGGTATTGGCGTGGGCGGCGCGCCCGGCGGCGACTTAGATGCAGCTTGCGCTCAGGCTGGGATTGAGCAAATTACGGGCGCAGGAAACTAATCGGACTAATGAGCCAACGACAGCCTGCTTTAACTGGCCGTCGTTGGCTTATTCGATGGGATGAGGATAACATGAATAACATTCGCTTGATATATCTAGTATTAGCTCTTTATTGTCTGACATTGATGGTAACTGCCTGTAACGCTGCCCCTGGACCAACCCAGCAATTCGGCGTTATTGAAACATCATCAGCAATAGCGGCTGCGGCGCCTCAGGGGGGCGGTGCGGCCCGGGAGAAAGACATGGAATTGATTACTGCGGCTCAACGTGGTGATACCGAAACTGTGAAGCAACTGCTAAGTGAGAGCGTGAGTGTTCACGCCCGCGATGAAAGCGGTAGAACGGCGCTGATTGCGGCGGCCTATCAGAATTATCTTAAAGTGGCCGAGTTGCTCATCAAAGCGGGCGCTGATGTCAACATTCAAGACAATACTCAACAAAGCGCCTATCTAATTACGACATCCGAAGGTTATCTTGAACTGCTTAAACTTACTCTACAAGCGGGTGCGGATGTGCATAGTACCGATAGTTACAATGGTACGGGACTGATTCGCGCCGCCGATCGCGGGCACGTTGAGATCATCAAAGAATTACTCGAGACTGATATTAAGGTCAATCATATCAATCGCCTGGGCTGGACGGCATTGCTCGAAGCTATCATTTTGGGGGATGGTGGCCCCCGCCACACGGAAGTTGTGCGTCTCCTGGTTGAAGCTGGGGCTGATGTGAATCTAGCCGACGGTAACGGCGTAACTCCCTTGGCCCATGCCCGTCAGCGTGGCTACAACGAGATGATAGAAATTTTACAAAACGCCGGGGCGCGCTAGAGTTTAGGCGCGCCCTCAAAAACTTTAAATTCAGATCAAAATCACAAACAACTTACACTGCAAAAAATGTATCCCAGGGAATCTTCACCGGGGCATCGTGACAAACAATCTCGATCATGGTTTGCAGCAGCGGCAGGGCCTGACCATCCAGCTTGCCCTGGGCGATAAGGTTTTTTACGGTGGGACCAATGGCTTCGGCCAACTGCGCGCCCTCGATGGTGACATCGGCCATATACTTGGACTTGGCTTCACTGTAAGGCATGCCCAAACCCAGATAGCGCCCCATGCGGCCATTGCGCCCTCCTTGCGCCGTGACGTATAAGTCCCCCGCACCGGGGAGCGTGTAAGCCGTGCGCGCCTGCCCGCCCATGTAGTTGACCATGTAGAGGATCTCGGTCAGCCCCTGGGCATAAATGGCGGCTGACAGATTGTGCATTACCGCTCCGCTCTCGGCTACTCCTTCTTTCTCCAGCAAACCGTGGACCAGCCCCACCGCTAAAGCGTAAACATTTTTCATAGCTACGGCCACTTCAACGCCGACAAAGTCGGTATTGGTCCAGATGTGATAGTAGGGCGTCCGCAACCAGCCGGCCAGCTTGTCCAGCAGGGCTTGATCTGAGCCGGTAAGCACCACGCAAGTGTGTCGCTGGGCCGCCAGTTCTCCGGCAATGGAGGGGCCGCCGATGGCATTTAGGCTGACTTTATCGCGGTAGGCCGCGGGCAGACGGCTCCGAAATAGGTCGGGCAAGATACCTAGCCGCTGCCCATCCCCGGATAGACCTTTGGTCAAGGCTAGCACCGGCACCTCCGGCGGCAAAACCGGCCCCAACCTTTCGGCGGCCCATTCCACCCCCAGCGAGTTGACCCCCAGCACGACCAGGTCAGCCCCGGACAGCGCCTCCCCCAGCCGGTCCCAGGTATAAGGCAAAACTGTCTCGGCCAGACGGCAATTCAGCCGGGGATGAAAGTGGCTGTCGTGAATTTCCTCAATAATGTCGCCATCCAGGTGCGTGCCCACCAGATGAACGGAGTGACTGTTATCGGCCAGCGGGGTAGTAAAGGCGCTGCCCATCATCCCCGCTCCTAAAATTACAATTTGCGCCATAATGTTCCCTGGTAAGAAAAGCCTGACCTTGGTAAGAGTTCTTCCCCTAACTTTAGTTAGTCCGGCCCTCCTACTTTTTTCTGATGTAAGACCATCTAAAAGGTTGATGTATTCTGAATTGGTTTACGGTATGCTATCGAATATCTGTAGGCTTAATACAGCAACTGCAAATCAAAAACTTAGCCTTTTATCAATTAAGGAGATAAATAATGAGCACCATAAAGCAACAATATAATCAATTCAAAGTCGAGTATGACACTCTGCAGAAAATTCTCTCTGAAGAGCAAATCCGGCAGGCTAATATCCAAAATGCCCTCACCCGTGTGACACTCGGCCTCCAATTTGAGAAACAAGGTGTTACCCGTGAACCCACCTGGTTTATGGTCGGGGGTCAGAGCTAAAGCCTTGGTTCTGACGCGCGCCGGGGTAAGTCTAAAGCTTACCCCGGCTAGCAAGAAAAAACGGACTACATTTTTTGATCGGCCCATCTGGCGCAGTTTGTCGTAGTAGGCCGCGCAAATGATGGAAGCCGCCCCGACCTTGGCCCCATGCAAAACAGCCGGTTTGTGCTGCCCCAGCAGTTTCATTTCCAGATCGCATGAAAAACTAGAACTCCTTAGAAGATAGGTGTCAGTAGCCAGTAGCCAGATAAAATTATTCAACCTTACGATTTGCCATCGCCGCTTCTTGTAGAGCAGCGGCTAATTCGCCCAAGTCTTGCATCACAAAATCCGGGGAGTAGGGGGCCCCAGGAATATCCTCCGGTTGCGTCTCCCCGCTCAGTACCAATACAGTAGTAACGCCAGCAGCCGCTAAAGCAATATCGGTATAAAGGCGGTCGCCAACCATGCAAATTTTGTCTACCGGCGTTGCCGTTCTTTCGACCACGGCGGCAATCATCGGCGGATTGGGTTTGCCGATGATCACATCAGGCCGCCGTCCCGTCGAAGCTTCGACCAGGGCCATCATGGCCCCAATATCGGGCATGAAGCCGCCGGGGATGGGGCAGTTGAAATCGGGATGGGTGGCGATGTAGGGGACTCCGGCCCGCACCAGGTCACACAAGCGCCACAGTTTGTGGTAAGTTAACGTCGTATCAAAGCCAAGAACGGCGTAATCCGGCGTTTCCGCGTCAACCAGCTTAAAGCCGTGATCTCTGAACTCATCCTCCAGAGCCGGCGTCCCGACCAGATAAATTTTAGCCCCCGCTTTAGCCTGCTGAAGATAGATAGCTGTTGCCTCGCCGGACGTAAATATTTTCTCCGGACTGACCGCCAGGCCGAAGTGAGCCAGCTTTTCGGCGTATTGGCCGCGATGTTTGGAGGAATTGTTGGTGAGAAACAGGTAATTGATGTCATGGGCGGCCAATAATTCGATGAATTCAACTGCGCCCGGCAGCAGCTTGTCGCCCAGGTAAACAGTGCCGTCCATATCCAGCAAGAACAGGCGAATCTCGGCTAACTTTGCCAGGTTGTCAGACATCATGGCGAGTCAATTCCGTGAGACGGTGGAGCAGCGCTTGCAAGGTAGGGAACAAGGGCTTGTAATATCATAGCCTTATTTTGGCTGGTTTGCCCGATTTTAGCAATTTTACGATCCAATGAGCCGACAAGCCCAGGCAGTTCCCCTTATTTTACAACTCTCGCCAAGTCGTGATACTATGAAGAGAATTAATAAGCTCCTACAGGAAAACGCATATGCCTGTCACTCAAAAAGAACCCCGGTCCCTTGAAGCAGCCGAAGCAGCCTTCCGGCAATCTTATCCTCAATTTGCGGCCACGCACAGGCTGGATGAATTGCGTAGGGCCGACTATGGCCGCCTGGACCGGCTGGGACAAATCTATCTGGATTATACCGGCGGCGGCTTGTATGCCGACAGTCAAGTGCGCGCTCATATGGAGTTGTTGCTTGAGCATGTCTTTGGCAATCCCCATTCCACCAACCCCACCTCGCTAGCCATGACCGAACGGGTAGAGCGAGCAAGAGCTTATGTATTGGAATTTTTTAATGCCGCGCCGGAGGAGTACGTGGTTATCTTCACCGCCAACGCCAGCGGTGCGCTCAAACTGGTGGGCGAAGCCTATCCTTTTGGGCCGGGTGATCACTATCTGCTGACCTTTGACAACCACAATTCGGTCAATGGTATTCGCGAGTTTGCCCGCGCCAAAGGCGCTCAGGTCACCTATGCTCCGGTCCTGCCGCCAGACCTGTACATAGATGCCGACAAGCTGGCCGTCTGTCTTGATTTGGCCCGGCCCGGCGGACACAATTTACTGGCCTTTCCCGCCCAATCCAACTTCTCCGGAGTGCAGCACTCGCTGGAATGGATTGCCCAGGCTCAAGCCAAAGGCTGGGATGTCCTGCTCGACGCCGCCGCTTTTGTACCTACCAATCGCCTGGACTTGAGCCGCTGGCAGCCCGACTTTATCACCCTCTCCTTTTACAAAATGTTCGGCTATCCGACCGGCGTGGGCTGCCTGCTGGCGCGTCGAGCCGCCCTGGCCAAATTACATCGTCCCTGGTTTGCCGGAGGGACCATCACGGTGGCCTCAGTTCAGGGTGACCGTTATTACCTGCATGAGGGGGCCGAAGCTTTTGAAGATGGTACGCTCAACTATCTGACCCTGCCCGCGGTAGAAATCGGCCTGCGGCACCTGGCCCAAATTGGCCTCGATACGATTCACAGCCGCGTTGCTTGTCTTACCGGCTGGCTGTTAGACCAGTTGACGGCGCTCCGCCATCGCAACGGCACGCCTGTGGTCCGACTTTATGGACCGGTCAATACCTCGCGGCGTGGCGGGACAATAACGCTGAATTTCTACGACTCGGCCGGGCACTTTACTGACCACCGCTTCGTAGAGCAGCGGGCTAATGCGGTGAATATCTCGCTGCGCACCGGCTGTTTTTGCAATCCGGGCGGCGGTGAACTGGCCCTCGGTATCTCAGCCGAAGAGCTGAGCGCCTGCTTTGTTCGTTCCAGAGAGCGATTGACCTTTGACGAGTTTCGCCGCTGTATTGACGACAAGAGCACGGGCGCAGTGCGTATCTCGGTCGGGCTGGTGACCAATTTTGCCGATGTGTACCGCTTTATACAATTTGCGCAGGGTTTTGTGGACTATCCTTGAAGGGTCGGGTCTTAAGGCAACTCCAAGAAAATAATTATCCAAAGTCCGTGATACGTAATGCGTGATGCGTGATGGTATCCAGGCAAGATTTCTTACGCATCACGTATCACGCATCAAGCCGGTGAGAACAATTGGATG
>BOKF01000003.1 GCA_016860845.1 Chloroflexota bacterium
GGGCCTGTTTTAAGTTTATTGACCGCATCAATCTTGATCCTGAAGCCATCATCACCCGGCTATGGCCTAAATTTGAGCTTGACCCTGATTATGAAAAAGTTCTGTTTTCTTTCTGATTTCAGTATAGCAAACGGCTCAGTTGTTCAAGATCCTTTTCGTTAGCCCGAGCAATCCGCAGCAGGTTGAGCATTTCGCCAGGGTCTAACTCAAAGGGGGTAGCGGTCAGCAGCAGAATGTGACGGTAGGCGAGGGTTCCTGTGACCCCGAAATCGGGTTGTCCGCCTCGCCCCAGCCCTTGATAGTTTTTGGCAAAGATACTGTCACATTTGTTGCCTTTGCCATAATGATGGGCCTCATCCACGATAACCAGATCCCAGTTGGTCCTGTACAAACGTTTTAACAGGTCCGCACTGCTTCGTTTGCTGTCATAAAGCAAGTGGTGGTTGACCAGATAAAGACCCTCGGGCAACTGGAGTTTGTTCGCTTCACGGATTCCTCGCACGCGGGGACCATCCTGACCCCGCCACAATCTGTGGGCCTTATCCAGGTTATTTATCATATACAGCTGATCGATAAACTGCCTTGTAAAGGGCTGCCAACGCTCAGCCGTAAGATAAGGTTTCAGACCTTGTTTCGTGCCGTCGGGCCGGATTTCATTAGAGGTTAATTCGTCGTGCCACTTGCGCAGAAGGCCAGGCTTGCATAGGATCAGAATACGGCGAACCGGCTCTTTGGTTTGACGATAGTGATGCCAGAGTAAGGCGAGTAAAGTTAACGCTTCATAAGTCTTGCCACAGCCAACCTCATCGGCTAAGACAACCCCACATTGTTTTGCCCCGAGCAATTGCTCCAGCGCCCAGCGTACGGCTCTCTTTTGATGGTCCCGTTCCAGGTCAATAAGCGAGGCGAGCTTAGTTATTTTTTCTTGATTTATCATGGCTTAGCTTTTCTGAGTTCAGATTCGAGCAAACTCCACTGGTTTAGCAAGTTTTCGGCTGCTGTACCCAAATGTTCATCCTGGCATAAACTAGTTGCGTAATTTTGCAGGAGCACCGCCTTTGCAAGAAATTCTTCGCTAAGGATCGAAGCCACTGCTTCGGGTCTTTGCTTGGCCTGTTTCAAGACACCTGTACATTCCCTTACCGTCTGCACAATCCGCTGGCAA
Organism: Chloroflexota bacterium; assembly: GCA_016860845.1. Next base: position 1,166 of record BOKF01000003.1, read on the forward strand.
AGATAAAGTTGCTGTTCAGGGGTATACTGGTCCTGTTCTTCAACCACTTGTTGAGCCCACTGGGCCAATCGGCGGAGTGTGTCGCCGTAGATATAGAGTGAACCTTGAGCTTGTTCGATACGCTGTCGCAGGCCTCTAAAGCCAAGATGCAATCGTCGGAAGAAGAGATCAAGGTTCGCCTGGTGGGTCGGAGCGGTTCGGGCGCTATTCTTCGTTGAAGGTGTACGGTCAACCTGATCACGCCAAACGGCATATCCGGCCAGGTTGCCCAGTCCGGCCAGGTAAATTTGAGTATCTACTGTATTCTGCCAGAGTGAGTCAAGAAGCTTATTGCCAATGAAGGCAGTAGGGCAGTCTACATTGAGCGGCCCCTCGGCCCAGCCCAAGGATTGATGCTTGGCGTCAAAGATCTCGACCCTAACACTCCGGTAAAGGAGTTGTTGCAAACCCCTTTCGGCATCGACGAGAGTAATCGCTGCTTTGGGTAAGGAGAATTGATAACTCTCAGGAAAGGGAGCCGCTATTTCGCCAAGTGGCAGTTCAAAAGGTTCACCCTGTAAGGTGAAGGTGGCGCGATGCGCTTGGGGATGATCTACCTGGAAGAAGATCGTTACTGTTTTTTTACTTATCGACACTAATCCTTCCCAGACCAAGATAGAGGGGAGGGGGAGCGGTGATGGGGGTGATTGTGAAGTCAAGCTGGCCCAGTTATGGACTGGGGTAAAAAGCTGTCTTAGATTCAGAAAAGTTTCGAGTTTCTCAACGAGACCTTCTGGCTGCGGCAGATGCGTCAGCACAACAATCTCGGCATTTCCTTCGGGAGGTTGAGACAAGAGTGCTGCCCGAGTGCAGTTCGCCGAGCCATGCACCAATGTAATGAATAGTTTGCCATCCTGGTGACGCCCTATAAACACAAATAACTTGGCGTGCAGATGGCGTGGATCGATGGCGCCGGGATCTTTTTTGAAAAGTGCGATCTGTGACTTAAACGGCTGCAACTGGTTTAAGGGTAGATTGGTGACATTTGTGCTGGATGCTTGAAAATAGATCCGTATTGGAAACTGCACCTTACTCTGTTTGAAATCGAAGGTGGTAAATAACTGTTTAAACAGCGTCTCATCCAGGCCGTCCTGAAGTGGATCCTCATGATGGGCAGCGCCCGTCGGTGAAGATGAGCCGCCGGAAGACAAAGGCTGAGAAGTATCAGCCTCAAAGAAGGGGCTAACGATCCAAACCATCTCAAGTTTTTTACCAGGTAAAGCTTGAACAATTTGGGGCCAAAGTGGCTGATCATAATTGTGTAAAAAGAGAGGCTCAACCGGCGGACGAGCTACTTTCACTTCGGCCAGAAAGCGATCAAAATCCCGGCACAGTAACTCGAAGGCAGCACGCTGCTGGTTCGAGGTTGCAGTCAATTCACGCTGCAGGTAGTCCTTGCCTAGATATTCACGGACGGATTGAAAGAAGGTAAAGGGGCCGCTGCTTCGGGTGAGGCGATAGATATTGACCAGTTCCAGATTATTTTCCAGCCCGCCTCGGGTTAGATTTGCAGACCCAAGCCCGACTAAGACTTCGGAAGGCGTTAGCAGCAGCATCAGTTTAGGGTGGAAGGTCCGCCGGCTGTAGGCTGCATTGATCACACTGTACCGGTGGGACTGCTTTTCGGTTAGCACAGCCTTGCCATCGCGTAAAACCAGGATATTCTCGCAATTGCGCCACCAGATCATCTCAAGCGGTCCGCGCTCGGCATCTTCTATCATCTCGCCATCAAACCCATATGTCAGAAACAGAGCGTGATGGATATCCTCTTCAGGGGCAAACGTTTCAACCACCGTTCGCAGGTTTACTTCAGCATTAAGACTCATATAAATCTTGCTCCGTAAGGTTTAAGTCACGCACCAACGACATCAACTGCGGCAGCCGATAGCTATGAAACCCCAGCGCCATAGCTCGGGCTGCCACCGGCCAGACCTCATCGCCAGCTCTAACCAGCCAGCACTCTCGCCCCTTCCGTTCTGAGACAAGGTGATGATGATCGATCAGATGAGAGATGAGCGACACTACAAGGGTTTGAACCGGCTCATATGCCTGGGCCAGGAGGGCAATTTCTACGATGGCTCGAAGATCTGTTTCTGCTAACGGTCCATCTAGAATTCCCTGGTTCCCTGCCTGTCCCAAGACTTTGACCGCTAACATCAAGCCCCGTTCCGCCTGATACGCTTTGGTTGTCATGAGTTGATTAACCAGTTGTTCCTCAGAGGTTGGCACAACAGTGGCTGCCTCCTTAAACGGAGTTTTCCAAAACTGAAGTGTGGTAGACCCTTCGATACGATCCTTGCACCAGCCGGCTAGTGAAATGCGGCCTCGATCGATCACATATTCCGTTAAATCTGCCCAGACCGCATTAAGCGCTAGACTGAGTAGTTCGTAGATTGCTGCGGCAACAAACAAGTCCGAACCCGGCAGGTTACGATTGCGATAGAAATGTAAGAGAAAAGCGACATTTTCACCCTGATTGGGAGCCTCTTCAAGCTCAATAACATCTGCGCCGGCTGTCTCCTGGCTAATGAGAGTTGCTGTTGCCTCGGTAGTGGGTGAGGCAAATAAGAGATGAACCGCTGACAAGGTTCGCAGCGTCTGTAAGCGCCGATCCGCATCATTGACAACATCAACTTGATCATCCTTGGCAAAGAGAAAACCATCGAGAAAACACTTCTTATCGGTCTGCTTGCAAAATGTCTGAAAGCATACAGACTGACCCCACCCCTGCAAAGTCTGGACTTTGCGCGGGCCGGTGTTATCTTGAGCCCATTTCAACAGTTCGGCAACACCTTTCCGCCGGGCAAAGGCACTGGCCAGTTTTTCCCCCCGTGAGGTCAGTCGAAACGGTAACCGGCCGGCGAGGGCGGCTTCATCATCATCCTGCCAAAAGCCACAGCTCCGCATCGCTGTGCGATAAAGATTGTAGCAACCGGTATTATTCTGATTCTTAAGAATGCGATCGGGAATAGCTGCATCAGTAGTCACTTCGGCCAAAAGACGCATCTTGGCTCGCTGGCCTTGATGATAGCAGGATTTAAGCTCATCTTTACCGTGATATACAACTTCACTTAGCACTAAAGCTCGTTCTAAGCGATTGAGACACTCACGCCGCTCACTGGCTGACATCCCATCATCTCGATTGAGTTCTCGGATTGCCCAGGATAAAAAGAAGAAATAGCCAACCCGATTGGTAAATACTGTCAGACCTGGCAAAAGATCATCGGCCAGTTGACCGGCACCAGCTTGAAGACCTAGCGGATCTCTGGAGTAAGGCGGTAAGGGATCAACAACCAGCCACTTTGGCAGCCATAAGGTTATAGTCTCTGGCAGTACAGTCGAGGATTTCCACTTCTGCCGTTCACGTGGGGTCAAGTGAGCAGTATTCGGCCACATCTGGAAAGAGTCGTCAGCCCTGGTTACCGACTCGTCAAAGGCTACCCCATGTTCTTGTAGCACCTGATGTAACTCGTTAAGCCGCGCTCGCGGCATCCGTTCCAGCAAGCGGCCGAAGAACTCATTATATACAATCTTCAGTTTACGGGCCCGTTTTTGTTGTTGCAGAAATTCGGTAAAGGGAACTGCTTCTTGACGGGATATCTGGTATTGCTGACCATCGCCAAAATATTCTACCGTCAAACTATTTTCATTGATGGCAATGATTTTGGCTATCCAGTAGGTACTCCCGGTTTTGATACGAACTAATTCATCTTGTTCAAATTGAAAGGCCATATCATTGTCCAACTCATCGTCTTGTTCTGATTTATCTCATTCATTATAAGCTTGCTGAGCCAATGCTAATCAGCACCGCTAACAACGAAGGAACAGGCGAGCCACGCTATATCCTTGGAAGAATCACAGGCCTTGGCTGTTGCCTACCTAGATCATTGCTTCTAGAAATGCATTTTATAGTTCTTGCTGAATCCTTTTTAGTTCCTCAGCCAACCCTGGTATCATAGTGCGGTCTATCAGTTCCCAGCTCTTTCTAGTATAGGCCTTTCTTGGGATGTTTTGGTCAAATTCACCCGTTATGATAAATAACTTGAGGCATGGAATATCAAGCTGGCTTGATTTGTTTACTCTTTCTGCAAGACCCTGAAAGACACTATCCACCCGCCTAAGGTCATTTATTGTGATCTTTTGAGCTGTTTTTACTTCACTGAGTAGAATAGTCAGGGGTTGGACGATGCCGTGAACATCAATTTCTACCGGCTCCCCGTGGACCCGATATTCAACACCAATATATCCCTTTGGACTACGATTACTGCTCTGATAGCCAATTAACTCGACACCACTTTGTACCAGACATTCTTTGACATATATTTCGAGAAATTGACCCTGTCTTAAAGCAGCCCGCGCTTGCTCTGCAAGTGTTAATTGCGAAATTTCCAGCAGATTCTTCCCGGAACATCCATTACATTCTGTGAGGGAGTTGTCCAGAACCAGAGCGCAATCCAGGCAGAGCTTCAGTATTACCGTGGCCGAATTGGTGGCGGCTGACTTGGCTAACTTACGCAATGTCTCATAAGATCCGCTCGGATTATCTAAACCTTGTACCCAAATTTGGTTGTAATAAGCAAGTAGAATCTGAAGCGACTCCTGCTCTCGCACCCGGTAAAATTTCTCGATCAGCCTACTGAGCGCCTCATTTGATAGGAACTCACTGGCTAGATAGATCGGCTTCTTACCATGCTCCAATTCATTGCTGAGATATTCGACTAGGATGAGGCCCTGAGGTTCTGACAATAAAGAGGATATAGCAATAGCAGCCTTATCATTTTCTAAAGATATTTTGCTGTCATAGACTTTGGGCGCAAGCGCCCCAAAGGCTTTTAATAACTCTTCTTTCATACCTATATCCAGTCCCTAAAAATCCAGGTATATCAGGCTCTCAGCGGATATATTTTCACGTATTAGCTCTGCAAACTTCTCAGCAATAGTAGCCACCAGGGGATATTTCCCTGTTGTTCCAGGCGCCGGCCAATTCAGGTAAGTCAGGTCGTGATACTCTTTGAGCAGATCCAAGATGTCATCATCGCCAATTTCCAGCCTCAGCCGGATCGGAATAACAGTTCCCTGTCCTAAGTCCCGATCGTCGTAATTGGAGGTTGATAAAAAAGCTTCTCGTCGGTTCACGATGATCCCATAGCCAGCAGGGAGGTTTCTGGCTCGTCTCTCTGCCTGATCATAGAGATAGAAGCGGAAATTTCCGACATCTAACACCGAGACAAAGCTGCATTTTATCGATTGTAGCCAATCGCAAGCTTCAAGAGAGGCTTGCACAGCTTCCAGTTCAATGTCAGCCATCTGGCCTTTTCTGTAAAAAACGAGACGAGAAGGCCGTTCTTGTTCAACCATATCTTTAATCCTATAAAGCAATGTATCAAACCAAGCCTTGGTGAGGGTCCTTTCATCCGGGGTCGAAAAAACTTTCCAGGAGACTTTGGCGCCGTAAGCGTCGTGTAAGACAGCCGCACATTTACTGACCTTCTTTTGCCAGGGATTTCGGCTGAAGCCTATACCGACAAATAAGGTTCGTTGGTCTGATAGGCCCGCTGTGTGGTTAAGGTTCCAGATGGATTCGCCTTGCTTGAGGGACTTGATCAAGATTTGAAGGGCAAGATACTTCTCCCCTGAAAATCTATCAGCGGCGATTTCTTTGAAGGTTGATAACCTGACAATTTGCAGTCCGGTCTGGGTTCTGGGCGGGAGAAGCCGTTTCAGAGCGTAATAGTAGTCATTGTTACCATCTGGAATGACCGCTATGACAAGACTATTTTCAGAGGCTATAGGGGCCAAACTTCTAATTTTGTCTTCTAACCTTTGACTGCCTGCCGCTGGATCGTATCCTTCAATTTTTAGGTCCTTATGGCGCAGGAGTCTGCCCAGCCTGCAACGACTGAACATTCGCTGTAGACCACTTAGAAAATCATTAAGCTCAGCCTCGGTTTGAGCTTGGGGTAGGATTAGATGAGTGACGGAAATATTTTTACGTCCACAAACTGGACTATAGTCACCCTCGAAGATATCTAAGGGATCTAAACTAACCTTACCTTCGGAAAACTTGAGAATAGGCTGCTTGATCTGCACTGCCGCTTCAAAGCCGCCTAAATCGCAGAGTTGCTTTAACGTTGGGGTATAGACGCTCAAATGGATGTCATAGTAACGGTTCGGGTCACCTTCCCGACTTATTGCTTTGAATAAGTCTCTAACTTTAGAGAACCTTTCAGGAGGCGCTTCAGGTTTGGGTTTTCTCACTTGTGAAACACCCAGATATCGTTCGAGGGAGACTTTATCTATGTATACCATCTCTGTCGGAAAATGGAGGTCTCGCCCGTTTAAGTTAACCACCACTAGCGGCTGGACGGTCTGCGACAACTTTAATCCCCGCTTATTCTCCCAATATGTAGTATAAGGCTGTTTAGCCTCTGGTACATACGCCTGGGTTAAATCAGTATCAGGCAGAACCCGCTTAAGCTCCACTTCACTTCCAGAAGGGATTATCCTGAGTTTTAACTTCCCAAGTTGGGCTAATACGGCTTGTTCATTCGTGATATCACTGACGCTTTCTCGAATGAAATCTAAAAGGCGTTTGGTGGGAGAGGTAAAAGTCTCTATCCAGACAAGGACACAATCGTCATTCAACTCCGTGTAGTCGAGATTAATACCCTGCGACTCTCGAAGGATACCGACGTTCGTGGGTTCCAGGCTGAACTCTCTATATTTAATAAAGGTTCGACCGGGCCAGCGTGACCGCAAGTAGCCCAACCCAGTTAATTTATCGTCCATAAACGAGCTTGCCAGGAGCAAGTTCCAGCCCTGAACCCTCTCTCGTTTAATTCGCTTGACAGAAAAAGGGATAAATGACTGGTCAAAAAGAGTAAAGTCAGGAATTCGGGATAGGCCAACGACACAGAGTACATCGTCTTCCCGATAAGCAAGGATCGGCGTCTTCTGGGCTTCCATATATTTTCGGCTGGAATGATTGATTTCGGTCTCAACACCTTCCTCAGTTCGCCTCAGAATGGGTTTGAGGTCAAAACGGTGGAGGAATAGCTCGGATACTTTATGGCGAATCTGCAGAAGGAACCCGACGATCCTGATCTGAGCCCCATCGATCGCTTTTACTTTTTCTTCTCGGACTTCGTGGATTTGGCTGAGGTAATCACTGGCCGCCTGAATATATTTACCGGGATTTTTGGCGTAATCATCTACCATGCCCTTTAGCCGAGCAAACAAAGTTTGTCCAATGACTCTTTCACCAATGGCCTGAACTAAAGCTCTGCCTTCCAGAGTAAGTTGGGTTCTGTGGCTATGTTGGCTAATATAGCTTTCCTCTTGAAGAACAGCGATGAGCTCTTGATATTCATCCTCCGCCATAACCTCTTGAGTAAATTGGCTGAGGATAATTCTCAGGTGGCGCATCGTGTACTCGGAGAGCTGGACTCGATTCTTATCCAAAAGATGTAGGCTGGAGAGCAAGGCTAATTTTTGATCCATTTCGACTCCTACCTCTGGGTGCCGGCCATAGAATAGCGGCAGATCTGGGCAAATGGGCAACTGAGACACTTTGCCGGCTCGGGAACTGGCTCAAAGTAATTAATCTCATACGTGCGATTCATGGCCTCAAAATCAGAGACTATCAGTTGCTCAATGTTTTGAAGCTGTTCGTTTGGAAATTCGTGGGTCCGCCTGGCGCTGGTGGTTAAGTAGATGAGCTCGCTTTTGATCTTAGCCGAAGGCACCGCATAGAATTGGGTCGCCCACAACACATAAGTCCCAATCTGTAAATCATTTTCATATTCCTCATCATCAGCACCGGTTTTCCAATCTGAAATGACAATCGTGCCCTCTTGGGTCTGGCTCACATAGTCGACCTTAACGATCCCTTCTATCTCTCCGATCTTTACCCGGTCAAACTGCTCGTGCCTTAGATACTTCAAACCGCCCAACTGAGGCCAGATGACCCCAAAAAACAGGCTGATTTGATCCAGCCCATTCTCCCGGACCCTATCAAAGAAGGCTTGATTCACAGGCGCTCCGTTATAGTACTCAACCAACTGGTTCTGAGCGTTGTGTCTGGATTGTTCAACAAGCTCAATATACCGGTTCCGTGCCACCTGCTCATCCAGACTCAGCCCAAGATAATGTTGTTTGAGCTGATCGTCGAGAACCTGATGGATAAGGGCTCCTTGAAGCGCAAACCGTTTATCCAGTTTTTTCAACTGCTTGACCTGTTGAATATTAAAATCGGGGGAGTAACGCAAGGCTGCCCCGATATATCTATAATAGTAGGCACGTTTGCATTCTTCCCAAAGCCGGTGTTTTGTAAAAGACCAGGCGTTGTATTTGTAGAACCAATTTTCCAGTTGAACCATTTCTCTTGCCAAATTAATGGGTATATGATGTCTTCTTCATCTTCAGACAGGTTGATTCCAATATTAGCAACTCCTCAAATGCCAACTTACACCTCGCAAAGTGTCCTACTCCTCATACAGCGACTTCACCTTAGACAGGTATTCCCCAGTGCGGTCATACTTCTGAACTTTCTCAAAATACTTCATTGCCCGGCGGTGATCGCCTCGGATGCGATAATATTGCCCCAATTCAAAAAGACTAAACAGATCGGTGGGGTCGATGACGAGCGCCTGGTTGTAGTAACTAATCGCCTGGCGGAAATCTCCGGCCAGGGCATAGGCCCAGCCGAGTTTGCTGTAAACGATTACAGCCCCCGGGAATTCGGTCCGCACTTCCTCCAACAGAGAAATTGCCTTTTTGTACTGCCCACTAAGACCGAACGCAATGGCTAGCTTGTACTTAGCCAGCGTTTTATCTTCTGAAACTTCTAAAAACCTGGTCCAGAACTGTGCTGCTGCCTCATAATCCTTGGTTTTGACGTAAAGCTCAGCCAACTTTCGGAGGACGTAAGCCAACTGGTTGGACTCTACCGGATAACCGTGATCATATTTTTCGAGAAGACGTCTGAAAGTCTCTTTGGCCTTCTCGAAATATTCAATGCGCAGGCAAATAGCGGCCATCATTTGTAAATAGGTAGGATGACCTTCGGAGGCGGCTACGGCTGCTTCGGCGTTTTTGAGAGCTTCGGTATAATCCTCAACCAGCATGGCCTGCTTGGCCCGGTCTAAATAGTATAATGGCGAGGAGGAGTCCGGCCGGAACTGGTAGCGGCGTGTTTCGGGCAATACAGTCTTCTCTTTCCCCTGCTCCTCAAGTCCGGCAATCACTTTTTCCAGCTCTTTTAGAAAGCTGTCCCAGGTTGGATACCGCAGGTCGGGATCTCGTTCCAAACAGCGTAAGATCAGTTTTTCAAAAGCAAGGGGAATATCCGAGTTGATCTCTCTGGGCTTGGTTAACGTTTTGCCCTGCAGACGCTCGAGATTGCTGTGAAACGGGATATCGCCAGTAGCAATCTCATACAGGATAACCCCAAGTGAGTAAAGATCCGATTTCACCGGAATACGCCGGTTTTCCAGGGCTACTTCTGGAGCCATATATTCTTCTGTGCCGTGTCCCTGAGTGAAGACCCATACATCTTCTAGACGGCGGCTCGTACCAAAATCAACCAACTTAACCAAGCCATCATTTCGGACCAAGATATTCTGTGGCTTTATATCACCGTGGATAAAGTGACCCATCGAGCGCAGGCCAGCCACGACTTGCCTAATCCAGTGGAGAACGGTGATCAAGGATTGCTTGTTGGCAAAATTCTGGTTATCCAGGATAGTAGCCAAGCTGTGTCCCTCAACCAGTTCCATTTCGATTACAAAAATACCACTGATGGTGTGGTAGCCGTAAACTTTGACAATGTTTTCGTGGTTGAACTGCCGGATAATGTCCGGCTCACGCTTCAGATTCTCTTCGCCCAAGTTCTGGTCAATTGGGACTTTAAGCGCAATCGTATCGCCCTGTTTGGCGATATCACCATCTTTTAAGCGGATTGCCTTGCCGACAATGCCATAACTGCCCCGGCCCAGTTTTTCGCACAGGCGAAAGGTGTCACCCAAAGTTTCCCCTTCAACCCATCTAAAAATTACCCCACTGCTTTTCATCTTGCTTGATGACCAATCTTCCGTATTTCTTGTAGAACCAGTAACTCTTGGTTTTCTTTGGCAGTTCTATATGTTGCCGGCAATTCCTGGATCAATGTTTGTTGGCCAGCCATATCATTGACAGCCTGGCGCATTACCATTTTATAGACCAACAATTTGCACCTGGGTGGCGAGATCTTGACTCGCTGGCGTTCAAAACCCTGATTAAATACGTTGAATAAGGGAGCAATCGTCGTCGGGGCCAGACTTGAACGCAGCCAATAGATAAAGACGCACAGCTCGATCGTCTCCCCCGATTGATAATAACTCATCGCCAGATTCTCGACCTTCTCCCGAATCTTATTCTCATCACCGCGTTCAAACCGCTCAAATTCCATAGCAATCCAAGGGGCTAGAGTATCTGGATGGAACCAGACCGAGTCGGGGAAAACCCGGCCCACCTGTTTCCACTGCGCCGAGGCATGAACAGTAATCGGATACTCGGGGATGGCCGGCAGACTCCACTCCAGCCCCAAAGCAAGCAGATAACCCAGCCCAGCGGCATGGACGGCGGCATCGGCCAAGCCAGCCTGAAAGAGAGCGGGAAACTTTCTCTTCCCGAAATCAAATGTCTGAAATTCGTGATCCAGAAGATGCTCAATCTGGCTAATCTTCATCGTCGTCGTTTACCCCAGCGGTCACAGACATTTGGCGACTCACCACCATGAATGAGTGCTTTGTACCCTACTTTGACAATCAGCGGCGCCAGGATAGCTCGTCCCGAGATAAGCGCCTCCCCGGTGGAAAGGCTGGGAAGTTCGGCCAGATCAGCCGCTGAGAAATAGTCGGAGGTCTTTTGGATAAAACGTTGATCATCTGGGTTTTTGATCCGCATGGCGATAATCGTATTACACTGACTGGTCACATCTGAGTCGAGCTTAGAGGGACGTTGGCTAACGATGGCAAAGCCTACTCCAAACTTTCGCCCCTCAGCGGCAATCCGCTTGATGATGTTCTTGGAGATGGTCACTTCTCCGGCCGGCGCAAAGTTATGCCCTTCTTCGTAGACAATATAAACCGGCCGAATGGGATTGCTCTTGTCGCTGGCTGCTTTAAGTAGCTCGCTACTAATCAAAGCAACAATAACCTGCCGGGCAGTGTTAGATAGCCCTTGCAAGTCTACAATTGTAATCCGGCCCGGGCTATCATCCCGCTCTCCGACCATCTGTCGCACATCAGTAGGGGAACCGATAGAGGCGGTGTAGAAACTCTGGGCTTCGTTGATCATGCGTCGAAGGCGAATGGCAGCAATGTTGGCCGAACCTTCCCGCAAGGCGCTGGCTTCACCGGGCGTTAATTTTTCCCAGGTACGCAATGTCTCCAGATCGTTCAGCAGTCCTAGAAGATCCTGGATGTCATGAGGCGCTTCAAAGCGCTCTTTCCAGAAACGGATGGCCACATCCATCACACGTTGTTGCGCTTCGGTTAGACCGGGCAGGATACCTACCAACTCATCCATATCCAAACTGGCGAGTTGCAGCGCCAGCCACTTATTGGCGCCGGCATACTTGTCGTTAAAAGAGGTATTTTGAGGGGTGTAGATCAAAATGCCGCCACCCTCTTGGCTCAATTCTTCCAATGTTGTTTGAATTTGGCGTAAACTATCGCGATCCTGCGCATCCTGGACAGCATTAATATTGGCATTGAAATTAAGCCGGCCATCTTTGAAAGCTTTTCCGTACTCCCCATGGGGATCAAAGACGACAATTGAGGCATTCATATGAGCGACCATACGCTCGATAATCCGCCCGACGGTATAGGATTTACCGGAGCCGGTCATTGCCAGCACGGCCAGGTGTTCCGTCGCTAGCGTATTGACGTCCAGGTAGACCGGCACCAGGTTTTGCCCCCTCTCGTAGCCCACCAGATACCCTAGATGAATGCTGGTATCCTCTGAAAATTCATAGAAGTGAGTCAAAAAGTCGTAATCAACGCCATATACCTTAACACCAGGATTAAGGGGACGGCGGGGAATGCGGATTTCCCCGGTGCTCTGATCTTTGTAACCGATCAGTTCAATCTTGCCATAGACTGTCTCGCCAGACATCTTGGCTGTGGGTAATATCTCGACCTCACTAATTCCTTCACCCAGAGACTGATTGAACATGATGTGGGTGCGAGAGAGGGAGACAATCCGCCCTAATACATCGGCCGAGGTATCTCCTCTGCGCTCCTGGTGGGCAATTCTGACGAACTCACCCCGCCGGGCGCTGAAACTATCCCGCAGCGCTACAATTAAATTGTTGGGATCGCCGGTGTTGCCGACCAACTTGCCGAGATAATTGTCATCCTGAACCATCATAGCTGGACTCCTTCGCTCATGTTTTCATCAAAGGCATCAATCCCCTCTAACCAGGCTTCATCGACCGTCTGCTCTCGCAGTAGTCTGATCGTTTCCCTCAGATAGCTTACCAAAACCTCTCTGGGCATCTCAACCAACCGGCGCGCATACCACAGCGGCAGGGGAGCGATCTCGGGATGGTCGTGCAAGGTCAGATAAGCAATTAATGAACAGAGCCGATCCAAGTCGGCGGTTGTCCAGCCGCCGCTTTCCCGGTTACCGAGGGTTTCCAATTGCCAGACCGGTGTTCTTAAGCCGATTCGGGCATGTAGCCCGATAAGACCATAATTAGAGACGATTTTGGGTTCGGCCCGCAATACTTCGCGGCCCAGCGCGTCATAGTAGTAGGCCGAGGTCCTCCGGCCGCCTCGTAGCATGCCCTGGATGGTCCGCATAATGCCAACTTCTCGCAACCGGCCCCATTCCTGGGAGATGAGTTCAATCGCTTCCGAGTTAACTGCCTCAGGCGAGGCCAGTTCGCCTTGCTCTCGGATTGCATTCAGTACGGCCCCGAAGTGGCGGGTGGAGACGGAGACAAGCATTGGCCCTTGGGGATTTTCGGGAAAAATGCGACTCAGATTATTTTCCCAGAAGGTGGTCATGGTACTCATAACTTCTTGCCACTCTTCCTCGATATCCTCATCCTCAAGAGTGCCAGTTTGCTGGGTCCGGGCCACTAGTAAAGGAATATCAAGCAAGATGATGTCCGGCAGCGTTGTCTCAGCAAACAGGTCGCTGAGAAGTTGATAAACCAGCAGGTACTCTTTCCAGGTCAGTCGTTGTCGGGTAGCCAGGTAGTTCATATCGTTGATGTCGATCCGGCTATCCTGGAATGTATCAACAACCCGGCTACCGGTGACACTTACGTCGTGTCGCAATGCGGCGGCCCCGTAAAGCACCCCGCCGAAGGCAGGCAAAAATTTACTGACGCTGGCAATACCAACAGCCTTCACCTGCTCGAACCTGGCCTGAGGAATGGCGCGAATGACCTGCCCATGTAAAAACCGGGGGGCATTCGCGTCGATATAGCGCATCTTATTGGCTATTTTGCCCACAGTCCCCGGTAAATGCAGGGTCATGGTGGCCGTGATTTCTTTTACTAGTTCAACACTTTCCATAGCACCTTTCCTATCTGGCGAGGTCACGTCGTAACATTCGAACGTAAGGCCACAATCCCTGTTGCTGGATGTACTGTTCTAAAGGTTCCATATGAACCACAATCGCCTCACCCTCTTGCTGGATCAGATCATTTTGAGCCAAGGCATGCAAGCCGAGGCCGACCTCTGCTGGGGTCAAAGTCAGGCCTAAGACCGATTCTGCGGCATTGATCACCTCTGAGGAAGAGCGAACACTGGTTCCGGCCAGCAGTACCGACAGGCTGTTGAACAGAGCAGGGTCAAGGTCATCGGCCTGGGTCTCATTCGGCTCAATGGCTGAGCTGGCTGCACGCTGGGCCGTTGCCCAGGTGACCAGAGCTTCAAATAAGGCCTGGCGATCTGCTTCGACCGAGAGGCTCGAGGCGCTAAAGAGACGCACCCCGCACAGCAGCAGCGGGGTGACTGTACTTTTAGGTTGAAGCGCCACCACCACCGGCGTACGATCGGCGGCGGTGACAACGAGCGACCGGCCGGCCGGGCCAACAAAGCCAAAGTCGGCTTGCACCTGGAGCGACTCTACGCCGGTTGAAGCGCGTAAGTCTTTTTCCTGCGGCAGCAGCGCGTTGGCATTGATAGCCCTAGCTTCTAAGGCTACCGCCAGACCCAGAAGCTGATCAAGTGAGCCAGCTTCAAAGGGCGGGCACAGAATGCATGGATATGGCAGCCGATAGGCCAGCGTGGCCAACCAACGTACCCCTGCCCAGAAGTCACCCTCAAACCATTTCCCGAAGAGAAGCAGCGGCGTCTGTAACCCCTCCGGCAGTTGTTCATGGGGAATGAACACCGGCTTGGCCATTCGTCTGAGGATGCGGGTCTCGAAGAGCTTTTCTTGACAGGTCAGACAAGTTACTTGCATGAGCTATTACATCACTTTCAGGCCAAAATCACAGTGGTTTTCACCAGCCCCAACCGCTCCAGTTCTGACAGGTAGGACTCGTGCTCCAGCTTTTTAATGTAGGTTTGCTGGGACAGGGCGGTGTAGATTTCGACCCACACCTCCCAGTTGGTCTGTTTACCCTGACCTTCCAGACAGGCCCGACCTTTTTCAGCCACCTGATTGTTGAAGGTTTCGTAGGCCTCTTTGGTGGTTTTGTAGGTTGGCTGGACGGTAGGTCCAGACCAATCCGGCTCACTCTGAGCGCGCAACAAGCGATTTAGGGCTTGCAGATTTTGATCGTTGATGATCTTTTTAAGATCCTTTTTGATATCTTCATGAATGTGGACGATTTTGGTCGTCAGGCTGGGAAACTTGGGGGCCGCAGCATCGATTTCAGCGGCCAGTTTATCCAGCAGAGCCAATCCCTGCTGTGTAGCGGCATAGGCTTGAAGGTCATGTTCCAAGCCGCCCTCGATCTGATCTTGTAAGGTTTCGTACTCTTTGTGCAGAGCCTCGATGTTCGTCAAAACCGACTGCGGCGCATCCTGTAGAAAAGAATCGAGTGCTTGCCAAGCCGTTTGAGCCTGTCTAAATTGTTCCACAGCGGTGCGCCAGCGTTCGTACTGCTGGATGAAGCGCTGCCACAGGCCATCTGGGGCAGTTTTAGAGACCAGGTCGGCCAGCTTATTCAAACGGCGCCAGGCAAAATCATACTTGCCCTGGTAGAGATAATTAGAGATTGATAACGGATAAGCGGGCAGCTTCAACCATTCCCGAACCGAAGTTTTCTGATCAACTAAGGTTTTCTCTAACTCGCTCTGAATTGAGCGCAATGGCAAAGTTAAGGGCACGGTAGGAAACGGATAAACATCATTGACAGTGGCATAATCGTTAACATCTACAAATTGCTCGTCAATATTTTTGCGGATCTCATCCCTGGCCTTAGCATACTGTTTGCGCAGCCACAATAGAAACTGGACTTTCTCCCAGAAGGAGAGAGATTTGTAGCGATTCTGATAAGACTCGATGTGCGCCTCGGAGAAATTAAAAACCTGGTGGGGGTCGAGTGGACAAATTTTCAGCAGTATTTGCTCAAATTCGTAAACCTCGGCGATAAATGTGGCCAAAGCATCCACATCCGGCTCTGTTGCCTCTAAAAAAGAAAAATCAATCTTATTTGCAATCTTTTCAGCTTCCTGGAGCTGGTTGAGAGCCTCGGCTTTGAAGCCCTTTTCCAGCTCCTCGGCCTGGCGGGGGAAGATTGCGCCAATCTCTTTGATCAGATTATCCGCCGTAGTGTTGAGCCAGGTTGAGACCCGGGTCCGCTGTTCATCCAGAACCGTTTTGCTCACAGCCTTGAATTGCCCCTGGGTGGGCGAGACCACTACACCCAACCCTTGTAGGAAATCGATCAGTTGGCTGATCTGTTTGCCTTTCACCTCCAGGTCGCGGGCGGCAAAGAAAAAGTGTTTGGCCAGGTTATCCTCACCGATTTGAGTTTTCATCTCTTGCAGGAGCCGCACCAATGCCGGCGGCAGGCTGGGTTGGTACGGCTCGGTATCTAGAATTGACAGGCAGTTGACGGTGTAACCCCGGCCCGGATCAACATTCTTCTTGGCCCCGTTGATGAAATTATTGCGGCTGAGGTCTGTCCAATCAGGCATCTCATTCCTACACAAAACCGGATCAAGCCCGTCCACATTTTCATTCTTGGCAACCATGTAGCGATAGCCACGGTAGAAATCCTCTTTGCTACTAACAGGTTTGTACCAGATTGGACGCAGCACATAGCCGGATTTTTCTAACTGTTCCCGCCAATCTCGGAAACGTCCCCGTAACTCTTGCCGCAATCCTTCCCGGGTGGCCAGGGTATGCTGGCTCAAAGTGACCAGGGCCGGGTTGAACAGGTCGTCTCGGCTCGAGTATTTGATCAAGAATTCCTCCTCAAAGCTATTTAACTTGCGAGGAATAACAGAGCGTTGCAGCAAGGGGTAGCGCTCACTTTCTTTGGCAAAGCCGTCGATATCCCCATCAGAACCAAACAGCACAATGATGGGATGAACTGTTTCTCGAACCGAGCCTAGCATAGCCGACAACTCCTGAGCCGTTTGGCTGACATTATCGCCATAGACGACGGTAGCGCGGCCTACGCCGGTCATGGCCAACCCCTCAAAGATCGGCGAACTGAATTCCGACTCAAAGGCCAGGTGGGGCACATTGGGTAAATTATTGAGCTGCCGCAAGGGGATTTGGTTATCATCCAAGACTTTAGCCATCCCCCGACAAATAGCAGCGGTCCGTTTCTTGGGACTGGCCGCCTGTTCGGCGGCATATTTTTCGATCGCCTCGGTCAGTTTGGCATCGTTGAAGAAGGAAATATTCCGGCTTTCGACGCTCATCTTGACATTGATCTTCTTCAACAGCTTGAAAGAGGCGGCCACAAAGCGGCGATCCTGCACAATATACTGCTTAAAGATGCGGTGTAGGGATGGGGCGGCTTGCTCTATCTGGCCGGCCTCGTCGCCCTCGCTCCGGGGATAGAGTGTAGCGAGCTGCTCGGTGAACTGCTCAAGATCGTCATAAATCACAAAATCGCCGGTTTCTTTGACCCCCACCGAAAAGGCGCGCAAGGCAGATAAGACGCCACTGACGCTAAATTGGGTGTATGGGTTAGCGTACTCATCGTTGGGTTCATCTGTCTTTTTGAAGCCATATTCCGGGGTGACGATGACCCTGGACAATTCGGCCTCGTTAATATGCACCTGGCTTAAACTGGCAAAAGCTGCACCTACGCCTGGGATCTCGGCAGTCAGCAATTTACCCACCAGCGACGGATCCACGTCGGCGCCCACCGCCCCCGGCAGTTGACCGAAAACTAGCCGGCCCTGTAAGTCGGCGGGGATGCCGGTGATTGTTTTAAGGATACTCAGGTTGAACACTTCCTGGCTGCGGGCGGCGCTGTGGGCGTACTCTTCAATCAGTTTCCAGGCCGGCGGCAGCGCTCCCCCGCTCCGCTTGTGACTCTCCCAACTGGTGTGGACCGAGCTCATGACTTTGTTGAACCAGCCAAAGTTGCGGTTGGTGGCGATGAAAACCCCTTCCAGGGTACCGTCTGGATAATCAACAGCAAGCCCTGACTCTTCCAGATAGGTTTTAAAACGGCCAATGTCGGAGATGTGGTTAGGTTCTAAAAAGAGCAGGTCGCTGCGGCGGAGGTTTGGCCCGATGTTGATGACATCGCTCATACCCAGCGAGCAGAGCAGCAGGAAATTGACATACGGCTGGTTTTCTCGATAGCGGGCCTCTTTGATGACCTGGCTGATCATCATCAGGTCTTCCATATCCACTTCGCTGCCGGGGGTATAATCCGGGTTGCTGCGCATGTCGCCTGGCGTTTCCACCTCATCGACCACTACCCACAGGCGCTGCAGGCCATGCGGGCGTAGAATGCCCATAGCCGCCTCCAGCCGGTCGTTCCAATCACCGGCCGCTTCAAAGGCGGCTTGCATCTGATCAAGAGCGACCCCCTTGGCCTTAAGCATGGCGCGGAGGTCGTCCAACAGATCTGGTGAGACCCGCAAGTCCTGGGGCAGCGACCAGAGCAGCGACAGCGCCTGCCCGGCCAGCTTGGGGACCCAGGTTTCCGCGGCCAGGTCCTCGTCAATAGCGCTTTTGTAATCAATGAAGAGGGGTAAAATTCCTTCTTGCAGGGCAGGTTCTAGGATGCGCCGGTTGGTGTTGGGTTTAACATACCCGTCGGCCAACAACCATTCGTCCACATGGCCAAAGGACTCGGCGATGAGCTCGTAGCCCAGCCTGGTTTTACCCAGGCCCCAGTCGCCAACCAGAACCATAAAACCGCACAAGCCCTGATCATCCATAAAATTACGCTTAAAATCGGTTAGGGCATTGAAGATTTTGTTCTGACCAACCAGCGGATATTGAGGTGGGTATAGGGCTACACCGTCTCTAAACCAGGGATTCATGCACTACCTCCCGATACGATTTTGAACATCTGTTTGATGTCATGTTAGCGTAAAAACTCCAGTTTAATCTTTCGCGCCGTTTCATCGCCGAACAGCCCGCGACCATGGCGAGGCTGGCCTTGGTGGCGTAAAGTAATCCGCACAGCGCCCTCGTATAGTTGCTGGCGCATGAACTGGTCAAAGGCCAGGTCGGCTTCATCTGGCGCGATACGGTTGCGACCGGCCCAGCGGCGGGCCAGGTGACTGACTACGACCAGCCCGCTGTCATCGTGAAGCTCATCAGCCAGTTGTTTTAAGAGCGCCAGCGGGTTGTTTTGGGTGTTGTTTTGTGGTACTCCAACCAGGTCGGTGGCGATTTCCGCACCCAAGAGATCAACAGCCCTGGTCGCGCTAACGGCCCAACCCCCATGGGCGTTTTCCAAAATACCCAGATATTTAAACAGAAACAGGCTGCTCTTGAGCGCGGAACTTAGCTTATTCGTAGACGGCACACCACCTGGGATGCTTTCAAAGCAAAAGCCCTCATCAAGCTCATAACCAAGTCCGGCCAGCTCCGCCGCCCACCAGGGACCAAGTGTCACATGGCGGTGTTGGTGCAACAGGCGGTTAAAAGCTGCCGCGTTATCCTGAAACAGAGCGAGCGACTCACCAGCCTGCTCCAGTCTGGCTCTCACCGAGGGATAGGCGTAGAACTCCGGGCTGGCAAAGACGAGCGACCAGCCGCCTTGGCCCAGTAGATACAATAACAGCCGGGTGCGGATTTCAAAGCGGGCCAGTTGCCGGGCCAGCATGATCGCCCAATCATCCTCATCTGTTTCAGTACGATAACTCTGGCCGATTTGCAGGGCGGCCTCCGTAGCCACGTACTTATCCGGCCCGACCTGGCGCAAGGCATTGAGGCCGCGAATGACCACTTTCTCGCCGGAGACCAACTCCAGTCCAAAACAGTTCTCGATATGGCTGCCGCGCACGGGCCGGCCAACCTGTTCGTCTTTATAGACCAGATCAAAGACATGGGTAACCAACTCTTGTCTGGTATAAACCCGCTCCGGCCTTAAATTGGCAAAGGCTTCCGGGTAGGTCTGGATACGTTCAGCCTCGGGCCAGAGAAAGAGCTTGGCTAAACCAACGCTTTTGATAAATTTGGATAGGTCATTATTAGTTTCTGTCATAAATTTGCGTCCGCGAAATTTTCCCTTCGCTTCATTTTTCTGGTTAAAATATCCTCCAGTTTCTGGATCAGCCGCTCCCGGTAGCGTTTGACCCCCTTGTTGAGTTGCTGGTAGCGAGGCCGTTCAAACAGGGTGCGGGTGAAGGACTCGGCCAACATATAGTCACTCTGAGGCGTTTCGGTAAAGATACGAGCCTGACGCATAAGCGCCAGCAGCCGATCCAGAGCGCTGGGTGGTACCTGGCCGAAGGGTAGCACCAGCCGCCAGCCCAAGACAGCCATTAGCTCCGGCAGCAAGGCCAAAAAAGTACCGACCGGCTGCTCATCCAGGCTGATTTGCAGGTCTGTTAGTGTACGGGCCTCGCCCATCACGCCTGTTAGCCGGAGGTGAGCCAATCCTCCCCCGAAGGCACGCTGGACATGCTGATAGATGCCTAATTGAATCAACAGCCAACTGAGCGGGTGCTGGCTGAAGGCCTCTTGCCAGGCAAACTCATCCTCTGCCGGCGGCGCGATTTGGCTGCAGCCCGGCAGGGGTAGACCGCTGTAGATGTAGTTTCGGTGCGCCCACAGCGGTCCGTCTGTCAAGGCTAGCCCCGTTTCTGTCTCTGCCAGTTGATCCAGCAGTAGGAAGAAGACAGGCCGGTCTTGCGGCTGTGTCAGGTCATCATTCAGCGCACCGATGGCTCGTGCCGGGGTGACCAGGGGCGCTATGGCTGGATTGGGCGAGACCGGCGCCAGGGCCTGTCGGGCCAGGATAGCTTGAAAAACGGCTTCCTGATTGCCGCTGACACCGAGCAGGGCCTTATCCCAGACAGCCACTTCAAGGCCAGCCTGTGCCTCAAGTTCGGCCAGAATGGCTTGAAAGCCGGGTAGCACCTCACCCGGCGCGCAATGTTTGAGCGGTTTGGCCAGGTGGTCCCGTTCCAGCCGGTCCAATAATTGGTTGATTTCCCCGGCCAAATGGGGTAGCGCCTCCACCAGCCACTGCTCCACCTGGGACATGGCTCCCTCCAGCCCGCGCCGGGTGATTTCGGCGGCGGTCAAGGCGATCAAGTATCGCCGGTAGCCCGGGTGGCTGAAGCAGATGTGGCGAACCAACTCGGTCGGATTGGCAACAGGCAGCCGCGCCAGCCATTGGCCGGTAACGACCCAATCCCCGCTCTGCTGAACCAGCCAGCCGTCTTGTTCCAGGAAAGTCATAGCCTCGTCTACTTTTAGCCTAGCGACTTCGGCAGGTGATAGTTCACCGTAGTGGAGCAGGTGAAACAGCGCCTCGCTTATTTTGTTAATGAGCTGCTCCGCTTTCTGTACTGCCATTCTGCTGATCTAATGCCTCACAGATTTCGGTCAATGATAGGTTAAGTCTTTCCAAAAGAGTAATGTAAAGTTGTTCCGGGGTTGTATTAGCAGGATCAAGCCCCAACCGATCACAGCAAGACACCCAGGCTTCCTCCTTGGTATCCTGAGATGTTAAATGAGAATAGACCTGGCTCCTGAGGTCATAGAGTACGAAGAGTGGGCAAGCCAGATCAGCGGCATTACTGCAGCCCAACTTTTCACTCAGCCAGCTTTGAAACAACCGCAGGCCACGCATCCCTTGTATTGTTTCTGCCGGCACAACAGTTAATAGATCTGCTCTGAGGCTACCCACGTTAAATGCTTCAATCACCACTTTGTTAAGAGCAGAGATAACGGTTTCCAATTCTGCATTAGTCCAGTGTATTGGACGTTGAATGTCACGGGCTGCATCAAGACTTTCCACCTGTAACTGGTAGATCACCACCCCTCTAGCTGCTGCTAACTGTTCGAGTTGAAATCTGAGCCTGAGCAATTGTCGCTCGAGAGATGGCTCCGTAAATTGTAGATTGATCTGGCCCTCATAGAACTCCGAAGCCAGGTCGTGGTCAGAGGCTGTATTGAATGCTCTCAAGTAATAGAGTTCATCCTCTGGTAGCTCAGCCAAATCACCTAACCACATTATGACTCTTTTGGCTCGATTGAGGCCGAAAGCTATATCCCACTGATTTTGATAGCCAATTGTGCCATAGGACTCAGAGATTAATTTCAACGTATAGTTGGGATCGTGGACATATCTGTCCAAAACCTCTAACCTGAAAAAGACAGGGGTGAGGTAGCCCGTCCCATCAGGCCGAACCAGCCCAGGAAACAAATAATGATCTTGGGAGTCATACTCAAAATCAACCCTGGTCTCGAAAGGAAACTTCTGAACCGGTGGCGTACCGGTGCAGGTACCAGCGGTTTGTCCCTGGGCTTGAAGCGTCCGAAAGCCATCCTGGATAGCTTTCTCTACTTTAGGATGCAATGCTTGATACTCACAATCAGGGCAGTGCCAAAACGGTGTGTCGTGAATATTTAGAGTTAAATCGCCCTCTCTGGCGACGTAAAATTCAAAGTTGAGTTTTAACTGCCCACCACAATTGGGGCAGGTTAACGGATGTTCTTGATTGGTCATGCTCTTTCCTCTAAGTTTGCCTGAATACCCTCCCAAGTCGGTGCTTTGAGCCGCCCGGCCATAATCCCTTCCGTATCGAGTTTGCCTTCGATCAGTTTTTCAACGTCGCTTTTGGCTTCTGCAACCAAATCTTTAGCACGATATAACAGCCAGAGACACTCGCGAGTCAGATTGGCAATCTGCTGCTGAGTATCATCATCACAAATTGGGATGACGACTTCATCAACATTTTCAGGGTCTACCCGAGGATGTGTTGCTCCAGAGGTGATATCGAGAACTTGATAGAGTGTTAATGGACATTTTACAATGTAGTAGATGTAATAGGGGTCATATTTAGGCTTGGTTTCGTAAGCTAACAATTCAGTGGAACCATACGCTTCCGCAAAATGCTCTGGACATATTGAGACTTTATTCAAATATGGCCGTAATTTTGAAAACAGGATGTCTTTCGGTTTCAAGAGGGCGCTAGAACCCGAGATTTTTTCATCGTCATCGACCGATGTATCGATGACGCCGGTTTGCTGATCAATACTTGCCAGTCCAATAAAAGGTATTCCCTTATCTTGGGCAGTTTGAGCCGCGATA
This sequence comes from Chloroflexota bacterium, assembly GCA_016860845.1. The sequence continues at coordinate 23,907 of BOKF01000003.1, forward strand.
CGATTGGATTTTCTTTTGGCTACAGTCGAGAGAGTTTCTAGTATTAATCCCGATTTCTGGAGTAACATAACGGCTCTGGCTCGTCGAGGATGGAAGTATTGCACCCCGATTTGATGGTCAACTAATGAAGGAGACACTCTGAAGATGGCTGGAGCAAAGTTTTCGACAATATATTGCCCTGTTGAAACACTCAACTTATCTCTGGTTTCGAACGTTGAAGCATCTAATTTAAACTTTAATACTCCCTCCAGAATTTCTCTCGCTTTTTTCCAACTTTGCTGCGCCTCCTCCCGGCACCACTCCGCTAGGCGAACCTTGTCGCCGATGTAAGTTTGGATTTCGGGAGTAGGAATGAGGATTTTTAATTTTTTGATACCTTCGTAATCAATGGCAGAACGGGTAGCTCCTACCTTTTGTCGTTGAATCTGAGCTTGCCCATAACTACTATTCAAGTAGGTAGACACAAAATGAGGATCAAGATTATCTTTAAAGTGCATTCGCACCGAGTGCTGGCTAATATTGGCTGGTAGGCAGGCTTTTCGGACAACTGCGGCTTGCCCAAATAATGCACCAGTTATTGTGAGAAGAACATCATTTTCCTGTAAAGCCGAACGTTTCAGCGACTGATGGTCTTGATCCGAAATGAAAACTACATCGGACAGTTCAATCCAGTTTGGTGTCACATCTTGGGTTCTGATAAATCTAATACCTTTGTCAAGATAATTCGCCCCAAGCGGGGTTGCACCACCGGTCAGATCGCTTTTTGATCTGAGAGTATCTGCCAGATACTTCCATTCATGATTGGATGTCAAGATTTGTTCCATCGCAACAAGCCTGGGTAAAAATGGTTGAGGATCAATTCTGTCCTCGATCATCTTTGGAATTACCCAGGCGGCGGGTGGGTTGTCACTAATTTTACTGTATCCATCTACTAAACTATCCACTTAAGCCTCCCTGCTATAGGCTGCTGAAATGGACTTTAAATCATTGCCTAATGGATCAGGCAACTCGTCATTCCCCTTTTTAATGTAGCCAACGTGCTCGGCCATGGCCATAAAGATGGGGCCTTGATTCTCAATATGGGCCGTGCCTTTTTTCTGGATGTAGATGAAGCTGGTTTTAGCCCCGGTGCCACTGATAGCAAAGGTCTGGGTTGGCAAGGATACTACAGCTTTAATAATCGCCTTGCCACCAAAAAATTCGCCGCTCTCTTCATCTTTCAAGCCCATCAAATACTCCCGCACATATCTATCGCCAGAGTTAGACAGCAGACCATCAGGCACAATCATCAGCAGCCGCCCGCCCGGTTTGAGCAACTGCAAGTTGCGGTCAATGAACAGCGAAGCCGGGTCGGCTTGGTCTAGCTCTTTCTTCTTATTGTGGTCACCGGTCCATTTCCAACCTAATTCACACTGGTAGCGGGGATCGCTGAGCTTTGACCAGACGGATGGATCGTAAAATTGAGGATTGCTGCGCATCTTCTCCAGTCCAATTTTGTAATTTTTACCCTTGGCGGCGTTGTATTTGTTGCTGCCAAAAGGTGGATTGGTCATAATCAAGTCGAACTTACCGATCAGCCGGTCAATATGTGTGTCGGCAATCGAGTCCGCTACTTGCAGCAGTTGGGAGTGGCCGTCGCCGTAAAGCAGCATGTTCAACCGGGCTTTGATCAGGGATCCCTGGGACTGGTCGGCCCCAAAAAAGGAGTAACGCTTCATCTGATCCAGCCACCATAGCTTCTCCTTGTCGCTGACGCCTATCTTTTCCAAAATACGATCCTTGACAAATTTCATGGCTGCAATCAAAAACCGGCCCGTGCCGCAGGTGATGTCGCCCATTAGGAATTGGGGTTTTGAGTCTGGGCGGTTCATGCCGTTCCAGCCAGCCCACAGTTCCTCGTCGGTAATATCGTGAAAGGCCATCTCGGCCATGCACTCGGTCACCTGGCTTGGGGTCAGGTAAGTGGCCAGACCGCCGGAGCCGTCGTACTTGCCCCGCAGGAAAACATCGTAGGCCCAGCCCAGCAAATCCTCATGCACCCGGCGCTCGTCGCTGGCATCGGGCGTCAGCCGGAAGTCCTGGAAAATCTCCACGGCATAAGCCAGGTTCTCGGGGTTGTTCAGACGCAAATAGTCGTCGATGGGGAAGATGGAGTTTTCCGCGCCGGTCAGGTCGGTGCTGATATATTCGGGCAGAGCAGCCAGCTCCTTGAAAGCGATTTTCATCTCCTGCACTGCCTGGTTCCCATTTTCACGAATGTTATCAGCATGGAAGATGTCGGACAACCGCTTGTCCCGCAGGGCGGCAACTGTGTAGCTGGGATGGCGCTCCAGGTGGATCTTCATAAACATGATGCGGCAAATCTCGTCAATAGCCTCGTTGGCCGAAGAGATACCGCCAGAAGGGTAGAGCCGCTCGTGCAGCTCATCAAACTTGCGCTGGATGTAGCGCCAGTTGCCGCGTTGAAACTCCACCGACATCTCGGTCATATGTTTTTTGCGGTCGGTGCTAATACCGCGCCTGACATTCTGCCAGTTATCCTTTTGGGGGAGTTCCGAGAGCGAGGTATTTCGATTGTTGTCAAAGTAATAATCAAACTCGCCATCGCTCACCCAGACAAAGTGAGCGATACGCCCACCTGAAACCATCCAGGATTTATAACGGGCCTCATCTTGAACGGCGACCTTGGCGGCCAGACCTGACTCGACCGGATGACAAAAAATGACGACCTCATTGCCATCAAGAGCGGCCAGTTTGCAGGTCTCAGGCCACTCAGGGTCAATCTCCATTAAAGGTAAGTCCTCCACGATTTCGGTGTACCCGAGGTCGAGTAGAGTTCTATTCATATGTTCTAATATAGTATCAATGGTCGACAACGATTGTTTTTTGGTCATGGATATTACGCCCTCACGCGTTGATTTAGGATGACTCTGCCGTTTTGCACACTCCGAAAGCTACGTAAGATAATCTCTTGAACGGTGTCTTGCTGTTCCCCCGTTTCCCTGGCGATGGCCTCAACCAGGTGTTCAACTAACTCACCCCGGGGATTATGAGTGTCGAAGTAAGCTTCGGTGGCTGAGATAATCTTTTCCACCGGATCAACCCTAGCCACAGTAGTGAACCACAACTCGCCGGTATTATCAAAGCGCTTATCCAGCCGCAGCAGCAGATACAGAATTTCTTCAGCTTCCTCCCGGCCATACAACTCCGGGATGCGTCCGGCCAGGTCGGGGATGGACATGTACTTGCCGTTGGCGAGCAGTTGTTGGACTTGTTCGAGGATCATAAGCTTCTACCTTCTGCCTATCTCCCTGTTAAATACCCAACCTTTGGTGAACCCTTAACCATAGCTCTAATTCGTGATTGATTTCTAATAATTGGTGTTCACGAAAGCTAAAACGTTCTCTTAGCGCCCCTCTGAGCTTATATATGACAATGTCACGGCTGCGGTTGGTTACCAGTACTTGTAAACATAGGTCTAATATTTGGCGTTTATGAAAATCTGAAATGTTTTGAGACCAAACTTCAGAAATAAGATCAGCAATGATCCCTATCGCACTTGCCTCAGCAGTTTCTTTTAGTGGTAAAAAAATCTTGCTCACATAAGTATCAGGTACCCAACGATTCTTCTCCAGAATATGCATCAAGATCGGTACGTTCAAAGATACGAATGAATAATTAGTTAAGGCCAATATGGAAATCAAACTATAGTAATCTTCCTTGTTTAGCTTACCCAGAATTTGTGCTCTATTCAGAACCGGCTGAGTCCAGACCCCATTAACTGAAAAACCACGTTTAGCAAGCGTCCTTAGAACAAAATCGTCAGAATACAGAGGTGTGCCGGTATCTTTCGCCACGAAAATTGAAGCTATCGAGCTGGGTCCTAGTACAAACTCAAATTTTCTAAACTGGTCCACATCAAATTCAAGAGCCGAATCTATAGGCATCACCTGACAATGCTCTCGGACAAAACCTAACACCTTTTCCAGAAATTCAATATTTCGCTCCGTAACCTCTTTGGGAATCTCTTCAAAGACGTATCTTTCGTCCTGACGTCCAATTACACCATAATCTCGATCAAATTGGCGAAGTTTTTGAAGGTTTTCTGTCAAGACATCAAGGCACGCCTGGGCCACATATACCTTGTCAAACAACTCAACTAAGAGAGGGAGCATGTTTAGGCTTGACAAAGTAAACAAAGCTAATAAATCAATAGTAACACTTGTCGAGGCTTCAAGAACCTGACGGTGGTATCCTTGTTCCTGACGGGTACCGGCTGAGGAAATAATTTTATGTTCGCCTACGGAATGATAACCCCACGCTTCAGCCAGGCTATGCCCAGTAGATTGAGCGAATCCTTCAAGCGTAAGCTGTTTACTGGAATATAATTCACGCAGGTCATCTTGCGACTTAAATCTCATTTCAGAAATTCTAAAAATGGGTGATACATCATGATCGACAATTTCTACCCGGTGCAATCCTGGGTGATCGGGAAACCAACTGCCAAAATTCATAAATGTTTCTTGAAACGCCCGTACATACTTGCTTTGAATTTCAGCAATCGTAAAGGTGAGTTGTTCGTATGGCCCGGACTTGAATTCAATTACATCTCCGACTTTGTGCCCCATCAATCTTTGGGCGACCGGATCAGTTGATAAATACTCCCATCTGCCTCGATCCACAGGTTCGTCGTCAAGAATTATGCACCAATGAGTCTCTCTATCTGACTCTAGCTTTACCGAACAATTAACATTTATGTCCGCACAGTCTAAACTAATTGAGGCGTCGCCTTCTGCGTACATGAATAAGCTTACGTAACTCAAATGCATCTCAGGGTTACCCATTTCCAACTGTTTTGCCCTATAAGCTAATGGAAGCACCTCAGCTGCTGGACGCTTCGCGTTAGCGAAAACTTTGGCTGTACCCATCAGCGCTCCGGGATTATCTTTGAAGCGATCAACAACCGCCTCCAGCGACGATGCTGCTTCTTCACTTCTACCCATTCGAATACTAACCGCCGCAATGCCAAAGAAGTGATTGAAGTTATTAGGTTCGAGGTCTGCCAGCTGAGTATATAAATCAAGCGCAAGCTCTAAATTACCGATATGCTCCGCAACCCGGGCTTCAACCTCGGAAATGACCGGAATGGCATTTCCACCATCGCGCATATTGCGGGCTAATTCGTATGCCTGTTTCCAATCCCCTGAATTTAAGAGGGACGCAATATATGCGCGGGTAGGTGGAGTATCTTTATCAACCGGAACAACGCCCTCGTACAATGAAGCTGCTTTATCATACTCGCCTTCACCGTAATATAGCTCGGCTGATTGTAAAGTAATGCGATTTTTTAGGTTGCCAGTGGATATCTTATGTGCTTGATTCAAGTAATCAATGCTTTCATCCATCCTTCCCTGTGAGGCGCCAACTAATGCTAAGGTTTCTAAAACAAGCGGGTTATCAATCGGCAGAGCCTTAAGCTTTTCAGTCGCATCATCAATTCTCGCTTTGTCCCCTACTATCTGAGCAACCTGTACTGTCAGCCGCAGGGTTTCTAGCCGATAAAACAGGGGCAAATCATCCACTTGTTTTTCGGCTTCAGATAAAACCCTGAGAGCCTCTCTCGGCTGTTGATTTCCCAAATAAGCAACTGCAAGGTAGGTAGAAACAAAATCGTGGGGAGGTGGGGTTTCTAGATATGCTTTAAGTAACCTAATAGCTTCAGGGTGATTTTGCATCTGTAGGGCGAGTAAACCGCCATGATGAAGCGCTATCGGATACATTCGATTTTCGCCAAGAATTCGTTGACAATCCTGCGCGGACTGCTCAAGTTTGTTTTGAAGAGCGCGAGCACTCGCTCTTAACATTAGGGTATGATGGAAACGATTTCGATTATCGGTTGGCTCTAACGCCTGAATGGCCTGTGTTAAAAGATCCTCCGCCTCTTGCAAGCGCATGCTTTCAACTGTAGGAATATTCCAGGGTGGGGCAGGGTCCTTCTGCTCATTAATTTGGATGGGAATCACTATCGCTTGGGCCAGGAGGACTAAATCCTGAGGATCCATTTCAGCCGATCCGACTGATAAACGCAATAGCCTTTCAGCCTCCTCATAATTGCCGACCTCGATCATAGCAAAAGCCAAGGCGCGTCTACTTTCAACGTTTTGCTCAATGACTGTTTTTACCCCTTGATCTAACGTGTCAAGTCTTCCAGCCTTAGCCAACGCTTGGGGTAATACACTCAATGGCGAGGAGTGGTCTGATTGTATTGCTAAGGCCTGTTCAGATAAATTAATTGCCTTTTCAAAATCCCCTTGAATGAGGGCAGCCAGACCAGCATTTGCGAGGGCTTTTGGGTCTTGAGGGGCAAACTTTAAAGCTTGTTCAAAATATGGTGCTGATTGCAAATCATCTCCGAGATACAATAGGCTGGCCCCCAGATTGGTTAGTAGCCGAGACCGCAAATGTGTCGAGGTTTCAACACCGGTCAGTTCATCTTCCAACTTTCTTAAAAGAGACAGCGCTGCGCCGGCTTTACCCTCTTTAATGAGGTCTCGGGCTTGATCAATTCTTGCAATATATTTTTCCTCTGCAAGTGTCTCTGCGGATCTGTCACCTTCCCAACTTTGTGCTTGACCAGCAAACATCTGACGTCTCAAATCTTCAATCTGATTGGAAAGAAATAGCGTACTTGCTTCCATTTCCATACTGACATGAGACATCGTTAATTGAGCATCCAGTGGTAAATCTTGCTGAAACGCTTCATTGAACTTATCACGGAAGCGACGAATATTGGTCAAAAAAAGTTCGGGATCATAGTCAGGGAATGCTTCCGCGAATTCTTCTAACAGCACTACTTGATCCATTGGTTGAGCAACTCTCAATCGTGCAATTTGCTCCTGCACACGTGGTCTATCGAAAAACTCGTAGGGTATAACCAATGTGTCATCTCTAGGGCCATAGCTGTCATAGAATACCGTAAACGCACGAAAATAGGCATCATGCAGCTTCTTTACGTCCCGTATTCTTTGAAACTTCCGAATTGGCCCTAACGCTGAAAGGCCTTGCGATACTTGTATTATATTTGCTATTAGTGAAAGTAATTGCTCCATGTTCCTTAACTCAAATCTTAATTCCCATTAGATACCCTAGGGTAACCTGTTCACATACCGGTTTCACCCGCTTAGTGCCTTTGTAATAAATACTTCAACATTATCAATCGCCTGTTGGCGCAAATCAATCGCCAGGCGGCGCTTCTCCCAGGCAATTCTGGCCCGGTCGTTATAATCCTGCCGCCAGACACTACCGAGGACGGGAAGCAACAAATTCTTGAACTCCTCCTTATTAATCGTTTGCTGGACCACCGAGCCGGAGGCCAGAGCCCGCAACTGGGCCAACACAAGCGGATGGCGCATCACCAGGCCAAAGTATAAAGGGGTTTCCACAAACTCCAGAGCAATGAAAGCATTTGAGGTCAGGCAGCCATCCAGCTCCGGTTCAACCACGGCGACGGGATGATCTTCACTGCCCAAATTACTGCCAGAGGCCAGTACCAGTACCTGATCGGCCTGAAGGGGCAGCCGGAGCCGGTCGGACAGTTCCTTCAGTTGCATCTGGTGCGTCTGGCGAAAGGTGAAATATTGGGCATCGATGTCCGAGACGTTAACATAGCATACTGCCTGTTCTGGTTCCAGGTGTCTCCGGCTGGCGACTGCCAGATGAGCCATCTCGCCTACAGGCCGGAAAAAGCCGGTCTGGCGCAATTCCTCGGTTAAGCCCTGGCTGCGAACATAGGCCACGTCCCAGCGATAGTCCAGCCAGTTATTCCTAGCTAGTAGCCATTTTTGCGGCGAGCGGGAGCGTTCCCCGACTCGGACATCAATTTCACCATAAAGCCCATTGATCACCATCTGAAAGCTTGAGTGGGCGGCTTCGCTGTACCCCTGGGCCTGCCGTTCCAAAGCCTCAACTTCTTCCGCCAGGGCTCGAGGCGGCACGGGTACCCGGATATGCCGTAGATCTGCCACACGCAAACGTTTGATGCGGGCGCCGTAGGCCCGCTGTGAAACAACTTGTGCTGAATAGCGAGTATTAAAAAACAGGCTGATCCAAACCGGCGAAATCTTATGCGGGTCGATCCGCAGCCGGAAGATATCGGGAGAGAAAGTCGCCCCGGCCAGTCGCTCGGTCACCAGCGCGGCCCGGGGTTCGTCGCTGGTTTTGGAGAGCAAAACATCATCCGGGCTCAGTCTAAATCTAGGCTTAATCTTCTGTTCAGCAACAAAAACTCCTTTAGCAGGCGCAATATCCCCCGCATTCAGATCGCCCAGGCGCAGATAAGGGATCCCCGCAGCAACCGGATCGGTCTCGCGGGGACCATCGCAAATATCAAGAGTAAATTCGTCTAGCTGTTTCCAGTTATACTGAGATGAGGCCAGTTCCTGATTTCGCCGAACCTGATAGTTATAATCGAAGTCTAAACGGGATCCGCCATGCAGGTCGGTATTGTCAACCACGATTGTTCTCATACCGGAACAACCTCTTCTTGCCGAGCCTGCCAGTAAGCCTCAACGATCTTGGCCGGATTTTCCAGGTCAGCCTCATCCAATTCGGCCATAAAAATCCGGTATTGTTTAGGAGGCCGGACCATCTTCCGCAGGCAGACCAGGCTTGTTTTTATTGCTGCCCCGGGCTGAAACAGGGCCGACGGTAAGCTAAGAATGGTGTCGATTTTAAAGTGAGCTTGCGTCCATTCCCGGGCAAATCTAGCCGAGGCATTACTCAAAAAGCCTTCAGTCAACAGAATGACCAGCAGGCCGGACTCTACTAGAAGGTTATGACTCTGTTCAAGCCACAGAATCTCAGCCTCGGTGGCCAATGACCGCCTTCCTTGTCCCCGGTTGGCCAGATCGAATTCGGCCAGCAGATCCTCATCCTTAATTCTGGTGAATGGCGGTAAGCAGACCAGTCGTAAACAACTATCTTTCTGGTGGAATCGTAAAAACTCTGTGTGGCTACATTCAAACTCCTTAAATAGACACTGCCCCAGACGTTTAACCAGCGGCTGGCAATCTCCAACTATTTCAGCTCGCCTACTACTCAAGAAAGGGATGTCAAGCAAGCCCGTGGTCTCAACGCTGGCGACACAGACAGCCGTATCAATATCATCACCTAGAAGCCGCTGGATCAGGTGGGCCAATTTGCTTTTAGGCGATATTCTATCCCCGGCCTCTGCATGTAGCAGTGTGGCGAGTAGAGCAAATATCCCTTTAGCCTGTACCTCAGCCAGAAATGCATAGGGCTGCCAGGCCATCACAATCTTTTGCAGCTCTTGTTTCGTTGGTAGTGACAAAGCTCGCCACTCCTGCTCCAACTCAAAGTGTTGTGCCAGTCTCATCAACCAGGCTTCAATATCATCAAGAGCATCTTCAGGCAGCCTGAAGCGGAGGTCACCGGTCGCCGCCTCGTCTAACACCTTGAGTCCTAACAGGAAGCCAATGGTTGCTCGTTGAGAAGGTTTAACTAAGCGTTCGGCGTAGGTTACTGCTTCTTCCAAATTGGCTAGGGGCAATAGATCAATCCGGGTGTGCTGCCCCCAAATTGTGCCCTTGGCTGTGGGGAGGGTATAGCATTGCTCGAACAAACGCTCATCCAGCCGGCAGTACAGGGAATTCGTTTTTCCTTCAACAAGAAGGTACTGAACCGAGGTCGGAAGGGCCGGCACGGAAATTCGGTTATCATGAGTGGGCTTGCCGTTTCTCTTCGCAAGCGCCACGAAGGGTTTGGCATCCTTTAAAGCCGCTTCGTATATGTGAAGACCTTCGGCTTCTAGTGATAACGGAGAAAAGGTCTTATATCCAAAATCGGCGAGAGTTTTCCTATTTGGTTCCACATCGCACCTCAATACTTCTTACTAATGCTCACATATTATACTGCGTTCCTTAGTAAATGTCAATACTAATGCTCACATTAATTGTTTGATCTACTAGCGGCTATTGTAAAGCCGTCAGAGATTGAAGCCACTCGGAATGATCAGGAGTTGGTGGTTCTGGTTGAGCGCAGCAAAGCTACGCCCTACCAACCCGGCAGTTATTAGCCGCACTCCCGGCTCGCTGACCGAGGTGTTGCAAAACGCACCGGAAGACCCGGACTTTGTTTTTGAAACCTTGACGCGACAATGGGCGGCTATAGAAGCTGAAATGAAGGCCATTAATCGAGCCGACGACATCGCCGAAGGGCGCGGTTGATGGCCGATTACCTGTTATGTTATAAGGATCGAGAGGCTGGCCTGGCTGAACTGGTCCGGCGACTGGGTTGGATTGGAGGACATGAAGATCAAGGGTGGAGGAAATGTAGTATGGTTAGAACGGCTGATGTTCCAATATTTCGGTAATGATTGTTAGCAATTTTCTGGCCAAGCGCCCAAACCGCCAACCATTGGACGACTTGTAAACACGGCAATTTGAGAGTAGATAACAGGTCAGATGCTCCCCGAATACTGGTTGCAGCGTCCCGCAATGAACCTCGATGACCAGGTCTCTGCCTCGCAGAGCATCTGGCAATTGCCTTGCATAGGACCGGCGATCCCAATATCCGCGTCTTCGAGCCGCGCCGAGCAATTGACTTCAAACGCCTTTCGCCGTCAAAGGGTGGTCTATGCACAAGTGATGGGTTTTCTGAAATGTTATTGCCGTCGTTGATCGGGATTGGTATTCGATGTTAGTCAACAACGCCTATCACTTCTTGACCTTGCTTATTAGGATAGATGACGCTGCTAACTCCACGACCTCACCTATTTGGACGTTTAGGAATACTTACTTGATTTGATCACAATAACTGCTAGATTCATTGAGGACGGAAACCTGAATACGGTTCTAGTAATTGAGGCCCTCTCAGAGGGAGGAAAGAAATAAGCTGCTCAACCTAAGTCCTAGGCGACAATCCTTAACTCCATTTCCTTAATAAACAGGGAAAACAGTTATACAATAAGCGTGAAATCTGCTAAACTGAAGGGGTAGATCGCTCCCATACTTCTCCCATGACGGCAAAAACCTATGACTCACCAATATGATCAATCTCTTGATGAACTCAAGCAGATGGACAACGAAAAAGATCAACCAATTAACCTTGCAGAGGCTTCCAGGAAATATAATGTTCCTTATCGGGTAGTCCAGAATTGGGTCAGCCGGGGCCATGTAAAGAGGTTGCCCAGTCTAACGAAGAACAATCGCCGTGTCTGGGTGGCTGAGGCGGACGTGGCACGCCGGGCTGAGCAGTATCATTATCACAAGAACCGGCCCACTCCGGAGTCCGTCGTCGCCACTTTGAAACAGATAAAATTGCCAACCGAATTAGATCAGTTGATTAAAGAAAAGCTGATAGCTGCCCACTTTTCCCACCTGAAAGGACACCTCATCTCTCTTTACGAAGCCACAACCAAATATGGCATCAACCACACCACGCTGAATACCTGGGTTAAGGCCAACCAGCTGAAGGTCATAAAAAGGGAGAGTACCGGCCTGATGCGCCGGTGGGTAGACGAAGCTGAAATGGCTTACTGTGCCCTGGTTTATCACCAGGCCAAAGAGCTTTTTGGCACGGTACGGGGTGTCTGGTTGTTCGACCAATTCGGCAACCCCTATAGTTCTTTCCGGACGAACAAAAGAAGACGTCGATCTCATCCCTCTAAGCCGAAATAGGGCTGAATTTTTTACTGAGTAGAAAAATGATTCTACTCAACGTTGACAAGAGCACCGAATCCAGATATTATTTTCTGTATGATAGATTATCATCCTTTACCGGGCGAAACGATTGGGCGATACTTGCGCCGATTGCGTGAGGAAGCCGGCCAAGTGAACGGACGACCCGTTCGCCTGGAAACTGTCGTGGCCTTAACTGAAGAATTGCCGCAGCCCCAAAGATTAACTATCCCCTGGTTAAGCAAAGTGGAAACTGACGAAGTAGGGCAACCGGGTGGCGATAAACTCAGAACGGTAGCCGCGGCTTATTCGCATTTGCTTAAGAAGACCATCCGGCCCGAATGGCTACTGAAACTATGCGGCTATGAAGTCGGCGAGGCAATCGATGAGCAGCCGACCACGGAGCGAGAGTCAACGTGGGTGACACTGTTTGAGAACTCCGATGTCTTGACTTTCCTGGACGCGGCCCGGCAACTGCTCGAAATTGGGCATCCGGAGGACGTGGCCTGGGCGGCCACAACTGCCAAGCGGTTACTTGAGGCGCACGCGCCGGAACGCAAGGCTGGCAATATTCTTGATAATGCGGCTTTATCAGCACGTTTAAAACAGTTTCTAAAGGATGCTGGCCTATGAATCCAGACGTGATGAGCCGGTATAGTTTTTGGTATGTCTTCGGCCTGGCTGCGCTCGCCTTGATTCTGATGCGTTTCCGGCCCACCTATCGAGGACCTAAAGGTCCGCTGACAATCAGTTTTAATATGCTGGTTTTTTTATCGTCCTTTGGGACCTTATGCAAACAGCCGATTCTGGCCGAATCGATTGATGCTCTGCTCGGGTCTAACGCGGCCTGGTTACTGGCCGATATTCTCTTTATCACCGGTCTATGTGGAGGCACTTACTGGGTTGACCTGCTCACGCAGCCGGATTTATTAGAAAGGGCGGATTGGCGGTTGCTGGGGCGATTGCGCGTGGTAATGTTGCTGATGGTGGCTACCTTAATGGTCACGGCGGCCCGGCTGGAGGCGCCCACTTGGAGCATCGTTGAACGGGGGGGTATTGACGTCGGCGGACAATGGCTCTTGCTGGGAGCCAGAACAGGTTATTTTGCCTACAGCCTGTGGGGTTTGGGGTATATCGGCCTCAGTTTCTATCGCCAATTGCAGCATATGATTGATCGCAGCTATTACCTGCGTTTAACCCTGCCCTGGTTTGCGGTAATGCTGGCGCTGGGGGCTCCTGTGCTACAGTTGTTTGGTACATGGTATGTCTTTTTCCGTCCCGATCAGAATGAGTGGCTCTGGCCACTTTTGTGGAAGCCAATTACTCTTGTTCAGGTAGGAGTAGCCTCGTTGGTTTTGGCTACCTTTTTTGGTCCAGCCTACCGTGGAGTTATCTGGCTTGACAAACAGCTTCTGGTCCAGCGTTTATGGAAAGCGTATAAAAAATTCCAGCGGACTCGACCCGATATCGTGCAACCTTTACCAGCGAGTCCTGGCTCGATCGTACTGAATGTTGACTGGTGGTTGGCGACCTTGGTTAATGGGATCGAAACCATAAAAATCCTCTCGGGTAGGCCCGAAGGAGAAATAAATGCCCCGGCGGGTAGAGTGATGCCGGCCTCCTGCCGTGAAATTTTAAAACGAGAGCAAGCCCTATTCGCGCAAGCTTTATCAACTCAAAAAGGGGATATGCCACCTTGCCTGGTGACCGGCGATTATTACGCCCTGGCCCGGTGGTACGCCATGGCCATTTGATTCGTTAAAAGGAGATTAATTATGGAAGTCGTACAACAAAGTCCGGCGGTAGAACTGGAACAAGGAACCGGGGTCAAAATTGCCCGGGTAATCAGCCTGGTGCTGCACCCCTTTCTAATTTCGCCTTTGGGGATCGTGTTGTTGTTATATCTGGATTCCGGGAGACTTTGGACAGCCCTGGGCTGGGCGGGCTTGTGCGCTGCCTTCGTCATCGGGCCGGCCCTACTTTACTTGCGGCACAAACTGCAGAAGCGGCATTATACGGATGCCGATATCAGTGTGCGCGAACACCGGTATGGCTACTATCTTTTTGGTGGGGCTTGCATGGTCATCTGCTTTGGGGTACTAATCGGGTTGGGCGCTCCAGCGCTCCTGATTCGGATGTTCGTGGCTGCCTTTTGCGGCCTGGCTACCTTCTATCTCATTAACCGCTTCTGGACAAAAATCTCGATTCATGCCGGAGCTATGGCTGGTGTAACAGTAGCGGTCGCGCTTTACTCACTGCCGTTGGGCCTGCTCCTGGCCCTGGGCACTTTGCTGGTGTCCTGGGCACGCCTGGTCTTGAAACGACACACCCTCTGGCAAGCTTTGCTGGGTTGGACGGTGGCGGCCTTGTGTGTGTTAGCAGTGCTAGCCCCGAATCTGCCGTTGCGTTAATAATAGTAATGAAAAGTGCAGGAGCATACCTATGGCCGAAACACCCGGAAAAAGCGAGATGCTGGCACAGATCGAGCGCGAGCGAGTCTTTTGGGAGCAGCTTGTGGCAGAAGTGGGCGAGGCGCACATGCTGGAGCCTGGGGCTACCGGCGACTGGACCTTCAAGGATGTGGTCGCGCACCTGAACGGCTGGCGCCGCAAGACCCTGGCCCGCCTAGACGCCGCCCGCTCTGGGCAGAAGCCCGCGCCGCCACCCTGGCCTGCCCACTTCCATGAAGCGGCTGATGTCGAGGAAATCAATGCCTGGATCTATCAGGCCAATCGCGACCGCCCTCTCCAAGAGGTGCTTGACGAGTACCAGCGCTCCTTCTCAGCCATGCGCGAGGCGGTGAGCGCGCTCTCGGAGCGTGACCTGACCGAGCCGGGACGCTATGACTGGCTGGAGGGCGAGCCGTTGGCCGCTGTGCTCACGGCCTCATTCGGACATCTCCACGAGGAGCACGAGCCAGCGCTGCGTGACTGGCTCGACCAACGCCCGCACGGCCATGCCTGAAGGCCCGACTATCCACCATACCGCTGACCTGCTGCGTGATGGGCTTGGGGTGAACCTAGATACACGCAATCCTCTTTGAAAAGGCCCTTTTGAGACAGATCAAGGGTCTTTTTTATTTTCCTGATTATAAAAATAATTATAATGGATGTTGACAACATTTTAACAATGTGGTAGACTTTGCCTTAATTACATTAGAAAATAGGAATGGCCAATTTAGGGTAGGGGAGGGTAGATGGTATCAGTTGGCGCTACTGCCAATTGATACCACGTCCTGATGGATATAACGATGACCCGCCTCGCCAGAGGCGGACCGCTATTTACCTGCACCCCCTTGTGGTGTCACTACCTATAAACAGTTCGGGGCTTCTCGCGGAGGTCTTATGAGCAAAAGACAGCGCCCTCTGGTACGAAAAAGGAAGCCGCGCATCAGTGTGCTGCGCCAAACTACAGAGATCTTTATCAGCCTAAATATTAAAAGCATCCCCTCGGAGGGCCCGGAGCATGCGCAATTGATGACCACTCTCATTCAGTCTGTACCTCCAGTCGTGGCCTGGCGCTGGTTGGCGCGCAAGAAAACCATCACCTCCATGCCGCTCCTGGACCTCGTGTTGTATTTACTCGGCTGGCAGATAGGGGCGCTGATGGCGGCTCTCTGGCATCGGCTATGCGCCGACGCTTCGAACTTGTGGTGGGGAATAAGTCCTTGGACTTCACCCTCTTTTAGTGCCCCCGCTTTTAAAGGCCGGCCCTTGCCCTCTTTCAATGTCTTTGCTTCTCCCAGCAAGGACCCCATGGTTGTTTTTATAATTATCTTGCTCAAGTCATCTTTGTATGGGATCGGCCTGACTCGATCGTAAGCCTCCGTTGCAGCGTCTTGCGAGGAGCGCTTAAGTTGGCCTTGGCGCTTTACGAAAGGCAGACGAGATCATGAAGAACGAATTGGTGATCGAGCAAAACGAACAACCGACACTTAGAGTAGAACAACGGCAGCCGCGCCGACGAATTGGCCTTTTGGTTTTTTGTCTCTTGGTTCTGGGCTTGACCTGGTATATATTCGCTGAGGTCATTGCCTATTGGCTCAATATTCTGCTGGTTATTGTAGCGGTCTTTGTGAGCCTCTATCTGTTGGTTCTGCTAATTCGGGGCATTCAACACACCCGCAACCGTAATAAGATTGAGCAACAAATGCTCCTACAAGCCATGACCCAGACCCAAATAGTCGCGCTCGAGAGAGATAAGGCCGCGGCCGAAGTGGAAGAAACCCGAGCCAGGGCTAAGAAGGCTGAACTGGAGGCGAGATATGCCGCCATCGTGGCCGACCGGGATAAAGCGGTGTTTGTTTTGGAAGAAGAGGGAGAGGCGTGGAAAGCCCTTCACTTAAATCCACGCTTTCGGATCAACGGCGATAATGAACTCCCTTCGCCATTGGAATTAGCTACCTGGGATATGTGGATTCGTGGCGGTAGCAAGACGGCTGCTCCAGCGACGGTTTTGCCGGGACACCAGCCAGCCCTATTGGGCAGCGGTCTGCCGGATCGGGTTGATCTGAAGGAGTTGTTGTTTGGTAAGCCCACACTGCGCAACCTCGTCTTGGGCGTGCGGTACGACGAGGCGACCGGACAACTTCGGCAGGTCTCAGCCCCTATCCACCGGCTGGTGCATATCGGTGCAGCCGGGGCTACTGATAGTGGGAAAAGTAACTTCGGTCGCATGTTAGGAGTACAGGTAGCCAACGTCGTCGAACCGGTAGAGTTGATCTTTGTCGACTCCAAGCAGACGACCTTCAAGATTTTTAGAGACATTCCCCGGCTGCGGTATCCTCTCATTAGTACTCCACAGGAATTTTATGAGGCCATAATTGACCTCGAGGCTGAGCTGGAGCGGCGCAAGAGCCTGTTTGAGCCCTTCTTGACCGTCGAAACGTTAGAGGATTACAACCGGCAGGTTTCTGAAGAGTTGCGCTTGCCGATCATCGTGGCTTTTATCGACGAGGTCTCTAATCTGTTCATGAATGAGACCATCAAGCAAATATCTTTGCGAATGATCCGCGAATGCCGGGCCTTTGGCATCCACTTTGTCAACCTTGGGCAGTCGTGGTCTCACCGGGAAATGGTTCCATCTTTCCGTGAACAGCACCGCACGACCGGGCACTTTGGCACGAACAATCCACATTCCAGCCGGATGATGCTGAATCGACCGGATGCCGTGCACATCACCGTGCCGGGGCGGGCCCTGTTCGCTTTGCCGTTTGGTATGGCGGGCGACGTGGTGGAAATTCAAACGCCTTACCTCGCCCCCGAGGAAGCGCTGCGCATGCTGCCTAGCAGTACCGGCCCACCCCCGCCGCCCCCTCCTCAGGTGGAGGTCGTATCGGCTGATTCTTTTGAACGGGAGGGGGACCTCCCTGAACGAGACCAAGCGGCTATTGATGGGTGGAAAGAAGGTTTACGAGGTAAAGATCTGGTGGCTAGAGTTTATGGCCCGGAAAAAACTGGTGGTAAGCAGTATGAGTTGGTCCGAACCATTCTACGACGTCACGCGCTTATAGGAGGTGAGGGACAACCAGCAGATTTTCTTTAGATGCAGTTCTTGGATCGTCCATCGAGAGCGATGGTATAGTTTTGGCGACGAAAAATTTCGCATAGATATAGAGCTATCATATGTACAAGGAGGGCCTACCATGAAAAAAGACATGCTACGAAAAATCGCCGTTGACCCAGGCTTCAGAGGCTTTCGGGTCGCTGAAGTGCGGGAGGGGACCGTGAAATTCTACGAAGTGCCCTCCGTTATTGGCATGGGCACAAAGGATCTGGGCTGGTTAAACAACCATAAGCTGCCTCACCAACGGGAACAGGGGCATCAAAAACCATTCAAAGTTAGTTTTGGCAATGTAGACTATCTGGTTGGGCCCAATGTACATCTGTATACCCAACCTCTGGCCAGGCAAGATTTGGACCGGTTGGGTGAGGGGCCCGACTTGCAGGCTTTGATGTATGCAGTGCTCTTTCGTATCGTCAATGGTGGATCTCATCGAGTGGCCTTGCTTATCGGTCAGCCGATCAATGTCATCCGTGATGCCAAGCAATCCGCCGAGTTGTTGTTGAAGCTACGTGGGTGGTTAATCGGCGCGCATGAGTTTGCCGTTGACGATCAGCCCGTTTCTGTTACGGTTGAGCAAATCCAGTTCACTAATCAACCGGTGGGCTCTTATATCGACTGGAGTATGGACATTCGGGGAAATTGGATCAGACGGGGGGCGACTGAAGAAGATGCCACCTTGGTGATCGATATTGGTCATAATACAGTTGACACGATTGGCATCATCGACGGGGAGCTAGTGGGGGCTTATACGAGAGGGGAACAGATTGGAATGCGCCGGGCCAATGAAGCCGTGAGAGAACAACTGATGCGGGACTACGGCGTGGAGCCAACGATTGAAGAGACAGACCGGCTTATCCGAACCTACGTTAAGGGAGATCAACCCATTATTCAACACGCCCACGGCGATGCTGACGTAAGTCCAATCGTGGCCCAAGCGCTCGATATGACTCACGTGCGCATCCTCGATTTTATTGAACGGGTCGGCGGTAAAAGCAACCAATTTCGCCACAAGCTGATTAGCGGTGGCGGAGCCAGAGCTTTGCGGACGAAATTGTTGCGTAAATTTCCCACAGCTCATATTCCGACAGACCCGGCCCACGCCAATATCCGTGGCTTGGGCATTTACGCTGTCATGCCCGAAGTTTTCGCTGCAAACTGAGGTCTCTATGAGCCGAGCAAAGGAAGCGACTGCGACCACTAAAGCTGTTAAAAGAATCGTCCAGGTTACAGTCTATTTCCATCCCGACGCCAACGAAGCCGACCGTAAGGTGGTCGCTCTGTTAGAAGGTGACCCCAACAAATCAGCCACAGTGCGGAAAGCAGCAGTGGTTGGTTTCGGCTACGAACCGGCCAAAAATGGGAATTCCCTCTTGCCTGGATCGGGAGTAGGGGGACATGTTGATCCTGACCTAATTCGAGACAATGTGAGAGCTGTGTTGGAGGAGGTACTGCCCAGCTTCATTGGCGAGATGCGGCTAATGATCGAAGCAGCTTTGGCGGAACACCTCCAGCGTGGCCCCTCTCTGGCACCCGTCAATGATGAGACGGATGGGGGGGAATCATACAATCGAGAGGGTGGCAGACGCGGATTGTTCAAAAGCATGTTGGTGGAGCAAACCTAAATTTTATTGAATGAAAAAGGGGATTGACAAAATGTGACAAAAATATTGTACTGAGGACGTACAGGGGTGCCAGAAGAGAAAAAACCCCACAGGTTTTGGGGTGCCGTGGGGTTTCTTCTAAGCAATTGTGAGACAATGCCTGAGGTGAGGCACGTGTCCCTTATCAACATCTTCATTATAACAGCCAAGACTCGTGCCGTCAAGTATGATGGCACAGATATTCCTCTGGTGAATCTCGCTTAAACGAGAATCATCACAGTACCTCACCTCTATTTTGTCTTATGTCGCACATGGAGAGAAGGCGGCAGCCCAGCCCTCCTCCCTTATCCGGCCTCTGCGACCTATCTACTCTTTATTCGACGAAATCCTTTTAGGATGAATTGATATACTCCAACCGCTAAAGCGCGTTCGGTTCTGGAGTCAAGATGGGCAACTGTACTGATTCAGGCCAACGTGCGACATCACGGTTAGGCTAATATTTTGGTATTTGTGGCGCGAAACGGCCGAGATTGGAACTATATTATTCCGATGGAACGAATTGCGCCGCGCTGGAATGTGACCATCTGATTATCGGGGATAATGAGTGCCTTATTTAAACGCTTAGCACTACTTCCATAAAATGCACTACTTCCATTGATGGATAAAGATTCGTATAGTGATTGGATTACATCTGTGGGGTGTGGTAGAGACAGGGCAGGGGATAGAATTATGGTTATGCGAAAATTTAGCAGGTCAGAAAAACTCTGAGCAAAAGCAAGCAGATTGCGGCCACCAAAAGAAAGCGCGTTGACACACCGAGCTAATTAAGTCATGTCTGGAGGAACACCGTTATCTTTTCCTGTCTCTGACTCTGGACAGGGTAGCCGTAGGGGTCAGAGCTTACTAATCCATGGACGACGCTAAATCAGCAACGTTATCACCAAACGACCTCGCAGAAGTCACTGTCCGCTACTTAGACGACGACTATGCTAGAGCCGTCAAACCGCATCAGCGATTTCTCATCTCAAAATACCTGATCAATTATTGGATTCCCCGTTTAGGTCCAACCCCGGGCTGGATTGTCGTCACTCTCCATCAGATGGCCTGGCGTTTCAACTCCGACCACTTCACCATCAAGCAGGACGATATTGCCCAAGAAATCGGGATTCACCGCCATACCGTCTCCAAATGGTTAAAAGAAAATCCCTGGTGTTCCTGGCTCGTACACTTCGAGTCTCAATCAAGTTACATTGATGGTCAAGGAAATTTCGTCCGGCCTGCCAACCAATATGAAATATTTTTACCCATCCCCCTTATTCCCGAACATCTCGGTGGGCTATTCGTCTATTTCCAACAAGCCCAAAAGACCATCGGCGACGCCATCAATCATTTGCTCAGTCTCAAACCACGCGAATGCCTGGCCCTCCTTGAGCAGTTAGCCCCGACCGCTACCCAGGAATTTACCGAGCCGCTTTCGATTAAGAATGTCGTAGAATTAGCCACTGGTCAAAGGTTTGATTCCCTGCCCATTGCCGAGCGCAAGGATTTAACCGCTCGCTGCTCTAGCCTGCAGAGCCATCTGGTCGATTCTGGTACTCTATGCTTGCAATATTTCCGCCGGACCTGGTTGCCACGCTTGGGGTCTGCTCTAGCCTGGCTTGTCATGGCCACCCGCTCGCGCTGCTACTATAACGCCGAAACCGGTGAACTACGCGACACCTATCTCTGGCAAAAAAGCGAGTTAACGAAAATGGTAGGCCGGACGATGAAGCAGATTCACCGCCTTCTGAAGACTGAAGATGCAACCAGGTTTATTCAAGTTGAAGACGAAACGGCTCGGACCATAACCCTGCGCGTGGCCATGGTCGAAGAACCGCGGCCAACCGAGGCTCCGGAGGTCTTTTGGGACCGCCAACCTGCTCAAAAGTTGACATTTTTCGACTCAGCTCCCCCAAAAAACTTGACATTTTTCGACTCAGCTTCTCCTCCAAAGCTGACATTTTTCGACTCAGCCCCTCAACAGGGTGACATTTCTCGACTCAGCTTTGATCAAAATGGACATTCTTCGACTCATAAAAGTACTATTAATGAATCAGTACTTGATGTTGTTGAAGGATTCCCTGACTCAGAGACAGACACGGGCGATAGCACTAACAAAACCGACGAAACAACACGCTCCATTTTGCGTCAGGCGGGATTGACGGGTGTGGGATTGAATAAACTACTCCAACAAAAGCCAGATCTCACCCCCCTTAGAGCCAAAGCGGTCGTTCTTTACGCTGAGGCCAATAACCTTGGTACCGGCTATATCTACCGCTGTCTTCAGGAGGATGGGCCGCTGGATGAAGTGTTCGAGCAATTCGCGGCGCTGGAAGATGACACGTTAATGCTATTTCGTCAGGCAGTGGAAGAAATCAACCAGAGCGGCCCCCTCAGGCCCACTATCCGCAGTCCTATCCCAGAATCCCACCTCGACCTTTTTGTCCAATTTGCCTGGATTTTTGGCGGTATCTCACCCGAAGTCATCATCACCATCTATAAAACTACCCAACCGGCAGGAGAACCGCCGCGTCTCCCATCTCCGGGCGATTCGGCTGAAGTTATTTTTTGGTCTCAGGTGTTGGGACAGCTTCAATTACAGATGCCACGCCAAGCCTACGATACATGGGTAAAAAATACGCGTCTGTTGATCCGAGATGGAGAGGATTTTACGGTTGCAACCCAGAGTAACTTTGCCAAAGATTGGTTGGAAAATCGATTATACACAACCATCCAGCGCGCCATCGCTTTACTTATTCAAGCCGAAAGCAGGCAGACAACCGGGGAGGATCGGCTAATTCCACAAGTTCGACTCAAGTTTGTGGTGGAAGAGCTTACGACTCCTATGTGAATAGGCGAGGGTGGCCTGTAGGGCGAGGCAGAGAGACCATCTTCCAACAGGGCGCCGCTCCAATTTTCGTGCGTTATTGTACAGGGGGTTTTATTAGCAACAAGCCTTACCCCGGCGGGGTATTCCCCCACCGGAGAAACTGGCTGGCGTGTATCCACCGCTGTGGTATCATCTGGCTGGGTAACCCCAAAAATAGAATCGAACCCAGATTGATGGCAACGGCCTGAAGGCGTTAACCTCGCTTAGCAACATGGTTCCCGTTTCCGGGTGATTTCAGTACTGGCGGCGCTGCGGCGACCCCGATCAGGAAAGTACTTTTATTGGGGGAAACGGGTTTGGGTAACTCTACATAATGTTCCAGGAGTGCGATGCTTAATTTGCTCAAATTCGGTAATTTTGGTTTCATCCTTTTGACTTCCCCACTAAGAATTTGAATTTTATACCAGAGGTAAGCCAGGCCACCGGTTAGGCAGTCAAACGATGAGCAATCGAGCGCGGCTTGGGGATTGCGCAGGCTTCATCCAGGATTTCCAAAAAGGTTTCCGCATTTTCTTCAGCAATAACTTCGATGGGCAGCCAGCGTAGGCTCTCGCTGGGCAAAATCAAAGTGTCAATCTCTTCCAGAGACAGGCCTGTTTCTCGAATCTTGCCATTGTATTTTGAGCCGATCCGTTCCCAGGTTAAATTGTAGCGGAAGATAACTTTGCCTGAACTATCCTCAAAAGCATAGGCATCGTCGTACCACGGTTCTCCCTCATCCCTACGCAGCAATCGTCGAATTCTCATATCGTTTTTTCTCCTTTCAGCATGGCGATAGCTTGCTGAGCTGCTTCAACCCGCTCTTCTTCCAGCAGATAAATGCCAATATCGCTTTCCAAAAACAGTTCTAGGTCTCGTTCATCATTCGTATTGGCTTTGATTAGCGTGGCCACCTCGAACTTTTGACCGAAAAGCCGGTTGATGATTTCCTGCAAATAGATATGCTCTTCATAGACGGCGATGACATGGGCTTCCACGTGGTCAGCCAGCAGTTTCCTCAAAACTTGAGTTTTCTGCCGGAGCGGATCGACTCCCCTGGCTTTGAGCGCCCTGATCTCAACAATCTCATGGATCAAGATACTGGTACCGTATGGCCCGGTATATTGAACGATGTCCTGCCAGGTTGACTCGCCCTTCAAGTCTTTCTGAATAATGTTCAAGTACTTCTCAACCGTCTGAACATCTGCTTCCGTAATTCGGTAGCGGTTGAGACCGACAGGTTCTAGTCGGGCCAGGAGGTCACGGTGTCGTTTAGCCAAGGCAATTTATCTCATAAAAAATTTTGTTGAGTACAGTCTAACATAAAAGCCCGAGTTACTCAATCGGCGACGCTAATCTTCAGCAACCACAAAATCAAATTCGATGGTCGCTGTCCCTTGCCCCGGCTCATCCTTGATTAGCTCGGCTACAGATTGCTGGAGGGTTGCATATAGCCGGTTTTCCAGCCAATCCTTAGGGGGTTTCGCTAGCAACCGTAAAAAAACAACACTAAGACAGCCCTTTTTGGAGTTTTTCAAGTGACAACGAGACGATAACTTCGATAAAATCGCGTAAGTGTGCCTTTTTTCTCTAGTTCAGAGCTTCGCCAAGGACAGATGTATCTCTTCCAGGCAAGAATTCCTTGATTGGGATGACGATGTTGATGACAGAAGGCCAATACCGGCCTTGATTCGCTCAAAATGACGGTAATGACTATCTAAAATGTGTCGTTTAACAAGTTCTTAGCGTTGTTTTTTTCACGGTTGCTAGCGGAACCCCTAATTGTCAATATTTTCAACGCCCACACCTTCATTGTTGAAGAGGTATCGCCAGGTCTGTTTAGTCAACCCAGAGAAACCAGGGCATTACCAACAAAAACCAGAAGAGCAAGAAAAAGAAGCCGCCAAAGACTAGCATACAACCGGCGGGATTCGTTGTCGCCGTCAGCCGCAGCAGCCCCATAACAATGGCAACCCCGATAACGACTCCTAAGCCAAAAGCTATCAGTAACATTGCTACCTCCTCGTCTATGTCGCCTCCCACTTCGTTCTGCGTCATAAGGTAAAAACTTCCGCTCAGACTATTGATAAATCCACTCCAAACTTTTGGAGAGCCATTAGCTGGCCTTAAACCTCTTTATCGTCATCGGCGTGGCGCTGTCTATGCTCAAAGTAGTAGTGCAAAATAGGGGTCAACAGGGCCATCAGGTAAGGCAACAACCGGCCAATGATTTCCAAAAGTTCGCTACTGTTGGTGGCCTTGACCAGAGCCGCAATCACCAGCGCCACACAGATGACGATAAAGGCCACGATCATCCATAAGGCTAGCCGCGCTCGCAATCGTTCACGACTTCGCCCGATAGACAGCTTCGGTTGAGGCCTGGTAGTAGCGCTGGCCGAAGGTTTTTTACTCGAGTGAGGCCGAACCAGATTATGATGAGCGAGCCTTTGAGCTATTTTTTTGACCACAGAGCGTTTAATATTGCCTTGCATGGTTCCATCACTTCTGGGTGCGCCCTCTTTTGGATCAGCTCAGGGCAGAGCCCAAACTCGTCTTGCTTTGAATGTTACCTATACCCATCTGAGCTTTTAAGTCTTTTCCTACTATCCTCAGTGTACGAGATTTCAACTTGCAAGTCAGTCGGAAATTTGCAGGGTGATTTGCGCAAATGCGCTAGAACAGCGGTTGAGATGAGAGCCGGAGACGAGTCCTTGTTAGCACAGCCTTGCAGGGTGAGATTTCAGACACAAAAAAGGGCGGGTTTCAGGTCCACCTTCTTTATTATCCTCAACTTAAATGGACCAGATGCGATCAGCTGTTTTTAGCCTCGTCATCATCGCTAACTGTACAGTTGACCCAATATCCAGCGAAAAGTATTTGAGAGGGGACTTGTGGACTAAACCTCACTAACTCATAAGAGTCAGCTTTTCAAAAGGGGTTAATAGGGATGGTTCCTCAATCTGTGATGTAGAAGGGAGATATTGGTGGATATTTGAGGCTCTATAGGGCGATCAATTTGGCGCAAATTGCTTCTAAAGTTAGAAAACAAGGATGATTTTAGCCTAAAATACCGCTGTTTTGCCTCAAAAAAGAGTTCAATCTTGAAATTTCACAATTATGCTAAATTAGCCAATCCACAAATATCTCGGTATATATCACAACGTAGGGAACCATCCCGGTTAATAACATTTTCCCAGTTACGGTGCTGGGCGAACTAAGCGCTGTTATACAGAACAGCAGGCCCTATCATAACGCCCACAGTTTCGCTAAATTGTAGATAAATGAAGTAATTATGATCCCTTCAGGGGATTTTTTTGCGCCTGTCATTTCAAATGTGCTAACTAAAGTTATAGCGGAGTTCCTAATCTCACCTTTTATTGAATTCTCACTGAAATCAAGTTTTGGCAGACCAGAGACGATATTTTGACCGGTGCGTTCCCTAATCTCGAACTCACGTTTTGCCCTCATATAGAATGATTGTCAAAGAGCATCATATACCTGCTTATGAGCATCAAATTAAGCAGTAGAATGGTGCTATATGGAATCGTTTATAACTTGGTTGGAAGCTGAACTACTTGAGCGCGATTGGCGGCTGGCTGACTTGGCCAGAAAGGCAAACCTCGATACTGGCAGTATCAGCCGCATATTGAGCGGCACCCGTAAACCTGGCCCGGAAGTTTGTGTCGCTATTGCTCGCGCTCTTAATTACCCACCGGAAGTCATCTTTCGCTTAGCTGGGTTACTCCCCCCTGACCCGGGAGTAGACCCAGAAGAGAAAGAAGTCTTACATTTATTTCGGCATCTACGGCCTGAACAGCGAAAACTGGTCTTAGAAGCGATGCGAGCTTGGGCTAAAGCACGATAGAGAAATTAAAGAGTGGTAACAGCAATCATTACGCTCGTCGACTGGAGCTTCAATCTGCCGGCAGCGCTGACGGGCGATCTAAAACGGAGTTGAGCGAATGACCACTGCTGACAAAGGGCGTGAGCTGAAGAATCTGAAAAAGCTGATCCTTAATCATGAGGACTGGTTAATGCAGCGC
The DNA here is from genome assembly GCA_016860845.1 of Chloroflexota bacterium. The sequence continues at coordinate 49,720 of BOKF01000003.1, forward strand.
GTTTTGCAATACGCCAGAGAGCGCGACTACGTCAAGTATACCTCAACTCTAGCCGAAGCCTGGCGCATTTCTGTAGCTAATCTCTCCCAGGCCATCGTGACGGCTATCGAGACCGACCCTCAGCCGCCGGAGTTGGGGCCTGACGACGACTATACTCAAGACCCAATTGCCTCCTTTGGCGTGCAGGAAGCCCAGAAGCACCGCGCCCGGGGCCTGACCATTGGAATGTATATGAGCTTAATGAAATATTACCAGCAAAGCTATCTTGACCTGATTGAGCAATCCGGGTTTGGTCCAAAAACTCGGAAACAGTATCGCTATTTTGTTGAGCGTTGTTTTGATCGCATTGAACTCGGCTTTTGCACTGAGTGGGCTGCCGCCACTGAAAATGAGCAGTTGGAAGCTTTGCAGGCGGCCAATCGCTTGATGACCAATGAGAAGAACAAGTACTTGACCATTTTTGAAAGCCTGCATGACCCAGCCATTTTGTTGGACCGAAATAATCGCGTTATCAACATGAACCATGCCGCAGCAACGCTATTTACCGGAGCCAGCATTCCGGGCGACATCTACTATGACCAGCATTACATCGCCGGGGTATTGCCCTGGCTGGCCGAGGAGCTGGCCGCCCTGGCTGCCAGTGAGGAACCCAAATTCAATTGTGAAAAAACTTTTGAGACACCAGAAGGTCTTCGCTATTTTGATGTCAAGTTAGAACGGATGCTCGACGTGAGCGAGAAATTTAGCGGTACAGTCGTGCTGCTCTATGATTTGACCGAACACAAGCGGGCGGCCGTGATGGAGGAACGAGAACGACTGGCGCGAGACCTACACGACTCCATCACCCAATCCCTTTACAGCCTGACCCTTTTTGCCGAGTGGGGGCGGGGACTTCTAGAGGCGGGAGAGTATGGCTTGGCCCAGGAACGACTCAACCGCATTACCGAAATAGCCCAGCAAGCGCTCAAAGAGATGCGGCTGTTGCTATACGAGTTGCGCCCTTCGGCCTTAGAACAGGACGGCCTGATGGGGGCCTTACAGCGCCGGCTGGCCGCCGTTGAGGGTCGGGCGGGCGTCGAGACTTCTCTCGAGACTGACCTCTCCCTTGATTTGCCGCCCCTCGTTGAAGAAGGTTTATATCACATCACCCAGGAAGCCTTGAATAATGCCCTAAAATATGCCGCCGCTACTTCGGTCTCGGTACGAGTGCAGAGAAATGGCCAGGGTGTCGTCTTGGAAGTGCAGGATGATGGGCAGGGTTTCAATCCAGCTGACGTGAGTGACCAGGGTGGCATGGGCTTGGATAGCATGCGTGAGCGAGCCGAACAGCTAGGCGGCACTCTGGAAGTCATTTCGGCGGCAGGTCAGGGAACGCGCGTTACTGCCTTCATCCCTGCGGAGGCGCCGCCATGACCATGCCTGCAACTGAGAAAATCCGGGTTTTGATTGCCGATGACCACCCCGTCGTCAGAGAAGGGCTGCGTGGCCTGATCTCCTTCAAGCCCGGATTCGAGATTGTCGGCGAAGCCGAGGATGGCTTCGAGGCGGTGCTACTGGCCCGCCGGCTGAAACCCGATGTCATTTTGATGGACTTAGAAATGCCGCGTAAAAGCGGGCTGAACGCCATTAAAGAGATCATAGCCGACAATCCTCAGGCGCGCATCCTGATCCTGACCAGCTTTGCCGAGGATAAAAAAATCGTTGCTTCGCTGGAGGCGGGCGCGTTGGGCTACTTGCTCAAGGACTCTTCGCCCCAGGAGTTACTTCGAGCCATTCGCGCTGTGTACCAGGGCGAGTTATCCCTCCATCCAACGATAGCGCGCAAGATGTTGCAGCAGCAAAACCAGTCTACTCCTCCCTCGCCTACCCTTGAAACACTGACCAGGCGGGAGATGCAGGTACTTAAATTGGTTGCCCAGGGCTTGAGTAATAAAGAAATCGCTGACCGGCTTGTAATTAGTGGCCCTACCGTGCGCAGCCATATTGCCAATATTCTTAACAAGCTCAACCTGACCAGCCGTACCCAAGCCGTCCTCTACGCCCTAAGCCAGGGTATTGCCAAATTGGATGAGCGGAAATAGGTATAAAGCTGCTTGATGCGCCGCAGGGCAAGCGCTTCCCCTGTTTCAAGAAGGACCGCTGCGAAAGTGGTCTTTTTTGTTTAGAACTCACCTCGCCGCTTTCAGTTGTTTGAACCATTTTCCCAAAAATCATCAACTTGATGAGATAACTCACCTTTTCATTGATGTATTTCAGGTCAAGATGTGATAAAGTTCACAGATAAGAGTTAGTAACCTATGAATAAAGAAGGACCGATCATGGATAACAAGAGATTCCCCTGATTTTAGAGGCGCTCCGGGATTTTTTTGACCACCTACTTACCTTTTTAACCTGGCTTTACCGGCATTATTGAGAGAAGCGATGAGGGAGGGGTAGAAAAAAAAGGATGATTCCACTTATATGTCTACCACCGACTCAATCAATGACACAATTATTATGGGACGTGTTGTCAGCGACCCGCAATATAACAACCACGACGGTTGTATACAATTTTCGATCAGAACTTCAGAGGGAACATTTTTTATCAAGGCCTATGGTCTCGAGAGTTATCGATTGTGCGAGAGATTGGAGGAAGGCCATTTAGTTACTGTAATCGGTTCGCTCCACAGCTATATTGGCAAAAAATGTCAAAGTCACCACGTTTACATCAAAGCCAAGACGCTGATGCCTGTCGATGAGTCCCCGGCTTTCCGAAATCTGATTACACTTTTAGGCGCCCAGACGATCTATCGGGCTCGAAGCAATAACGGTTATGAATCCTCGCCGGATGAAGAAAATAACCTAGAAAAAAATCTCAGTCACACAGTGACCCTTTCTAAAAACGGTAACGGTCGTGAGAAGAGCCATCAGAAGATCCGCTGAAATAGGCCTCAGAAACAGGTATATCCGGCGGATTATTGGCAGCCTCGTGCTGCAACAGAAGCATCTTCGGAACAAAAGTCTCATTTTGCCAAATAAATAGACTTGTTATCCCCGAAAAGGTCTCTTAATTTACATCACGCCCCATTCGCGCGGACCCCATTATGAAAAATGGGTGGCCACATGAAGTTGCGATATACTCAAAAGTTTGGTTTCTGCCTACTTAGCTAAATCTCCTGTACCCCCCGATAAAGATAATTGGGGGGGAAATTAGAACTAAATTTAGTCTTTGACCTAAAAAACCCTTGACAAACCGCGGTTAATAAGACTATAATAGTGAAAATAATAACGAGTGACGGTCACGTTCACTCTCCGGGAGATACTCACTCCCGTACTCTCCTGCCGGAAGTGAGGGTATTCAAAGCCTTTATTAATTAAAAGGCTTTACTTTCCACACCCCCCTCTGCTATAGCAACCAGGCTGGTCCTTGTGGCCGACTTATAAGGTCAATATTGTTGACCTGTAAGGGACTGGTTGTATGCATAGCAGAGTTTTTTTATTTCTCCTCATCGGTTTAACCGCTTTGGTCGTGGCGACCAGCCCGGCCTTTTTAAAGCCCTTACTAAAAACTGAGCCGACGCCGACATCCACCGTGGCTACGGCGACGGCAACCTCTAGCCCTACCCCCACACTTGACCCCTTTGGGGATATCCCTATCGCTACTCCTATTGGGGAAGGGGTGGTAATGGTTTATCGCGAAACACTGCCAACTCCTTCGCTTGGGAGCCTTCCGCCCACATTCACCGCTATCCCAACGGCAATTTCAGAGTCTTCTCTAGCTGAGAGCGATTTGGCTCTTCTAGCGGCAATGACGAGTACTCATCAGATCACGGTTCCTGTGCCACCCCCTCCGCCCGGTCCCCCACCTGACCGGCTATTTATTACCAAATTGAATCGTGATTTGCCCGTAGAGCCGGTGGAGATGATCCCATCGCAGCTTGCACCCGGCGTTTTTGAATGGGATGTGCCCGACCATCGGGCTGCTGGGTGGCTCAATACTTCTGCCCCATTCGGTATGTCCGGTAACACGGTCTTGGATGGCCATCACAACATCAAGGGTGAGGCGTTTCGCGATTTATGGACGCTTCAAGGTGGCGATGAGCTTATTCTATATGCCGGCCCTCAAATGAGAACATACGCGGTAGATAAGGTCCTTATTTTACCCGAAAGAGATCAGCCCTTAGAGATTCGATTGGCTAATGCCAGGCATATTCAGCCCACCAACGACGAGCGGTTAACGCTCATCACCTGTTGGCCGTATGAGAGTAACACCCATCGCGTCGTAGTCATTGCTTTTCCCAAATAAACATTCGCCTGTTCCTGTTTCTGAAATGTTACGCCAGATTTCTCAAAAAGATCACCCCTTATCAAATCCTCACCTAGCACCCCAAGGAGGTTTACCATGCAGGCTAAGCAACCGGCTTTTGTTTTAGTATTCATCATTGCGATCGTTTTCTTTCTGCCCATTTTTCAAGTTCAAGCTCAAGGAGAAACAGTTGATTCAGACCGAGACGGTATAAGCGATGTGAGTGAGTGTCCGCTCGATCAATGTCTTGATACGGATGGAGACGGTGCTCTGGATAAAAACGACGCCGATGATGATAACGATGGACGGCCTACTTCTGAGGAAGGAGCGGTAACCGACCTGGATACGGACACGATCCCCAGTTATCTGGACCCAACCAATGGAAGTGCCGGCAAACTCGCTGGTCAGAATAATGGCAATGGGGGTGGAGACAGTGATGGCGATGGCGCGCCGGACCGTTTTGAATGTCCAGGGGGGATACCTTGTCCTGACACGGACAGCGATCTCGTCCCCGATTATTTCGATCCCGATCTGCCACAGATATGCGCTTCACCCTCTCCCACGCTCTCCTATTTCGGCGGAAGCTCCTCCAATATTCCTGTACCGACCGGCCAGGAGGAAAGTTGGTATCAAATCCCGTTACTACCGGGAGATACCACTCATTTCACTTTTTCGGCTACGGTCGATGCGGAAGTCATCGTCTATGCGCCCTTTATTGACCCTGAAACGGGACAAACGACCCAGTTGATCAACGATCCGGCCGGGCAAAACATCCTGGGCGATGTGGGAGACCGGGCTGTTCTATCTAATCTGAATCCCATTGGCGAACTCTCAGATATTGGCCGGATGAAGGGGATTGGCCGGATGAAAGGGATCGGCCGGATGAAAGGGATTGGGGGTATTGTTGGATCTCAGAATGGAACAGCGCATACTATTTCCTTTGGAGCCGGCGCAAACTGGGGCTGGTACTGCCTTGAAATTCATCGCCAACCTGCCACTGGGAACATCGCCGGAACCTACTCGATGGGCTGGCAGGTTGACTCTGCTTCCTTCGAGCGCCAGATGACGACCCCGCTGCCCTCATTTCCAACTCCGCCCACGGATGCCTCGATTGAAACGCTTATCGTGAGCCACCGAGGTCGGTTAGCAGATCTCTATCCTACCGAAGGAGCGACGCTCGATCTCCTGTTCAATCGGCTCGCTACCATTCCTGCGGCTAAAGTACTGGATTTGAATACAGTGCCCCAAATCAGCCAAGTTTACAGCCAGTTCGTGATAAGCCCCACCGTTTCGGCGGCCAACTATGCCGCGATGGGGGTAGATAAGGCCTTGGAAGCGCAGATGGCCGCTTATCCTAACCTGAAAAACATCATCCTCGTTGGTTCGGATACGGTGATCCCCTTCCACCGCCTTTATGATGAAACCCGGATTGCGAATGAATATGAGTACCTGTCCACTTCGGGAGCTTTGCCGGGTAGTGCGATCGAACAAGCGCATCGCCGGTTCTTTTACTTTTCTGATGCCCCCTATGCCTCGACAGTAAGCACGGTCGGCTTTATCGCCGGCCGCCCCATCTACTTACCCGACTACGGGCTAGGCCGCCTGGTCGAGACGCCGGCCGAGATGCTGGCTGCAACAGATAGTTACCTGGCTAACGCCACCCTCTCGCTGAACACGGGATTGGTGGTCGGCTACGAATTCTTGAATGACCTGGCCAGCCGGCAAATGGTCCTGGGTCTGGATCGGGGGATTGCGATGACGCCGTTGATCGGCGATGTCTGGACCGCGAATGACCTTAAGGTCCGTTTGTTCACCATGCCTAAAGCACCCCGCTTTGCCAACATCAACGGCCACTTTAACCACTTCGAGAGTAAGGCAGCAAATATTAGCTCAGGAACGACCACCGCTATCGAAATCAGAGACGCCAGCCCCGATTTTTCCAGCGGTCTCTACGTTTCAGTCGGCTGTCAGGCTGGCTTCAATATGCCTGATGAGCAGGCTTCAGCCGATAAAGCCTATGATTTCGCCCAAGCTTTCGTCAGCCGTGGCGGGGTCTGGGTAGGAGCCGCCTCTTATGCTTATGGCGATAGCGATCTGGTCGCTTATAGCGAACTGCTCAATCTCAAGTTTATGCAGGATTTGAAGAATAATCAGACGGTTGGAAATGCCTTTGTCCTGGCCAAGCGGGCGTATTTCCAAAAAGCGAGCTCTCTATCAATCTACGACGAGAAAGTCTTACACTCGTACACAATGTACGGCTTCCCAATGTACAAGGTGCAGCTGCCAAGTAGTGGCGGATCATCCACAACCCCGCCTCAAAGCATTTCCGCGCCTGCGGCTGCACCCCCGGCGCTGGTCAGCCGGGTGCTTACGACGACCCCCCAATTGACCCTCAATGAAACGGATCATGGATCCTACTACGAAGCGGGTGGCGGTGAAGTGACAGTTGAGGCAGGGCAACCTGTTCAACCTAAAGTGGTGACCGAAGTCCATGTAGAAAACTCAGTCACGCATGGCGCCCTCTGGTTGGGCGGCGTGTTCACCGAAACCTTGAATTTTGATCCGGTGATTGGCGGTATTGTCACTTCCAACCCTCTCAGCAGCGAACCAGCTTTTGATCTTGAAGGTTGGGTACCCTCTACGCCGGTGGGCGTGATCAGTCGCATGGAGGGTAACGAAGACAATCTGTCTGAGAATTTGATTATTATCCCCGCTCAGTTTAATGCCGCCTCGAAAAAGCAGCGGCTGTATAGCCAGGTGCTTTATCAAACCTATCATGCTGCGGCCAGCATCACCGATTTCACGGCTCCAGAAATCCTGGAGGTCACCACGAGTTCGACCTTCACTGTCACCGTCAAAGCGACGGACCCCAGTAGCGTTGTACGGGTACCAGTTCTCTGGCGTGCTGAAGGAGAGTACAGCTGGCATGTGCTCGACCTGGGGTCAAGCGGCGGGCAGATGTGGTCTGGGACTATTCCCTATCAAGGTAACAAAAACCTCCTCTTCCTGGTCCAGGCTTTGGATGGGGCCGGGAATGTTTCCCTACTCGACGACAATGGTTACGAATTTGTGATTAGTAAAAACGCAGGTGGAATTTACCTGCCCATCATTATCAAATAGCGCCTCCTAACCTACGAAGGAATAGATCATCATGGACTTAAACGACAACAATGCCAAAGATAGAGCAGCCGCTCTCAAATTGCAGCGAGAGACACGCCGTCCGTTTGAAGATACGCTGCACCGTCTGGAAAATAAGAAGTTTAACCTCCTTCTTCAACTAGCCCTGGATTTGTCTCAATCGCTGACAACCGACCAGTTAATTGATCGAGTCGCCCAGCCCATTTGCGCTTTACTCGAGGCTGACCAGGTTTTCCTGCTGCTTCAGGATGCCCGGAGCGAGTTGCACATCCGGGCTGAATACAGTCGCCTGGCAGCGCCCAACCGCAACTTCGTTTCCCAGTCAGTTTGCGACCGAGCTATTGGCGGGAATGCCATCCTCATCCCCGAAGCATTAAGTGACCCGCTCTTTCAGTTCAAACAAAGTGTCATGGCTTTGAATCTGCGCAGTGTTATCGCCTGTCCCATTACGCCGGTCGGCAGCGTTATCCCCACCGGTGTTCTTTATGTTTGCTCCTACACGACCGGCGAGTTGTTTAATCAAGGTGATCTGCAACTGGTCAGGGCTTGCGCCTCGGTCGTCAGCCTCCATCTGGACCGGACCCGAGTTCTGGCCGAAAAAGATCGGCTGCTCAAAGAATTTGAGGCAACAGCTGCCAGTCGGGGGCGGGTGGTTGAAGTAGCCAGTCACGAATTGGGTATCCCCACCCAGCGTATCTGGATGGGAGTTGACGTCGGTAAAAACAAAGTTAAGCACCTCAAAGCAAATCTTGGCCAGGGAATCCCAGTCACGCTGGAAGACCTCGAAAATATCGAACAAACGTTGGAGGAGGCCGCTTTAGGCCTGGCGGCCCTCAAGAAACGCTTTATCGAACCGTTGCGGAACTTCAATCTACTGGAACTGCAAATTGCCCAAATGTCACCCACCTTTATGCCGCCCTCGACCGTGACGGCGATGCAGGTAAAATGGCGAGAGAGGGCAGCCCGGCATCGGCTCTTGATGTTCGAGCGTTTACCGGTTTCACTTCAGTGTGATCATGCCTTGATCGAAACCGCCTTGACGAATCTCATCGATAATGCCGTCAAATACTCGCCAGCAGACTCCCCGATCAATGTGACGGCAACTTTGAACAAAGACCATCTCCAAATTGCTGTTGAGGATGAAGGTATTGGTATCCCCCCCGAAGACTTGCCCTTCGTCTGCAACTGGCTGGTGCGGGGCAGCAATGTCGCTACTTTAGCGAGTCAACCCTGCGGTCTCGGGATTGGTTTGTATGCGGCCCGCCGGATTATTGAGGCGCATGGAGGCGAGCTAAAAATCGAAAGTGTTTTAGGGAAAGGGACGCGGGTGATCGTGCGGTTGCCCGCCTTTGTTGAACGTGTTCGCTAGCATCGCCGAACGTTACGAAATCAAAGAAACTCTTGGGGCTGGAGGAGCCGGGGTGGTGTACCGGGTCTGGGATCGGGTCCGCGAGCACGAAGTCGCGCTCAAATGGTTGAGGGGTACAGCCGGCAACTTGGGGGCCGAATTCCGGCTGCTCTCGCAACTCAATCATCCCCACCTGCTCAAGGTCCATGACTACGGTTACTTTGAAGGCAATCCTTACTACACCATGGACATTCTGCCCGACGCCAAGCCGCTCTCGGTCAAAGACCCGTGGGACTACTCCTTCCAGTTTTTGCGCGGCCTGGACTATATCCACGCCCAGGGGGTCATTCACCGGGACCTCAAACCGGCCAATATCATGGTTTCCTGCCGCCAGGTTTATCTGGTCGATTTTGGCCTGGCAGTGGCCGGCGCCCGCGGCGGCACGCTTTTTTATGCCTCACCTGAACAGCTGGCCGGGCGGGAGATAGACTATCGGAGTGATCTCTATGCGGTCGGGATCATGCTGTATGAACGGGTCTATGGGGAAGGAGAACACCCTTTTAAGGGCCGATTTGCCGAATCGATGCGCGCGACGGCCACTTTTCCAGCGGGCCGGGAACCCGGCCCGCTGTGGTGGATCATCCGGGCCTGCCTGGAGCGTGAGCCCGGCGCTCGCCCCGACTCGGCCGGCGAAGTTTTGCAGCGCCTGATTCAAGTCCTGGGAATCAATGAACCCCAGGAGACGCCCGACACCCTCATGGCCTGGGTGCGGCCAGCCACATTTATTGGGCGCGAAGCCGAGTTGGCCCAGCTCGATCAGCTGGCGACCCAGCGCCGGGTCATTTACCTCAGCGGGATGCCCGGCGTGGGTAAAAGTCGCCTGGCTAAAGAGTGGGGGAATCAACTGCTGACGGACGGGCGGGTGGCCACCGTGCTAAACAGTCGCCTCGCAGGGGAGCATCTCAGAGGTTGGCAGCGGATTTTGCATGAAGGTCTGTGCTTGCTCGACAAAATAAGCCGGGAGACTTTACGCCATGAGTTGGAAATTAGTCGGCGGGAGAAGCGTCAGGGGGTAACCGAGGCCATTCTGGGCCAGGTTTTGAAATCTATCCCGCTGCCGGCGCTATTGATTCTGGATGATTACCATTACCTGGCTGCCGAGGAAGCCAATCGTTCCATCCTAACCTATCTCGAACAGCTGATTACCGCCGATGACCTACCCATTACGATTCTGCTGATTGGGCGAGAGTTCGACGCTTTTCCAGTCGATCACCGGGTCGCCCTGACCGATTTATCTCACGAGCAGGCCCGCCTGGTCTTAAATAGCGTTTTGCCCGACCTGACCGAAGAGGCATTAACCCAATTGGTGGTCCAGTGCGGGGGGAACCCAGCGTTTATTGAAGAGACCGCCCGCTTGCTCGTCGAGGATGGCTCGGTCACCAAAACACAGCAGGGCTGGCAAATGCAGCCCAGAGCCTCTTTGCCCCACAACGAGACCATGAACAGTCTGGTCTACGAGCGCCTGGCTTGCTTGCCAGCTCCCCTGCGCGAAGCCCTGGAAGTGGCCGCCCTCCTGGGTCACACCTTTCCCATCTCGATCTTTGAAAAACTCTGCTATCCGCGCAGTCTCCTGGAGCTGGAACGGCGCCAGTTTATTGAACTGCACGGGCCGGAAGCGCACTTCAAATCGGGCGTGATCACTCATATCGTTTACGAAACCATTACCCCGCTCGAGCGCCGGCAAACCCTGCATCGCCGCGCCGGCGAACTATTTGCCGCCAGCCAGCCCGGTAACAGCTTTGCCCTGGCCCACCACTTCTCCCTGGCGGGCGAGCCGTTCCGAGACCGGGCGCTGCCCTATATCCTGGAAGCCGCTCATACGGCCCAGGCGAACCTGAGTTTCTATGAAGCCTTGAAGTGGTACGGCGTGGCCGAGAACCTGGTCGAGCCGGCCAATGAAGACGCGCGCTGGGACATTGCTCTGGGCGAAAACGATATCTGGCGGCAGATGGCCAATCTGGAAGGGCAGGAGAGCAGCCTGGCCCGGCTGCGACGCCGGGCCAAGTCCCCGCTCAAGCAGGCCATCTATTTCAATCGCCTGGCCCGGCTGCGTTGGGAAAACGGGCACTACGACAACAGCCTGGATGCAGCCGGCAAGGCCCTGGCCCTGGCCAAGCAAGCCGGGGATTTGGGGGAACAGGCCCGGGCTTTATCCAACCTGGCCCAGGTTTATTACAACCGGGAACAGTTTCATGAGGCCGCCGAGTGCTTGGACCTGGCCCTGGTCCTCCCTGGCAGCCTCACTTCCATTCGCGCCAACATTCTGAACATGCGCGGGAGTGTGGCCGCCGATTTGGGGCACGCCGTCGAAGCCAATGAGTATTTCCAGCAGGCCCTGGTCGCCCGCCGGGAGATTGGCGACCGCTGGGGCGAAGCCCAAACCCTGGGCAATATCGCCGTGGTCGCCGCCGACGGCGGCGATTTCTCCATCGCTTTAGTCCGTTTAGAAGAAGCCCTCAATCTTTGGAAAAAGATCGGCGACCAGGTGTATATCGCCATTACCCAGGTCAACCTGGGGGATGCCGCCCGGCGGATCGGGGAATATGGCCTGGCCCGCAAGCATCTAACCGCGGCGGTGATCACCTTTGAAGCTTATGACCGCCAGGACGGCCGCTTCCACGCCATTCACAACCTGGCTGGAGTGCAGATGGATTGCGGCGAACTGAAAGACGCGCACATGAGATTGCAGACTCTCCTAGACGAACTGCACCAAGAGGTGCGCTCCCGGGCCATGGTCTTGACCGATCTGGCCTACCTGTATCTCAAACTGCAAGATAAGCTGGGGGCTGGCGAGCTGGCTCGCCGGGCCATCGACCTATGGAGCGAAACTGGTAATGAGCCTAACTTTCACATGGCAACGGCCTTGCTGGCCGAGGCCGGTGAGATCGATCTAGCCTGTTGGCAACACCTCAGAGCGGACGCGTCCCTGTTGATCGGCGCCGAAAATCCGCCTCACCTGGCCTGGATGAGCTGGTATCGGGCCTTACAGGCGGCGGGGCACGAAGGGGAAGCCCAGTTCGCGATTCAGCAGGCCGTCACGACCTTATTGGAACAGGCCCGAAAACTAACCAATATGAGACATAGGCAGAGTTTTCTGCACGTCGCTCAACTCTCTGTAGACACCTTAACCACCTGGCGGCAGACCCTCCTGACCTGTTCAGGAGGAGGGCAAGGAGCGATTTGGACGGGGGTTGAACTGTGGCGCCTTGGGGCTAAACAGCAAGCGCAAGCCTACCTGGATTATGCTCTGGGGGAAATCGAAGCAGAGCGGTATTCCCCGTCCGACGAGGAAATGGATACCTTCGAAGAGGCCTATGTCGATGTTTTTGCCCTATAAACCTGCTGAAAAGCGGCTTGTATATAGCTAGACTGAACATTTCAATAATTAAGTTAAAAAGTAGAAGGGAAGGCAATTACTACGAAAAAATTTGACTAAATCCCACCAAAAGTCAGGAACCTACGACTTCACATTCTATTTCTCTTATCAGGAGTACAAAATGAACAACCCTATTAGTACCTCTATTCACCTACTTGCGTTCCTGGTCTTCTTGTTCGGTCCGATAATCCCGAACATTAATGCCGCAGGATCTTTGCTCGAGGCTGAAGCTTCCCAACCGAAGCAGCAAAACCTCGCCTACAACAATCTACCCATTTATTTTGAAATAAATCAGGGGCAAACTGATCCCCAGGTGCGCTTCTTGGCCCGGGGCCAGGGGTACAACATGTTTTTGACCCCGGCCGAAGTGACTCTGGTCTTTCACCAACAGGCTCAAGAGACCGAAGAATCTGGCACGGGTGCAGCTTTGCGCATGTCGCTAGTGGGAGCCGGGACCAACCCGCGGCTAACGGGGCAACACGAACTGCCGGGGCGTAACAACTATTTTATCGGTAACGATCCGGCTAACTGGTATAGCGGTATTCCCACCTTCGAACAGGTTCGCTATAGCCAGATTTATCCGGGGATTGACCTGGTTTTGTATGGCAATCAGCAGTCTCTCGAATATGACTTTAGGGTAGAACCGGGCGCTGATCCGGGCCAAATTCTTATGAACTACGCTGGTGCGCAGCCCCTGGAATTGGACAAGGGCGGCGACCTGATCATCCGTCTGCCTGGTGGCGAGGTGCGGCAGAAAGCGCCGGTCATTTACCAGGAAATTGATGGAGTGCGCCATCAGATTGAGGGTAGCTTTGTCATCTCTGGCCAACAAGTAAAGTTCCGAATCGGCCAGTACGACTCCACACAGCCTTTGATCATCGACCCCCTCTTGGTTTACAGTTCTTTCCTGGGCGGGTCAGGCAGCGACAGCGCTTACAAGGTCACCCTGAATAGCAGTGGGGAAGCGTTTATTGTCGGCGCCACGTATAGCGCTGATTTTCCATCTACGGCGGGGGCCTATGACACCAGCTTCAACGGCGGTACAACCGATGTCTATGTCGCTAAACTTAACGCCACAGGTACTGCCCTGCTGTTCAGTACATTCATCGGCGGCTCCGGTGACGACAGCGGCTATAACCTGTACCTGAAAACCTTCACAAACACCGGTAATGGGCCGGGGCTATATGTGGTTGGCAAAACTAGCAGCAGCAATTTTCCAACCACAGCGGGGGCCTATGATACCAGCTTCAATGGTGGCACTGGCGATGCTTTTGTCGCTAAAGTTTCGCTTGATGGGACCAGTTTGGAATATGGCACTTTCCTGGGAAGCTCAGGAGATGAGTCGGCCACTGCTCTCGGGATATGGTCCCTCAGCGGTGATATGTATGTCCTCGGAGCGACAAGCAGTTCAGCATTCCCAACTACTGGCGGAGCAGGGGATACAATTTATAACGGTGGCTCGAGTGATGCTTTTATAACCGTTATTGATATCTACGGGTCAACATTGGACTACAGCACCTTCTTAGGCGGTTCCAATGGCGACCTTTCCACCACCGGTCCAAGCGGTGATCTGTTGGTAATTGCCTACAACGATGTTTTTGTGGTCGGGACTACGGCCAGCTCCAATTTTCCGACCATGGCCGGCGCATATGACACTACATTGGGTGGAACCGGGGATGCGTTCGTCGCTAACCTGGACTGGGGAGGGGTGGTACGCTACAGCACCTTTCTCGGTAGTACTTCCACGACAAATAATGAGGCAGCGGCAGGGCTCGCCCGAGACTCGGCCGGGAATATCTACGTTACCGGCGTGGCCTATGGAGCAGATTTTCCGACCACGGCGGGGGCCTATGATACCAGCTACAACGGCACTGGTGATGCTTTTATCGCTAAACTTACCCCAAGTCTTAACCAGCTTGTTTATAGCACCTTCCTCGGCGGAATGAATCTTGACCGCGCTACGGCTATAGCCCTGGACGCCTATAACAATGCCTACGTAACCGGGGACACGGCGAGCTCCAACTTTCCGACCACGAGTGGGGCATATGACACCGGTTTCAACGGGGGTGCAGATGCTTTTGTTACTACCCTGAACGCCGCCGGATCTGCCTTAACTTACAGCTCTTTCCTGGATTCTATCTACGGCACCGAAAATGCTTACGGATATGGGATTGCCGTAACCGCGGACAACGGCAATGCAGTCGTTGTAGGGACTTTCTTTGGCACTGGCCAAAACGGCTTTCCTACTACAGCTGGAGCCTATGACACGAGTTATAACGGGGGGTCTAGCGACGGTTTTGTGGCTAAACTCCACACCAACACACCGCCCACGGTTTCGGCTATCGCTGACCAAACCATGACCGAAGACGAGGACCGTTTAATCAATTTTACCGTGGGCGATGCGGAAATTCCCCCTGATAATCTAACCATCAGTACGGCTTCTTCTGATAGCAGTTTACTTCCCACTTCTCGGATAGTGCTCGGTGGAAGTGGGGCTAACCGGACTGCAACGCTTGACCCCGTTGAGTGGCCAGGCCCGCTGGTCACGACGACCCTGACCATTACGTTGACGGCGAGCGATGGCTTGGACTCAACCGCCAGAGCCTTTCAGGTAACCATCTATCCGGTCAACGACCCACCCCATATCACTAACCTCCCTGGCAGTAACAGTACCAATGAAGATCAGCAGGTAATTATCGCGTTCACGGCCACAGACCCCGATGGGGGAGGTAGTATTAGTCTTGCGAGTAGTTCTTCCAATCAGACCCTTGTGCCTGATGGTAACCTGTCTATTGGTGTACCCAGTTGCTGTGCCCCCTATACTCACTATGTTCGAGTAACACCTGCCGCCAACCAGAATGGTATAACCACCCTGACTATAACCGCAACAGAGGGGCTAGGCAGCGTGTTCACCGCTACGACCCAGTTAACCGTGAACCCGGTCAACGACTTGCCCACGTCTTCGAATATCCCTGACCAGTTAAGGTTAGTAGGGGATGGGCCAGTTGGACCCCTTATCTTCACGGTCAATGATATCGAAACCCCGGCCGCCGACCTGACCTTATCCGCCAATTCCTCCAATCAAGGCCTCGTGCCGAATAGCAATATTGTGTTCGGTGGAAGTGGAGCTGACCGGACGATTACCATTACCCCGGTAGCCGATCAGGTGGGTACGGCGACGATTACGGTATCTATAAGCGATGGCACTGGAACGGGGATAGACACAGTCGTGTTCGTCGTAAAGGAGCCTGCTTCTACCATAGAAGGGGATCAAAGCGGCGCGAATTACGGACACGCTGTAGTCCTCGATGGCGATATTAATGATGACGGTTTTGACGATGTCGTCGTCGGCGCGCCGAATTACGACGGCGATTTCTCCAATGCCGGGCGGGTTCTCATTTATTATGGTTCTACAGGCGGTATGGACTCAACTCCAGACCAGCTGCTGGATGGAGACCAGGCCGACGCTCACTTCGGCAACTCGGTGGCTGTGGCTGATATAGACAACGATGGTTTTGATGACCTGGTGGTCGGCGCTCCCGATTATGATGATGCCGCCACTGATGACGGCCGGGTGTATGTCTATGCCGGCTCTGCCAGTGGCGTGATCACAACGCCAGTTCACGTATTAAGCCGGGGGGTAAGTGGAGCCAGGTACGGGTTCGACGTGGCCAACGCCGGTGACGTGAATAATGATGGCTTCGAGGATGTTTTAGTCGGGGCTCCTTATAGCGGCAACGGCAGCGCTTTTGGCTACTATGGTTCCGCATCGGGACTAAACACAATACCGGACTGGACTGCCAGTGGACAGTATGCGAGCGACGAATTTGGATGGTCAGTTGCCAGCGCAGGCGACGTAAACAACGATAACTATGCTGATGTCATTGTGGGCGCCCCAAATTATTACCCCAACTGGCGTGGTGGTAATGCCTATGTCTACTACGGCTCAGCGAGCGGCTTGAGTTCAGGCGCCAACTGGACTCGCATGACCCCTCAATATGAATCGTACCGTAATTCCCGTATTGGCGCTAACGCTACCGGGATAGGCGATGCCAACAATGATGGTTATGATGATATCCTTGTTCCGGTGCCCCACTATAACGCTACTTTATATAACAAAGAAGGCCTGGTTTCATCCTATAAAGGTTCTGGCAGCGGCCTGCCAGGCGGTATACCGGCAGTAAATCCGATCTCAGAAGATTACAGTAGTGGAACAGTTCAAGGAGAAGGCCATTGGAGCGCCTCCGCTGCGGCTGCAGGCGATGTGAATGGCGATGGTCGTGCCGATGTCCTGATTGGTTCACCCGATCTGGACAACAGTGTCACTACGACGAATGATCATGGCCAGGTTACCTTACTTTACGGTACTTCAAGCGGCGTACCGCAATCCACCCCGCGTTGGGAAATGAATGGGACCACAACGGGTGAAAAATTAGGCTCGACGGTGGCTGGTGCGGGTGATGTTAACAACGATGGTTACAGCGACATCATCTACAGTACAGAAAACTGGAATGGCAACCAGGGTAGACTCGAAATCCGTTACGGTCCTTGTCTGGCAGCCAACGATAGTGATGGAGATGGTTTGCCGGATACAGCAGAAGACCTTAATGGAGACGGCAATCTGACCAACGACGATAGTGACGGGGATGGCCACCCCAACTATTTGGATAACAACGACGACGGCGACCTCGCGTTGAATGTCCTGGAGGACGTGAACAAAGTTTTGCCGGTCGAACTACGTCATTTCGCTCAATCTACTATCGGTGGATGCAGTGTCGGGGATGATACCAATAGTAACGCCATAGCCGACTACCTGGAGGCTACAGATACGGATGCCGATGATGATGGTCTGCCCAACGACTGGGAGCGGGATTACGGTCTAAACCGGACTGATGCCACCGGCAACAACGGTGCGACAGGCAATCCCGATGGCGATTATCTGACCAACTTACAGGAATACCAGGCGGGCACCAATCCCCGGGTTGCCGACGTGCAACCTGACACCGACGGCGATGGTATGCCTGACCAGTGGGAGACCGATAACGGCCTTGACCCACAAGTGAATGACGCGGCGGGTGACGCCGATAGTGATGTTCTAACCAACCTGGAAGAATATCAAGCCGGCAGTAACCCGCAAAGCAGTGACAGCGACAACGACGGCATCAGCGATGTGACCGAAGTGGATGCCGGGACTAATCCTGCCGATGGGATGGATAACGACACGGTGGCCGAGCAGGTGGCCACCCTCGTGACTGCCTCTGACAATCCAACCGATGGAGCGCCAGTGGCAACCGATCTGACCAACCCCATCCTGGCCTTAACCAACGTCATTACGACTAATATGCCGGCTTACGAAGAAGCCATCGCAGCAGCCGGTCCCGCTCCGACGACCAAGGCTGAACTGCAAGTTATCATCGATGGGGTTAATCAAACCAGCGATACCGATGATGATGGCATGATGGATGGCTGGGAGTTGGATAATGGCCTGGATCCGCTCGTAAACGATGCTAATGACGATACCGATAACGACGGAGCGACCAACCTGGAAGAATATCAAGCCGGCAGCGATCCGCAAAGCAGCGACACAGACGGCGATGGCATGCCAGATGGGTGGGAGCTGGACCACGGCCTTGACCCACAAATAGACGACGCTGCTGGTGATGCTGACGGCGATGGTCTGACCAACCTTGAAGAGCACCAGGTGGGTACGGATCCGCAAAGCAGTGACACTGATGGCGATGGCATCAGCGATGCAACCGAACTGGATGGTGGAACCGATCCTAGAGACGGGACGGATAATGACACAATGGTTGAGCAAGTGGCGACCATCGTGGCTGCCTCTGACAATCCGGCCGATGGCGCACCGAGTGCGGCTGACCTGACCAACCCCACCCTGGCCTTGGTCAATGTCATTGCCGACAATATGCCCGCTTATGAAGAAGCCATCGCAGCAGCCAGTACAGCTCCGACGACCAAGGCTGACCTGCAAGCCATCATTGATGGGGTTAACCAAGGTAACGACACCGATGGCGATGGCATCAGCGACGTGACTGAACTTGATGCCGGAACTAATCCCACCGACGGAACCGATAACGACACCGTAGCTGAACAGGTAGCGACCCTCGTGGCTGCCTCCGACAATCCAAGTGATGGTGCGCCCATTGCGGCCGACCTGACCAACCCCACCCTGGCTCTGGTCAACGTCATCACAGCCAACATGCCGGCTTATGAAGAAGCAATTGCGGTGGCCAGTCCTGCTCCGACGACCAAGGCTGACCTGCAAGCCATCATTGATGGGGTTAACCAAACCAGCGATGCCGAAGGCGATGGCATGATGGATGGCTGGGAAATCGACAACGGTCTGGACCCACAGCTAAATGACTCCGCTGATGACGCCGACGGCGATGGTGTGACCAACCTGGAAGAATATCAGGCGGGTACCGATCCGCAGAGTAGCGACAGTGACGGCGATAGCATGCCGGATGGGTGGGAACTGAACCATGGCCTCGACCCAACGGTAGACGACACTGCTGATGACGCCGACGGCGACGGTGTGACTAACCTGGAAGAATATCAGGCGGGTACCGATCCGCAAAGCAGCGACAGCGACCGTGATGGCATGCCGGATGAGTGGGAGTTGGGCCACGGCCTCGATCCGCAAGTGGATGATGCCGGTGACGATGCCGATAACGACGGAGCAACCAACCTGGAAGAATATCAGGCCGGCAGCGACCCGCAAGACTCCGACACCGACAGCGACGGGGTCAATGATGGTCTGGAAATAGGGGATGATTCCAGCAATCCGCTGGATAGTGATGAGGATGGGACTCCTGATTTCGCCGACCCGGACGACGACAACGACAACGTGCCGACAACAATCGAGTGCCCAGCGGGGCTGCCATGTCCGGATAGCGATAGCGATGGCCGCCGCGATTACCTCGACCCGGATGATGATAATGATACCATTCCCACCGCCTTGGAGTGCCCAGCCGGGCCACCTTGTCCCGATAGTGATAATGACAACATGCCTAATTATCTGGACAGCGACAGTGATGCCGATGGATTGACCGACGCCCAGGAAGGGACGGGCGATCCAGATAACGACGGCACGCCCAACTACCTCGATGACGACAGCGATGGCGATGGGATAGACGACAGCACAGAAGGCAGGCAAGACCTGGACAGCGACCAGAAGCCCAACTTCCTCGATATGGATAGTGATGGCGATGGGATAAGCGATGCCCAGGAAGGCACGGAGGATCCTGATGGGGACCAGATTCCTAACTTCCTCGACGGTGATAGCGATGGCGACGGGATTACAGATACCGAAGAAGGTGCAGGCGACACAGACAATGACGGCACGCCCAACTACCTCGACGAGGATAGCGACGGTGACGGCTTCAACGATGCTGACGAAGGAACAGGTGACACCGACCATGACGGTACGCCTGACTACCTCGACGAGGATAGTGACAACGATGGGTTGAGCGATGCCGCAGAAGGCATGGGTGACGCGGACAACGATGGCACGCCCAACTACCTCGATGACGACAGCGACGGCGATGGTTTCAGTGATACCCAGGAAGGCGCAGGCGACGCGGACAACGACGGCACGCCCAACTACCTTGACCAGGATAGCGATGGCAATGGGATTGCTGACGCCGATGAAGGCGCGGGTGACCCTGACAACGACGGCATACCGGACTACCTCGACCCGGATAGCGACGGCGACGGTATGACCGATGCCCTAGAAGGCGCAAGTGATACCGACCATGATGGCACACCCAACTACCTCGACCCAGATAGCGACGGCGACGGTTTCAGTGATATTCAGGAAGGCGAAGGTGACGCCGACAACGACGGCACGCCCGACTATCTTGATCCTCAGATCGATAGCGATGGTGATGGAATTCCTGACTCCATTGAGGATGCCAACAAGGACGGCAATCCTACCAACGACAACGCTGACCAGGATGGACTGCCCAACCACCTCGACCTCGACAGTGATGGCGACGGGCTGAGTGATCGGACCGAATGCCCGGCTGGCCTAATGTGCCCAGATAGCGATGGCGACGGGACTTACGACTTCCTGGACATGGACTCGGATAATGATGGCAAATCCGATGCGTCCGAGGCCAGCGGAGACAACGATGGCGACGGGATACCCAACCGGCTCGACCCTGACGACAATGATGGCGGCACGAGCGACTCCGACGGCGACGGGCTGAGTGATCGGGACGAATGCCCAGCTGGCCCACCGTGCCCGGATAGTGATGGTGATGGCATCCCCGACTATCAGGATCCGACCAATAATATGGTGACCGGACTGTTTGTCAGTGTCGTCGAAAACACGAACAACATCGTTAGCCAAGGCACCCTACCGGTGATGAGTCTGGCGGCAACACAGGTGAGTTCGGCGACTCAGGCAGTCAAAACCGGGGACGTGATGAGCTATACCATCCGATTGGGCAACAACCGGCCGCTGACGACCACCGCCATGATGACGGTGACGTTCCAAACCGGCTTTGGGACGGTAGCGCCGAAGAGCTTCACGGTGGACTTAAAACCCTATGGCCAGAGCGGCTCGGATCATCAAAGAGCCTATAGCCAGGCCGTAGTCGTCACCGGACCGGCAACCGGCAAGGTAAAGTTCCAATTGCAGACGAGCTACGGGCTGAACTGGACCATCGTTCGGGAAATGGAAGTAGCCGCAACCCCAACTGAACCAGGAAAAATCTACCTGCCCCTCATTGTGAAGTGACCTCCACGGAGGGCTGAGTAAAAGGCTGCCGGGTGCACGACGCATTGCCCCGGCAGCTCCCTCATAACGCTTCAGTTTTCTCCACAAATTAACTATGAAGGTACGAAAATGAAAAATCTTATCAGCACCTCTATCTCCTTACTCGTGTTCCTGATCTTCCAATTTAGCCCGATTACCGCGCCGATTGACGCCGCGGGGCCACCTCTAGCCGAGGAAGATGTTGCTTCCTCAGCGAAGCAGCAAGATATTCTCTCCTATGATATCCCTCTCTACTTTGAAGCCAATCAAGGGCAAGTGAGCGCCACAGACGTCAAGTTTATTGCCAGGGGGAACGGCTATTTTATGGCGGCCACACCTTCCGGTCTGATCCTGAACCTCCGTGAGCCAAATGATAAAGAGGCGGCGGTCATCCAGGTAACTCTCGATGGGGCCAATCCTGATGTACAAATGACCGGTCTGGAACAGCAGCCAGGGGTCAGTAACTACCTCATTGGCAACGATCCGGCAGGCTGGCGTACGGGAATTCCGAACTATGGGCGAGTCCAGTATGAGCAGGTCTGGCCGGGTATTGACCTGGTTCTGTATGGGAGTCAGAAATTGCTTGAATACGACTTTATCGTCGCGCCAAGCATAGACCTGGCCCAAGTCAAGATGAGCTTTGATGGGGCTGACTGGCTGGAAATTGACCCAAACGGCGACCTGGTGATTGGTATGAGTGATAACGAAATGCGCCAGAAGGCTCCGATCATTTATCAAGAGGTAAACGGGGAAAGGCGCAGTGTCGAAGGTGGATTCGTATTATCGAATCAGCAGGTAAGTTTTTGGGTGGGCGAGTACAACCGGACGTTACCGTTGGTAATTGACCCAGTGCTGATGTATAGCACTTTCTTGGGGGGCAGCAATGAGGATTATCCCCGCCAAATAGCGGTGGACAGTGCCGGCAATGCCTATATTGCTGGCTACACTTATTCCTCGAACTTTCCAACGACCCCCGGCGCTTATCAAACCAGTGGTAGTTTTACCGATTTTATCACCAAGCTTAACCCAACCGGTTCGGCGCTCGTCTACAGCACCTATATTAACGCCGGAGACATTTACGCCCTAGCGGTCGATAGTGGCGGCAACGCGATTATCGCCGGCTCCGCAACTTTTGGTATTCCTACCACCGCTGGCGCTTATGACACGGCGCTGAGCGGACCCGAAGATGGGTACGTTATCAAACTCAACTCGACGGGATCAGCGCTGGTTTATGGCACCTATCTGGGTGGGTCCAACTGGGACGACATCCGGGCTTTGGCCATAGATAGTTCTGGAGCCGTATACGTCACCGGCTTTACCAATGGGGGTTTTCCGGTTACGGCCGGAGCTTACGATACCACTTATAACGGCGGCCTCGAAGATATATATGTCGCCAAGCTAAACTCGACCGGGTCAACCCTGGTCTACAGCACCTACGTCGGCGGCTCGCTCGTTGAATCGCCTTCGGCCATTGCGGTAGATGGGAGTAATAATGTTTACGTCAGCGGCCTGGTGCAGTATAACAGTTTCCCGACCACCGTTGGCGCTTATGATACCACTTTCAATGGCGCGACGGACATATTCGCTGTCAAACTCAATACCACCGGCTCAGCGCTCCTCTACGGGACTTATCTCGGCGGGAGCGCCGATGATTATGTGAGCGATATGAAGGTTGACGGCAGTGGAAACTTGTATCTGTTCGGGGATACGCCTTCCTCAAACTTCCCAACCACTTCCGGCGCGTATGATCGCTCTCTCAATTCAGGTTATGCGACCTACCTCACCAAGCTGGGCCCCAGCGGATCGGCCCTGGTCTACAGCACCTATCTGGAAGGGGCGAATGCGCAAACTAACGGAAATGCCCTGTCAATTGATGCAAGTGGCAATGCCTACGTGGCCGGGAGTGTTTATGCTTCAAGTGCCAACGCCAGCTTTCCGACGACGCCCGGCGCTTACGATACGTCGCTTGGCTCAACTTACTATCATGACGTGTTTGTAACCAAGTTCAATCCCAGCGGCAGCGCCCTGCTGTATAGCACTCTCTTTGGCAGCGAAAACGATTCGGAACAAACGGTGGATATGGTCACAACCAACAGTGGCGATGTGCTGGTTCTGGGCCAAGCTTATGAAGCCAATATCCCCACGACGGCTGGCGCTTATGACACAAGTTATAACGGGTACACCGATGGCTTTGTCTTTAAACTCCACCCGGACAATTCACCCACAATCTCCGCTATTGCTGACCAAATAACCGATGAAGACACTCCCCTCGGCCCGCTTTCTTTCACCATCGCCGATATGGAGACGCCGGTCAGCAGTTTGACAATCTCCGGCAGTTCTTCAAATACCAGCTTAATCCCCAACAGCAATATTGTCTTTGGCGGCAATGGGGCCAACCGGACGGTGACGGTCACCCCGGCGGCGAACCAATATGGTTCGGCCACGATCACAATCACGGTCAGCGACGGTACAAGCTCGACCTCGGACATCTTCGCCCTGACCGTGAACGCGGTCAATGATACCCCCACTATTTCCGACATCGCCGATCAATTGACAGCTTATAGCACGGCCAAAGGCCCGATTACCTTTACGGTGGGGGATATAGAGACACCGGCTGGCTCGCTCACTCTCAGCGCGGCTTCGTCCAATAACACGCTGGTACCTGTGACTAACATCGTCTTTGGCGGCAGTGGGGCCAACCGAACGGTCACGATGACGCCAACACCCGGTGAGTACGGGATGACGACTCTCATCATCAGAGTCAGCGATGGGTCAGCGACCGCCGAGGACAGTTTCATTCTAGCGGTCAATTCGCCCGACTCCGACACGGATAGTGATGGCATGACCGACGGCTGGGAAGTGGCGAATGGCCTGGACCCGATGGCGGATGGGGGGGCCGAAGATCCAGACGGCGATGGCCTGACCAACCTGGAGGAATATCAGGCGGGAACGGACCCCAATGATGCCGACAGCGATGACGATGGGCTGGAGGATGGTTGGGAAGTCAACAATGGGCTTGACTCGTTATCCGCCGATTCGGATGGCGACGGTATGCCGGACGGCTGGGAAGTGAATAACAGTCTGGATCCGCTTGTGAACGATGCAGCCCAGGACCCGGATAACGATGGCCTGAGCAACCTGGAGGAATATCAACTTGGCACAGAACCCAACAGCGCCGATAGCGATGGTGATGGGATGCCGGACGGTTGGGAAGTGACCAATAATTTCAATCCTCTTAGCGATGAAGCCGCCAGCGATGCGGACAGTGACGGTTTGACCAATCTGGGGGAATATCAGGCCGGGACGGATCCACAGAACAATGACAGTGATGATGACGGGCTGCCAGATGGATGGGAGTTGGATAATGGCCTGGATCCGCTCATAAACGATGCCAATGGCGATGCCGATAACGATGGAGCAACCAATCTAGAAGAGTATCAAGCAGGCAGCGATCCGCAAAACAGCGACACCGACAGCGACAGGACACCAGATGGGTGGGAGTTGGATAGCGGCCTCAATCCGCTCGTAGACGACGCTGCTGATGATGCCGACCGCGATGGCTTGACCAACCTGAAGGAATACCAGGCTGGGACGAATCCACAGGACAGTGACAGCGATAACGACGGGCTGACAGATGGTTGGGAAGGGTCTAACGGGCTGGATCCACTCACGGATGACACGGCGGACGACGCCGACGGCGATGGTTTGACCAACCTGGAGGAATACCAGGCCGGGACAGATCCACAGAACAGTGACAGCGATGGCGACGGCATGTCGGATGGGTGGGAGTTGGATAATAGCCTCAATCCGGTCGTTGACGACGCTGTGGATGACGCCGACAACGACGGTTTGACCAACCTGGAGGAATATCAGGCGGGAACGGATCCACAGGATAGCGATAGCGATGATGATGGGCTGCCAGATGGGTGGGAAGGGTCCAATGGCTTGGATCCGCTCGCGCATGACGCAGAGGACGACGCCGACGGCGATGGTTTGACCAACCTGGAGGAATATCAGGCCGGGACAGATCCGCAGGATAGCGATAGCGATGGCGACAGCATGCCAGATGGATGGGAGTTGAATAACGGGCTGGATCCGCTCATGAACGATGCCAATGACGATGCCGATAATGATGGAGCGACCAATCTAGAAGAGTATCAAGCAGGTAGCGACCCACAAAACGGCGACACCGACAGCGACGGGATAAATGATGGTCAAGAAATAGGGAATGATCCTGACACCCCGCTGGATACGGACGAGGACGGGACACCTGATTTCGCCGACCTGGACGATGACGATGACAATGTTCCGACCACGATCGAATGCCCAGCCGGCCCGCCGTGTGCCGATAACGACGGCGATAGCTCCCCCGATTACCTCGACCTGGATGATGATAATGATACCATTCCCACCACTGTGGAGTGCCTAACTGGGCCGCCTTGTCCCGACAGCGACAATGACGATACGCCTGATCATCTCGACGGGGATAGTGACAACGATGGGTTGAGTGACGCCGAAGAAGGCGCAGACGACGCGGACAACGACGGCACACCCAACTACGCAGATGATGATAGCGATGGCGACGGGATTACTGACGCCAACGAGGGTGCAGGGGACAGCGATAACGACGGTAAACCCAACTACCTCGATACTGATACCGATGGAGATGGCATCCCTGATGCTCAGGAAGGCGCGGGTGATGCCGACAACGACGGTAAACCCAACTACCTGGACCTGGATAGCGACGAGGACGGTTTGAGTGATGTGGTCGAAGGGGCGACGGACGCCGATAACGACGGCAAAGCCAATTATCTGGACCTGGACAGTGACGCCGATAGGATATCTGACGCCCAGGAAGGCGCGGGTGATGCCGACAACGACGGTAAACCCAACTACCTGGACCTGGATAGCGACGAGGACGGTTTGAGCGATGCGGTCGAAGGGGCGACGGATACCGATAACGACGGCAAAGCCAATTATCTGGACCTGGACAGTGACGCCGATGGGATATCTGACGCCCAGGAAGGCACTGGTGACATGGACAAGGATGGCAAGCCCAACTACCTCGATACTGATAGCGACGGGGATGGCATCCCTGATGCTGAGGAAGATGCAGACGACTCTGACGGCGATGGCATCCCCGACTACCTTGATAAGGACAGACTTATCTACCTGCCCATTATTGGGAAGTGACCTTCGGAGAGACTCGAGTAAAGAAGCTGCCGGGTACAGGTAATACTGCCCTGGCAGCCTCAGGACTTATACCTATTTTCGCATGAATCCTGAGCGAATCCAACTACTGGAGGTGGAGCCTTAGGTCTAACGACACAGCTCAGCAGCCAGCTCACGCCGGAGGAGGCGCCAAAGCTTGGAGAACCGTTAGCCGCGTGGCCGGTTGGCTGCAGCGCCCGGTTCGGCTGAGTGTTTCTCCAGGTAGCGCCGCAACGGGTTTTCTGGTGAGGCATACCGCGCTACCGCCGACCGAAATCCGGGCATGTCGGTGAGGAATAAGGGCAGCCAGAACGCCCACCGCTTGCCGTCCCCGTTAACCTGCAAGTACGGGTACCCGGGAATCAACCACGGCTCGACGGACTCAATTTCGGACCACTCTAGACGATGATAGATGAGCCAATGATTTCGGCCGCCAATCCCGTTCAGATCAATGTGCCATCGGCTTGCTCGAACGGCCAAGCCGATGGGTACCAGCAAGGCCAGCGCAACCGCAGTGAAGCCGAGCAAGATACCGGACGCAGTGGCAAGTTCCCCGGCGGCAATGGTGATGGCTACCCCCACAGCGGTCAGTAGGGCCAATGGGGTTACAGCCAGCAGCCATGGCCGCCAGAGGGTGATCCGGAAGGTTAGCCGTGAATTTTTCATCATTGCGGAAACCTCGAGGCAGCTGAACTGGGGATATCTAGCCAGCAGGCTGATAACAGTCTTATATCTGTCACTATTATATGGCAGAAGCCCGGTTTATGCACTTGAAAAGTGTGGAAGTTCAACTTCCTAAATATGCACATTTCATCTAGCGAGACGTCTTAATTATCTAAATAGAAAATGATTGTAAAACGAACTCTTTTCCTTCATCTTGTTATTCTAACCAGCCTATTTAACCTGGCCGTGTTTAAGGTCGAAGCGGCGTCTCTATTCAACTACAGTGACCATCCAGGTCAACGAAGGGGTCAGGTTAATCAGGCCCCGGCTGCTTTAATGCCTCATGCCGCCAATATACCTCCAACGATTTCCAGCCTTCCCGACCAGGTAACCGACGAAGATGTTTCCCTGGGGCCTCTGGCCTTCACTGTGGCTGACGTGGAAACTGCGCCTGCTGACCTATTAGTATCAGCTGTTTCTTCCAATCCAACCCTTGTTCCTAATGAAAATATCTTCCTGGGTGGCACCGGAACAGGCCGAACAGTCATCCTTACACCAGCGCTCGATCAGAGCGGCACAACTACCGTAACCCTGACCGTCGAGGACGGCCAGGATGTAACCTCTACCAATTTTATAGTCACGGTCAATGCCGTTAATGACTCCCCCACGATTAGTGATTTTATCAATCAAGAAATCGAAGAAAATAGTGTATTGGGGCCGTTATCCTTCACGATTAGCGATATCGAGACAGCGGCTGACGATCTGGTTGTTTCAGGTGATTCCTCGAATACGCTATTGGTTCCCAACGAGAATATCAGTCTGGCGGGAACGGGGCTCACTCGCACCGTCACCATCTCACCAGCTCTTAACCAGACCGGCTCAACCACGATCACGCTTCGCGTGGATGATGGTGAAGGGACTGCCAGCACAAGCTTTTTACTGACGGTTAGCCCCTTCAACAACCCACCCACCATTAGCAATCTGAGCGATCAAGTAGCCAACGAAGATACGACCCTTGGTCCACTCGCTTTCAGCATTGATGATGTCGAGACAGCAGCTGATGACCTGTTTGTTTCAGGCAGTTCCTCTGACCCTACCCTGGTACCCGAGGAGAATATCGTCTTTGGGGGAGCGGGAATAGATCGCACGGTAACCGTAACCCCGACAGCTAACCAGTTTGGTACAGCGATTATCACCCTAACCGTCGATGACGGCGGAAAGACAGCCACCCGCCAATTCTCTGTGACCCTAAACCCGGTTAATGACGCGCCGACGATTAGCAGCTTTACCGATCAAACCGCGGATGATGGAGAAGTGGTGGGACCGCTGCCTTTTATAGTCGATGATGTTGAAACGGCAGCCGATGACCTGACCATCTGGGGTCGCTCCTCCAATCCCGACCTTGTGCCCAATGAAAATATCGTCCTGGGCGGCTCCGGGACGGATCGAACCGTCATGATTACCCCTTTACCGGGAGTCGTTGACTCGACGCTTATCACCATGCGGGCGAGTGATGGACAAATCACCGTGGCTACCAATTTTTTGCTCACCGTTGATGCAATTAATGACCCGCCGACAATTAGCGTTATTCCCGATCAAGTGCTGACTGAAGACGGGACGCTTGGCCCCATCACTTTCACTGTAACCGATGCAGAAACGCCGGCTGGAGAATTATTTGTCTCCAGCATTTCCTCTAATCCCACCTTAGTGCCTGATGAGAATGTTGGGATTGGAGGGGAGGACATAACGCGGACGGTAACGATCATACCTGCCCCCGACCAGTTTGGTACAACAGTTATCACCTTAACCGTGGATGATGGCGCGTTAACAGACAGCACCAGCTTCACCGTAACTGTACAACCGGTGAATGACGCTCCCTGGGTTGATTACATCCCCGATCAGGAAACAGAGGTAAACACCCCGCTTGGCTCAATTTCATTTGTTGTCGACGACGTGGATACGCCGGTTAATGACCTGGTGATTTGGGGACGTTCCTCCAACACTGCCTTGGTGCCTAACAGCAATGTCCAGCTGGGAGGTTCTGGAACCAACCGAACCGTTACGATTACCCCGGCGCCTGATCGGTTCGGCAGCACCATTATTACGATCTCCGCCGATGACGGGGAGATTTTAACCACATCCAGCTTTTGGGTTACCGTCAATCCTGGCAATAGCGTCCCCACCATTACCAGTATCGCTGACCAGCAGACGGATGAAAATACTCAGATTGGACCGCTCGATTTTACCATCGACGACATGGAAACGTCGGCGGATTCACTCAATTTGAGCGTCGCTTCCTCCAATACTATCCTGATTCCAGAAGCAAATATTAGTTTGGGTGGTTTTGGGGCAAGTCGAACGATCACCCTGATGCCTGCGCTCAATCAGAATGGAACGGCAACCATTACTTTGACGGTGGACGATGGCGAGGCAGCCACCTCGACCAGCTTTATTGTGACCGTTAATGCGGTGAACAATACTCCAACCATCAGTAATATTCCCGATCAACAGGTGAATGAGGATACGCAGATCGGGCCGCTGGTTTTTACCATTAGCGATGCCGAGACACCGGTCGATGAACTGCTCCTCACGGTCAGTTCCTCTAATCCAAGTTTGATCCCAGACCCTAACATTGTCATCGGTGGTTCCGGGGCGACTCGTACACTTACCATCAATCCGCTGGCTAATCAAAGCGGTGTAACTACCATAACCTTAACCCTGGATGACGGCGAAGAGATGACTACCCTTGATATCAAGGTAACGGTGGATGCCGTCAATGACTTGCCTACCCTGAGTGCGATCGCTGACCAAACGATTGATGAGGATGGGGCTACGGGGGCGCTGCCCTTTACGATTAGTGACGTAGAGACGCCGGTGGATGCATTGCTGGTGAGCGCCACCTCGTCAGACCAGACAGTGGTCCCCAACGGCAATATCCTCGTCGCTGGAACCGGGATGACGCGCACCATTACGATTACGCCGGCGGCAGATCAGTCTGGATCGGTCACCCTTCTGATTTCCGTAGACGATGGCGAAGATACAGCGACAAGCTCCTTCACCTTAAACATCACCGGCTACAACGACCTCCCGACCATCACTCCCTTGGCCGATCAGGAGGTTGATGAAGATATCCCCATTGGGCCGCTTGCTTTTACTGTAGCCGATAGCGAAACTGCCCCTGACGACCTGGTTGTGTCGGCGATCTCCGCGGACACAGCCCTGTTTCCACCTGGAAACATCAGCTTAGGAGGCAGCGGTGCCAATCGAACCCTTAGCCTGACGCCGGCGGCCAATCAGAGTGGAGTGGCAACTGTTACCCTGACCGTAGACGATGGTCTGGCCACGGTCTCGACCGATATTGTGGTCACGGTCAATGCCATCGCCGATGCTCCTACCCTCAGCAGCATTCCCGACCAACAGGTGGATGAAGATTCTACCATTGGACCGCTCCCTTTCAGCATGGATGATGTGGAGACGCCAGCCGTTGACTTGACCTTAACGATCAGCTCCAGCAACGTGGTCTTGATCCCAACCGGCAATATCACCGTGACCGGCTCCGGAGTGAACCGAACGCTTATCCTTCAACCTGCCGTTAATCGGAGCGGGGTGGTCACGATCACTTTGACCGTCCACGATGGCCAACTGGCGACGTCGACCAGCTTCAGCGTGGCAGTAGACCCAGTCAATGACGTGCCGACTTTAACCGACATAGCCGACCAGTTTATTGACGAAGATACGACGACAGGCGAGCTCTCATTTAGCATTGATGATGTCGAAACCCTGCCAGGACTGTTGAGCGTCAGTGCAACTTCGTCGAACGAAACATTGCTTCCCCAGGGTAACATCGCGCTCGCCGGGTCCGGGGTCAACCGCACCATTGAAGTAACCCCGGTACCCGGTCAGAACGGCGTGGCAGTTATTGAAATCCAGGTTGCCGATGGGGAGGATACTGCTCTCGCCTCATTTATTCTGACTGTAAATAGCGTCAATGATGTCCCGACGATCAGTCCGATCAGTGACCAGGTAATTGATGAAGATAGCGCGATTGGACCACTGTCCTTCACGATAGGCGATGAGGAAACGGCCAGCGGCGCTTTAGTTGTAACCGCAAGTTCTTCTAATCCCACCCTGCTGCCCAACGGAAACATTACCCTGGGCGGCTCCGGTGCGAACCGCACGGTTACTCTTACCCCGGCAGCCAACCAGAGCGGGGTAGCAACTATTACCTTGGTGGTGTCGGATGGAGAAGATACGGTTTCGACCCCCTTCACCATTACCGTCAATGCGATTAACGATCCTCCCACTATCAGCAATATTAGCAACCAGGAGACCGCTTACCAGACTCCTTCAGGGCCTCTCTCTTTCACGATCGGCGATGTCGAAACGCTGCCAGCCTCATTGTCACTCAGCATCGTGTCTTCCAATTCTACCCTGCTGCCCAACGGAAACATTACCCTGGGCGGCTCCGGTGCGAACCGCACGGTTACTCTTACCCCGGCAGCCAACCAGAGCGGCCTGACAACTATCACGCTGACAGTGGGGGATGGTCAAGGAACGGCTACAACCAGTTTTGTTTTGACCGTTCATCCGATCAACTATCCCCCAACCATTTCCAATATAGTTAACCAGGTCAGCGACGAAGATACCGCCAAAGGACCCATTAGTTTTACCATCAGCGACGTTGAAACGCCGGCTAGCAGCCTGATCCTGAGTGCTGCCTCTTCCAACCCCCTTGTTGTCCCCAATGAAAACATTGTTTTACTGGGGGACGGGACCAACCGGACGGTTACGGTTACCCCGGCGGCCAATCAATATGGGACCGTTTCGATTACGATATCAGTCAGTGATGGGGAACTGACAGGCAGTAATAATTTTCTGCTTACCATTAATCCGGTGAATGATCCCCCTACCGTTGCCGATATAACCGACAAAACTACGGCCCAGGGCGTAACCATTGGCCCTATTGTCTTTACCATCAGTGATATGGAGTCCGCCGCCGGAACTTTGACAGTTTTTGGCAGTTCTTCTAACACCACTCTCGTACCTAATAGTAATATCATTTTTGGAGGTAGTGGGGCCAATCGTACAGTCACGGTTACCCCGGTAGCAGGCCAGAGTGGGTTCACTATCATCACGCTTACGGTCGGCGACGGCGCCGCAACGGTCATGGACACCTTTAAGCTGACCGTCAATCCACCCAATGGGGATAGTGATAGTGATGGACTGCCTGATGGCTGGGAGTCCAGCCATGGCTTAAATCCTGTAGACGCGACTGGCCAGCATGGCGCTGTCGGCGACCCGGATGGCGACGGGTTGACCAATGCGGATGAATACTCGGTCGGAACGGACCCCCAGGATTTTGACAGCGATAATGATGGGATCGGCGATGGCTGGGAAGTGGCTCGTTCGCTCAACCCATTGGCCAACGACGCCTCCGGTAACCCGGATAACGATGGGCTGACCAATCTCCAGGAATTCCAGGCAGGTACTGATCCTTACGACTCGGACACGGACGATGATACCCTCTCCGACGGCTGGGAGGTTAGCCGTGGTTTAAACCCCTTGGTTGATGACCAGACGGTGGACACCGATGGGGATAGTTTAAATAATCTAGATGAATATTGGCTGGGCACCGATCGCAACCATCCCGATACAGACAGAGATACGATCAACGATGGAATTGAAGTGGGCCCGGATCCCAGCAAACCCCGCAATACCGACGGCGACAACCTGATCGACGCCAAAGATATTGAATCGGATGGAGATAATATTCCTGACAAAACGGAAGGGGCCGATGACCGGGATGGCGATGGTCTGCCCAATTATCGAGATCTTGATTCGGACAGTGATGGAATAGCTGATCTGATCGAGGGACAGGGACTACTTGACACAGATGGGGACGGGGAGTTGAATTATCTTGACCTTGATAGCGACGGTGATAGTATTCCCGATGCAATTGAAGGAACAGCCGACTTCGACATGGATAGCATACCCAACTATCGTGACAGTGATAGTGATGGCGACAATATTCCTGATGGGTGGGAGAAAATGGGGGATCCTGACGGTGATGGGATATTCAATTTTTTGGACCGTGACAGCGATGGCGATATCATTTTTGATTCGGTGGAGGGCATAGGCGACCCGGACAGGGATGGTCTATCAAACTATGTAGACCTCGATAGCGATGACGATGGAATTTTAGACAAGATCGAAGGTACCGGAGACCTTGACCGGGACGGTATTCGTAATTACCTGGATCTGGACAGCGATGGGGATGGCCTGACTGATGCCCAGGAGGGTAATGGCGATCAGGACGCTGACGGTATAGCTAATTACCTCGACCTTGATAGTGATGGCGACACCGTTTCGGATAGAGATGATGGCGCCAATGATACGGATGGAGATGGAATCCCCAATTATTTGGATTCTGATAGCGACAGCGACAACATCCTCGACAGAATCGAAGGTACGGGAGATCGCGACGGGGATGGCATACCCAATTACTTAGATTCTGATAGCGATGGTGATACCTTGTTAGATAAGGATGAGGGAACGGGTGATCCCGATGGTGACCAGACCCCCAACTATCTCGATAAAGACAGTGATGGAGATAATATCCTTGACGGTATTGAACGCTTTGGGGATTTGGATGGCGATAACCAGCCCAATTACCTCGATCTTGATAGTGATGGTGATGACCTGTTAGATAAGGACGAAGGAACGGGTGACCCGGATGGCGACCAGACCCCGAATTATCTCGATTTTGATAGTGATGGCGACGGAATTCCTGACGCCTTGGAAAAAGCTGCCGATCCGGACGGGGATGGGATATCGAATTATCTTGACCTGGACAGCGACGGCGACACCTTGTTAGATAAGGATGAAGGAACAGGTGATCCCGATGGCGACCAGACCCCCAACTATCTCGATCTTGATAGTGACGGAGACACCATTCCCGATAATGTGGAAAAAGCGGTTGATGTAGATGGTGACGGCCGACCCAATTACCTCGATCTTGATAGTGACGGAGACATCTTGTTAGATAAGGAAGAAGGAACTGGCGACCTGGATGGCGATAACCAGCCCAATTACCTCGATCTTGATAGTGACGGAGACACAATTTTCGATAGTGTGGAAAAAGCGGTTGATGTAGATGGGGATGGCCAACCTAATTTTCTTGATCTGGATAGTGATGGCGATGGTCTTTTGGATAAAAATGAGGGCCTAAACGATATTGATAGCGACGGTCAGCCGGACTATCTCGATAACCAGGTGGGCTTAACTATCACCACCTTGACCCCCACTGTCATTAGTAATCCGGTCACCACGACTTTGACCATCAGCGGAACGGGCTTTTTAGGGCCCATGCAGGTGAATGTTGGAAATTACACTTTGGCCAATGTAACCCTCGTAACTTCACAAACCGTGCGAGCGATCCTGCCAGCTGGAATACCGGCAGGGATATATAACGTCCATCTAACACGGGGAGATGGGGATAGCCAGAACAAGCCCTACGCCTTGACCATTGGAAGCCTGCCACTGGTAGAGGTGACGGATATTGATAAGCATGAAGCCACCAACCAGATTGTCACCATCATAACTCTGACGGGCAGTGGGTTTGTCCCGATCACCCAGGTTAAACTAGATCAAATCACGCTAGAAAATGTAACCTTCATGAGCGCTCAAAAATTACAAGCGGTTATCCCGGCCGGGCTGCTGCCTGCGACTTATGATATCAAAGTCATTAACCCTGATGGCCAGACAGATACGCTAGCCAGAGCTTTTACCGTTAAACCTGCAACACAAAAGATTTTCTTACCCATTATCATTAGGTGAAATTGTCCCAGGGAAGCCAGGTATAGAAATATGAGCATGAGTTTCTTCAAAAACAATCCAACGATATTCAGACGAGGTTTTACTATTGTATGCCTGGTCATACTGGCAATTAGTTTGCTGCCAGCGGCCCCTACCGCTGCATTGCCACCCCGTCCCGATGTGGGGGGGAACTCCACGCCGGGTAGCGGTGGGGTAGTGGAGGTGACGGCTCAACTAACGGCGCTCACATCGAACTCCATATCAGACCGAGGCAACCTGACCTATGGACGGTAGTCCAATGGCAGGATAATACAGGTGAATGGTTCGATGTTTATGGATAGCAGGCTCCGTTTGAAGGTGAGAGCGTGATGTGATGGGTTGACCCTTCTAATTTTGGCAAAGGCCCGTTTCGTTGGGTCGTGTATAAGAATAGTTATAAAACGGAATTGTTAGCGGGAGGTGTTGCAACTAGTCGTTGAAAATGTAGTACCTGTTCAGACGAATTATGATAAATAGAATTCGGCTTATTAGCGGGATTTTACTCATCAGAATCAGGTTGAATAGGTAGTAGCTTTTTATGCTGTTCTATTGGCTTTTTCATCTTTTTTGACATTTTTGAAACCTGAGATTAAAATCGAGAACAAATGTTCTTGTTCGTTGCCTTGGAGTTAGAATGGCTGAGCCGCGAAACAAACGCTTTAAACGAAAGAAAAAGAACTTGTCGGCACCAAACCAACCCCAACCTATCCCATTGGTCGAACAACATATCGTCCGACAGGGCGACCTCGATTTCGAACCGATAGATCGGGCCGCTTTTGCGGCCAAGAATCTCTATAACAAGGCCAATTATCTCGTCCGGCAGGCCTTCATCCCTTCGACAAGCTCAGGACACAGTTTTGAGCATCGCTATATCGGTTATGGCGGCACATTTCACTTGCTCAAGAAGTCAGACGAATACTGTGCCTTGCCTCGCAAAGTCTCCAACCAAGTCCTGCTCCAGCTTGACCACGACTGGCAAGCCTTCTTTGCGGCGATGAAGGCCTGGCGGGAGGGCCCAACCCAGTTCCTGGGGCGGCCGGGCTTGCCCGGTTACAAGCCCAAGAGCCAGGGTCGCAACCTGTTGGTTTACGAGGCCGGGGCCATCAGTAAAACGGCTTTGAAACGAGGTCTGGTCCAACCGTCCCAACTGGGTATCCTTATTCCCACGCAACAGCAACAGGTCAAACAGGTGCGGATTATCCCGTGCCAGAGCCATTACGTGGTCGAGGTGGTTTACACGGTCATTCCTGAAAAGGCCGAAGGCTTGCGGGACGACCTGTTCGCCGGCATCGATATTGAGGTGAATAACCTGGGGCTCTAACTTCAAACAAAGCGGGCTTTGGCCCTTACCTTGTTAATGGGAGACCGCTGAAGGCTCTTAACCAATATTACAACAAACCCAAAGCCATCCTGCAAAGTTTGCTACCAGCCAGTCGCCACACCTTCCGCCAGATCATCGAGCTGATCAACAAACGCAACCGGCAGATCAAATACTACCTGCACGTCGCCAGCAAGCGCATCATTGAATTGCTGGTGATTGCAGGAATTGGGACGCTGATTGTCGGCAAGAACAAGAACTGGAAACAGCAGGTCGCGTTGGCAAGCAGACCAACCAGAACTTTGTCTCCATCCCTTTCGTCCAGTTTATCGAGATGTTAAGTTACAAGGCCAAACTAGTGGGCATCCGAGTCATCTTGCAAGCGGAGGCTTACACTTCCAAGTGTTCTTTCCTCGACCTTGAGCCCATCCGCAAGCAAGCGGTCTATCTGGGCCAGTAGATTAAGCGCGGCTTGTTCCGGGCGAGAGAAGGGCGGCTGATCAATGCCGACGTCAATAGTTCGTATAACCTTATCTGCAAAGTCTGCCCAGAAGCGTTCCAGAATGACCTGACCGGGATCCTCCTAAACCCGGTCCGGTTGATCCTGGAACGTCCCTAGAAAGGATCCACCAAGAAACCTCAAACGCCTGCAAAAGGCCATGAGGGAGGGGGAGCAGCAGTTCGTACCCGCCAAGTCGCCCTCGGACTGGCAAACTGAATTAGTGGCGTAAAACACGATTGATTCGGATACTGTTTCAAATTTCCTCGATTTGGATAGCGATGGTGATAGGGTAGCCGATCGAGTCAACTAACCCCTGGCTCGAAGCCAGGGGCTTGTAAGGCGGTGATGTGCAGGCCGCTTTACGAGGTAGCCCCGCTACAGTGTTGACACGCTTTCCACCGACAAGTAGTTCCGTCGCCGGAGTTGGTGGAATATCAGGAATTGACCGGGTCAGAGATTGTGTTCTCCCAGCAGGTCTCTGACCAGCAGTCAGTTAGTTTTTGAGACAAAGCCCGGGAGTCCTTTCCGGCCTGGGCGACCAGGACCAGAGAGAACCTGCAAGGAGGTAGGTTTGTCACCTATATCAAAGCATCAGCAGAACTATCATGCGGTCGGTGTTCTGGCCCCTGATGGGACACAGTTGAATCCAACCACACCGGGGAAAGCCCGGATTTTGAAAGCGCAGGGCAAGGCCAAAGAGGAACGGTGCTATCCGGTCTACACCATCCGGCTAACCTACTGGCCCAAACCGAAGGACCAGTTGGAAGTGCAGCCGATGACCTTACACCTGGACGACGGCGAGACGATGGGCGCAGCCGTGGTGCAGCGTAACACTAGCCACGAACGGGTCGTCTGCGCAGCGACGAGCCAGACCACCGGGCGGGATATGTCCGACCGGTTGGCTGACCGGGGCCGCTTGCGGCGCTACCGCAAACATCTGGACCGCCAACAGAAGGGCAAGGTCGGTCACCTCAAACTGGAACAGGCAGGGAAACCGTACCCGCCCAGCGTTGAGCTGGACGTGTTTCAGAAAATGCGCCTGGCCAAACAGATGTGTCGGCTGTTCCCGATCAGCGAGATTGTGCTCGAGACGGTCAGTGTGGACATTCGCCGCTACCTTGAGCCGGAGGTCAAGGGGGGGGAGTACCAGCAGCCCCGAACTATCGAGGCGCAGGTAAAGTGGACCCTGCCTGAGGTGTGTGCCGTATGCGGGAAAACCGCCACAGACAAACTGATCACCCACCACCGAATTAAACGTAAAGATGGTGGGGTTCGCAACTTCACCAACGAAATCCCGGTCTGCGCTCGCTGCCACCGGGAAGGGGGCGATTCTGAATTGTGTCTGGACGCGAGCGAATGCCGGGACACGCGTGCTTTTGGGCGGTTGCAGCAGGGCCGGGCGCTGCTGCTAACCCAGCTTGCCTCCCTGGTTCCAGTGCGGGAAGTACGGGGCTACCAGACGGCCCAAACTCGACAGGCGCTGGGGCTATCCAAGACGCACATTCACGACGCCATCGCCGCCGGATTGGATGGCACGAAGCCGGTAACCCTACCCTCGGTGACCTGGCAGATCCACAACCCGACCCGGCGCACCCGAAAGTTGTATGACGAGAACTTTGGAGTGGCCAAATATCGCAAGGCCGCCGAGCGGCAGCCAGGGGTAGACCCGGAGCGAATGCGGGTGGATGATCACGATCACGAGCACAATCGGCGCCACCGCAGCTATCGTCGCCACGCGCGAAGCCGTTATTACCAGAAGCTGCGCCAGAGCGGACAATTCAACCAACACCTGCTCGGTCCAGCTGGGAAGGAAATCTACAGTCCCAACACCGCGATTCATTTGTTGCAGAATGGTCAGGTCGTCGTGGAGAAACGCCGGGTGTTTGGTCAGGCCAAAACCGGGGCGGTCACTCAAACCATCCGACGTAACAATATCCTGCGCACAGTCGAGGGCTGGTTAGGGAAGGCATGGGCCTTGATGTCCAACGGAACCGTCAAAATTCTGTTTACTGAAACAAATGGACGTAAGCACCCCTTTACCCAACGGACGCTGACCAAAGTGCAAGTGGTCAGCCGGAAGTGGTGCTGGCTACCGGTCAAAGAAAATGGAGACTAAAAGGTAACCATTCAGCGGTACATTGAGGAATGTCAAAAACTTTAACTGAAGTAGAATCGCCGATCGGCTTTAAGCCGGTCGGCAGCAATCACACCTTTAAGCGAAGCGAGGTAAGCCGCTTCCTCCCCTGGTACGATACCAGGGGTTTTCCGACGGCTGGAAAATCTATGACTGATCAAGAGTGACTCTGGGCTGAATTCGGGCTTGCCGGGGAGGACGGGTGGTAGCTAGAGATTTCCGAGCTTCGTTAATGAGGATTTCCAGGTCTTGCGTACCTAGAAGAGAAAAGGAGATGCCTAATTGAGCCAGTTCTTGATGGCCCAAGTTGCGGAAGGTTCGCCTTGTCGCCGCTCGACTCATAGCGTCATAAATCTTCAGGAAATCGGCATCAGCCGGCTGATCCTGCAAGACAAAACGGGCAAATTCTAAAGCAATCTGATTCACATCTGACATAACTCGGCTCCGTTGTATCATCCCTAACCTGGGATAAATAGGCATCCACGACGCCATCCCGATGGTTACGAATCGTTCACTTGCGACAATAGAGGAAATTAGCTCGGCAATCGCAACTAACTGCTTGTGAGATGGCTCAGCCAGCTTAGGGAGGGATAATAGCCGGCTCAAATCGAACTCGACTGATCTGTCTGGTTCACCTTCAGCGCACCAAAGGAATAAAAAACACACCATATCCTTGTAGCAAAGTATAATACAGGCGATTAGCTAAAGCAACCCAATCAAAAGCCTATGCAGGTTTAGACTGCTCAAGCCCTTCCTTTTTCTTCCGCTTGAAGACCCTAGTACTATTTTCCGCAACCTTGCCTGACCAGTTGAAGTGATTTTAACGAAATGAGCCCGCTAGTTTCTCGATAAGTAAATACGGACAACAATTGTAAA
The DNA here is from genome assembly GCA_016860845.1 of Chloroflexota bacterium. The sequence goes on from BOKF01000003.1 coordinate 89,264, forward strand.
TTTCAGGGAACACGCGGGGAGGAAAAAATTTTGCCCTACGCCCGTTGTTTCGGCCAAGCGTGTAACGATCTTATCCATTCAGAAAGTTCCCTCGTTTATTTGATTTTTCGATTTTATAAAGTTACCCTTATTATGATGACGCGGGCGATATTGAAGCTGAGAAGAAACCGTTTATTTATAAGAGACCACTGAGACTAGCACCAATGATAGCCACCCGGCTGAGATTATGGATCATCGATCGCTTCATTGGGCGCGGTCATCACATAACGCTCGGCCCGTTCTTCGGTAATCTGGAAGCCTAGTTGCTCATATAACCGCCTCGCCCGCACGTTGGCTTTCAGCACCTGCAGTTCAACCCTTAATCCTCGACGATGGGCCGCTGCAACCACGTCACGGATCAGAGCCGTGCCGATCCCTCGCCCCTGATAATCGGGATGAATCTCAACCAGGGCCAGGAAGATCGCCGTTTGATGTTGTTCCAGAGTGATGGTTCCGATATCAACGCCGTTACCCTGGACAATTTGCCGCCGGGTAGCATCCCAATGAGTGCGAAAGTATTCCGCTTGAAACGCCTCATCCCAGCCCCAGGTCGCCTCAACGACGGGTCTAATCGTCGCCGCGTGTAATTGATAGAGAAACTCGTAATCGCTCTCCATGGCTGGGCGTAAGGAATAGGTTGTTCTGCTGATTGGCTGCTCCATTGAAAACTATCCTCATCGCTTCAAACCTCGGGGTGTCTGATCGGCTAACTCATTAGCCATCCATCTGCAGACAACGGTGTAAATGATCAGGACGATAAAGATGACCATTCGCCCTTCGCTCATTCCGCTGTCTGCTCCGGCTTCCTCCCAAGGAGGCACACGAGTTGCCATTGCTCGTGGAAACCATCTGCCTCTTTCAGAGGTTCAAGTCGGGCCAGAACCTCCGCCTTGAATTGATCCAAGACCTCCGGCGACATCCGCTCCAGCGGATAGCGGGCTCCATGGGTCCACTTGGCTCGCCACCATTCCGCTTCATTAGCATAGACAAATTCGTGTGTGGTGGTCATCACTTGAATATTGACAAACCCGGCAGCAGTCAGGGCCGCCTCGATCTCGGAGGGACGGCGAAGGCCACCGCCGCCAGGATTGAGCGAAAAGTGATAGATTTGGTGAAAGCTCTGCAACAGCGCCTCATACCACTGCCACCGTTCGTCGCCGGTTCCCGCTACACTCACCCCGACCCGCCCGCCAGGGCGCACGACCCGATACCACTCAGCCAGAGCTTGTTGGGGATGGAGCATAAAAAAGAGGGTAAACCCGCACAGCAATCCATCGAAGGTGGCGTCAGGGAAGGCCAGGCACTCGGCGTCCATCTGGAGCATGGTGATTTTTCGCCTCCCTGAGCGCCTCACCTCGGCTGCCGTCTCTTGCACCATTGCTCCAGCTAGATCAATGCCGACAACCTGACCGTGAGTACCGACAATGTCGGAGGCCGGAAACAGGTTGGCGCCCCGGCCCATCCCCACATCGAGTACCCGGCTGCCAGTTGAAAGGCCAGTCCATTCGACGAGCCAGCGCCCAAACTGGTCGAAAACCGCCGGACCAACCCGCCCATAAGTGGCTGCGACTCGGTTATAGAGACCGGCAATCGTTGCTTTCTGCTCAACCGAATGAGGCTCCATTGCCACTACTCCTCTCGGTTTTTCCGTGTCTGAGCACAAATTAGCTTTTTCCAACATCGGATAGTGACCACGCTTCGCTTTAAGCGCGAGCTACGCAATGACCCAACGTAGTATAGCCCCGTCGTCCTGGGGGTCAAACTAGCGAAAATCAATGGCAAGAGCCATTTCTGGGAAGACCTACCATCTTTTAGTGACGGTATGCTATTTGCTTACCCCCCGATCTTGGGCTAGAATTGGCTCATTTGTTCTAACGGACAGACGGTCACCCGTTTCCTCGCGGAGTTAATGGCTAGGTGTAGCCGAAAGGTGGAGAGATGATCAGCGAAATTGAGCGTATCGTCGAGGAAGCCTGTGCCAGGGAAACCAATAGCTTTGGCTACGGCTTCTGGACCCATCACATTACTCAAGTCGCCCAGAATGCTAAGCGCCTGGCCCCCTTGTTCAAGGCTGACCCGGAAATTGTCGAAATCGCGGCGCTCCTCCACGATTATGCCAGTGTGAAAGACCCGGCGCTTTACCAGGACCATCATCGCCATGGCCCCGTTGAAGCCGAGAAGCTCCTCAACCAGCTCGGCTATCCCCAAGCTAAGATCGAAGCCGTCAAGCACTGTATTGCCACTCATCGGGGCAGTGTGCCCAGCCAGAGAAACAGCGCGGAAGCGGAATGTCTGGCCAATGCCGATGCGGTCACCCATCTCGAACAGGTTCCCTCCCTCTTGCACCTTACCTTTGTACAGAGAGGTATGGGGATTGACGAAGGGACGCAGTGGGTCAGAGAGAAGCTCGGTCGCAGTTGGCAAAAGCTAAGCCCCCAGGTCCAAGCGATGATGCAGAAGCGGTATGAGGCGGTGCTCCAGGTACTCCTGGCAAAGCCGGTGACTGGGGAAGACTAGGCTATGGCAGTGTCTTCAATGCAACCGCTCCTTGAAAGATTTATTCGCAGCTTTCAGAAAGCGATCAGCGTAGAGATGGAAGCGATGCGCCAACGGCTGGGGCCGTTTGAAGTGCCGCTGGGTCACGGCAGGAGCCTCGACCTGACTGAGGGTGAAATGAGCAGGAGTTATGTCTTCAACGTGTTGCAACCGAATGATAAGCTGACCTTACAGGCGGAATGTACGCTCAGGTATGGCGGTGGTGAACATCTAGTCACCATAACCGACCTCCACCAGGATGAAGTCACCCTTCGCTCAGAGCGCCCCATTGGCTTAACTTACGACGATTATACCCTGGTTATCTATCCTTGGTTTCTCTATGAAAAGCTACAGTTGGCCCTGGAATCGCTGCTGGACGCCGATACCTTCTACCTGGACAACGCCCTGCTCCTCTTTGGTCAGGGCCAACCACGCCGGCAGTCGCAACCGCTGCAACTGGGGCATGCTGACCTGAATGCCAGCCAAGCTCGAGCAGTGCAATTATGCTGCGACAGCAACCTGGCCTTTGTCTGGGGACCACCCGGCACGGGCAAGACGACGACTCTGGGCCATATCGTCGCCGAACTGCTAAGCCAGAGCCAGCGTCTGCTGATTACCTCAACCACTAACGCCGCCGTTGACCAAGCTCTTGCCCAACTGAATAAGTTGCCTGAGACGCAGGCATACTTTGAGCGAGGCCAGATCGTTCGCATTGGCCAGGCTAATACCGAAACCTTCGGAGCCAGTGTGCGAGAAGTGGTTGAGCGGCTCAATGCTGAAACCCAGGCCCGGCTTGAGCGCCTGCGAAAACATCGCCAAGAAGCAAACCACCAGATCAGGCAGTGTGATCTGCTCCTGGAAAAACTTCAAGCCAATATTCAACCCTTACAACTTGACCTCTTTCGTCCCGTGCCATCCGAAATACTGGTGATGGGAGATTTAACCCCGGTATTCTCTGAAAAGCTGGCCCACTTCCTCTTAAGCCTACCAGCTAAGGAGCAGCAGGTGCAGGTCGCCCGCCGCAAGCAGCGGCGGGAAACGGTCGCAGAACTGTGCCGGCAGCAAACAGCCCAACTCAGTCAGGAATTACGCCAGCAGGAAACAACTGTGGTCCAAAAAGCGCGGGTCATCCTGGCCACGATGACCAACGTCTACCTCAGTAGCTTGCTCCAATCAGAGCGCTTCGATGGGGTCATCGTCGAAGAGGCTGGCATGGCCATCCTGCCCACTCTCTTTTACTGCGCTGCCCTGGCCCGGCAGAAGGTGATAATGGTTGGCGACCCGCAGCAACTGCCACCTATCGTCCAGTCCCGCGACCAGTATGTCTACAGAGCCATGGGACGCACCATCTTCGACGTCGCTGACAAAAAATCCCTGACTGAGGAGACAATGGTGATGCTAGATATACAATATCGGATGCATCCTCTCATTGGTAAATTAGTCAGCCAACTCTTTTATCAGGGTCAATTGCGCCACAGTGAAAACACCCACCAGCGAGAGGCGATTGCCCAGAAACGACCCTATCCCGGTGCTGCCTTGGTGGTGATTGATACGGCCGGTCAAACGACCTGTGCCAGTGAGGTGGGAGGTTTTTCCAGGTTCAACGAAAAAACGGCGCAGCGTTGTGTCGAACTGGCTGTTGAGGCAGTACGGGCTGGGGTTGACTCGGTGGCGATCATCACGCCCTATGTGGCTCAGTCCCGGCTCATTCGGCAGCAGTTGTCCCGCTTCTCGCGCGAGGCGGCCCAGGTGGAATGTCGCACCATCCATCGTTTTCAAGGAGGGGAGTGGGACGTGGTCATTTTAGACACCGTTGACACGGCTCCCTTAGCCCCCGGCGTGTTGTTGACCGATCATTCCCGGAATTCCTCGGCGAAAAATTTACTCAACGTCAGCCTGTCCCGGGCCCGAGGCAAGCTGATCATTATCGCTGACGTGGCCTATTTCAATCGTACGTCCTGTGAAAGCCTCATCAACAAGCTGTTGGATCAGGCCATCCACGCTGGTGTTCGGGCTTCCTTCTAACAGGTTGACCATTTCGGTTTAACGGGGTCCCTGGTCGGCGGGGCTTGTATGGGGTTGATGCGGGCAGTTCTGGCAGCAGTAATTCGATCAGTGGAGATTATTCGGTTTGAGATTTCCAGTTAATGAAGTCACCCTTGCCCTGCCCCTGGAAACCTTGTTGCAGAACACTAAACCACATTTTAGTATATAAACTCGATTATCAACTCTCAGCAGGATTTTGGGCCAAAATCAGACTGTAAGAGTTGTTCTTCAGCCGATTCTCTCCTTTCAACAGCAATTTTTAGTTTCTATCTGGCAATTATTGGGTTTGAGTTAGACTCAGCAAGGTTTCGTCCTCAAAGAGAGTCTCCCACTCATCCCACATGGTAAAAAAGAGGCTCCCTTTCAGAAAGGCGACTTGGACTACCTGTTTCGTTGCCCTGGAATGTCCTTATCACCAATCCTTCGTCATCTCATAAATAGTCCCTTATTCTTCCCCCAAATGGGAGGAAAAGACCATCCAAAACACCTTGACAATCAAACTGTTTACGCTTATAATGGTGAAAACAATCACATAAGGAGTGGCGCCACGCTCACTCTCCAGGGTCTAAAGACCCTGTACTCTTCCGCCTGTTGAAGTAGAGGTACACTCCGAGCTTTTGGGCTCGTCAACTCCCCCTCTCTGCCAATAGCAACCAGGCTGATCCAAGTGGCTTCATCGATTGGATCGCGTTTTCCCTTTGGAAATGGGTTGCATGTTCGGCAGAGAGTTTTTATTTTACCCCCCAAAATTAACTATCCCCCGGTTGGTCACTTGTCTTTGGATTGACCTTTTGACGGCTACGTCCCGTAGGACCGTTCTTTTTTATTTCCCGTACTCGCTAAAAGCCAGAAAGGGTATCTTTCCATGCTGATATTGACCGCTTTGTCCTATAAATGCTGGTATACCCGTAAGGGTGTGGTAGCAATGATTTGCCTCACCATCGGTCTCTTACTTTTTCTAACACCTGCTCCGGCCTCTGCCCTGCCGCCTCGACCTAATGGTGGTGGAAATTCCTCATCAGAAAATGGGGGAGAGCCTGGTGGGGATGGCGCAGAGAGAGGTGCTCAGATTGAGTTGCGGGTTCTACCAGGCCGACCAGGGTTCTGGACCATTGTGCAATGGTTAGATCAGACAGGGCAGTGGCTGGATGTAACCGGCTGGCAAAGCCCGCTCGAAGGTGAAAGCCTGACCTGGTGGGTTGATCCTGCTAATTTCGGCCAGGGCCCATTTCGTTGGGTTGTTTACGACAACAGCAATAGGGCCAATCTTTTAGGGAGTCAAGAATTTTTCTTGCCGGAAGCTCCCCGGCAATTGGTAAAGGTAAATATCGTTTTGATCCCACTCCTTACGCCTACGCCCACACTAAATTCAACTGTGGTGGCATCCCTACCGACAAAAACTGAGCCTGCACCATCTGTTACATCCACTCCTCGGGCAGCAGAAACTAGAATTAATTCTCATAAACCTTCATTAAAAGAGAACCAGGCGCCAACTCTTCCGACCTTAACTTCAGTTCCTCCTTCCACGCCTACGATGTTACCCGCCACTCCTGCTCCAACGGCAAGCCCATCGCCGACCTCGTCACCGTCGCCTATGCCATCACCAACCCTCTTACCATCGCCTACCTGGTCGCCGACGCCCTGGCCATCACCAACACTTGAAACTCTGCCCGTTCCCGTTGAGTTACCTATGCCCCCATTAGAGTCTCAACCTACGGCAGCACTGGCGTCTTTACCGTTGATGGTGAGCCAGGTCGCATCAGCCGTCGAGGTTAAACCCGGTCAAGAAATTACATGGACCTTGACCATGCGTAATCCGGGGGATGTGACCGTTGAAGGAATTGTTTTAAGTGATATCCCCTCCTCTGGATTGATTTATCTGGGCAGCAGCGTTAGCCAGGGGCAGATTCAGACGGTTGGTGAACCACCCATTATGGTGGTAAATGTGGGTGACATACCGCCCCAGGGCCAAATCGAGATACTTCTTCGCACCGCTATTCCTGTTGAAGCCGAGCCCAAGCAGGAATTCACTAACTTTGCCTCTTACAACAGCCGTGATTTGTCGGTGGGTACGTTTAACGAGGTTAAAGTGGTGGTTTCCGAGACGGTTGAAAGGGTTGACTTGACCCTAGTAATGGATGCTATAGATCCCCGAATGTTCTGGGGAAAAGTAATTTGGGGGACCATATTTGTGGGTTTCATAGGTCTCGTGGGTTATATCCGGTCGCGCCACAGAGGCAGAGCGCGGCAGACTGATTGAGCACAGAGGTAGAAGAATGATTCAGAAAAAACTCATTATTTTCCTGGTTCTGAGTCTGGGGTTGACCATAGGCTGGATTACCAACCAAGCCATGGTAGGAGCGGCAGAAGAGTCGCCTCAGTTGTTTCCGTCAGCGATTTGTGGGCGGGTCGGTGAGGTAGTTATCGTCGAAGGTAAAAACTTTACCCCCAACGTTTTAGTTAATATTACCTGGGCCGGTATCGCCCTGGGTACCGATCCCTCACCTGTTCAGGTTGACCCGGCCGGAAATATATTTTTTCAGTTTATCGTGCCAAATGACTATGATGGGCCGCATGGGGTGCGGGTATCTGATGGTCAATTAGGGGCAGAATATATTTTTCAATTGGGCATGGACTGCGCGCCTCCAGCAACAGCTACGCCGGTTGAGCTTACACCCACCTTTACGGTTACTCCAACCCCCTTACCTCCTACGGCTGTGCCAGAGCTTCCTCGACTCAGTTGTACTCCCGATGGTGTGCTACCAGATACAATAATTGAAGTCATGGGTGAGAATTTCCACCCTGGCGTACCGTTTTATCAACTACGCTGGGATGGCGTGGTTATCCCCTGGTCGCCGACTGGATTGACGGTCAGTGACAACGGCAAATTTACCTTATCGGTTGTTGCTCCCTCTGACACTTATGAGATGCATACCCTGGTGGCCGATGACGGTCGGGGAGGTATGGCAACCTGCTATGTCAATATGGTGCCCAGAAATCCAACCCCTACCGCAACGGCAACCCCGACACTGACGCCTACCCCCACGCCGACGTGGACTCCCGGCCCACCGCCAGGAATCACGGTTGAGCCAACCCCTATCCTGCGAGAAGGGGATTACTGCGCAGCGATAGACGCGGCCTTTACTCGTTATCCTCTGGCGAATAGCCAAATTGACGCTGGTATCACGGTAACCAATCTCAATTCGGCCTGGAGTGCCGGGCAGTTCGAAGTGAGAATCTGGCAATACTACAATCTCTTTGAGTGGGATACCGGTGTGTCTCAGGTATTACCAGCCATGGTCCAGGGCGAAATGGTACCCGCGCATTTGGCTTTCAGTTCACCTCAATCTGGCCCGACCTGGTTCCAGATCCGTTTGTACGACATAGCCACCGGTCAAGAACTACTCTGCCCTTCCGCTTGGTTCCCTTTGCAAATTATTCAAGCGGAGCCCCGTCCGCCAGCGCTGCTCAACCCGCCTGATAATGTTTGGCTTAATAAACGCGAGTTAACTCTGGATTGGCTGCCGGCTGAGGTACCCGATAGGGCCGGGCCAGTACAGGAATATGAAGTACAGCTGGTGGATCTTGCAAGCGGCGAATTGGTTTACCAATCCACTTATGCAGATATGACCGACTTCACTTATTCGCTGAGTAGTGATTACGGGGCGCGGCAATTGGCCTGGCGTGCGCGGGCCTTTAATCCGGCGGGTTGGAGTCTTTGGTCTTCCGCTTTCTATTTCGGGATCGATACAGTCATTCCAGAAATAGAATTAAGCCTTACAGGCGATCAGGGGACCAATGGCTGGTGGCGCTCGCCGGTCACGGTGCGAGTTGGTGGAAGTGACCCTGCCCCTGGCTCTGGATTACAGGCCACCTATCTCCAACTGGGCGAGAACCGCTGGACGCAAGTGATTCCAGGCGGAGCTAATTCGGTGGAGGTGGAGGGTGTCTTCGATCTGCACGCCTATGGGCGGGATGGCGCCAATAATCGCAGTCGGGTTCTGGCGCAGCCGATCAAAATCGATAGGCAACCTCCTGACTATATCGAGCCGCATTTCTCTGCCGAGCCGACTTCGGGAGGGTGGTATACAGTCCCTATCACCATTAGCCTGGAGGCAGATGACCTGATTTCTGGTGTGGCGACGCAGGCAATCAGGATAGACGGGGGATCCTGGCAAACAGATGTATTGACCATGACCACAACCGGGATGCATACGATCGAATTTATGGCTACTGACATGGCGGGGAATACCAGCCCGGTGCGTAGCACGACGGCCAAACTGGATTTAACCCCGCCAGCAGGCACCATTGCACTAAATGGGTCGTTATGCCAGACCTGCGACCAGGCCACGGCCAGCATCGCTGTTGGTGACGCTGAGAGTGGCTTAGGTTATTGGTCTTTGACCCTGAGTTTACCTCCAACAGGAGGCCTGACAGCCCAGGGTAAGACCATTATTGCTTCAGGGAACATCCCGAAAAAAACGGTTGCACTAGATGGAAGCACACTGCCTGTCGGACCGCTGACCTTGACATTGACCATTCAAGATGCGGCTGGATGGATAACGACGGAAGAATTGTCTATGGTCAATGCTCCCCATAGCGCCGGACCAACTCCAACCCCTTGGATTATAGCTACAGCGACGCCCTGGCCAGCGCCAACATCCGGCGCCACTCCTACCTCTGTTCCTTTCAACCGGTCACCAACAGATGGTAGTGACGATGACGGGAATAACGGCAATGGTGGAAACGGTGGCGCAAGTGGCAGCAGTGGTAGCGGCAGCGCCGGCAGCAGCGCTTTAGGAGTTACTGGTTACCCGGTCGGTGGCACAGTCGTACCCGCTATTCTGCCGGTGACTGGAGAGGAATATGCGGCGATCCAAGTAGTCTTAATCAGCTCAGGAGTGATGGCTCTTCTCTTGGGCTGTGGTTGGGTTTTGACCGCTCTTACTTACAAGAATGATCCTCAAGAAACGGAGAAACAAAAATGATTATCGCTGTATGTGGCAAAGGCGGGGTTGGTAAAACGACGGTCTCCGCTCTGCTATTAGATGAACTGGCTGCCTGTGGTTACCCTGGCCCGGTCTTGGCGGTTGATGGAGATCCTGCCTCCACCCTGACCCTGGCCCTGGGATTACCAGAACCCAAAAGCACGGTTGCCGATATCCGGGACAATCTTACGCTTGATGCCAGGACTGTCCGAAGTTTACCAGTTGGAATGACTCCGGCCCGTTATGTGTTCCAACAGGTTCAGGAACATGGGGTTTTAGTCTCTTATCAGCTCCGCCAAATGCCGCTGGATCTTATGGTCATGGGCCAAGGAGAGGGGCCGGGCTGTTATTGCAGCATCAATAACGCTCTGGCTCTGGTTTTGAAGAAAATGATAGATCGTTATTCGCTCATTTTGATCGATAATGAGGCCGGTCTTGAGCATATCAGTCGTTATCGGCTGGAGCGAGCAGATCTCTTCTTAGTAGTCACGACTCCAGGGTGTGCCGCTCAATCAGTCGCCCAGCGTATTATCGATACCGCTGTCGGAGTCAAGGTGAAGATTGGTGAAACCTGGAAAATCTTTAATCAAACACCTGCCAGCTTTCAACCTTCGCATAATGGGCCGACGATAATGATTCCACCGGCTCCGTCTATTGCCAGCCTGGAAAGCGAGGGCCGACCGGTAATAGAAGTAGCCGTCGATGACCCGGTGCGCCGGGCCTTACAGCCCCTTTTGGAGCGAATCCGGGCATGTGTGTAGCTTATTGTAGCCGCCGCGGCCTTCTATATTGGAATCACGAAGATTGTCATCCGATCTTGTGCGCTTACGTTAAAGGACCCCATGGGCAGTGTAAGGATTGCCGGCATCACCAAGATAACCGTTGTCTGTTGACCAACGCCCCCATACCGAAAAGTGGGGGGTGCTGTCATTATAACGTGGAATTGGCACATGGCCCCCAAGTGGTTACGCCTGAGATGCTAAGCCTGCTCGAGATAACAGCGGATGAAACAATCGTGGAGGCGCTGGAAGGTCGAAATGTCCGATTTAAGATCGAGGGTGAAACTATTCTGGTTGACCCCGATGATTTACCTGTGCCCATGATTTTTGGGATAAGTACCGATCATGTTGGTGATGATGTTGAATCTTTTGATTGGTCTGGCTGGTATGAGCAGTGGGACTAACTGGAACGATAAGGACCCCACGTTATTAAAAGGCTTTACAGGAGTTTAAATGAGTTGCAATCGTAATTCCCATAAGATCGGCCAGATAGCCAAACTCACCGGCATTGCCGTTGGCACCAGTGCATTCGCAGCAGTATGCATTACTGGGGCCAAAAAAGTTCAAACATGGCGCAAACAACGGCGGGAAAATACCCGTCACCGGATTGAGAAGGAAATACAACTTAAGAAAGAGCAAGAAAAACTCAAATATCTCGAAGCCAAGCAGACCAATAGATTCTACGACCGTGTACGCGACCAGTTTACCACGGAAAAATATATAGTGGCGGGCCGCTACAGGCTGAATGATGACGATGATGAACTAACGACTGATACGATTGAGTTATTTGATCGCGGCCGGGCGCTGAGTTTAGCGATGAGCGCCGGTTACACCCCTTGGAAAGTGGAGGTCCACAAAGGGGAGGACGACCAGATAACCTATACAATGACCAATTTAGCCACACGAGAAAAATACTCCACCTCAAATGAGCCGTATGGTCGGCGGTGCAGGGATCTGAGTGGCACTTGGTTTGAGGACGACAGGGAAGAGGCTAATCAACCTCACGAGATTCTTGAGGCTTATTCCAATAGAGTAGTTGTGTCTTAATTTTAAGATTTCTCAATGAGAGCTACTGCAATAATTGAATTGGGTTCTAACGACAGATAAACAATACCTAGGAGCAGCTTAAAGCGACAATGCCAGCAGGGTCTATTTTTGGGGTAGTAAGCGAATTATTTGAGGGTCAACGACGATGGCCTTTCCTGTGGGGTCTAATGGCCATAACCATTGCCTGCCTGATTTTTCTCAAACGAACTGACTCAAACGCGGCGGTTCAACAGCCTTTAGTGCCGACTCCAACCCCTCCGGCGGTTTCGGTTTTGCCTGAACTACCTATCGAGATTAGCCAGGTTCGATTGTCCCCACCGGTTGCTCAACCAGCAGCGACAACACTCATTCCGACCTCCACCCCCGAAGTGGTGTGGGTTTTTCCTCAGCAGGTTTCGGTGACCCTTACCCCTCCGCCCATCCTTCTTCCCAGCCCTCTGCTTGGATTACCGGTGAGAGGAGAAATCACCCAAGGATTTGGTTGTTCTCTCTACTACACAGGTATCGCCGGGCCGGGCTGTCCTGATAGCCAGCCCTGGTTCCATGACGGCTTAGATATTGCAATACCGTTAGATACACCGGTTCGCTCAGTAATTCCAGGAACCGTGATTTTTGCTGGGCCCGATACGTCCGGCCCGGAGTGTGACAGCGACGGTTATCGGGGATATGGTCTGGCGGTAGTAGTGGATAGTGGCGATGGATGGCAAGCCCTGTATGCGCATCTCTCGCGGGTTGAAGTCACGCCTGGGCAATCTGTTTCGCCAAACATGGCGATTGGAGCCAGTGGCGATAGTGGCTGCGCTACGGGACCCCATATCCATTTCGCCATGAAACACCTGGGTGATTTGGTTGATCCGCGTTTGTATTTGCCGGTAGGGCAGTAGGTCAATAGCCGTACCGGTTGCCTCGAAAAATCAAAAATATCTTGTGAGGTGAGCTAGCAGATGAAAAAGCATTGCAAATCATTAAACCGACAATATATATTTTCGATTTTGTTCCTTATGTTACTGGTTCTTGGTCTGGCTTGCCGGATATTAGAGCCGGGAGCAAAGCCACAAGCTACTGTCTTCATTAATCGCTTGCCTACTATAACCCCGACTCCGGTTAAAGCCTTTAGCATCCAAGAGGCCTGGCAGCAGGCTCAGCCTGAACTGACCAAATGGGCAGTTGATGCGAAGCCGGGCGATGAATGGACATGCCAAGGGGTCGTCACTCCTGAAGGACTTTGCACCAAGTGGTACGGCCTGGTTGGAACAGCTTCTCAACAGAAGGCCGCCAGTTTGAAAATTGAGGGTTCGGAAATTCAGCTGAGTGACACCGCAGCCATTGGCCGAGCCATTGATAACTCGTTTTCAATGAGTGACCTGGTAGATAGTCCCATCGTGGTACAGCAAGCGATGCAGTGGTTAGAAAAACAAGGATTGAGAGAAACTAATACAAAGATCCGTTCTTTAGCGCTGCTCTCGAACGCCAATGCTTTGAAAAATTGTGGGAATGTCGCTCTACCAGCTGTGTACCAAGTAGGTGTGCACAACCCGCAGGGACGAGTCTGTCTTGATCCTACGAATGGTCAAGTTGTTTTTAGCACTGTCATGCGCTAAAAGCAATTCACCTTTGTCTTAAAATATTTAAGTACGTTTTTCTAGACTTAATTACTGCTCTTATTCATCCAATGAAACAACTCGAGCAAGAATTCAAAGGAGATCACTAATGTTGCAACCTCAATCATTCCAACCCTCATCCCATACTCGGTTTACGGTCGTTATTACCGGCGAGCTCCCTTCAGGTCCGGAAGGATTAGAAGGTGTGCTGGCAGTTATGATGAGCCAGATCAAGCAGTATATTCAAGCTGAGTTGGAGACTGTTCGTACCCCCCAGTGTATGGCTTCTATCCTGGTTAATGGAGCCTCATTCAATGGTAGTCATGTTCCCACAGAGGAGACTCTTTGTATGAGTACCTTCCGTCCATCTATCCTGACCCCTATCCGTTAACCAGTTTCAGAGACGACAAGTATATCCTTTCTACTTTTTGGAGAATCTGTAGTGACAACTAAAACAGCTTACAACGCAAGCGATATCAAAGACCTGGACAGCGTCCATCCTCTAGAACCTATTCGCCGGTTGCCCGGCATGTACATCGGGAACAACTCGGTCTACGGCTTGCATCACATCTTAATGGAGGTTATCGACAATAGTGTCGATGAGATCATTAACGGCCATGGTTCCGCTATCCGGGTCAAGCTTCACTCGGACGGCAGCGCCAGTGTGTGGGACGATGGTCGAGGCATTCCGGTGGAATATAAAACTGACATCAAAATGTCAGCGCTAACCCGGACCCTGACTAAACTCCACAGTGGGGCCAAGTTTCGAGAAAACGGCAAACAGGATGCTTATCTGAGTGGTTCAGGCGGGCTGCATGGGGTAGGTATCAAGGCCACCAATGCTCTATCCAAGTGGCTGGGGGTAGTTGTGCGACGTAATGGCGTGATTTACCGGCAGCGCTTCGAAAACGGCGGTGACCAGGTTACCCCGGTCGAGATCGTGGCCGACGGGCAGGTGATCGGTGAAATTAGTGCCGAGACTGAGTTGGTCATCGACCCTAAGACTTACTTGTTGACCCAGTTAAAAGTGAAGGGTAAAACGGTGACGGTTAAGGCCAATCCTGAATTAGGTACTGGAACAGAGTTACACTTCCGACCAAACCGCGCTTGGTTTGACCCTAACATGGATTGGCCAAATCCCGAAAAAAATGTACCTTGGGATTTTACCCGCTTGGAGACGCGACTGGAGCAGGTCGCCCATCTTCATCCCGGCGTCAAGATCGAACTTCGCGACGAACGCGGTCCCAAAAAAGATCACAAAAAACGAGTGTTCCACTCAAAAAAGGGATTACTCGATTACATTGCCGCCCTTAATGAAGGTGTCACTGCCCTGCACAAGCCGATCCAATTCAAAGGTGGTAATAAGGCTATAACGGTTGAGGTTGTCTTACAATACGCTGGCGATGAAACCAATATTTACAGCTTTGTTAACTCGATTCCGACCCCTCTGGGAGGTACGGCTGTATCCGGTTTTCAGGCTGGCTTAACCAAAGCGATCAATCAATTCGGCGCAGATAAGAAATTATTGAAAGATGGTTCCGTAAAAGGTGAGGACCTGCAACTGGGCCTGACCGCTATCCTCAATGTCACCATGTCGGACACGCCGCAGTTCAGCAGCCAAACCAAAGAAGCTCTGACGACCCCCGAGGCACAAGGGGTGGCGATGTCCGTCACCTACGAAAATCTCCTGGCTTTCCTGAATAAAAATATTCCCGTCGGCAAAAGTATTGTTGGCCAGGCCCAGGCAGCCGCTCGAGGTCGGGAAGCGGCCAAGGCCGCCCGGCAGCTAATAATCCGCAAATCGGCCCTGGAAGTGTCCGGACTCCCTGGTAAGCTAGCCGATGTCTCGCGGGGAGCGCCGATAGAACAGACTATGTTGTTCATTGTCGAAGGTGACAGCGCGGGCGGGAGTTGTAAGCAGGGGCGCGACCGGCGCTATCACGCCATCCTGCCCATGCGAGGTAAGATACTTAACACTGAACGCGGCAATCCCGCAAAAATTTTGGCTAATACCGAGATTAAGTCCATCGTTGCGGCTATTGGGGCCGGGATTGGTACTGATTTCAAGGTAGAAGAAATGCGCTATGGCGGCGTAGCCATCACCGTCGATGCCGACGTGGATGGCGCTCATATCCGCACCTTGTTGTACACCCTCTTCTGGCGACACATGAAGCCTCTGGTGCTGGCCGGTAAGCTCTACATTGCCGTCGCTCCTTTGTATCAACTTAAGAAAGGCAAAGAAACGCGTTATGCCTACTCCGATGAGGAGCGGAATGACCTGCTACAAAAGTGGGGCAAGGAAGGGGTGACCATTCAACGCTATAAAGGTCTGGGCGAGATGAATCCTGCCCAGTTGCGTGAAACCATCTTCGCCGTTAATCCAGTAAAAGAAGGCGAAAATGGGAGCATGGTCTTGAATGAGCACATGGTGCGCGTGACAGTTGAAGATGCCCACCATACCAGTCAGACCATGAGTGTCTTGATGAGTAATGTTGTAGCCCCGCGAAAAAGTTGGCTCCTACGCGTCTGGGCGGGAGAGGATGCTATGAACCTGGGTGATAATGACTGTGACGCGGAGGCTGAGGAATAAAAAATGATTCAAATACGAAACGTCGACCTATGTGCAGATCTTGAAAATTCCTATCGGGACTATGCCATCGAAACCATCACCGACCGGGCGCTGCCCCGAGTTGAGGATGGACTCCTACCCGTGCAGCGGCGTATTTTGTATGCCATGCAGGATATGAATTTGATCCATACCAAGCCTCATAAGAAATCGGCTCGTGTGGTTGGCGAGGTTCTGGGCAAATATCACCCTCACGGTGACAGCTCTGTTTATGGATCAATGGTGCGCCTGGCCCAAGATTTCTCCCTGCGCGAACCTCTCATTGAGGGTCAAGGTAATTTCGGCTCGATTGATGGCGACCCCCCGGCAGCGATGCGTTACACCGAAGCTCGATTATCAGCCATTGCCGGTTTCATGATGCAAGATATTGAACGTGATACAGTCGATTGGGCAGATAATTTTGACGGTTCCCTGCAAGAACCGGTGATCTTACCAACCTTGCTGCCTAATCTGCTCATCAACGGCGCTACCGGTGTGGCTGTTAGCATGGCGACCAAAATCCCCCCACATAACCTGGGCGAAGTTTCCGATGCCCTAGTTTATATAGCTGAACGCTGGGCTATGCGCGACAGTATCACCGTCGATGAATTGATGCGTCTCGTGCCCGGCCCCGATTTTCCAACGGGTGGTATCATTTACCGCTATCGAATCGAACCCGCAGTCAACGGCACTCCGGAGACAGTGGTAGATACTATTCGCGCCGCCTACGAAACCGGTCGGGGGCGCGTAGTGACTCAGGCTCGCATTGCCATTGAGGAGACTAAAGGGGGCAAGGCCGATATCATTGTGACTGAGCTACCGTACGCTGTGCAGAAAAGCACGGTTCTGGAACGAATTGCCAAGGAAGTGCGTGAGGGCCGGATCAGCGGGGTGACCGATCTGCGGGATACTTCTGATTATACCGGCATGCGGATTGTCATCGAGGTAGCGCGCGGAGCCGACCCTCGCCAGGTTTTGGAGTCTCTCTTAACCTATACCCAACTCCGCCAGACGTTTGGCGTTATCGGTCTGGCTCTGGTGGACGAGGATGGAGAAATTGCGCCTAAGCTGCTGTCTCTGCGCGAGATGCTAACCCGCTTCATTGAACACCGCCTGCTTGTCATCGAGCGGCGCAGCCGCCATGAACTAGCTGAACGAGAAGCCCGCCTGCACATTGTCGAGGGATTGCTCAAAGCCCTGGATATGATCGACCAGATTATTGCTACTATCAAAAGATCCAAGACAACGGATACGGCGCGGCAAAACCTGATTACCGACTTCAAATTCAGCGATCTCCAGGCTCGAGCAATTCTTAGCATGCAGCTGAGCCGACTGGCGGCGATGGAACGCACCAAACTGAAAGAAGAAGAAAAAGAGCTGCAGGCCCGGATCAACTATTTGAAGCAATTAGTTGCTTCCGAAGCCAAGCGGCTGAATGTAATCATCGAAGAAACTAGGGCTCTAAAAGCTCAATACGCTACCCCACGCCGGACGATTATTCTGGATGGTGAGCAGCAAGCAGCTGGATTATCCGCCGCGACCGAGTCTGATTTGGCCAAGCCGGACGGACCGCAGGTGGTGGCAATTACCACCCGAGGGATCAATCGCACCCATGCAGGTGACTTTACTTATAAAATCAAAGCCGGTCTCTCGGCCAAGGCGGTTGAAGCGCATTTGCTGCATTTGGCGGCCGGGCCGGACGATGTGATTCTGCTTATATCCAACCGGGGACGAGCCTGGAGGGCTCCCATTGGATCTGTGCCTAATGGAGCGAGTTTCACTGAGCTGGGTCTGGGCAAGGGCGAATATTTGATTGGCGGTAGCGTGATAAGTCCTGGCAGTTGCCTGGTAATCGGTACCCGGGGTGGCAACATCAAACGAACGAAGATTGACGATTTGAATATGAGTGAGGCCTCATGGGCTACCGTTATCGGTTTAAACGGAAAGGACGAAGTGCTTTTTGCCGGGCTGGGCGGCGACAAGGCTGAGGTTATGTTTTTTACTGCTGGCGGCAAAGCAATCCGCTTTGTCGCAGACCAGGTCAATCCCCAGGCAACTCCTTCGGCGCGAGGAATGGTAGGAATCAAACTCGCTAAGGACGATCATCTCATCGCCGGCGCAGTGATCGAGCCAGACAGAGATGCTCAAGTGCTGATCATTAGCCAGGCCGGCTTTGCCAAGCGAGTCCCGCTGAGTGAGTTCCCTGTCCAGGGGCGCAGCGGGCAGGGCGTGCAGAGTCTGGAAATAGTCAAACTGACTGGCCAGGTGACAGCAGCGGCTGTAGCCCCAGCCAGGTCCAAGAGCTGCGATATCCTCTCCAGCCGGGGGTTGCGCCACCGGCTGGTTCTGGATAGCCTGCCGATAACTGACCGGCGCAGACGCGGTGAGAAACTGGTAGATTTCGGGGCTGACGATATGATTGCGAGCGTAATCGCGCTATGAGTTTTTTGGAAATCAGCCTTCAATATAAAAGAAGCGCAACTGTCACGTTCCCCCCTCCATCAACACTGTCTTCAATCAGAGGGCTGGCGAACTTTTGTGGCGTTGGCCAGGGGAGAGGTTTATGGCTTGTGAAATGAACTTAAAAAAAGTGAGTGGCATAGCTGCCCGTGCCAGCGGAATCCCTCCGCAGGCCAATCAGATGGCGCAGATCAAGGCCAGACAAAATAAAAACGATCAGCCGTCTAATGATGCCCTCGAAAGTGTTAAAAATAAAAGATCTGCGAGTGCAGAAAACTCGGCTCGAGTCGCCCTTTACTCCAAACGGTTTCAAGACGGCATTAACAAAAATAAGAAGATGATTGTGGTTTATAATGGACCCAATGGGGGAAGACGTTATTCAGTAATTCCTTTAGCCCTGCGAGGCGGGCTCACCGAAGAAACCAAGAAAAATCGCTATGCTCTGGTGTATTTCGAAGGCAGCAACACCGTTAATCTCTTGCGGATGGATCGAGTGGTTTGGACCCAGGTCAGCAATGAGTCGTTCGATTTGGAGGCGGTTATCAAAAAGTATGGCAAAGACCCTCGTATTCAAGCGGAGTCTAACGCAACTTCCTCTTATCAAGTCGCCTTAAGGACAGCTATGAAGTTGAGTGATGGCAAAGCCAAGGAACCCAATCTTGATAAAATCCAGCAGGTGGCCAGTGCCCACGCCACGATCAATCCAGATGAAGGGGCTTGGTTAGGCCGGATAGGGAAACTGCTCAAACTCACTTATAGCGATCAAACCATAACCAGTGACGAAATAGCCCAGCTACTACAACTTTCTGAGGGTGAGGGCTTAAACCAGCCTGCCTGGGTTGAGGAGGAGTACGGCGATGTAGCCCAACTGATTAGCGGTCCCAGGATTTCAGCTATCCTCCATGTCGCAGGCAAAGATTGTTACGGGATTCACTGTTTCTGGGTAGATGATGATCGGCCGATTAAAACTTTGCCTAAAGCCAATGACCAACACAAAGAAAACGATAAAGGGCCCGTTCTTCCTGAGACGAATGACACTGCTTCTTTTTCTTGAGTCCCGTCAGGGGATGGTCGGCCCCTAGAAACATCACCTGAGGTGGCAGCTACAAAACCATAAGATGACCTATCTAAACCCAAAAATATTGTAACATAATTAGAGAAATTGTGAACGAGTGTAACGTTAGCCACGTTCACTCCCCGGAGAATTTATTATCTCCGCACGCTCCAAACCTGCTGAAGTAGAGGTACTCTACAGAGCCGAAAAGGCTCTTTTACACTCCCTCTCTCTGCTAAATGCAACCAGGGTCGGTCCCTTAGTGGCTGATTTAACGGCTCGGAGTTCCGTGAAGGAACTTAGTCATGGTTGCAAGTCAGCAGAGATTTTTATTTTCTCCATTAAATTCAATAGTTGAATCTGGCCTTTGGCGACAAGTCACCAGAGCCTTTTTTGGTTTGGCTCCGGACATCTCGAAATTGACAAGAAAATGAGGAGTGGGTCATTACCTGTTGCAACCCATCCCTGCAACCCTCGTCCAATTGTATCTAATACCGGTTCACCATCTATACGTTTCAGGAAGAGATCAATCTTTCCAAAGGCGTTTGAGATAAATGACTGGTTATGAGGAAAGGAGAATCAGCGATATAGATAAATCAAAGCGTACCAAAACCTTTTTATTAATTTGATAGTTTCATGTCGACCACAGGCGGTTGAGCACCGCCCTTACGTGACCACAGGAGTTACCTTATGAACAAGTTAAGTCAATATCTCATTATCTTCACCCTCTTGATAAGCCTAATGGTTATTTCATCAAGGACTACCGTTCCCAGCGCTGCCGCTCAAACGAATGTACCCCCAAATCTAGCCAAGGCTTACGGCAAATTACCCCTTCGCTTTGAGGCAAACCAGGGGCAGACTGATCCGGCCGTGAGATTCATTTCCAGAGGGCCTGGTTATAGCATGTACCTGACCGACAGTGGGTTTACCCTGGCGCTTGGCCAGGAGCAATCTACTGGTATCGCCGAGGATGCCGGGGAAGTTCCGGCTCCTGACATTCTAGCTGTGCAGATGTCTCTGGCTGGCACAGCCGATACCCTCCAAGAAGTCGTGGGTGTAGAACAACTGGCTGGACGTAGCAATTACCTGATCGGCAACAATACAGACCAATGGGTGACCAATGTGCCCAATTATCGATTGGTAAAGTACGAGGAAGTGTATTCAGGAATCGACCTCCAACTCTATGGCAATAGTCAGGGTCAGTTGGAGTACGATTTTATCGTCGCCCCCGGCAGCAATCCTCATCAAATCGTGATGGAATTTTCTGGGGCCGAGTCGCTGGAATTGGACGAAGCCGGCAATATCCTCCTACGCCTGCCTGGCGGCGAAATTTTACATCAAAACACCCCAGTCATCTACCAGGAGGAAAACGGCGAGCAGTTGAGCGTAGCCGGAAGCTACATGCTGTCCGGCGACCAAGTTCGCTTGCAGCTAGGTCATTACGACGAGGCGTTACCACTGGTCATCGACCCGGTGCTGTACTACAGCACCTTCCTGGGCGGCAGCAGTAACGATGTTGCCTATGACATCGCGGTTGACCAAAATGGCAGTGCGTATATTACTGGTTACACTTATAGCCTCGATTTTGTAGTTTCCGATGGGGGTAATTATTACGACGGTGATCATAACGGCAGCGAGGACGTCTTCGTTACCAAAATCAATCCGACTGGAACCGATTTCGTTTATAGCACGTATATCGGTGGTAACGATAATGAAGGGGGCCTGGGAATCGCGGTCGATTCCAATGACCAGGCCTACATTACGGGCTACACCAGGAGCTATAACTTCCCTGAGGGTAATGGTGGAGTCGGTCAACAATCTATTGAAGCGCAAGGCGGCTTTGGTAGCGGCTATCTCAACGGCACTGAGGATGCGTTTGCGATTAAAATGAGCACCGATGGTTCCGACCTGGTGTACGCTAATTATCTGGGAGGATGGTCCAATGACCGGGGTCAGGATATCGCGGTTGACTCCGCTGGCGCGGCTTATATTACCGGCTATACCTTTAGCGAGGATTTCCCTGTTGAAGGCTACTATCTTCAGTATTATCTCCAGGGTAGCGAAGATGCGTTTGTTACAAAAGTAAGTCCCGCAGGGGATTATCTTGAATATAGCACTTACCTGGGCAGCTCCAGCACCGATGTTGCCACCAGCATCGCCGTTGACGGCGGTGGTTTCGCTTACGTGGGGGGGTATACCTATGGCTGGTTCCCCATCACCTATGGCAGTTTCGACGATTATCCGAATGGCGCGCAAGAAGGTTTTGTGACCAAGATCAACACAAACGGTCCTGAGATGGTCTACAGCACTTTCCTGGGTGGCAGCGGTAATGACACCATTTACGACCTGGCGTTAGACTCTGGGAATAATATTTACCTGACCGGAAAAACTTATAGCCCTAACTTCCCGACCACAGCGGGTGTCTTTGACAGCGGCTATAGCGGTGGAGAGGATGCGTTTGTCGTTAAGTTGGATTCTTATGGCACCGACTTGATCTACGGTACTTTCCTGGGCGGCAGCCTGTCTAATTCGGCCAATGATGCCGGGTATGGCATCGCCGTTGATCTGACCGGGCAGGTCTTTGTGACTGGGTATACCTACAGCAGCAGTTTCCCGACCACTCCCGACGCCTTCGACACCTCTCACAACGGCAATGAGGACGTTTTTGTGACTCATCTGAGCGAGAATGGCAGTCAATTGATATATAGTAGCTTCCTGGGTACCCAGAACAACGAGGCCGGGTACGGAGTAGCAATCGATCTTGAAGGCAACGCTTACCTGACCGGTTATACTCGTAGCAATCATTTCCCAACTGCGGGTGAAGTGCCCGGTGATGTTTATCAAGGCGGTGGTATTGATGCCTTTATCGCCAAGATATATGCCCAGGACCAACTGCCCCAGGATCCCGATGCTGACGACGACGGTATGCCCGACCAGTGGGAAGCGGACAATGGCCTTGATCCACAAATCAACGATGCGAATGGCGATCTCGACCACGACGGCCTGGCCAACCTGGAAGAGTATCAGAAGGGTACCAACCCAAATGATGCTGACACCGACAACGATGGTATGTCTGATGGCTGGGAGGACGGCAATGGCTTTAACCCGAAGGCAAACGATGCCAACGGGGACCTGGACAGCGATGGGCTCACCAACCTTGAAGAGTATCAGAATGGGACCAACCCAAATGCTGGCGATAGTGACAATGACAGTATGCCCGACGGGTGGGAAGTTGATAATAACCTTAATCCGCTGGTGAATGATGCTTCTGGTGACCCAGACAAGGATGGGTTGACCAACGTGGAAGAGTACCAGGATGGTACCAATCCGCATATCGCCCAACAAAAGCCACCCAAGTATTATTTGCCGATTATCATGAAATGAGCGTTTCCGATGATCTCTAATCCCTATACGTTGACCTTTACAGACAATTTGAAGGCCGATTAGAGTCTTTACCTAAAATATCTACCCATCCTTCTGTCATCGCATGGAAGGATGGGCTAATTCACCCAGAATTCTGACTCACACCATAAAACTGCCGGATTGAAACCAAAAAATTGCCGTTGAAAAGAGATAAAATAGGCTGAAAAACGACTTTCACGCCATGAATTTGGCGCATAATTCTGCCGAGAGTTGAAAAACGAATTTTGCTTTGATGGTCTCTGAATTACCCGCCGTTAGCCAGAATTTGCGGATGTACCAGAGCTAGCGTTGGTTATGAGAGACTGTATCCTGGTTGCAAGGACGCTGGCTGTATTCCCATTTTGCTGGACGATACCCTCCACCAGGAGCAGAGTCTGGTCATTTAAGCCATGATTCTCCCAAGATGGCAGTTTTTTGATTTGAGTCACAATTTGTGGTCGCACGATCACATCGATCAAGCCATTCTCGTCTTCCAGAGTAAGAAAATGATGACCTTTGGCCGTCGGCGGGGCCTGATGAACAACCATCAATCCGGCTATCCATACCTGCCGCCCGGATAGCTGCGCCGCCAGTTCCGCGCTCCCTAGAATGCCTTTTTCAGCCAATTGACCCCGATAGAGCGCCATCACGTGCTCGCCGGTTGACAACCCCAGCACCTCACGTTCCAACATCAACGCCTCGGCTTGAGTGAGTGGAGGCAATTTTAGTTCCTCTATAGGAGAGCTTAAATCCAATTCTTCCTCCCGGTAGCGTATCTGCCCCAACTCCCACAGGAGTTGGCGGCGGGGAATCCCCCAACCATCCATTGCCCCGGCCAGGATCAAGTTTTCAATCAAGTGACGCGCCAGACGGGTACGCCGACAGAAATCTACCAGTCCAGTAAAATCCCTTGAACTTCTAGCTTCGACCACCCGGGCGCTGCCTCCCTTACCCAAACCGGCCACATAGTTAAAACCAAGTCGAATACTGCCATTTTCAACTACACAGCGCACCTGACTGCGGTGAAGGTCGACCGGCAGGACAGCAATCCCATGCCGCCGCGCGTCGCCCAAGATAACGGCGGGTGACCAGAATCCCATCGGGTGATTATTAAGTAATGAGACGACAAACGCCGCCGGATAGTAGCGCTTTAACCAGGCTGACTGGTATACGAGGACGGCAAAGGCAGCGGCGTGACTTTTGGCAAAGGAGTAGCCGCCAAAAGCCTGAAGATGGGCAAAGATTGTCTCGGCTATATCCAAAGAAACTCCATTCGCTTGCGCCCCAGTCAGAAAAGCGGAACGGAGGCGTTCTATTTCGGCTGCGCCCCGTTTGCTTCCCAAAGCCCGGCGCAATTGCTCGCCCTGCCCCGGGCGGAAGCCAGCCAAGTCGCCTGCTACTTTGATGACCTGCTCCTGAAAGAGTATTACGCCGAGGGTTTCGGCCAGAGCGGCTTCTAGCCGAGGGTGTAGGTAAGTCACCGGCTCTTGACCCAATCGACGACGCAGGTAGGGATGAACCATATTGCCTTGGATAGGCCCGGGTCTGATGAGCGAGATGCAGATAACCAAGTCAGCCAAACAGTGCGGTTTGAGCCTGGGCAGTATTTGCGTCTGAGCGCGAGATTCTACCTGGAAGGCGCCAATCGTATCGGTCTGGACAATCATCTCGTAGACTGCCGGATCGTCAAAGGTCAGTCGCCCCAGGTCAAGGGTTTGGCCCATGATCTCCTTAATGATAGCAACTGTTTCGACGATAGCAGAGAGCATCCGCAAGCCCAAGATGTCAATCTTGACCAATCCGACCGCTTCCAGAGCTTCTTTATCCCACTGCACTACCACTCGCCCCATCATCGCCGCTGGCTCCGTTGGCACCCGAGTGGCAAGGGGCGCACCAGTAATGACAAAAGCGCCATTGTGCAGGCCCAGGTGTCGCGGGAAGCCGTCAATCTGACGGCACAACTCTCGCAACGGCGTAAGCACGTCTTTTGTTTCCTGAGACTCATCCACGTCATCTGAGTGGTCTATCACCTGGTTCAGCAGCGCTGGGGACAGGCCCAGTGCTTGCCCCACCTCCCGGCGAGCACTCCGTGCTTGAAAAGTGACAAAAGTGCAAGCCATCGCAGCGTACTCTGTACCGTAAAGTCCATAAATGTACTGAATGACTTCCTCACGCCGGTCGGCCTGGAAATCGAGATCAATGTCTGCCGCCGTGCTCCGCTCGGCTGACAAAAAGCGCTCGAAGACCAGACCATTGGCCAGCGGGTCAATCGGACTGATCCCCAAGAGAAAGGCAACCAGCGAGCTGGCTGCTGAACCACGTCCCTGGCAGCGAATGCCATGCTCCCGGGCATAGCGGACGATGTCCCAGACGATGAGAAAGTAATTGGCCAACCCAACCTGTTGAATTACGGCCACCTCGTGGTTCAGTTGCTCCCACACGCGCTCAGGTGGATCGGGGTAGTGGCAGGGGATAGCCTCGTGGCAGAGTTGATGCAGGTAGGTTCCCGCATCCAGCCCTAGCGGGATGGGAAAACGCGGCAACTCTTGCAAGCCGTAACGTAGTTCAAAGTGACAGCGGTCGGCCAGCTGAAGCGTATTGGTCAGAGCCCTAGGATAGGTGGCAAAGAGGGGAGCTATCTGGCGGGCTGGTTTGAGATAGAACTCTGAGTTGGGCCGCAGTAGCGGCCCGGCCTCATCCAAGTTCGTCCGATGTCGAATGCACACTAACACATCTTGCAAACGCTGACCATTTCGAGTGGCGTAGTGGACGTTGTTGGTGGCTACATAATTCAACCCCAATTGACGGGCTACTGCGACTAGCCCATCTACCAGAACACCATCTTCCGGGCGAAGGTGATGTTGAAGTTCAAGCCAGAAGTGGTCGGGGCCAAATAGCTCTCGATAGTGCCGGGCAGCCCTTAAGGCGGCGTCCCAATCTTTACGTAAGAGCGCCACCGCGACTTCTCCCTGTTGACAGCCGGACAGGGCGATCAGTCCGTCAGTTTGGCCGGCGAGCGCTAGGGGTGGAAGCGCTGCCTGGCCCTTAGGAGCATTGTGCTGGGCACAACTGATAAGTCGGCAGAGGTTAGTCCAACCGACTTCATTCTCGACCAACAAGGT
This sequence comes from Chloroflexota bacterium, assembly GCA_016860845.1. The sequence goes on from BOKF01000003.1 coordinate 114,942, forward strand.
CAGGTGATAGCCACTGGCGAGGGTCAACTCCGCGCCGAAAATGGGCCGCAGGCCGGCTGCTTGAGCGGCCTGGGCAAAATGAACGACTCCATACACATTATCGTGGTCGGTAAGCGCAAGAGCTGGCATCCCCAGCTCGACCGCCCGCGCTACTAGCTCTTCGGGATGGCTCGCCCCATCCAGGAGGCTGTAGTTGGAGTGACAGTGTAGTTCGACGTAATCCATTGGGAAGGGAGTATGAAGTGCGGAGTAGGGAGTAGAGGGTTAAGGATTTTATGCTCCCTTACTTCCTACTCTCTACTCCTTAATCTCAGCTAATCGTATAGCCGCTGCAAAAACCACGCACCCGTCGGCACATCTCGATAAATGACTACCAACAGACCGGTCTGGGTGGTCAGTTTGAAATACTCGCGCCAGACGCGCTTGCGCCACCAGCCCTGATCCACTCGCCAGCGCTTGGCGATTTCCTGAACCACATGGCATTGGCCCTGCCAGGTAAAAGCATACGGTGCGGCTATGGCATCGCTTTCGACAGTAATCCGTTCTCCATCAGGCCACAACAGAGTCATATCGCGGCCACGGCCCGAAGTTGGAACCGGCTCTCCGGTAGGTAAGCAGCGGGATTGGTTACAGCGGCCTGGTAAAAGCAGTTCGCCCCATAACGGGCAATCAAATCTGGCAGGCGCTCGTTCAGCTGCCGGACCTGCTCCATGCCGCTGCTATAACCGAATAGTTCAAGCTGCTGGCCCATAGCTGGCAGCAGATCGGCCAGGGTGATGGTCACGGCCACGATACCGCAGGTCACCTGGAGGCGATGCAGCAGCGCCTCCAAGTTCAAGGCCAGCCGCTCCGAGTTGCTGGTAGGCTGGCGCAGCACGATCTGATCAGCCCATTCTGTATCGTCCTCCAATTCCAAGCTCAGGTGCAGCAGCCGCGCTAGACGACCACTGTCCTGAAGGCAGTTGGCCAACTCTGCTGTCATCATCCGGCAGAGAGCTATCAGCGTGGCCCAATCGCAAACTGGGCCATCCAGTTGGCGCGTGGCCTGTTCAATGGGCGGAGAGCGGCGAGGCAACACTCGACGGTCGTCCTGACCCCGGGCTAGTTGGTGCAACCAGCGCCCGTAGGAACCGAATTGCGTCAGAACTGCGCCGGCGGGCAGGGCTGCAAATTGCCCCAAAGTACGTAGCCCCAACCGTTGAAAACGTTGGGTCAACTCTTCATCGAGAGGGAGCAGGTTGATCGAACGGGGAGCTAGAAAAACGGCCTCCTGGCCAGGCCCGACGACGAGGGCCTTGTTCGAGCTGGTGGCGGCAGCCGCCGCCCAGGTGGGAAACTTGCCGCTGGCCAAACCAAGCGCCGGGGATAGGCCAGTCTGGGTTCGCACGGCCCGGCCAATTTCCCGGCCTGACGCAATGGCGTCCATACTTTTGAGATGCCCCAAGTCAAGGTAAGCGTTGAGGGCCGGCTGGATCGCCTCCAATTCAAGCCGATCGGTGAAGCCGGTCAGGATGGTCAGCAGCTCATCACAATACTGTTGATATAGGGATAAATTAGCGGGAACAAGACGCGCTTGGGGACATAGCGCCTGAGCCTGTCGCAGCGACATCCCTGGTCTAAGACCCAGTTGGGCTGCCTCCCTTGAAACGGCATAGACGCGCGCCGGGACCCGGGCCGACTCGGTGATGACTAAGGGCAGAGCCGTTGGCGAGGACAGTATCTGGCGCTCAACGGCGGCAGCAAAGTATGGAATCAGGACGCAGACGATCACGTGCTATCCCCTTTTACCACGCCATTAAAGGTGATTGCGATGCGTGCATCCTGGCCTTCAGGCCCTAATTTGTTTCTGATAACGATGACCCTGGCCTCATAGCCGCGCACATCGCGCCCTCGGTGCAGCCAGCGCTCTTTTTCGAGCAGCAGGCGTATCGTGGTGTAGTTAGGCAAAGCAAAACCACTCGGATAGTTAGCCTTGGATTGGACATCGCCAAATTGAAGCGGAGTCAAAAAAATGGGAGCACAGGAAGATTTAGCCAGGATTGAGGGGAGCTGTCGCAGGGCTACCGACAACGTCTGCGCGCCGTGAGGATCGGCGATGAGGTGAGTGATGGAGTTGAAGACCAGCACCCCAATGCCTCGACTGGCGATAAGGGATTGGACGATTTCCAGGGCATCTTGTCCAGTACGGGGGCGCACCAGCAGCAGTTTGGCCAGATTGATATGGCAGCGAGCCGCATAGTCAGGATCGAAAGTGGACCCAAGGTCTACGTAAGCAGCTATGTCTCCTGCCGCCTGGGCGTTGGCGATGATTTTGAGGGCCAGGGTGACCATGCCCGAGGTAGGTGCGCCGAGCAGTTCGGTCAAACGGCCGCGGGGGATACCGCCGATTCCCATGGCTTTGTCCAGGGACGAAAAGCCGGTTGGGATATGAGGTACCTCAGCAGTCGGATTGGCTCGCTCTGCCGGATACAGGGCTTTGGTACCCCAACGCTGTTGAATGGCAGCAACAGTCGACTCCAAACGTTTCCGTTTCCTGGAACTCACAGCGTCCTCCCTCGCTCGTGAATGTGCAGGTCTAGTCTGGAAAGGTGCTAGAACATTAGTTCGGAGCACATTTTATAGCATTTCTATAGGTTGTCAAAATAAGACAGAAGAGAGGGCAGTTTTTTAACATTATCAGTAGTAACTGAACGAATCGTTCAGTTACAAATCCGCAGCAGTCCTCTCCAAATGGCGCTATTTCAATCAAATAAAGTAGTCGTGGATCCGGGTTGATCCGCAAGTGGTATTTGCTGCCGACCCGGTTGGTCTGTTTCGCTCGAAATCTAGGGGACTGACTTGGGAAGCCAGCGGCCAAGGGTTAGGGAAGGTGGCCGTTGTCGCGCTTGCCTTGAATCCGGCTCAACTAGATCATCTGTCCCCCAGCGGCAGTAGCAATGACCTGCCAACTGCGAATGGTATCGCGCTGCGGAAAAGCGAGCCATCTGCACTCGCGGCATACAATAAGATGAATTCACAGCAGAGACAGGGTCTTTAAGTGAACAATTCACCCCAATCGGATGTCTCCCGGTGGAAATGATAAAAGTTGTCTTGACATTTCTTTAACCTTCTACTACAATTCTGTAAGAGTTGAGCAGAAAGGAGCGGAAGGGATCGAATGCAAGCAGTATCAAAGCAGATGTACCGAAAAATTGCAACCGGCCCCGGTCATGGGATTGAAAAAATCCTGGGCGAGCTGGAGATGGCCATTATGGATTTCCTCTGGACCCAGGGCGAGGCAACCGGACGCGAGGTCGTCAACGAACTCAAGCGCCGCCGGTCGCTGGCTTACACGACAGTTCTGACCGTGATGGGACGGTTGGTGGAGAAGGGCTTATTAACCCAACACAAAGTGGGCCGCGCCCATCTCTACCGCCCGGCCATGAGTCGAGAGGACTACGCCGTCGAAACAGCCAGTCAAGTCGTGCGCTCCCTGGTAGAGGATTTTGGCGAGATTGCCCTGGCCCAATTTTCACGAGAGTTGGACAACCTGGATCCCGCTCGTTTAGCTGCCTTGAAAGCCTTAACAAGATAAAGGAGACCTTTCATGACTGACCGACTTGCTTTCCGGACGCTCATGGCCCTGGCCAGCATCTTGCTTTTATGTCTGGGGGCCATCTTGGTGGTGCCGTTCAAGGTCGTTTGGCCGGGCGTCTCGTGGTGGCTGGTCTGTTGTTCCATGCTAATGCCTCATCTGGCCATGCCCATGCCGGTTGGAAATGAGGGTTCAGTGGTTGCTGCGGTGAGCGCCGGGCTGCTCTTGAGTATGATGGTGGGGAACAGTGCGACAACCGCCTGGCGGTTGGGGTGGGCAACGTACCGCTTGCTTCGTTCCACCCAGGCGGCTCGCCTCCCCCCGCCGCCGGTCGTCGCCCGGTTGGCCAACCGGCTGAAACTGACCAATGCGGTGGTGGTGGTTGCCGGTGGTAAGCCCTTCTCTTTCTGCTACGGTTTATGGCGGCCCCGCATTTGCCTGAGCCAGGGGCTGATCGAGTTACTGACCGAGGCCGAGTTGGAAGCCGTGCTGCATCACGAAGCTTATCACCTCCAGCGCCGGGAGCCGCTGCGCATGGCGCTAGCGATTTGTCTCAGCCGCCTGTTCTTCTTTGCGCCCCTCTTGGCCGAACTGCGCGATTGCTACCTGGCCGAAAAGGAGATGGCAGCGGATGCCGCCGCTATTGCGGTGAGTGGCCGGGCGGCGCTGGCCGGGGCCTTGCACAAGCTGGTCACGGTGAATAAGCCGGTGGTGCTGCCGGGGTGGGCGGTGGTGGCCGGTCTGAGTGTGACGGCCCAGCGGGTTGACCGGCTCATCCAGCCGCTCGCGAAGCCAAGTTGGGCGCCTTCACGCTGGTCCATTATCACCACGCTGGCCCTGTTTGCCGCTGGCTGCCTGTGGACGGTCGCCGGGCTGGGCTGACTGATGTTCATCAACCAGGTCGCTCATTGACCTGGTTATTTTTTCGAGTTTAACTCCTACAATAATGTAGGAACTTGGCTGATCCACTTGAGAAACAATCAAAACGGAGGAAAAGTATGCCGCAAAAATTGGTGATAATCCTATCCTTACTCATCCTGCTGACGGCCTGTGCCCAGAACCAGCCTACTCAACCGGCCACAACTGCCGCAGTAGGCCAGTCAGCGACTATTGAGGCTGGCCAACCGGCGGAGTCAGTCGAGACCCAGTTGGCTGAAGTGCATTCACTCGCGGTGGACCCGCTCAACGGCTATCTGCTCGCAGCCACCGCAAGCGGCTTGTACCAAAGCCAGGACGAGGGCCAAAGTTGGCAGCCAATGACTTTGCCCGCCGACATCCCGGCCAACGGCATCGCGCATGTGGCCATCCGGCCCGACCAGCCAGACATCGTTTACCTGGCTGGGGCACAGATCGGTATCTGGCGCAGCCGTGACGCCGGGCAGACCTGGCAGAAAGTGACGCAGGGTCTGGAAAACGAACAGGTGACCGCGCTCGCCCTCCATTCAAATGGCTACCCACGTGACAACACCAAATCGCTGTTTGCCTGGGTCGCCGATGTGGGCATCTTTGAGTCACACGACGAGGGCGACACCTGGAAACGCTCGGCCGATCAAGGTCCGCCCAATCGCCAGGTGCTGGCGCTGACCCATACCCCGTTGCCGGGCAGTATGAATACCGGCTGGCTGTACGCCGCTACCCCGGATGGCGCCTTTCTCAGTATGGACTGATTCTGAGGCTGGCGCCCTATGGGTAGTTTACCCATCAACTCACAAGTGAATAAAGTAGTGGTGGATCCGCGTGATTCGCAGGTGGTGTTCGCGGCCGGTCCGGCCGGCGTGTTTCGCTCAAAAGATAGTGGCTTAAGCTGGGAAGCCACCGGGCAGGGATTAGGGACGGCGGGGGTGGTCGCGCTCACCATCAACCCAGCGCAACCCGATCATCTCTATGCCGCCAGCGCCGACGGCTCGCTCTTCCGCAGCGACGATAACGCCCGCAGTTGGCAAGCCGCAGCCGCCGAGGTACCCTAACCTCACCTGGATTTGCCTTATGATGCAAGCGGAAGGAGTTGGTTAATGAATTATCGCTACCGGCGCTGGTGGCAAATAGCAGCGGTTGTCTTAGCGATCATGATGGTTGTTTTAGTTTTGGCGATGGCCAACGACAAAGGGGATTCGGCAGCGCTCGACACGTCCCCATCTTATGAGGGGGCCGAACTCGATGGTGTTGCTCCGGATTTCCGCCTGGTAGACCATAAGGGTGTTCGCCTGGCTCTTTCCGATTTTCGAGGCCAGGTGGTCGTGCTCACTTTCCTGGACAGCCAGTGCCAGGAAACCTGTCCCCTGACAGCTACCCACCTGCGAATGGTAAGTCAAACGCTCTCAGACGATGTAAGCTCCGTCGTGTTCATGGGAGTAAACGTCAACCTGGAGGCCAATACAGTGGCAGACGTGCTGGCTGCGACAAAGAAATGGCGGCTGGATGAAATACCGACGTGGCACTTCTTGACCGGGAGCGCCGAGGAACTAGAGCCTGTCTGGCAGGCCTACAACATCATGGTGATTCCCGAACAAGATGAGATCCAGCACACGCCGGGTGTTTTTCTTATTGACCCGGCCGGACAACAGCGCTGGTATGTTTCTACGCCCTTCGACGAGACCGGCCAGCCTCAATGGACAGCTCCCCTGAATGAGCTACTGGTCAAACACATTCGAGAACTTTTGAGCCAAGGCTGGCAGCAGCGGCCCAATCCGGCCGCGCCTCAAGTCATGGTTGCGGTTTTGACCGACAGCGCGGTTTGGCCATCGTCAGATGGTGCGACCACCCGGCGCGCTGCGGGGGCTGGTGGATGACTCGAAGCATATTTTGGATAGGATTAGTGGCCCTGGCCTTAGGGGGCTGCGGCGTGGCCCGGCAGGGCTATAGCGTGCAAGCCGCTACCGCCGTTGTCTCCGTCACGCCTTACCCGGCGCTTGAGACCACGCAAGTGGCCCGGGGCCGCGAGGTTTATACCCAATCCTGCGCCAGTTGTCACGGCCCCAAGGCCGAGGGCGCGCCGAACTGGGCCACGCCTGGCCCCGATGGCCTGGGCTTAGCCCCGCCACATGACAACACGGGCCACACCTGGCATCACTCCGATCGGGTGTTGTATGAAATGATCCGCGACGGGATGAGTGACCCGCTCCGGCCCGGCTCGCCGCTGCGCATGCCGGCCTTTGGCGGCACGCTCTCCGATAGCGATATCCGAGCCGTGATCGAATACTTCAAAAGCTTATGGGTGGCGGAGAATCGGCAGTATCAGTGGGATCAAACTCGTGAAGATTTTGCGCCCACGCCGACCCCACCCCAGTAAATGATAAAATGGAAAGGGCGATGCGTGGACGATGGGTCTTAATGAGCGTTAAAGGGGGTCAAGAATGCGCAAAAAACGAATTGCACCCAGTCATTCACGCCGATCACGTCAAACTCGTGGCCGGCTGTGGCTCGGTCTCGCCGGTGCAGCGCTCATGGTGATCGTGGCCGGCCTGACCTGGTGGCTGAATAACCCAACTGTCGGCGAGGCGGGCGTCAGGGTGGCTTTGCCTACCCCCATCGGTTTCCCGGACACAGCCCAAGATGTGGGGACGAAGGTCGGGCAACTGGCCCCGGCATTTACTTTACAGGATGACACCGGCCAAATGGTGACCGTTACCCCCGGTCAGACGGACCGGCCGACGGTGCTGGTTTTCAACATGGGTGTAGGTTGACAGCTCTGTGTGCAGCAGCTCGGCGAGCTGCAAGATTCGGCCGAAGCCCTGCAGTCGCAAGCCGATATCTATACTATTAACCGTGATCCGGCGGCTCAAGCAGTTGAAATGCGACAACGCAGTGACAGTACGCTGCCCATCCTATCTGACGCCAACCTGACCGTCGCCGGTCAGTACGATTTGCTGCCTAAACCCGGCCAGCCGATGGGTGGGATGTCCGGTGTGGCCCAGATGGGGTTTGTCATCATTGATGCCCAGGGCATCATCCGGGTGCAGCGGGTGGATATTTACTTCGGCGACCACACTGGGCAGATGTTGGAGATCCTCGAAGCCATAGACAGAGAGGTAACTACGGTAAAGGACAAATCTTAGGCTGGTAGCGCCGGTTAATTATATCTCGCTCCAGGAGTGGAACGAAGATGAATGAGCAAATTATCAAAGAACGCCGCCGGACGCCCTGGATTATCATGGGTAGTGGGCTGATGGTAGGTTTAGCTATCGGTACGTTTGTTTGGCTATCGCTCTGGTCACGGCCGGTTTCAACCCAGCCAACAATCACCGCCATCACCCCGATCAGTGGGCCAATTCCGACCCCTGTCATTCTCCAGCAGACTACCTCAAGCGCCGACAGCACCGGCGAGTTGGCAGTGGGCCAACCGGCGCCCGATTTCACCTTGAAGACGCTCGATGGTCAGCAAGTGAGCCTGTCTCAATTTCGCGGGCAACCGGTGCTGATTAACTTCTGGGCCAGTTGGTGTCCCCCCTGCCGCCTGGAAATGCCCGACCTCGTCCGGGCATATGAGACGCACCAGGCTGATGGATTTGTCATTCTGGCGATTAACCTGACCTTTCAAGATTCGCTCCAGGAGGCGCAGCGCTTCGTGGAGGAATTTAACATGAGCTTTCCGGTGCTGCTGGATGAAACCGGCGAGGTCACAACCGACCTGTATCGCCTGTTCGGGCTGCCGACGAGTGTCTTGGTGGATCGGGGAGGGATTATCAGCCACATCCAGGTTGGCCCGATGACCGGTGAACAGATTGAGGAACTGGTTGGCGCGATTTTGCCGGAGTGAGCGATGAAGGGTGAGGGAATATTGAGATGACCCCTCAAAACAATCCTGAAAATAATCTAATCTGGCCCAGGGGGGCAATCTGCCAGCGATTTTCGCGGCGTGCCTTTCTGAAAATGGCTGGTTTGACCGCGCTCTCTGCTGCTGCGGCCGGGTGCGCTCCTGCTCGTTCCAACCTGGCGGCGGCCACACCAACCTTCGGTAAGTCGGATGTCGAGGTCAAGCTGAGCGCCCAGGAAATAGACTGGGAACTCGCGCCGGGCAAGGTCATCAGGGCTTGGACTTACAACGGCGCTGTGCCAGGTAAAGCTATCCGCGTCCGTGAGGGTGACCGGGTACGGGTGAGCCTCAAAAATGAGCTGCCCGAACCGACCACGATTCATTGGCACGGCATAGATGTGCCCACCCATATGGACGGTGTGCCCGACATTAGCCAGCCGGCCGTCCAACCCGGTGAGACATTTGTCTATGAATTTGAAGCCCGGCCAGCCGGGACACGCTGGTATCACACCCACGTCAACTCGGCCCGGCAACAGGACTTTGGGCTGTCAGCCCCGTTCATCATCGAACCACTGGCCGCCGACGCCCCAACTGACCGCGAGTACACTTTGATGCTAGATGATTGGGTAACCGACCCAACGAACGCTAACGAGTCTCCAGAAGGTGGCGGCATGATGGGGGGTGGCATGATGGGTGATGGTTCCTCGGACGAGAGTGGCATGATGGGTCAGGGTGGGATGATGGGAGGCATGATGCAAGGGATGATGGGCGACGATGGACCGCCCTATGACACCTTCACCATCAACGGCAAGGCTTTCCCGGCCACCGAGCCGCTCGAAGTCAAACGCGGCGACCGTGTCCGGCTGCGCCTCATCAATGCCAGCAACATGCAAACCTTCACCCTGCGCTTAGTAGGCCACCGCTTGCAGGTCACCCATACTGATGGCAATCCGCTCCAGGAGCCGGTCGAGGTGGATGCTGTCCCTATCGCCCCGGCTGAACGCTATGACGTGACCTTTGTAGCCGATAACCCCGGCAAATGGCCGCTCGTTGCCCTCGACACCGAGCACACCAAAGGTGGCCTCAAGACGCTGGTCGTATATGAGGGGTTTGAGTCGGCCACCGAGGCTGAGATACCGGCTTCAGAACGCCGGCTGCGCCTGTGGTCATATGGCTTGGGGCAAGGGGTAGATTTCTTGCCGCCGGCCACCGAGGATGTCGAAGTCTATGCGCTGACATTATCCGGCGGCCCGATGATGAGCGCGGACCCCAACGTATGGACCATTAACGGCCAGGTCTATCCTGAGACCGAGCTTCTCGCCGCCCACCGCGATCAATTAGTTTATATGCAACTGTTCAATATGAGCATGCATGCGCATCCTTTTCACCTGCACGGCCAATCTTTTCGGGTGGTGAGTATCAACGGCCAGGGTCTCTCAGCGCCGTTGATTAAAGACACAGTGGAGGTGCCGGCTATGATGGGCGCGGTCGAACTTGAGTTCGTAGCCTATAACCCCGGCGACTGGATGTTCCACTGCCACAAGCCGCTGCACATGGATGGGGGCATGGCCACCCTGGTGAAGATTGCCTAGCCGATTGACTTGACAATCTGACTTTAATTTACTACAATACTGTAGTATTATTACACTATGTAGGAGTTACCCAATCTAGATTGGAATATGACATGGAGCGCTCTCGACCTTCTCTCAAATTACCATTCATTGCTTGCTCTATTCCTGGAGCCATTATCGTATTGGTTGCTACCATAGGCGCCTGGCTACACTGGGGTGACTTGAGTTTCAGCAACCCCCTTTACTATGCCACACTGGCCGTGGCCGCCTGGTGTCCACTCAGCAAGCTGGTAGTCTGGCGGTTCTGGCGACGCAAGGTCGAAACGTGTTGGGCGTGTGTCCCGGCCAAAGCTGTCAGATCACGTTTGTCTCCATCGGCGAGCGCGAAGAGATTTTCGCGCCTGCTTACCCTATTCAAGTCAAAGGAGGTTTTAAAAGTTTCTGACGAGCAGAGATAACCAAATATACAGCCCAAGCGGCGTGGAAGGGATAAACCATCCTGGCGCCCGGCTTTCTAAGCAAAGGGGCGATCAGCCACACGCCTGAATAGTCTGTTTCAGTTCTACCAAATTCCCAAAGCATGACTTTATTCTCACTCCAAGGAGTTGCTTGTGACCAATCTGATCGTCGTTTTTCTGACCGGTTTAACCACTGGCGGCCTGAGTTGCTTGGCCGTACAAGGAGGTCTGCTCGCCAGCTCGGTGGCTCATCAAGCCGAGCAAAATATCCAAAACCAGCTCAAGGCCAAAGTCGTGGCTCGGCCTGTCGCCAAAAGGGTCAAAAATCCGCCCCCATCTAAGCCAGCCGCTACGGGAATGGATAAAGGAGCGTCACCCAATTTAACCTGGCCGATCTTGTTGTTCTTGGCGGCGAAACTCGTCGTCTATACTGTTTTAGGTTTTCTGCTGGGCTGGTTGGGGTCTATACTGCAATTGACCCCGTTTATGCGAGCTATCCTGCAACTGGCGATTGGCGTCTTTATGTTGGGCACAGCCCTGCGGATGCTCAATGTCCACCCTATCTTTCGCTACTTTGCCCTGGAACCGCCGGCGTTTGTAACCCGCTACATTCGCCGGACGGCCAAAGGCGGCGCTCAGGTCACGCCCCTCTTTTTGGGTGCATTGACGGTGCTCATCCCCTGTGGGGTCACGCAGGCGATGATGGCCCTGGCTATCGGTGTGGCCAATCCACTGGAAGGTGCGGCGATAATGTTTGCCTTCACCCTGGGAACCAGTCCCCTCTTCTTTGGCTTGGCTTATCTAACTACACAGTTGGGTCAAAAGTTGGAACAGGGTTTTTTGCAACTGGTCGCGATTGTCGTCTTCGTACTGGGGCTGGTCTCGATTGATGGCGGTTTGACCCTCCTGGGAGCGCCTTTTACCGTCAGCCGGGCTGTTAGTGCGAGGACCTTGACGCCGAACACGTTGCCACCGCCTTCAACGATTCAACCCCCGCCACAGCCATTCACCCATCCCACAGTAGCTCCAGGTCAAGCCCAGGCGACGCCATTTTTCAAGCCGGTTGTCGTTGGCCCGCAATCGCTGCCTGACCAACCAGCTGGGGCGGCCAATGTGGTCAACATTAATGTGCTCGATTACGGATACAATCCCCCGATTAGCCGTGCTCCGGCCGCGCAGCCGGTACTGCTCAACCTGACCACCAACAATACCTATGGCTGCACTCTGGCTTTCGTCGTCCCGGCGTTAAACTTGTTCCAAATCCTACCAACGACCGGTGTAACTGCGATTGAGCTGCCGCCGCAGCCAGCCGGGTCGGTGCTGTATTACACCTGCTCGATGGGCATGTTCGGCGGGCAAATTGAATTTTCCAATTAGGAGAACCTTTATGGCCAAGAAGACTTTTCGGGTACCGGATATGCACTGTACCGCCTGCGTGATGCGTTTGGAAGGGATTGAAGACGAAATGCCGGGCGTCAAACGGGTGACAGCCAGTTATCGCAAACAACAGATGGAAGTGGAGTACGATGAAATGCAAGTGACCGCCCAACAAATTATCGCGGCGGCCAAGAAACGCGGCTACGAGGCCAACCCTATCTGATGGCTGGAGGATACAAAGGAACTTAGAGGAACTGAGGCCTTAAGTTCCTACGAGTTCCTTTAAGTTCCTACGAGCGTTTTTATTTTATGATTTTACCTACTACGATTACGTAGGAGCTACCCGATAGGAGTAACCGAATGACCCTCAAAAATCTAACCTTGCCCGTGCAGGATGTGCATTGCGCTTCGTGTGTCAACGCCATCGAGCGTAGCCTGAAGAGAGTCAATGGTATGCAAGCCGCAACCGTGAATCTGGCCGTCGTCACTTCGTCATAACCGGGCACAGGCGGTCTGGAGGTAAAAGAACATGCAGTTTAGCCAAACGGTCCGAACTCATATCCTCACTGTCGTTGCGTTCACAGGCGCGGCCTTAGCTGTCACTTTCCTCTTCATCGGAGTGGGCCACTCCCTTATCATCCTGACAACGGGTGAGATGAGTGCGCATGGACTAAGAATCGTCGGTGGCCGATGGGACTGGGTGGCGGCCTCCATTGCTGTCTTCCTCGCCTTTTTGGCGCTCATCCCGGTCAGGTTGAAGCGAGCCTGGAGATCGCATGGGATCTATATGGCCTTCGTGGTCTCGCTCTTCGCCGAGATGTTTGGTTTCCCGCTGAGTGTATATTTCCTTTCTTCCGTCCTGGGCCTGACCTTCTTTGAACAAGAGTTCCTCCTTTACATGTACAGGATCGGCATGCCCCTCGGCTCGCTGATCACGTTACTCGGTATTCTGCTCATCGGTTTGGGTTGGCGGGAAGTCTATCGCGCCAGGGATCAATTGGCGACGCGAGGCATCTACAGCTATCTACGCCACCCCCAATATCTGGGGCTCGTTCTCGTCACGGCCGGCTGGCTGGTGCATTGGCCCACCCTGCCTGGCCTGGTGATGTGGCCCGTCCTGGTTCTGCTGTATTATCGGCTGGCTCGACAGGAGGATCGGTATCTGGCCGAGAAGTTCGGCCAGGAATACTGGGTGTACGCGGAAAAGACGCCCATGCTTTTTCCCCTGAGGAGGTACTCTGAAAGCGAATGAGCGCGAGGCATAGCCTGCTGGGGTATCTGCTTGTTGGCGTCGTGGGAGTCGGATTTCTGTGGCATACGGTGCGAGTCTGGGCAAACTGGCCGGTGAAGCGTTGGGAAATTCGATGGACGCACTGGCTGCTGATTGGTCTCTATGGGCAACTGCTTCTCGGCGCCCTGCTCTTGCTGCTCACGGATGCCGAGCATATGCCCAACCCGTTGCATCCCTGGCTGGGGCTTGGCGTGGTTGTCCTGGCGCGAGCAGGGCTGCCGATCCAGAGAAATTCATCCCGCGAATTTCATGGATGGTGAGCGGTGTTTCTGGCCCTCGTCGGGTCAGGACTGTGGATCGCAATATTAAGTTTTTAAGGAGGTTCTACCATGAACGCCAAGTTACAAAAGTGGCTGCCTCATGCGCTCTGCTGCCTGCCGGGAGTCGTAGCCGTCGCGATTGTCGGGTTCGGCCTTGTCGTCGGTGAGTCTGCCTTTGGCGTGTCACTCGGCGGGCCGCTGGGTCTGGGTTTGGTAGCGCTGGCCCTGTTAGCCTGCCCGCTGAGCATGGGCTTGATGATGTGGCGCAATCAGAAGACCGCGTCTGGCAGTTCGTCAGGGATGACGAGTTGCTGCGCGCCGGATGAAGCTCTCGCCGCGCTTGAGGCGGCGTTACCGGCGGACCGATTGGCCGCGCTGCGCGACCGCCGTGAGGCGCTGGAGCGCGAAGTGGCCGAGTTACAGCGGCAATGAGATGAGGGAAGGGATCAAGAAAGGAGGATGTGGCTTATGGCTAAAAGAACGCCCGAGGAAATCAGAGCGCAGCGAGAGGCTTTCCTGGCGGCCAGAGCGGCCAGAGCCGCCGGGCTGGTAGCCTCTCCTCCGCCTATGTCAGTGGAAGAACCGGTCGAACCGGCTGAAAAATCGACCGAGGTAGACCAACCCCAACCGGCGGCACAAAAAAGGACGCCGGAGGAAATCAGAGCGCAGCGAGAGGCCTTTCTGGCGGCCAAAGCGGCCAGAGCCGCCGGTAAAGCTGATGGGACTCCGGCCCCCGCCCCCCCCGCGCTGATGGAAAAACCGGCCGAACCGGCTCAGCCATCTGCGGCCAGGCCAGTTGAGGGGGACAAACCTAAACCCACTCCAAAACCGGCTCCTGTAGAGGCAGCCCCCCCTCAGGCCGCCGAGACCTATATGACCCGGCGTGAATTTCTCAATTACGCCTGGCTGGCCTCGATTGCTCTGTTCTCGGTCGAAACAGTCGGCCTCAGCCTCTGGTTTGCCTTTCCCAATTTTAGAGCAGGTCAATTTGGCGGTCAGTTTTCCATGGGGGCAGCGGTGGAGGTCTTGCCTGAAGTGAATTCCGCTCCGAAGGCTTATTCCGAGGGTAAATTCTGGTTGGTGAACCTCGATACGACCAATCGCCACGGCGAGCCGAGAACAGGCATTTTGGCCCTTTACAAAGTTTGCACGCACCTGGGCTGCCTGTATGACTGGGCAGCCATAACCAGTCGCTTTGAGTGTCCCTGTCACGGTTCAAAATTTGAGCTGACCGGTGATTACATCTCCGGCCCGGCCCGGCGCAGCCTGGACCGCTTTGTCATTCAAGCCGTCGCGTCCGATGGCTCGATCAAAGAAACTGACGCTGAAGGCAAGCCTCTGGTGATAGATGGCAATGAAACGTTAATTGTTGATACCGGCAAAAGAATTTTAGGCAAACCTGTGGCCTGAAAAACCATTTTATATCCCTAAGGAGAGATAACGATGGAACCTTCAACACTTTTACTACTCGTCGCAGCTTTGGCCTGCCCCATCGGGATGGGAGCGATGATGTGGATGATGAGTAAAAATATGGGCGGCCAGTCCAGCCATTCAAGCGCTGGCCAGCACCAATCGGCCAGTTCCAAAGAACGGCTCGCCACGCTCCGTACCCAGCAGCAGGCTTTAGAGGCTGAAATCGCCGAAGTCACCCGTCTGGCCGAATTGGAGGTCCAACGCGAAGCACTATTGGCCCGCCAGACCCCAACGCCTGGCGGAGCCGGTGTTTCGGGGGACACGGTAGCGACCCACCAGTCGTAGAGCGCGAGCGATGGAAGAAATCATCGGCCAGTATTACACCTGGCTGAGCAGCCTGGCCGGTTGGCTCACTTTGCCGCTTAGCAACCTGGCCGACTCGATCAACATCCCCCTGGTCTCGGTGCTGCTGTTTGGTCTGATCGGTGCAACTGCGCCCTGCCAGTTGAGTGGCAGCGTGGCCACGCTGGCCTTCCTGTCGCGCGACGTGACTGACTCGCGGCGGGTTTGGACGCAGGCATTGGCTTTCGTGGCCGGCAAGGTGACGGTCTACCTGCTGCTCGGCGGAATCATCGTCCTGTTGGGCCTGCAAATCAATCAACTCAGCCGGACGGCCATTCCGGTGGTGGTCTTCGCCCGGCGCGCTCTAGGCCCGTTGTTGATTGGGGTCGGCCTGTTAATGTTGGGGCTATTCCAGGGGTACCTGTCCTTCGGTAGCCGCTTTTCACTCTGGCTCCAAACAAGGGTGGGGCAGCGGCAGGGTGTCCTCCCGGCTTACCTGCTGGGCGTGGCTTTCTCCTTCACCTTTTGCCCGACGCTGTTTTGGCTGTTCTTCGGGCTGACGATTCCGCTGGCCATCGCCTCACCGGGTGGACTGCTCTTGCCGGGCGTCTTTGCTATCGGCACGGCGCTGCCGGTGCTGGGGCTGGCCGGGCTGCTGGCTTCCGGCGCAGTCAACATGGGGCAGTTTGTGAAGCATTTCAAGGCGGCTGACCTGTGGGTGCAGCGCCTGGTTGGGATCGTGTTCATCCTCATCGGGCTTAACGAAACCTTGCTGTATTGGTTTATCTAATGAGTAACGTCAGCGAAGGCGGGCCGGCGTCGCCGGCAACTGCTCCACCCCCCTCTCTCGCCGGACGTCTCATGGCCTGGGCCAGCTGGCTCGTCGTCTTGGCGATCCTGGGACTGCTGGGCTACGCTCTCTTGACCGGGGCCGGCCGGCCGGACCGGCCGAGCGGCGTGGTCATCAACAACCAGGTCGCCTCGCTGGCCCTACTCGACCGGCCCGCGCCCGATTTCAGCCTGACCCTGTTCGGCACAGGCGAAACGCTGCGCCTGTCCGACTTGCGGGGGAAAGTGGTTGTGCTGAATTTCTGGGCCTCGTGGTGCCCGCCCTGCCGCCAGGAAGCGCCGACCTTTGAGCGGGTCTGGCAAGCGTATAAAGACCGAGACGTAGTCTTTATGGGGGTGGACATCTGGGATACGGACGAGGAAGCAGCCAAATTTTTGCAAGAGTTTGGCCTCACTTACCCGAACGGCCCGGACCCTACCGGCCAGATTGCTATTGATTATGGTCTGACCGGCATTCCCGAAACGTATTTCATCACCCGCGACGGCATGATCGCCCAGAAGGCGATTGGTATTGTCCAGGAAGAAACCTTTGAGCAGGCTATCGAAACGCTGCTGCGGCCGTGAGACGGACAGATATGACTAACAGCGCCATCGGTGCAACGACTTCGAGCGCGACGACGGCTCCGTCGCAGCGCTTCACGACGTTTACCCAGGCCGTCCTGTTTATGCTCGGCTTTGCCACGGTCTTTATCATCGGCTGGAGCGGCGCAGCCAGGCCGGTGGGAGAGATGTTCTTTTTGTACCGCCCGTTGCTAGCCAGGATCAGTGGGCTGGTCGTGATGCTTTTTGGCCTGGTCACGCTGGGCCTCCCCCGACGGCAAGGGAATGTCCACCGGGGTTCAGGATTCATAGCATCCCTGCTCATCGGCATGTGCTTCGCCGTGGGCTGGACGCCGTGCGCCGGCCCGACCTTGAGAGCAATCCTCGCCCTTGGGTTCGCCGAGGAAACGGCCATGCAGGGCCTGTTCCTGCTCACTGGCTACATGCTTGGCCTGGCCGTACCCTTCCTGGCCTTGGGGCTGCTGATTGACCGGGCGAGCGGGATTGCGCCTTACCTCCGGCGACACAAGCGCCGGGTTCAAATCATCAGTGGGTTGGTACTTGTGGGGATGGGAGTGTGGCTGTTCTCTAACCAAATGCCTCAAATGGCGCTGTGGGCGCTGAACAACCGTCTTGACCTGGACCTAAGTCTGGGTGAAGTAATCGCCCCGACCTACTGGCTCGCCGCCATCGCCGGATTATTCTCGTTCCTATCCCTATGTGTCCTCCCGCTTGTCCCAGCCTACCTGGGCTATCTCAGCAGGTGCGCGGTGGGTGTGGGCGCTCTCAGAATCAAAGAGGAGACTTCATGAGCCTGTGGTACACCACCGATGCCCAGAGCCGCAGGCCCCCTGCCCATAGGGGGCCTGCGGCTCTGGAAAGGGCAGTGCGTAGCCTCCCTTTGGGACAGGTGATGAAAATACTTTACGGCGGTGCCACGGGGAGGCTACGCACTTGGCGGTCGGCCGTCGGCGGTCATATTCTAAGAGGAGTTGACCCATGGCTGATATCGGAAACGCTGCCCTGTTGATCGCGCTGATTACTGCGGCCTACGTGGTCGTCATCGGCATCGTTGGCACGCGGCGCCAGCGCCCGGAACTGGTGACCAGCGCCCGCAATGGTCTGATGGTTGTGGCCGGATTGATGACAGTGGCCACCACTGCCTTAGCCTTCGCCTTTCTGACTCAGGACTTCAATATCTTGTACGTGACCGAAAATTCCAATCGCGCCATGCCCTGGTATTACGTGCTGGCCGCATTTTGGGGTGGGCAGGCCGGCTCGCTGCTATTCTGGGCCTGGACGCTGACGCTCTTTGCTGCGCTGGCCGTCCAGATCAACTGGCGCAGCCACCGCGAACTGATGCCCTACGTGATGGCTGTATTAATGGGCATCGAGGTCTTCTTCCTGGCCCTGCTTAACTTCGTCTCCAACCCCTTTGAGCGGTTGTGGCAGACGAGCGCCGGCGAGGTGACGGCGGCGCTGTTTCAACCTGTGGGAACTATCCCCTACTTTCCCGCCGATGGGCGTGGCCTTAACCCCTTGCTGTGGGATAACGGCATGATGATGCATCCGCCGATGTTGCTCATGGGCTACATGAGTGTCTCCATCCCCTACGCCTTTGCTATGGCGGCGCTGCTCACCGGCAAACTTGACGTAAGCTGGCTGAAAGCCACCCGCCGCTGGACGCTCATCGCCTGGGGTTTCCTGAGCCTGGGCAACTTGTTCGGCTCGTGGTGGGCCTACCACGTTTTGGGGTGGGGCGGCTATTGGGGTTGGGATCCGGTCGAAAATGTGGCCTTGATGCCGTGGCTGGCGGCCTCGGCCTATCTCCACTCCGTCATCATGCAGGAGAAGCGGGGCATGCTCAAGGTGTGGAACTTTGCCTTGATCATCCTGACCTTTAATCTCGCCATTTTCGGCACGTTTGTCGTGCGCAGCGGCGTCATTGCGTCGGTGCATTCTTTTGCCCAATCATCACTGGGGCCGCTGTTTTTCGCCTTCCTCGGCGCGGCTACGCTGCTCTCGTTGGGGGCGCTGTTCAGCCGCCTGGCGCTGCTGCGCGACGAGCGCTATCTGGACGGGCTGCTCTCGCGGGAATCCGGTTTCCTCTACAACAACTTGTTGCTGATCGGGATTGTGGCCGCCACCTTCCTGGGGGTAATCTTCCCGATCCTGAGCGAGGCCGTCCGGAATGTGAAAATCACTGTCGGCCCGCCCTACTATGAACAGGTGAATGGGCCGCTCCTGTTGGCCCTGATGGCCTTGATGGGCATCGGGCCACTGCTGCCATGGCGGCGAGCTTCGCTCCC
This sequence comes from Chloroflexota bacterium, assembly GCA_016860845.1. The sequence continues at coordinate 133,679 of BOKF01000003.1, forward strand.
GGCCTTGATTCGCGCCTTTCGCTGGCCGCTGGTCGCCCTGGCCGTGACCCTGGTCGGCCTGCTGGCCGGAGGCGTCTACAACCCCGGCCCTTTGCTTGGCTTCTCCGTCGCTGCCTTTGTGTTGGCGACCCACTTGCAAGAGTTCTACGACGGCGTCCGCGCCCGCCGGCAGGCCACTGGCGAGCCATTGCTCACTGCGCTGGTCAACCTGACCACCCGCAATCGCCAGCGCTACGGTGGCTACCTCGTCCACCTGGGGCTGGTCATGGTCATGATGGGGGTGGTAGCGTCGTCCTTCTTCCAGGTCTCCAAAGCCTTCGCCCTTTCGCCCGGCCAGACGGTGACCGTAGACCGTTATACACTGACCTATGAGAATCTGTACGAACGCCAGGAACCCGGTAAGGAGGTCATCTTCGCCCGCATGTTCGTAACCCAGGGCGACCGCAATCTGGGTGAGATTCAGCCCGGCAAGGCTATTTATCCGAACTACAATAACCAACCCGCCAGCCAAATTGTCATTCGTACAACCTTGCTGGAGGACCTCTACGTGGTGCTAAACTCCTGGGATGATGATGGCACGGCGACATTCTATGTTTTCGTCAATCCAATGGTCGCCTGGTTGTGGATTGGCGGGGTGGTGCTCGTGTGTGGCGGGTTGGTGGCCTGGTGGCCGTTTCGGGCGAGCGCATCGGCCCGGACGTTTCAGATGGCGCCGGAGGTTGTGAGCAGTGAAGCGTAAGTTGCAATGGCCGGTAACCCTGGCCGTCGTTTTTCTTCTTGGCCTGGCCTGGTGGGCCTTTGCTCGCGCGGCCCAGCCGGCGGCCCCGCGTAATCTGGACGACGAGGTGTTGGAAATCGGCGCGATGCTCCGCTGCCCGATCTGCCAGAATCTGTCGGTGGCCTTTTCACCCTCGCAGTTGGCCGGGCAGATGCGCGGGGTCATCCGCCAGAAACTCGAAATGGGCGAGTCGCGGGAACAGATTATCCAATATTTTGTGGATCGCTACGGCGAGAGCATTCTGCTGGAGCCGCCCAAGCGCGGGTTTAACCTGGTAGCCTGGCGCGGGCCGTTCCTGGCTGTCCTGGTCGGGGCTATCGGCCTTTACTGGCTGCTGAGAAATTGGACGCGCACCCCCCCGCCGCCTCCGCCCGACGACCTGCCGGCGGTGTCGGATGAGGAAGTGGCGGCTTACGAGGCTCGCCTGGCCGAAGCGCTCCGAGAATTTGAGGATAAAGAGGCGCGCCGGCCATGATCATCATGCTCATCATCGCTTTCGGGGTAATTGCCCTGGCTGCCGTCCTGCTGCCGTTGCTCACCCGGTCGCGCGAAGCAAGCCGGCACGAGGGTGGCCCTGCCGCGCTCGAAGAACGGGAGGCGGGCGCGCTGGCCGCCCTGCGTGATCTGGAGTTCGACCAGCGCCTGGGCAAACTGGCCGAGGAGGATTACCGTGAACTGCGCGCCCAACTCGCCCGCCGGGCCGTGGCCGAGCTAAAGGCTGGGGACGCCGCCCGTCAGGCTGAGGCGGCGCCGGCGCCAGAACTTGAAGATTTGATCGAGCGCGAGGTAGCGGCCCTGCGCCGGGCGGGGCGGCAGCCGGTAGCTAACCCTGGCCTGCCCAATGGGCTTCCTCCTGCAGTTCAGCCCGAAGGGACAGGCAAACGAAGCGCATGCCCGGCTTGTGGCCAGGCTGTGGAGCCGGACGACCGTTTCTGTATCGCCTGTGGCGCGGCTCTGCCCCCAGCCTGCTCTCATTGTGCGGCGATACTGCCCGCCAACGCCCGGTTTTGTCCGCAGTGCGGCTGTGAGGCGCCCGAGCCGGCGGCCGCAGCCAACCCAAGATTGGTGGAACTCCTGTGGTATGATCCGGAGTTGGCGGCGCTCTTTCCCCGTGAAGCCTCGCCAACGGCGCTAAAAACCGCGCCGGCCCGTTCCGCCGGCCGGTCTTCCGGCTCGAAGTGGCTCCTCGCCGCCGGGGTCGTCGCCGCTATGTGGGCGGGGATCGTGGGGGTCTTTTACTTCCGCGCCCGCGCCGCCATCGAGTCCCAACAGCCCATCACTACCCTGGCCACCGCCGACTATCGCACCCTGGCCATTCTGCCCGCCGACCCCAACTTCGCTTTCCTCGGTCATCGCGGCGGGTTGATGTGGAGCAGCGACGGCGGGGTCACCTGGCAGCCGGCCTCGGTAACCGGCAATGTGTTGGCGCTGGCCGTCCAGCCTGCCAACCCGCTGCGCCTTTATGCCGCCGGGCCTGGTTTGTTTCTACGCAGCGACGACGGCGGGCGCAACTGGGAGACTATTGGCGCCGACTTGCTGGGGCGCGACATTCAGGCACTGGCGGTGGCTCCAGACAATCCTGAGGTGCTTTATGCTTTTGTCGTTGGGCAGGGGCTGTGGCGCAGCGCCAACGGCGGCTTGAACTGGACGCCGGTAGACCCAACGCTTTCCGAGAATGTGACGGCGCTGGCCGTCACACCGGGGACCATCTACGTCGGCACGGACAGCGCGGGCGTGCTGCGGAGCGGCGACGGCGGGGCGACCTGGGCCAGCGCCAACGGGATTGCCAATGGCGCGCTCGACAGCCCCCAGGTGCGGGCGTTGGTCTACGACCCAACGACGGAGACGCTGTATACCGGGACGGATCGCGGCCTGTCCTTCACGACGAATACCGGCTCGGGCTGGATACGGCGGCCCTTCAGTGGCGATGTGGCTGCGCTGGCCCTTAGCCCGGAGGGGACGACCATGCTGCTGGTGACGAGCGCCGGGGAAGTGTATCGCAGCCGTGACCGGGGGGTGACGTGGGATGGGCAGTGACGGCGGCATTTTCAAAATCAGCGTGGCTCGGTCACAATGATGAAGGTCATGGCGTTCATGAGGATGCGAAAGCAGTGGCTCATACTCAGTTTCGTCGTGCTGGCAGCGTGCAACGCTTCGCCCGCAACGCCGCTGTCCCTACTCTCCGACTCGGCTGTTACGCCTGGTACGGTCGCACCACCGGCTCTTGAAGGGAGAGCAACCGCGCCACCTATACCTGAAGCGACGCCGGTTACGCCACCTTCTCCTGAAGGAACGGTAGTTACATTTTTCGACGCCTGGGAGCAGAGTGACTACGCCGGAATGTACGGGTTGCTCACACCGGGCAGCCGGGCGGCATTTAGCCTGGAGGATTTTATCAAACACTACCAAAACCTGGCCGAAACGGCTACCGTGCGTTCCGTGGAAATGCAGACGCTCTCTTTGCTCCAAGATGGCCCAACCGCAGAAGTGGCCTATCGAGTAACTTTACATACTATCCTCGTAGGTGACATCGTCCGGGAAACCGGCATGCGGTTACAGTTTGAAGAGAGTCGCTGGCAAGTCGCCTGGGCGGACGAGATGTTCTTACCCGAACTGGCCGGGGGCAACGCGTTGGTGATGGAGCGCCAGCTTCCGGCGCGCGGCAATATCTACGACCGGCACGGCCTGGCGCTGGCCGGCCCGGACAACGCCGTGACCCTTGGCGTGGTTCCGGGTGAAGTGACCAATGAAGCTGGCTTGCTGCGGGTGCTAGCCGATCTACTGGGCCTTCAGCCGGAAAGCATCAAACGGAAGTATGCCGATCAACCCCTCAATTGGTATATCCCGCTAGGAGAAGTATCTAAAGAGGTCTGGGACCAGCAGGCTGACCGCTTGGCCGCTTTAAGCGGCTGGCGGGCGACGACCGCCGACATCCGCTTTTACCCCTTCGGCGGGATCGCGCCGCAGGTGGTGGGCTATACCGCTCCCATTTTCGCTGAGGAATTGGCCGCTTATAAAGCCAGGGGCTACCGCGGCGACGAGAAGGTGGGCCGTGCCGGTTTAGAGCAGTGGGGCGAGCCATACCTGGCCGGCAGGCAGGGTGGTAAGCTTTACGTGGTCACAGCTGGCGGGCAAATTGGAGCAACGCTGGCCGAGCAGCCGGCCCAACCGGCTCAAGCCATTTACACGACCCTCGACCGTGACCTGCAAATGGCCGCGCAGGCGACCCTGGGCGACTTCAAGGGCGCTATTGTCGCCCTCAACCCGCAGACGGGCGCAGTCCTGGCGATGGCCTCCGGCCCGGCCTATGACCCCAATTTGTTCCAGCCCACCAACCTCAACTTTGACCTGCTCAACCAGGTCCTGGTGAACCCGGATCAACCGTTCTTCAATCGCGCCACTCAGGGCCAATATCCGCCAGGGTCGGTGTTCAAGATCGTAACGATGGCGGCGGCGTTGAATTCCGGCCGGTACACCCCGAACACCATCTACTATTGTGGGAGCGAGTGGGGCGAACTCGGCCCAGGCAATGTGAAAAAAGACTGGACCGTGGCCGCCGGCCTGCCCCCACAGGGCAACATCTCGCTCGCTCGCGCCCTCGTGGTGTCGTGTGACCCGTACTTCTACCATGTGGGGCTTGATCTCTACGATTTTGAGCCAAACCTCGTTCCGAAAACGGCGCGCGCCTTCGGGCTGGGCCAGGCCACCGGCATCGAGATCGTCGCCGAAGCTATCGGTCTGATCCCGGACCCGGCCTGGAAGCAGGCCACCGTCGGCCAGGTTTGGACCGCCGGGGACAGCGTCAATATGGCCATCGGCCAGGGTTTTGTGTTGGTCACGCCGTTGCAGGCGGCGATGATGATGGCTGCCGTTAGCAATGGGGGCGCCTTCTATCGGCCCCAAATCATCCAGGCTATTGGCGCGCCGGACGCCGAGCCGATATTCGAGTTCGAGCCTGAAGCGCTGGGGCAACTGCCCCTCGCACCGGAGGCACTGAGCGCGCTGCAAGACGCGCTGCGGGCTGTGACCGGCCAGCCCGGCGGGACGGCTTACCACCGCTTCCGGGGCTTATCCATCCCGGTCGCCGGCAAAACCGGCACCGCCGAGGATCCGGGCCATCCGAGTGGATTGCCTCATTCGTGGTTTGCCGGCTACACCCTGGCCAATCAACCGGATAAGCCAGACCTCGCTATAGCGGTCCTGGTGGAGAATGCCGGCGAGGGTTCGGCCTATGCCGCGCCCATGTTCCGCCGTGTGGTTGAAAGTTATTTCTTTGGGCAGCCGTTCACGCTCTTTCCGTGGGAGTCCGATTTCGGGGTAACGGCTACGCCAGCGCTAACGGCGACACGAATGGTGTCGCCGACTGGGACCAAGAATCCCACGCCAACCCCTTGAAGGTAGGATTTGAGTTATGAGGGGTGGTCAAGTGTATTTAGCTATCTTCATTTAGCAATGAGGTATGAGTTAAATGTTTGGTAAATCCCTTGGCAGTTTAAGTGTAACGGAACTGGAAGAACTTATCCGCCAACGTCGGGGCCGGTCATACCCTTCCGGCCAGGGGGCAATAATCAAGCCAATACACACCCAAACCGATCGGAACCGGCGCGGCTGGTGGGAGAAAGCCCTGCTGGTGACGGAAATCCTGCTTCTCGTAGGGCTACTATTTACCTTTGGCATTTCGGCCCGGGGCTGGCTGGCCCTACGCCAAAAATTGCCACTTGAGGGGGTGACTCTGATTGAGGAAGCGGCATGGACGGCCCCACCGGCCGAAACTTCAGGGCCGACACCCCTGCCCCCCATTGGTTGGCGCAATTCACCAGCGGCAAATCAATCGCCAGGCAGTGACACAGAAGCCCTCAATCGGCTCTCTGAAATACCGGCGCATCTCCAAGGCTGGCTCCAACCCACTAAAAGTCCGCCTACCCTCTCTCTGCCAGAACCGGTGGTTCAGCCGGCCACCCGCATTATCATTCCATCCATCAACGTGGATGCGCCCGTTGGTGAGGGTACCGATTGGGAGTCGCTGAAATACAAGGTTGGGCATCACCCCGGCACGGCCAATCCCGGTCAACGCGGCAATATGGTGCTGGCCGCCCATAACGACGTCTATGGGGAAATATTTCGCTACCTGCCGGATGTCCCCCTCGGCGAAATGGTGACGGTCTACGCCGGGGAGCAAATCTTCCGCTATCGGATCACCGAGCGGCGCTTTATCCTGCCTGAACAAACTGAAGTGATGCTGCCGACGACCGGCCCAACCCTGACCCTCATCTCTTGCTATCCCTACCTGATTGATACACACCGCATTATTTTATTTGGCGAGTTGATAAGTTGATAGAAAGCAACAAAGGTTGTGCTGTACTCCTCCATAAAATATGAAAGGATTTTGCGATGACTGTTGAAGAAAAGATCTTTCCTCAAGACGAACCAGAACCCCTGCCGGATGAACCGGACAAGCTGAAGACAGCGCCAGATGAGGCGGAGACCTTGCCGGATGAGTCGGAAGCCCTCCCCCCAGATGAATCGGAGGCCCTCTCAGATGAAGAGGAAACCCTCCCAGACACCGACACGCCGGCCGCGGTCCAGGCCCGTTCCTGGCGCTACTTTATCGCCGGGATGGGCCTGGCCTTGCTGGCGGTGGCGTTGGGAGCCGTGCTAGGCTACCTGGCCCGGCCGGCCTTGGAACCGGCCATTTCCTCAACGACGGGCGCTCTTACCCCGGCTGAAAGCGGGGCATCTGCAGCTCCGACGCCGGTCGTGGCCGCCCCAACGACCCAAGCGCCCGCTAACGTGGTGGATATCGTCCAGGCTGGTGGCCACAGCCAGGGGTCGCCAGATGCGCCGGTGGTCATCGTTGAGTACAGCGACTTTCAATGCCCTTACTGCGGCCGCCATTTTAGAGAGGTCGAAGGTCGGCTGAAAGAGGCGTATGTCCAAAATGGTCAAGTACGCTTGGTCTACAAGCACTATACTATTCTGGGGCAGGAGTCAGTGTGGGCCGCCCTGGCCTCAGAGTGCGCGGCTGCCTTCGGCCAGAACAAATTCTGGGAATATCACAACTTGGTTTTCTCCCGGCAAAATGGCGAAAATCAAGGGGCCTTTAACCCGGACAATTTGAAGGCCTGGGCTGGCGAATTGGGTCTGGATACAGCCACCTTCAACCAGTGTTTTGACTCGCAAAAATATCTGGCTGTGGTGCAGGCCAACACCGCCGAAGCGCAGCAGTTGGGCATCCGCGGAACGCCTGGCTTTTTCGTCAATGGCACCTCTGTCGCCGGAGCGCAGCCGTTTGAGGTCTTTCAACAGGTGATTGAGGCGGAATTGGCCAAGATCCAGTCGTCGGGAGATGGGGCAACGCCTGCGGCTAATAACAGCGCCAGCACGGGAGCAGACGCGGCAACGCCGACGGCCGCCGGCGCGAGCGCGGCAGCAACGCCTCCACCGACCGAGGAGCAGGGGGATGTGCAGATCGCCCAGATACGCGGCCTGGGCTTCTCCGCCGATGGTCGCCAACTCGTTGTGGCCACCAATGAAGGTTTCCGTATCTTCGCTGATGACACATGGTCTGTACCAGACCTGCCCAAGCACGACTACCTGGGCTACGAGGTGACGGATGACGGGTTCTACAGCAGCGGCTATCCCGACCCGACAGCTAATATGGTCAGCCCCCTCGGCCTGGTCAAAAGTACCGACGGGGGCAAAACCCTGACCAAGTTGGCCTTCGAGGGGGAGAGTGATTTTAACCTGGTCGGGGTGGGTTATCGCAACCATGCCATCTATGTGTTCAACGGCGTGCCCAATTCCAAGCTGACGCTGGGGATTCACTACAGCCTGGACGATGGGCAGACCTGGCAAGAGAGCGGCCTGCGCGGGCTTAAAAACAGTCCGGCGCGAATCGCCGTACATCCGACGGAAGCCAACCGCGTAGCTATAGCGACAGAAGGTGGCCTGCTCCTCTCGTCCGACTATGGGGATACGTTTGAGCCGGTTGGCGAGAGCGGCCCGGCGATCGCCGCGGCCTTCGATCCGGGCGGCGCGCTGCTCTTTTTTGGCTATCAGCAGTTGTCTGCCTACGAGTTGGCGAATAAGAAAATCCTACCCCTGACCACGCCGACCATCTCCGAGCAGGATGCGATTGCCTATATCGCCGTGAGTCCGACAAAGCTTGAAGAGATGGCTTTTGCTACCTTCCTGGGCGACCTTCATTTCTCCCAGGATGGCGGCCAGACCTGGCAGCAGCTTCTCCAGGCGGGCAAAGGAAAATCTGTACAATGACAAAGATTACCGGCCTTACCTCCACCACGACTACAGCGAGCGTAGTCGGCTCAGCCGAGCGACTGACGACCTTTGCCCACGCCATCCTGTTCGTGCTGGGCTTTTCGCTGGTGTTTATCGTCGGTTGGGGTGGCGCAGCCACTATACTGGGACAACTCTTTACGGCGAACAAAATCTTGCTGAGCCGAATCGGGGGGGTGATTGTCATTGTCTTCGGCCTGCATACCTTAGGCCTCTGGCAACTGCCCTGGCTGAACTACGACACTCGCCCAGCTTGGTGGCGTCCGGGCCGGGGCGGCCGCCTCTCAGCGGCATTGCTAGGCTTGGCCTTTGCCGCCGGCTGGACGCCGTGCATCGGCACAATTTTGGGGGCCATCCTGACGCTAGGGTTCAGCCAACAGACCTCCGGGCAGGCGATGGTGCTGGCCAGTGGTTATGCCCTCGGTTTGGGTTTGCCCTTCCTGGCCATCAGCCTGCTGCTGGATCGCGCCTTCGCCGTCACTCGCTGGCTGCGGCGATACACCCGCCAGATTCAAATCTTCAGCGGTTTGCTACTCATAGCGATGGGAGCGCTGCTGTTAACGAACCAGATGTTCTACCTTGCTATTTGGGCCCAGCGTAACGGGCTATACCTGGACCTCCAACTGGGCCAGGCGGCGACCCCGACCTATCTCATCGCCATCCTGGCCGGCCTGTTGTCGTTTCTCTCGCCTTGCGTCCTGCCGCTGGTGCCGGCCTATATCGGCTATCTCGGTGGGCAGTTGCAGCCGATTGCCGGGCCGATGGTGAGTGGAGGCCAGGATGGCTGAGACAACTCAACCCCGGGCTGCCACAACCCACGCATACTCCGCGCTGGCTGAATCTTCCCGGCAAAACACTATCACTGGCGCAAACAAATATTTAGCGATGCTACTCCTCTGCGTCTCATTGATTTTGGGGATGGGTAGCGGTTATCTGATTCGGGGCCATTCTTCGGGCAGTCCTGGCATCACCTCGATAACTGGGGCCAGTGTCCCCTCCGAACAGGTATCTTCGGTCATCCCGATGGATTTTCCTGGTAATTACACTCCGCCAACTTCGGGCAGTCTTGATACTACCTCGATGAATGTGGCCGGCGTTACCTTAGAACCAACTTCTCCGGTCAACCCGACTATTCTGCCCAATAGTTACACCCTGCCAGCTTCCTTTGGCGACATTGGCCCTCAATTACTGGCCGCCGGCGCGATTGATTATGACCGCTTTGTCCAGGTCTATGCCGAAGCAGAGCAGCCCCTGACTGAAGAACAGCTCAAAATTCTGACCAAAGGGAGCAATACGCCGGTCGTTATAAACTGGGAAAACGCCTACTTCCTGCTCAACTTTTTCTGGGCCTTTGGACTGGCCAACCAAAACCCCATATTGGAAACGGGGCCGATGAAGCAAAACAGCGAAGGCGGCGATATTGGCGGCTTCGCCTCGACCGGCGGCTGGACGCTTGGGACCAAGCCGGCCACGGACCTCTACGCCAGCACACCGATCATCACCCTGACCCCTGAGCAGCAGGCCCGCCTGGAGGCAGTCGCTCAAGCCGTTTATCGCCCCTGCTGCGACAATCCAACCGATTTCCCTGACTGCAATCACGGCATGGCCATGTTGGGCCTGCTGGAACTGATGGCCGCGCAAGGCGCTACTGAAGACGAGATGTACACAGCGGCCAAATATCTCAATGCATTTTGGTTCCCGCAGCAATCGTTGGAGATGGCAACGTTTTTCAAGCATACCCAAAACCTGGACTTTGCCCAGGTGGATGCCCGCGAATTTGTTGGCCCCAAAGTTTCCTCGGGAACTGGCTTTCAGGCCATCCATCAATGGTTGGCGTCAAACAATCTGTTGGATCAGTCCTCTAATCGTGGCGGCAGTTGTGCCGTGCAGTGAGCGATCAAAAGACAGGAGGGGTTAAGATGGATTTCGGTTTAGGTGCTTTGGGGTTTTCTTCGCATCGGACAGGCACTTACATGGTTATCGTCATGGGTAGGGGCAATGCGGCCAGGAAGGTGAACACTATCATCAACCCCGCCGAGAGCCAGACCAGCCAGCGTTGCCGGCGTAACGCTTGCGGCGAGCAGACCCCGCTGGCACAGTCGGCCTGGGCCTGAGGCCGGTACACCAGGTAGAAGGCGAAGGCCAACATCACAAAACTGAAGGTGAGCGTAAGTGGCCGGTAACGCATCAGCACGGCAAAGGGGCCGAGGCCGGTAAACCCCAAAGCCAGCAAGATCGTCGGCAAAATGCAGCAACTGGCGCTGAGGGTGGCGGCGACTGTGGAAATGAGTGACCCGAATTTGCTGATCATGGTTCAAACGTCCTTTCGACGCTGTAGCCAACAGCTTCGATCTTTTGAATGATTTGCACTGGGGTCACTTGGGCCGGGTCGTAAGTAACAATGAGCGTACCCGTGGCCAAGTTCCCTGTGATTTCACCGATCCCCGGCAACTGCCGGACGCTTGCCAGCGTGATGGCAATTCAGCCGTTTCAGGTCCAGCCATGGACAGTGAAGCCAAGCCTCGTCTCCAATCCAGCCGGGTTTGTCGCAATTGAGCCGATTGCGGGGGTGGGGGCTATCTTCTGGGCAGGTGTCGCTGGTGGTGGCGCGGCTGTGGGCGGGGTGGCTTTAACCGGGGCTGCGGAAGTTGAGACAATTACGGGGGTGGGGACTATCTCCTGGGCAGTTGTCGCTGGTGGTGGTGCGCTGGTTGACGCCGTGGCCGGAATACTCTGTTTCGGCTGTGGCGCACAGGCACTCAAGCCGATGGTCAGGGCAATGCCTATCAACAGCCAACTGAGTGACGCGGGCCAAAGCCCTCTGAGCCTGGAGTGTGATTTGTCAGATGGGGACTTACTCATAGGGACTTTACTCCTTTAGTAAATTGGGTTTCCGCTTGCGCGTGGCGGCGGTTGGGGGAGAGCGTACAGTAACGGGTGGCCCGGTGAGCCAGCCACGCATCGAGCACAGAAGCACTGAATAACAGGGCCAACCCGGCATACACCAGGCCGACCCACAGCGTCACCTCGAGCGTGTGATGGAAGGGGTAGAGCAGCAGCCCCGCGCCGATAGCGGCCACGATAAATGGCCAGGGGCGGCGATGGCGTCGCCAGGAGAGCCCAAAGCCCAGGCCGGAGAAGGTGAGAGCCACGTAAATGAGTCGCTCTGCATTCGCGGTGTAGACGAGAAAACCAAGGCCAAGGGTAGGCAAGAGACTGGCCAGGCCCGTCCAGCCTATGCAACACATCACTGCCAAGCCGCCAAAGGTTGAGCCGGCCGAGCCGAGCCAGGGCAATAGCCGTTCAAGTCGCCAGGTGACACCGTTCCCACCCTCACTTCTAAGCATACTTAAGATTTTCCTCAAATCGAATACGCCCAAGTTGGTATCCCTCTTCTATTGAGAGGATGATTGGCTCTTCGTCTTTCCCCAAGAACCATTCTGAGGCCGCTTCAGGGGAACTAAAGATATGGACATGGTTACAAAAGGCCAGCCAGACTCCTTCGGCAGAACCCGACTCCAAAATGTTTGTTTTGGGGATGATGATGGAGATGACGGCGCTGGTTGGCTCATATAGTTCTACTCCCTCAGGCGTTATCGTTAGCCGAATCTTCTTTGCAGTGGCAGGACAAGAGGACTCGACCACAGCAGTTTGCTTGAGAATGGGCGGCAGGAATAAAGTGTCCCAGCCACACCAGGCAAACAGCAGATGATCATTTACCTGAAATCGGTATGAATGATGAGGGTTCAGTGATAACCCGGTCCAGCCGACAATGTTGCCTTCAGCATTGAACTCGAAACCTGCTTTATACTTACTCTGAAAAGCGGTCAAGGTGTTATGAGGTATTTGGAGATGAGCGGCTATTTGCTCGACTTGTTCAAGGGTGATAGGCCGACCTTCAGCTAAGAGTCGCCAGATTTGAATGACCAGGCGTGATACGTCTGGCCCAAAATTTATATCAATGCCCGCCTTACTTAACCCTGCGGAAATTTCATATAGGTTTGGTGTTTTCACAATTCCTATCTCCTTAAGCATAACATTTACATTCAGTCCACATCACAACTACACTTTGCTATCTCTGTGGAGTCACTCCGCGCAGCAGGAGAGCTTCGCCGGGTCTTTGTAGCGCGAGATAGCCACAATCTTTAACGCCTCGGCCATGGTTGGGTAGACGTGGAGCAGGTCAATGAAATCATCCAGGGTAGCGCCCAGGCGCAAGCCCATAGCCGCCTCGTGGATGACCTCGCCGGCATCCCGCATGACCAGTGACACGCCGAGCACTTTGTTTGTATCCACATCAATCACCATCTTGGCGATGCCACGGGTATCCCGTATCGCCCCGGCTCGCGGCACCAGTTTGACCGGGATGGTGTTGCACCAACAGCGATGGCCCTGCGCGTTGGCTTCAGCATCGGTCAGGCCCACCACAGCCACTTGCGGGTCGGTGAAGATCGTCCGGGGGATCACGGTGTGGTTCACCTTCCGCCGTTCATCGTTCAGCGCGTTCAAAGCAGCAATGCCGCCGTCGTGAGCGCCGACCGGCGTGGCAAGCTGGCTTCCCGTATGGCTTCCAATCACATCACCGGCCGCCCATACGTAGGGGATATTTGTCTGTAGTTCGTCGTTGACCTTGACGAAGCCCCGCTCGTCCAACGCCACTCCAATTTTCTCAATTCCGATGTTGTCGGTGTTCGGTATCCGGCCGGTGGCGACGAGCAGCCGTTCCGCTCGGAAACGCTGCTCAACCCCACCCTTCTGACCAACGACAACGATTTCGTCACTTTCCTGGAAGACACGTTGCGCCTGAACTCCCGTCACCAGAGTGATCCCCTCCTCAAGCAGAGCATCGGTCAAGGTCCTTGAAACTTCCGGCTCGTACTCCTTGAGAATCCGGCGGCTCCGCTCAAGGATGGTCACTTGACTACCAAAACGATGGAACATCTGGCCTAGCTCGAGCGCAATGTAGCCACCGCCGATGATAACTAAGGATTTAGGTAATTCGAACAGTTCTTGCGGTTCGCCTGAGGTCAGTAAATCAGAGGTAAGGTAGGGTACTTGATCAAGACCCTCAATCGTGGGGAGGGTCGGCCGGCTGCCGGTGGCGATGAGAAACTGCTCCCCGGATAGGACGCGACCATCAACCATGACGGTGCGGTTATCCAAGAACGCCACGTGGCCCTGATAGACCTTGATCTTGTCCACGTCCTCCACAATCGAGTTGTACTTACGATCGCGGTAATCGTGAATGACCTCATCCTTCTGGCGAATGAGTTCCTTAAAATCAAATTCAATCCTGGCCGGTCGCAAGCCTGGATAGCGGGGATACTGCGCCTCCCAGATGATGCGGGCCGCCTCGATGAGGTTCTTGCTGGGCAAGCAGCCACGGTTGACACACGTGCCGCCGAGGGTGCGGGACTCGGTCATGACCGCCGTCCTGCCCAACTCGGCGGTCCTGAGTGCAGCCGCGAAGGCGGTCGAGCCGGAGCCGAGGATCACGAGATCGAATTTTTCAGCCATAAGTGAAAATTTCCTTTTAGAGTTTTTGTTTCAACGGTCATCATCAATCTCCCGGTGTTTGAGCTCTTTAATTTGAATGAGGTGACAGACACACTCCTTCATTTCAATGTCATCGTCGGGTAAATCGCTGGCCTGGCGCAGTAACTGCTGCAAATCCTGCTGTAGTTCTTGCAACTGGCGAATCCGTTCCTCAACCTCCGCTGCCTTTTCCTCAAGCAGGTGGGCCACATAACGACAAGGCGCTTCACCTTGATCTCGCAGGGCCAGCACTTCTTTGAGGTCATCCAGGGAAAAGCCCAAGCTACGGGCGTTGCGGATGAAGCGCAGCCGCCGCACATCCTCTACATCATAGAGCCGATAACGATTCTTGGCTCGCTGTGCTGGGGGCAACAAGCCTACTTGCTCGTAAAAACGGATCGTTTTAGTTGAAGCGCCGCTGGCCTGAGCCAATTCACCAATGCGTAGCCCACCGACTGTTTGTGCATCCGTTTGTTCCAATTGTTTGCCACCTGTCTTCATAACGATCTGCTCCTCGTACAGGCCCTCAATAGCGCTACCACGACATCTCCTCGGTTGCTTTTCTACGGTAGGTCTTCTTTGGATCAGGCATACTTGTGGACTTTCTCAAACCATTTAAGCACAAATTAGCCATTGTTACCTCAAGAATTAGATTGAGCTTTGATGTTTGTGGTGACTTCAGTAATAATAAGGTCATTATACACCTTCCAGTCGCTGGAATGTCAAGGGGGAAATCGCGTCCGGTCGAAATTCTCCTCACGTCGGTTTGAGGGGTTATCAGGGGCCAAAGCCGTAAAATGCCGGGATACGATAAATTTGACAACCTCTTGTTCTCTGCTATACTCCGGCCCAAACAATCATAGAGAAGCCAGTGAAGGTGCGCCAGCCGCCCGGATGCGCGGCGCACAATGGGGGAAGACCGGTGCAAGTCCGGCGCTGTCCCGCAACGGTAACATTGGATTTTAGATTTTAGATTTTAGATTTTGGATTTCGGTCTACCATCCAAAATCGTCAATCCAAAATCCAAAATCGGTGAAGCCCGAATACCCGCTTTCACTGGGGCTTGTGTTCCACCTTCGTGGAGAAAGGGGGCCAAGGCAGTGGATGTTGTGCGTGGCCCGCCTTTGGCGGGTTTTTTATTGACACTCAGGCGACCTTTCAACCAAAGGTCGCCTTTTGTTTAGGTTGAATAGGCTCACCACTGAAAAATCAAGAGAGGGTTATGATGAAGCAACTAAAAATCAACTTGCTGATGATCCTATTAGCTACCATTCTGGCCGCTTGTGGCGGCGCGGTCGCCTCCGAAAGCGGCAATCCGGCGGCGACTAAACAAGCGGTTGGTCAAGCTGAGAATGTGAGCAAAGAAACGCCTCAGACAGAGGGAGTGGAGGTCACTGACGCCACAGATACCCAAACTGCCGATAAGGCCACCGCAGAGGGTTTCCCCGTCACTGTTGACGTGTGCGGCGAGCCGGTCACCTTTGAGGCCCCACCCCAGCGAGCCGTGACCAATGATGTTAACATCACCGAGATTTTTCTGGATGTGGGCTTGAAAGATAAGTTGATCGGCTATAGTGGCGTCTCCGATACCCGCGAAATTGCCCCCGAATACCGGGAGATGCTGAAAGATATTCCTCTGCTTTCGGACAAGTATATTGACCTTGAGGCGCTGGTTGGCGCTGAGCCGGACTTCTTCTTTGCCGGGTGGAACTACGGCTTCTCTGAGGAGAAAGGCATGACCCCGGAGAGCCTGGCCAGGTATGGCATCAACTCCTACGTCTTGACCGAGTCTTGCGTTCGGATTAAGCCGCGCGAGCAGGTTAGCCTGGAAGATACCTTCACCGACATGCTCAATATCGGCCAGATTTTTGGCGTCGAGGCGCTGGCTCGAGCGAAGGTCGAGCAGTATCGCGCGGAATTGGCCGAAATCAAAGCCGCCATTGGCCAAGAGGATAAGCCTATCCGCGTGTTTGTATACGATAGCGGGGAAGAGTCGCCGTTTACGGCCGGCAAATTTGCTATGCCCAACGCCATGATTGAGGCCGCAGGCGGGGTTAACATCTTTAACGATGTTGACACCAGTTGGACGACCGTTAACTGGGAAGATGTGGTCAACCGCAACCCCGAATACATCGTCATTGTAGACTACGGTGAGCCCGATGCCCCAGGCAAGATTAACTTCCTGAAAAGCAAGCCCCAACTGGCCGATGTCGAAGCCACCAAAAACAACAAGTTTGTCGTCCTGACCTATGCCGAAGCCACCCCTGGCCCGCGCAACGTGGCTCGCACCCGCACCCTGGCCGAGGCGTTTTATCCGGAAAAGTTTGAGTAGGTTATCATCAATAGAGCCACGAAGCACTTGATGTTTCTTTGTGACTCACCTCGATCCTGGCCGGTAGAATATATGGGGGGTAGGTTGGTATCCAGCCTTAGTCACATTCAATTTGGTAACCAAACGCAACGTCGTGCCGAGCAACGACGCTTCTGGTTATTGCTGGCGACGCTGGTCGGTCTGCTGTTTATCTCGATCACCCTGGCGGTTGTCATCGGCCCGGTACCCATCCCTGCCGGGCAGGTGTGGCGGATCGCTCTATCGGAAGTTATTAGTGGGATAGCAGGCGACTGGACGCAGGCCCAATACAACATTGTCTGGCTGATCCGCTTGCCCCGGGTCCTGTTGGCTATGTTTGTCGGGGCAGGATTGGCCGTAGTCGGCGTGACCATGCAGGCGATGGTGCGTAATCTCCTGGCCGACCCGTACCTTCTGGGTATCTCGTCCGGGGCGTCGGTGGGAGCGGTAATGGTGCTGGCTTTGGGCGCATTTGCCTTTGCCGGGGTGTACGCCATCTCTTTCGGCGCGTTTATCGGCTCACTGTTGACCTTTGTCATTGTGTTTATACTGGCTCAGAGCCACGGTCAGCTCGGTCCTACGCGGCTGGTGTTATCCGGGCTGGCCGTCTCTTACTTCTTTTCTGGCCTGACCAGTTTCATCACCCTGACCTCCCCTGAAAGGGAGCTGGCCCGCTCGGTGCTGGCCTGGCTGCTAGGCAGTTTGGCCGGAGCCGAGTGGGTTGACCTGGGCCTGCCAGCCGCTGTGCTGGCCCTGGGCATGCTCTACCTGGCGTCGCAAGCCCGCGCGCTCAATGCCCTCATCGTGGGCGAGGAAACGGCGGCTACGCTGGGCGTGGATACCACTCGCTTCCGCCGCCAGCTTTTTCTGATAGTTTCGCTGCTGACAGGCACGATGGTGGCGGTTAGCGGGGCGATTGGCTTTGTCGGCCTGATGATGCCCCACCTCGTCCGGCTGATGGTCGGCGCCGACCACCGGCGGGTGCTGCCGGTGTCGGTCTTTGTCGGCAGCATCTTCTTGATTTGGGTAGACGTGGTTGCCCGCACCGCCTTTGCCCCGGTCGAACTGCCGGTGGGGGTCATCACCTCGTTGCTGGGCGGGCCGTTTTTCCTGTGGTTGCTGCGGGGCCAACTTAAAAACAAAGGGGGCCAGCGATGAAACTTCGGGTTGACGCGGTCACCTGGTCGGTTGAGGCCAGAAAAATTGTGGATGAGGTTACGCTTCAAGTGAAGCCGGGCGAGTTTGTGGGTCTGCTTGGTCCCAACGGCAGCGGCAAGTCGAGTTTGCTGCGGACCATTTACCGCATCCTCAAGCCCGAGGCCGGGCTCATTCACCTGGACGAGACCGATGTCTGGTGGCTATCGGCCCGTGAGGCGGCCCGGCGCATGGCCGTGGTGATGCAGGAACAGAGCGGCGACTTTGATTTTTCGGTGCAAGAAATGGTGCTCATGGGCCGCTATCCCCACAAAACCATGTTTGATCGGGATAGCGAGGAAGATTTTCGGTTGGTAGATGAGGCCCTGGCGCGGGTAGGGCTGTGCGATTTGGCCCGACGTTCGTTTCTGACCCTCTCCGGTGGTGAAAAACAGCGGGTGCTGATAGCCCGCGCCCTGGCGCAGCAGGCCAAATTCCTCGTTTTAGATGAGCCGACCAATCATCTCGACATCTACTACCAACTGGAGATCCTGGAACTTGTAAAGAGTCTTGGCGTAACCACCCTGGCTGCCCTCCACGACCTTAACCTGGCCGCTTTTTACTGTGACCGCCTCTATGTGCTGCGTGCGGGGGCAGTTGCAGCTTCCGGAACACCCATAGAAGTGCTACAGCCTGATCTTATTCGCGCTGTTTACGGCGTCTGGTCAGAAGTGCGAATTCACCCGGCAACGGGCAAACCTTACCTTACTGTTTTCCCAAAGAGCGTTGGGGCGCTCATTCATCAGCGTGAAAAACATCCATGATCTGGACGGATCACTCCTGGGAAGCGGATGCTCCTCGCTACGATATTTGTCCGCTCCCTAGCGTATGTCCAGGGGTGCGTATCACCTGTGCTTGGCGGCCAGCATGCGCCTGGGTAGGAGCCGGCCAGCAAACGAGTTGGTCAGCACCACACTCACGCTGACGGCCATCGCCAGCATGGCCCAGACCGGGTAGACTACCCCAGTGATCGCCGCCAGGACACCGATGCCGTTGAAGCTGAGCGCCAAGCCCACATTGGTAGCCGTCAATTGGTAGCTCCGTCGGGCGAGTTCGCGAGCCTCAATTAGGGTACTGAGATGGTTGCTGACCAAGACCACATCCGCCGCATCTATCGCTATGTCGGTCCCAGCCCCGATGGCAAGCCCCACATCAGCCTGCATCAGCGCTGGGGCGTCATTGATGCCATCGCCAACCATCGCCACCCGTGCCCCTTGCGCCTGAAGGCGACGGATCTCCTCCGCCTTGGCCCCGGGCAGCACCTCGGCCTCCACCCGCTCGATCCCGACGGCTTCAGCCACGGCTCGGGCGGTCCGCCAGTTGTCGCCCGTTAGCAGCACCACGCCCAGCCCTTGATTACGTAACTGGGCTACGGTCGCCGGCGCGTCGGACTTGATTGGGTCAGCCAAGGCCAGTAGTCCAGCCGCCTGCCCATCCACAGCCACCAGCACCGCTGTCTGCCCCTGCGCTTGTGTCTGCTCCAGTAAGGGTTGCAGAGCGGAGGTATCAATATGCTCCTCGGCCAAGAAGCGAGGGGTGCCTATCAGGACCCGATGTCCCTCAACGGTGGCTATCACCCCCCACCCCGGTCGAGCCTCAAAGTGCGCCGGCGTCGCCAAGGCGAGCGCTTGGGCCTGAGCCGCAGTGACAACGGCCTGGGCCAGGGGATGCTCAGAGAGTATCTCCGCGCTGGCAGCCAGGCGCAACACCTCTTGGGTATCACCCCCCGGCGCCAGGCAGTTAACCAGGGTGGGCTTGCCTTCCGTCAGGGTTCCCGTCTTGTCGAAGACGATGGTATTGACATTTTTGAAGACCTGGAACGCTTCACCAGAGCGCATCAGGATCCCGCGTTCAGCCGCTTCACCGCTGGCCCGGACAATCGCCAACGGTGTCGCCATCCCCAGCGCGCAGGGATAGCCCATAATCAGAACACTCAAGGCGGCAAAGCTGGCCCGCAGCACATCCGGCTCCCCGATCCAGAGCCAGGAACCGGCGCTCCAGAGGAGCAGTCCCGCCGCACTGGCGGCAAAGACGGCGGGGACGTAAATGAGCAACACCTGGTCCACCAGCCGCAAAATGCCCGGCTTCATGGCTCGCGCTTCCGCCACGTAGCGCGCGACATGCCGCAGGAAGGTATCCTTGCCCACCGCCGTCACCCGCACCACCAGGCTGCCGGTCTGGTTCAACGAGCCACCAATGACCGGGTCGTCAGGGAGCTTATCCTTGGGGAGTGGCTCACCCGTCACCAAGCTTTCGTCAACGGCGGAGGCGCCTGCCACGGTTACCCCATCCACCGGGATCCGCTCACCGGGTCGAACCCGAACCAGGTCGTCGACCGCCAGGCGCTCCAGCGGTACTTCGACCTCATTCCCGTTCGCCTCGATCCGCCGAGCCGTCTGCGGCTCTAAGGCCAGCAGCCGGCGCACCGATTGGGAGGCCCGGACATGGACCATGACTGAAACGTAGCCACCGATGAGGTGGAACGCCAGCACAAACACGGTCGCGCCAAAAAAGCCACCTGCCGGCGCCGCTGGAACCATCAAACCGACCAAGCCACCGAGCAGGCCACCCAGGGCCGAGGCTGACACCAGCACATCTTGATTGAGAATGCCGCGGCGGATGGACTGCCAGCCATTGCGCGCGATAATGAACCGAGCCGGTCCCAACGCGGCATACAGCGCCAGTGCCCCCATCGTGACGGTTCCGAACAGACTTGGACCGGCTATCAGCGCGATGACCATCAAGACTGATGCAGCCAGGACGAGCCCACCCGCCACGATGGCTTTGCGCCGGGCCATTTGCAGTTCGTGCTCTTCCTGGGCAAAAATCTCGGCCTGGTCTAGCGCGTGGACAGAATAGCCGAGGTCCTCCAGAGCCGCCTCGATTGTCGCCGCGCTCACGCGGGCCGGGTCATATTCGACGAGGGCTTCCTCATGGGCGATGCTGACCTGCACGGATTGGACCCCATCGAGGCGTCCGACCGCTTTGCGGATCGACTCGGTGCATAAGGAGCAGTGCATCCCGCCGACCTTCATTTGCAATTTTGCCGTCCCATTACTGGGAACAAGGCTATGATTGGACTTGGTGGTATTCAGGTAAGTTGGAGTACTGTCTTGATCTGAGACCTCATAGCCCAGCCGATCCAGGGCTTGATGGACCTGCTCCAGGTTTAGTATCTCCGGGTCAAAAGTCAGATTGATTTGTTGGGTTTTATGGCTGGCCTCGACGCTCTGAACACCGGGCAACTGACCCAGGACGAATTTCACTGAATTCTCACAACCCCCACAGTGCATAGTCTGTTCACCCATTACTTTCAGGGTTTTAGTTTGAATAGTCATCATCATATCTCCTTGAACTACTAATTGGATACGTTACAAACAACCATAGGATACCTGATCTCGACCGTAAGTTCGACGAAACAGTTCCCAGAAGCAATGTGAACTTTTTCTCACTTCGGGATTGACCGGCAAGGGTAGCCTGAGTATTCCATTCAATACACGCGTCTTGCCAGCCCCGCTCGATCCAGAATGGTAATCTTGCCTCTCCCCAGCTTGATCAACCCCTGCTCCTGGAAAGCGCCCAGGGCCTTGCTGACGCTACGGCGGGTGGCCCCTACCAGCGTCGCCAGTTCCTCTTGTGTCAGCCCCATCTCGATCCCCGTCCCCCCTACCTCCCCGCCAGAACGAGCCGCCAGCTCCAGGAGCCGGCTGGCCACCCGGCCGTAGACGTCCAGGAAAGCCAGGCTCTCGGTATACTCGGTGGCAGCGCGCAGCCGGGTGCTCAGCATTTCCATGATGGCGAAGGCGATGCCGGGTGAAGCTGCCACACACCGTCGCAGATCCTCGCGGTCAAGAGTAAGGGCCACAGTGTCCTCCATAGTTATGGCGCTGGCGCAGCGAGGCAGACCATCCAGAATGCACAGCTCACCGACCACATCCCCGGCTCCATAGACGTTCATGGAAAGCTCTTCTCCCGTTTCGCTTGGGATAAACACCCGCACCCGCCCTGACTCGATGAGGTACAGGGTTTGCGCCGGACTGCCTTTGTCGAAGAGGATCGTATTTTTGGAGTAGGTCCGCCGATGTAAGTGGTCGGCCAGAATCGCCAGGTCGCCTTCCGAGAGCCTGAAGAAGAATGGTATCCGCTTGAGCAGGGTCTCTTTCGACATGCTTAAGCCCATAGAGATTTTCTCACTTCAAAATCCAACCGGCTGACAGCAGACAAGCGGCCAAAATCCATTTTCTCATCGCCTTCTCTCCTGAAGCGTGTCTCATTGCGTAAATGCTTCGTTAGGATGTTTGGGATTTGGTAGCTCGACCGGCTTTCCGCCACGCTATAACCCGCCAAGCTCCCATACCTGCCAGCACAATCAGCCCACCGCCAACCAAGAAGGGCAGAGGATTGACCCTATTAGCCACTTCAACAGTTGTCTCTTCCAGACGAGGCAAACTGGCTCGATAGAAAGATTTAGTATTAATGGCCTCTACCATTTGAGTCGGGGTGACCCGGGCCGGATCGTAGCTGACCATGGCTAATCCTTTGACATAATCAGCTTTGGCCTCCACGACGCCATCCAGGCTTCCCAAGATGTTTTCCACGGCAGCGGCGCAGAAGGGACAGACCATCCCTTCGACAGGGAGGGTGATGGTTTCCAGGGTATCCTGGGCGTGAGCCGGGCCCACTGTCGCCCCTAGCAAATCTAAGGTCAACAGCCACATCCACCATTTGGTTCGCTGCATCATTTCCTCCTACGTTAAAGACAAAAGTGGGTTAGCAATATATTCAAGCCAACCGCCGACAAGGCTCATCACTTGTGGCGACAGTTCGGCCGCGCCGAACAGGATGAGCAATCCTCCGGCCACTAGATAGAAAGCCGTCTTGTACCGCCGACTGGCCTCTACCAGCCAACGATCAGCCCCTTCAGTCATCGTCACCAGTAACAGGGGCAGGCTCATGCTGACGCCGAAGACGAATAGGGCGACCATGCCAAAGAGCCAGTCGCCCACCAGCATCGTCTGAGCCAGGAGAGCGAACACCAGAGGGCTAGTGCAGGCCGGGATGTCCAGCCCAAAGAGCGCACCCAAAGCCAGAGCATTGCCGTTGCCGGTCAGCGTAAAATCATTGGCCAGGCTCAGATAGGGCAAGGGCAGTTGTCGGAACCGGCTCAGGATGAAAAGGGCGCCCAAGGCAATCAGGCCCCAGCTAATAAACTGTTGGTAGCCCCGTACGAAGTTCCCTACCGCTTGCCCCAACAGGCCAAAAGCCAGGCCGAGGACTGTGAGCAAGGCAGCCCGGGCCAGCGCAAACAGCAACCACTCCCACAGACGGTGGGGCTGGGGTTTGCCGGTTATGTAGCTCAGGAAAACGGCATTGATCCCAAGTGCGCAGGGTGTGATCGCTCCGACCAAGCCGAAGACGAAGGGCACGACGAATAAACCGATCAAGGTCATCCCGATTCTTCCTCCTGGACCAAGTTGCTCAAACTTAGTATACACCTTCAAGTTACTTGAAGGTCAAGCGGCAATCATAAAATTCACGAGGGTACTAACCGGCGAAAGCCCTCGGCTAGCTTTACCCCGGCATTTGTCCCCAGCTCTGCGGCAATACCGTGAAAAAAAGGTTCGACACCCGGCAAGTGCCGGCCCTGACTTTCGTAAACGCGCACGGCAGCCATCTTTTGTGTCCACACCTGGCTGATGTCCACGAAGGTGTCAGGCTGCTGGCTCATGATGAAATAAAGTGTCTTCGGCTTGTGGGCTGATAGACCAGCCTGGTGATGTTCTGGATAAAAGAGGGTGCCCGGCGCGCAAACAAAAGCAGCCTCAAAGACGACCCGGCCAACGGTTAGATGGTCAGGGTAGATGGCGCAGGAGTCGTGCGAGCCGTCACCGGGAAAGGGGTCGTGAGTGATGATGGTTTGCGGGCGTTTCTGGCGGATGAGACGCACGATTTCGGCGCGCAACTCGCGGGCGATGTATTGCAGGTCACCATCGTCGTGACCTAAGAAAGTCAGGTCGGTCACACCCAGTTGCATGGCTGCTTCGTGTTGCTCTCTTTCACGCCGCGCTCCCAGTTCGTCCATCGTCATTTTTGGGTCGGCTGTGCCCCGGTTGCCACTGGTGCATAGGACGTAACTGACCTCAACGCCCGTTTGAACCAGCCGAGCCACCATCCCCCCGGCGTGAATCTCCAGATCTTCGGGATGGGCAGCCACGCCTAAGACAGGGCCAGTGAATTGAGCCAAGTTGTCCATCGTTATTCCCTCGGTATGAGTATATTGTCTAGCCAGGGGCTGATGCGCGCTCAATTCCCTGGCAAATTAACCTTGTCCAGCGTCGTTAATTGCTGATTCTCAATGAGATGACACACACAGCTTTTGGCTTCGATTTCAGCCAGGGACAACCGAGCGGCTTCCCCTTGCAATTGAACCAACTCCGCTTTGAGCCGGGCCAATGCCGCCATCTTGCGATCAACCTCTGCCATCTTTGCTCCGATTTGGTTAATCACGTAAGCGCACGGCGCTTCACCCCGCTCGCGCAGGCCAAGTATCTCCCCTATTTCCTCCAGGCTAAAATCCAGCGTCTTCGCTCGTTGGATAAAGCGGAGACGTTCGACATCCGCTTGACGGTAAACCCGGTAGCCGCTCTCGTTTCGGGCCGCCGGGGGCAGCAAGCCAATTTCCTCGTAGTAGCGCACCCGCGAGGGAGCCACACCGGCTTGCCGGGCCAAGTCGCCAATATGTATTTGGTTTTCCATTTTTATCTTCCGTCTCTAAAATTATGGTGGAGATGATTATATACCTTCAAGTAACTTGAAGGTCAAGCCCCCAAAATCAAATAAGCTGGCAAGCTCAATGTTTTATCAATGCTTTTGACATTTCTGGGGTCATCTCCTACAATTTTGTAGGAATTTTACAGAGCAGTATGTTCACGGTTTTAACCGATGGCTCGGTTTGGCGTTCAACCAATGGGGTCACGGCCTGGCAATTGGCTCAGTAATGACCTTAAGCTGAGGCGCTTATGATCCATTTGATCCAAATTATTCGACGCAGTGTTTGGCCTATTGTGATTTTACTACTTACTGGATGGACCTTAGCCGCTTGTGACGCGATCTTGGCTCAGAATAAGCCCGCCCGGCCCCCTCTCGGAACGCCCACCCCAACCCTGCCACCCTTGCCCGCCCTGGATCCGGCCGAGGTGGCCTTGGGCCGGCAGGTTTACGTTGAAAACTGCGCTGTCTGTCATGGCCCCAATGCCGAAGGCCAGCCCAATTGGAAACAGCCTGATGCGAATGGTAACTTCCCGCCAGCCCCTCACGACGACACCGGTCACACCTGGCACCACGCTGATGGGTTGCTCTATGAGATTATCCGCGATGGCTTTCGTGATCCGCTCAAGCCGCCTGACAGCCCCCTGTTAATGCCAGCTTTCGGCGACAAGTTGGGCGACACTGAAATTCGGGGGATCATCACCTACTTCAAAAGTCTCTGGTCAGAGCAGAGCCGCCTGTTTCAACGGCAGGTAACCCAGCAGCAGCCCTTTCCGACGGTGACACCGGCAAGTAACAAATGAGGACAAGATGGAGCGAAAAATGACCTGTACCCATAAAAAAGGATATCTATTGAGGAGGCTAGTGACGCTGGTTGTAGCAAGCTTCGTCTTGATGAGCTGTAATATAACCGGTGGAGGGCAGCCAAACAGCGCCCCTGAGAGCCAGGCCGCCAACACCCCCGTTCACGCTGAGGGACAAGCAGCCTCCTCACCCAGTCACGATAAGAGTGAGCCGGTGGTTGAGCCTGCTCAAGGGCAAGCCACTGTAGAGATACCTCATATTCACGGCATGGGCTTCTCGACGGATGGTCGCCAATTACGCATCGCCGCCCACGATGGGCTACGCGTCTTTGGTGATGGCAAATGGTCAGTCCCAGATTTGCCGGCGCACGACTACATGGGCTATGTCGCCACCGACGACGGGTTTTACAGTAGTGGCCATCCCCATCCGACAGCCAACATGGTCAACCCTTTTGGTTTGATCAAAAGCACGGATGGCGGCCAAACGCTGACCAGGTTGGGCTTTGAGGGGGAGAGCGATTTTCACCTGATGGGGGTGGGCTACCAAAGCCACGCCATCTATGTCCTGAACCTCGGGCCAAACTCCAAGTTGTCAGAAGTAGGCGTTTACTACAGCCTGGATGATGGGCAGACCTGGCGTCAAAGTGCGATGCAAGGTCTCACCTCTCAGCCTATCCAGATTGCTGTCCATCCAATGGAGGCGAATGTGCTGGCTATCGCCACAGAAAGTGGCTTGCTCCTCTCCACGGATTATGGCGACACCCTTGCCCTCGTCGGCCAGAATGAACCTATCTCCTCAGTCACGTTCAGCCCCGATGGCGAAGTCCTCTTTTTGGGCTACCAAAAGCTTTCCACTTATGATCTGGCAGGTCAACAATTTAAATCGCTCACAATGCCGGCTCTCGCCGCCGACGATGGCCTGGCCTATCTGGCCGTGAATCCCACTAAGCTTAGTGAGATGGCCCTGGCCACTTTTCAGCGGAACATCTACTTGTCAACAGATGGAGGCCAATCCTGGTCGCCGATTGCGCAAAATGGCCGAGGCAATGTCGAGTGATCTTGCGGGGCTTGCCAATATTTTGACTTAGCTTAAAATTAGACCGTTTTCCGTCAGTGAGTACGGGAGAAATTGAGATGAGCGAACAATCTGTCAACGAATTGTCTGATGAGCTTGATTCTGGCGATCCGGTTAAAGGTATTTGGATTTTGCTAGGCGTTATCGTCCTAATCATCGGCGCTTTTATCTTCCTGCGCTCCGAACCGAGCGACATCAGCAGCGTGGATGAGTTGACGGTAATGTTAACAGACGGTCAGCCCAAGGTCATCGAGTTTTACTCCAATTTCTGAAGCATCTGCCTGGTGAACAAACCCATCGTGGATGGGTTAGAACGTGATCTGGCCGGTAAAGTAGCCGTGGTTCGCCTTGATATCACGACCTCGTTGGGCCTACAAGCCGCAGTTACTTATGGGGTGCGGGGGGTACCCACTTTAATCGTCGTTGATGGTCAGGGTGAGCCTGTCTTAACTCAGATTAGCCTGATCCGGCCTGGTGCAGTGAAAGATCAAGTGGATGCGCTCCTGGCGCAAACCCCCTAATTCAGTCATCTCACTCACCAGCCAGTTTTGCCAGTATGACCAGTCAGCCGGGTGGTTGGAAGTAGACGTTAGGGGAGAGGAGAGGAAGCCCTTTCCTCGGCCGGCTTAAAGGCGGCAGTCCCCACGACTAAATTTTTATGGAGGGCTGGGGTCAGGTATCGCTTCTTCGCCAAAGAGCCAGTTTCGATTGTGGCGCATTCGTTCACATTGGTCTGGAGTGAGCGCTGTACCCAAGCTGCTCATAAGGTTTGAGCTATCACTTTCGTGGTCCCCTGTATTGAGCAACATGTGTCCAATCTCATGCGCCAGGGCATTTTCGCCTTCAATGCTGGGTAGGCTCCCATCTGTAGCATACTTGCCAACCAGCAGCACTGAATTACGGAAAGGATAATCGTCTTCATGGTGGAACATGTTGGGTGGAAACGAAAGCCCACCGGCCGCCGTGAGTTGACGTTCGGCATAGTAGGTAATGTGCTCGACCGTGAATACAGCAATGGTGTTTGATGAGGCATATTGCTTGCCGTAGCCGAATAGTTCTCTGGTCTCCTCCGTCAAGCGTTCATTCTGTTGATAATTGAACAATTCAGGGTCTTCTATCCCTGGTGGAGGATGACCACCCCAGGATCCTGCTTCGTTGCCTTGGATTTGGAGGAGCCGATCCGGCAGAGCTATGACCTGGGCAGTCTCCAATGCCAAGTGTATATTGCACTGTCTCAGGATAGCATTCGCGTCCTGAATAAGCCGGCGGATTTTATTAGCGGCGTCTGCTTCTGACCAGGGGATGTCGGCCGATGCATTGCGCGTTGTGAGGAATATCCCCACGGAAACGGCGAGGCTCCTCAAATCCGGGGGCTGAAGCCCAATGCCTGCTGGATCGAGTTCAACCAAAAGCCTGGGGGCATCAACGTCTTCAGTTGTGGGCTTGGCAATGGATGGCTTCCCTGTACCGGGGATCGGTAACCCGGTGCTGGTGGGAGTGAGTTCGGCTAAAAGCTTGGGTGTACCAGAGAGTGCAGGCTCAGGTTCAGCCGGCCCTAGACAGCTCCAACTGATGATAGCAACCAACCCCATCCACATAACACGACGCATCCTCGCTGGTCCCTTCACTCTCCTTCGTTAGCATTTTTGGCATGGTCGCCATCGCACTGCCTGAGGTGACCTGTTGCCCATATGACAAGAAGTAAGAAAATGCGACTAATCGTTTTCCTGGATTATCGCCCGAATCAATTTCTCACAATTCCGAATAAGGTACAACTTGCACTTCTGGATATTTCTTCAGGGCAGGACGCAGGTGGTGCCAGTGCCGGACATTGACCACCACCAGCACTCGCCGCCCCGGATCGCGCCGGATGAGGTCGAGCGCATGCTGGATCAGGTGGTGACGATGAGTTTGCCATTCCCGAAAGACCTCTCCTCCGGCCAACCAGGCAATCAGCAGATACAGCTTGACTCGATGGCAACGCTGGCCCCGCCACTCGATAGAGGGTTGCTGAGGTCAGAATGAAGATGCTGGTTGGCGAATGAATTGACAGAGGCGGCATAAGCTTACCTGGCTAGAAACTTCTCCGGCGCCGTCAAAAACTCGTCCCGGCAGCCAGGAGCGCAAAAATAAAAGATACGCCCATCATAGGCCGCGTGCGCCGGGGCGCTCTCCCGATCCACCGACATGCCACAGACCGGGTCAAGGGCCATCTCCACGACATTCTTGAATTGCCCATCTTCCAACCACAGCACCCGGTCGGCAATGTCTTTAATCCGCTGGTCGTGGCTGACGATGACGACACTCCGATTTTCCTCCTTGGCCATGCGCCTGCTGCGGCGCATGGTCTCGTGGCCGTGCTGACTGTCCAGGTTGGCTGTCGGTTCGTCGGCCAGGATTAAATCGGGTTGATTGACCAGGGCGCGGGCAATGGCGACCCGCTGCTTTTCCCCACCCGAGAGCTTTTCAGGCAGGAAATTCAGCCGGTGGCCCAACCCCAGTTGCTCCAGCAATTGCCTGGCCTGCTGCCGGGCCTGTGGGCGCGAGCGACCGGTCAATTGGACCACGATGGTCACATTATCCAGGCTTGACAAGGCCGACAACAGGTTGAAGTCTTGAAAGATAAAGCCAATCCGGCGCAGGCGCACTTCCGGCAGCCGCCGCTCGTCCAGGGCGCTGATCTCATCCGGGCCAATCTGGATGCGCCCGGCCGAGGGTTTCAACAGGCCACCCACCATGGAGAGCAGGGTGGTTTTGCCGCTGCCCGACGGCCCCATAATCAGCGCGATTTCACCGGGGGTAACAGTGAAGGAAATGTCTTTCACGGCGACGACTTCGGTAGCGCCGCTGCTAAAGCGGCGAGTCACGTTCTCAACACTTAGAATAGGTTCCATCATACCTCCTTTAGCCCCGAAAAACTCGCGCCGGGTCCAGGTGGGCCATCTGCCAGGCAGGGGCCAGCGCAGCAATCACTCCGATCAGCAGGGCCGCCAGCCCGACGCGGATCACGGCCTGGCCGGTCAGCACCAGGGCCACATTCGGAATAGCCAGGGGGAGGGCCAGCCCCAGCAGCCAGACCAGGCCCAGCGCCAGGCCAGCGCCCAGGGCCAAACTCAACACGGCCTGGGCGATCACGACCGTATAGAGCTGCCCGTTTTTAGCCCCAATAGCCTTCAGTACGCCGTATTCCTGTCGTTTATGGAGGGTGCTGGTGTACAGCGTCAGCGCCGTCACCGCCAGGCCAATCAGCAGGCCGGCCAGGTTCATAATGTTGAGCAGTTCGACGCTCATATCCTGGATAAGTTGCCGCTCCTCGCGGGCGAAGTCGGGGCGGGTTAAAGCATTCACCTCATCGGCATTGCGGGCGGTGATGGCCGCCGCTACCGCGCCGGGATCATAGCCCGGCTTGACCTTGAGCAGAGCGTAACTGACGGCGTCGCTCCGTCCCAATTCCTGGAAATCCCAGAGGCGAATGAAGGTGACGCTGTTGACGAGATTGGTCAGCCCCTCGGTCAGGCCGGCAATGGTAAAGGTTTCCCCTAAAATCTCGACTTCGTCGCCCAGGCCCAGCCCCTGGCTGCGGGCCACGGCCCCATCAATGATGGCCTCATCCTCTTGCAAGGCAGTGGTCCCGGCCATGACGCGCCGCGGTCCACCCAGCGGCTCGGTCGGGTCAAAGCCGATGATATACGAGAGCACGTCGGCTCCGCCGGCCTTGATTGTACTGGTGGTATAAAGAATGGGGCTGGCGCTGGCGACGCCGGCGGCGTGCGAGGCCAGGCTGACATCGCGCCGGGTGATGGCCGAAGCAGCCATATGCATGTTTTTGACCCCTTCCTGGGCCACGAAAACGTCCGCTCCCGCTTGGTTGATGTAGGCGACCAAATTCTCACCGGCGCCGGTGAGCAGCGCATCCAGGGCCAGCATTAGCAGCAGGGCCAGGGCCACACCCCCCATGCCCAGACTAAACTGGGTTCGACTTTGCGCCAGATTGCGCCAGGCCAGGTAGAACATCTTTTAGTCCTCACTTCCTAAAGACGCGAGCCGGATCCAGGCCGCTGACGTAGCGAGCCGGCAGCAGCGCCGCCAGCAGCCCCATCACCAATCCGGCGCTGGCCGCCGTTAGCATGGAGCCGGGTTTGAGAATAACCAGGAATTTAGGGAAAGCCCGCATAACCCCCTGGCCGGCCAGCCAGGCCAGACCGATGCCCAGGATGACCCCCGCCAGGGCAATGACCAGCCCTTGCTGGGTGACCAGCCCATAAAGATGCCGGTTTTTAGCGCCGACCGCCTTAAGGACGCCGTACTCGCGCATCCGCTCCACTGTGGCGGTGTAGATAATCATCCCCAGAATAGCCGTGCCCACGGCAAAAGCAATGGCGACCATCAGCCGCAGCGGGGTGGCGAATACCTTGACCAACAGCGCCACGTCATTTTGCTTAAACACGTCAACCGGCAAGATTTCCGCCTCGCGCAGACGGCGGCGCAGGCGAGCTTCAACGGCGGCGGGGTCGGCGCCCGGTTCAAAGGTGAGGAACAGGAAACTGGTGGCTTCGGGCATCAACAGTAATCGTTCCGCTGCTCGCTTTTCAATAAAGATGAAACTGGCCATCCAGGAACTTGTTCCCTCGCTCAGACCCACAACGGTGAAATCTTCATCCAGAATCTCAATCGTAGCCCCCAAGTCAAAATTATGAGTTTCGGCCATGACCCAATCCACGACCACCTCCCGATCATTTTTGGGGGTGCGACCGGCTTTGAGCGCC
The DNA here is from genome assembly GCA_016860845.1 of Chloroflexota bacterium. The sequence goes on from BOKF01000003.1 coordinate 164,244, forward strand.
CACGGTCCACCCCCGATTTTAGGTTCATAACCAACCAGGTAGGCCACCACTTTCTTGTCGTGAATATCCAAAATGACAAAGCGGGAAACGATGGGGATGACCTGTTCGATGCCCGGCGCCCCACGAGCCAGGTCGGCGGCGCTGGCCGGCAACAGGGAGGTCGCGCCCAGCATATTGGTGACGTCCTCCTGGGCCACGACCACATCAGCCGGGGTGTGATCAAGGTAAGCGGTAACCTGGCGGAAGATGCCGGACTGAAAGCCGTTGAGAAAGACAATCAGCATCATGGCCAGGGCAACCCCGCCGATACTGAGGGCCAGCCGAAATTTTTGTTGAAACAGGTTGCAAAAAGCAAGGTAAGTCATCAGTCTATCTACGTTTTAATCCTCACAGCTCCCGATAATCCACTAACTCGATGTCCGGCAGCTTCTTGAGGCGCAACTCCAACCAGTGGGTGCGCTGACACTGTACGGCCACCAGGACCCGCCGGCCGGGGTCGTGGTGAACGGCCTCCAGGATGTTCGCCAGCAAAGCCTGGTTTTGCGCCTGCCATGCCTGCCGCGCCTCGGCATCCCAACTCAATTGGCTGAGGTGGCACAGGGTGTGGCACACCCCTTCAAAAGGCCAGGCGTGGATAGCCTCGGCACTGTTGGCTTGACGCTGCGCCCAGCGCAAGGCCTGGTCCAGCCAGCGAGCCAGCCTGGCCTGCCAGCCGGTTCTGGGCGCAAAGTCGTTGAACTGGCGGGCATCCGGCGCTACGGGCACAACGACGGTGCGGCTCAGTTCGGCCAGGGGGAGCAGACTGCGCTGCACCTCGACCGGGGCCTGATCCAGGCGACCCAACTCCCAGTCACGTAGAGGCACTTCCACGTATAGTAGGTCCGGCGAAACCTGGGTTAAGATGTCCGCCAGCGCGGCCAGATTGTACTGAATGGACTGCGTATGCATCTCGGCGAGTGTGCTCAACAGAGCCAAGCGGGTCTTTGTCATCGTTCTTCTCACCTGGTTAAGTTCTGGGGCCAGGCTCAATATAAGCATATCACAGCCGGCCGTTCGCTAACAGCGTTGAACTACCTGTTTGGGGGCAGGTAGTTTCCCCTATTTTGACAGGGGGGGAAAATAGGTAATTCTACCTGGTCAGGTTGGCCCCAGCCAGCCCTGGCGGACGGCGTAGAGAGCCGCTTCGGTCCGGGAGTGAACCCCTAGTTTGCCGTAGATGTTGGCCAGATGTCCCTCGACCGTGCGCACGCTGAGATAGAGACGCTGGGCCATCTCTTTGTTACTCAGCCCCTGGGCCAGCAGGATCAGCACCGCTCGTTCACGCTCAGACAGGGATGCAGGTAAAACGGTTTCGGTTGGGGCCGATGATTGGCGAGCCAGGCGGGTGACCAGCCGCACCGCCAGCGCCTGGGGCAGACTGGCCTCACCGGCAGCGACCTGACGGATGGCATTGAGCAAGGCCGGCTGGGAAGCATCCCACTCGAGGCAGCCCAGAATACCTTTCTCCAGCCAGGTCAGCACCGTTGATTCATTCAGTTCGTCGGCAATAATGAGCAGCTTAGTTTGGGGGAAAGAGGTCAGGACAGAGGGTAAGAACTCATCCACGCTGCGACCGTCCAGCAAAAAAACGTCGGGAGGATCGCCGACCTGGGCTGGACCGGCCGCCTGGGTGACTTTGGCCAGGTTAGGCTGGCCGGTTAGCAGGGCCTGCAGCCCCAGCCGCCATAACGTGGGACCACCCAGCACGCAGACGTGAAGTGAGATGGTGTTAGTCACCAGTCTAGCTTGAGGGATAGGCAACAATTAATTTGACGACCCCCCACGGTCCCAGGTCTGTAACCGACTCAAGGTTCAAGCCCGCTCGCCGTACCTTCTCCACCGTGCGCCGGTTGATGTTGGCCCCGCTCAGGCGCACTACCAGCGGATTGAGTAAATCCATCAAGGGACCGATGACCGGGCGATCAATCCGCATGTGTTCCAGCAGGAAAATGCGTCCGGTGGGTTTGACCACCCGGCCCAACTCGTGTAGCCCTAATACGGGGTCGGGCACGGAGCAAAAGACAAAGGTAGCGACAGCGGCATCAAAAGCGTGGTCAGGAAAATCAAGCTGTTGCACATCCATTTGCCGCAGCTCAACAGGACGACCCAGCTTTTCAGCCCGGCGGCGGGCACGGTCCAACATCCTTTCGCTCAGGTCAATACCGGTGATGTTGGCGTAGATAAGATGGTAGGCAAAGTTCTTGCCGGTGCCCACGCCTACCTCTAAAATTCGCCCGCCCGGAACCATGGCCCAGAGGCGCTTACGCCAGCCGGCCATGTGGCGTTCCGGTAAAGTCTCCATGAGATCATAAATCGGCGCAATCCGATTGTACCGGGCGCGGGTTAAGTTGGTTTGGTGGGCGTCTGGCCCGGCTTGGGTGGGAGTATCAGGCCAATTGACCATTGATTGTATGTGCCCCTGTGAGTAAATTAGCTTAGTGGCTCGCCCACACCCCCCACGCAGGCAGCCCTCGGTTCTGGAGTGAAGGAGCCGCGCTGGTAGCGTTGTAGGAACTGTACCAGCCGCTCATCTGAAGCCCTGTCCAACTTAAGCTGCACCCGCCAGGCCGTGGCGATGATAGGGGCATCCAAGTCGGGCTTGGGGGCCAGAACAATCAACGGTTCACCCTGGCCACTGCGCTCCTGGCGAACCAGATTCTGTAGAGTCTCCACTTGGTCGCTGGGCAAGTCAGGCTGGTAGGCCAGCCAGACCGCGCCATGCTCCATCGAGTGGATCACGTTTTCTTCGCGGACAGGTTCCTCGTAAATGCCGCAGTTCTGCCAGGCCGCATTGTGGATTCCGCCGACCGGGACTTCGTCCGTATGGGCAATATCACCTTCCTGATGTCCCTGACCGGGATTGGGCAGAATCTCCGCGCCTTCGATGCCGCTATTAGCGGTAGCCGGCCCTTGAAAGCCCAGGTACAACAGGCCGATCACCAGCAGCACAGCAACCACGCCGCCACCAGCCAGCCAAACCCAGGAGGGTACCTTGGACTGACGCGGCGACGCTTGAGCGGCTGTTCGCTTGAAAGCTGAGGCGGAACTTTTCTTCTTGGTCATTTATCTTTCCTCTATATCCTGCAAGGCGCAACGCACTTTCGAAGTACGTCGCACCTTAACCTGATCTACTTGCTGATTAACTCATTCCCGGCGGCCTGCCAGGCCTGCATGCCGCCGTCAACCTCGACTATATTCGTGTAGTCCGAACTGACCAGGGTTTGCGCGGCTTCCGTGCTCATTCGACCACTGCGGCAGTAAAGCACAATTCGGGCATCTTTGTCGGCCGGCAGTTGACTCATGTTGGCTTCGATTTCGTTGTACGGAATAAAGGCGTCGGTTTGGGGGAGTTCGCCCTCGTAGGGGATATGCACATTGATCATGGTGAAGTCTTTGTTCGCCAGGGCTGGCTTCAACTGCTCAATGGAGATGTCCACATAGCCTTGAGCGTTTTTGGGCAAACTGAAAATATCGGCCGAGGCGGATGGAGTGGGCGTATTAGCTGGGCCGCAACCGGCCACGAGCAGTATAGTTAATATTAGCAGCGCTAGAAAAAACAGGAAACGTTTGGTCAACATCCTTAGAGCTCCTTGCCTTTTTGATGGAATTTCATAGGGATCATCTTTGTTCTTACATATTGTAGGCCAGAGGGGATGTCTCTGACAAATTGAATGGGATCACTTATCTTTTAATTTGCAAGCCAGGCCGTTGCTCAAGTTCGGGGGGCAACCGGGTGAGTGGATTACCCTCAATTTCCAGGGCTTTCAGCTTGGCTAATTGACCCAGTTCGGGTGACAATTCTCTCAACTGATTGTGACTAAGAGATAGCCCGACCAGGTGGGAGAGTTGTCCAAGTTCGGGCGGGATTGAGTTCAACTTATTGTTGTTGAGCCACAGCCGTTCCAAATTGGCTAGCTGGCCGATTGGGGGAGGTACCTCTGTCAATTGATTGCTGCCCAGGTCCAGATCGGTGAGGTTGGCAAGCTGACCCAGCTCGGCCGGCAGGGTAGTGAGGTGATTATGGGCCAGGTAGAGCTGGGTCAGCTTGACCAGACGACCGGTTTCAGGGGGTAACTCGCTCAACTGATTGGAACTCAAGTCCAGTTCTGACAACTGGGTCAACTGTCCGATTTCGGGGGGCAGGGTGGTGAGTTGGTTATTTCTGAGCCACAGAGATTCCAGCTCAGACAAGCGCGTGATTTGGGGTGGCAAGGTGGTTAGTTGATTAGCGCCCAGGTACAGATTTCTCAAGTTGGGTAGCCCAAAAATTTCGGGGGGTACCTCGGCCAATTGATTTTGGACCAGGTCCAGCGTCGTGAGCTGGGACAGTTGAACGATCTCAGGGGGTAAAGCCGCCAGTTGATTGCCGCCGAGTTGTAATTGGGTCAGGTTCGATAGCTGGCCGATTTCGGGCGGTAACTGTTTCAGCTTGTTATTACTGAGCAAAAGCTGCTCTAACTCGGAGAGATGACCGATTTGCGGGGGTAAGGCCACCAATTGATTACTGCCCACATCCAGGATTGTGAGGCTGGAAAGTTGACCTACTTCGGCAGGTAGCCCGGTCAGCGCATTGGAGGAAAGGTACAGTTCGGTCAGATGGGTCAGGCGACCGATTTCAGGAGGTAACTCATCCAGCCCATTGTCATCAAGCCGCAGTTTCTTGAGCTGGACTAGCTGGCCGATTTCGGGGGGCAGGGAGGTCAGTCTCCGACCGGAGAGATTAAGTTCCTCGACGCCCGAATTGGCCGCCTCCAGGATTTCCTGGCGGATTGATTTTTGACCCAGGCCGCCACAAATCGCTGGGGCCAAACCTATCAATGCAATGGTCAAAACTACCATAACGATTTGAAAATTTAATAACGCCATATTTTATTTGATTGAATAGGGAGCATCCTTTTATCAATCTTATGTATTGTAAGTTATAGCCAGTATCTTTACCAAATTGAGGGGGGATGATTGTCCGACCACCTCCGGTTTTGAGTTTCACAGAGGGCCTTGTGGCGAGATCTTTTATAAAAAATAGCACGATGTGGTCTGAGTATAGTGTCCCAGGCCACATCGTATTGGGTGGAGATAACCGGCTGAACCAACCCTTATGGCTGGATTGTTTGCAGCATCTCTTGATACTGCTCAGCGGTTAGCTCACCTTGCGCATAGCGCGTTTTGAGAATCTCCGGCGCCGAAAGTGTTCCCTCGTTACGGTTATCCGATTGGGCCTGCGCCGAGGGGAACAGCAACCTGATCAGCCAAACGGCCAGGGCAATTAATCCGCCCCAGAAAAGGAGCATCCAGAAAAAGCCAAACAGTCCCATGCCTAAACCAAAACCCATCATTGTTCAATACCTCCTTCTACAAGAACTAAATTTGTGTTAGCAATTATGACGCGATGTCGCTGAGCCTGGTTTGGTACTCCTCCCGGGTCAACTCCCCTCGGGCGTAGCGAATATCCAAAATCTCGCGGGCCGAGAGAACCTGAGAGGGAGCAGTCGTCGAAGCGCCCGAGTGGGTTGAGCGACTAACCTTCTGTACCGCCCAAACAACCAGCAACACAATCCCAACCAGCACGGCAATGTTAAACAACAGGCCGATGAGTCCGCCCATCAGGCCAAAGCTGCCAAAGCCACCCATCATGCCACCATCCATCATGATACACCTCCTGAATTTCAGTCATCGAGCCGGCTATGGCGGCTCGTCTATTTTTAATCTTACCTCTATTATAGAAAGTTCTGTTGAAGCTATGATGAAGGGTTTATAAAGATTGTGTAAAGAGTTGACGCGAGTTGAGCCTGGTTGGGTAAGCCAGAGGATAGCTGTTGGAGCAGGGTAGCCAGGAGTAGCCCATAATTTTTGACAACCTTGCCTCAAGACTTATAATGGTCTTAAAATTCGTAAGATTTTTGTCGTGCATGCCAACTGCCTCCAGCCGATGCTCAAAAATTATCGTCACCTTAACCAGGAGATTTAATGATGACCCGACACGGAGTCTATGCCTTCCTCTTGTGGCTGGGGTTAACGGCTGTGGGGTTATGGTGGGCTTTCACCGCCAACCTGTTCCCTATGGCCGCCGCCGAGGAAGCCCACATCATTGATAGCGCCTTTCGACTGCTGTTGATTCTAGGCATGCCGATCACGACCCTGGTGCTGGCTGTTCTGTTTTATAGCGTCATTCGCTTTCGGGCCAGGGGTGAGGCGACAGAGGATGGGCCACCGATCCGCACCAACCGGCTCATCACCTGGGGTTGGTTGGCCGTCACCTCGGCCCTGGCTATCTACGTCATTATTAATCCAGGGCTGACCGGTCTGGCCGAATTAAGCGCCAATCCCACCGAGAGCCTGGTGGTGCAGATTGAAGGTCAACAGTGGCACTGGAAGGTGACGTATCCGCAGTACAACATCAGCTATGACCAAGCCCTGCAAATGGCTTTGCCCGTTAATACCCGGGTCAAGTTTGAAATAACCTCAACCGATGTCATCCACTCTTTCTGGATTCCGGCCTTTCGGATGAAGATGGATGCCGTTCCGGGCAAAACGACGGTGATGTACGTCACCCCCACAGAAACCGGCGCATTTGAGGACGACTCTAATCTGCGGGCGCAATGCGCCGAACTGTGCGGCACCGGCCATCCTAATATGAGTATGAACGTGCTGGTTTTAGAACCGGCCCAATTTGAACAATGGCTCACCGAAGCGCAGATGTTAACCAGTAATTGAGGGGAGGACAGAACCCGATGAAACCTGTCATTAAAGGCTTAATTTGGGGAGCAATTGGCTTTCTCATCGGGATGGGAGTGCTCCTGCTGGCGCGATTTTTGCTGGGCCTAGAGCCGCAAGCAGCCGAACCCATGATAGTAGTCGGCTACGTATTTGGGGGGGTAGGCTGGCTGTTGGGTGTCGGAGCCTGGGATTACTGGGCCCGCCAGTGGTTTGACCTGCCCCTCAAAAAATATGAAACGACCGGCTGGCGACGTTACTTTGCTTTTGACACCGATCATAAGGTGATTGGCGTGCAGTACCTGGTTACTTTTTTGGGCTTATTTTTGCTGGCTGGGTTGCTGGCCATGCTCATCCGCCTGGAATTGATGCAGCCGGGCCGTAATTTTCTCAACAGCGCCAACTATAACAATGTTATGAGCCTGCATGGCACCATCATGATCTTTGTGGCCGTGGCCGCTACGGTCGGCGCTCTTGGCAACTATATCATCCCCTTAATGATCGGCGCAGAGGATATGGCTTTCCCGCGTCTCAATGCCTTGAGCTTTTGGTTTGTGCCGCCGGTGGCTTTTCTGTTGCTGGGTTCGGTGTTGGCCGGGGGTTTCGATACCGGTTGGACCGGCTATGCGCCGCTATCCACCGTGAATCGCCTGGGCGGGCTTTTCTACAACCTGTCCTTCTTGACCCTGGGTCTCTCTTCCATCCTGGGCGCCATCAACTTTCTGACCACAGTTATCACCATGCGCGCTCCCGGCCTGACCTGGGGACGACTGCCCATCTTTGTCTGGGCTATCTTTAGCACCTCAATCTTGAGCTTGATCTTCACCCAGTTCGTGGCTCTGGCCATGATTATGACCGTGCTGGATCGCGCAGCGGGCTTCTCTTTTTTCAAGGTCAATCAAGGGGGCGACCCGCTGCTCTATCAAAATGTGTTCTGGTTTTACTCCCATCCTGCCGTGTACATTATGATCCTACCCGGCCTGGGGATTACCCTGGAAATTATTTCTCATTTCTCGCGCAAGCCGCTCTTTGCTTACAATTGGGCCGTCGGGGGCATGGTGGGCATTGTCATCCTGAGCGGCGTCGTCTGGGCCCACCACATGTTTACCAGCAGTATGCCCGACCTGCTGCGGGCGCCCTTTATGATCACCACCGAATTGATTTCTATCCCGACCGGGCTGGTTTTTTTGGCGGCGCTGGGGACCATGTGGCAAGGCCGGCTAAATTTAAAAACGCCCCTGCTGTTTAGCCTGGGGGTGATCTTCAACTTCCTCCTCGGCGGGATGACCGGCATTTTTCTGTCCGATGTGGCGGTTGACATTCAGTTACAAGACACCTACTTTGTGGTTTCCCACTTCCATTACACCATTGTCGGCGGCGGCATCTTTGGTCTCTTTGCCGGGATTTACTACTGGTTTCCCAAAGTCACCGGGCGGATGTACCACGAGCGGCAGGGGCAGCTTCAATTCTGGTGGATGTTCATCGGCTTCAACCTGACCTTCCTGCCGATGCTCTGGCTGGGCATGCAAGGCATGAACCGGCGCATCGCCGACTACCTGCCGGAACTGGGCGGGGTTAATCTGTGGGTCAGCCTGAGTGGGTTCTTCCTGGCGGCCAGTTTCCTGCTGTTCCTGTACAACATGGTGGTTTCGTGGCTGCGAGGGCCGCTGGCCGAGGCTAACCCTTGGGGCGCTCGGACCCTGGAGTGGCAAACCGCTTCCCCGCCCCCGTTGGAAAACTTTGAGCACAAGCCTGAAGTGACCGGCGACCCCTACGGCTACGGCGTTCCCGATTCGGTGCATGCCATCGTCATGCCTCAGGTAGCCATCGGTGGTGGCAAAAACTAGCGATTGCAGCAGAGAGGATAACGGATGGACTCCGAAAAAACATCACCAGCCTATAAGCAGCGTCTGGGCGTCATTGTTTTCATCGTTCTGGCGGTGTTGACCGCCGTGGAATTTTGGATCAGCCTGTCGTTTACCAACCCTGGGCTTTATCTAGCCCCAATTGTCCTGGTCAAAGCCGGGCTGATTATCCACTACTTTATGCGACTGTCACAACTCTGGCGGAAGGAGGTTTAGGGATGAGTGTCGCCGTTCATTCTGCCGATTCTGAACACGTAAACCGCATCCACTACAGCCGGTTAGCGATCAACCGGGTGGGGTATTGGCTGTTCCTGCTGTCGGAAAGCATGCTTTTCCTGGGACTGTTGGCCGGTCGCTTTTACCTGCAAGGAACGTATCGCCCGGAGGTATTGAGCCAGGTGTTGGGGCTGGTCATCACCAGCGTCCTCCTGCTCAGCAGCCTGACCGCCTATCTCTCTGAGGTTGCCATTGCCCACAACGACCGGACCGGCTTTCTGCGCCATATCCTCTTGACCATCATCTTGGGGTTGGTATTCATTGGCGGGGTGGCCGTTGAATGGTCACAGGCCTTTGTGCATTTCCCCCCGCAGACCGGCTTTGGCACGGTTTTCTTCTCAATGACCGGCATGCATGCCTTTCATGTCATCAGCGGTATTTTCCTGCTGGCGCTCATGTATTGGCATGGGCGGCGGGGCAAGTACAGCGCCGAGCAGTATTGGCCGCCCGAAGCCGTGGTTAAATATTGGCACTTTGTAGATGTGGTTTGGGTTTTCTTCTATGTGGCCTTGTACCTGGTTTAATGGAATAGAGAGACGAAATATGGGAGAGTTTGTGATGAAGGGTATCCTTGTCCCGCTGATTCTAATGGCCTGGTTGATAGCTTTGTCGGCTTGCGCCACTTATGGCGCAGCCGCACCTGCGGAAAATGGCGAGATAAAAATCACCATGAAGGATTATGACTTTAGCCCGGGTGTCATCCGGGTCAAGGCCGGTGAGCAGGTGACTATCGTTCTCGACAACGAGGGCAAGAAACCCCACGAGTTTATGATTGGCCGTGACGTGATGGTTGAGGGCAACTTTACTGAGGGCTTTGCGGTGGATTTCTTTGCCGGCATCACCCCCCAGATAAGCGGCCCTGGCATGGTCATGGGCCTGCCAGGCCGGATGGAGGCCACGGCCCCAGGCGAGCAGATGCCCGGCGAGGAACAGGAGATGGGCAGGATGACTCCAAGCGAGCCAATGACCGGTACGGAACACAACATGGACGAGATGGCCCCGGGTGAACAGATGGCGGGCACGGCAGAGCCGACGAACAAGATGGGGGGTACGGAAGAGCCGGTGGGCCAAATGAGCGAAAGCGGGCAGATGACCGGCACAGAACACAACATGGACGAGATGGCCCCGGGTGAACAGATGGCGGGCACGGCAGAGCCGACGAACCAGATGGCCGAAGGTGAGCCGCTGGCCGGCACGGCAGAGCCGCTGGGTCAAATGCCCGAAAATGGGCAGATGGCCGGCGATATGGCTGGTATGGAACACGATATGGAAAGTACGGTCGGCAGCTTCGGAGCTTTACAACGTCCTTCCATGGAGGCGCACGGCGGCGTGATGATTATGCTTGATCCGGCCATACTTCCCGCCGACCAGGTGACCACCATCACCTTTACTGTGCCGGCAGATAAAGTTGGCCGGTGGGAGATTGGCTGTTTTCAGGAACAGGGACAGCATTACGACGATGGCATGCAGGGCATCCTGATTGTGGACCCGGCTTAATCCAGCATTTAGCTTATATCATTCAATAGTTTTCATTCGCCGCCATTGGCCCCTATCTTCGGCTGGCGAGGCAAGTAACTATCTCTGTCCGTGGAGGTGTAATGATCACATCACCCGAGACGACCAAACAAGAAATTTCAGACGGCGCTTCCATAAGCGCGTTACGTTCGGCGGTGGTGCGGGCCGACACTAACTGGCGTACCCTGGCTCACACACTAACCGTCTTGTTCAAGCTGCGTATCGTCTCCCTGCTGCTCCTGGCAGCAATAGGCGGCGCCTTTCTGGGGGCAGGTGGCTGGCCCGGTAGCAGCGCCTTGCTTTTGGTGCTGGTGACGGGCGGCCTGGCTGCTGCCGGCTCCTCTGCCCTTAACCAATACCTGGAACGGGACTCGGATCGAACGATGAAGCGCACCCGGAAACGGCCGCTGGTCACCGGCGCCATTGCCCGGCCCGGCTGGATACCCTACCTGGCCACGCTGATGATTTTGCTCCCCTCACTGGCGGTCCTCCCCTTCAACCCCGCCTTAACTTTTTTCTTACTGCTGGGTGCAGTCATTTATGTCGGCCTCTACACCCTCTGGCTTAAACCACGCACCCTCCTCAACATTGTACTGGGGGGTGCAGCCGGCAGTGCAGCGGTGCTTAGTGGTAGCGCGGCCGCCGGGGTCTGGAACGATCCAGGGGCTGTGACGCTGGCGCTGTTAGTCTTTCTGTGGACCCCCTGCCACTTCTGGAGCCTGGCCATTGTTTATCAGGAGGACTACAATCGTGGTGGTATCCCCATGTTGCCGACTCGAACCAGTCCCCGTCAGGCCGCCAGCTGGATTTTGTTGCATTCCCTGGCCACGGCTATAGCAGCGCTACTGCTGGCCGCACATCCGGCCCTCGGCTGGCTCTATCTATTCCCCATCATGGCCGCAACGGTTGATCTAATCATCCGTAATGTTCGGCTGCTGCTCAGACCGGGGGCCAAGCAGGCTCTCTCGCTGTTTAAAGCCACCAATCTATATCTGGCGCTAATCCTGCTTATGGTCTGTGTGGACACGCTGGGATAGTGAAGGCCAGGTTGGCCAAGTTCTGATAGCTGCCGGAAAGGTGAACCGACAGCTATTTTTATTTCATATGCCCCTGCCCCTCATTCACTCCCAAACAAGGACCGCAGTTTGACATGTCTGCCTGATCTTCTATAATAATGTCTTATAATTCGTAAGAGTTTAAGCTGTTCTCATGGCTAAAAAATCAAACCGGACAGGGCCGTTGCGAGGAGATATTGAATGAGCCTTGAAAATATTACGCTATTTGCCGCCTTTATGGCCGGGTTACTTTCGTTTATCTCTCCCTGCGTGTTACCGCTGGTTCCGGTTTACCTGGGCTATTTGAGCGGTTCCACCCTCAGCGGAGAGACGCCCCCACCTCGAAAATTAGTTTTCTCCCATGCTTTGATGTTCGTAGGTGGCTTTACGTTTATCTTCGTGGTGCTCTTTGGCGCGCCGGCCGGTTTTTTGGGCGGCCTGTTGAACACGTTCTCTCAGTACATGGTCTGGGTCGGCGGCATTTTGTTAATTATTTTTGGCCTGCACACGATGGGCGTTATCACCATCCCGATTTTCAATCTACAGAAGCGACTGGAGTACGGGCACGACCAGGCGCCCAGCTACGCCCGCAGCCTGTTTATTGGGATGGCCTTTGCCGCCGGCTGGACGCCCTGCATTGGCCCGCTTCTGGGCGCAATCTTGACCCTGGCCATCCAGGGGCAGAATGTCGGCCTGGCGATGCTCTACCTCTTTGTCTACTCAATGGGTTTGGCCGTGCCGTTCCTGGCTACCGCCTGGTTACTGACGGCGGCCACTGGTCGTCTGCGCCGGCTCAACCGGCACATGCAGTTGATTGAGCGGGTCAGTGGCGCGTTTATCCTCATTATTGGGCTGATGCTGGTTACTGGCACCCTGACGATTCTGAATACCTACGCCAATCGCATTGTGCCGGCCTGGCTGCTGGAAAAACTTTAGCTTTTCCCACAAGATTTGAAGGATGGAAAATAAAGCGCCCCTTGAACAAACTTATGAGGAGCCATTTGAGTGGATACCCCGCTGGCTCTGGTCGGCTGTCGTTGGCATTGCTTTGATTTTGGGGGGCATCTGGCTAATCTCCTCTCGAATCTCATTCAGCCGAAGTGGGGGTATTAACCCTGCTGCGACTACCCCGGTCAAGGCCATTGCCCTGGTCGGGCAACCGGCCCCGGACTTTGCCTTAAAAAATCTGGCCGGCGAGACCATTCGCCTCAGCGACTTTAAAGGCAAGCCGGTGCTGGTCAATTTCTGGGCAACCTGGTGCGCCCCTTGCCGGGCGGAAGCCCCGGAACTTCAACGGGCGGCGGTTGAATATAAGGATAAGCTGGTGATTATTGGGGTTAATATGACAACTGACGACACCCCAGCCCAGGTACCCGCATTTGTCGAAGAATATGGCCTGACCTTCCCCATTGTTTTGGATGAAACCGGTGAAGTCAGCCAGGCATATCAGGTCATCGGTTTACCCACCTCTATTTTTATTGACCAGGCTGGCCTGATTAAAGACGTGCGCCTCGGCCCGATCAACCAAGCCTACATCGAGGCCAAACTTGCCGAAATGCCATAAGCGGCCTCGACTACTTATTGGCCTGGCGCTTTTACTTGGCCTGATTTTGACCGCCTGTAGTGAGCGCCAACCTGCGCCTGGTGAAGCGACCAATTCAATCCAACTGGTGGCGCAAGACATCCGCTTCCAGCCCGAGGCGCTAACCATTCAGGCCAAGCAGAAAATCAGGCTCACTTTTACTAACCGGGACAACGAACGCCACACTTTTGAGATCGAAGGCGTGGAGAGCATCGGCCTGGGTGTGCTGCCTAATAGTGAAGCGACTTTCGAGTTTACGATGGAGCGACCCGGCATTTACACCATTTTCTGCGGGGTCGCTGACCATCGCCAGCGCGGCATGGTGGCCCAATTAACGGTGCAGCCATAAGACTGACGCTCTGCACCTCAACAGCCGCTCTAGCCGTCATTTCTTAGCCGCCCAGCGTGCGGGCGACGATGGTCAGACCGAGCAGAATAACCGTGACTGCGGCCACGGCCGGCGCCCAGCGCGCCAGCCTATCGAAACGACGGAAGCGGGTCAGTAGTTCTTGCGAACTTAAAAAGAGCATGCCCACGGCGCTCATGACGCTGGCTATTCCCAGGCTATAAACCAGGATCAGCGCCACCCCGAGGATGGCCCGCTCGACACTCAGGGCCACCAGCAAAACGGCCAGCGCATCCAGGGTGGGGACAATCCCGTGCAGGAGTCCCAGAACCACCAGACCACTGAGGGTTACTCCGTTGGCAATAGGGAAATGGGCATGAGGATGAGAATGATCATGCGAATGATCGTGAGGATGATCGTGAGGGTGCTCATGCCTACCGGCACGCAGGAAGCGCATGAGCAACCACACGCCCAGCCCGGCTACCACCAGGCCAGACGGCGCCCCTAACCAACGTAGATAGAATGTAGCGATGATTTGACCCCGGACCGATAGGCTCAGCACGCCGATGATGATCGCGCTGGCGGTGTGGGAAAAAGCGGTCGCCCCACCGATCAGGAGAGCGTGGCGAAACCGGGCCCTGGCGCCCACCAGATACACTCCGGTTAGAATCTTGTTGTGGCCTGGAGCCAGGGCGTGTAATCCGCCCAGGGCAAAGGCGACGATGAGCGCCAGCGCAGGAAAGGCAGGGTTGGTGGCCGATGCTCGCAGCGTGTTCTGAATGAAGGTGATGCCGGTCTCGGCCAGAGCAGTTCGGCTGGGCAAGCCGAGGCTGGCCGGGGGCGTCGCCAAAGCATAGAACCCGCCCGCACTCATTAAAATGAGCAACAATGAGAACAAAAGCCACCATCCACGTTGGGACCGACGTCTGAATGGTGGATTTTCGTCAGTATCTAAAGCCTGAAGCTCTTCTGGCAATATAGGCGCAGCCTCATGTGTCTTTGAGTTTATGGTTAGGTTCATAAGTTTTTCTTCTTCTTTCTGACCTAGACGCCACTCCCCATCGGAGCAGTCGCTTACCTATTCTGACGCATTGGGTTGCCAAATGGATCTATTAAGTTGGCATAGTTCGGAAAGTGGCATTAGTATAAGCCAACTGGCTGATCATTTTCCAGGCCAAAAACGCTCATTTGGCAAAATCATACCGGATTTGGGCGAATCTTTTTGCCTGGGCAGGGGCGATCATTAAACCCCGTCAGGTGAGTTATATTGTTAAGGGGAACCGTCATGGACAAAACTGAGGTGATTCGGGTGGTGCTGGCTGACGACCATACGGTGGTGCGGAAGGGCATCCGTGATTTCTTGGAGGAAGAAGACGACATTCAGGTCGTGGCCGAAGCTACCACCGGCGCTGAGGCCGTCGCCCTGACCCTGGAGCACCGGCCTGAGGTGGCTGTGCTCGATATTCAGATGCCGGAAATGACCGGGATTGAGGCTGCTCGACAGATCAAGGCCAAAATACCTGAAGTGCAGGTGTTGGTGCTGACGGCTTATGACGACGATCCTTACATCTTTGCTATGTTGCAGGCCGGCGCCAGTGGTTACGTCCTCAAGAACGCACCGTCCGAGGAGTTAATCCGGGCGGTGCGGACGGTGGCCGCTGGCGGGTCGGCTCTGGATCCGACCGTTACCGCCAAAGTCATGGCTCAACTGAGCAGCGGTAAGCCGCTTGGGGCGCAGGCGGTCATCGAAAAGCTGACGCAGCGTGAACTGGACGTGCTGCGCCTGGCGGCCAGGGGCCACACGAACCGAGCCATCGGTCTGGAGCTGGGCATCAGCGACCGGACCGTACAGGGCCATCTCGCCAACATTTTCGGCAAGTTGGGCGTAACAACCCGCACCGAGGCGGTGCTGTTAGCCATGAAGCAGGGCTGGATTACCCTGGACGAGGCCGTGGAGTAGCCGGTGTTGCGGCTGTTGGGCAGCCTACGCGGGCTGCGGGTTCAACTCTTGCTATGGCTGGTGCTACCCCTGACCCTGGCTCTGGTCGCGGCGGCCCTCATCAGCACCGGTCTCCACCAGCGTTTGATGCGACAGATGGTCGAGGAGTTGGATGCCCGCTCGGCCCGGCTGGCGGCCACCCGCTTAAGCGATCGGCTGGCCGAGCGGGTCACCTGGTTGGAGCTTGTTGCCGCCAGCCGGGACTTGACCCTTAGCGAGGTAGCCGAACCGCTGTTCGATGGCGGCCTGGCCCGTTTCGACGCCTCCGGCCGGTTGGTGGAGGCTTTTCCTTCGCTCGAAGCCTGGCGCGACCGGCCGGTGACCGAGTTGTTGGCGACGCGGCAGTTCGGCGTTGAAACTGAGTCCAACCAGGTCCTTTTCTCCCCGCTCTTCATAGACCCTCGGTCAAACCGCGACAGCTTGCTCATCGGTCTCATCTCGACTGATAAAGAAGGGGTGGCCGGGGTGGTCTCGCTGGAACGGTTAGGCTTGACGGAAATCGTCGCCCAGGCCAAAACCACCAGCGTACCGGGTCTGGCCGAACCGCATACGGAAACGATCCTGGGAAACAACCCTGACCTGGCGGCAGACAACGCGGTGGCTTTTCTGGTGGATGCGACCGGCCGGGTGATCCATCATCCTGACCTGGCTCTGATCGGGCAGGACTTGAAAGCGCATGAAGGGGTCGCCGCCGTTATTCAAGGTCAGGCCGGGGCGACCTACCACCGGGAGCCGGATGGCCGGGAACTGGCGGTCGGCTACGCCCCGGTGGCGGGGCCAGGCTGGGGGCTGATCGTCCAGGAACCCTGGGCCGACTTGATCGCTCCCACCGCGCGCCTGTCGCTGTTAGTACCGCTGACCCTGGTCGGGGCGGCTCTGATTTCAGGCTTGGCGGTCACTTTTGGCCTGCGCTACGTGGTGCGTCCCTTGCAGACCTTGGATCGGCAGGCGACGCGGGTGGCCTGGGGCGACTTTGCGGCGGTCGGTGAAGCGGTTGGGGGGATTCAGGAGATTGAGGACCTGCGGCGGACCCTGGCCGGGATGGCCGACCAAATCCAGCGTTACCAGGCGGGGATGAGAGACTATATCGCTGCTGTCACCTTGGCTCAAGAGGAAGAACGCAAACGGCTGGCGCGGGAACTACACGACGAGACGGTGCAGGCCCTGATCGCGCTCGGTCAGCGGATCGAGATGGCGCAGAAGGCTCTGGACAAAGACCCGGAACGCGCTCGCCAGCGCTTGGCCGAGTTGAGCGCGTTGGCGCATGAGACGCAGCAGGAGGTGCGGCGCTTCAGCCGGGCGCTGCGCCCGCTGTATCTGGAAGACCTGGGCTTTGTGCCGGCCCTGGAGATGCTGGCTCAGGAGGTCGAGCAGCAGAGCGGTTTGTCAGTTTCAGTCAGGATCGAGGGCGCGGTCCGCCGTCTGGCCCTCGACCTGGAGTTGACGGCCTACCGCATTGCCCAGGAGGGGTTGAGTAACGTGGTTCGGCACGCCCAGGCCAAAACTGCTTGTCTAAACGTTACTTTTGCTGAGGCTGAACTCATTTTACAGCTTCAAGACGATGGCCGGGGTTTTGAGCCGCCGCTCAACCCGGCTGAACTGGCCCACACCGGACATTTTGGCTTGATGGGTATCCGTGAGCGGGCCTTGCTTTTTGGCGGACGCCTGGAAGTCCGTTCCAAACCGGGTGAGGGGACCACGCTGGAGGTTTTCCTGCCGTTGCCTGTTACATCTGATTAAGACGGGTTACTCGTGGCTCGCACCAGCCAGACCATCCCGGCTATTAACAACACCCAAAAGCTCAGATGGATCAGCCATATCATCATCAGCGCCGACCAACGGAAGGGAATAAAGCCCCAGCCGCCTATTATCCCATAAATAGCCATTATGCCAGGCAAAGCGCCGTCTGGCCTGTTGGCTAACGAGCCATTTTGCCTGGACTCAATTGGGCCGAATAGCCCTGTTGTTGTAGGTTAAATCGGGCTATCGTAAAATGTACGACCCAGGCAAGTCGTGGAAAGGAAGGAGATAAACGAGATAGAATGTGGTGCCACCTATTGCTGCTGTCGCCCGTGCTTGGGCTAGGCTTATTTCTAATTTTACCCTGGACGACTGCCTTACCCTTGTATTTGGTCATCCTGGCCTTGTCTCTTTTTCTGTATGCCAAAATTATGCAAAGCATGCGCCAACCGGTGGTGACGGGCCAGGAGGCGTTGTTAGGACAGTCGGCCGAGATCGAGCCAGGCGGAAGCTTGAAAGTGGCCGGGGAGCGCTGGCTAATTGCCCAAGCTGAAGGGCTGGCCCCAGGTCAACGCGTGCGTATCGTTGGCTTCAGCGGGCTGCGCCTCGAAGTGCAGCCTGTAGATGAATGAATGTTTAGCTGAACCTGGAAGGCCAAGGCTGCGGCGAGCGCCCGGCTGCAAGCAGGCCTTTGAGAGGAATCCGGTAAAAGTCCGTCGGCAAGTCCCATGAAGGAGACGAAGGCCACGGCCAGTATGGTTATCACTAAAAATTGAACTTTTTCCGCCGACGAAGGGGGATGGTCAAACTGACCATCCCCCTTCGTCTTTTTAGATAGTTGTTGCTAACCGACAGCGCTCCGTGGTGTAGTTTTGTGGCGGAAAGTACCGACAGCGCATCGTAGAGGTTTTGATTGTGATAACCGCCAGCTTTGAGTTTAGATTAGCGCCTAATTGGCAGACATTCCTGGTGAGAGCACTTGAAATTGGCTTAAATAGTGACGGCCATCGCCGCCACGAATCTCTACGATGTGCTGTCGGTAAGTTAAGGCATAAATCTCTACGACACGCTGTCGGTCAGGGTATAAACGATGCGCTGTCGGTTAGCAGTTGTAATAAACCATCCGCCAAATAGCACGATTGGCTACCAAGCCATTTGGCGGGGGTAGTTGCGGGCTATTCGGCGCTATCAAGGTCCGTTATTTTAGGCTAAACTGATTGTAATATTTTTTACAAAACGTTTGAAATTTTTAGGCTTACATTCACCCATGGAGATTGATCTATGACAACTCAACTCTCTTCTACCCAGGAATTAACCCTGGCCATTCGCGGTATGACTTGTGCGGGCTGCGCGGCCAGTATTCAACAGGCTCTCAGCGAGCTACCCGGCGTGTCTGACGCAGTCGTGCAGTTGTCGGCCAAACAGGCCCAGGTTGCGTTCGATCCGGCCCAGGTGGGACTGACCCAACTGGTCGAAGCAGTAACGAAAGCCGGTTATACCGCTGAGCAGGCGCTCCCTGCTCCTCCACCCTCAGCCCCTCAAGAGGCGGCGGCCCTTCGACACGCTCAGGACACGGCTCAACCCTGGCGGCGGCCCCTCCTTTTTAGCTTTCTGGGCATGGCCGGGCTAATGATCCTTTATTTGGGTATCGTCAGTCTGGCTGAGGGCTGGACGCACGCTGTGGAACTCATGCTCGGAGATGCCTGGCTGGTCGGGCCGATTATGCTTGGTTTCGGCGTGCAGGTGGGCTTGTACACCTATCTCAAAACGGCCATCCATGTCGCCACCCAGGGGGCCGGCGCCCTGACCGGAGCTGGCGGTGGCACCTCGACAGCGGCGATGGTGGCCTGCTGCGCCCACCACGTCGCCGACGTCCTACCCCTGTTGGGCCTGTCGGCGGCGGCGACCTTCCTGGCCGACTATCGCATTCCTTTTATGCTGGTCGGCCTGGCTACCAACCTGATCGGTATTGGTGTCATCAGCTTCCTAATTCTGCGCCAGCGGCGACACCTGGCTGAGTGTACCCTTAACGCTCAGCCAGCCCCGTCCGCACCTGCGTGTCACTGACAAAGTCGCAAAGTCGCAGAGTCGCAAAATCTGCGACTCTGCGACCTTGCGACCTTGCGACTTGAAAGGAGATCATATCTAATGAAACAAGGCATACTTCTGACCATCATTATCGCTGTAACCGGCCTACTGGCCGCGTGTAGTAGTGGGGCAACTCAACCCCAAGCGGCTCAAGCTGAGGCGGCTCAACCCCAAACAGCTCAGTCTGAAGCGGTTCAAGCCCAACCGGTCGCACCGGCTTTCCAAACCCAATCCAACGACGAGAAGGCGGTCACAGTCAAGGTCACCCCGCTCAACCTGCCTCAAGGCGGCTCAACCCTGGATTTTGAAGTCGTCTTCGACACTCACTCGGTTGACCTGGGTTTTGACCCGGTGGCGCTCAGCCTTTTACGAGACGACGCCGGGCGCGAATATCCTGCCACTGAATGGCAGGGGGATGGTCCGGGCGGCCATCATCGGTCGGGGACGTTGCGGTTCAAAGTACCTGACGAGGCCAGCGATTCTGTGGAGGTCGTTATCCGCGACGTGGCCGGTGTGCCGGAGCGGGTCTTTCGCTGGAACCTAGCCGACTAACCAGTTGAACCCAACGGATTGATAAGCGCCAGGAAAACCTCTGATGGACAACTTCGACCAAGACCCTCTTCCATCTCGACCAGACAGCGAAACCCCTGAAGGCTCTCCACCGCTGACATCAGTGGTTGGTCCAGCCGAACCCACAGCCAGAGCCAGCCAGAGCCACGAATTTTGGCCGCTCTATCTGTTCTTTACCTTTATCCTGGGGCTGGGCAGCGGCTACCTGATCTGGGGACGCACTTCAATCACTCCCAATCCCCCGGCGACACCCCAGGCCGGCGCTCCAACGGAGCAGCCTGTGTCGGTGAGCCAGGTGGCGCTACCTGAAAGCTACAGCCTGCCGGTTTCCTTCGGCGACATCGGCCCTCGGTTAGTGGCCGCCGGTGCGATTGACTATGATCGCTTTGTCCAACTCTATGCCGAGGCCGGTCAGCCCCTGACTGAAGAACAGTTGAAACTTCTGACAAGAGGGAGCGATGCGCCCGTCGTCATTAACCGGGAAAACGCCTACTTCCTGCTCAACTTTCTGTGGGTCGTGGGTCTGACCAATCAAAACCCTGTGTTGACCGAGGGGGCGATGCAGCAATACAGCCAAGGCGACATCAGCGGCTTCGCCTCGACCGGCGGTTGGACGATTGGCACAAAGCCGGCCACGGAGTTATACGCCAGCACACCGCTTATCAAATTGACCCCTGAGCAGCAGGCTCGTCTGGCGGCTGTCGCCCAGGCCGTTTATCGCCCCTGTTGTGACAACCCCACTGCCTTTCCCGACTGCAATCACGGGATGGCCATGTTGGGCCTGCTGGAATTGCTGGCCGCGCAAGGCGCGACTGAGGACGAAATGTTTACAGCCGCCAAGTATGTCAATGCCTTTTGGTTCCCGCAGCAAACCCTGGAATTGGCGATTCTCTACAAAGTAAGCCGAAACCAGGATTTTGCCGAGGTGGATGCCCGCGAATTGGTTGGGCCTGGCCTCTCCTCTGGCACCGGCTTTCAACGGGCCCACCAATGGTTAGCCGACAACGGCTTGCTGGAGCAAGCGCCTAATAGCGGCAACAATTGCGGGGTGTAGTTCTACGAGATAAGGAGCAACTGGATCATGAAGACCAAACAACACAAAAAGCGCACGACCCATCAGGCGCAGCCAAGGAAACTGCGCGGCCTGGCCTTTGGCGTCATCGTCCTGCTGGTGCTGGGCACAGCAGGGTATCTGCTCGCCACCGCCTTCTCACCCAAAACCCCGCCACCGGCGGCCAATACGATTGATGTCAGCGCCGATATGGGTGGCTTTAGCCAGGATGAGATCCGGGTCAAAGCCGGCCAGCCGGTAACGGTGCGCCTGACGAGTTTAGACAATTCCCACCATACCGATGGGGGTGGGCAGCACCAGTGGGCCGTGGACGAACTCGGCGTGAGCATCGTCGCCCCGCCGCTCGGCAGCAATTGGGCTACCTTCACCCCGGCTGAGCCAGGCGTTTACACCTTCTACTGCGACATCTGCTGCGGTGGGCGGGCCAATCCCACCATGCAAGGCAAGCTCATGGTCGAGGCTTAAGTGATGACGGCGACTTTTCTTCAAAGAATCGTGATTTTCTCTATGCTGACCGTGCTGGCGTTGGGAGCCATTGCCCTGACCGGCTGGTGGCATCCCAATGCGCCAGACCTAGCGATGCGGGTCTACCTGCCCCAAATCACCCTACCGGTGGTCGTTGTCGCCGGACTGGTGGATGGGATCAACCCTTGCGCTTTTACCGTCTTATTGCTATTCATTACGGCCCTGCTGGCCACCGTACAGGCTGGCCCAGCCGCTTCTACCAGCGTGAACGCCATCCGCCTGCGCATCCTGGGGATGGGATCCATTTACATCGCCGCCATCTTTCTGACCTATCTGGCGCTGGGCGTTGGCCTGCTCCAGTCTATGGACTTTTTCACCCGCCAGCACCTTCCCGCCCGCTTCGGGGCGCTCCTGGCCATTTTGTTCGGGCTGTGGATGCTCAAGGATTTCTTCCTACCGGACTTTGGCTGGCGCTTGCAGGCCCCGGCTAAAGTCGCTATCTTAGCCAGGCAGTCGGCTCGAAAGGCGACCCTACCGGCTTTAATGGTCGGCGGTTTTCTGATCGGCCTGTGTACGGTGCCGTGTAGCGGCGCGGTCTATCTGGCAGTGCTCAGTTTGCTGGCCTTGCAACCTACCGCCTTGCTCGGCTACAGCTATCTGGTGTTGTACAATGTGGTGTTCATCCTGCCGCTGGTGGTGATCTTATTCGCCGCCTCGACCCGACCCACCCTGAACCGATTGGCTCACTGGAATCTGCATCATAAAGAGTGGGTCCGGCTGGCGTTGGGCGGCGGCGTGGTGGCGATGGGGTTGTTGATCCTGGCCACCGTCTGAACACGTCTCGGCTATCCCCTACGGGATGCGAAGCGCTATAGCTTATTACCAATTCACAAATACAAAACTACAGACTACTCGACTTGGATCTTGATCATGAACAACCATCAACTTCTCACTCGTCCCCACCGACTGCTCCTGGCTCGCTTCTTTTCGCGAGGTCTTATCGCCGCCGTGGTGGTCACTTTCATCGTCGGCGCGGCGCTGACCCGGTTGGAGCGAGATAATTACCTACGCCACGCCACCAACGCTGCCCACGAGCGGGTGGCGCGCCTCGCCACCCACATCGGCCACCAACTCGAGAACCCCACCGCCACGGCCCATCAGGATGGAGCTCCCCCGGAAGAGCTAACGCCGGTTCAACAGTTGGTTATCCAGGAGACCAAAAACAGTGGCTTGCTCCGACTGGACGTGGTCAACAGCGCCGGTGTCATCATTGGGTCAAGCGACCCGGCCGCCCTGCGCCAGAAATCGGACGTGCCAGAGGTGACCGAAGCGCGCGCCTCAGATCAAATCATTAGCCGCGTAGAGGGGTCAGGCCGGACCTCCTTTCTGCGCTTCGCTGCTCCGCTTCATTTGGGGGGTGAAACCAATATCGTCCTGGTGGACGAGCCGTTGAACGAGCTAGAGGCCCTGACCCGCGACAGCCGCAACACGGTCACCCTGAGCCTAACCATTGGTTTCGCCTTGACCTTTGCCGTACTAGGGTTTGTCGTGCGCCGGGCCGGGCTGGAGCTTGAGCGCCATCAAGATGAAGAAGAACGGGTCAAGGACCTCCTGGGGCGCTACGTCTCGCATCAAGTGGCGCAGCAGATTTTGGCACATGGAGGATTGGCCGTCTGTGCTGAGCGGCGCGAGATCACGGTTCTCTTTGCCGATATTCGGGGCTTTACCACTTTTTCGGAAAAGTTGCCGCCTGAACGGGTGGTCGCGCTGCTCAATGACTATCTGGCCGCCATGACCGATGCGGTTTTCAAATACGATGGCACCGTGGACAAATTCCTGGGCGATGGCTTGATGGCGATTTTTGGAGCGCCACTCAGTCACAAGGATGAGGTCTGCCGGGCGGTGGCTTGCGCCCAGGAGATGCAGACGGTTTTCGATCAGCTACGCCAGAAGTGGCGGTCTGAAGGTTTGCCTGATCTCGGCCTCGGCATTGGCCTCAATACCGGCGAGGCCGTTGTGGGCAGTATCGGCTCAGTCCGGCGGCTTGACTACACGGCCATCGGTGATGTGGTCAATACCGCCCAGCGTTTGCAAAGTATCGCTGCCGGCGGGCAGATTCTTCTCAGTGCGGCGACCCGTGCCTGTCTAAACGGGGTGGCAGTTGAATCGCTTGGACCTAAGCAAGTCAAGGGCAAGCGTGAAGCGATTGAGGTCTTCAGTTTGGCCGCGGGATAGCCCAGCCCACCGTATTTGTAACCCCCTGGGCTGCGTATTAGTCGTCACGCTATCCTACTGTGTTTATGCGCGAACTCACTGGGCCAACGAGTTGCTCGACGTGGTGAGCGCGCCTCAGCCAGTCGCCGCGCCAGGTGATGAACTGAGCCAAGCGCCTTAACCGCACTTCGTCATCGGTCAAGCGGTAAAAAGTCATATCACAGGCACATCGGCTTTGAACCAGGCCCAGTCGCTCTAAATTCGCTAACGCGCTTGTAACATCATCCTGACCGTGTCCGACCTGTTCGGCCCAGCCGGCAGCCTGCATCGCCATCCGCGGGTAGCTCCATAAGTGGAGCAGCAGGTCGCGTTCGAGCGGGGCATTAAGCAGATTGGCCGCCAGCGCAGCGACGTCAGGGGGTAGGTCGCGCAGCAAATCTTCGGCCGGCGTTTCCTGCAATTGCAGGAGGCGTAATCCCTCGTCTAATTGCGCCTGGCGCGGCGGCCCCGAAAAACAAGCCACCAGAGTCAACGCGCCCTGACGCAGAAAGTAGATAATCGGGCCATTGGGCAGGCCGATATGGTGCAAACCACTCGGTTGAGGTGTACCCTGGAAGGAGGCGAGCATCGGCTCCAGCACGCTTTCGTCCAGCCGGAAGTCTCCTTGATGGTAAATGGGCAGACCCCTCTCATCGTAGATCGTCAGCGACAGCAATTCCGAGGGGCGGCGCAGGCGTAGAATGACGAGGATGGCTGTCAGAAGAAGCAGAGCATACCACGAGTGGCCCAGGTAGGTGACAAATCCAGCCAGGGTAAGAGGGTGCGTTTCCAGATACCAGAATAGCGAATCAAGCAGCCACCCGGCCAGGGCCAGAATGGCAATCGCCATCCAGGTATTCATCTGGCTGAGAGAGTTTGTAATGAGCTTCATCCGCGATCTCCAACATTTGGCTCACTTAGCCCTTATAATTGCGCACCTAGCAGTTTTCAATATAATAAATCTTACATTTCGTCAGACGCAAAATCCACTTAACTTTACGAGGATAAGTGAGGAGGCAAATTAATGAAAAGATTATTTACCCGGTTGATGTTAGTGATGCTGCTGTCTCTGGGCATAGCTCCCGCTACTTCAGCTGAGCACGGTACGCCGCCCGTGAAGGGGTGTCCTAAACCTTTCGGCGAGCCAATCCACGCCCATCCTCACGATCTGCATCACGAGGGGCATATTGGCACAGACGCAGATCAAAACGGGGATGGGTACATCTGTGTCAAACACATTTCGGACGATAAACATCTCCATATTGATAACAACGTGCCGTAATAAACGCGAGGCCCGTTTTTTCATTCGCACTGTTTCCCTCAAGAGGGGCGATTGCGACTAGACAACGTCTCCAACTTCTTTTCAGGCAGGGTAGATGACGTATCCGGTGGCGTTTCCCCGCCGTGGGCGTGCCCGCCTAGCCCCATCATGGCCAGGTGAAGCAAGGGGCAGAGCAAGACCAGCCCTACCAGCACCACACTGTTGACCGGGACGCCAAAAAGGAAGATGGCGCCCAGAGCGGCGATGGGGATCAGGCAACACAGTAACATAAGCCACAAATGATGATTTCCGGTGTGTTTCATGGATGTAGACCTCCGCAAAAGGTATAGTATTTAAGGGACCTGTAGACCAGGGTTTAAGTTCAATATACCCTGGCTGGTCAGCCCTCACCAGCGCCAACTGGCTTGGTCAGAGACAGGCCAAATGGCCTGTTTTGAGGGACAGAGCACCCAAATGAAGAAACAGGTTCTCGGTAAGATGACGTCTGACACTGACACAATTAAAATAAGCAACTTAAGATGACGATATAAAGAGTTAAGACCCTCGCAAACTGGCAAGCTAAATCTTCCCACTGGCAGAACCAATCGGTACTCAAAAGCAGCCCTCCAAACGCACTATTGTAATTTCTCCCACCAATCTGGATTGACCCAAGTATTTGAATAGTTTAATCCCAAGCGGCGAGGTTGCTGCACATGGAAAAATAGGGGAATGAAGGAGGTGGCCATGGCTGAAGCACATTTTCAGGCCTTTGTGCCGGACTTTGACTATTATCGCCGCCTGGTGGCCTGCCAATTCGCCTGCCCGGTTGGTACCGACGCTCGCGGCTACGTTAACGCCATTGCCCGAGGAGAGTACGAGCGGGCCTACCTCATCGCCCGCGAGGTCAACCCCTTCGCCTCGACTTGCGGCTGGGTATGCGGCGCGCCCTGCGAGGCCGCTTGCCGTCGGGGGAAGATTGATGCGCCCATCGCCATTCGCGCCCTCAAACGCTTTGTCAACGACCGCTATGGAGTCTATATAGGTCAGGACCGCTCCCCACTGCCCCTGCCCTGGCGGGATCAGCCGCCGAGCGTCCAGACCTATCCGGGTCCTGGCCCCGCTTTCGATCTGGGCAACTCCACCTTTCCTCACAGCTTGAACCAATTGCGTGGCGCAGCCTATCGTGGCGAGCGCACCGGCAAACGGGTGGCGGTGGTTGGCTCTGGCCCGGCCGGTCTGACCTGCGCCCACGACCTGGCCTTGTTAGGGCACGAGGTGGTCATCTTCGAGGCGGCCTCGCTACCGGGGGGCATGCTCCGGCTGGGCGTGCCGGAGTATCGTCTCCCCCGAGATTTGATTGACCTGGAAATCGCCAGCGTCCTGGCCCTGGGGCCGGAACTGCGCCTCAATCAGGCCCTGGGGCGGGATTTCAGCCTGGCCGACCTGCGCCGCGACGCTTCGGAACCCCCTACGGTCGCAGGGCAGGGGTTTGACGCCGTCTTCCTGGCCATCGGCACTTACCGCAGCCGCAAGCTCAACGTTGAAGGAGAAGAGTTAGATGGGGTGCTGCGCGCCGTGGATTTCCTACTCAATGTCAACCTGGGCGGGTACAACCTGGACCTGGGCCGCAAGGTGCTGGTGATCGGCGGGGGCAATGTAGCTATGGACGTGGCCCGCACGGCCTTGCGGGTGGGCCAGCCAATGGCCGAGTCAGGCGGCGACATCGCCCTGGCCCTGGACGTGGCCCGGGCGGCGGTTCGCCTGGGCGCCACCGAGGAGGTTCATTGCCTGGTCGTCGAAGATCGGCACGAGATGCTCGCCGACCCCTTGGAGGTGGCCGAGGCGGAGGATGAAGGGGTTATCATCCACAACCACCTTGCCCCTCGACGCATCGTCGGGCAGGCTGGCGGGGCCGGGGCCGTGGAGACGCTGGACGTAGCCCGTGCCTTCGATGAGCAAGGCCGCTTCAACCCGCAACTTATCCCCAACACAGAGAAAGCATGGGAGTGCGATAGTGTCATCGTCGCCATCGGGCAAATGGGGGAATTGGCCTGGGTCAAGCCGGAAGACGGCCTGGAAGTCACCCGGGGCGGTACGCTCAAGGTAGACCGGGAAACACTGATGACGACCGCTGAGGGGGTCTTCGCCGGAGGGGACATTGCCTTTGGCCCGCGCCTGATCATCAATGCCGTGGCCGACGGCCAGCGAGCGGCCCGCAACATCCATCGTTGGCTGCAACAGGTCGAGCCGCGAACGGTGCGCCAGGGCTGGATGACTCCTATCCCACTCCATGAATACCCAACCCACGGCCCCGCTGCTGGCTATCTCCGGCTACCTCGCCAGTTACCGCCGACGCTCCCGGTCGAGCGGCGGATCGGGGTGGCCCAGGTGGAGTTAGGGTATCCAGAGGAGGAGGCCCGGCGGCAGGGCGAGCGCTGCCTGGTGTGCAGCCTCAACCCGGTCTTCAACGGCGACTTGTGTATCATGTGCAACGGCTGTGTGGATGTTTGCCCTACCGACTGCCTCAAGCTGGTCCCATTGAGCCAGGTCGCCGGGGATGAGACGCTGGCCAGTGTGGTGGAAGCCCGCTTGGGGTTTTCGCTGGCCGCCTTCTGGCAAGAAGAGGTCTCGACGGCCACAGCGATGCTCTTCGACCCGACGCCCTGCATCCGTTGTTCTCTATGCGCCCAACGCTGCCCTACCGGGGCCATTACGATGGAGGCGTTTCGCTTCGCCGAGAAAGTGGTTTTTGAATAGCTTACTACCATAATGTCAAGTCCTTTAAACAGAAAGGTCAAATAGACATGGAGATATAGCTCGCAAAAGTCGATATTTTTGGAGAAGGCAGAGGCGTTGATAAACTCTTGCCAGTTCAACAACCAGGGACCCCCTCGGCCGGAGGGGCACGACCCCACCACTGTCCAAAGACAAGGGAACCTGTTCAGCCTATCCTGGTATTCGAGCGTGCCTGAAGCAGGGGCTCACCTTTCATTACTCAGGAGGTCAGGCTCACCGGTTACGGCGTGAGGCCAAGCTAAAAGACGAGGGTCTGGCTAGCCTCAAGGAGGAATACGGTCGTCACGCAGTCCGGTCGGGGCAATACCCCGGGTCGGGATGTCCGTTGGTTCAGTTATGCGGGCAGAGCTTGAACCCGCCACGCCTTGCTCAATTGAACTTTTACATCGTTACACCTCGTTTGAGGAGCAATTGGTCAGCCCGTTGGTCGCGTAAGGTGGCCCACAGGATGCCGAGGGCTCGGCGAGCGGTAGCGACCCGGGCGACCTGGTCTGGTTTGCTCAATTTGAGCCGGCCATAGTAGGCAGCCAGACTGGGCTGGTGCAGAATGAGAGTTTCGGAAGCGTTCATCAAAGCCCGGCGCAGATAAACATCGCCGGTTTTGAGGACCCGATGACCGTGCCCCTGTCGTTGGCGGACGCCAGAGTCATTGCGTCCACTCACCAGCCCGCTGCGACGAAAGACTTGTTTGGCGTGGTGATAGTGGTCAGGATCGCCGATAGCCGCGGCTAAACTGATCACCTGGCTCTCGCTGAGACCCTTAAGCTTGGTCCACAGGCAATAAGGGGTTTGCTCCAGCAAGTTCGCCAAGCGGCTATCCAACTCGGCCAGCCGGGCTTCGACCGCTTCCAGTAATTGCAGGTCGTGCTGGAGGAGTTCCGTGCGAATAGTGACTAATTCCGGGTCTGGCCAGAGCACTTGCTGGGCATAGGCAATCAGTTTGGCCGCCGTTTTGGGACCCAAGGGGTAACCCTGCTGGTGAAAAGCGGCCACTAGCTCAGGTTCGGTCAGGTGGGCCAGACGACGCGGATCGGGACAGACGCGAATGAGGTGTTGTAAGGTCTGGCACTGCCAGAAATCGCTCACAAAGAGCGGCTCGTAGCGTTGGCGGGCTTTGTGACCGACAATGACCAGGCCCGGAAAGATGCGATCCAGATGACCAATGATTTGGTTCTTGAGCATGGTCCGAATTTTGACCTTACTCAGGCGGACCCGGTCCAGTTGCTGCAAGTGCAGATAGACCCCGCTGAGAGGCCGATAGGGGCTACCTTCCCCGCGCCGCAGCAGGTCGCCAATCGCAGCCGCATCAATCGGATCGGTTTTTTCGCGCCGCATCATCTGCTGCTCCCGGTTTTGTTTGACCGCATAGCTGTTAATCAGCGTGACCGGCTGCGGTCGTTGCAGCAAGTGGCGGGCCAAGTTTTCAAAGTAGTGGCTGGTCGGTTCCATACCCACCAAGATCAGTTGGGCCTGAGTGGCGCTAACAGCCTGGTCGATAGCCTGGCACAACTGCTCAAAACCGCTGTGCAAAATATCGATTTCAAAGGTGGGTCGGACCATCTCGCCCAAACCATTGTGGATCATCACCACATGAAAGTATTTACTGATGTCCAGGGAAACGCATAACAGTTGCTCTAAGTTCAGACCACGCATTGTATCGGCAAACGCTTGACCGCGTGACCCACGTAAGTGCGTTTGAGATAATTTACTCATGGGTGGTACCTCCGTTGTTAATTCGTTTAGGATAATCCCCTGAGTTGAAGCCAGAGCGGGTCAGCGTCGCTAGGCGTTTCCCTTGACTTAAGGGCTTTCGGCCTCGTCCTGTGAGGGATTGGAGGTACTTTATCTGTATAGCGGGTGGTGTCAACCACCCTCGAAATTTATTATACCAGGAGGAATAGCGCTTTAGATAGTTTCTTGTTCCGAAACTCGTATTGCGTATTGCGTGCCTTTGCCCCGCCTCAGGCTTCGTCGTGAGGACTTCGTCTGAGCTCAGTCGAAGACCTCAGCCGAACGGCCAGGGTTCCGTTTACTACTTTACGCAACACGCACGCGAAGCGCACAACACGTGAGGAGGTGTGTCAATGAAGACAGCATCCTGGACTACCCGTATCACTCATTCCCGTGTGTGGCAGTCGTATTTCCGCCACGGCTGGCCGGATAACCCGCTGGACCGTTCGCTGGTGATGACCAGCGGCCTCTTTTTCCACCTGCACCCGGTCAAGGTCAGCCGCCAGAGTCTGCGCTGGAGCTACAGCCTGGGACTGGGTATGATCACTGCCATTCTTTTCGCTGTCCTGGTCTTCACCGGGACGCTGTTGATGTTCTACTACATTCCCTCGGTGGAACGGGCCTATCCGACGATGAAGGCCATCCAGACCACCATTCCCCTAGGCCAGTTCACCCGGGATATGCACCGCTGGGCTGCACACCTGATGGTGTTGAGCGTGATTCTCCACCTAGCTCGGGTGTTCTACACCGGAGCCTACAAACCTCCACGGGAGTTCAACTGGGCGGTCGGAGTCTTACTCCTGTTACTGACCCTGGGGGCCAGTTTCACTGGCTACCTCTTGCCCTGGGACCAGTTAGCTTACTGGGCCATCACCGTCGGCACCAACATCGCCGGTTACGTGCCGATGGTCGGTTCCGACCTGCGGACCTTGCTCCTGGGTGGTCGTGAAGTCGGCCAGAATGCCCTCATCCGCTTCTACACCCTCCACATCATTGTCCTGCCCACCTTGATAACTCTGGGTATCTCTTACCACATCTGGCGGGTGCGCAAAGATGGCGGTCTGGCTGCCCAGGAAGCCCGCGCAGAGGAGCAGGGGAGCAGAGGAGCGGGGGAGCAGGGGAGTAGGGGAGCAGCGGAGCGGGGGAGATCAGATACTACAACGTCTGAAATCCAAAATCCACAATCCAAAATCCAAAATCCGGAGATTTTCCCCAAAGACCCGCGCAAGACCTATGGCCTGGTGGAGCTAATGCACGGCACGTCGCCGCTGGTGGATCACGGGCCGGAGGAGACGGTCTTCGCCTTCCCGGTGGTCCTGTTGTGGGAACTGGTGCTACTCTTGGGCACCACTCTTTTCCTGTTCCTGCTGTCGCTGCTGCGTCACGCGCCTTTGGAGGAAATCGCCAACCCGACGTTGACCACCGACCCGGCCAAAGCTCCCTGGTATTTCGTCGGCCTACAGGAGCTATTGGAGCATATGCATCCTACCCTGGCCGGGGTGATCATCCCCGGTCTGCTGGTGCTTTTCCTGCTGGTCATCCCTTATCTGGACTACACCCGCAGCCAGGCCGGACGCTGGTTTAGCTCGGCGCGAGGCCGACGCATTGTGCTGTGGACGGCCCTTTACACTCTGGTAGTGATGCCGGCCTACATCTGGCTGGACAATCTGATTGTCCCCCGCGAGGCCCTGCGCGGTATCGCCCCGCCGATGGTCAGCCAGTGGTTGATCCCGATGGTCGTCATGGCAGTGCTGGTGGCCTTGCCGGTTCTCATCCTGCGCCGCTGGCGACCCACCCCCCGCGAGATGATGCTGGGCCTCTTCACCATTATGTTTGTCTCAGCGATCATTTTTACCCTCAGCGGCTTCCTCTTCCGGGGTCCCGGCTTCAAGTTGTACCCGCCGTGGGATATGCCCGGCGACTACAATCCGCTGAGTGATTTGTAAAAAAGGAGCGTTGCCATGAGCCTATCTGACCGTATTAACCAGCAGGAGGTGCCACGCCGCCAATTCTTACTGTGGGTCTGGGGGGCCTCGATGGTCGCGCTGGCTGGCCAGGCCGGACTGGCCCTGGTCAGTTTCTTCAAGCCCTTTATCGAACCGGGCAGCTTTGGCGGCAGGGTCAACGCCGGCCGGATCGAGGAATTTCCGGTGGGCAGTATCACCCACATCCACCAGGGCCGCTTCTACCTCTCCCGATTGGATGAGGGAGTACTGGCGATGTGGCAGCGCTGCACCCACCTGGGCTGCACCGTGCCCTGGCGCGACGATGAGGCTCAATTCCACTGCCCCTGCCACGGCGGCCTCTACAACAAAAAGGGCGAAGTGACCGGTGGCCCGCCGCCGCGCCCGCTTGATCTCTTTCCGGTGGAGATCGTGGACGGCGAAATCCTGGTAGATACCAGCCAGGTCATTGAGCGGGATCAGTTTGATCCTTCGCAGGTTACACCTGTATAGGAGGAAACGATGCGCAGCGATAGTAACAGTCGTTTACTCTGGACTTCTCTTATCCTGGCCGTATTCATTCTCGCCGCTTTTCAGCTCTATCTCAACCGCGAGCCGGCCCGCATTCAGGCGGTCCAGGCCGCCGACCGGCAGCAGCTCACCAGCGCCGGCCAGGAACTTTATCGTCAGAACTGCGCTTCCTGCCACGGGGCAGAAGGGGAGGGAGCCGATGCCCCCGCCCTGAACTCCAAGCAGTTCCTGACCGCGGCCCACGACGAGACGATGTTCGGCCTTATCGCCAGCGGCATCCCAGGCAGCGAGATGCCGGCCTGGAGCCAGGCCCACGGCGGCCCTTTCACCGACGAGGAAATCCGCCAGATGGTCGCTTTCATCCGCAGTTGGGAGCCCACCGCCCCGGATTTAGGCCAGCAGCGCATGCGGGTGGACGCTCAGCGGGGAGCGCAGATTTTTGCCGGCACCTGCGCCATCTGCCACGGTCCGAACGGTCAGGGCGGCACAGCCCCGGCGCTGAACGACCCGGTCAAATTGCAGCAGTTTGACGATGCCTGGTACGCCGAAACGATTGCCCGGGGGCGGCCGGCGCAAGGGATGCCGGTGTGGGGTACGGTTCTGTCGCCCCAGCAAATTGGCGACCTGGTGGCTTTGCTGGGAGCCTGGCGACGGGGTGAACAGATCGTGGTTGGCGACGTGGCCGGTCTGCTCAAAGATGCGCTACACGCCCTTGAACACAATGAAATCAGCGAAGCCGCCGAATTGCTGGAACAGGCGGCTGACGTGGCTGAACACGAGCAGGCCGAGGGGATTGAGCAAGCCCTAGCTGCCCTGGATGCCGGCAATATCGAACAAGCTACCGCGCTCATCGAACAGACTCAAGGGATGATGAAGGAGATGATGGGCGAAATGGCCGCGCCCGAGGCCGAGCACGGGGAAGAAACACCAGCCGCCGAGCACGACGAAGAAATGCCGGCGATGGAGGCGACCTCGGAAGCAGCGGGCGATCCCGGAGTGCAGCAGTTGCAAGAAGCGGTCCAGGCTCTGGAAAAGGACAAGCTGGATGAAGCCAAAGAAGCTTTGACAGAAGCCCTGGAACTCCTCCCCTCCGGCGATCTGTTTGAAGCCGCCGAGCACGCCCTGGCAGACATCGAAGCCGGCAAACCCGGCGAAGCTCTGGAGACGCTGGCAAAGGCCCTGGCCGACACGGGTCAACCTTAAACCTACAAGTTACGGCAATTTTTGGCAGACCTCCGAGGCTTCGAAAACCCTTCGGGCTGAACTTACATTCCGAGACTCAACCCGAAGCCTCGGAAGTCTCCAGCTCAAAATTTGACCCGGCCCCAAGCCTCCCTCTGGCTCACCCCCTGACAGAAACAGTCACAAATCAAGGTGAATGAGTTAAATCGCCTTCCTCTATGCGGTGAACTGTATAGCCCCTAGAGACACAGGCCATTTTGCCCGTAGCGAACCACGCCGATTGGCGCTGTTGTCCCCGAATATTCTCAAGCATACTGATTTGTGAAATAACATACTATTTTCCTCGGCAATGAATTACGGTGAAGGTAAATCTGGCCGAGATGTGAAACTATTTAAGCTTGTTCACCAAGAAGATTTAATAGCCAGGAAAGGAGAGCAAAAATGGCTACTAACATTGTTACTCGCCAAGGACACGTTGTCCAGGAACCGGGCTGGGTGAATACCCTCCTCAGTAACCCGCGGGCCGGTTGGTTGTGGCTGGTGTTGCGAGTATGGCTGGGCTGGCAGTGGTTCGAAGCCGCTCAAAACAAAATCTTCGACCCTAACTGGGTTGGAAGCGGGGTGGCATTAAAAGGCTTTTGGGAAAGAGCCATCACGATCCCTGAAGCCGGCCGCCCTCCCATCGCCTTCAATTGGTATCGGGGCTTTATCCAATCGTTGCTTGACGCCGAGGCTTACACTTGGTTTGCCCCGCTGGTAGCTTACGGCGAGTTGCTGGTTGGCATCGCCCTGATTGTGGGCGCTTTCACAGGGATTGCGGCCTTCTTTGGGGCCATCATGAACTGGAACTTCATGATGGCCGGAACCGCCAGCACCAACCCGGTACTGTTCGTTATTGCGGTAGGTCTCATCCTGGCCTGGAAAGTGTCCGGTTACATTGGGGCCGACTACTTCCTGTTGCGCTGGATTGGCACGCCGTGGCGGGGTGTGCCGGCTGCCGCGACCGGACATTCAGTCTTGACCGATCAGGATGCCTCCTCAGCCGGTCAGCCAGCCGGAGCTTGCGCCTGCGTCGCCACTCTCCAGGCTTGCAGTTGTGGTGAAGCCGTCGCCTGAGCAGGACGGCAGGCCGAAGCTCTTGACTGATAAGGTCGCCAAATTGAATAATGAGCAGGGGCAGGGCGGTGAGAGAGCTCATCGCCCTGCTTGCCTGGGTGTGTGAGGTCTAGAGGTAAAATGCTCGTTTCTCTTCGTGTTGGAAAGACAAAGAAGTGGGTTTCAACAAGATTTTCACCACCATCTTTATCCTCATTGGCCTCGGTTTCCTGCTCACTTTTCCGCCCGTGTTTGAAGCCTTTGAATAATTGGTACAGCACTATTTGGCCGGTGGGGAAACAAGCAAAATGGCCTGGGATGGAGTTACTCCAGGCCATTCTGTCTTCAAGAGCAGTTCTTCACACTCGCCAGGCTACGGCGTCGGCGTAACCAGCGATTTGGCACGCTATGATTGCAACTCTTCACTGATGCGACTCAGCTCACTGATCTCACCTTGCTGCTCCTGGATAATGTTTCGCGCCGTGTCTTTGATCTCCTGATGAGATGCTTGCTGTTCGGCTATACTCGCTGCCTCAATGGCCATCTGGTGATGCTTCATCATCGCCTCAATGAACGTTGCGTCAACTGGTTTGGGGGCATTACGCAAACGCTCAATCTCCGGCGTCATATCCATCGTCATCATGTCTCCAGTATGCTCCATTTGCGACATCCCGGGCAACATCGGCATTTGGGTCATCGGGGGCGTCTCGCTGCTGCCGTACCACTGCTGCCGCCACTGGCGCAGTTGGTCAATTTCGGCCTGCTGGGATTGAATCATGGACTCGGCCATGGCCTTGAGTTCGGGGTTCTCCCCTTGCTGTAGCTCAAGCTGAGCCATCTCAATGGCGCTTTGATGGTGAGGCACCATCATATCAATGAACATTTGGTCAAATTCCGCCATCGTTTCATCCGCAGCAGGTTCTGTCGTTGGGTTGGCTGCTACCGGGGCTTCTGAAGTGGGGGCACTTTCCGCTACCGTCTCACCAGCTGTTTGCTCGGTGGGAATAGCCGCTACGGTGGCTTGTGGGGCGCCGCTCTCTTGAGTTGCGGCACAGGCGACTAATACTGGGCTAGTGAGAACGATCAAAATGATAAACGCCAGTTGATATAGTCTTAGGTGTTTCATTGTTTTGTCACTCCTTTTCTTTCCTGATTTTAATTTCTGTTTAACTCTGTTGGATGGATTAGCCTGTTTTTTATGTTTTTCTGTTTAGACTTTCAGCCGCTACTTCACACGATTAGCGGATTCCATTCGGCATACGTATTCTTGATTTTGCCCGGCGGGATGCTCAGCGCGATGATCAATACGCCGGTGATCAGATCGTTGATGCTTGCCGCCAACGTTCCACCGCCGAACAGCCACGGCAGCACGATAATGCCGAGCGCCAGCGCAATGTTGATAAAACGCGCCACACGTGTTGCTTCGGCAAAGGCGATGATGGCAACCGTTACGACCAGCGCCCCGAGTACGTGATCGCTATGTGCTGCCCAACCCTGTGTTTGAAAGACGGCGGGCGCCGCCATGAGCCACGCGCCCAAGACCGCACTCACGAGTAGATTCCACGGTACCGTTACCCCCCAGAACATCTCGCGTAGATGGGCTGTTTCGGGGCGGCGCGGCGTCAGGTTATCCCCCAAAGGGTCGCCGCCAAGCCAGAAAGTGCGCCACACGGATCTCCCCATCCGACGGGTTTGAAATAAAAACTGGAGCATGGCAATCACTTCGTCAATCGAGAGCGCGACCATCAGCAACATAAAGAGCGCTGACAGGAGGCACGCCGTACACCACGCGCCGACGCTTACCGGCTGCAACATAATCAGTACGACGCTGACGATACCGAGCGGCACCACCATAAAGCCAAAAAGGGCCACCATCCAGGGCATCGTGCGCCAGCGGCGCGGGTCGCCCATAAAGCCTGACAGAAGTTCGACAAGATACGTAAACGCGCCCAGGCCTGCATCCGAGACGGGGAAGGATTGCGAGACGGTCGAGGTAAGAACCTGGACGGTGCCGTTGCCGAAGATTGGGTCCCAGGCCCAGGGGATATGGCCCAATTGGAAGGCGGCCATGTAGCGCGACAGGAAAAAACTCAAAAGGGCCAACGCCAGGACAGGGGCGCGCTGCAGCCAGGTCGAAGGGTTGTACGACCAGCCGAGGGGCACTTCAGGCCCAGGCATCTCCATCATCATCGGCACAAGTACGGCGAACACAATCACCAGCGCCCCGACGAGGGTATCATTTGCGTACGCCGCCGCGTCCGGCGCCCAGAAAGCAATCGGAGCGAAAGCCAGCCACAGGCCCACGAAGGTGTTCGCCCACGTGGCCCAGGTGCGTCCCATGCGAAAAGCGACCGCCCCAAGTACGATCACCAAGAGCCCGCTGATGATGTCGCTCCAAGTTAGCAGCCCGCTGCGATAGCCGAGCGTGAACGGGCTGACGATCAACCACAAGCCCAACACGAGCAGCGGAATTTGTGACCAGTGCGACATCGTCACCATCTGCATCATCAATTGGCCGGTTTCCGGCATCCTGGCGCTTGCCGCCGCCTGGGCGCTCTGCAGTTCGCGGTAGACTTGTGCTTCGTGTTGCAGCAGCAGGCGCGGGAGTTCGAGCGCCAACCGGCGATGCTCCTGCTCCATCTTCATCATCTCGACATGCGCGGCCGGGTCTTTCTCCATCAACTCGCGCGCCCTGGCCTCCTCTTTTTTTTGCGCGATAACTTCACGTTCGTATGCTTGTGCCAACTGCGCTTGGAGCTGGCGCATCTTCTCAAGCTGCAACTTTTTGGCGCGGACTTCGTCGGAGGCTGGCTCAGAACCGGCCATGGCCGACATGCCATGCTTCGATGGCTCAGACATATCCATCACGCCGGCAGCGTTCGCGTTCGAACCGCTCATCTTCGACATGTCATGATTCATCGCGTCAGTACCCTTTCATAGTGTTCTACCGGCTCGGCATGGGCATTTATCAGACCCTGCACTTGTTCGCCCAGGCGCATCAATTCATGCGGCCCCAGTTCCCTGGCCTGATCGCCCGGGGACGCCACCTCGCGCAACCACAGCGGCGGCTCAAGCTCGTTCTCGCGATACCACGCAACGGGGTCCGCCCTTAGCGCCGGTATCATTTTCGGCAGCGTTTCGATCAGCGAGTGTCTAGGCGCCCACCCCAGGATAGTCCGAGCGCGGCTGATGTCCAGTTCCATATTGTCGTCGGCGAGGTCCACCATCCAGGGCTTGATGAAAGCGGGTCTGCCGAGTGGCAGAATCTCTTGCGCCCACGCCCCCAGCTTGGCCACTGCCGGCGGAATTGCCCACGTCTTCCATTCTACGTCGTGGATCAGCCGTCCGAAGGCACGTTGCAATTCATCATAACTGGGCGAATGAGGCTCGCCGATGAGCAGGCTTACTTCGGGCGGCAGTTCCTGGCGACGCGCAATGGCAAGCAAGATCAAGTCGATGACATCGTCATTGTGCACGAACGCCTGGCGACCGGCCGAGATGTCGCCGGGGAAGATATAGGCAGTGATATCGCGCTCGTAAATCCGCTGTATCTGTTGCCCCAAAGGAATCGAGTGGCACAGATCATCGTACACGCCGGCAATGCGTAGGATGACGGCAGGGATTTTGCCGCGTTCGGCGTGGATCACCTGCTCGGTAGCGACTTTAGACTGGGGGTAGGGCCACTTAGGCGCCAGCGGTGAATCTTCGTTAATGTGCTGCCCCGGCTCAGAAGGCGCATGCACCAGGTCCGTACTGGAAAAAACAAACTGCTCAACTTCGAAATCCTGGAGCAGCCGCAGCAGGCGTTGGGTGCCACCCACAGTGATCTTGTCATAAAGAGGACTGGGCGCCCCGGAAAAATCATAATAGGCGGCGAGGTGGACCACCGAGGCGATGCGGTTGCCGTGCAGGTCGCGGATGGCATCCAGCCCGCGGCGGACGCTTTCTTCAAGGGTTAAATCCACATACAAACATTCGGCGCTGGGTGGGGGATGCGATGGCGCACGGCGGTCAAAGCCAACGACGTTAAAAGATTCCGCCAGACGTTTCGCCAGAGGATAGCCAATTCTGCCGCTCGTACCCGTGATCAAAATAGTGTCTTTCTGATTGCTCATAGCTGGCCTCTCCTCTGAAAGTAACTCTCAAGCAGCAGGTAAGGGATCAAGCGTGACCGCGAAGCCGAGTTTAGCCAACTGCTTGGTTAAATGCGATACCTTACTTTATTTACGTAGCCGCTTATGAGACGGCCGCATGGTGATGTTGCTTTTCACTTGACTTTTGCTCTTGTAGGGCCATTTCTTCACCGCCATGCCCGGTCACGCCGATCATGTGCCGATAGACGAGTTCACCGCCGAGCCAACCCGTAACGATCAAGATTGCGCCGACAATGGCTGATAAGCTCAAACCCCAGGGCAGCGTAGCTGCTACCGGGTCACTCCAGCGCACCCCTAAGCTCGCTAGCGCCAATATCAGGGCTATAGCATTGCCGAAGAGGTGAATCCAGCCAGCGCTGTGCTCCCGGGCTCGGCCAATAGTCAGGAAATCAACCAGGCCGAAGATAGCGGCCAGCAGGCCGGTCGTCAGCGCGGCGCCTGCCAACCAGAGCGATGCTCTCGCCCAGAAAGGGTCAGCCGTCCACCAATAGCCGAGGTCGGTCGCCAAGACGCCGATAAAAAAGGCTATCGGAAAAGGGACCAATATCGGATGGATCGGGTGTCCGGCAATGGCGGCCGTACTCGACACACCTTGGGTATGGTTATGAGTCATATTGTCCTCCGCTTTAATGATGATGGGTACCGTGCCCAGATGCAGCAGGCGTCGCCGCGCCATCGCCTGACACCAACACTTCCATGGCCCCGGCCTCCACGAGTGCCTGTTCGACCTCTGGCAGAGCCTCTTCTGGCACAGCCGCCCGCAACTCGTGTCGGGGTAATGACTCAGGGGCTCCAAACACGTGCAGCACCGCCCCAACGAACCAACCGAGGGCGCCAAGCAGACCGGCGCCCAGAAAGCTTACGGCGACTGGCCCGGCGCTTAAGGCGGGCGCCAGCCCCGCCAGGGCGATCCGATCCAGATAAACGAGGGCGCCAAGGACGGCCCCCACCAGCAGGCCCAGGGCCAGTCCTATCCAGGCTAATGGGCCAATCTCAACCACTGACACCCCTGTCGGTGCTGTGGTTAGCTCTTGCTGAGCTTGCTGGCTAGATATTTCTTCTACTTGAATAGATTCAGCCTGGTCGGCCAAGACCTGAGCGGCATGCTGCGCCTGGGTTTCACTAGGAAAATGGGCGATGAGCGCGCAGTTTCGAGCAGCGCCATCGCTGTTCTTGCCATTAGACTGATGGTGTTCGTGCTTCATCGAGCGTCCTCCTGAGTAGCCTGGGGCTGGAGGAGACTATCAAGCTCCCCCTGCAACCGGCTGCTGATCGTCTCCGTACTCCCCACAATCGAGCCGTGGTTGAAGAGCTGGTCGCGAGGGTCGGCCAGCCGAGGTTGCACCGTCTCAGCCAGGTAGCGTCGCACCGGCTCGGGCACGGCATCCTGTTGCACCAACAGGATAGGTCCGTGCTTACCTCGATGAGAGAGCACCGTCGCCGCCAGCCCTTCAGCCCAGTTGTCAGGATTGACAAAGGTGAAGTTGTGCCCTGGCTCAGCAATCCCCCAGCCGAAGTCGCGGGCCTTTCGCCCGATCCAATAGCCGAAATCCTGGCCGCTATCCCGGTAGCCGGCAAAATAGGCCGACAGGGCGTAGGGATCGGGCGCTGCCAGCCGCTGCACGTGACCATATCGGGCCAGCTCACGCGCAACCGCCTCTGAAATAGCCGTCTCCGGCCCCATCAAGTACATGTAGGTTGGCCCGAATCGGCGGCTGAGGAGGTCCCGCGTGGCCTCCGGGATATTATCCCGCGTGACGAAGGCAAAGCCGGTGGGCATGTGGGCCGCGAAGGATAGGGCCGGCAGGGCGAAGTCGGGCTGATCCAGCGAGGCCACCACAACCGTATCGGGGTGGTCGGCGTGGATCGAGGCCCGGTAGTCGTCCACCGCTGCGGCCAGGCTGGCCGGATCATCGGGAGCGCCCTGAATATGGCGCACCTTGAGGCCCAGGGCCTCTACTTCTTGGATCACCTGGTCGGAGATACTGCCGACGACAATGACCTGGACCTTCCGGTCGAAGGCCACGCCTTCGGGCTGAAACCGCTCAAGCGCCGCTTGCGTCTCTGGCGGCAGGCGATCTTGCTCTACAAAGAGAATCGGTGCATCAATGGGATGATGGATGATCGAGACGGCGGCCATCAGCTCCGTTTTGCGATCTGGCCGGGCCAGGATGATGGCGCCGGGTTGGTTCGCGTGGCTGCTGGCCGGGAAAGTGGCTTGAGCCAGGGTTACCGCAACTTCATAAACATTCTGCCCGGCGTAACGGGTGGTGAAGCCAGTCGCCAGGCCATTTTCCGGCAGGGGCGCCACCTGAGCCTGGCTGGCTGCATCTCGCCACACCAGCCCACTCAACATTAAGAGCACCAACGGTAACCAGGTTAACAGAAATAATCTTTTCATCGTCAACACCTCACATTGTCCCCGGCTGCTTGTTACGCTGCACCAGCCAGGCGTCTATGGGTAGCGCCACCAGCCAACCCACCAGAATAGAAAAAAGGGTGGTGCCCCACCACATGATGTCGTCGTCTTCTGGCATGCCTTCCATCATCAGGTTGAGCATCTGGATCCACCACATAAAGCCCATCATGCCGATGGCCATGGCCGTCATGGAGAAAAAGGCCGGTTGGAAAGCGCGCCGCACGGCTTGACCATACGATAGCTTCTCGTGCTCCATAAACATCGCTGCGTGCATGACCAGCCAGTGCAAGGCCAGTGCGCCAAAATAAGCGATGAAGATGCCAATCATCATCGAGTTGCCCAGCCAGAAGCCTGGCCCTCGGAAGACCAGCAGCGGCAAGCCGAGCGCCGTCACCACCCAGGAGATGACCAGCATCAATGGTCCATCGAAGCCACGGTTCATGGCTGAGGCGGCCAGCGCCGGTCCGAAGCCCTCGCGATGCCACATCGTCATCTCGCCGTGGCGCATCCAGGGCACGCGGTGGTAACTATGACGGTAGAGCCAGATCGCCAGCGGTCCCAGCACCAGGCCGAGCAAAACCCAGGTCGCCCGCATCATCGCGCTCATCTGTGGCAGACGCCGCCAACTATGGAGTAATAACCACACCCCGCCAACGATACCCGCTACGACCCAGACCACTCCAATCATCTCCATCCCCGATAGTCCGGCCTCCTCAAAGCGGTAAGCGCCAATCTCCTGGGAGAGGTCCGCCCAGCCCTGGGTCTTGACGCTGATCTGCTCCGGCCCACCCAGCAGCCACAGGTGATTGAACGGTCCCTCGGCCGGGGTGTTGAAAAATTCGGGTTTCATCTTCCAGAGATATTGGTCTGTAGCCGATGGAATCTGGTCGCGCTCCACCCACAGCAGCGGCCCAAACTTACCAAAGCGGCCCAGCGACAACCCGGCGATGGCCAGAGCCGGATCATCCCGGTTGGCCAGAACGAAATTGTGGGTGGTGACGTAGCGCGTGCCGTCAAGTCCCCAGCCGGCGCCAGTGGCTTCGTCACGATAGCTCGCTAATGCTACGGCGGCGGCCACCCCA
The DNA here is from genome assembly GCA_016860845.1 of Chloroflexota bacterium. The sequence continues at coordinate 206,014 of BOKF01000003.1, forward strand.
TCCCAGGCCACAACCCGCAGGACCAGGCCATAGCGGCTCAAGTCTTCGCTCTCCACATCTGGCCCGACCAAATAAATCCGCGCCTGGCCGCCTCGCCGCTCCAGCGCCTGGCGGGTCGCCGCTGGCAGCGGATTGCCGCCAAACAAAATGACGTCACCTGATTGGGCGGCCCAATAGGCGGCGGGGATGGCATAGTTAGGATCATCCGGTACCAGCCAGATATGAGGCTGGACTTCCCCCCTGAGGCGCTCAATCAGGTTATCTACCTGAGCCGCCAACTCCGGTGCGCTACCTGCTTGAATTTGGGTCGTGTCCTCAGAATCGGATGTCTGGTCCAAACTGATACGAACCACCTTAGCTCTGTCGAGCGCATTAACTCCCTCTGGCTGAAGACGATCCAACTCACGCTCAATTTCGGTCGCGCCGTCGTCCAACAGGAGGGGGCCATTCAACCAGCGCACCAGCGGCGCTGCGGCCACCCCAGGTTGCCAGGTGTCAGCCGACACTCGAATGACCGCGTTGGGTCTGGCCTCATTTCCCGTCGGGAAGAGGGTCTGAGCAGCGGTAATGGAAAGCGCCCCCGGATTCTCTGCCGCCAGTCGGGTACTATCTTTGGTATTGAGCGTTAGCAGCCCATCAGGGGGTGACCCGTCAGCGCCACTCCAGGTCAGCCAGAGAATGTAGGCCGGCACGAATAAGATGGCCAGCCCTAATAGTCCAGCGATGATGAGAATAATTCGACGCATGCGTTTCTTTTCTCCTGTCTATTTCAAGTTATTCTTACTCCTTTTAAGAATAAAATAAGATAACAAGGATAACATCTATCTCTTGATACAAAAAAGGATATAGATTTGGTTACATCTTCTTGTCGAAGGAGTGATTAGTCGGCCACGGCCACTTTAACCTGACCGGAATGCGGATGGACTAAGTTGCTTATTATCCTGTGCCGACTAAACAGCCCCCGAAAATACGTCACTCAGCGCTAGAGATTGCATACCTCTAGAATTAGCAGGTTTTCAATGCACTGTCCCCCTGAAGAACTGAAAGTTCTTACACTTCTTTCTGCATAGCGTAAGCTCGCGAATGCTGTGGAAGGGCAATTGGAACAAGAAGATAACTCATGAGCCAGCCCGTCACCCCAGCTAATACGATCCCTCCTGCCCAAACATGGATCGGCCACCAGACCCCACCCAGAACTTGCAAGGCGAGAAAGTAGAGGCTATAGAAAACCACAGGCACGAATGCACTCCACAGGCGAAACCGCTTCGGCTGCTGGACACTGGGCTGGAGCCAGCGATACAACCCGTCGGCGACGATCCCGGCCACTACAGCAACGGGGATGACCCAGGGAGTGGTATGTAAGATACTCAGGCCGGCAGCATTGAGCGAGAAGACAAACGTCAACCAACCAAGGGGGAGTTGCGCCCCCCAATGCCGGATCATGAGCAGCAGCAAGGCCATCAGCAAGCCGCTCTGGATGAGGATGCTGCCTATGCCAATCGTCCCGGCCATGTCCTGGCTACCGAGGCCTCCCACAGACGTTGCGGGCAGCCCCAGTTCGGCGGAGGTCAAAGCGAGCGGGCGAAATCTGACCGAGGCCCAGGGATGGACCAGGGGATGAAACTCAGCGGTGAAGAAGCTGAAGATCGCCAGCAGCAGGGTCAGCGAGAGAACGGCGCGCCAACGAGCCGGCTGGCTGGTCCGGCTTTGATACCAGGCAGCCCGGAGGGGGCCGCTGGCGATCAAGGCGCCGCCTGCCGCCAGCAGCAGATGAGGCGGGCTGTAGATCGCCTCGATGCCCGCCTCAATGCCAAAGACCTCATGCCAGAAGAAGTCGGCCAGGCCAGCGATCAGGAAGAGGCCAACCCCCAGCAAGGAGAGACCATACCCTGCTGGGAGAGCTTGATACCAAGGAACCCCGTGGTGCCGGGCCAAGAAGCCTGTGCCGACCAGCACGAGAGCTGCGCCCAGGAAGCCGCTGTAGATAATGGCATGCCAGGGGGTAAAGAAGCCTTCAGGGAGGCTATGAATATGGGCCCAGCCGTCCAGATAGACGCCCACGACAAACCAGGTCGAGAAGAGGGCCACGCCCCACTCGAGCCAGGGACGAGCAGAAGTACTCTGTAAGTCAACTCTGGAAGCGGTTGAGGAGGTGAGATTAGTCTTCATCTGCAATCTCTACTTTCCCCGTATGTTTTCACGATAATCATAACCCGGTCACTTCGCAGTTCTCTCAAAACTATTCTTACTTAAAGTAAGATGATTCCATGTTAATGTCTCTGCCTTCTTCTGCCTATACTCAGGTGGGTAATTCTGGGTCAGAGAAGAGAGCTATTTTTGGTCATTCCTCTTCACCAACCTGAGTTAATTTCCTGACGCACCTGCCAAGGAGTCTCTTGCACGAAATATAGCCAAGAGGTAAGAGTTCAGCGCCCTGCTGGCGTTTGAGGATGGCGCGTAAACAGGCCATTTTGCCCATAAGTAACCCCGCCAACTGACGCTGTTGGGCCCATGCAGCACGGGATATACTAAACCTTACCAAGAAAAGGAGCTAATGATGAACGAACACGAGAATTGTCACGTTGAGCCGTTGGAGAAGCCTCTGGACGACGCCGCCTTGTCTACTGCGATGGCAGCGTACCTGGCTGTGAGGGGGATGGGGTGTCCCCGCTGCGCTATGCGGGTGCGCAATGGGCTGTTAAGCCTGGCAGATGTGCTCTTCGTCGAAGTCCTCCTGGAACAGGGGCTTGCCCTGGTCGCTTACAATCCTGAACGCGTCACCACCCATGACCTGGTCAGGGCGGTGGCGGCAGCCGGCAGCGATGGTCGCCATGACTACCGGGCCAGGGTAGTCGGCCAGGCGCCGGCTGCGCAAGTGCTGCAAGGGTGATCGCTAGCGCAGTCGCAAGGCCGGACAATTTTATCTTTCCACTCGAGCTCAGGTAGCCCTGAACAGGACGCATGCTGACGTTCATCCGTAGGCTTGGTCAGGTTGTTATTGATTTCTGTTATACTTCCTCTGTTTACAGCATGAGCCGGGAACTCAGGCAGCAGCAGGCTGAATTAGAGACAGTGCTCATGGTATTGATCCTGGGTGATGACCTGGGGGTGCCTGTTTTTCCCTCCTTTTACGGCCGGCGGCTGTGGCCCTATTTGCTGCGGCGAATGGCTTCGTGGAAGCGAAACCTGCTACGCCCAAAGGGGCCGGGGAGTTGGTGAATTGACCGAATAGGTAATTGTGGCCTTCACAGCGACAAAATATTGTCGATAATTGTGAATTGTCGCGAAGCGTAATGAATTGCGAATTGCCCACAGGGGGCCTTCGGCTCTGAACGGTCTGATATAAATATCTCATTAACAGTTCACGATTGACAATTCATACCGCAAGGGTATCCCTTTGGGACAATTCACAATTAATTAGATCTTGCGGCTTCGTGCGCCGCACCTTACGCCAATATGAGCGTCCTCATTAACTTCGCCGGATGTGCTTCTTTAATCCCCATGCGCCAAATGGCCTGTTTCCCCACCCGCCAAACAGCCCTAGACAAAACGCGCCATTAGGCGCTACAGTTCATGGTCTTCCCGGAATATACTCTTGAATAGCAATATAAGCACCAGGATTAACCTGGATAGGTACACCAGTCGGCTGACCGTAAGCTGGCTGGATTACAGAAAGGAGTTGATCTATGGCAAGCATTGTTCAACCTGCCCCCCGTTCAGGGCTGGGCGCATGGCTGGAAGAGCGACTGGGATTGAAAGGAATCGCCTATGCTGTTCCCGAACATGCCAACTCGTTGCCCTACCTGCTGGGCGGCATCACCTTCACCGGTTTCATCATCCTCTTCATCACCGGTATTTATCTGGCCCAGTTCTATCACCCCCATCCGGCCGACGCGCATCAGAGCGTGGTCTATATCATCACCGGCGCGCCCCTGGGCGACCTGGTGCGCTCCATTCACTTCTGGACGGCGCAAATCGTCACCGTGACCGTCCTGCTGCACCTGCTGCGGGTGCTGGTCACCGGCTCGTACAAGCGTCCCCGCGAGATCAACTGGTATTTCGGCCTCGGCCTATTGGCGGTGACGTTTGGTCTGGTCTTCACCGGTTCGGTGCTGAAGTTCGATCAGGAAGGGCTGGAAGCGTTGCAGCACAACAAAGAGGCAGCCGAGCTGATCGGTTCGCTTGGGACGTGGTTCTCGGCCGAGTTCAGCCGTACCGTGCCACTACTTACCCGGCTGTTCAACGCTCACATTACGATCCTGCCGCTGCTCTTTGGCCTGCTCATCGCGGCCCATATTTATCTGATCAAACAGCACGGCATCTCGCCCAAAGTCACCCCGGACGCGGTCTCACACGCGACCGCTGGCGAAGGCGAGTCGCATTTCAGTGTTCATTTGCAGCGGATGATGGGCTATGGCCTGTTCGTGTTGGCCCTGGCCCTGCTGCTCAGCCTGATCTTTCCTGCGTCGCTGGGTCAGCCCGGTGTAGCGGGCGTGGAGATCACCAAGCCGTGGTGGATGTTTATCTGGTTGTTCCCGGCCGAAGAGGCCTGGGGGTCGCGGGCACTGCTGATCATTCCGGCGATCCTGGGCGTCCTGCTGGCCCTGGTACCAATCGTTGATCATAGCCCCTACCTGAGTCCGGCTCGGCGCAAGTGGCTGCTGATCGTCACCGGCCTGATCCTGGTGGTTATTGTTGTTAGCGGTGTGGTGGCCGCCGTGCAGCCAGTCACGGCCCATCTTGAATAGGAGTTTTCCCATGAGAAGAATATATCTACTTCCCAGTTTGATTGTCGTGGCTGCTCTGGCCCTCATGCTGCCAGGTGTAGTGTTGGCGCACGGCGAGCCGGTCATTGCCGTTAATCCGGCTGTGGTCGCCGCGGGCGGCGCTATCACGATCACCGGCACTGAGATGGAACCGGGGGAGGTTTTTGTGCTGACCCTCGAAGGCCCGGCCGGGTCTGTTCCGTTGGGCGAGGCGACGGTGACGGGTGAAGGCGAGGAAGGTGGCTTCACCGTTAGCTTGACCATTCCGGCCGAGACTGCGCCCGGTTCATACCTGGTGCAGGCGGCGACCGAAGAAGGCGAGACGGCGACCGCCGATTTGACCGTCACCGCGCCGACCACTGAGGCCAGCGCCGGCCCGGCCACAGTCCAGGAGCCGAGCGGTGAGCCTCATCTCATTGGTCGAACCAAACCCAGCGGCCAAATCGTCGTCGTTGGCATTTTGATTGCGCTGAGCGTTGCTGCCGGCTTCGCGCTGCTGCGCAGCCGGGGGTGAATGGGCAGCTTGGCTGGGTTTGAGATCGGAGGCTGATTGTGCTCGAGAGGCGCTATCCACAATACAGGCAATTTGGCGTGTATCCGTGCCCGCCATTCGACGCTGCAATATGGAGCCAATCCCGATTATACTACAGACAAGGGTGAATATGATGAACGACAGTATTCTATTTAACGCTGATAGCGAAACCGCCGCCCAAGCCGTCACGGCCCTCCTCACCCGGCAGGGCTACCGGGTCTTGCGCAGTTTCGATCTCCGCTCGGCGCTGGCCGCGCATGGCGACTGTGCCTGTCCCTATCACGGCACGACCCACTGCACCTGTCAGTTTGTGGTGCTGTTGGTCTATAGCGCCGCCGCCGGACCGGTGGTCATCACTGCCCATAGCTACGATGCTCAAACCCGCCTGCGCCTCGTCCAGGACGCGCTGACACAGCCGGACCCGCATCTCGCCCGGCAGGTCATGGCCGCCTTGAAGGAAACTGCATTAGTCTACCCAGACTCGACCCCCTCCTTGACCGAGGTTTGCCAATGCTAAGGGACTGGCCCAACGGCAAGGCCGAACTGATCCATCGCCTCCACTGTGCCGAAGGCCATCTGCGCGGTATTGCGGCAATGATCGAGCAGGGCGTTGACTGCCAGAGCGTTGTCCACCAGACATTAGCTGTGCAGGCCGCCCTGCGTGAAATCAACCGCCTGGTGGTGCAACATCACCTGACCGTCTGTCTGAACGAATACATATTGAGCGAGAACGCGGACGCAACGACCCGCGAACAATTTTTAGCTGAAGTTATCTCACTTTATCACCTACTCGGCGGTTCTCAGCCGCCATTGAACCAAAAGGAGTTGCTATGACTGCCATTGTTAAACCCTTGAGTTTGCCCGTACAGGGCATGACCTGCGCCGGCTGCGTCTCGCACGTTGAAGGCGCGCTCAAAGAACTACCCGGTGTCTCCGGCGTCGCCGTCAATCTGGGTACCAACAAAGCCAGCCTGGCTTATGATCCCAGCCGGGTCAGCTTATCCGACCTGACCCGGGCCATTGCCGAGGTTGGCTACACCGTGCCCACTGCCGAACTCACCCTGGAGGTAAGCGGGATGACCTGTGCCTCGTGTGTCGCTCACGTCGAAGGGGCGCTGACCGAACTCGACGGCGTCACCGGCGCCGTGGTCAACCTCGGCCTGGGTACCGCCCGTGTCACTTATATCCCCGGCGTGGTCACGGCTGGGGCGATGAAGCGAGCGGTACGTGACGTGGGCTACGAGGCCCAGGAACGCAGCGCCGGCACGGATGCGCTCGATCGAGAACGGCAGGCGCGAGAAGAGGAGATCAAGCGCCAGGGGCGCAACCTGCTCATCGCCGGGATCATCGGCCTGCTGGTGATGATCGGCACCTTCTACGATATGCTTGGCCCCTTCAAAGCCTATGTGCCGGAATGGCTATCATACAAATGGGTCCTGGGCCTGTTGACCACGCCCATTGTCTTGGGGCCTGGTCGTCAATTTTTCACCAACTCCTGGCGCGGTCTGCGGCATGGCGTGACCGATATGAACCTGCTGTACGCGACCGGTATTGGCGCAGCCTACGGCATCGCGGTGATTAATACCCTTTTCCCCACCGCCGGCTTCGGCGGCGAAGGGGCGACCTTCTTTGAAAGTGCCGCTCTGCTGACCTGGTTCATTGTGTTGGGCCGCTGGTTGGAGGCGCTCACGCGGGGCCGGACCTCCGAAGCTATCCGAAAGTTGATGAAACTTCAACCCAAGCTGGCTCGCGTGGTCAGGAATGGGCAGGAAGAAGAAGTTCCGGCCGATGAGGTTGAGGTCGGCGACCTGCTGCTGGTGCGCCCCGGCGAGAGCATCCCGGTGGATGGCCTGGTCAAAGAGGGCTACTCGGCGGTAGATGAGTCCATGTTGACCGGGGAGAGTATGCCCGTGGAGAAGAAAAGCGGCGATGCGGTCATCGGCGGGACGCTGAACAAGACCGGCGCCTTCAGATTCGAGGCCACCAAGGTCGGCAAAGACACGGCACTGGCCCAGATCATCAAGCTGGTGGAAGACGCCCAGGCCAGCAAAGCCCCCATCCAGAAACTGGCCGACTGGGTGGCCGGGCACTTCATCCTCGGTGTCCACGTGCTGGCCATCCTGGTCTTTGTCTTCTGGTTCTTCCTGGGCTACCAGATGTTCTTCGACCCCAATAGCGCCTTCATTCTATCGCCCTACAAGCTGGGCGAGATCGGTGTATTTGGCTTCTCGCTGCTGTTGTCGGTGACGGTGCTGGTCATCTCTTGCCCCTGCGCCGTCGGGCTGGCCACGCCCAGCGCCATGATGGCCGGAACGGGCAAGGCCGCCGAGCACGGGGTGCTTTTCAAAGGCGCGGAAGCCATCGAGAACGCCAGCAAGCTGCAGACAATTGTCTTTGACAAGACCGGCACGCTGACCAAAGGCGAACCATCCGTCACTGACATTTTAGATTTTAGATTGGGGATTTTGGATTTTGATCAAGGGTCCGCCGACCAATCTAAAATCCAAAATCCAAAATCCAAAATCCTTTGGTTGGCCGCCAGCGCCGAGAAGAACAGTGAGCACCCGCTCGGTGAGGCGATTGTCCGGGGGGCGCAGGCGGCCAGCTTAGCCTTGGTTGAGCCGGAGTCATTCAACTCCATCCCCGGCCATGGGATCGAGGCCAACATAGCAGGGCAAACGGTGCTGCTGGGCAACCGCAAGTTGATGCACGAGCGCGGGGTAGATTTTGCGCCGTTGCTCGGCCAGGCTGAGGTATGGGAACTTGATGGCAAAACGGTGATGTTTGCGGCTGTAGACGGCCAGCCGGCCGGGTTAATCGCCGTAGCCGACACGCTGAAGGAATACTCGGTCGAGGCGATCAAACAGTTGCATCGGCTGGGCCTCGAAGTAGCGATGATCACCGGCGACAATCGCCGCACCGCCGAGGCCATCGCCAGGCAAGTTGGCATTGACCGGGTGCTGGCCGAAGTCTTGCCTCAAGATAAGGCTGAAGAAGTGAAGAAGTTGCAGGCCCTCGGCAAAAAGGTAGCGATGGTTGGCGACGGGGTCAACGATGCCCCGGCCCTGGCTCAGGCCGATGTTGGTATGGCCATTGGCTCCGGCACAGACGTGGCCAAGGAGACCGGCGATGTCATCCTGATCAAGGATGACATCCGCGATGTGGTCACGACGCTGGAAGTCGCCAAGGCAACCATGCGCAAAGTGAAACAAAACTTGTTCTGGGCCTTTGTCTACAACACCCTGGGCATCCCGGTTGGGGCGGGCCTGTTCTATCCGTTTGTCTCGCTCATCATCAGCCCGGAACTGGCGGCGGCGCTGATGGCTGTCAGTTCGGTCTCGGTCACGCTCAATACACTGCTGCTCAAACGGTTCAAGCCCTCTATCCGGCGGCAGGACAAACCGCGACCTAGCGCAGGCATCCCGGAAACTCACTTAAAGGCGGCCAGCGCGAGGGGTGTCTAGCTTGATCATTGGGCGGGGAGAGAATACCCTATGTCTGATACAGTCCATTTCATAACATTAACTTTACTTAAAGGAGTCACTCTAACTATCATGAAACGCTTCAATATCTTTTCAATTATTATTGGATTGGCCTTGCTAGTCTCGGCCTGTAGCGGTGCGGCGGCGGCCACACCACCGGCAACACCCACACCAACGATGGATCCGAATATGCCTGGGATGGACATGAGCGATGGCAGCAACACAGGCAACACCAAGAAAGACGGGATGAACGAAGGTATGATGCGACCTACGGGGGCGCTCACGGCCACGCCTGGCGCCGTAACCCCCACCGAGATGCCGGGCGCAGGCGCGGACACGGGTGAGGGCATGGGCGCGATGAACATGGAAGGCCCGGTATCCAGCGAGGGCGTACCCCTGGCCACGGAAACGTTGGGCGGCCAACCGCTGGCGTATACTCAAGATGGCGAGGTCAAAGTTTTTGAACTGACCACCCGGCCTGTGCGCTGGCCGATCCTCAAGGATGTTTACGTCACCGCCTGGACTTACAACGGGACCGTGCCCGGCCCCATGATCCGGGTGACCGAAGGCGACCAGGTGCGGATTATTCTCAAAAACGAGCTGCCTGACGCCACCAGCATTCATTGGCACGGCCTGCCGGTGCCCAATGAAATGGATGGCGTACCGCCCTTTACCCAAAAAGCGATAGAACCCGGTGAGACGTTCACCTATGAGTTCACCGCTACATCCGCCGGCACGTTTATGTACCACTCGCACGTCAATACGGATGAACAGATTATGCTCGGCCTGTATGCGCCCTTCATCATTGATCCCAAGAGTCCGGAGCACGAGAAGCCGGACGTGGATGAGATGTTGATGTTGAGTGAGTGGACCATTGGCCCGGATGGCGAGACCTATCCGACCATGCCCATGGCCGGGGCAGAACCCAATTATTTCACCATCAACGGCAAGTCCTTCCCGGAGACTCAGAGCATTACGGTCAAAAAGGGCGATGTCGTACGCTTGAGGTTGGCCGGCATCGGGCAGTTCACCCACCCCATGCACCTGCACGGAGCATCCTTCAAAATCGTGGCGGTGGACGGCTACCCTGTGCCCGAAGCAGCCCAACTGACCAGGGACACGCTTGCCGTCAACCCCGGTGAGCGTTACGACATCGAGTTTACGGCCACCAATCCCGGCACCTGGGTTTTCCATTGTCACGTCCTGCATCACGTCACCAACAACAATGTCGAACCGGGCGGTCTGATTTACGTCATCAACGTTGAAGCATAAGCTATCACTTGAGCCGGGGCAGGCTGACTCCAGCCTGCCCCGGCTTTAACCGGAGGAATCTGATGGAACACGAACAAGTCGAGCGAGAAGTAGCGCAAAAAAGCGCCTTAATTTATCTGCCGATTGCTCTGGGCGCGGCCCTGCTCTTCTGGCTGGCTGCCAGCCTGGGCGACTATCCGCTGGTAGCTCGAATTGGTGGGACGGTTTGGGTCTGGCTGCTCAGTATGATTGTGACCATGCCCATTGTCACGGCGCGGGTCAAACGCCAGGTTAGAGGCAAATAACTTGCGGAGGTTAGATGTTTAAGCAACTGCGACATATTCACTCGGAGGAGATGGCCCTGACGCTGGTTCTGTGGTTGTGCAGTCTGCCGCTGGTGGCCCTCTTCGTCATTCCCTTCTTCGGGTTAAAGGTGGCTGGTGTCGTGGCCTTCATCCTATTCTTGGTGATGATGGCCATTTGCTGGGGCATTTGCGGCTGGAAAGTTTTCACGGACCGGGACTCGTTACGATGATTGCAACCCCAAACCTATTACTTCCTGGTCATTACCACGCCCCGCTCGATAGTGGAAGCGACATCATTACCCGATTGATCCAGGTAGCCGCCACCGCGGGCGTCCGGGCGGACCCACACTTGATTACCCATTTTTACCTCACCCTGCAGGCCAGACGCCTGGCCATCCTGGCTGGCCCGCCGCAGAGCGGCAAAATTGCCCTGGTTCACAGTCTGGCTCAAGTACTGACCGGCGGCGATCCGCTACAGTGCCAGATGATGGTGGGCCACGCCTGGTGGGCCGGGCGAAGTGGTGATGTGGGCTTCTTTACTCAGGCGCAAACCCGATTCAACAGCGCCAAAATCCTGGCCTTGGTCGAAGAGGCCCTCCAGCCGGAAAACGCGCAGCGCGTCTATATCGCCTGCCTGACCCGTATCAGTCCGGCTGAAGTGATCAGTTTTTTCTCCGAAATAGCGTTGCAACTTCAACACGGTCAACTGATACGCTTACCGGGTGTCCACCTGACCCAACCCATCCCCTATCCACCCAACTTGTTATTGATCGGCACCATGGATACTACTCAATCGGACTGGGCAGACGCTAACTTACTTTCAGGTGAGGCCGTCATTTATCTGGCCAATGGTCTGAACTGAGTTTTGAATAGGAGAAACTGATGGACATTGGTACAATATTGTTGATCGCCATCGGCATCGCTGTCACGCTTGTCATCCTTGATCTATTTTTCACGGGTGGGGCGATGACAATGGGCCCGATGCACGGGATGGCGATGATGGTGAGCAATCCCATCGGGCAAGCGATTCTGCTGGTGTTATTGGCTACGCTTGGCGTGGGCGTCCTGGTGTATGCCGTATTCTTTCAATGAAAGGAGGTGCGAGACAATGGTCAAAGACCCTGTCTGTGGCATGGAAGTGGACGAGAAGACAGCCGCCGGCAAATCCGAGTACCAGGGGCAGACCTATTACTTCTGCTCCGTCGGCTGTAAGCGAGCATTCGATAAAGAGCCGCAAAAGTACGTCGGCAAGGCGCAAGCTCACAGCGGCCATCAGCATTAGAAGGCCGTTAGCTTGCCCCGGGGCGGTTGAGCCAATCGACCGCCCCGGCAATTTCTTTTTGGAAGGTTAAGAGAATGATTACGATTAGCATTGATCCTGTTATTTTCAGCATCGGCCACTTGATGATCCGCTGGTATGGCCTCATTGTCGTCACCGCTATCATTGTCGGCGTGTGGCTGGCAGCACACGAGGCCGAGCGCAAAGGTTTCAAGAAAGAGGACATCTATGACGCCGCCTTGTGGATCGTCCCCGGCGGACTGCTCGGCGCGCGGCTCTTCCACGTGCTGGACCACTGGTCACACGAGTACGCCGCTAACCCTGTTCGCGCCCTGTACCTCTGGGAGGGCGGCCTGGCCATCTGGGGTGGTGTGATCGGTGGCCTGATCGCCGGTATTATTCTGGCCCGGCGGCGGCGCTGGCGTCTCCCCCGTCTGCTGGATGCCGTTGCCCCCGGCCTTGTCCTGGCCCAGGCCATTGGGCGCGTGGCCTGCATCATCACCGGCGATGCGGTCGGCAAACCCACGACCGGCCCCTTTGGCTTGGCCTACACCAACCCCGGCGCGATGGTCCCCCAGTTGGGGATCTACTACACCCCAACCCAGGTCTACGAAATCATCATGAATCTGGGTATTTTTGCCGTACTTTGGCAATTGCGCAGGAGAAAGCTGCCGGATGGCGCGCTCTTCCTCATCTACCTCTTGCTCTATGCCAGCCTGCGCTTCCTCATCACCTTCTGGAGTTCTTACCAAATCATCGCCCTTGGCCTCAACCAGGCCCAACTGATCAGCCTGGCTGCACTCATCATTGGGCTACCGTGGCTGGTGTATCTGCTGCGCGGGCGCAAGGCCGTTCGTATTGCGACTTAGGCGCCGTAACAGCCTACTCCTCGGCATCCTCGCGAGGGTTACGATACAGATGATCTTCGACCAGCAGCAGGTTATTTTCGCCCGCTCGCTTGACCACGTTGAGTAAATCGGTCATGGTCGTGACCTCTTCCAACTGCTCCGTGACAAACCACTGCAAAAATTCACGGGTTAGATGGTCATTTTCTTTCTGGGCCAGGTCAACCAGGCGGTTGATCTGGTCGGTTACTCTTAGCTCCTGGTTCAGGGCTAACTCCACCGCTTCCTGGGCGGTTTCAAAATGGTTCTTGGGTTCTTTCGTTGCCGGAACAACGGGTTGGCCGCCGGCATCACTAATATATTGCAGAATCTTCATGGCATGCATATGCTCTTCTTTGGCCTGGGCGTGGAAATATTGGCAGAGTTCCGGCAAGGTTTCACCATCGAAATGAAGGGCGATGGCGAGGTACTGCCCTTCGGCGCTAAATTCTTCAACAACTTGTTTGTTAAGGGCATCCACGACAGTTTGTTTCAATAACATTGTTGACTCCTTTCCAGGTTATTGCTCTGTAAAATGCAATTAATGGTTAATATGATACTAGCCGACATTAAATAAGCAAATGATAGCTAACTTCAGCCACTAACTCGTATCGAGTTTTGAGATTGGAGCATTAACCACATCATGATGCATTCCTCACTGACCCGTTTCGCCTGGCTGTCTATTGCCACCGCTTTGGTGACCATAGGACTAAAATTGACTGCTTATCTGCTCACCGGCTCGGTTGGCCTGCTCTCAGATGCCCTGGAGTCACTGGTCAACCTGGTAGCCGCCATCATTGCCCTGGTGATGCTGACCATCTCGGCCCGACCGCCGGATGAGGAACATGCCTATGGTCACAGCAAGGCCGAGTACTTTGCCAGTGGCGCTGAGGGCAGTTTGATCCTGGTGGCAGCCGTCAGTATTATTGTCACGGCTGGGCAACGGTTGATTAACCCCCAACCCCTGGAACAGATTGGCCTGGGTTTAACCGTATCAGTGGTGGCTTCATTGGTCAATCTGGTCACCGCCCAAATTTTATTGCGGGCCGGACGACGTTACAACTCGATTAGCCTAGAAGCGGATGCGCGTCACCTGATGACCGATGTCTGGACATCGGCGGGTGTCCTGACCGGGATTGGAGCAGTGATGGTGACCGGCTGGGAACGCCTCGATCCCATCATCGCCCTCTTGGTGGCGGCCAATATTATCTGGTCGGGGGTCAGTTTGGTCAGGCGTTCCGCACTGGGGTTGATGGATACGGCTCTGCCGAGTGAAGAACAGGACGCCATCCAGCAAATTTTGGAACGGTATCGCCAGCAAGGGGTTCAGTTTCATGCCCTGCGCACGCGGAGCGCCGCCGCCCACCGTTTTGTGTCACTGCATGTGTTGGTGCCCGGCACATGGACGGTGCAGCAGGGCCATAACCTGTTGGAGCGCATCGAAGCAGGCCTGCGTAGCCAGCTACCGAATGTAACCGTCTTTACGCATCTTGAGCCGCTGGAGGACTCAGTCTCCTGGCAGGATACCACCCTGGATCGGGATAAAGCAGTTGCAGTAGATAAGACCGATAACACAACCGGCCAAGGCACAAAATAGTACGGCTTGTTTAGACTACATCCCCCCACCAAGAATTCCGGCGGACGTCTCGTGAAATCACTCCATGAGGATTGCCAAATCCTCATATTGGGGCAAATGATCGTTTGCCTCTAACTTCCCCGACCAGCCCACTTATCTGAGTGGGCCTTTTTGATTCCTACACGCCAAATTGCCTACCACCCGCCCGTCAAAAATGCTCGCCCCGGAACCCGCCACACAGCCCTGTGCTCTCAACCCAATTTCTGTTACCCTGACCCGAAGATAGAAAAATGTCCGTATCCTGTTCGCTCTGGCTCAGGATATCTGACCAAATCAACAAAGGAGATTTACCGACGATGACAACCGAGACCAAGAATCCCAAGAGTACCGGGAGGAAACGATTATCCCTCACGCTGCTGGCCTTGCTGGTCGGCGCGGCCCTGCTCGGCGCTTATGGTCTGCTGGGCAGACCGGTGGCCCAGGCCAGCCCACCGGCAGAGGCAACCATCGTCCCGATGGAAGTGGCGACCACCCCGGTGGAGGTAGCGACCATTCAAACCGGCGACATAGCGCAGGTCTTTTACTACGCCGGTGTGCTTCAAGCCAAAGACGAGGTAAACCTCGCCCCGCGCATCTCCGGCCGGATCGAAGCGGTGCTGGTGGAGGTGGGCGACGAGGTTAAGGCCGGTGACCCCATCGCCATCATTGAGTCTGACCTTTTCGCCACGCAGTTGGCGCAGGCCGAAGCCAACTTGGAGATCGCCCAACTCAAGCTAACCAAAATGGAGGAAGGCAGCCGGCCCGAAGAGCTTAGCGCCGCCCAATCATCAGTAGAAGTGGCCCAGGCCGCTTTGAACGACGCGACCAATATCAGCGACGATGAGCGCAACACCGCCGCCGCCGACATGGCCAAGGCCCAGGCTGCCCTGCGCCGGGCCCAGTCCGAGTACGATAAAATCGCCTGGGCCGGGCAGGTCGGCGAGACGCCCCAGGCTATTCAATTGGAGCAGGCTACCATCGCCTACGAGACGGCTCTGTCGGCCTACAATTTGAAAACGAACCCGACCGAGGCCCAATTGGCCCCGCTCAAGGCGCAACTGGTTCAGGCCCAACTGAGTTTGAACCTGGCCCGAACCCCCTTCCGCCCGGTGGATTTTGATATGGCGCGGGCGGGCGTCAAACAGGCCGAGGCCGCCGTAACCCAGGCCCGTATCCAGATGCAGGATACCACCCTCAAGGCCTCCTTCGACGGCCTGGTGGCTAAGGTAAACGTTCGCAAGGGCAGCATGGTCAAACCCGAAACGGCGGTGATCCAGCTTGTTTCCAGGGACCTGGAAGTGTTGGTCAACGTCGAAGAGAGCCGCATCGCCCAGATTGCCGAGGGTCAAAACGCCAGCCTGCGGATTGTGGCCTATCCCGGCCAGGAGTTCCCGGCCGTTGTCAGCAGTGTCGCCCCGGCGGCCGATACCAACACCTTTACCTTTGCTATCAAAGTAACCCCACTGGACAAGGCCAATTTGCTCCGCAGCGGCATGTACGCTGATGTGTCCATTCTGGTCAATGAAAAACCCGCTGCGCTGCTGGCCCCACGCGCCGCCGTCACCCTGATTGACAACCAGGAGACGGTGTTTGTCGTCCAGGCTAATAACACCGTGCAGCAGCGCAGCGTCACCACCGGCCTTGTCAACGGCGACCGCATTGAGATTCTGTCCGGTCTGAAACCGGGCGAAACTGTCGTCATTGCCGGGCAGGCCAACCTGACGGATGGGGCTAGGGTGAAGGTGGAGAGTGGTTTGTAAAACGTGAAACGTGATGCGTGTTCCGTGCCTTCCCTTAGCTCAGGCCAGGGTTCCGTTCATTCACGCACCACGCACCACATAACTATGTAGACAGAAAGAGGATGAACGATGGGACTGACAAAATTGGCCATTCGCCGGCCGCTAACGATGTTGATGATTGTCATGGGGCTGGTGGTCATCGGCTATCGCTCCTTTACCTTGCTGCAAGTAGACCGCTTCCCCAAGATTGACTTGCCCTACGTGACGGTGGTGACCGTCTTCCCCGGCGCTTCGCCGGAAGATGTGGAAGAGCTGGTGGTCAAACCGGTTGAAGACGCGGTGGCCGGCATCTCCGGCATTGACCGCATTACCGCTCAAGCTAACGAGGGCTATGGCGTGGTGGTCTTAGCTTTTGTCGAGGGTACCGACGGCAACCAGGCCGCCATTGACGTGGAACGCCAGGTGGCGACCATCCGCAGCCAGTTGCCCGCCGACGCCGAGGAGCCGAGCATTATCAAAGCCGACATCAACGCCACGCCGATCATGCAGATTGCCCTGAGCGGGCCGCAGGGGCAGGATGCCCTCTTTGAAATTGCCGACAACGACCTCAAACCGGCCCTGCAAACCGTGCCGGGGGTCGCTTCGGTCAACGTCTCCGGCGGGCGCGACCGGGAAATCCAGATTTACGCCAACCCAGCCCGGTTATCGGCCTTTGGTCTGCCCCTGGAATCGGTGCGGCAGGCGCTGACCCTGGACAACGTGACCTTCCCGATCGGCTCGATGGAAGTGGGCCGCCAGAAAAGTTCAGTTCGCTCGGTCGGTGAATTTAGCAATCTTCAGGAAATTGAAGATGCCATTGTCAGCGGCAGCCTGACCGGCTCCGCCGGCGGCAGCCGGGGCTTGGTTTACCTGCGCAACGTGGCTTCGGTGCAAGAAGGCCTGGCTGATAAAAGCAAAATCGTGCGCTACAACGGCCTGGATGCGGTTAATATCACCATCGTCAAAACCAGCGACGCCAACACCATCCAGGTGGCCGACGAGGTGCGCCAGGCCGCGAGCGAACTCAACGCCAAACTGCCGGCCGGGGCCAAAATGACCGTCGTCATTGACAACTCCAGCTTCACCCGCGAGTCGGTGGCGGCGGTGGAGGAAGATTTGACCCTGGCCATTCTGATTACCGGCCTGGTCATGCTGCTCTTCCTGCACACCATCCGCAGCACTTTCATTGTGCTGCTGGCCATTCCGACCTCGATCATCTCCACCTTCCTGGTCATGTGGGCGCTGGGCTTCAGCCTGAATACGCTGACCCTGATGGCCCTGACCCTGGTCATCGGTATTCTGGTAGATGATTCCATTGTGGTGCTCGAAAATATCGAGCGCCACTTGAAGCTGGGCAAGAATCCCTGGCAGGCGGCTCTCGACGGCCGCGCCGAGATTGGCCTGGCGGCCATTACCATCACCCTGGTGGACGTGGTGGTCTACCTGCCGGTGGCCTTCACCTCCGGCCTGGTCGGCCAGTTTTTCCGCTCCTACGGCATCACCATCGCCACGGCCACGCTGCTTTCCCTGTTTGTCTCCTTTACCCTCACCCCGCTGCTGGCCTCGCGCTGGCTGAAAGATGAAAGGGAGCCACAAACGCCGCCTACGGGTTGGCGCAAAGTAGTGGGCAGCCTGCTGCGCCCGCTCACCTGGTTCTGGAACGGGTTCATTCGCCGGTGGGAAGCCGGCTTTGACGCTCTGGCCAACCAATACGCCACCGTCTTGCGCTGGGTGCTGACCAATGCCTTGACCCAATCGCTGGCCGTGCTCATCGCTGTGGCCGCCCTGGCCGCCGGGATTTACCTGGTGGTCAGCGGGGTGGTCGGCAGTGAATTCCTGCCGCTTGAGGACGATGGGCAATTCCTGATCAACATCGAGATGCCGGCCGGGACCAACCTGGAGGCGACCGACCAGGCGGCTCGCCAGGTCGAGCAGATCATCCGCAACAACGTGCCCGAAACGGTGGCGATTTTGACCAACGTTGGCTCCGGGGCCAGCAATCTACAGACCGGGGCCAGTTCCAGCCCCAATCTGGCCCTCCTCACGGTGCGCCTGGTGGATAAGGCCAGGCGCGAGCGCGGCACCACCGAGATCGTCAACAGCCTGCGCCCTCTGCTGAAAGAGGTCCCAGAGGCTACTATCTCCCTGAACCGCACCTCGCTGCTGGGCAACAGCGCCAGCCAGATCGAGCTTCAGATTTACGGGTCGGACCAGAACGTCCTGATAGACCTGGCCAACCAGGTAGCCGCCATCATGCGGGCGACCCCCGGCGCGGTTGATGTCATCAACACCGACGCCGCTCGTTCCCCTGAAACCCGGCTGGTGATTGACCGCACTCACACCCTGCACTTGGGCCTCTCGCCCCGGCAAATTGCCGGGACGCTGCGCACGGCCGTTAACGGCAGCCAGGCGGGCCAATATCAACCCGAAGGCCAGGATGAAATTGACATCATCCTGCGCACAGACGAGTCTGTCCGCAACGACCTGGGCCAACTGCTGCAACTGCCGCTGGGCTACGTCCGGGGGCAGCCGGTCAGGCTGGACCAGGTGGCCGAGGTCGAATACACCCAGGCTCCGGCCCGCATCACCCGCACCGACCGCGAGCGTACTCTGAAAATCAAAGCCGACGCCGCCGGGCGCGGGGCCGCCGATGTGGCCAACGAGATTGAAGCCGCTATCAAAAAGCAGGTCGCTTTTCCGGCCGGATATGGGTATGACTTCGTCGGCACCACCGAGCGGCAGCGCGACTCTTTCGCCCAGATGGGCGCGGCCCTGGGCCTGTCCATTGTGCTCATCTACATGCTGTTGGTCGCCCTGTACCAGAGCTGGCTGCATCCGTTAGCCATCATGTTCTCCCTGCCGGTCACGCTGGTCGGCGCTTTTGGCGGGCTGTGGCTGACCGGCAACACCCTGAATATGATTTCCATCCTGGGCATCATCCTGCTGGCCGGCGTGGTGACCAAAAATGCCATCCTGCTGGTTGACTTCACCAACGTCCTGCGCCAGGAACAGGGTTACAGCCGTAAGGCCGCCCTGGTCGAAGCGGGCCGGCTGCGCCTGCGTCCTATCCTGATGACCACCGCCGCCATCGTTTTTGCTTTATTACCCCTGCTGTTCGGCCAGGGAGCCGGCTCAGAGGTGCGAGCGCCGCTGGCGGCAGCTGTGGTCGGCGGCAACATCTCCTCGACCCTGCTGACCCTAATCCTGGTGCCGGTGGTTTACAACTTCCTGGATTGGGGCGGTGGCCTGGTCTCCGCCACGCTGCGCCATATCTTTGGCACGGTCAAGCGAGAGTACAGCGTGTCGGAAGGCGAAGCGCCCCAACCCGAGCCTGGGGTAAGTTAAGGTGGGAAAATAACTGGTGGGGCAGGCTTTCAGGCCTGCCTGGACACGCGAAGCGTGGAAAGTCTGTTCCACCAACGACTGACCGACTTGAAAGAAAGAGGATATTCCTATGAAAAAGCTATTCTTGACCTTAGCCATAGTGTTCAGCCTGGCCATTGCCTTGGCCGGCTGCGCGGCGGGGTTTGGCGGCGCGGCCGATGAGTCCGCCGGGGAGGGAGAAGATTTACTGCTCCTCAGCTCTGTCCCCTGGCCGACACCGCCGCCCGCAACACCTACGCCCTTGCCCACCCCTTTCCCCAAGTTTACCCTGCCGGCGGCGACAGCGCCCGGCGGCGAGGCAGCCGCCCCAGCCAACCTGGAGCCTGTCAGGGTAGAGCCGAGCGACGCCGCTCTGTCGTCAGGCGCTGCCCGACCCGCTGCCCTGACCGCCTCGGCCTCGCCCGGCGTCAACCCGGCCGGCGATAACTCGCCGGTGGTCGTCAGGGCGTGGGTGCAGAGCGCCGGTCTGAATGTGCGACAGGGGCCGGGCGTGGCCTATGAACGTCTCGCCGTCCTGTCCCGCAATGACGAGGTGACGGTGCTGGGCCTGAATAAAAGCCAGGATTGGGCGCTGATAAAAACAGCCAATGGGAGGCAGGGCTGGGTCGCCCTGACTTACCTGGCCGTCGTTGACGGGTCGTTGGCCGACGCGCCCCTGGCGGCTGCCCCCCTTGCCCCGGCTTCTCCCGCGACAGAGACAACCCCCCAGGCTCAATTAAGCAGTGACTCAACCGACGCCGGCGGTGGCAAACTGGTCTTTCAACTGGCCAGCGGTGGGGATATTATGGTCATCAACGCCGACGGCAGTGGCCTGCGCCGCTTGACCAGCGGTATTGATCCGGTCTTGTCCTCTAATGGGCAAACCGTGGCTTTCACCCGCTGGCAGGGCGAAACCGGCTCGCTGTGGCTGATCAATATTGACGGCACGAATGAGCGCTCCATCCTGGGCTTCACCAAGCAGGCCAAGGGGCCGGAATGGTCGCCGGATGGCTCGCGGATTGTGCTCAATTTCCAACAGGGCGGCCGGTTGGAGGAAAAGCTGGTCAGGGTTGATTTGACCCAAGACCCTAACCCACGGGTCCCCCTCAATGCCGGTGGGGTCAGAGTTCATGTAGATGGGCGTATTCCCACGTTGAAATACACCCTCCCACCCGATCCCCACTGGAGTCTGCGGGTGGTCAATGTGGCCGATGGTCGCTTTGAAGACTTGGACGGCGGCACGTACGCCTTCCGCCCGGCCTGGGACCCGGCCCAATCCTGGCGCATCATCTCTGACGGCGGCCTGGGACTGGTGGAAGTTGACGTCAATGGTAAATCCAGCCGCCGCCTGACTGACAAGGTGGGTGACGGTTCCCCGGTTTTCTCGCCGGATGGCCGCTACCTGGCTGTGGCCTTCAAGCACGACGGCGGCTATGATATTGATCGGCTGAACAGCGATGGCAGCGGCCGTATGCGCCTGACCCAGACCCCGCTGTGGGTGACGGCCATGCCGGACAATCCGAAGCCGTGGAACAACGTCTCTCCAGCCTGGTCGCCCGACGGCTCCCAGATCGCCTTCCTGACCGACCGCACCGGCCGCTGGGAAATCTGGGTGATGAATGCCGACGGCTCTAATCAACGCCCCATGTTTTCAAAGGCGGTAAATGACCAGTTGCCGATCAGGTACGATTTTGCGGACGAACGGGGATTAAGCTGGCGTAAGAACCTGGTTGACGCCGGTGTCCCCCGGGCCAGGTAGCCAGCCTATTAAGTCACGAGCGCCTGGACACAACCAAGCTTCATACCCACCCAACGGTCTCGAGTTCATTCGCCGTTGGGGCAGGCATTCACTTGCTTCGATGAGAGATCGCCCGGCTGGTATAATTACCTCGTTTTCGGGTGCGAAAGGCAATCGCCTCCATGGAGTGGGTGGGCGGCAACTTGCTATGAAGGCAGAGGCGCTTCAGAACACCGCCGTCCACATTTCCACGCGTTCTAGCGATAGGTGGCATCTGATCCGTGATCCGACAGTTGTGCTCCAAACCAGCGATGGATCGCCGTGATGAGCTGTAAATCCTGGGTGGTGAAAGTGATCTGTGCCCCATTGGGCAGGGCCATGTATTCTATCTTTAGCTGTGCTGCGCCTCTTGCAAGCTCCTTTACACCCGGCATATCACCGCCGTGCAGTGAGGTTGGATCGGAAAAGTCGCCGGCGCTAAATCGCATGGCTTCGTGTTGGAGATGTTGTTGGATAAGGGTAATCTGCCCTTTGTCATCTGGGTCTTTGGCAATGACCTGCTGGACACCGCCACTTTCCGTCATCTCGAAAATGTGGCTGGTTTGGCTCAAATCAAAGGGCATTACCTGGGGACCCATGTCGTGAACCATAGCTTGTTGGTTGGCGGGTGATGGGGTGAGCCAGCCTGCCCAAAAGAGTACACCGAGGGTTCCAAGGACAGCCAGGAGAACGCTGCTACTTGCAACCAACAAGAGGCTTTGCTTGTAGTTAATCACGGGTGTGCTCTCGGTCATTATATGTTACCTCCATAAGGATAGGCAGGGCGTCAAGTACTGCGTGATATGGGGCCGTGAAGTCCATACGGGCTGCGGCCCACCCCCGAACTCAGGCACGTAAATATCCTTGATTTTGTCACAGAATTGTAAGTGAGCTGAACTGCACGATTGCCAGCAATGAACAATCTGTCAAATGTCGAATGGCGCCCCTTAGACGTAAGCCAAACTCTCGCGCACACTGGCCTGGGCGGCCTTTTGGGCCAGGAACCAACTGGCCATCACGGCCAGAACCGTAACGATAAGAAGTTAGGATGATGATAAGGCTACCGGCAAGGTAAAACCGAACAAGGCGCCGGTCCCCGGCGTGCTTTTAACCCAAACACGCCCACCGTGCGCTTCGACCAGTTGTTTAACAATCGCCAGGCCCAAACCGGCTCCCCCGGTGGCTCGCGCCCGGGATGGGTCGGCCCGGTAGAAGCGCTCGAAGACAAACGGCAACTGCTCCGAGGTAATACCTGGCCCGCTGTCGCCCACCTCCAGGCAGACCCACGTCCCATCCAGCCGGGCCGTCAGGGTGATCTGCCCCCCTCGCGGCGTGAACTCTAAGGCATTGTTTAACAAGTTGCGCAACACCTGCCCTATTCGGTGTGGGTCAGCCGCGACCGGCGGCAGGTCGGACGGTAGATCAAGCGACAGTTCCAAGCCGGCCGCCTCAGCCTGGGGACGGATCGCCTCGATGGCCATCCGGGCCACCTCGCTTACCTCCACCGGGCGGCGCTCCAGGGGCAGTTGCCCGGCCTCGGCCAGCGCCAGTTCTTGCAAGTCGTCTACGAGCCGGTTCAGCAACATCACCTCTTCGTACAGGTTATTCACCAGAGCCGTATCGGGCGTGATCAGTCCATCCTGCGCTGCTTCCAGGTAGCCCCGGATGTTGGTCAGCGGCGTCCGCAGTTCGTGGGCCACGTCACTCACCATCTTCCGGCGCAACTGCTCCAGCCGGGCCAGGCCGTCGGCCATGGCGTTGAAGGCCGAGGCCAACTGGCCAATCTCGTTACCTGATCTGATGTTGACCCGCCCCGTCAGATCGCCCTTCTCCATCCGTCGGGCGGCAGCGGTCAACAGTTCAATGGGGCGGACGATGCGATGCGACAGGGCCAGCGTAACCAGCACCGCAATGCCCCCGGCTATCAACGCGCCGATCAGGACGAAGTGATTAACCGCGGCCAGGAAACTATGATCGAGGGGGGAAGGTTCGGCCAAAGGGTTGAGGTACAGCCTGCCCAGCGGCCTTTCGGCCACGACGACGCTGCTGGATGGCGCCGGCCAGTCGGCCTCAACGGCCTGACCGACCAGCTCTCGATCCGAGTCGGCTACAATCTTGCCGGCTGCATCGGCCAGGACCACTCGATTACCGCTGATATGTCCCAGTTGCTCGACCAGCGGCTGGATATCTTCCCAGGCCTGAGCCTCGCCGTAAGCGCTGGCCAGGAGCAGGCTAAAATGCTGCGCCTGCCCGGCATTGCCCAGCAGTAGGTAGCGATGGAATTCCCTGGCCGTGGTCCCGCTGGCAAATAAGGCGGTCACACTCACCGCCACGACGACCACGAAGAGGATCGTCAGCAATAGCCGGAAGCGCAGGCTACGCCACATGGCCGCCCTCAAAGCGATAGCCGACACCTGGCACGGTGATTACATAGCGGGGCTGGTCGGGTTCCGGCTCGATCTTCTTGCGCAGGTTCATCACGTGAACATCCACGGTTCGCTCCAGGCCTTCATAATCAAAGCCAAAGACCGCATCCAGCAGCTCCAGCCGGGTAAAGGCTCGTCCCGGCTCCCTGGCCAGGGTCTCCAGCAGCTTGAACTCCCTGGGGGTGAGGTGAATCGGTGCTTGGCCCAGCCGGACCTCATGACGAACCAAATCCACGACCAGATCATCGTAACGAAGCTGGGACGGGCCTTTATCTTCGGCTTCAGCTACTCGCCGCAGCACAGCCCGGACACGGGCCAGCAACTCCCGTGGGCTGAACGGTTTGGTCACATAGTCGTCGGCGCCCAGGTCCAGGCCTAGCAACTTGTCTTCCTCGGTGGTCCTGGCTGTCAGCATGATAATGGGCACTTTAGACCCGGCGCGGACGCGAAGCGTACGGCAGATGTCCAGGCCGTCTACCTGCGGCAGCATCAAGTCCAGCACGACCAGGTCCGGCCGCTTCTGGCGGGCCAGCTCCAGCGCCTGCTGGCCATCATAGGCCACCAGTACCCGGTAGCCGTCTTTCTCCAGGTAGAGTCGAATCAGATCTACCGTCTTCTTATCATCATCTACCACCAGTATTTTTGCATCGGCCATCATATCTTCTCCGCCTAAAGGACCTCAATCGTTCACAGCTGAAGGCTTTTACTCGATTTAAGCATCACTACCTTTATTTTCTATTTTACCACATCGCTATAAAGATTCGATGAAGATTTGATGGAGACCCGATAAAGCAGACAAAAAGCCCACCTGCCCCTGTTGCTAAAAGGTTTGAGGATCGGGCTGAGGCTGTTGGTGGAACGATAGATTGATTGCATTACGCGCCTATGCCGTCGGCTGCGACACCGTACGCTCCTCCTGCTGCTTACGCCATCCGTACGGGGTCATGCCCCGCGGCTTGTACACATTCAGCACCTGGACCACGAGTAACACAGCAGGCCGACACCGGTATGGAGGAGTTCACCCCGCAGCGTGACCGTGACAAGCTGTCCCTCGCTGACGCCCACCACATCAATACAATGACCGCGCCGGCAATGTCTTCAGTGCGTCCATAGCCGTAGATGTAACGATGGTTGCGAGCGCGGCGCGAAAGCCAGAACGCCAGACTAGTGGGCTGATAGAGCAGGGCACAGGTCAGGCGGCAGGCTTTTTTGCTCGCACAAACCCAATGGTCAGAAAGCGGGCGTCCAGTTGTTCCACCTTTTCAAACCCCGCCTCCCGCATGAGTTTTGGCAGATCCTCGATGCCAAATTGGATACCGTGACCGTGACGCACAAGCAAGGTGAAGAACCGTTTAAGAAACGACGTACTGGGTCTCATCATGTCCGCAATCAAAATCCGCCCACCCGGTTTGAGCACGCGCCAGATTTCAGCCAGTCCCTCGACCTGCAAGTGTTGAGGCAGGTGGTGCATCATCAGGCTGGAAGTCACCACGTCAAACGTCTCATCAGGAAAGGGCAGGGACTCGATCACGCCGACTCGAAAGTCAATCTCAATCCCAGCCCGTTGCGCCTTTCGGCGCGCAACGGCGATCATCTCCAGTGCGGGGTCAATGCCTGCCGCGCCTCCATTTTCTCCAACCCGTATTTTGGCAGGGATGGTTACGCCGCCCGTGCCGCAGCCTACATCGAGGAAGGATTCCCCAGGCTGAAGCAGGGCTTGATCCACGGTCATTCGACGTAAACGGCTTGCCTGACCCAGTGTCATAATGTTCACCGTTACATCATAAAATGATGCCCAACGGATCAGACGTCCTTCTGTTTGGGCAGGCGATTCGGGTGTATGAGTATGTGTGTGCATTTGTTGACCTCTTTTTTTGAGCTATGAATTCAACTGGTAAGTGCAACCGATGATCTAAAGAACACCTCAATGCGGGGGAATAACGTGTATAGATCGTATCGCCTCCATCAGCGCAGGAGCCGCCACGATGCAGACCACCACGAGCACGACGACCAAGACCGAGACCACCAGTATTGCAACTTTTTTGTTACGCATAGTATATTCCTTCAATAGCAAAGATAGATAACCTGCGATGACGAATCACCGATGTGTATCACTGTTAAACATGTCCACCACAATCTTGAGCGTGCCATCGTTCTGTCGGCGCCACACAACGACGGACTTGCCTGTGCGAGTTATAGAAAATAAACCCAACAACTGGATCGTCACGGTGGTGCGCCCGATTTCGATGGCGAAATCGCCGGCCTCGATGACATCGGCGCATTCGAGGTCAAGAGCCTGCACTCCGCCTTCGATCATTTTCTGTTGGGCAGCTTGAATGGCCGCTTGGCCCTCGACCATGGGCGCTCCGGGAGGAAGTAAGCGAGCCCGCTCCTCGTAGAAAGGCCCCAAAGCGGCGAAATCTTTGTTTGTTACTGCCTTCGCGAACTGTGCGGTAAGCTTCTCGATCTCTGCGCGAATACTCATGGCTTCTCCTTGTTTCAGATACGTTATTAGTTGTAAGCCAATGCTTCACGCACACTCAGGCGCATGGCCTTCCAGGCCGGCAGCAAACAGGCCAGAACGGCGATGAGGGCGACAATGATGAGCCAGAGAAACACGCTGCCCAGCGAAAAGGTGTAAATCAGAGCTGAGTCTTCCATGAGCCGGCTGATCGCATCAGTCAGAAGTTTAGCCGACAGCAGCGCCACCAGCACCCCCACCGGCCAACTGAGCAGGCCCACCATGAGGCTCTCGATGAGGAAAACTTGAAACACCTTCCCACTCGACGCCCCTATCGCCCGCATCAGCCCAATTTCACGGGTTCGCTCAATCACGCTGACACTCATCGCGCCCATTAAACCCAGACCACCCACGATGGCCAGGAGCACGGCCATAAACATCAGGGTCACGGTCATAATATTAAAGTGAAAGGCTTGCGCTTCGTATTGAGCCCGGATCGTTTGGGTGCTCTGGATCCGTAAATCGGCCTGCTTCAATTGTCGCTCCAGCTCCTTAGCCACTTTAGCCACAAACGCTACATCTTGCTGCGCGGTCTTCACCCAGACCGCCGTTACTCGGCCCACCCCGCCCGCAGCGCGAGTGAAGGCAGAATTATTAACATACACGGTGGGTTGGGCCAACGTCTCTTCAACGATGCCGACAATCTGCCAGATGGTCTCTTGTTCTTCCAGGCTCTCCACGCCATCGCACCGCTCACACCGCTTAAATTTGAGCACCAACTCATCGCCCACCTTCAGGTCTGGCTCATCGTGCAGCAAGGCCGTGTTGACGACCACCGCCTGCCGCTCCTGGGGTCGTAACGAGCGCCCTTGCACCAGCGGCGGCTGAAACATTTCGGTGCCATCAGGCCAGGCGAACAAAAGCAGATCCTCGCTGGTGCTGCCATCGCGGCGGAGACGGTTGACCGGGGCGATGACATTAAAACTTTCGACCTTGACAATCCCTGGCGTGCTCAGCACCTCGCGCTCGATTTTACCCACACGATAGGGACGACTGAGGTCAACCCGCAGGTCATACTGGCGATAGGCGAAAGAGAAGTCGTTGGTGGACAGCAACGAGGCGCGCGCACTGGCGACGGTCATAAAGAGTGTGCCGCTTAAACTGAGGGCGGTCAGGGTCAGCGCCAGTCGCTCTTTACGCCGAAAGAGGTTGCGCCAGGCCAGCAGGAATATCCGGGGCAGGTCACGGATGCGCTCCAAGGCTCGATCAAACCGGCTTGAGCCAACCGGCTCCTGGCTGACCCCGTAATCGCTGATCGCTTCGCGCACCGTAATCCTGGTGCCTGTGCTGATGGAATAGAAGGTGGCTGCCAAAGGGACGAACAGGCCAATGGCCGCCTGGGTAGCCAGCACCGGGTACGGAATTTCAAAGCTGCTCAGCTTCAGACTGAGCACGCTGGCAAAAAAAGTGGCCAGCCCGCGGGCGCCGCCTATGGTTAGGGGCAGGGCGATCGCCAAGGCCAGTAGGCCCAAAATGAAGATAATCGCCAAGTAAAGACTCATGACCTGGTTGGTGCGGGCGCCAATAGCTTTCATCAGTCCAATTTGCTTGATTTGCTGGGCCATCAGTGCCGAAATCATATTGACCACCAGGAAACCGCTGCCCATCAGGGAGAAGCTGCCCAACACGCCCAGAATCATGAGCATCACCGAGAGGGGTTTTTGCAGGGGATGCTCCCCTGGGGTTGGGACATTGGTGGCGTAAACCGTCCGCCCACTTTTTTCTAATTTATCCGTAACCTGGGTGGCCACCTGCCGAATGTGGGCTTCGTCGAGGGGATTTTCCGCCACCACAAAACTGAGCTCGTTGTAGGCGCGGGGCTGGCCCAGACCCTCCAGCGTATCGAGGGTGATGTAGCCGTAAGCTTTACTCGCTCCCGGAGCCGGCGTCTTGTTGAAATCAAAGGCAAAGCCGGCCAGGCCCAACTCCCGCAGGTTGTCGTCAGGCGTGCGCACGGTGAGCGTGTCGCCGATGGCTAAATTGGCCAAGTCGGGCAACTGCAAGGCCGAGCGTTCTAACAGTAGTTGATGTTTGGGCGGCGGCCAGGCTCCGCCCTCGGGTCGAACCTTGTTGACCCGCATCTCGTCATAGTCATCAATCGCATATAGGTCGAGGTCGAGCCATTTGTCTGGCCCCACTTGCGGAGTGCTGCCCGCTTGCGTGCCGACCGAAAGGGTAGGCAAGGCAGGAGTTGCAGCCAGGCGAACGGTCACTTTGCGACGACCTTCGGCTTCCTGAATTTCTGGCATGCGCCGGACGGCTTTGACCCAGTCATCGTCAAAAGCATCGGTTGCCAGCGTGGCGCTGGCCGGATTTACCGCCGCAAAGCCGGTCGTTAAATTTTTATCCAGGATGGCCTTGGTGTTCATAATCACGCCAACGCCAAAGACCCCAGCGGCCAGCGAGAGGGTCATCAGCGCCGTGCGGACTTTGTTGGCCCATAGATCAGACCATATTTTTTGCCAGCGTGGGTTGAGCATCATCTTACCTTTCGATAATTTTTGATCGAGATTTTGGAATTATCTTCTTCCCCCAGCCCTCCTCCCACAATTGAAGGAAGTTAGGATAAGAGGCTACGCCCAGCTTACGCGCCTGCAAAGCGGCCTGGGTGCGATTACGCACGTTCAACTTGCCGAAGATGTTGTAAACGTGCTGCTTGACTGTGCTCTCGGTAATATATAAGCGCCGGCCAATTTCCCGGTTCGATGCGCCTGAGGCGAGCCATTGCAGCACCTCTAACTCGCGCTCGCTTAAGGGTTCGAGGATCGGGCCGAGGCTGTTGGTGGAACTATAGATTGATTGCATTGCTGCGCTCCTATACCGTCGTCGGCCGCGACACTTTACGCTCCTCCTGCTGCTTACGCCATCCGTACGGGGTCAGGCCCCGCGGCTTGTACACATTCAGCCCCTGGATCACGAGCAACACCACAAGGCCGAGCCCGGGGTGGAGGAGGTCGCCCCCCAGCCCGCCGAGACTGGCATTATCCGCCTCTCGCGCCACGGCTGCGATGGCGCTCACGTCCGGCATATGCAACAGCAAGATTGTGGTAGCAAAGACGGTTAGCAGGAGTGAGAACAAGACCCAATAGTGCCGGAACAAGCCCCACTTGGTACCGAGTGCCATGACAAGCCCCGTGAACAGTGAGGCAAGGGCCAACGGAACGATGACGTACCAACCGGTGAGCTCCATCGCGATCCAGGCGGCACGCACCATCTGCGCATCCTGGCTGGTCACAGCGGCGACGCCGAGACCCAGGTAAGCAACGACCGCGCCAATCCAGCCGACTGAGAACGTGAGATGCGTGGTGAGCGCGAACTTGCGCAGGCCGGGGGTCATGATCATGGCTGTTGCACCCCGTGTTCTATGGGCGGTGTGGGGCCTCCAGGGTCACCGGACGGTATGTGGCGACTAGGGCCGTGGGGACCACCGACGCCGGTGATGAGGATGATGCCAACCAGCAGGACCACGACGATGATGATGATGCCAAACACCTTCACCCAGCGGGGTGTGCTCGGGGGCGATCCGCGGTCGGGCCGCACGACGGTGTCGTCTTTCGATATTACGCCCTTGGTGAGTTCGGCCGCGGCGACGAACACGGCGCCCCAAGCAATGGCCGCAAGTGCCCAGACGGGGCCGAGGCTCGAGGAGACATCTGGGTACACCAGCGAGGCGAGCCCGAGCAGGGCTGGGAGCAGGCCCGCGACCCACACTGGGAGCCTCCAGCCGTCGGGCCGCAGGCTCGCCAAGAGACCCACCCCGACGACGGTGAAGCTGAAGGCGGCCATGAACCCGTAGTGGCCGAGGGCGGCATGGTCGTCGGGGACGGTCCGCTGCAGCCCAATGTTGGTGGACGCGAACACGAGCAGCGGCACCGCTGCGATGATGACCAGTGCGAGCATCAGCCAGTTGACTCGCGAGAGCATGAACGAACGGAAGAAATCTCGTCCGGTCGGGTGAAGAAGTGCGACAATGACCGTCAGCAAGGCGACCGACATCCTCTCGGAAGACCGTATTACGCCCGCGTCTGTAGAGAGGACAGCGGCCAGCAGCAGCCCGACCCAAGGAATCAGGGCCATCAACTGACCGGCGACGTTCTTCGAGGGCCGCCGAAGCTGGGCGAGTATCCCGACTACGGCCGTCGCGAAGAGGAACCCGTACGTGAGGTCGTGGACGCGGTGTTGTACCGCGCTGAAGTGCGCCATTCCCATGAAGCCGGGCTGCAATTGCATCAGCAAAACCATCAGTCCGACGATCCCCACCCATCCAAGGGTGACCAGCACGACGAGTGAGAACGCTGTGCGTCGCCAGCCGAACTCTTCTGTCGCGCGTCGTAATAATAATTTTCTCATTAAGCTCTCCTCCTCTTCGTGCAAAATCCGGTATAGCAATTTTTTATACCGGACAGCCTGAAGAAATCGTTTAGCAATTTCTTGACCCTATTATCAGTTTAGCATAAAGCCTATGAAGATTTGATGAAGATTCAGTCAAGACTCGATGGGTTTGTCATCCCATCAAGGAGAATCAGGCCATTTTGCCTGTTTTTAAACGGGCCAAATTACGCTATTAAATCCCTGTTTCTGCGGATACACTGACAGTAACGACTTGGTTGGCTTTATCATCTTCAATGGAGGAAGGTACATCTAATGCCAGTAAAAGATCCCGTATGCGGGATGGAGATCGAGCCAGAAACGGCCTTCGCCACCCGCCAATATAAAAGACAGACCTTTTATTTTTGCTCAGACAACTGCGTGCAGCAGTTTGACGCCGACCCGACTCGCTATGCCGCGCCAGTCTCGGCCACAACCGGCGTCCCGGCTCTGATGGACGGCACTCACCCGGCGCGCATCGCGCTCCCCATTGCCGGCCTGCACAAGTCGGGCGGCCCGGCCCTGGAACGAGCCATCAGCGCCGTGCCTGGCGTGAGCAAGACCAGCGTCAACGTGAAAGAGGGGCGTATCTTCGTGGACTACGATCCCAGCCGGGCCAATGTGGCCGATCTGTTGGAGGCGATGCGCAGCGCCGGCTTCACCCCTGACGGCCAGACCCTGCGCCTAAAGGTCAGCGGCCTGTACTGCGCCGAGTGTGTGGTCAGGATCGAAGACGCGCTCAAGGCCACGCCAGGCGTGCTCGACGCCACGATGAATGCGGCGACAAATGAAGTCAAGGTTCAATATTCGCCCATCATCGGCGATTTGAGCCTGTTGACCCAAGCCGTCGAGTCGGCCGGGCCGTACAGAGCCGCCCGCGCCGCCGAAGCGTCCAAACCCGAACTGGACCAGGAAGCCCAGGCCACCGAAAAGGAATATCGCTCGCTCATGCGCAAGTGGTGGTTTGGCGCGGTGGTGGGGGTGCCGACGATGATCCTGTCGTACCCGTGGCTCTTCCCGGTTTTGCGCGACTGGTTTCCGCGCGGCAGTCCGCAACTGGTCTACATCTGGTATGCCATGGGGGTGGCCAGCCTGGCCGTGCTCATCTATTCCGGCAGCCAGTTCTTCATCGGTATGTGGGAGGGACTGAAGCACCGCTCGGCCAACATGCACACCTTGATCGCGGTGGGAACTGGCGTGGCCTGGCTTTATTCCACCGTCGCGCTGCTCTTTCCGCAGATTTTTCCTTCGGAGGAATTTACCGACGTCTATTACGACGTGACGGTGGTTGTCACAGCCCTGGTCGTGCTGGGCCTGGCCATGGAAATCAAGGCCAAAGGCCGCACTTCCGAGGCGATCAAGAAACTGATCGGCTTGCAGGCCAAGACCGCCCGCGTCCTGCGTGATGGACAAGAAGTAGATATTCCGGTGGAAGAGGTGCTGGTCAACGACATCGTCGTCGTTCGCCCCGGCGAGAAAATCCCGGTAGACGGCGAAGTCAGCGAGGGCCAGTCAGCGGTGGACGAGTCTATGATCACCGGCGAGTCCCTGCCCGTCTCGAAGAAGGTGGGCGATGAGGTCATCGGGGCAACGATCAACAAGACCGGCTCGTTCAAGTTTCGCGCCACCAAAGTTGGCAAAGATACGGCCCTGGCCAACATTATCCGGTTGGTACAGGACGCGCAGGGCAGCAAAGTGCCCATCCAGCGCATCGTGGATCAGGTCTCGGCCTACTTCACCCCGGCGGTGATGATCCTGGCGATTATCGGTTTTGTGATCTGGTACGACTTTGGCCCGGCTCCGGCATTGACTTACGCCCTGATCGTGGCCGTGACCACGCTGATTATTGCCTGCCCATGCGCCCTGGGGATGGCTACGCCGATGAGCCTGACGACGGGCATTGGCCTGGGCGCGCAGAACGGCATCCTTATCCGCTCCGGCGACGCTCTGCAAACCGCCGAGAAACTCAATGCGGTCATCCTTGACAAAACCGGCACGATCACCGTCGGCAAGCCCTCGCTGACCGACGTAGTGCTCGCCCCCGGTCAAAACGAGCAGGAGGTGTTACGTTTGGCGGCTTCGGTGGAGAAATCGTCGGAGCACCCGCTGGCCCTGGCCATTGTCGAGGGCGGCCAGGCGGCCGGGCTGAAATTGAGCAATGTGCAAACCTTTGACGCCATCCCCGGTCACGGGGTTTCGGCTACGGTGGAAGGCCGTCACCTGCTCATTGGCAATATCAAACTGATGAACCGCGAGGGCATCGCCCTTGGCAACCTTGAGGAGAAATCCAGGGCCCTGGCCGACGACGGCAAGACGCCGATGTACGTCGCCATTGACGGCCAGGCGGCGGGCATCATCGCCGTGGCCGACACAGTTAAGGAAGACTCAAAAGCGGCCATCGCCGTGCTGAAGAAGATGGGCCTGGAAGTGGTCATGATCACCGGCGATAACGAGCGCACAGCCAAGGCCATCGCCCGGCAGGTCGGCGTAGACCGGGTGCTGGCCGAGGTGCTGCCGCAGGACAAGGCCTTCAACGTGCAAAAACTGCAACTGGAAGGCAAGAAGGTGGCTATGGTGGGCGACGGCATCAACGACGCTCCAGCCTTGGCCCAGGCCGACATCGGCCTGGCCATCGGCACCGGCACGGACGTAGCCATCGAAGCCTCGGACATCACCCTGATTAAGGGTAGCCTGATAGGCGTGGTGACCGCCATCCAACTCAGCCGGGCCACCATGCGCAACGTCTACCAAAACCTGGTTGGCGCGTTTATCTACAACACGGCCGGTCTACCCATCGCCCTGGGCGTCCTCTACCCGTTTTTTGGCATCCTGCTCTCGCCGCTCTTGGCCGCGCTGGCCATGTCCTTTAGCAGCGTGACCGTTATCGGCAACGCCAACCGGCTCAAGAAATGGAAACCAAGCGGATTTTAGATTTTGGATTTTAGATTTTGGATTTTGGATTGTCTTTCCAAATCGTAAATCCAAAATCCAAAATCGTAAATGGAGAGGCTTATGACCCCTGACAAAATTATCGTCACCCTCGGCGGCCTGGCCGCCATTGCTTTCATCGTCTGGTTCTTCTGGCTGGTCAAAAAGGAGGGCGTTAAAGCCGCCCTGTCTTCCGGCGGCTTCCAGGAGGCGATGATCCTGGTCAAGGGCGGCTATACCCCGGACGTGATCATCGTCGAAAAAGGAAAGCCGGTGCGTCTGAACTTCGTCCGCACCGAGTCGGCCTCTTGTTCGGAGATGGTGCTCCTGCCCGACTTCAACAAGAGCGCCAAGTTGCCAGAAGGCGAAACCGTGCCCGTCGAGTTCATACCCGACAAGGCTGGCGAGTTCGAATTCCAGTGCCAGATGGGCATGCTGCGCGGCAAGTTAATTGTGGAATAAAGAAAGGAGAATTAACCCCTATGTAAGGCATTAAATTCCCTTTAGCCATAGGCATACTGTTCTATCAACTTTTAAACGAAGCCTGATTAAGGAGAAAAATCACCATGAAACGTATTAAAATTGCTTCAATCAGCCTAACGCTGATGCTCATCGTCGGCTTAGCCCTGCTTGTCTCGGCTTGCAGTGGGAACGCCCCGGCCAGTTCTGCGGCGGTTGCGCCCGAAGCAAAGCCCCTTCAAGGAACCGTCTGGGTAGCCGACGAATATGGCAATAGCATTACCGTGATTGACGCTGCCACCAACAAGGTCGTTACGACACTCACCGGCGTCGAAGGGCCGCACAACCTCCAGGTCGCGCCCGATGGTAAGAGCGTCTGGGCTGTCAGCGGGCACGAGTCGCTGGCAATCATGATTGACCCGGCCACCTACAGCGTGCACGGCACCGTACCGACCGGCAAAGAGCCGGCCCATATCATTCTGACCCCGGATGGCAAAACCGCTTACGCGACGAATGGCGACGAAAACTCCGTCACCGCGATTGACACAACGACGATGAAGGTCATCGCCACCATCCCGGTGGGGGTACTCCCCCACGGCCTGCGCCCCAGCCCGGACGGGAAATGGGTCTATGTGGCCAATGCGAAAGGCACGACCTTGAGCGTCATTGACACGGCCAGTCACGCCAAGGTGGCCGACGTCGAAGTGGGCCAGAAGCCGGTACAGGTGGCCTTCTCACCTGACGGCAAATTTGTCTACTTCTCGCTCAATGCCGAGAACGCCGTGGGCAAGGTGGATGTGGCAACCCGCCAACTGGTGGGCAAAGTAGACGTGGGCGTAGGGCCGATTCAGGTCTTTGTCACGCCGGACAACAAGTACTTACTGGCCGCCAATCAGGGCACGAAAGAAAATCCCAGCACCACCGTTTCGATCATTGACACCGCGACTTTCGCCGTTGTTGGCACGGTAGAGACGGGTCAGGGCACGCATGGAGTGGTCATTGAGCCGTCGAGCCGGTACGCCTATATCACCAATATCTATGGTAACAACATCGCGGTGTTGGACATTGCGGCGCAGAAAGTCGTCGCCACCATTCCCTCTGGCGCTGGGCCGAATGGCATCAGTTTCTCGCCGCTGGCGCCGGCCGCAGCCTCAGCCACGGAAATCCAACTCCCGATTGAGCATATGGAGATAGAGGACATGTCTGATATGGACATGTAATCTGAGCTAGAAGTCCAAGGAGAAGGCTGCCCGTTGCTTCTACCTCACCGGTTCGACTTTCTAGACGTGGCAGCTGATGGTCGGGCCGTCACGCGGCCCGACCATCATCCATTTTCTCTCGACTGTGCCTGAGATAGATGCGCCTCACGCTGACTGTTTTGGAGTGATCATATGCTTGGCAACATCTTACGGCTTGGCCGCCTCTTTGGCATTGAACTCAAGCTTGACTATTCCTGGTTCATCATTTTTATCCTGGTGATCTGGTCCCTGTCCGGCGAATACTTCCCCAAGATTCACCCCGGCTGGTCGACCGAGGTCTATTGGGCAATGGGGGTGGTGACCGCTCTGCTCTTTTTTGCCTCGGTGGTGGCGCATGAATTGGCCCATAGTTTTGTCTCTCAAGCCCAGGGCGTGCCGGTGCGGGACATCACCCTCTTCATCTTTGGCGGAGCTGCACACATCAGCCAAGAGCCCAAGAGCGCCCGACACGAATTCTTGATGGCCCTGGCCGGCCCGACGGCCAGCCTGGTCATTGCTGTATTCTTTGGCCTGGTGTGGCTGGTCAGTGGGTCGTTTAGCCCGTTACTCCATGCCCTGGCCGGCTGGCTGGCCTGGATCAACCTGGCTCTGGGCCTGTTTAATCTCATCCCCGGTTTCCCTCTGGACGGGGGCCGGGTCTTCCGGGCCATTGTCTGGAGCCTCACCGGCAATCTGCGGCAGGCCACTCAAATCGCCGCCGGGCTGGGTCACGCAGTGGCCTTTGGCTTTATCTTCTGGGGCATGTGGCAAATCTTTAACGGCAACTGGGCCAACGGGCTGTGGATCTCTTTCATCGGCTGGTTCATCGCCAATGCGTCCACGGCCAGTTACCAACACATTGCGTTGCGCGAGTTGTTGGCCGGTCACACCGTCCGCAAAGTGATGCTGACCGACTGCCCCCACCTCCTGCCCCGGCTGACTCTAGACGTGGTAGTAGACCACCTCGTGCTACCCAGTGGCCGGCGCTGTTTCCCGGTGGTAGAGAAAGAGCAACTGCGGGGCCTGCTCACCCTGCACCGCATTAAAGAGGTGCCGCGAGCAAAGTGGACAACCGCCCGCGTCGAGGAGATAATGATTCCCCCGGCCGAGTTGAAGACGGTACGGCCCGATGATGACCTGGTCATCGTCTTCGAGCGGATGACGGCAGAAGACATTAACCAATTCCCGGTGGTGGATGCCGAGGGGCGGTTATTGGGTATGGTGGCCCGAGATAATGTGCTGGCTTTTCTAAACATTCGAGCCGTGTTTAGCCGACGACCATAGCCGAACAACCAGGCTCAATAGATCCAATTTTTGAGGCTTGAAGGGCAGACTGGGAAGTCTGCCCAAGTACCATGAGCAGGCTTTCTAGCCTGCTCCACCACAAATTTGGATCTACTGAGAATGGAACTTTCCCCCACGGTTTATGAAACTTTTTCGCCGTCTAGTCGTGTAGTATATTAGGTAGAGGGGGTGATGTGCCGCGCGGTGATGAAGAACTGGTCCGACTCCACCTGCAAGGGGACAGGTACGCCTTCCGCGAACTGGTAGACCGCTACACCAAGCCCATCTACAACCTGGCCTATCATTACACCGGCGACCGGGTGGAAGCCGAGAACATCACCCAGGAAACCTTTTTACGGGTCTATCAGGCCCTGCCGGTATCCCGCCTGGATCTCCCCTTCAAGCCCTGGCTCCTGCGTATCGCCGCGAACCTCTGTCGGGATTGGGCCAGGAAGCAGCGTCCTGACCTCTTTAGCCATCTGGCCGGCGACAAAGAGGGTCAGCCCTCGATCATTGAGGAATGGGTTGACGGTAGGCCATTGCCCCTGGACCGGGTTGAGACGCAGGAGCTGGCCGAGATGCTGCGCCGGGCCGTTATGGAACTCCCTGAGCCTTACCGGGTGGTCATCACTTTGCGTTACACGGAAGGCCTGTCGTATCAAGAGATCGCCGCGGTCCAGGGGGCGCCGGTGAACACCATCCGCACTCATTTGTTCCGGGCCAAAGCTCTGCTGCGCCAGGCTCTTGAGCGTTATCTAAAAGGTGAGGGGTGAACTGTTACGAAGTACAGGCCAAACTGGATCGTTATGTAGAGAGCGAGTTGGCCGCCGATGAGCAGGCAGCCGTCGAAAACCACCTGGAGACGTGTTCTGCCTGCCGGCAGAGGTTGACCAACCTGCGCCAGATGACGGCCTTACTCTACCAGATCCCATCCGAAGCGCCGCCGCCCGATCTGGTTGGACGTATTGTGGCCAGGGTCGAGGCCCGGATACCGCGACACCCAGGCTTCTGGCTATGGCTGCACACAGCGGCAGTCGGTTTCGGGATTCTCTTCTCCGCCTATTTACTTTCGGCCCTGGGTTACCAAACCCTGTTAGCCTGGCAGCAGGGTGGCGCCGGCCAGTTCATCTCCCTGCTGTTCAACGACCCCGCCCTCATAGCCCACTACCCAGCCGAGAGCCTGTATGCCATCCTGGAAGCCCTGCCGGTGGCGGAGTTGGCCCTGACCCTGGGCAGCTCGCTGGTTGTCCTGTTGCTGGTCGAGCAGCTCCTCGGCGTCCTGGCGGGTTGGGCGCAGCCGCGCCTGAATAGCAATGGCAACCACTCCAGGAGAGGCGTGGTATGAGGCCCTTTTTTGCCCGAACTCAAACGGTCGGCCGCCGTTGGTTGAGCCGCCTTATTATCAGCCTGGCCCTGGCCATGGTAGTGGTCGGCGCTTTCTGGCTGGGCATGCTGATCGGCGAAACCCGCGGCGCGCCGCCGGTCTTCGGCCAGGCAGGGATTGAGCATCCCTGGCCGTTTGGTGATTGGTCCGGCCAGAGAGGGCATCACGGCGGGCATGGCGCTTTCGGCGTGGTCAACCAGGTCGGAGCAGACGCCCTGGTAATCACCGATCACGGGAATAACCGGCGTCAAATCATCATCACCGGCGAGACCCTCTTCAAACGCGGCCGGGAGCCGATCACGCCGGCTGAGGTCCGCGTCGGCGACCGGGTCGGGGTGATTGGCCAGCCCCGGGAAGAAAAGATAGAGGCCAAAATCATCTGGGTCATTCATGAGGACCACAGCCACAACTAGAGGACAGAGATACCTTTGGGGGGTATTACGATGGCAGAAACCACCGAAAAAACGCTATGTTTGAGTTTGAGCCTGATGTTGACCGTGTTGCTCACCGGCTGCGCCGGCGAAATCCAGGCTCAACTCCCGCAACCATCGCCTGCGCCGACCGAACTTGCTCCAACCACACCAACCGCCACGCCAACCAGTACGCCCCTCGCTACGCCGACAAACAGTCCCACCCCCCCGCCGACCGCTACGACCCCCGCCACTGCAACACCGCGGCCGCCCACGGCTACGCCCACCCCGACTCCCACACCCTTGCACCCTCTCACCATCGAATGGCTGCGCCAACAGACCTATCCCGGCAGCGACCTCACCATCGAAGAAACCCTTGAACCGGGCGACAATTACGCCCGGTACATTGCCACTTATCGCTCTGAAGGCTTAAAAATATACGCTTTATTGACCGTACCCACCGGCGAGAAACCGCCGAGCGGCTGGCCGGTCATTATCTTCAATCACGGTTACATCTCCCCCGACCAGTATCGCACCACCGAACGGTATGTTGACTATGTGGACGCCCTGGCCAGAAATGGCTACATCGTTTTGAAGTCCGATTACCGGGGACACGGCGCCTCCGAAGGGGAGGCCACCGGCGGCTATGACTCACCGGCCTATACGATTGATGTCCTCAACGCCGTCGCTTCTCTCAAAAAGTACCCGGAGGCCGACCCGAACCGAATAGGGATGTGGGGTCATTCGATGGGAGGGCAGGTTACCCTGCGCGCTATGGTCGCCGCTAAAGAAGATATCAAAGCCGGGGTGATCTGGGCCGGCGTGGTGGCTGCCTACCCGGATTTATTGGAGCAGTGGCGCCAGCCCAATCACGACCACCCCGAGGCGGAGCAAAATTCTCACCGGAGATGGCGTGAGGAGTTGGCGGCCGAGTATGGTTCGCCCGCAGAAAACCCCGAGTTTTGGGCCTCTATCTCGCCCAATTCTTATCTGGCTGACCTCTCCGGTCCGATTCAGCTTCACCACAGCACGACCGATACCCATGTCCCAGTTGAATTTTCGGAGAATTTATCCACCCAACTTCAAGACGCCGGCCAGACGGTTGAATACTTCACTTATGAGAATGATGACCACAACATTTCCAATAACTTTAGCCTGGCCATGGAACGGTCGCTGGCTTTCTTCGATAAGTACGTGAAGGGTGAATAATTTAATAAGAGGTCGAAGATGAGAAGAATCAGTACGCTGCTCGTTCTCCTGGTCGTCCTGGGGGCCGCCGGCTTCCTGGGCTACCGCTGGCTCAACAATCCAGGCCAGGCTTCCGCCACCGGCCTGCAGACGGTTCCCGTACAGCGGGGCAACCTGGTGGCGACCGTCAGCGCGGCGGGCAACATCGCCGTCAAAGCGGAAACGGCGCCGGCCTTCCGCACTACCGGCCGGGTGAAGGCGGTGCATGTGCAGTTAGGCAGCCGGGTCGAAGCGGGCGCAGTGTTGATGGAGCTGGACACCACAGACCTGGAGCTGGAAGCGGCCAAAGCCCGTCTCTCGCTGGCGACAGCCCAGGCCAAACTGGCCGATTTGAAAGCCGGCCCTACGGCCGCGGCGGTGGCCGCCGCCCAGGCGAACCTGGAAAGCGCCCGGGAAAACCTGGCCAAGGTGCAGGCCGGCCCCACCCAGGCGCAGCTAGCTGCGGCCGCGGCCGACCTCAAGGCGGCTCAAGACACCTACCAACGCTTGCTGGCCGGGGCCACGCCCGATGAGATCACCGTGGCGGCGGCCGACCTCAAGAAAGCAGAGTTGGCCGTCCGCGACGCCCAGGCCGCCTACGACCGGGTAGCCTGGGGCAGCGACGTGGGCACCAGCCCGGAGGCCCAGGCGCTCCAACAGGCCACCCTTGACTATGAAAAAGCCCTGGCCGACTACCGGCTCACCCAGCAGGTCACCCCCGCCGACGTCGAGGCGGCTGCGGCGCAGACGCAGCGCGCTCAGGATGAGTTGGACCGGCTGCGCAGCAGCCCCACCGCGGCCGAACTGGCGGCGGCCGAAGCGCAGGTCGTCCAGGCCGAGTCTGAGTTGGAAACGCTGCTCGCCGGCCCGACCGCGGCCGAACTGGCCATCGCCGAGGCCGAGGTGGATCAGGCCCGCCTCTCGCTGCAACAGGCCGAGCGGCGGCTGGAGGATGCCAGGTTAGTCGCGCCTTTCGCCGGTACGGTGGTGGCCGTCAACTATCGGGTGGGTGAAGATACGAATGAGGACCTGCCCGGCGTCTCCCTAGCCGACCTTTCAGCGTTGCGGATTGAGGTTCCATTGGCGGAGATAGATGTGGCCCGCGTCGCCGTCGGCCAGGCAGCGGAGCTGGTGATAGACGCCCTACCCGGCGTGACGCTGGCTGGCCGGGTGAGTTACATCTCACCGGTGGCTACGATTACGCAGGGCGTTGTCAACTACCCGGTGATCGTTGAGATCGCCAATCCTGACCCGGCCGTGCGCCCCGGCATGACCGCCGGGGTCAATATTATCGTGGAGCGGCGCGAGAACGTGCTGCTGGTGCCCAATCGAGCCGTGCGCGCCGCCGGCGGCCAGCGCGTGGTCGAGGTGCTCTTCCAGGAGCAGGTCTTTGAGGCGCCGGTGAGCCTGGGCATCAGCAACGAAACCTCGACCGAAGTTGTCGGCGGTCTCAAAGAGGGCGATCTGGTGGTGTTGCGGACTGCTGCCCCAACCCAGGCTCCGAGTAACGTCGGGAGGGGTGGTTTCTTTGGCGGTTTCGGCGGTGGTGGTCAACATTAGTTGAAGTGGGTTATGATCGAGTTAACCGATGTCACCAAGGTCTACCGCCTGGGCGCCGTCGAGGTGCAGGCCCTGCGCGGTGTCTCTTTGATCGTCCAGGCCGGAGAGATGGTGGCCATCATGGGGCCGTCGGGGTCTGGTAAATCTACTTTAATGAATGTGGTCGGCTGCCTGGACCAACCCAGCTCGGGCGTCTATCGCCTGGCCGGGGTGGAGGTGGGTAAACTGAATGACGACCAATTGGCTCAAATCCGCAACCAGCGGGTGGGCTTTGTCTTCCAGAGCTTCAACCTGCTGCCCCGCAGCGCCGCCCTGGACAATGTAGAACTGCCGCTCATCTACGGCCACGGCCAGGATCGCCGCCGGCGAGCGCTGGCGGCTCTGGCGAGCGTGGGTTTAAGCGAGCGGGCCGGCCACCGGCCCAATGAACTCTCGGGCGGTGAGCGGCAACGGGTCGCCATTGCCCGGGCCCTGGTCAACGAACCGGCCATCATCCTGGCCGACGAGCCAACGGGGAACCTGGACAGCAAGTCCGGACGGGAGGTTATGGCCATTTTTCAGCGCCTGAACCGGGAGCGAGGCATCACCGTCGTTTTGGTCACCCACGAGCCGGTCATCGCCACTCACACCCGGCGTGTCATCCGCATCCACGATGGCCTGATTGTGAGCGACGAGCCGGTGGCCCAACCCCGAGACGCCGAGACAGAGGTTTCCCTATATACTACCTGACTTGTAACTGTTCAGCCTCTCAGGTGCGACGCACTTGGCTTGCCCAGCACTTTTGGCCGTTTTTAGCACGCAAGCGAAGTGCGTCGCACCTGACATACGCCAGCCCTACGCCGGGCTTGTCTTGAACTTGCCGCAAGGGTAAACCGGCTATGAATCTTGTAATGAGCATCCGCATCGCCGGGGGTAGTCTCCTGGCTAACCGACTGCGCGCCTTCTTGACCGTGCTGGGCGTCATCATCGGCGTGGCCGCCGTGGTGGCCCTGTTAAGCATCGGTCGCGGGGCCCAGGCGGCCATCACGACTCAGATCGAGAGTCTGGGCGTCAACCTGCTCTTTGTGCTGCCGGGCAGCACCAATGAAGAGGGGGTGCGCACGGCCACCGGCTCGGCGGCCACCCTTACCCTGGACGACGCCTACGCCCTGGCCGACCCGGTCAGCGCGCCGTCGGTGGCCCTGGTTGCCCCGGAGATCACCAGCTTTGGCCAGGCAGCGGCCCAGGGTCAAAACGCCAATGCGCGGGTGACCGGCGTGACCGAGGAATACCAGTGGGTGCGTAACGCGCCGGTGCAGGCCGGTGAATTTATCGCCGCCCGTCACGTGCTGGCCCAATCGGCGGTGGCCGTGCTGGGCAGCCGGTTGGCCGCCGACCTCTTTGGCGAGCTGGACCCCCTGGGCCAGACGGTCTACGTGAACGGCGTGCTCCTGCGGGTCATCGGCGTCCTGGCGCCTAAGGGCGGCAGCGGCTTCTTCAACCCCGACGAGAGCATCTTTGTGCCCATCACCACGGCCCAGAGCCGTCTGGCGGGAGGGCATTTTTTTAGGGGAGCCCGTTCGGTCTCGTCGATCAATGTGCAGGTGGCCGAGGCGGCGCTCATGGACACAGCGGCCCAGGAGATTGCCGAGGTGCTGCGCCAGCGCCATCGTGTCACTTACGAGGACGACTTCAGGATCATGAGCCAACAGGACTTCCTTTCAGCCGCCACTCAGGTGACGGGGATCATGACCCTGTTTCTGGCCGGTATCGCTGCCATCTCGCTGGTAGTGGGCGGTATCGGCATTATGAATATTATGCTGGTCTCGGTGACGGAACGAACCCGCGAGATTGGTATCCGCAAGGCGGTGGGGGCCCGGCAGCGAGACATCTTGATTCAGTTCCTGGTCGAGGCGGTCGTACTCAGCGTGACTGGCGGGGCGCTGGGTATCCTGGTCGGGGCGGGTATAAGCTGGCTGATCGCCGGGGTTAACCTGGGAGGCACGGTGTTGACCCCGGTGGTGGAGCCGGATGCGGTCCTGCTAGCCGTGCTTTTCTCAGCCGGGGTGGGGCTGTTCTTTGGGGTCTACCCGGCCTGGCGAGCCGCGCAGCTCCATCCCATTGAGGCATTACGGTATGAGTAGCCAGCAGTCAGTAGACAGTAATCA
This sequence comes from Chloroflexota bacterium, assembly GCA_016860845.1. The sequence continues at coordinate 248,998 of BOKF01000003.1, forward strand.
GGTTGGACGGCAAGTTATAGTTTTTCAGAAAGATTTTGAATTTGTAGTGACGACTTCAGTCGTCCAGGCCAATAAAAACGACTAAAGTCGTTACTACGAGTCAAGAACATTATCTGAACGTCTATAGCAGCTTACCCTGCCGTCGGATAAATACAAAAGAAAAGAAAGAGGTTATAAGATGAAAAGCAAAATAGGTATGGGTGTAGGCGCCTTGATTCTGGCGATCATAGCCGCTGCGGGTGGTTTCTTTTACGGGATAACGGTCGGCGAGGCCCGCGCGAACAGTACGCGCCAGGCCTTCTTGCAAGAACGGGCCGGGGGCCAGTTCGACCATAACGGCGGCAACTCTGAAGCAGGAGGGGGCCAATTCCAGCACGACGGGGGACAGGAGCAGGGCAACCCTGCCCGTGTCCGCGGCGCCGGTGAAGTGACCGGGATTGAGGGAGATGCTCTCAACTTGAGCACGTCGGAAGGGCCGATCCGGGTTCTGGTCAACCAGGACACTGTTCTGCGTAAGGTGACCCCCGTCACTCTGGCCGAACTGCAGGCCGGCGACCCAGTCGTCGTGATCGGTGATCGGGACCCCCAGGGGAACCTGGTGGCTCGCTCCATCCAGGTAGGCGTTGACTTCCAGCATGTGGGCCAATAGCCGGATCTGCGCCCTGGCACGCCTGCCCCCAACCCTTTTTATCCTTTTTCTGGGAACTGGTCTGCTGCTTTCAGCCTGCCAGGCCAATGTCAGCTCTGAGCCTACCCGAGACTCTCTGAATATACCCCCTGACCGGGGGGCGCGACTGGCCGGGCCAACCCAAACCCCATCTGCGCGAATCGTGCCTCCACCCACCGTTACGGCCATCCCGGCTCCTTCGCCTACGCCAACCACCCCGTTGCCGGCGGTCGCTGTTCTGCCCACGGTGCCCCTCCTCCCATTTCCCAGCCCCACACCGGCCGCTGCGTCCGGGTTGCGGGCCGAGATTACCGCCGCCAAACTCAACGTGCGGCAGGGGCCGGGCGTGACCTACCCGGTCATCGGTGCGGCGACGAAAGGCGAAGTGTTCGACATCAGCGGCCTTAGTTCCAACAAAAACTGGCTGCAAATCGTCACCGCTGAAGGCAGTCCCGGCTGGATTTCGGCCCAACCGACCTACACCCGCATTCTCGGCTCGCTCGCCGACGCGCCGGTGGCTCAGGCCCCGGACAACGGTCAACTGGCGCCGATCGCCGGCCAACAGGCAGCCAACCCTGGCCAGCCGGCCTCAACCAAAGCTACTTCCGCCGGCAAAATCGTCTTCACCACCAGCAGCGGCGGCGATCTATACCTCATCAATGGCGATGGTACCGGCCTGCGCCGCCTGGCCGGCGGGGTGATTGACCCGGTCGCCTCACCCGACCAGCGACAGGTGGCCTTTACTCGCTGGGATGGGGCCGAATTTGGCGCGCTCTACACGCTCAACCTTGACGACGGCAGTGAGCGGGTCATTTTGGGCGACTTGCGCCAGCCCAAATCGCCCACCTGGTCGCCCGATGGACAACAGATTATCGTCTCTTTTCAATACGGCGGCCGGCGCGATCCGCGCAACATCTGCCGGACATTTGACTCCGACGATGGAATGAACTTGCCCGAGATTGGCGAAATTACCAAAGTACACGCCGGCTCCAACGGTGTCACCATCTGCTTCATTCCCCGTGAGGATTTGCAATGGCGGCTGCGCCGAATCAATGTGGCTACGGCCCAATTTGAAGATATCCCCTCTGATACGTACACTTACAACCCGGCCTGGGATCCGCAGAACCCCTGGCGCGTCATCTACGATGGCGACAAAGGACTGGTGCAACTCGATGTGACCAATGGCCAGCTCTGGCCGATCACGACCGATCTGCGCGATACCGGCCCGGTGTTCTCCCCCGACAGCAAAAAACTGGCCGTGACCTACAAACAGCACGACCATTGGGAAGTCTACACTCTGGACTTAGTCACCGGCGCCCGCCAGCGGCTGACTAAGCCTCCCCTCCTGGCCGACCCCCAATACAACAGCGCCGCCCCGGCCTGGTCCCCCGATGGTTCCCAGATCGCCTTTGTCACCGACCGCAGTGGGCGTTGGGAAATTTGGGTGATGAACGCCGACGGCAGTAACCAGCGCCCTCTCTTTTCCCCGGAGATGCAAGCCCGGCTTGGTCTGCAATATCAGGGCGTAAATGAGCGGATGCTAAACTGGATTCAATAATAGCCGATATGCGCCATTTTGCGCGGGTCATGACAGGCTGAACGGCGCTCCCCTCCGCTAAATATTGCTGGTATGATGAGAATATAATAACTCACGTTACGCACCTAAGCAGCATGCCGGAGTCCAGAATTTATTCTGGGTTTCCCCGACTGAAGTCTGGACTCCGCACAGGTGAGTGAATAAAAATATGCGGCGGTTGATGGCTTTCATCTTGAAAGGAAGAGGCGATGAAGACAGGTATCCACGAGGGGGTACGACAGGCTTACTCAGTGGCGGCGGAAAACCCGCACGCCAAGCATCCCTTCCCACTGGGCCGGCAATTTGCCGAAAGCCTGGGGTATTGGCCGGATATTTTGGCCGGTATTCCGGCGGCTGCGGTTGACACCTTTGCTGGTGCCTCTAACGTGGCCGTCTTTGCCGACGTTCCGCCGGGCGCGATGGTACTCGATCTGGGGTGTGGAGCCGGTCTCGACTCCTTGATCGCCGCCCGGCGGGTTGGCCCAACAGGGCAGGTCATCGGGGTAGATTTCAGTGAGGCTATGCTGCGCCAGGCCAGGCAAGCGGCTACAGAAGCGGGTATCAATAACGTGGAATTCCACCAGGCCGACGCCGAAAACCTCTGCCTTGACGACGCCTCGATTGATGTGGCTCTGGTCAATGGCATCTTTAACTTGAACCCGGCGCGAGACCACATCTTCCGAGAACTGGCCCGAGTAGTGCGGCCGGGTGGGGCGGTCTATGCAGCGGAGCTTATTCTGCGCGAACCACTCCCCCTGGAGACCCAGGCCGATGAAACCAATTGGTTTGCCTGAATTGCCGGCGCTAAGGAAGGCGGCGCTTTCCTGGCTGAGTTTCGAGCCGTTGGCTTCGGTGAAGTACGGCTACTGCGTACTCTCCGTAACGCACGGACGAAAAACCCCCATGTATTGGCTGCGGAGGTGTACGCCCGCAAGTAGGTCGTTCCTTAGTAAACCAGAGGAAATCGTCAAGCATCTATATTGCGGATGTAATATGTCGAGATGAATAAAGACCATCTATATGGTCGCTTGGCCAAGTGCCTATGCCGCGCTACAGTGGCTAAACCTGTAGTCACTGCTCGCAACGACGGCGTAAAAGAGTAACTAATTTTGGAGGAACCTTATGGAGACTGAACGAAAATTTAGCTTTAGTGGTTGGCTGCGTTCACGGACCGGCCTGGTCTTAATGGCCTTCCTGGCCATCGCCGCCTTCTACCTGGTGACCGAGCATACGGCCCACGTCTTCGGCTTCCTGCCCTGGGCGCTCCTGCTCCTGTGCCCCTTATTGCACCTGTTTATGCACGGCGGCCACGGGGGACATGGCGGGCACGGCGGGCACGGCGACGATACTGGGTCGCCAGGGCAACGCCTGACTGCGAGCGGGCCTGAGGGACATGCTGAGCACAGCGGACACACCGGGACGCCAGAGCAGAACCTGGCAGGAGGGCAAAGATGAACTCAGAAATATCAGCCTATGGCCTGTGGCCGCTGGTCATTATCAACGCGGCGGTGTTCATCATCTTCGCCTTTAGCTTCGCCAAACCGCGCACCGGCCGCGATTGGCGTTCCTTTGGCGCGTTCTCAGCCTTCCTGGTGGCCCTGTTCACCGAGATGTACGGCTTCCCCTTAACCATCTACCTGCTCTCCGGTTGGCTAGCCAGCCGCTATCCAGGGCTTGACCTGCTCTCGCACAACAGCGGTCACTTGTGGCAAACCCTGCTGGGCTGGCAAGGTGACCCGCACTTCAGCCCTCTACACCTGCTGAGCAATCTGCTTATCGCCGGAGGCTTTATCATCCTGGGCGCGGCCTGGGACGTGCTGTACAAAGCTCAGCGGGAACATCAACTGGCCACCACCGGCCTGTACGCCCACCTGCGTCACCCGCAGTACGTCGGCTTTATTTCGATTATGCTCGGCTTTCTATTCCAGTGGCCGACTTTACTGACATTAGCAATGTTCCCCATTCTGGTGGTGATGTACGTCCGGCTGGCGCGACGCGAGGAGCAGGAGGCCCTGGCCGAGTTTGGGGAAGCTTATGCACGCTACGCCGCCCATACTCCGGCTTTCTTCCCCCGCCTACGGCCGCCTGCGCCGACAAGTGAACAAACAGGCGCATAGAACTGGCGAATTAGGCGAGAGAGCCATCAGTAGCCTGCGGTACGCCACCAAAATACAGAAAATGGTAGATAGTAGATAGAAGATAGTGGATAGAAAGAAGGATGGTGGCAAAGAGCTATTTTCTATCAACCATCTACTATCTTCTATCTACTGATTTCAAAGGAGGTGTCTGATGAAAAGTATTATTGGCAGTTTCGGCGTCATCGTCGGGCTGATAATCGCCCTGATTGTTGGTTTGCTCTTCCTCAGCGCTGCGGGACTGGGCCTGACCTGGCTCTTCGGGAGCGGCGAGGAACAGGCCGTGCGCAACCTGGTGGAAGAAGTACAGGCTGCCGCCCTGACCGGGCTGAACCGGCGCAGCGCCAACGCCCTGGATGAATACTTTGCTACAGTGGCCGAAGGCGCCCAGGCCGCCGGCCTATCCCAAACCCAACAGGCTTACAAGGACTTCGTGGCTGGACTGACCGGCAATGACTCGGTGCAGTTCCATTCATTTGATATCCAGACGGTCGAAGTCCACGAAGAGGCCAATCTGGCCAAAGTAACTTACCGCCTGCACTTCAGCGTCCTTCGCAATGGTCAAGTTATCTTCGGAGCCAAAGCCACCCAAGACCTGGCCCTACTCAAAACCCCACGCGGCTGGCGCATCTCTGGCGGCGATGCGACACAACTTGAAGACGTGATCGGCACGTGGCCGCCGCGCTGATCGGTCCATTTGATGAAACTCAACGCCCTTGAATTTACTTTGATAAACAACCCGGTTCGCGCCGCGTCGCAAGTGTGGCTGGAAACGCCGCTGTTGATCGGCCCGCGCGGGGCGCTCGCCGGACAGCGCGTGCTGGAAGTGGGCTGTGGGCGCGGGATGGGCATCGAGATTCTGCTGTCGCTCGGCTCGGCGCATGTCACAGGCTTTGACCTCGACCCGCGCATGATCGCCCTGGCTCAAGAACGGGTGGCCCAATTTGGGGATCGCGTCCGGGTCTTTGTCGGCGACGCCGCGGCCATTGATGCGCCTGACGCCGCTTTCGACGCCGTCGTGGAGTACGGCATCCTGCATCACGTGCCCAATTGGCCGCAGGCGCTTCGAGAAATCGCCCGGGTGCTCAAGCCAAAGGGCACGTTTTACTTCGAAGACCTGCTCAAAGGCTTCATCTCTGCCTGGCCGATGCGCGCCCTGTTCGACCATCCCCAGGCTACCCAGTTTACCGGTCGAGAGTTCCGCGCCGGCCTGGAAGCGGCCGGTTTGCGAGTGGCGAAGTGGCGGCAGTGGGGGGAGTGGGCGGCCATCGGCCAGGCCAGCAAGTGAGCAGGTTGCCCAGAGTAATGGAAACAAATTTATCCAGAGAACCCCGCCAAATCGCCCCCTCTGAACCAGGCCACATGGCTCTTTAGACTTATGTCGAACTGTTATATCTTTGAAGAGAAGATTATAACCCAATAATATGGAGGCCCAATGTTAAAAGATCCTGTTTGTGGCAAACGCATGACCCGTGGTAGAGCTTATGTCACCCTTGAGTATGAAGGCGTGGCTTACTTTCTCTGTTGTCCCCTGTGTCAGGCTACGTTTGAGCGTTCGCCCAAAGCCTATGCCAACCCGGAACTGGGGGAAAAGGTGAAGAAGACAACGCGGAAAACCTATCGCCAGTTACAGCGCTTATCCTAGCCCATCTTTCCGCGCCTATTCTATCTTGAGCGATACCTTGCCAAGTATCGCTCATTTCTTGACGGGAGGTGACATCTCATTCTTTACAAAAGCTTTATAGAACTGTTAAACAAACTTTATCAGGCTACGCTAAGATAAAATTGTAGCCAACAATGGCGACTCACAATTAACAATTTTTCATAAGGAGATACACAATGAATAACTTAAAACGATGGTTTGCAATAGCGCTGGTGAGCAGTCTGGCCGTGTTACTACTGGTAGGCGTGCTTACTATCGCGCCAACCTTTGCCCAAGGTCCCGGTGGCATGATGGGCGGAGACGGTATGACGGGCGCTGGGATGATGGGCGGCCCCGGTTGGATGATGGGCCAGACCCAAGGCTTGACCGGGACAACCCCCTTCGGTCCCGGCGGGATGATGGGCGGCATGATGAGCCAGATGATGAACGGCATGACAAATGGGCTGATGGGCGGCATGATGACCAACAGCAACAGCCCCTTCTTCACCGCCCAACCCCTGACCCTGGCCGAAGCGACCGACACCCTCAACGCCTACCTGACCGACCTGAACGATAGCAACCTGGCCCTGGGTGAAGTGATGATCTTCGATAACCATGCCTACGCCCAGATTGTCGAAAAGGACAGCGGCATCGGCGTGATGGAAGTGCTGGTTGACCCGACCAGCAAGGCCGTTTTCCCCGAAATGGGGCCGAACATGATGTGGAACCTCAAGTATGGCATGATGTCTGGCTTTGGCGGCTACGGCATGATGGGCATGATGATGGGTGGTCAAGCCGGGTTCGGCGGGATGATGGGCCAGACTGATACGGCTGATCCCTCCGCCGAGATGACGGTCACCCCGGAACAAGCGGTAGAGGCGGCCCAAACCTACCTGGACACCTACTTCAGCGAGGCCAGGTTGACCGTGGACACAGAAGCCGATCCTTTCTATGGCTACTACACCCTCCACGTCAACAAGGACGGTCAAACCGCCGGGATGCTCAGCGTTAACGGCTACACCGGGCAGGTCTTTCCTCACACCTGGCATGGGAAGTTAATCGAGATGAGTGGCGAGTAAATCGCTGCCAGTGATTAAAGGTTGTTAGACCGGTTATGCAGGAGTGCGGATGGCAACACTTGCACCTGCGCTGCAAGTCCCAGAGCCGTAGGCCCCCTAGCGGCAGGGAAGCTTCGCCTTGCAGGTGTCCGCACTCCTGAACTTTAAGCAAAAATGTTAAACCGGTAGACCATCAATTGTGAAGGAGAAAAAATTATGACCACAGAGTACGGCTTTCGGACCACCTTAAACGTACCTTACGAGGAAGCTATTGAAAAGACCACCGCCGCCCTCAAAGAGGAAGGCTTTGGTATCCTGACCGAGATTGACGTTAAAGCCACCCTCAAAAAGAAATTGAACGCCGACTTTCGGCGCTATATTATTCTGGGCGCCTGTAATCCCAAGCTGGCCTACCAGGCCCTGCAAAATGAGTTAGAAATCGGCTTGCTGCTACCCTGCAACGTGATTGTGTATGAAACAGATGAAGGCCAATCTGTTGTTTCCATCGTTGATCCTCTCTCTATGTTGGGAGTCGTGGAAAACCCCAAATTAGACCCAATCGCCCAGGAGGCGCGGACGCGACTGCAACAGGTAATCGAGGCGCTGGGCGCTTGATGGCACCAGTGGCATCCCCTGGCGTCATCTACAGTGATGCCAGGGGATCGCACGATTCGAGAGACCGGGAGGTAGAAGAAAGATTTGCCGATGAGCACGATCCCAAGCACCAAGCATCTGGCTCGCTATCAAGAGATTATCACCATTTTGGCCCGGCACGGTTTTGGCTGGCTGGTGGCCGAACTAAAACTGCGCGGCTTGCTCCCTCTGACGCAGCGATTGAACGGAACAGGGGGCGGGGAAGTGGGGCCAGACACTCAGGCCACTCATTTGCGCCTGGCTTTTGAAGCGTTGGGGACCACCTTCATCAAACTTGGCCAGGTGCTCAGCACCCGCTCCGATTTGCTTTCCCCTGAATATATCTCCGAATTAGTCAAGCTCCAGGACGCGACTCCTCCGGTCTCCTATGCCCAAATAATGGCCGTGTTTGAGGCTGAATTAGGGGTCTCCCCGGAGAAAGTTTTTGCCCGGTTCGACCCCACTCCCCTTGCTTCAGCCTCTATTGGCCAGGCGCATGCGGCTCGCTTGCCGAGTGGGGAAGAGGTCGTAGTCAAGATCCAGCGGCCCGGTGTGGCCACGCTGGTGGAGCGTGATTTGGAAGTGTTCCTTGACCTGGCCAGCCTGGTAGCCCGTTATACGGACTTTGGCCGGGACTATGACGTGCTGGATCTGGCCCAGGAATTTGCTTTCAACCTGCGCTGCGAACTGAATTACGTCCGTGAGGGACAGAATGCCGAGCGCTTCCGCCGGGCCTTTGCCGACGACCCCGATCTCTACATCCCGCGGGTGTATTGGGACTATACCACCGAACGGGTAATTGTCCTGGAACGACTGGATGGCGTTAAAGTCAATAACTTGGACGCCATTGAGGCCGCAGGCATTGAGCGAAAACACGTCGCTGCCAACAGCGTCCGCCTGATGCTGGAGGAAATGTTCGTACATGGCTTTTTTCACGCCGACCCCCACCCCGGCAACCTTTACGTCCTAGCCGACGGCCGGATTGGCATGCTGGATTTTGGGATGGTTGGCCGGCTGGATGGCCCCTTGCAGGAGAGCCTCACCCGCATGTTCTTAGCCCTCTCCAAAGGCGATAGTGAGCGGATCATTGATGAACTCTTAACCACCGGCATCGCTCAAGGCCAGATCAACCGGAAAACTCTCAAACGGGACCTGGACCACCTGGTGGCCTGTTTCGCCGACCGTTCCGTGGAGGACCTGGCTGCCGCTCGCATCTTCAACGAAATAACCGGACTGGCCCGGCGGCACCATCTCCATCTCCCCAGCGACCTGGTGCTAATGGCCAGGGTGATGGCCATTAGCGAGGGGCTGGGCTTACAACTCGATCCCGATTTTCAGTTTATTCACTTTGCTCGCCCTTACCTGGAACGGTTCTGGCTGCAACGGCACTCCCCCCGGCAAGTTGGGGAAAAGGTGGTCGAAGGCCTGGTCGAGATGGTCGAGTTTGGCCTGACCTTCCCCCGCCGCCTGACGCGAGTGGTGACACAACTAGAGCGCGGCGAACTCGGCGCCCAGGTTGAACTCCGAGGGATGGAACGATACGTGGCCACCATGCAGGGGATGGTTAACCGGCTGGCTATGAGTATTCTGGTGGGCGCCCTGATCGTGGGCTTGAGCCAATTCATGCATATGGTCATCCCTGAAGGGTTTCCTGAGCTTTACGCCGGCCGTTTCCTGGGCCTTTTGTTCTTTGTAGCAACCGTTCTGGGTTTCTGGTTACTGTTTGATCTGATCCGCTCCAGGCGTGTCAGTTCGTAGCTCAACTTGAGCGACACCTCAGGGGTAATCGCGCAAACGCTATCTTTTTTTTAGAGAAGACCCGATGCGTTGGCTCAACACTTTACGCCATAACCTTCAAACGCGCTTCACCTGGAAGCTGATGGCCGCTTTTTTAATCGTCATCACCGTCGGCGTAGTTACCCTGGCGTTGGCCGCCGAGTCGGTGGTGCCGACGGCGTTCAACCGGCACATGATCGACATGGCCCCCATGATGACGGGTCAGATGAGGCCGGGCATGGGCATGGCAGAGATGCGGACAGACATCTTCGTCAGCTTTCGCGCCGCTGTAACTGAGGCATTGCTCGTGGCAGCGGGGGCGGCGCTGGTCAGCGCCATCGCCATTAGCCTGGTGATCTCCCGGCGTGTCGTCACCCCCATCCGCCAGATGATGGAGGTCAGCCGCTATATTGCCGCCGGTCATTACCGGGAGCGGGTGCAAGTCACCAGCCAGGATGAGCTGGGCCAGTTGGCCCATAGCTTCAACCAAATGGCGGCCAGCCTGGAGCAAGTAGAAGCGATGCGCCAAGAATTGATTGCCAATGTCGCCCACGAGTTGCGCACGCCCCTGGCCAGCATCAAGGGCTATATGGAAGGGTTGATGGATGGGATTTTGCCGCTGGAACCGAGCACCTTCCAGCAAATTTACCGCGAAGCCGACCGCCTGCAACGATTAGTGAATGACTTGCAAGAGTTAAGCCGAGTCGAGGCGGGCGCCTTTCACCTCAACCGCCAGCCCTTAGCAATGACTGACCTGATGGTGCGGATCACCGACCGGCTGCGTCCCCAATTTGAAGAAAAGCAAATCACGCTCCAACTAAACCTCCCAGTTGACCTGCCCCCGGTCATGGCCGATGAGGATCGCGTCAGCCAGGTCTTGCTCAACCTGATTGGCAATGCGCTGCAATACACGCCCGACGGTGGCACGGTCACGATCACCGCTAAAATCCAAAATCTAAAATCCAAAATCCAAAATCGAGAACTGCTGTTCACCATTCGCGACAGCGGGATTGGCATCCCTCCCGAACACCTGCCCCACCTGTTCAGCCGCTTTTACCGGGTGGACAAGTCCCGCAGCCGGGTTGGGGGTGGCAGCGGCATTGGCTTGACCATTGTCAAGCACCTGGTCGAAGCGCATGGTGGGCAGGTTTGGGCTGAAAGCCGAGGGACCGGTCGGGGCAGCACCTTTGGCTTTTCGCTGCCGGTGGCCTGACCGGCCATCAAGTGTGACCTCAGCACTTATTCTATTTGACATTTAACCCATCTTTTCGTACCATAGACAGGAATTTACGTAATAGAAGGAATATGCTCAAGATATATAAACCCTCAAATTCCTACTTTTGGCTGCTTATCCTGGTTACGCTCGCCCTGACCGGTTTAGGTCTGGTCGTTATTTTTGAGGGCTATCGTCAAGATTGGGTACAAACCATCTGGCATATCTGCCAGAGCGGTGTTCAAAATCTAAGCCAACATCTGCCGGCGACCTGGCAGTTGGTTAGCCTGGTCATGGTTGCGGTGGTTCTCATTCGAGGTAGTTGGAGTGTTTGGCAACAAGTGAGGAGCACAGGCCGCTTTGCCCGTCTATTTTTGCCTTTTCGTGGCACTCCCCCCGCTCGGCTAAGGGCGTTACTCAAAATCCATTACATATCAATGGAGGATGTCGCCTATCTCAACCTGGCTGCGCCACAGGCGTTTTGCCTGGGCTTTTGGCGGCCTCGGATCTGGTTGACGGCCGGTTTGCTCAATCTGCTCAGCGACGAGGAATTGGCAGCGGTACTGACCCACGAAGCCTATCATTGCCGGTGGCGTGACCCAGTGCGGCTGCTGATCAGCCGAGCTTTGCAGTCGGCCTTTTTCTTCTTGCCGCTGGTGAGTGATCTGGCGAAATTTGCCGAGTTGCAACAAGAGATCGCTGCCGACCAGTCGGCGATTGAGTACCTGGGCGATGACTTGCCGCTCCTCTGCGCCCTACAAAAATTGCTAACCCAACAGGCAAAGGGCGTGGCGCTACCTGGGGTGGCATATAGCCCCTTTAATGTGACCGAGGCCCGCTTGCGGCGGCTGATTTACCCCGGCCAGCCCACTCCATTCAGATGGCGCGCGGCGCTGGCCGGTGGGGTCATTAACCTGGGTGTTATCCTGCTGTTAGGCAATATCGGCCTTTGGGCGACCCAGCCAGTTGTTGAACACAATAAGGTCGGCGCTTGCTTGGCCTTCCGGGAAACTTTTCTCCCTCAGTCTCGTGTTGCGTAGTGCGTCACATTTGACATCCAATCATCTTTTCTTACGATAGATAAGGCATTAAACTTTAACCTGGGAAGGGTGACGATATCCCAAGTCGTGCCCGTCCAATCTTTCAGGTTTGCAAAAAAGAACTTATCCCATGGGAACCGGTCAGACCCATTCGCATCTTGGGGATTTGACCCAACAGACGACGACTCGTTTGGCCCTCGCCCTCGGTATGACCCTGGCCTTTGTGGTCGTCGAAGTGATAGCTGGCTTGTGGGCCAATAGTCTCGCCCTGTTGACCGACGCAGCGCACAACTTCACCGACGTGATCGCCCTGGCGCTGAGTTGGTACGCGCTGCGGTTAACCACTCAGCCGGCCAACGCTGGTAAAACCTTTGGCTATCACCGCGCCGGCATCCTGGTCGCCCTGGTTAACTCGACGACGCTGGTGTTGATTGCAGTGGGGATTTTCTACGAAGCCTATCAGCGTTTCCTCACTCCGCCAGAAGTTAAAGCCCCGCTGCTCATCGGCGTTGGTCTCGTCGCGTTTCTCATCAATCTGGGGACAGCCTGGCTGGTCAAGCGCGGCAGCGAGCACGATTTGAATCTACAGAGTGCTTTTTTGCACCTGATGGGCGATGTCATTTCAACCATCGGCGCGGTGTTGGCCGGTATCGCCATCGCGCTGACAGGGTTGAATTGGCTCGACCCACTGGTCAGCATCTTTATGGGCTTACTGATTCTGTGGAACGCCTGGGGTATACTGCGCGAGTCGGTCAATATCCTGTTGGAAAGCACGCCCGGCAATATTGACATGAGCGAGATGGTCCGCGACCTGTTAAGTGTCAAAGGCATACGTGGCATTCACGACCTTCACGTCTGGAGCATCACTCAGAGTTTACGCGCCTTGTCCGCGCATGTCGTGACCGATGACATCTCGATCAGCGCCGGAACCGTGATTCAACGCCAGATAAACGAAATCCTGTATCACAAATATGGGATTGCTCATGCAACCTTGCAACTCGAATGTGTCGGCTGTGAACCTGATTTACTCTACTGCAATATCGCCGAGACGCCCCACCAGCACGAAAATGCGCCCGACCAAGCTGAGGTTCCAGCGGGTGGCGTTTATTGCAAAAATCCATAAGGATTACGTTGAACTGTGCCCTGCCTGACTTCAAAATGCACGTGCGGACCGGTGGAGTTGCCGCTGCTGCCCATCTCGGCAATCTGTTGGCCTTTGGTGACATTGTCGCCCGCCTCGACGGAGTAGGCTTGCAAATGGGCGTACAAGGTTTGCAAGCCATTGCCGTGATCAATCACCACGGCATAGCCGTAACCCGTGTCGTCCCAGCCGGCGGCAACCACGTAACCGGAGTCGGCAGCCAGCACCGGCGCCCCCAGGTGATCGGCAATATCCAGCGCCGGATGGCTGCTCCAGTACCCCTGATAAATCGCGCCGCTGGCCGGCCAGCCAAACGCGCCTGAACCGGTGGCCGCTCCTTCGGGCACAGGGCCGGTGTAGGCGATCACCGTGCGCGGCACAAAAGGTTTGACCCCGCCCGGCGCCACCAACCATTGCCCCGGCTCAAGCTCCGGATTATCGGGGTTCAACTCATTGAGCGCATAATCTATAATGGCGGCTGCTTCCACTTGATAGGCAGCGGCAATGCTCTCAATCGTATCGCCCGCGCCCACCTGATGATAGACCCCATTAACCGGCAAGATGCGCAGCTCCTGCCCTACGCTCAATAAATCCGGATTATCTTCCAGCTCGTGGTTCGACCAGGTGATCGTTTCGGGGGCCAGGCCGAACTTCGCGGCGATATTAAAAACGGTATCACCAGGCTCGACCACGTAAGTGGTAATCTCCTCGCGAGCACGTTCTGGAATAATGGTGTGGGGCACTGCTGCCGGGACAATTACATCCCCCTGTAAGTTGCTAAGCTGCGCGGGCAGAGCGAGCGGCCGGCCCAGGTCTATGACGACCGGCGCGGCTGGCTCGGCCAGGGCCGATGGTTGAGGACGTAGCGCGCCAATATTTTGCTGTGCCCAGGAGAAGTTACGTAAGCTAAGGGCCAACGCCACCAATATAATGACAACCAGGTGGGTCAAGACCCGGCTGTTCAGAGCTTCATTTTCGCTGAAGCTTCTAAGTTGAACCAGCGCGACCTGGCTAATTTGTTTTAACTTTGCGCCAGGCGGTGGGCGCAGGCCAGCCTCAGTTTGCGCCGGCTGAACTTCCTGACTGGACTTGGAACTCTGGCGAAATAAGCGCAAGAACAAGATGTCTTAGTGATCTCCTTGGACAAGAATTTAGGGGAAAGATGGGGTTAGTGGGGCTGAACCTTACCGGCTGCCTCCGTCACTGGCTCTTTGCTGGCCGCGAAGCGACGACGGTAGAGATACCAGACTGCCCCCAGTAACACGACCAGCGCGACCACCTGCGCCGTCCGTATCCCACCCGGTAGGAGCGACGCATTGGCATAAAAAGCTTCCAGAACGAGGCGCGAACCGGCGTATAGAGCTACAAATATGGCAAAAATGTACCCGCGAAAGGGAACCAGCCGGATCTGAAAGGGATCAAAACGCTCCCGTTCTTCTTGCCACCAGAGCATGCCGAAGATAACCAGCAAGGCGATCATCTCATAAAGTTGCACAGGATGGCGAACTGCATCCCACAAATAAACGCCCCAGGGCATGGTGGTCGGCTCGCCAAAGTCCCGGCCATCGAGGAACGCGCCCAGCCGCTCTAGCGCCAGGGCAATGACCAGGCCCGGCGCGAGCGCGTCCAGCGTGGCCCCAACCGGCAGCCGCCGGCGACTCCAATAAATGATGGCGACCACGCCGCCGATCAGCGCTCCTTCGGGCCAGGACAGGGCCGTAGGCGTCAGTGAAAGGGCGGAGAGAAGCGCGCCCCGGTAAGCCGACCAGTGCATGATGACGTAAACCAGGCGGGCGCCCAACACGGTCGCCACCAAGGCGTAGAAGACCAGGTTGTAAACCTGGTTACTGTTCAGGCCCAGCCGGCGGGCCCGGCGCGACGCCACTTCCAACCCGGTCCAGACGGCGGCCAGGATGAGCAGGCCGTAAGCCTGCACCGTGAAGCCGAAAATGCGAAAGTAAGGGGCCATGCCTACTGACCCTCGCTTTGGGCCAGCAAGTCGGCCACCTGGCTGTCAATAAACGCCTCGGCCATCGGCCCGCCAACGGTAATGTTGCGAATAACCCCTTGCCTGTCTACAAAAAAGGTGGAGGGCAGCCCATTGACTCGGTAGCGGGCGAAGACAGTCCCTTCCTGGTCTATCAAGATAGGAAAGGTCAGCCCTATCTGTCCGGCAAAATCCGCCACCTGGGCCTCGCTCTCTTGCAAATTTACCGCCAGCACGGTGAAGTTCTGACCCCGATATTTGT
This sequence comes from Chloroflexota bacterium, assembly GCA_016860845.1. Next base: position 264,128 of record BOKF01000003.1, read on the forward strand.
CGTACACTTGCTGGATGGCCGGCATTTCGGCCCGGCAGGGCGGACACCAGGTCGCCCAGAAGTTGACCAGCACGGCCTGGCCCTGCAAATCTGAGAGCCGGATCGTCTCGCCCTTCAGGGTCTTGAGCGAAAAATCGGGCGCGGGGGAATCAACCTGGGGTGAAGGCGCTCGCTGGCTACGGGCCGCTGCCACGTCCGGCGGTACCCGACTGAACGCAATCCAGATAAGGCCCAATATGAATAACAGGGCCAGCAAGCCATGCCACGTTGCTTTGCGATCCCAATTCATAAGCTACGGCCTGATAGATACCGGCGTTCCCAAATCGGCCCAATCATACAAGGTCCTGGCATCCTCCAGACTCAAGATGATACAACCGTAGGAAACGCGCTGCCCCAGGTAGCCATCCCAGAGAGTGTACCCGGTATCACGCACAGTAGGCAGGGCGTGAAAACCGTTTTCCAGCGGCCCAGCCCAGTAAATGCCCAGCCAGTAGGGCATATCCAGGTTCCAGGTGCTGGCGTAAGCCATCGGGATCTTGCTTTGGACTTCAAACTCACCGATAGCCGTATCGCTCCCTGGCTCTCCGGTGGACACAATAAATTCGTGGATAAGCTCATTGTTCTCGTAAACGTAGGCGCGCTGGTCTGAAATATCAACGACAATTCGTTTCTTTATAACAGGTTCAGGGCTTGGAACCAGTGGGAGAGGATTAAGCTTTAAGGAGACCGCTTTGGCTTTCAAGTTAGCCCCCGGTACATCCGGTAAAATTTTAATCGCTTGCTGGTATGACCCTAAGGCCGATGCCAACTGCCCGCTGGATTCCTGGAAGACGCCCAGATTGTAGTAGGCGCTGTATAGAATTTCATCTACGTATAAATAAGTCGGGTTTTGCCGATAAACCTGTTCAAATTCGGCAACCGCCTCTGCCCATTCAGCTTTTTGATAATGTTCAATGCCGGCCACGAATCGTTTGGCGAGTTGGCCTTCCTGTGTGGCGGCGTCAAAGTCCGGCTTAACGCTTAAAGCCCGTTCAAATGATTGCCGCGCCTGTTCAAGGCGGTTGGCCTCGCGCCAATCAAGTCCCTGCTGGTAATAAAGCTCGGCCAGTTGGGTGGCGATTTGCGGGTTATCTGGAGCCAGAGCTAACATCTTTTCCAGGCCATCCATCATGGCCAGGCGATTGCCGGCCGCGCTGGCCTGATCTACCGCATGTCGTAATTGGGCCAGTTTTTGCGCAGGAGTTTGGGTCGGTGTAGCCACAATTGCTGTCATCAACTGGGTGGCCGTCTCCTCTGAAAAGTTAAAAGCGGCAATGAGCAGTCCCAATCCGAGTACCAAACCAACCGAGGCTATACTCGTGGCCAATTTGAGGGAAAAAGCTTTCCGCCTGGATGTCACTTGTTCAGGCGACTTTGGTTCAACCGGCCAGGTACACTTTACCCAGACTTGCGCTTTTTCCAGTTGAGGGTGAGTGGGATTCAAGGCCTGAACTCGCTCAAGGGCCTGGTAAGCCTCTTGAGCATTTTCAGCCAGGCCAGCCTGGAAGAGCCAACCAACCTCATGGGTAGGATCTAACATGGTGGCCCGCCGCACTTGTTTCCTGGCAGCTACCTTGTCGCCGGCGCGCGCTAAAGCCAGCGCCTCTTGGAGCAAGATTTTGGTTGCTGCTTGTGAATCAGTCATACCCCCCCATCAAGTCCAGAGTCTGGCTATTCCGCCGGCTCCCCTACGCCGCCAGTACAGGGCGCGCCCGGCTCAGGGGTAAAGGAGCCATTCTGGTAACGGCTCAAAAATTGGGGCAGCCGCTCATCAGCGGCATCGTCAAGTTGGAGTTGTGCCTGCCATGCCGTAGCCACAATAGGTGCTTCCAGCCCAGACTGGGGCGCCAGCAGGATTAATGGTTCGCCGCGAGTTTGCCGCTCCTGCCGAACTAGCTTACTCAGCAACTCGATCTGGTCAGTCGGTAGATCAGGCTGATAAGCAATCCACACCGCTCCGTGTTCCAACGAGTGAACAACAGGTTCTAGCTGGAGCGGCTCGTCGTAGGTACCGCAGTTTTGCCAGGTATCGCTGTGTTTACCACCGGGCGGCACAACTTGCGGGTAATCAATTTTACCGGGTTGATGCTCTTTGCTCGGATTGGGAAAGAAAACGACGCCTTCAATATCTTCATCAGGGTCGGCCGAAGTCTGGTCAGGGGGCGTTGACGTGGGCGGCGTTGAGGCGGCTGGCGTTGCCGTAACAGGCGCCGGAGCGGTAGGCGTCGGATTGACCGGTACTGGCTGGTTGCCCAGTTGACCCTCAATGGTCTGTTGGAAAAGCTCGTAAGGCTGCGCCCCGGTCATAGCCACCCCGTTGATTAAAAAAGAGGGCGTGCCGCGAAAGCCCAACGCCTGCACCGAGAGCGACTGTTGGGTAACCGGCGCCGTGTAGCGGCCCGAATTCAGACATTCTTTGAAAGCCGTCGTGTCTGCGCCGACCTGCCCGGCCAGTTCGGTTAGCCGGTTATCGTCTAGTGTGCTGCGAATTGAAGTCTGGTCAGCAAAGATAGCGTCGTGATAGACCCAGAACAGACCTTGCTCGGCGGCGCACTCGCTGGCTTCGGCCGCGCGGTTCGACTCTGGCCCCAGAATGGCGAAATGTTTGTAAACAAAGCGCACTTTGCCCGTTTTAATGTACTCTGCCCGAATCCGAGGCAACGTCTCGGCAGCGAAACGCCCGCAGTAAGGACACTTAAAGTCGCTGAACTCGATCATCGTCACCGGCGCATCGGGGCTGCCCTCAAAGTGGCGGGCGTCGGCGAGAACGAGCTCCATGATGGTTGGGGTTGGCGGGGCGTTTGGGTTGGCCGCAGCGCTGGTTGTCGGAGAGGCATTGGTCTGGGCAGGCGCTGGCGTTGACAGTTGATTAGCCGATGCACCTGCTGGCTGGCTGTTGGGGTCGGGAGTAGCGGTGACGACCACCTGAATCGGCGCGTTTTGTGAGGTTTGGGCCTGGCTAAACAGGTAGCCGATAACCACGCCTACGATCAGCGTGGCGAACAGGGCCAGTCCCCCATAAAGAGGGCTGATCCCGGCACCCTTGCGCTGGGCCGTTTCTCTATTTTGAGCCGGTTCATTGGTTAGAACAGGCTGATTGTCTTGAGCCAATTCATTGTTTTGAGCAAGTTTGTCATTACCTTGAGGCGGTTCATTGTTTTGAGCCGGCCCATTATCTAATATGGCTGTCATTTTTCTTCCTTCTTGGATTTTTTTCTACAAGGCAGGTTTAACCGGAATGGTAAAAGTGGCCTCATCTGACACGCCCTGGTTCTCTACCCGCACTTTTATCCACCAATCACCTGTACGGGTGAAGCGCAGCGGGCCGTGAAACATCTCCATCCCCATTTCCTGGGTTTCGCCCTGAAACACCTCATCGCCGTCCACCGGGCCATACATGTAGGTGACTCGATCTACCATAGCCATTTGACCCCCAGCGGCTTGCAGGCGGAGGGTCATCTGCACCGTCCCCGTAGTCAGAGCGGGGAAGGGGTCGGTGCTCAAGCGTACTGTTATAATGCCGTAGGGCGGGATATTAACGCCGGCCTGGCGGGTGGGTGATTGCTGAAGCTGCTGCCAAAAGACCCAGCCGGTGATAATGATAATCACCGGAATGACCAGTAGGGTCAGTTTAGCCGCCGGGCTCAAACCTTTGCGGGGTCGAGCGGTGGGTAAGGCTGGGTTGGATCGTTCGGCCATAGCTTAATTCCCCTCCTGTACAAGCCAATCCCTCTTGATTTGAATGTCACCCTACCAACTCGCCGAATAAAACGATCCGGTGGCTGTCAATTAAGTACGGATAGCAAGAGATGAGGGTCACAGTTGGCCCGGTGGTAGGCAGCATCACTTCTACCTGCTCCGGGCGAATAATCCGCCGCTCGGTGATCCAGTAGCGAAAGGCTTCTTCCCCCGCGTAGACCGTGATAACTTCGCCGAGCGGAACATCGGGTAGGTAGCGAAATATTTCACCATAGATGTCATTATGGGCGGCCAGGACCATATTCCCTCGCTGGCCAGGGTTAGCCGTACCCGGATGATGTCCCACCCGGTACTTGAGCGACTCCCAATCCGTGCCCTCACCCACAGGCGCATCAACCTTGATCGTGGGGATGACAATACGGGTGGCGGGTTGGACCACCGGCTCAGTCAGGAAGACAGTCGGAGCAGTCAGGCCGGGCTGAAGCCAACGCTGCAAATGGGCCGGGGTTTCGAGCGATTGCTGCTGGGCTTCTATGCCGCTGCTGGCCGTCTGCCGGCTCGATGGTGGGCGGCGCCAACCGATAGGCGGCAGGGTGGGCGTCTCGGCGGTTTCGGCCGGTGAGGCCGCCAACACCTGCACGCCGACCATCGTCACCCCTTCCAGGGGCAGCTTTTGCCGCAGGGCCAGCCGGCCGCGAGCCGAGATGCCGGTCAGCAGGAGTAAAACGGCGATGACCAAAATCTCCGCCAGCAGCAGCATTTTTTCCCATCTTTTACGCCTGGGTTGGACGGCTGATGGCTGCCTGGGGACAGTTGAAGTTGGATGACCCCCCAGCAAAGGGCGCTTCACTCTGGCCCGGCGCTGCTGGATGAGTTCTTCTAGCTCTTCAAGGCTTAAATTGTCAACCGACTTGGGCCACATTGTTCAAGGGCCTGGCTCCAGTTGTTTCTTACATAACGTAAGATGCACAAATTGTAACTATTTTCGGTATTCTGTCAAGCCGAGGGCGTGTATCTTCTCAATTGTGAATTGTGAATAATGAATAGTGAATTGTGAACAGTTCAAAAGAAAGCCGTTTTTTCATTCACAATTCACGATTGACAATTCACAATTCACAAATTAATTGGTTTTTAGGGCGCTTGAGAGGAAGTAGCAGCGAACAAATCGCGCAGCGTCTCCTCATAAACCACCAGTTGAGCCTGCTCGATTAACTTCTGGGAAAGCTGCTCGGCCAGCGCGTCGTGCTTCTGATGGGTCAACTCATCGCGGATGAGCGGCTCAGCTTCCTCAAAGGTGAGCGGCTGGGGCTGGCGTTTCTCTCGCACCTGGATGATGTATAGACTGCCCTGGTATTCAAAAGGCGGAGTAATGCTCCCCTCCGGCAGATACAAAAATTGGGCGTGGAAGGGGTGCTCGGCCAACTCAGAGATTAAATCATAACTCTCACCGACCCAGCCGGGCCGTTCACCACCCTTTGCGGCCGTTTCGGGATCCTCTGAATACTCACGGGCCACCTCGGCAAAATCCAACCCCTGGCCGCCGCCTAACAGTCCGGGTGGGGCGACCTTCTGATAGGCTTCGTCGGCTTTGGCCTGGGCCCGCTGCCGGTCATCTTCCGTTTGGCCCAGGCCGATGCGGATGTAGCTGATGCGGGCCTGGGGTGGGCTAACCATGGCTTCCTGGTGCTGGTCGTAGTAGGCCCGCGCCTCTTCATCAGTCACTTCTTCAATTTTGTCCTCTACCTCTTCTTGGTGCAGCATTTGCCGCAGCACGAGCAGCCGGTTCTCTTCGATCTCGGCTTCATTTTCGGTCGGGAGCACTTTATTGCTGGCGTCTTCGGTCAATAAGAGCCGTTCAACCAGTTGATCGGCCAGGCGGCGCAACCCAGCGGCGTCGCTGAATTGGACCCGTATCTCCGGGGGTAATTCCTGGTACTCGTGATAGAACTCGCCCGCCGTAATCCGGCGGCCATTGAGGGTGAGCAGGGTCCGTTCCCCTACCTGCTCAAACCACTTTGCCTGTGCTTCGGCCTGCACGACGGCCACAACCTGGGGACGGACTGTTTCAAAGGATAGTACATGCTCCGGCTCCCGGCTTTTCAGCCGAACGAGGTAGAAAAAGTCGCCCGCTCGGAAGACCTCGCTGATTTCAGCTTCACCTAAGCCCGAAACCACCTCATCGTAGGGAGCGGGGCGAGTCCCAACCGGGACAGTGATGCCCCCTTCGATATAAGGATCAACCGAGATATCGCCGGCAACGCCGGCCCAATCCTCGCCGGTACGCAGGCGGGTCAAGGCTTCGTTAGCCTGGGTTTGGGCGGCGGCCTCGTCGCCGCTGGCCCGCACCCGAATTTCGTCCACGATGGCCGCCGCCGGCCGGGTAAATTGAACCAGGTTGTCCTGGTAATATTGCCGCAATTCTTCTTCGGTCGGCGTGGGGAGGTCGAGCAAGGCATAATCTACCGTCACCGAGGCGTTCTCCCGCAGCCGGGCCACGTAATCGGCCATGTAGCCGGCCTCTTTCTGGCTGACCAAAAGCTGGCGAATCTCCTCGCGCACTTCGTCGTAGCGCCGGCCGCTGTATTGAGCCAGGTTATTGTCGTAGTAGGCTCGCAGCTCGCTTTCCTCGATGGGCATATTTTGATGGACCTGTCCATGCAGATCACTGACCGTAATCGCCTCGGTGATGTGTTTCATGGCCTCTTTAAAATCATCCATCTCGTCCATCTTTTGGTCAGCCGCCCACCGGCGCACCAACTCCTCTACCACCAGGTCATTGATGACGGCGATGTAACCTTGCAGCGTCCGCAGTTGGCCCAGGTTATCGGGGTCTAACAGCTTGATGTGGGCCTCCACCTGCTCAACGGTGATCTGGCCACCGCTGAAGGTGGCCACGACATCAGGTGCAGGCGGGGCAGGGCCAGGTCGAAAGTAAGTCCACCAGAGGACCCCACCCAAACCAGCCACCAGCAGGAGAGGCATACCCCACTCCCGCCACAGGGAAGGTGAGGGCAACGCTTGATCCGGATTGGCGCCGGTTTCAACCGCTGGCGGTAGGGTAGCGATGGCCGGAACAGTCTCGACAGCGACTTCGGCCTCGGGCCGCGGGGGTAAGACAACGGCCGGGCCGGCAGCGTCGTCGATTGTTGGTGGGGAGGCTACTTTCCGGCCCGGTAGCCCCACCGCGCCGCGGATATCTTGCCAAATTTGTTTCCATACTTGCGTCATAGACTTATCCTGCTTGTTACACTCAACGGCGATTGGGCGACTATTGACCACCCTGGCTGCCGTCGCCCGGCGGTGAGGCCGGGGCAGGTGGATTGAGGCTCAGGCTGTCGCCCAAGCCGGAGGGAAAAGCCGGAGCCAGGGTTGGGTCTATCACCGGATTATTGCTGGAGCGGCCGTTGCCGTTTACCAGGCGCAGCGTCACCGGGCCATCCTGGCCGGGATTAACCACGTAAACACCCAGCCGGGGCAAAATTTGTTCCATCGTTTCCAGGTAGAGGCGGTAGAGGGTGATGTCTTGGCCGTAAATCTGGCTGTTGGTCTTAAACTCGGCCAGCACCTGTTGAAACGCCTGGGCTGCCCCGTCAGCGCGGTTCACCGTTTCACTGCGATAGGCGTTGGCCTCGGCGAGGATGCGTTGGGCCTGGCCCCGGGCTTCGGGAATGAGGCTGTTAGCGTAGCCCTGCGCCTCATTGATGGCGCGTTCTCGGTCCTCGCGGGCGCTGGAAACAGCCACAAAGGCGTCGGCTACCTCATCCGGCGGGAAAGCTTTCTGCAAGTTGACGTTGACCACCAGCAAGCCACTCTGGTAGCTGTCGAGGGTCGCCTGGATTTGGGCGCGGATGATCTCTTGCAGGCGCTGCCGGTCCGTGGTCAGGATATTGTCCACCGGCAGCCCGCCGGCCAGTTGGACGACCGCATCACGGGTCACGTCGCGCATCAGTTGGTAGACCGGTTCATCAATGTTAAATAGGAAATCAACCGGTTGGTTGACCTGGTACTGCACCACCACCTCAAAGTCAACGATATTCGTATCGCCGCTGAGCACCTGGAGCTTGGAGGGGGGTTCGGGATGGTCGTGGTCTTCTTCGGCTTCCAGCACGCCGACGACTTCGCGGCGCACCTGGCTGACGTTGACGATGTCTACCTGGTCAATCGGCCGAGGCAGGGCATAGTTTAGTCCTTCCGGGGCACGAGGCTGCACTACCGCCCCAAAACGCCGCACCACGCCGGCCTCGCCGGGTTTGACCACGTAAATTCCTGACAGCAAGTAGATTGCCACAGCCAGCCCCACTCCGCCCCACACCAGGCGGCGCAGCGGCAACCCGGCCAGGGCGGCTTTCAAATCATCGCTGGGGGCAGTGCCGTCGCCGCTCAGGGCCAGGCGGTACAACTGCCGGATACTGCGCAGCAGCCAGGCTAACCCGCCCCCCAGCAGACTTATCCACTGCAACGCGCCGGCCGTCTCATCCGAACCGGCGCCAGACGGCGATTGTCCTGCCGCCGGAGATCTTTGGTCTCGATGTTGGTCGTCCATCTTTCCTCCTAACGGTTGGCCGTCGTCTCACCGGTGGCTGGGCCTGTCGAGACTTGAGACTTTTCCGGCGGAGTAGGCGGATTGAGATACTGCAACAGCAGCGAGTCGGTTGGTAAGACCAGGGTGGTGTCCTCATCGGCAAAGGCCTTGTACGACTCCAGGGTACGCAAGAAGCGGTAAAACTCGGGGTCCTGGCCAAAAGCTTCGGCATAGATGCGGATGGCTTCGGCGTCGGCCTCACCCCGAAGGGTCTGGGCCTGCTGGTTCGCCTCGGCTAACAGGGTGGCTTTCTCGGTATCGGCCTTGGCCCGAATAATGGCGGCCTGTTCGGTGCCTTCGGAGCGGAACTGCCGGGCGATGGCTTCGCGCTCGGCCCGCATGCGCTGAAAGACACTGGCCTGATTGGCCTCCGGGAAGGTCAACAGCCGCAGCCGTACATCGGTCACCGTAAAGCCGTACTGGCTGGCCCGCCCGTCGGTCGCCTGGGTGACCCCGGCCAGCATCGCCGATAATTGCATCGTCTCGGCTTCGGTCGTCACCAGTTGGTTCAAGGGCACCTGGCCCAGGGCCACGCCCACCTCGGAGGCCAGAATATCGGCCAGGCGAGTTTCAGCCCCGCTGATGTCGCGGACAGCTTTGATAAATTGCAGCGGGTCGGTCACCTGCCAGGTGGCGTAGGCTTCGATGACCACATTTTTCTTATCCTGGGTCAGCAGTTCGATTTGCGGCAGGTTGTAAATCTGCAACTGTCTGTTGATGGTTTGCACGCTCTCGACGGGATCGGGCAGTTTCAGGTACAGGCCCGGCTGGGTAATCGCCCGGATGGGGTTGCCAAACTGGGTGACGATGGCGTACTCGGTCGTATCAACGGTAAAGAAGACCAGGTTGGCCGCGATGAAGACGACCACAACGCCGGTAATCAGCAAGGTGCGTAGAATTTTCATAACTATTCCTCCACATCAGTTAAAGATTGATAACACCATAACCATTTTCAAAAGGGCGCGACGAGATAAGGCGGATTGAAACCGATTTCTGCTCCCTCACGGCCCCGGCACGAAGGGTTGCGGCCCCGCTTCATTGGTAAACCACAAGTCTGTGCCGGTAAGTTGGATGGCCGGGTCCACCAGAAACTTCTTGAGACCGGGCAAGACCTGTTCCACCGCCTCCAGGTAGAGCCGGGTGCGGGTGACCTCAGGGCCGTCTTGATACGCGGCCAGCCGGCTGGCAAAGCGGTTGGCTTCGCCGGTGGACGCGGCGACCTTACTGGCCTGGTAGGCTTTGGCCGCTTGCACTGCCTTTTCCGCCTCGCCCCGGGCCACGGGAATGGTTTCATTTTGATAGGCCAGGGCTTCATTGATAAAGGTGTTCTTATCCTCGCGGGCGCTGGCCACATCGCGGAAAGCATCCGCGACTGCTTCGGGCGGGCTGCTTTGCAGCAGTTGCACGTTGAGAACTTGCAGCCCGGCGCCATAGTTATCCAGGGCACTCTGGGTCAGGACCGCGGCTTCATTTTGAATCAGGGCTTTATCGGTGGTGAGTAGCGCATCCACCGTTTCTTGAGCGGCAATCTGCCGGATGGCCGCCTGGGCGGCGTCGGTGATGGCCGCCTCAGGATCGCTCAGGGTGAACAGATAGGCCGCCGGGTCGGTAATGCGGTAATGAACGGCCACCTGGACGTTGATCAGGCTCTCGTCGCCGGTCAAGGCCAACGTGCTGGGGGTTTCGGTGCGGCGGACGGTGGCCACATCCACCATGCTGGCCTGGTCAACCGGCCAGGGCAGACGATAGTGGAGACCGGGCGGCACCTGGGTGGCGATGATCTGGCCAAAACGGCGCACCACCCCCTGCTCATTCCAGCGCACTACGTAAAAGCCGGACAGGAGATACAGTCCCACTAACACGATGACCACAGTGGGCATAAAAGCGCGCCCGATCAGGCCATGGCCGACATGCTGGGGAGTCGCGTGCAGATGTAACACCTGCCGCTGGCGCAGTGCGGTCAGCGCGCCGCTAAGAATCTCGAAGCCGGCAAAAATGACAAACAGCACCACCAGCACGGCGGCCAACCGATCCAGGTTTTGTAAGCCCAACAACGAACCGGCCAGGCCGGCCGCCACCACCAGCGCCTCCCAGATGTGTAGTTGAGCGTGATAGGCCCCGGCTAGCAGCGCCTGCGAATTGGTTTGCTGGCCTACGTAACGCAGATAGCGGGCCACAAACCAAGCCACGGCGACGGTTACCAGCGAGGTGGCCGTGACCCAGCCCAGGTTGTGCAGCTCAACGATTTCGCCGCCGACCACTTCCAAAAAGATGTTCAGGCCGGCGTAAAGGATGGCCACGGCGACGACCATGGCCACCACATTCTCGATGAGGCTGAGGCCGCTCTTACGGGTCGTCTCACTTTCCCAACGGGTCAGGAAAATCCCAACCAGCATAAAGCCGCCGACAAACACATCGGCAAAGGTGTGCCAGGCGCTGGCCTCCATCGCCAGGCTGCCGGAGGCGTAGCTTAACCAGGATTTGAGGCCCACCAGGGCCAGGTTGATGATAATAGTGACCAAAATAGTTCGTTCTTTTCGGTTCATCGTTTATCCTTTCCCCAAGCTGTGGTCTGAAAATAGGACCACCGCTATTTTTATTCCCAATGCTTCAAAAAAGAATCACATTTTCCCGGCTTCTCGCTGATTGAGCCTGGAGGGTATTCAGCAGGAGACATTTCCAACGATCAAATCGGCCTCCTCAATTTTCGAGAACTCACGTTTTTGCGGCTCCCTGGTTGTGCTTCCGTTGGACGTTGTGTCTGATCTAAAAACACACACGCAAACTTTGGAACACTTCAACGATATAACGATTCCCGGTCAGGTTCAAGCGCCGTTTGACGGGGTTAAACTTGGGCCATTTGGCGGGGTCAGTCATTATTTAAGGAACATTCTCCGGAGCGCGACGCCGCCGGGCTTCGGTAAAACCCCAGCAGGCTTGCGCATCCTGGTAAACCCAGTAAGAGGTGATAGCCGCCAGGACAACGATCGTCCAGACTATCCTTTACACCCTTGTCTCTGGATTCGCCTCAATATTAACTATAGAGGAGTCTCCTACTAAATCCGCCATGGTACAGACATGCAAATCTTTCATACCAGGCACCAAATACAGATGGCGCAGTTTTTTCAAGGTATCTACATCCAAACTGGCCGGGTTATCAACCACTAGCAGCCCACAAAAATCATCAACCTCATCGAGACAAACTAAGGAATTATTGAACATAAACTGCGTGACAGCCGGAGTAGCCCGGCAGAAGTGAAACCAGTATTGGTTCATATCATAGGGAGTAGCTTCAATAGCAGCACCCCACCGGCGCTTATGTTGAAACAAGTTGAGGCCAGAAAAGGGCGCAGTGAGGCCTAGATTGACAAATTTGAAACCCTGCTTATTAGCTTCTAACAGAAGCGGATAGGTTGTGGCGTGATGAATACCTTCTCGGCGCAGCTTCAAATCAGCATCCTTTAGCCCAATTAGTTTCAAATAGAGCACCCCCTGCCGGACATAAACCAGACGACCACAGATATATTCACCTTCACGGATGATCTTGTAGAGCCAACCGTGCTTAAAGTACTGATAGGCTTCCGTATAAGGAGTTGGCTCAACCAAGTCGCCATGAAGATGCTTTATTGAAGGCAGATACATTTCGTAATAGAAGTTGTCGAAATCTTGTTCGTCATAGCTCACTTCATACTCGTAACCATATTCACGCATTAACCGAGTAACATCTTTCCGCATATTCTTGGGGATGCGCAGCCGAAGTTCCTCCGGGTTTCCTTGAACATTTATGACCCAGCTCACAAATTGGGGCAGTCTAATAGAACTTTGTCGAGGTAAACGATTAATCAATTCTTTGTTGGCTTGTATAATAATCAGGTCACTTGAGGTATTGTCAATCAGCTCAAAAATCCGATGGTGGGGTAACGGTTCCAGAGGCTGTTGGGTGGGCTTTTGAGTAAAGAGAAGTTCTTTTAGGAAATCGTTTGAGCCATCAGATCCGGCGTAAAGTACACTTAATGATCCCGATTGAGCTTCCCCTTGCCATTGATAAACATTCAAATAGGGCTTGAGAAGCGTGCGTCCCATGCTTTTAACTTTATTAAGGTGAGGTACAATAGCCCGTTGCACGATTGGTGAGGAGCTTAATTCGGCTTCCAACAATAATCTTTTTCCCAAGCTTCTAAGCACATTCATGGGTTATTCATCAAACTTAAATTGTAATCTATAGGAATGGCTCAAAACGAAGACAGAACAAGCAGGATTACTTAACTGTAACATTAAACTCCTTCCCAATCAGGCTTTTAGCTTGAACAGGTAGATCAGATTTCTGCAATAATGGCAGTACTTGGGTGGTAAAAATATCCCAGGTTAAGAGATTCCACAGAAATAAACTTGGTTGAGCTAAGAGGTTATTAAACTCATGCTGGCTGAGAAAATCGGGACGCTTAATCGCCTGCACTCGTTCGGCCAGAGGGCCGTTAGCAAACCAGGCTAAGAGGTCCTTATTAAATACAGTAGCTTTTTTGCGTTTACTGGCTAGTTGAGTAAATCCTTGCTGGTTCAAAATCTGTTTAAGAAGTGGCTTGGTTGTCCTACCTTTCAAAAAACGAATTTGCGGCACAAAGGCATGAAATGCGCGAATAATCTCTTCGTCTAAATAGAATTGAACTGTCTGACGTTGATTAGCAGCATAAAATTGCCAACTAATGGTTGCCGGCTCATAGCCCGTGGTTAGAAGATCAATTACATGGATATTCTCTAGAAGATTGGTACTTGAGAGATATCGTCTAGCCAGATTGTAGCGTTCCTCAAGTACGGCTAAGATTGCTGCTTCACCGAAAATCCTTAGTGTCAACTCTAAATCACCCAGTAGCGCCACTAAATTATAGGGATGATAAATAGCAGCCGTGGGTGATGGGGTTGGTAACATTAAGGCTATGTCTTGAATCATCCTGGCCCGATCTTCAGGCTGTATCACGCCTGCCAAGAAACCAGCCAATTTAAATACCAGGCGCGCGCCATGAAAACGACGCGCTGAATCATAAACCGCATATTTGCGTGTATCTGAAAGACCATTTAGCGCATCCGCCGCCTGACCGGCAATATAAATATCCGGGGTACCAGTTTCAGCCCCCAGATATTCAGATAAGGCAAAGTTGCACGGCGTGGTTTCAACGTATAGCTGAGGTCGAGCTAAAACTTCTATGACCCTGTTAATCTTATCAAGATACATTTCTTTGGTCACCGTGAAGAAGGTATGGTGAGTATTCAAATTTCGTGAGGCTTCTTTGGCATACTGGACTTCAGCCTGAAAACTCTTAGCTTCGACTGTATAACTAAAGGAGGACAGCGGCCTTCGTTTGGTCAACTGATTGAGCATAATCTGTATCAGAGAGGAGTCAACCCCGCCAGATAATAGCGTGGCAGCGGTTAGTCCCTGTCGTTCAAAATCAGCCAGATAGGCTCCGAGGACCGCACACATCGTTTCGTACAAATGGGTTGTCGCCTCAGGAGTGGCGCGGCGGATGGTATGGTAACTAGGATGTGAGCTTAAGGGGCGTACCAGGCGAATCTGTGGCTGACTACCTCGCCAAGTTAATATTTCACCAGAAAATAGCCGTTTCACATGGCGGATGTAAGTATGTGAACCAAAAACTACACGCATCAAAAAAAACATGGGTATAATGCTTTCGTCTAACTCTATCCGATCACGAAAAAATAGGAGAGTGCGGAAATCAGTCGCATAAATCTGGCTACCGTCAGGATTTGTGGTGTAAAATAAGGTTGGTAAAGACATAAAGGTCTGATAAGCGAGAAAAGCGGGCTTAGTTAAGCTAAGACTCAGCAGTAAGGCGTTGCCAGTAAAGGCGTCAACATCAAGCCGTTCTGGCGAGAGGATCTTTTGAGTTAACAGTTGTTCGGTCGAGAGAGGAGAATAAGTAAGGTTACGGATATGACCAATTTTTAGAGCAATCATTTCCGAATTTTGGACTAACTCGCCTTGATTGGTGTAAAAGAAAAGACGTCCAGCCCTTCCCAGGTCAAATACTTGGGGTACAACTCCAAGACGTGTTTGAATTCTGTGCGCAACGTCTTCTGCTTTTTGGGGCATTATTCCAAAAATGGTCATTCGACCTAGATTTTGGTTGGGATTGATGTTCAATGTAAGCTCCTTGTATCTATTTTTACCAGATGTATTAAGAGAGAACTCAGGGTTTCTTATACTCATTTGGATACTTTACAAATCTAATATACTATTTAGGGGACATTCTCCGGAGCACGACCCCGCCAGGCCTCGATAAAACGGGTGATACGATGTTCGTCGTACTCGTCTAACAAATCAAGCCGCTGCCAGGCTGTCAAGGCGATGGGCGCCGCCTGGTTTTTGCGGGGCACCGCGACAACCTGCTCGCGGTTATATTGATTGATGAGACGGCGCAGGTTGGCTTTGACAGTGTCGCAGTCCACTAGCCGGTCGCAGTCATACGAGATAACCACGTGGCCGTGCTCCAGGTTATGCACGATGTTTTCGTCGGGAATAGGCGACTCGTAGAAACCACTCTGGGCGGCTTCGGCGTGTGGCCCGGAGGTGGGCGGGTCAGAGTTATAAGGAAGGTGGGCCTGGTCTGCCGTGATATGCTCCCGGCCCAAAGAGGGGACAAATTGACCAATGGCCTCACGGATAAAGTAATTTTGCACCCCTTGTAAGACGAAAAAGATGAGCAGACCTGAGAACACCACCAGGCCGCCTAACCACAGGATGCGGCGCTGTTTGTTTCTGGACACTGCTTGCTGTTGTCGCTGTGCCCGTTTGTTTATGCTCGTGCTTGCTTTAGCCATCGTTACTCCATTCTCCTTTACTCTTGCAGCAGCCTGTCAATGGCGCCGGTCAGCCGCTCTTCCGTCAAAGGGCCGATGACCATATCTCCCAGCCGGCCATCTCTGGCTACAAAGAACGTTTCCGGTACGCCCGTAATCCGATACTGGCGGGCGATCTTGGTGCCGACGTCGGGGCCGTTAGGATAAGTGATGCCGAATTCCGCCAAAAAAGCTTGGGCCGGTTGGTCGGTGTCCAGGTAATCAATGCCGATGAAAAGCACCCCCCGATCACGGTAGCGCCGCCAGGCTCGCTCCAGGATCGGCGCTTCATCTCGACACGGCACACACCAAGAGGCCCAGAAGTTGACCACCACGACTTGGCCGCGCAGCTCCGAGAGGGTTAGCTGGCCACCCTCAAACAGCGAGAGGGTAAAATCAGGTGGCGGGCTGTCTATGGCCAGGGTTTGGGAACTGTCAAACAACTTCCAGCCAAAGACCGAGATTAAGCCAATAATCAATAGCGCGCCGAAAATGAGCACCAGGGTGCGTCCAGGCGTGGATTGAGTTTTGATCCCAGGTAGTTTATGCGTTAATTCACTCATAAAGGCCTCCTTCTAAAGCGGTTTAGCCACCACGATGACCCGGTGGGTATTGCTGGTATAGGGCCAGCAAGTGACCAGCGTCAGCCGCTCGTCAGCGGTGGGAGCAATCCACTGGGCGTTGCGCTGGCGCACCTCGAGGGGTTCACCCTTTTCTTTAACAATCGTTTTGAAAGTAATTTCATATTCAAACTTCTGATCGCCGGCGTAGGCGATGACTTTGTCGCCGATTTCCACGTTGACCAGGTCGCGAAAGACTTCCCCGTTAATGTTGTTATGGCCGGCCATGACGGTATTGCCCGATTGATTCAGGACCGCAGAGGTTTTGTGCCAGCCGACCGCATAATCGGCGACCTCCCAAATACTGTATTGCCGGCCGTTCTGTTCAACCACCTGCCAGCCAACGGGGATGATGTTGGAGTCGATGCCGACCGACTCGATGACTAGCCGAGTGGGCGTGGTGTCCTGTGTGGGTGGAAGCGGCAGCTCTGCCGGTGGCGGCGGAGCGGGTTGAGTAGTCGTCGGCGGTGGGAGAACTGGCTGGGTCGCCGTTGGCTGAACCAGGGCAGGGGTGGGTTCCTGATTTTGCGGCGGAGATGTGGGCGTCGGCGGCAGGGTAGAAGTAGGAGAGGGGGGCGCCTCTTGAGTGAGGACAGCCGGTTCAGCGCCCGGTTCGACGGCAATCACCACCGGGGTCGGCTCACCGGGGCCAAACGTTTCCGGCAAGATAGATGGCAGTGGAATGACGCGGGTCGCCGTCGGTGTGGGGGGCTTGGTGGGTGTTGGGGTCAGGGTAGGCGGCGGGCCAGGCCACAAAGTTGCCGTAGGGGAAGGGGTGGCTGTCGGCGGCGCGGCCTGGGCTAAGGCTTCCGGCGGCGCGTTCAAGATAAAATCCCAGCGGGTTTGCACATCCTGGTAAACCCAGTAAAACGTGATAGCCGCCAGGATAACGATCGTCCAGACCAAGCTAGCCAGCATCAGAGCGGCTTGCTCAATGAGTAGTTGCTTTTTCAAGAGTCTCAAGCTATCTTCTCGTCGGGCTGAAAGCGAAAAAATTTGACAATCTTTGGTATTTATCTTACGATACGTAAGATGAAAAAGCAAATTTGTAACCTAAAAATTAGGTGAGATTATTCCAGGGGGTGTATGGTGAGCAAACAACAGCGCAGGCAGCGAAAACTACCAGCCTGGATCTGGGTTGCAGGGGGTAGCATCGTCTTGGCTTTCTGGGTAGTCATGGTCTGGTTACTTTATCAAGGTGGCCAGGTACATGGGAAGGGGATGGAGAATAATATTGAAGGCGTGGTGATCTTCTCTAATCCTGGGCGAGCGCACTCTGAGGAAGCTATAGCGTACAATCAGGATGTGCCGGTGGGTGGGGAGCACAGCGCCATCTGGCTAAACTGCGGCATTTATGATCGACCTGTCTCCGAAGAAAATGTTGTGCACTCCCTAGAGCATGGCGCTGTCTGGTTAGCCTACCGACCTGATCTACCTTCTGATCAGGTTGAGATTTTGCGTAACTTGACGCGTCAGCAGAACCGCCGCCTCAGAAATCCCTACGTAATTTTAGCGCCCAAAATAGGGCTGGATGTTCCCATCGTTGCGACAGCGTGGCAAGTCCAACTGAAATTAGAGAACGCTACGGATGAGCGGCTCGTTCAATTCTTACGCCAGTACTGGAAAGGCTTGTTCACACCAGAGCCTGAGAAAGATTGTACCGATGGCACAGGCCAGCCGATTGACGATTGAAATGCAAAATCAGGTATCCTGTTATTTGAAAACTTGTTGGCTTTCCGTATCATCTCTGCTACAGAGGACTATGCTAACCTCTTCACTTATTTCTGCGTTATCCAGACCGATTTTGGCTCCGCTCTTGCGAAGCCGGGTCGTCTGCCTGGCCATTACAGGCGCAACAATCTTACAGTTGAGCCTGGTTATGGTAGGGCTGCCGAGTTGGCATTCCCCGGTGCATTATGTTTTTGGTCTGCCTGATCCGGGCTGTGGCCTATCGCGAGCTATCGTCGCCTTACTCCGGGGCGATTGGCAGATCTCCTTGACCTTTCACGCTTTTGCCCCACTTTTTGTGGTTGCTTTAACGCTCATTGCCATCACTGCGGTCCTCCCTGCCTGGCCGAGAGACAAAATTGCGGCTTGGGTCGAAGGAATAGAACGCCATACCGGTT
The DNA here is from genome assembly GCA_016860845.1 of Chloroflexota bacterium. The sequence goes on from BOKF01000003.1 coordinate 282,049, forward strand.
TGACAGCAATTTTGCTCATAGGTTTGGTCGCCTATTGGTTGGCTCGTTTGTTAATCTTGCGGGCAGCATTTATTAACTTGATCGCCGGTTGAATAAAGCAAGATGAGTTGACTCTCCTCATGGTCACTACCCTCGTTTCCTGGTCAGATTTGACAATTGGCTAACCTTTCTTACAATACGTAGGAGAGATTATAGAAGAAAAGGAGGTGGTTGTCATGTCCCACGAAGTTCCCATTCAGTCCTTTAAGTTGGGTGAAAAAGGGCTAACCCACATCTTTGGCGAGCTGGAAGCCAAGCTTATGGAAGCCATTTGGGCCCTGGATGAGCCAAGTGTCCAGGATGTCATTGATTACTTAGGCAGCAGCCTGAATTACAAAACGACCATGACCGTCCTGAACCGCCTGGTTGACAAAGGCGTGCTCCAGCGCCGCAAGGAAGGTCGAGCGTTTGTTTACACGCCGGTGGCCTCGCGTGATGAGCTGCTGGCCAGCGTCTTTGACCAGATGGTGCGGGGCATGTTTGGCGATGATTTTCGCCAGATTGCGCTGGTCCGAGTGATCGAGACGGTTGAGTCGCTTGACCCGCAGCTTCTTGATGATATGGTCAATCTGATCCGTCAAAAGAGAACCAGCCAATGAGCCAACCCCATCGCCAGGCTAATCTTTACTTTTGGCTGTTAGTGGCTATCGCCCTGGGCTTGTTGAGCCTCAGCTTGGCGATGAGCTGGTCTTATGGGCAGCCGTGGCTGCAAGAATTGTGGCACATCTGCCAGGCTAAAGTCCAGGAGTTGGCCGCCTTTCTGCCCTTTGTCTGGTATCCGCTTATGCCAGGTCTCATGTTGCTGATCGTCATTCGAGGTAGCCTGAGCCTGAGGCAACAACTACGGGCCACGCAACACCTCATCCGCCTTTTTTACCCCCTGCGCGAAACACCCCCTACTCGATTACAGGCCTTGTTGCCCGCCCATGGACTATCTATAGAGGATATTGTATTTCTCAATTTTGAGCCGGCGCATGCTTTCTCCCTGGGTTTCTGGCGGCCTCGGGTCTGGCTGACGGCCGGGCTAGTCAACCTGTTGACCGATGAGGAGTTGGCCACAGTTTTGGCGCATGAGGTCCACCATTGTCGCCAGCGTGACCCGCTCCGTTTGCTGATTGGCCGAACCCTGAAGTCGGCCTTTTTCTTCCTGCCCCTAGTCGCTCATTTAGCCGAGGTGGTCGAGTTACAGCAGGAAGTGGCCGCCGACCAGTCGGCGATCTTGCACGCGGGTAGCGATTTGCCACTACTCTGCACTCTCCAGAAATTGCTTAAACAAGGTGTTACTGGCGTGGTTCCCTCCACCGCCGCTTACAGCCCTTTCAACGTGACCGAAGCCCGTCTGCGGCGGCTGATCTATCCGGCCCAGCCGGGTCACTGGCGGGTGGTGGTGTCGGGTTGGCTGATTAACCTGGGGACGCTGGTCATCCTAAGTAGCCTCGCTTTTTTGCCGGCTCAAGCGCTGGCGAAACATCAGGAAACCAGTCATTGTGTGAGCGAAGCCGATATGACTGTCCAGACCGCTCCATCTTTGTCTGTGTTGGTTCAATCAAGCTCTCAGGTGTAATAGTTGTTGGCAAAAAATTTGCGCTCAAGCAGAGCGCAAATTTTTGGATTTAAAGTCTTAATGACTGTAAGAACATAAAATATCGAGGAAACAAAAGAAGTGGTCAACGTCAAAGCGGCAAGTAACTAAACAGGCGGCGAATGGGATGGCTACGATGAATGACCAAATTATCGAAGAACGTCGCCGGACATCCTGGCTTATTTTGGGTGGTTGGTTGATCGTGGGCCTGGTGATGGGACTCCTGTTTCTGCCTAAACCGCCACTACTCCAAAATGGGGTCGAGACGGTTGCCCCAGAGACGGCTGCTTCCACCCTGGTGCGACCCGCCATAGGCGTCTCTCTGCCCCAACCGTTGCCGCACCCAAACCTAACCGACACGGTCATCTTGAAAGTGGCTGCCCCCACCGGCACCTCTGTAGTTTTAAGCGACAGTGGGAAAAGTGATCCGGTCATAGGCCAACTGGCGCCTGATTTCACCCTGAAGACATTGGCGGGCGACCAGCTTACCTTATCCAGTCTGCGCGGCCAGCCGGTGCTGCTCAACTTCTGGGCGAGTTGGTGTCCACCCTGTCGGCTGGAAATGCCCGATCTGGTGCGGGTCTATGAAACTCGTCGGGCTGAGGGCCTGGTGATCCTGGGCGTCAATGTGACCTTTCAAGACTCGACCTCGGGTGCGCAGGCGTTTGTTGATGAGTTCAAGATCACCTTTCCGACGTTGCTGGACGAAACCGGCCGGGTGACCACAGACCTGTACCGGGTACGCGGCCTGCCAACCAGCGTTTTTATCAATCCAAAGGGTCTTATCACCCGCATCAACCTCGATCCGATGACGAGTGGACAGATGGATGAGTTTATCGGAGAGATTGTGGAGTAACGTTTAATAGGGGGGCGCTACGTCCAAGTGAGTGATAGCGTAAAGAAGGAGATTGACTTATGGCTAAGAGAACCCCCGAAGAAATCAGAGCACAACGCGAGGCTTTTCTGGCGGCCAAAGCGGCCAGAGCCGCCGGGCTGTCCACGCCGGCCCCACCTGCCCTGGCGGAAAAACCGGCTGAGCCAGCCCCGGCTCAACCCCATGTTGAGCCGTTGGCCGCGGCGAACAAACCCCAACTGGCTGAAAAGAAACGAACTCCCGAAGAAATCAGGGCGCAACGCGAGGCTTTTCTGGCGGCCAAAGCGGCCAGAACTGCGGGAAAGGTCGATAGAACGACCACTCCGGCCCCGCCTGCGTCGGTGGGAAAACCGGCTGAATCAATTCCGACTCAACCGCCTGTGGCCAGGTCGGTTGAAGTGGACAAACCCAAGCTTACTCCGAAACCGGCTCTGGCCGAGGCAGTCCCAGCCCGCGCCGCCGACGCCACGATGACCCGGCGAGAATTTCTCAATTACGCCTGGTTGGCCTCCATCGCCCTGTTTGCGTGTGAAACCGTGGGCCTCAGTCTATGGTTCGCCTTTCCCAATTTCAGGGCCGGCCAGTTTGGCGGTGAGTTTGCCATTGGCGCAGCGGTAGAGGTCTTGCCTGAGGTGAATACCAGTCCCAAGGCTTACACTGACGGTAAGTTCTGGCTGGCGAACCTCGATACGCAAAATCGCCAGGGCGAGCCGAGAAATGGCATTTTGGTCCTTTACAAAGTATGCACCCACCTGGGTTGCTTGTATGACTGGGTACGGATAACGGATCGCTTTGAGTGTCCCTGTCACGGTTCTAAATTTGAGTTGACGGGCGACTACATTTCTGGCCCAGCCCGGCGTAGCCTGGACCGCTTTGTCATTCGGGCCATCTCACCCGATGGGTCTATCAAGGAAACCGACGCCGCGGGCAACCCTTTGGTGATTAGTGGCGATGAACAGTTAGTTATTGACACAGGCAAAAGAATTCTAGGCCAGCCTGTGGTCTGAAACTACAAAAAGTGATGTTTTGGTCACTGTAACCAAGAAAGGATTTTGAGATGACAGTTGAAGAAAAAGATTTTTCCCCGACTCACCTAAAAACTCTGGCAGGCGAACCGGAAACTTTGCCCGGTGAGCCTGAGCCTCCCCCTTCAGGCCCTGGCAGCCTGGCAATGGTTCCGCCTCTCGCAACTAACAATCTGAGCGAAATCCGAACCCACTCCTGGCCCTATTTTGTCGCCGGGATGGTCGTGGCCGTGCTGGCCGTAGCGTTAGGAGTGGGGTTAGGCTACCTGGCCCGGCCGGCCCTGGATGGAACGACACCAGGAGTAGCGGTGACTGCCAAGTCGCCGGTCAATCTGGTCGAAGATTTAGTACAGACGGGTGGCCACAGCAAAGGGTCGCCGGACGCGCCGGTGGTCATGGTCGAATACAGTGATTTTCAGTGCCCCTACTGCGGACGTCACGCCCAGGAAGTTGCGCCTCGGCTGGAGGGGACCTATATCAAGAACGACCAGATGCGTTTTGTGTACAAACATTTCATCGTCAAAGGACCAGACTCGGTTGCGGCGGCTCTGGCTGCCGAGTGCGCCGGCGAGCAGAACAAATTCTGGGAATACCACGATTTGCTGTTTGCCAGGGCCGGGCAAGTTATTTTTAACGCCGATAACCTGAAAGCCTTTGCGGCCGAGTTAGGCCTGGATGTGGCCGCCTTCAACCCGTGCTTTGACTCGCAGAAATATCTGAACGTGGTGGAGGCTAACTCAACCGAAGCCAAGCAGTTAGGCATTCGGGGCACGCCCGGCTTTTTCGTCAACGATACGCCAGTGGCCGGAGCAGAGTCCCTGGAGTATTTTCAACAATTGATTGAGGAAAAGTTGGTGGCTCTCAGCCAGCCGACCGGAAGTTGAACAGCTAAAAGACCGAAAGTGAAACCTGCAACGATCCTCGTCGTGGACGACGAACAGAGTCTCTTAAATATTGTCACCGCTTATCTGCGGGCGGAGGGGTATACCGTGCATACGGCGATGGACGGGCCGGGTGGCCTCAAAGCAGCCCGTACTTTCAAGCCGGATTTGATTGTCCTCGATATTATGCTGCCGGGCATGGATGGCCTCGAACTGCTGCAACACCTTCGCCGCGAGTCGAATGTGTATGTTATCATGCTCACAGCCAGAGCGGAGGAGACGGATAAAGTTATTGGCTTGTCGGTCGGGGCGGATGATTACTTGACCAAACCCTTTAGCGCCCGTGAGTTAGTGGCCCGCGTGAAGGCGGCGCTGCGGCGCTATGGTCAAAGCGGTGCGAGTGTGGAGTCCAACGTTCTAACCTTCCGGCGATTGAGAATTGACGTTGGAGCGCGCCAAGTATGGAAAGATGACCAGCCAATTGACCTCACGGCCATCGAATTTGACCTGCTGCATGCTTTAGCCGAGTATCGAGGCCGGGTATTGAGCCGGGAGCAATTGCTAGAGCGGGTCTGGGGGCACGATTTTTACGGCGAAGAGCGGGTGGTGGATGTTCACCTGGGCCATATTCGCAAGAAAATTGAAGCTGATCCGGCCAACCCTGACCTCATCATTACCGTGCGGGGGGTGGGGTATCGTTTTGAGGACGAGCCGTGATGAAAGCGAAATGTTAGCAAGTAGTACGGTCACCACTCACCTGCGGAATTGACAGGCAAAGCAACTATCTTATAATCCGTAAGAGTTCATATGGCGGATGTGAGCGCCTCATGAAGCTCATTCACCCAACATTTTTCACTGAGGAGCACAAAGATGCGGTCAATTTTCTTAGTCATCTTCCTGTTAGCCGGATTAACCCTTCTCGCTGCCTGTGGCGGTGCGGCGGCCCCATCGCCGACCCCAGCCCAAGCTGGCCCAAAAATTTCGCTGACCACCAATCCCGACCCGCCGAGGAGTGGCGAAGTTGAACTGATGGTGAGGGTCGACGACGCTAACGGCCAACCAATCCTTGATGCCGATGTGTTCATTTTTGCCGATCATACCGAGATGAAGGGCATGAATATGAACGGGAGAGCCACTCCTCAGGGCGGCGGGCGCTACGCTATCGCGGCCAATTTTGGCATGGGGGGACCGTGGAAAGTGACTGTTCAGGTAAAGAAAGCGCCGCTCGATGTGACAGAAGAGTTTAATCTGGAATTTCAGTAGAAAGAGCAGGCGCTCGAACTTGGTCCTGCGCCTGCTCAGAAGTTTATCAGGTGACAACAGTGATGAGTGGCATCCTATCTGCCGGCAAATTGTGGCCCCAAGGCCGTTTGCAGTGCGGCAATGGTGGTCTGGTTGTCGCCAACATACAACACAATCAACTTGCCTGTTTTGTAAAAATGGGGCGCTGCCACCCACGTCACCATACTGGTACCGATTGACCCACCGTCCGGTGAAACGGTGGCGGCTTCTGCCTCGGCAGTTGTAGCGTCAGTATACTCAAAGACCTGTACATCCTCCCCGTTGACCTTAATGACCTGGCCTTTGACTGAAAAGAAAGGCTGTGACACCTCTTCGGCCGGCTCGACAGTGGCTCCGGCAGTGCGAAGTTGATCGATCAGGCTCACATAATCGGTGATCGGTCCGCCGGGCGAGACGATGGGGGTCTCCAACTCGCTCGGTTCATCGCTCTCTGGTTCAGAAGTCGGCTCAGTCGGTGGCGTAGCGGTTAGCTGTAGATCATCAGTTTTATGCACCTGCGGCTGAGATGCGGTCAGCGTTGGCTCAACGGGCGGCGCAGTAGAGGTGGGGGGCGCATTGCTGTCACGATTTTGGGGCTGAATCGTGATTGGCTCACCCGGCGATGCGGTTGAGGTTGGTTGCCCACCGCACCCGCTGAACAGTCCGGTCACGAGAAATAGACAGGCCAGTGAGAAAAATAAGTGACGGTTCATCTATCTCCATCTCTCTCTTTTGATGTTTCAGTATATCATCCACTGTCTGGCTGTCATGACGCTTGCTGGGGGCTAAAAGTTCCTGGACTGTGGATGTGGACGGAGCGTAGCTAATGACAACTCCAGTTTCACCCTCACTATCCGCTCGCCAGCGGACCATGGCCACTGCGCTAAACCGAGGCATAGTTGGCTTCCTGCGCCATTGGTTGTTGATTTTCAACCTGCTTTGGGGCATTTACGTCACTTTGCCCTGGTTAGCGCCAGTCTTAATGGCAACCGGCTCTGAACGCGCCGGCCGCGCCATTTATCTGATCTACAGTACCCAGTGCCATCAACTGCCCCAACGCTCCTTTTTCCTCTTCGGCTCCAAGCCCATGTATTCCCTGGCCGAGGTTCAAGCCGCCTGGCGAAACACCAACAACCCCCTTATCCTGCGCCAGTTTATTGGCAACCCAGAGATGGGTTGGAAGGTAGCCTGGTCTGATCGGATGACTTCGATGTACACCTCCATCTTTGTCGCCGGTTTGCTCTTTGCCCTGCTGCGCCGGCGGCTTAGGCCACTGCCGGTCTGGGCTGTTCCGCTGTTCATCTTGCCGCTGGCGCTCGACGGCGTCACCCATATGGCCAGCGACCTGGCCGGAATTGGCAACGGCTTTCGCGACTCAAACGCCTGGTTGGCCGCCCTCACCGGCAATGTGCTGCCAGCCTGGTTCTATGCCGGAGACGCACTAGGGTCTTTCAATTCCTGGATGCGCCTCCTCACCGGCGTGCTGCTGGGGGTGGGTGTGGTCTGGTTTGTTTATCCCCATTTTGAGCAATTTATGCGTGATGAGGCCGATAGAGTAGAGGCGAAATTACGGCGTACCGGCATGATTGCCTGAGCCACAGAACTTGCTGTCACTTGCAAACAAACACGGTTGAATAGATTGGAGGTCATTTTATGCCGAATATTGGCTATGTTGCCCTAACTCTGGCCTTTGCCCTGGCCGTTTACGCGACGATTGTGCCGATTGTGGGCGGCCGGCACAGGGTAGCCGAATTGATCGCCAGTGCCCGCAACGCCGCCTTTGGCGTGACCGGCCTTATCACCCTCGCCGTTATCATTTTGGAGTACCTGCTGATCCAGGGGCATTACCAGACCAAATTTGTCTATGATGTCAGCAACCGGGCGGCGCCGCTCTTTTACCGGGTCACGGCGCTGTGGGGCGGGCAGGCCGGGTCGCTGCTCTTCTGGTCGTGGCTGATGTCCATCTTCGCTACCCTGGTCTTGCTCCGGAAGTGGGGTTCGATGCGCACCATGATGCCTTACGTCATCGCCGTCACGCAAGTCACACTGGCCTTCTTTATCGGCCTGATCGTTTTTGTGGCCAATCCTTTTGAACAATTGGACACCTTCCCGGCCGATGGGAGGGGCCTGAACCCACTGCTGCGCCACTTTGGCATGATTATTCATCCCCCGATTCTGTACACTGGTTTTGTTGCCTTCGTCATTCCCTACGCCTTTGCCATCGCCGCCCTGGTCACTCGCCAAACCGGCGACCTGTGGATTCGCACGACCCGGCGTTGGACCCTGACCGCCTGGTTGTTCCTGAGTATGGGGCTGCTATTGGGAGGCTGGTGGGCTTACGATGTTTTGGGCTGGGGTGGCTATTGGGGCTGGGATCCGGTCGAAAATGCTTCATTGATCCCCTGGCTGGTGGCTACGCCCTTTTTGCACTCGGTCATGATGCAGGAAAACCGGGGCATGCTCAAACGTTGGAACATGGCTTTAATCATCCTGACCTTCTCCCTGGTGATTGAGGGCACGTTTCTAACCCGCTCCGGGGTCATCTCTTCGGTGCATACCTTTGCCCAAAGCGCCATTGGCCCGCTCTTTCTGGGCTTTATCGGCTTGATGTTCACCTTCTCCCTCTGGCTATTCGTATCTCGCTGGAACGACCTGAACTCGGACAACGAGCTGGACTCTTTGCTCTCCCGCGAGTCCTTCTTTCTGTTAAATAACCTGATTTTTATCGGCCTGGCCATTGTTGTCTGGTGGGGCACACATTTTCCCCTGCTCTCAGAAGCGGTTAAGGGCGAGAAAATCGTGGTTGGTCCTCCCTTCTATGAGCAAACTACTGGCCCTCTTTGGGCTGTCGTGGTTGTGCTGATGGGGGTGGCTCCCTTGATCCCCTGGCGCAGAGCCAGGCTAAGAAGGCTGGGCGAGGTTCTGCTGTGGCCGGCAGCGGTGGGGTTGGCCACCATGGCCTTGCTGTACACCGTTGCCGGCGTCAAAATCTTTGGCGCGATACTGGGCTTTGGCCTGTGCGCCTTTACCTTGACGGCGACCTTGATTGAGTATTGGCGCGGCGTGAGCGCCCGTCATCGCACTCAAGGTGAAAGCTATCCCGAGGCCCTGTGGAGATTGATTGAGCGTAATCGCCGCCGTTATGGCGGGTATCTTATCCACATCGGCGTCATCCTGGTGGCGATTGGCGTCATCGGCAGCCGCTTCTACCAGGTCGAAACGCAGCGCAACCTGGCCATCGGCGAAAGTCTGACCATCAGCAGTCCGTACGTGGGCACGTATGAATTAACCTATCGTGGCTTGCGCGAAGGGGCTAGCCCCGATGACCGGGTCATCACCGAAGCCGTGCTAAACGTCAGCCACAATGGTCGGCTCGCCGGCGATATCAGGCCCATTCGTGAATACTTTGTGGTACAGCAGCAGCCCATGACCATCCCCGACAAGCGCAGCACACTTCTCGATGACCTGTATATCATTCTGGCCGGCTGGGAGGACTCTGGCCAAACGGCAACCTTTAAAGTCTACATCAACCCCTTGGTCAACTGGCTCTGGATTGGCGGCTTTGTGTTTATCATCGGCACGCTGATTGCCGCCTGGCCCAATCCGCGGGAAAGCAGCCAGCAGGCTGCGGTCAATGTCAAGATGCGAGCTACGGGCGTTCCGGCGAAATGAAGACGAGAAGACGATGGGAAACCACCACCATAAAACGACTCCAAATTTGACAACCAAGGAGATGAAATATTACAATGCGCAAGAATCTTACGAATTGTAATATTCCCGCTAGGTTTAACTTATCCGTTCTCCTAACCCCTATCTCGTGCTGTTGACCTAACCATTCACAACTTAATAATTTGGAGGAGGAGATAGCTTCATGAAGTACTCAAGGTATTTTCTGTTTAGCTTGAGCTTTAGTCTAATCGTCGCCTTGCTGCTAACCGCCTGCGGCGCGGCGACCCCGGCGGCTCAGGCGACCCAGGCCCCGACTTCCGCGCCAACCAATCCGCCCGTGGCGGCCGCCAGCCCCACCTCGCCGCTTGTGGCCGAAAAAGTCTCCATTGTCTACTGGACGCACGAGAACGAGCCGCGCAACAAACTCGACGAGCAACTTATCGCCGAATTCAAGGCCCAAAACCCGAACGTCGAGGTCAAGTACGAGGTCTTCCCCTTTGAGGATTACGACACCAAACTTCTGACCGCGCTGGCGGGCAACACCGGCCCCGACTTGTTCAATATCTTCACCAGTCGCATGGTGACCCTGGCCGCGAGCAAGGCCGTCGCCCCGGTGGACGCGGCCGCGATGGGCCTGGCTTCGCTCGACGAGTTCAAGGCCCTCTACGTTCCCGGCGCTCTCGACGCCTACACCTTCGGCGGCACGCTGTACGCCATCCCCACCGAAATCAACAATCAAGCCCTCTACATTAACGTCGAGCATTTACAAGAAGCGGGCCTCGACCCGGAGAAGGATTACCCCAAGACGTGGGAAGAACTGGTGGACGTGGCGCAGAAACTGACCCAGACCGACTCCGGCGGTGCGGTTACCCGTCGTGGTTTTGACTTCACCTACGGCGGCGATATTGACCTGCCGGTGCTGGCCTTTGAGGGCATGGCCTACCAGCTTGGCGGCTCGTTCCTCAACGACGACGCGACCCAGGCCACCCTCAACGCCGAGGCCAACGCAAAAGCCCTCCAGTTCTGGTACGATTGGATTCACACCTACCAACTCGGCGACCCCACGGTCGAGGAACCGATTGAGTTGTTCGGTGAGGGCGCGCTGTCTATGGTCACGGTCGGCACGTGGTTTGGGCCGTGGCTGGAGGAGAATTACCCGGAAACGGCCAAGCAGTACGTTGTCGTACCCTTCCCGCGCTTTGCCGACGCCGTCAACGACACGGGCGCGTTCCTGTACGCCTATGGTCATATGGTCAACGCCCAATCCCCGCCCGCCGAACAGGCCGCCGCCTGGAAGCTCTCCGCCTCCCTGAACTCCAAACCTGCCGATTACTTCAAACAAGCCGGCCTTATTCAGCCACGGCTGGAACTGGAAGAGAGCGGCGCCCTGGACGAAGTGCCATATGCCCACGTGTTCTGGAACGATATGAAGGGCACTCCGGCTGACCGGATGACAGGCGAAATGTGGGAAGCGGTGATGCGAGCCATTCAACGGGTGACGCAGGGCGACGAAACCCCGCAGGCCTCGCTCGACCAGGCCCAGCAGGAGTTAACCGACATCCTGTCCCGCGATAAATGAAGATGGCGCGAGCCTGCCAACTATGAGGAGAACTGCCGCCCGCCGCCCGCGCCTGGGCGTCTATACTCGCCAACGGCTGTGGGGCCTGACCTTTGTGTTGCCCGCCCTGCTCTTCTTTATTATCTTTGATTTTTACCCGATGCTGCGGGCCTTTTACCTCAGCCTGACCGACTATAATCTGCTCGCCTCGCCCCAGTTCGTCGGGCTGGAGAACTATGCCACCCTGCTGGCCGACAAGCGCTTTGTGCGGGCGGTGAGCAATACCGCCGGGTATATGCTCGGCACGACGATGCCGTTGTGGGTCCTCTCGCTGGGCGCGGCGCTGCTCTTTAACCGCCGCTTTCGGGGTCGAGGCTTCTTTCAACTCCTCTATTTCACCCCGGTTGTGCTCTCAGGCGTACCGGTGGCCATGGTCTGGCGGGTGCTGTTTCATCCAAAGGGGCTGATCAACGCCGCCCTCTCGCCCTTTATCGCCGAGCCGTTGCCCTGGCTGACCTCGGCGGCGCTGGCCCCGTTGGCGCTCATCATCATGACGATCTGGCAGGAGGTCGGCTTTTATTTCATCATCTTCCTGGCCGGTTTGCAAGACATCCCGGAAGAACTGTACGAGGCCGCTCGCATAGATGGCGCCTCGAACTGGCAAGCCTTCTGGCGCATCACTCTGCCCTTGCTCAAGCCCACCAGTCTGTTCGTCATGATCATCTCCTTTATTCACGCCTTCCAGAGTTTCGGCAACCAGTACGTGCTGACGCGCGGCGGGCCGAGCGACGCCACCAACGTCATCGCCCTGCACATTTACAGCACCAGCTTCACATCGCTGCGGCTGGGCTACGCGGCGGCGATGTCGCTGGTGATGTTTGCGGTCATTATCGCCTTCACCCTGGTGCAGATGCGGCTGGTGCGGGCTGAGGAAGTGGGGTATGTCTGAGCCGATGGCAGTGCACGTGCCTGCTTCCCGACGCGCTGAGGCCACCCGCGCCAGGCGAAGGCGGCGCGTCCGATGGCTGGCCGGCTGGGCTATATTCTACGCCATCCTCCTCGGCGGCGCGTTCGCGCTGACGATCCCACTAGCCTGGACGGTGCTGGCTTCCTTCAAAACGCGCCCCGAAATTTTTGCTGTGCCTTTCCGTTGGCTGCCCGCAAGCCCGCAGTGGTCAAACTATACCGAAGCGTTAACGGCCGCGCCATTCGCCGGTTACTTTCTCAACAGCGCCTTTATTGCCATTGCCACCACCCTGTCCAATCTGTTCTTCGCCTCGCTGGCCGGGTACGGTTTCGCCCGTTACAACTTTTGGGGCCGGAACTTTTTTTTCCTGGCCATCCTGAGCACGCTGATGGTACCCTTTCAGGTCATCATGGTACCGCTGTACATTTTGGTGCGCGACCTGGGCTGGCTGAACACCTATCAGGGCATGATTGTGCCGGGCGCGATCACTGCCTTCGGTGTGTTCCTCATGCGGCAATTCATCCAGACCATCCCCAATGAATTGCTGGATGCGGCCCGGCTGGATGGGGCGAGCGAGTTTGGCATTTATTGGCGGATCGTTTTGCCGCTGGCCCGGCCGGCCCTCTCGGCCCTGGCGATTTTCACTTTCCTCGAAAGTTGGAACGCGCTGCTCTGGCCGCTCATCGTCATTACAGATTCGGATTTACGCCCTTTGCAACTGGGCCTGGCCGAGTTTACTACCCAGAACGCCACCGATTATCCACTCCTATTGGCGGCCTCGGTTACCGCGCTCTTGCCTATCGTCATCCTGTTCCTCGTCTTGCGGCGCGAGTTCGTGCGTGGCATCGTCACCACCGGCTTGAAGTAAAACGCCGGACCCAATTGTTGAGCACAGAGTGGGAATATCACGTCTGATTGCCTGGGCTTGAAAGCGGGGCGCTGATTGCCGCCTGGCCCAATATCAGTAACCCCAAATTTGACAACCGGGAAGATCATATTACAATGCGCAAGACCCTTACAGCTTGTAATATTCCTGCTGCCTTTAACTCATTCGTTCCCTCAACCCCTACCTCTTGTCGTTGACTGATGCTGAGCGCAACTTAACCCTTCAAAGGGGGACATTGCGTGTTTTGACTCAATCAGCCCAAATTTTATAGTTCATGTGCCCAATTTAATAATCTGGAGGAGGAGATAGGTTCATGAAGCACTCAGGAAATTTGCTGTTTAGCTTGAGCTTTAGTTTAATCGTCGTCCTGCTGCTAACCGCCTGTGGCGGCGCGGCCACTCCAGCGGCTCAAGCCCCCACCGAGGCTGCCGCCCCGCCAACACAGCCCCCGGCCGCCACCGAGGCTGCCCCATCTGAAGCTGAACCAGCCGCCACTGAGGCCCCCCTCACCGAAGCTGTGCCGCAGCCGGCGCAGGAATTGATCATTGGCTTTGCCCAGGATCAATATCGGTTGGAAGGCGATGGCGCTGCCCTCGGTGTCTATCCCGACAATACAAACATTGGCGAGACGCTGTTCAAGTTGACGCCGGAGTATAAAGTGATTCCCTGGCTGGCCGAGAGTGCTAACTACCTCGGCAATAACACCTGGGAGATCAAGCTCCGCCAGGGGGTCAAGTTCCACAACGGCGATGAGTTCGACGCCGAGGCGGCCAAATGGTCCCTGGAAAAACAGTCGCGCTGGCAGCCGCTCGTCCCCACCGACGCCGATAACATCAAAGTAGTGGACAAGTACACCCTGAACCTGACCACGCGCTTCCCTTTCGGCCGGGTGATGGAAAGCCTGGCCCATCCCTCCTATACGATGTACTCATCCAAGGGCGACCCCGGCAAGAACCCGATCACGACCGGCCCGTTCATGCTGGAGTCCTACAAACAAAACGAGGAACTGGTCGTCGTCCGCAATCCCAATTACTGGGGCGAGCCGCCCAAACTGGACAAAATTACCTTCCGCTTCATCCCCGACAACTCCACCCGCGTTCTGGCCTTGCAATCCGGCGATGCGGATCTGATCCTCGAAGTGCCGCGCGAGAACGCGGCCCAGGTCGCGGCCCTGGAGGGTGTCACTCTGTATCAGGCCGAACCGGCCGGCTATTTCGCTCTGTACTTTGCCACCAAAGAACAGCAGCCGCCCTATGATCTGTTGACCGACGTCCGGCTGCGCCAGGCCATCAACTACGCCCTGGACAAAGAGGCCATTGCCCAGCAGGTTTACGAAGGCTACGCCCTGCCGGCCAAAAGCCTCACCCCGCCCATCGTCTTGCCGGCCATAGATGCCGGGATCAAGGGCTTCGGTTACGACCCGGACCAAGCCGCCGCCCTGCTGGACGAGGCCGGCTGGATCTTGGGCACGGACGGCATCCGCGAGCAGGATGGCCAAAAACTCATGCTCACCCTGGTTTCCGGCTTCCCGCCGGCCAACCTGATCAAGCCCCTGCCGGAAGTGGTCAAAGGTCAGCTCGAAAAGGCCGGTATTGGCGTCAACCTGGTCGAGTTCAACGACATTGGCGCCTACTACGATCACCTGGACACCGGCGAGGTGCACATGGTCATCGAGGCGGGCACGTGGAACAGCGCCGACATCTCCTTCATCCCCTACGGCCTGTTCTGCGGCTGCAATACCGAAGGCGAAGCGGTGCTGTACAAGCGCTTCTGGATCGGCGACGAGTTCGAAGAGCAGGTATTGCAAACGTTGAGCGCCACCGATCCGGCGGAAGCGGAAGCGGCTGCGGTGCGGGCCGCGCAAATCTGGATTGATGAGTTCGCCGGCGTCGCCCCTATTGCTTATCTGCCCACCCTGTACGGGGCCAGCAACAAAGTACAGGGCCTCAGCCCGCATCCTTCGGACCTCAACCAGGATTGGAGCAGTCTTTCTATCGCGCCATAGCGAAATTGCTTTTATATGGAGAAAAACAATGCAACATATAATGATTCGGATTGTGACCGAAGATTACGACGCCTGGTTGAAAGTTCATTACGAATTCGTCGAAACCCGCCGCACCTATGGGATTACCGATGGGCCGGTTTACCGCGATATTGATAACCCTAATGCGGCATTGTTTCACATTATGGTTGAGAGCTTGCCCAGAGCGATGGAATGGTTTAGCTCATCGACGTTCAAGGAAGCAACCGCGAGAGCAAAAGTCACCGGCCGAGAGTTTTACCTGGCCGAAAAACGCCAATAGTTGCGGGTCAACGTGCCATTGAAGCCTGTCCGATCCACTGAGTCTAATCTGGCGTAGCGCGGGTGAGCGGCGACACGCCTCGCGCTCAACCCTGCCCTGTGTGGCGAGGAGGCCCCCATCAACGTTTACGTTATTCGCCGCCTATTGCAAGTCATCCCGGTCCTGCTGGTCGTGTCTATCCTCACCTTCGGCCTGATCCGGCTGGCCCCCGGCGACCCGGCGGAGGTGGCGCTGCGCAACCAGGGCGCAATGCTCACTGTGGAGGCCATCGCCCAAATGCGCGGCCAAATGGGCCTGAACGATCCAACCCTGGTGCAGTACGCTCGTTGGTTAGGGCGTGCGGTGCGCTTCGACTTCGGCGCCTCGGTCCGCTCCGGGCAGCCGGTGGCCGAGACCATCAGCATCCGGCTGGTCCCCACACTCCAACTCGCCGCTGCCGGTTTGGCTGTATCCCTGGTGGTGGCCCTGCCACTGGGCCTGTTGGCGGCGGTGCGCCCCCACTCTTGGGTGGATCACCTCTCACGGCTGTTAGCTCTGGCAGGGGCGTCCATGCCCAGTTTTTGGCTTGGCCTGCTGCTCATCTATTATTTCGCCGTCGTCCTCGATTGGTTGCCGGCTATGGGTCGCAAAACACCTACGCACCTGGTACTGCCGGCCCTGACCCTCGGCCTGGGACTGGCGCCCACCTTCGCCCGGCTGCTGCGGGCCAGTCTGTTGGAAATATTGGGCGAGGACTACATCCGCACGGCCCGGGCCAAAGGGGTATTTGAGCGCAATGTCATCTTCCGGCACGCCCTGCGCAACGCGCTTCTGCCACTCTTTACGGTCTTTGGGCTGACGGCGGCCCACCTGCTCGGTGGGGTGGTCATCGTCGAAACGATCTTCGCCTGGCCCGGCCTGGGCCAGTTGACGGTGGACGCGATTCTCACCCGCGACTTTCCGACCGTGCAGGCGCTTGTCCTGCTCCTGTCCGTCGCCTTTGTCCTGGCCAACCTGGCTGTAGATCTATGTTATCCCTTGCTCGACCCGCGCATTCGCTTACCGGCCAGGCGTTAAGATGGCTCAAGTGTACCGCCTCCCCGCGCTTGAAGCGACCCGCCCACGCCCGCCCTCGGTCCGTCACCGCCTGCTGCGCGACCGGTTGACTGCGCTGGGCCTGATCTTTCTGCTCGCCCTCGGTCTGCTGGCCCTCTTGGCGCCGTTGGTGGCCCGCGCCGATCCTATCGCCATTGACCCGGCCAACAAATACCAGCCACCCAACGCCGATTTTCCATTGGGCGCGGACAACCTGGGCCGTTCTATTTGGGCTCGCCTGGTCTACGGCGCGCGCATCACCCTCAGCATGGCCGGCCTGGCGATGGCAGCGATCCTGGCCATTGGGGTGAGCGTGGGTGTCCTGGCCGGCCTCTCTGGCGGTTGGGTAGACGATCTGTTGATGCGCATCGTAGACATCTTGTTGGCCTTTCCGACTTTGATCCTGGCCCTGGCCATTGCCGGGATGCTCGGGCCGGGTCTAGGCAACGTGCTGATTGCCCTGGTGGCGGTGGGCTGGGTCAATTACGCCCGTGTCGCCCGCGGGCTAGTCCTCAGCGTCAAAGAAAAAGACTACGTCGAAGCGGCCCGCGCCCTGGGCGTCACATCGGGTTGGCTGGCGCTGCGCCACGTCCTGCCTAACATCATCTCGCCGGTGGTGGTGCTGGCCAGCCTGGATATGGGCAACCTGTTGTTGAGCATCTCGGCCTTTTCGTTTCTGGGCTTGGGCGCGCAGGCGCCTACGCCAGAGTGGGGGCGGATGCTGGATGACGCCCGGCCTTTTATCCAGACTCAGCCGCAGTTAATGATCTACCCTGGCTTGGCCGTGTTTCTGACTGTGCTGGCGTTCAATCTGGTGGGGGATGGTCTGCGCGACGCCCTCGACCCGCGGTCGGGCTAAAGCCGACCTGTGCTCCTAAAGCCGAATATCCTCCCTTATCGCCGGCCCTTGACAAGGATGCGATTTTGAATATAATAATAGTACCCCCCCCAGGGGGGTAGGGTATACCTAATTAACCCCTTCCATCTGGGAGGGAGTTCGAGATTAAAGCGTCTGACCCTTCGCCGCTCGCAAAACTGGCGGGTGACGAAGGAAAGGTAGCCAGGACTGCCGAGGGAAAAACACTTTATGCCCAAACGTGTGCTCGAACCCAACACGACGTTCTATCCGGTCGCCGTGGCGCTGATTACCACCGGCGGTGACATTCCTAATGTGATGACCTGCAACCGGATCGCCTCCTGTTCCGCAGAGCCGCCGCGCCTGTCGCTCTCGGTGCGGCCGGCGCGCCACTCTCATCAACTCATCAAACAAACCGGCGAATTTGTGGTCAACCTGCCGGCGCCTGAGCAGGCAACCTTGACCGACTACGTGGGGGTGGTGACCGGCCGCAAAGAGAACAAGATCGAAATCGCCGGTCTGCGCTTGGCGCCCGCCCTGAAGGTCAAAACGCCGCTCTTAGCGGACTGCCCGGTCAATATTGAGTGCATCGTCGAACGTGAGATTGAATTGGACTCACACACAATGTTCATCGGCCTGGTGCAGGCCGTGCATGTCGAGGAGGCGCTGCTAGATGCGAACGGCGATGTAGATTTCGCCCGCGTTCGTGGGCTGGCCTATGACAGCGGTGTGGTGCGCGAACGGCCAACCTACGCTTTCCGGGTAGACGATTTGCGCCGTGCTGTCCAGCAGCAAAGGGGGTGGTAGTATCCACGAATGATTCTGTTACCTTGCTCAAGTAAGAAATCGTCAGCATTTAACTCTAATTCAGGAGGAAAATAAAATGCACGAACATCAGCAACAAGGCACGCTCGGAAGTAACGAGCATATTGATCCGGTGTGCGGAATGACCGTTGTGGAAAGCCCTACCGCTCTCAAGACAGAGTATCAGGGCAAAACGTATTATTTCTGTGGACCTGGCTGCAAGGCCGCCTTTGAGAAAAATCCCGAAAAGTATCTACAGCAGGCTGCTTAGGGCCAGACCCCGGCGATGGCCCAGCGCGGCGCGCCAGGGGGACGAATGCGCCGCGCCTTTTCAGCTCTCTCTCAGCCGGAAATCAGCCAGAGGAGAACAGTTATGGAAGCAAAAAAGAAAGCCGACCTCTTACGTCGCGTAAAAATTGTCAGCGGGCATCTCAAGGGCGTGGAAAAGATGATCGAAGAAGATGTTTACTGCGTCAAGATTATCGAGCAAGTTCAGGCCATCCAGGCCGCGCTCAACAAAGTTAATACCCTGATTCTGGACGACCATCTGCATCACTGCGTGACCACTGCCGTGCGCGGCGAAGATGCTAACGAACGCGAGCGAGTGCTGTCTGAAATCGCCACTGTGTTCGAGACAGCTTCCAAACTGTGACTGTTGTAACCTCGTCCAAACACAGTTTGGAACGAGAAAATCTCAGCGTTCAAAACAATTCTTCATTCAAACAAGGAGATGATTTTATGACGACCCTTACCGTGAAAGCGCCCAATATTTCCTGCGGCCACTGCATTCACACCATTCAGAACGAAGTCGGTGAACTGCCGGGCGTGAACAGTGTCCAAGCTAAGGAGGATACCAAGTTGGTCACGATTTCCTTCGAGCTGCCGGCAACGCGGGAAGAAATTGAGAAACTGATGGCGGAGATCGGCTATCCGATTGAAGCCGCTTGAGCTAATGGGGAGGCACACCCTGGTAAATTGTGCCGGAGTAGAAAGATGAGCGCCAAACAAGTTACTTTACCCATCACCGGCATGACCTGCGCCAACTGCGCAGCGACCATCGAGCGCGGGCTGAAGAAACTGCCCTCAACGCAGAACGCTGCCGTCAACCTGGCCTCCGAGCGGGCCTCGCTGGCATTTGATCCTGAACAATTGACGCTGGAGCAGGTCATTGCCCGCATCGAAAAATCTGGCTATGGCGTAGCTATGGCCGAGGTCACGCTGCCCATCCGTCGCCTGAGCGACAATAATGATGCCCTCCGACTGGAGAAGGTGCTGCGCCAACTGGACGGTGTGGCCGAGGCCAGCGTGAACTATGCCGCCGAAAAAGCCATCGTCAAGTACATTCCCACTGTGGTCAGCCAGGGCGATCTGCGCCGGGCCATCGGTGCGGCGGGCTTCGAGGCCGTCATCGTCGAGGGCAACGCCGAAGATGCCGAGCGCCTGGCCCGCGAAAAAGAAATCGCCCACCAGAAGCACTTGCTCGTGGTGGGCCTGATCCTCACCGTACCGCTGTTTGCGTTGGCGATGGCCCGTGATTTTGGCCTGCTCAACCCCTTCTTCGGGGGCATGAGGCCGGGCATGATGATGGAGGGATACGGCCTGGTCGCACCCTGGTTCAACTGGCTATTGTTCGCTCTGGCTACGCCGGTCCAGTTTTATGTCGGCTGGCAGTACTACGTCGGCGGCTACAAGTCGCTGCGTAACGGCTCGGCCAATATGGATGTACTGATTGCCATGGGTACGTCGGCCGCGTACTTCTACAGTATTGCCGTTATTCTGGCCCAGCTCTTCAACCTCAACGGCATCGGTGACCATGTCTACTTCGAGACGGCGGCGGTCATCATTGTCTTGATTGTGCTGGGCAAGTTCCTGGAAGCGCGGGCCAAAGGTCAGACCTCCGAAGCCATCAAAAAATTGATGGGGCTGCGGGCCAAAACTGCCCGCGTCATCCGTGATGGCGCGGAGGCCGATATTCCGATTGATGACGTGCGCGTCGGCGACCTCGTCCTCGTCCGCCCCGGCGAGAAAATCCCGGTGGACGGCGTGGTTGTTGAGGGCAAGTCCACCGTAGACGAGTCAATGTTGACCGGCGAATCCATGCCGGTGGAGAAGTCGCCCGGCGCGGCCGTTATCGGCGCGACCCTTAACAAGCAAGGGCTGCTCAAGTTTGAAGCGACCAAAGTGGGCAAGGAAACGGCGCTGGCGCAGATTATCAGACTGGTCGAAGAAGCACAGGGCAGCAAAGCGCCCATCCAGAAGTTAGCCGACACTGTCTCGTCCATCTTTGTCCCGGTAGTGATTACGATCGCCCTGCTGACCTTCCTCGGCTGGTACTTCATCGGCGGGGTGGGCTTCACTTTTGCCCTCATCAACATGGTCGCGGTGCTGGTCATTGCCTGCCCATGCGCGCTGGGGCTGGCCACGCCGACGGCTATCATGGTCGGCACGGGTAAGGGCGCCGAGCGCGGCCTGCTGTTCAAATCGTCTGAGGCGCTAGAGCGGGCGGGCAAAATTGGCACGGTCGTGCTGGATAAAACCGGCACAATCACCCAAGGCCGCCCCACCGTAACCGACATCGTAATTTCGGATTTCGGATTTCGGACTGCGGATTTATCTTCCCAATCCGCAATCCACGATCCGCAATCCGCAATCCTCTGGTTGGCCGCTTCCGCCGAGAAGGGCAGCGAGCATCCCCTGGCTGAGGCCATCGTGGCTGCCGCCACCGAGCGCGGTCTGGCTTTCGGGGAGTTGGCCGGCTTTCAGGCCATCGCCGGGCAGGGCATCGCCGCTCAGGTAGACAACCGCGAGGTACTGGTCGGTAATCTGCGGCTAATGGAAGCGCGGGGGCTGGCCCTCAATGGTCTTGAAAAAGAAGTCTCTCGCCTGCAAGGCGAGGCGAAGACGGCCATGCTAACTGCCGTAGATGGTCAGGTAGCCGGCATCGTCGCCGTAGCCGACTCGATCAAAGATGGCTCGGTCGAGGCTATTGCCGAACTGCACCAGATGGGGCTAGAAGTGATTATGCTGACCGGCGACAACCAAAAAACAGCCGAGGCTATCGGCCGAGCGGTTGGAGCGGATCGAGTCATTGCCGAAGTATTACCGGGCGATAAAGCCGCTGTCGTCAAGCAATTGCAGGAAGAGGGCAAGATTGTGGCGATGGTCGGCGATGGGATTAACGACGCGCCTGCTTTAGCCCAGGCCGACGTGGGCATCGCCATCGGCACGGGCACAGATGTGGCCATGGCCGCTGCGCCGGTGACGCTGATGAGCGGCGACTTGCGGGGCGTGCCGCGGGCCATCGCCCTGTCGCGCCGTACCATGCGGACGATCAAACAAAATCTGTTCTGGGCTTTCTTCTACAACGTCATCCTGATCCCGGTGGCGGCGCTGGGCTGGTTAGTGCCCATCCTGGCCGCAGCGGCGATGGCTTTCAGTTCCATCTTCGTGGTCACAAACAGCCTGCGGCTGCGGGGCTACCGGATTGACCCAGCCCAGTCATAAGCAACTCGCATCACGCGAACGGAAAGGCAAGACGACAGCTACGCTGGTGCTGGCACTTGGCC
This sequence comes from Chloroflexota bacterium, assembly GCA_016860845.1. The sequence continues at coordinate 303,414 of BOKF01000003.1, forward strand.
TGAGCCAACGTGGCTGTGTGCCTGTTTTTAGCCACTCCACCCCCACGATCAACACAACCTCCTCATTATAGCAAATTTGCTTTTTATCTTACGTTGCGTAAGATAGAATGGTCTCATTGTCAGATTTGGTTTAACCGGAGTCCATCAATGGACGTCTCGACGAAATTATCGAGGATAGCGAAAACGTCTCATGAACCAGCCGGCCGCGGCCTTAGCCGCCCTGTCGGCTGAGCAGCAGATGGCCTTGCGGGGGCATCTGGACGCCGCGCGGGCGGTGCTGTTTACGAAAGGACGAGCTCCTTTCCGCTTGGCGGGGTTGCCGATGTATGAGGCGTTGGCTCAAATTACCGGCTCGCTGGCGCGCACCCGGATCAAGCAGGCTCAGCCCTGGTTGAGCCGATTGTTGACAACCAGAGTTAAACTGACCACCGGCAAAGCCGGTGGCTTATGATGTGAACCGCTCAAAGCGGTTTTTCGGTTAAACTTTATGAGCCGCCTGAAGGCGGCCTTCCCTGGTCAAACCTTTAGCCGCCTGAAGGCGGCACTTTCTGGTCAAACATATTCAGTTGTTCCAGGCGTTGATCTTCCTTTTCCTGTTGTTGGATGTACGCTCGGATCACTTCTTCATCCCGGCCTACGGTCGAAACATAGTAGCCCCGTGCCCAGAAATGTTCGCCCGTGAAATTCCGTTGCCGTCCGCCATACGTCCGCGCTATCCAGATCGCACTTTTCCCTTTGATGTAACCGACTACTTGGGCAACCGAATGTTTCGGTGGAATTGAGATCAACATATGCACGTGATCTGGCAGCAGATGGCCTTCGATGATCTCACTCTCTTTCTGCCGGGCCAGTTCGCGCAACACCTGGCCTAACTCTTTGCGCAATTCGCCAAACAGCTTTTGGCGCCGGTACTTGGGAATCCAAACGATATGATACTTGCATTCCCATTTGCTATGACTTAAACTTTGTTCGGGGATCACTCCCTGCCTCCTGATCTATGAGCTTTGAGCGGTTCATAGTCAGGAGGCTCCTCCATATTCCCGGATCTGTCAAACTGTGGCTGTCTCCCCGGCATAGCCGGGGGTTTACCTATTTAAATTATCCTTGCCGAGGATAGCCGACCATGAGTAAGATCCTGGTGATTGAAGACAACCAACAGAATGCGCTATTGATACGGCGTATTCTAGAAGCTCACCACCACGAGGTGGTTCACGTGAGCGATGGCGAAACAGGACTAAAAACAGCCGTTGAGGCAGGCCCTGAGATCATCTTGGTTGATTTGGGCTTACCAGATATTGACGGCCAAATGCTCGTCTTCCTTTTGAAACGTGTACCCGAATTACAAAATGTTCCGGTGGTGGCAGTAACGGCTTGGCCTGAAGATACAGCCAGAGAAATGGCCTTGGCCTATGGCTGTGATGGGTTCATTTCCAAGCCAATCAATATCCGCACCTTCCCTGAGCAGATCGCCATTTTTCTGGCTAAATGACCTGCCCGGGTTGATTACCTGGTGCCAAGGTCCATGAACGCCGCTCTCTGCGCGAGTATGTGCAAGTCTATAACATTGATATGGATTGTTCTGTGGTGGCGGTAGATGGTAATGAGATTTTAGGTTTGGCCATGCTGGGGTTAGAGAAAAACGAGCCTGGATTACTCGCCTGGGTGTTATTCGGGGCAAGCGTCGCCAGGGAACCAACTCTCGTTTGGTAACGCATCTTTTCAAACAGGCTTGCCATAAATTTGCGTCGTCCCCCTGGCCCATCAAAGCTCGACTTATCCCCAATGGAAATAATGGAAGTCAAAATGTTGGGGTACCGGGAAGCGGTTCACCTTTTAGAAATTCGTACTTCTGTGCCCTCCTCGATTGACGAAAAAGAGTCCTTACTCGCGGTATAGTGCCTTTTTCGAGACCGATCTCGACACTATCCTTTCCTCTCTAAATCCCGATGTCACTGTTGTCTGCGGGGTCAATACCCACGCGTGTGTACGCACCACGGTCATTATCTCTGACGGCTTCTAAGTACAATTGCATAAATCTTTAGGGGGGTCTTCTCTCTATGCACCCCCAAGAACTTTTGCGTTTGTACTTAGAGGGTTTCCTGGAAGATTGCTGCGGGATAACAAATTTGCCTTTTTATCTTACGTCGCGTAAGATAGTATTGTCTCAACGTCAAATTTGGTTCAACCTGAGTCCATCAATGGGAATCCCGGCCAATCATCGAGGATAGCGAAAGTATCCTATGTCTTTATATCGCTCGTCATGTCGTCATTTCTGCGCCTGGCTGCTCTTATGCCTCTCGTTCTTCGCGCTGGTTGCAGCTAGCCCAGCCCAGGCGCATGACCCTTCAGCCGACCCGTTGAGCGAGGTCAACTTTGAGCAAAAACTGAACGAGCAAGTTCCGCTCGACCTCGCCTTCCGCGACGAAGCCGGCCAAACCGTTCAACTCGGCGATTACTTTAGCGAAAAGCCAGTCATCCTGGTCTTCGCTTACTATGGGTGCAAGACCCTTTGCAGCGTGGTGCTTGAGGAGTTGGTGGAAAGCCTGCGGGCACTCAAGTTCGACGTCGGCAACCAATTCGGGGTCGTCACGGTCAGCCTTGATCCACGCGACACCTCCACGCTGGCCGCAGAAAAGAAGGCCATCCAGCTTGAGCACTACGGGCGTTCCGGCGCAGCCGCTGGCTGGCGCTTCCTCACCGGCGAACACGCCGCCATTGACCAACTGGCCGGGGCCATTGGCTTCCGTTACGCCTATGATGCTCAACTCGATCAGTATGCCCACCCTGCCGGCATTGTGGTCTTGACGCCTGAGGGTAAGATTTCGCGCTATTTCTTTGGCCTGGAGTATTCGCCCACCGACCTGCGCCTGGGCTTGGTGGAAGCCTCGGCCAACAAGATTGGCTCGTTCGTTGATCAAGTCCTGCTGCGCTGTTTCCAGTACGACCCAGTTGCAGGTAGGTACACCCCCATCGTCATGAATATCGTGCGCTTGGTCGGCCTGACGACAGCCCTAACCCTGGGTACTTCTATCTTGGTGATGCTGCGCTGGGAGCGCCGTCGTAAAAAACCACAGCTTGACCATACCATAAAACAGGGGAGACCCACTTGATCAACAAGTCCTGGCCCAAGTGGGTCCTGGCCATTTTAACAATGGGAATCGTAGCTGTGCTGATCATCTTGGCCCTGGTATATTTCCCCCCGCCACCCCCTGCATCAACAAATAACTCGATGACCACCGCTCAAATCCGGGGCGCAGCCTCTTCGCCCACGGTTTTACCCCTGCCCACCCAACCAACATCTATATCGCCAGATTCTCCTTTGGCAACCCCTACTGTCAAGCTACCAACCTCAACGCCGGCAACTTCATCCGTTGCCTCAGCCCTAACTTTTGATGGCGATACTGCCTATCAACATGTCCTGGCTCAGACCCAATTGGGTCCCAGACCCACCGGCACAGAGGCCGGCTGGGCCACCGGCGATCTCATTATCACGGCGTTAGAGCAGGTTGGCTGGGCTGTTGAGACTCAGGAATTTACCTTCAAAGGGGTTAAGGGACGAAACATTATCGGTAGACTTGGCAGCGGGCCGGTTATTATTTTGGGCGCTCATTACGACACCCGCCCGGCTGCCGACAAAGACCCAAACCTCGCTCGCCAAAATGATTGGATTGAAGGCGCTAACGATGGGGCCAGCGGCGTAGCGGTGCTGCTAGAGCTCGCCCGCGTGTTGGAAACCAACAAACTTAAAAATGAAGTGTGGTTAGCCTTTTTTGACGCCGAAGATAGAGGACGCCTGGACGATTGGCCCTTCTCGGTCGGCGCTCGCTACATGGCTGAGAATCTGGTTGTCAAGCCTCAAAGTGTGGTCGTCGTTGACATGATTGGCGATGCCGACCAAAACATCTTTTTCGAGCGAAATTCAACGGAAGACCTCAGCGTTGAGATATGGGCTGTTGCCGCTGAGTTAGGCTATGAGAATTACCTTATTCCTCAGTTTAAGCACACGATCATTGACGACCACTTACCCTTTTTAGAGCGTGGTATCCCTGCCGTTGATATGATTGATTTTGACTATCCGTATTGGCACACCGTGGCTGATACAGCCGACAAGGTCGCACCCGAAAGCCTGGAGCGAGTGGGACGAACCTTAGAAGTGTGGTTAGAGGAAAAGCTTGACTAGTTCAGGAGACGCCTGATTTACCTTTAGCTTCCGGGAAGGTGGCTTGGGCAGGCAGGAGGAACCGATGCGAAGATCAGTAGCCAACCTGGGGATCAGTATCTGGATGGCTCTGGGACTGGGCCTGGCAAGCCATCACCTCGTTTTGGCTCAGCCGCTTGATCAGCCGCCTTTATCATCGTTGATCGCCCCGGCGGGGAGCGTCGCCCAAGTTTTAGGAGACGCTTCAGGTGCAACCCACTTTCCAGCTACGTCGCACCCGGAATTTGAAACCCCTCTCGCCACCTCTCCTCCACCGGTAACCCCGAAGCTGACCTATGCCCGGGTCATCACCGGCAATGTGCCCGTTTACCAACATCCCCTCCAGGCAACGCTGGGCCTCAGCCCGGTCAGGTCGTTGGCGGCTGGGTATGTCTGGGTGAGCCTGGCCGATACCCAGCCCATTGAACAAAGTGGTGCGCATTGGTATCGCATTAACCCGGATGAGTATGTGCAGGCCGATTACCTGGAAATTTACCAACCCTCTGCTTTTCGCGGTTTGATCGGCCCGCCGCTGGAAACGTTTGCCTGGATCGTCTTTGATACCTGGACGGCGGCGGAACCCGGCGCCTTACCGGGCGAGGGGTCATTCCTGTTGAAACGCTACACGATTGTCCCTATTTTGGAAGCGCAACCCTTCAATGACCGGCGCTGGTATCGCGTGGGCGAAGGGCATTGGGTCGAGCAGGGGATGGTGGGGATCGTCACCCCCAAGCCGCGACCGGCAGGCGTCTTGCCCGGTGATAAATGGATTGAGGTTGATTTGTATGAACAGACCCTGGTCGCTTATGAGGGGGATCAGATGGTCTACGCCACGCTGGTCTCTTCGGGGTTGCCCTGGTGGCGGACCGAACCGGGACTGTTTCGAGTGTGGGTCAAGGCCAGACAGGCCAAGATGAGTGGGCGGGAGGGCTACCCTGATTACTACTTTCTGGAGGATGTGCCCTGGTCACTGTATTTTAATGGCAACTTTTCCATCCACGGGGCCTACTGGCACGACCGCTTTGGGATCCGTCATTCGCACGGGTGCGTAAACCTGCCACTGGCCGATGCCAAGTGGTTGTTTGAGTGGGCCACGCCGATTGACCGGGGTGGCTGGACCCTGGCGACTGAAGAGGATGTGGGGACGTGGGTTTGGGTGCATGAGTAGATATAAGTGCCTCTGCCTGTCTGAGGGGTGTTCTGGCGGACTCGCGGGAACTGACCACCAAGTCGAGTTGAAGAGTGACGGAAAAGCAACGGTAATACATTTTAACCCGTCAGTAATACCTGGGAGGCAATCTAGTTCGTGCTGAAAAGAGGAAAAAAGGTGAAGCTCAATGATAACCATTCGGAGCAAGACCTGTGAGCAACGAAGGCATCTTTAGAGGCAGTCTAGGGGTCGTTTCAATGCTGCTGGCCTGTGTCAGGTTGTACTATGGCTGGCTGGCCGGCCAGGTCCATCAAAAAATCATCATCAGCCGAGACGGCAAGTTCAGCACACCCCTGTTATTGTTTTTCGGTTTACTGGGCGCGGCCACGTCTGCGCTGTATATTGTTGCTCCCTCCTGGTTAAAAGGGGCCGCCTTCTCAATGCCGACCTGGTTGCGTTGGACCGGGGTTGGCCTCGGCGTCGTCACCGTTCTGCTTTTCTGGTGGGTTCATCACGCCCTGGGCCAGAACTGGTCAATGCCGGTGGTCATCCGGGAAAATCAGACGTTGGTGACCACTGGCCCGTATCGTTGGGTGCGCCACCCGATGTACACCACCATTTTCGTGTGGGCGTTGGCTTACTTTTTAATATCGGCCAACTGGCTCATCGGCGCGGCCTGGCTGGGCCTGGGGCTGGTGGCTATGGCCGTCGCCGGTGGCGAAGAAGAGGCCATGATCGAGAAATTTGGCGAAGCCTACCGGGCCTATGCGCAGCTTACGGGGCGGTTTTTGCCGCGCTTGAGGCGTCAGGTCAGTTAATCAGGTGACGATGGGACAAGAACTTCTGCGATCACAGAGGATGAGTTGGCCACCCTATTTTCAACCTAGAGGAGGGCAAGAAAACCCACTCACCGAAGAATCGGTCCGCTCCGCGGCGAGTCTGGTAGATATGTTTTACTTTCGTGACGGGGAAAGTCAGGCCGTTGAACTCGTGGTGGTCCTGGGCTGCCTTGGCGGCGGGTTGACAGTTATCACCGGTGAGGCCATCTCCACGCTTTCGTCGGACTTGCAGGGGCAAGTGGGGTCGGTGGAAGCGAGCCGGCGTGGTCAGTTCCGGGCCATTACTGCCGGGCCACACTACCTGATGACGTTGGAGGCGGTGGAGCAGCAAGTCCAGGTGGAGGGCTTTAATGATGCTGTCTACCTGTATGGGCAAATGCAGGCCCGGCTTTCTGCCGACCAGGGCCGGGTCGAGATAACTCCCCTGGCCAACGAGGGCCGGCTGACAGTGGGCCGGCTCGATGTGCTGCACGCCTACCGGGAGAGTTTGGCCCATGTGTTTCAAAATCCCTACGACGCCGGTGAGCGCATGGTTCACCTGCTGCTGCCGGGGGCGCCTATTAGCGACATCCAGCAAGGGCGCGGCCTGGTTTTGGTTTATCCGGTGCTTGATCCGCAGCTGTTTGACCGGGCCGATAACACCGTTATCGTCATGCGCATTGTGTACGATTTATTGAGCCGTCTACAAGCCGAGCTGTCGCTTAGGCCTGGCCAGAGTCCCCTGGCCGCTACACCCCTCCCTGTGCCTAGCCGGCGCCGGTTGGAAGTGGAACTTCGTCTGGCCGGCTATGATATTGAGGGCGATGAAGCGATCCGAAGTTCAGACCCGCGCCCGCCAGGCCAGGAGGAACCTGGACTGCTTGACCGCCTGCGGCGTATGGCGGCCAGGTGGACGGCCGAGCGAATGACACTGCCCCCGCAGGCCACGCCCCAGGATTACCTGGCGATCATCCGGCGGATTTTACCGGCCATCGCCACGCCGGCAGATGATAGGATGATGCGGACTTTATCCGCCAGCATGCAAGCTCAAGCCTCGCCGGCCGAAAAATCGGCCGCCCAGCCCGAACCGTTACCTTCTCCACCCAGGTCGCCTCACTCGTCGCCTGCACCACGACGACCGGCCGGCGCGGATCGAGCAGACTGGGACCGTGATTTTGAGCGACCGGCCGTCCCGTCACGACGGCGCGCCGCGCAGCCGGAGTGGTGGCGTGATTTTGCCGGTGAAGCCGCCGACTCAACCCAGGCAAAAGCCATTACCTCCCGCACTGACTGGTTGGTTGACCTGCAAGCCGAGCATGGCTTGCTGCCCGCCAGTTCAGCCGGCGGGCCAGAGCCGGCGGGCCGGGATGATTGGTCGCAAGATTTTCAAGAACTCAACAAGCCAAAACCAACCGCCTCGCCTCCTGCCTCAGAGTGGGAAGGCAATTTCAAATAATCTTCACCAAAATAAGAAAGGGGAAAATCATGGTTCGTGAAATACATAAGCGAGAGGGTCTTTTGGACATTTTCTCGGAAATTCATCGCAGTCAAGTCGGTGACAAGCTGCGCCTTGAAATCACCTTTGCCGTTGATCCGACGATTGAACGGCTGGCGGCGGCCTTTTATATGGACGGTAGCGATTCCATGCGGCAGGCCGGCAACTATGGCCGCGGCGGAGGCTTGTTTTTCCTGGGGCGGCGCTTCAATCCCGTCGAGGCGGCTATGCGCGTGGCCGTGCCGTATGTGGCCGGCAAGGATGCCAATGGTAAGTGCCGGGTGGCCTATTGGGCCACCGGGCCTGAGGGCCGCGACGTGGAAGTCATCGGCGAGCTAACGGCCGAGGAAGCCGCCTCCTACGATTTTCGCGGCCCCAAACGCTTTGGCGGCGCGACTTACCTGCTGGCGGCCGTCCGAGATTTTGTCGCCTACATCCAGCAGCTTCAAGCTGGGGGCGAAACCATCGAAGCGGCGCTGGCTGTCGTCGTCACTGATGGCCAGTTCCACGACTTTGACGACGTGATGGACTATACCAAAGAGTTGGCCCGGGCCATTATGGCCGGCAAATTCCCACGCGCCAATTTCACTGTCGTTGGGGTGGGGCCGGCCGTTGACCCGGAGCAAATGGAAGCCCTGATGCACCGGGCCACCCCGCCCGAATACACTGGGCGCGAAATCTGGTGTTATGCCCTGGCCGATCACATCGGAGATTTGCCCGAACTGGTTTCCCACCTGGTGGATGAGAATACCCCGGCTTTTTGGGGCGGCGCTATGGTGACGGACGACGCCGGCAAGACCCTGCTCACCTTTGAAGACATGGTACCGGCGGTCATCGAGTTTGAGATTCCAGCCACGGCCAAATCCTTCACCCTCACTACCGGCGGGAAAAGTTACATGCAGCCATTAGCCAGTATCCCTGCCGGCCATGGCGGTCATGATGAAGAGGAAGAAGCGGCTGAGCAGGACCATCGCCCCCGCCGGCACGGCGACCATTAGGCCGGTGGATTTTCACTATGGAACAAAAATCTATGAATGATGCCCATGAGCTACAGTTGAAGAAAAATTTACCGCAGAGACACAATAGTACGGAGAAAAATAATAAACCACTTCCGTGTCCCTGCGTCTCAACAGTTAAGATTTCCAGCCGACCTCATCTGGCCTACCTGAGCCTGATCCTCGTCCTGGTGCTCAATATAGCCGCTTGCCAGGGCGAACCGGTTTCACTGGCTACGCCAACGCCGGCGGTTACGCCAACTGCGACGGCCACACCAACACCGGCGGCACAACCAAGCCCCACATTGACGGCTGTCCTCACAGCCACACCCACCGCCTTACCGTCGCCAACAGCAGGCAAACCAGGCAATGCCAGCGGCGGCAACCCGGAAACCACGCCTCCGCCCACGTCAACGCCGCAGGCCGAAGCCCAATTTGGCTCGGCCACCCCGGTGGTTGAGGCTCAAACTGACCCGGTCTCCCCCACCGCAGCCTCCCAACCTGGCCCCGAAACCCCGGTCGTTGACTCCTCTATCGGTGTTGCTTCCCCCACCGCCAGCCTATCGCCAGACACCTCGGATCCGCTCTTCATCGAGAGCATGCGCCAGCACCGGGATGACCCACCGCCCACCATCGAAATCATCTCCACCCTGGCCGAGACCGACCGGTTCATCCGCTACCAGATTGCCTATACCAGCGATGGCCTGCGTATCACCGGGGTCATGAATGTGCCCAAAGCCGAAGCTTCTGATACGATGCCGCGTTTCCCTGTCATCCTGCTCAATCACGGCTATTATAATCCAGACACCTACACACCTGGTACCGGCACCCAGACCGAAGCCGACTACCTGGCGGAGCACAGCTATGTCACCATTGCCAGCGACTACCGGGGCTATGCCGGCTCCGCGGGCGATTTCGGGGGACATTTCGATCCTGGCTGGACTTATGATATCCTCGACCTGCTAGACGCTTTGCCTAGCCTGGATTTTGTTGACGCGGAGCGGGTGGGTATGTGGGGGCACAGCACCGGCGGTGAGATTGCCCTACGGGTCATCACCGCCCGAGACAGCGTGGACGCCACCGTCCTCTTTGGCTCAATGGGGGCTGACGCCGCCGACAACTTCCGCCTAATGCAGGGCTGGGGCGGCGGCCACGAAATCATCCAGCGCTACGGTACGCCGGAGGAAGCGCCGGAGGTGTGGGCCAAACTCTCGCCGCTTACCTACCTGGCCGATGTTGCCGGGCCGATTTCGATTCACCACGGCGAGTTGGACGGTGAAGTGCCGCCGGAACTATCGGCCCGGCTGTGGCAGGCCATGCAGGCCGCCGGCGCACCGGGCGAGTACTACACCTATCCTGACCAGCGCCATATCTTCCGGGGCGAGGCCTGGACATTGGCTATGGAGCGCACCCTGGCCTTCTTCGATAAATATGTGAAAAATCAAGCGCCATGACCTTAACTATCACCAAAAAACTGACCAGATTTTGGGAAATAGACGCCCTGCGCGGCGTCGCCGTCATTCTGATGGTCTTTTACCACCTGGTATGGGACTTAAGTTATTTCGGATATTATCAAGCTAACCTGTTGGGCGGCCCCTGGCAGACCTTTGCTCGCAGCATCGGCTCCACCTTTATCTTTCTGGCCGGGCTATCCCTGACCTTGAGCGATACTCGATACGAGCAGCGCACCGGGCAGCCGGCTCCCTTCACCAAATATCTGCGGCGCGGCGCTGAGATATTCGGCTTTGGGCTGGCCATCACCGTCGCTACCTACTTTTTCATCGGGCGGGGCTTTGTCATCTTCGGCATTCTGCACCTGTTGGGCGCGTCTATCATCTTAGCCTATCCCTTCCTGCGGCTGGGTCGCTGGGTCAGCCTGGCTACCGGGCTGCTTCTCATCGGGCTGGGGATTTACCTGGACGGGTTGGTGGTCTCGTTTCCGTGGCTGATCTGGCTGGGAATCAAGCAGCAGGGCATCTACATGGTTGACTATTATCCCTTGCTGCCCTGGTTCGGCCTGTCCCTGTTGGGGATATTCGTTGGGTACACCCTGTATCCGCGGGGCACGCCGCGCCTGGCCTTGCCCAATCTGAACCCGACCCTGCCGGTGCGCGGGCTGCGCTGGCTGGGGCAGCACTCTCTACCCATTTATCTCATCCACCAGCCGGTTTTGTTGACCCTGCTGATGGGCTTTAATTTTATTTTTAGAGGAGTTGTCACGAGCTAACCCACCCCAGCAATGGGGAAGAAGATGGTAGATAGTAGATGGTAGATAGAAGATAGGCTTCCAAGCCATCTTCTATCCACCATCATCTTATCATCTATTATCTTGCGGCGGTCGGCGGTCCGTCGCCGGTAGTCGTATAAAGGAGGATAGCTAAATTGAGACACAGGAGCGTAAGAATGTATAGAACTCGATCAGCCGGTGGGCGCTGGCCCATCACCTTGACGATGGTGATCTTGAGCGGCCTGCTGATCTATTCAGCCCTCAACGCCGAAGTGGTCAGCCGGCGTATCGAAGCCCTTCCTTATTACGCCCGGACGTACTTGAATAAACTTCTGCCCAAACCTACGTTGCCGCCGCCCCCGGCGGTCTCCACCGTGGACCCGGAAACACTGCTACAGATGCGCCCCATCGAAAGCAACGCTCTGGCGCAGCCGGATGATACCCCGGCCGATCTCAATGAACCATCTTTGAACCCAACGGAAAGCCCCAGGCCAGGCGCATTTAACCAGACCTCCTCAAGTCCGACCGGAAACGCCTATCAAAGCGCGGACACGGTAGTTCTGGTCAAAACTACGACCATTTCGGCTGAACCGATTGCCCCCCAGGTCAAGCTGGCCGGCGTGACCCACCAATGGCAAACCTGGAATAATTGCGGCCCGGCCACCATCAGCATGAACCTCAGCTACTATGGGCGGACGGAAACCCAAGTCGAGGCGGCTCAATTCCTCAAACCGAACCAAGAGGACAAAAATGTTAGCCCCGACGAACTGGCCGCCTACGCCCGCTCGCTGGGGTTTGAGGCCGTCGTTCGCGTGAGGGGCGACCTGGATCTGCTCAAAAGTCTCCTGAGCAACGGCTTGCCGGTGATTGTCGAATTCTGGACAAACCCCGAAGATAACGGCGGTATGGGCCACTATCGCCTCTTCACCGGTTACGATGAAGCGGGCGGTTATTTTATCGCCGAAGACTCGCTCAACGGCTCTGGCATTCAAGTGCCGATGGCCGAGTTTGATACCCACTGGCAGGTCTTCAACCGCACCTACGTGCTGGCTTACCCTTCCAACCGGGCTGCCCTCGTCCATGCGATCGTCGGCTCGGCTATGATAGACCAGACCATGTTCGAGCGCGCCCTGCTCACCGCTCAAACTGAGGCCAAAAATACCCCTGGCAGCCCCTACGCCTGGTTTAACCTGGGCACCAACTATGCGCGCTTGGGACAAAAAGAGCTGGCCGCCGGCGCCTTTGACGAGGCCCGGCGTATTGGCCTGCCTTATCGCATGCTCTGGTATCAGTTCGATATTTTTGAAACCTACCTGGCGGTGGGGCGCTATCAGGATGTGATTGACCTGAGCAGTGTGATTTTGCAGGCGACTGGCGGGTTAGAAGAACTGTATTACTATCGCGGTTTGGCCCGGCAAGCTCTCGGCCAGGTGGAAGCTGCCGCCGAAGATTTCCGCGCTGCGCTGGATTATAACCCCAACTTCACCCCGGCTGCCAAAGCCCTGGCGGCGCTGGAGTCCCCATCTTCATAGAGGTTATCAAGATGGTCAATCTCAAAAACAACTTTTTGTTTCGTCACCTGCTGGTCGGCAGCATTGGTGTAGGGCTAACATATCTCTTCTGGTTAAGTCGACCCCAATGGGACCCGGGGATGCGCTTGTGGCGAGCCGTTGGTGATGGCAGCTTCATCCTGCTCTGGTTTACATTGGTGGTCGGCCCTATCGCCCAGCATTGGGCCTGGGCCGGGCGGTTGCTACCCTGGCGACGAGAAATGGGGATCTGGTATGGCCTGCTGGCTTTTGGTCACACTTATCTGGTTCTGTTAGGTTGGGTTCGATGGGATTTTATGCGCTTTTTCGGCTACGAGTTTGTTCCAGAATTGGACCGTTATGCTCGCCTGGAACCGGGTTTTGGCTTATCCAATGCGGTAGGCATGGTGGCCGTCTTTATTACGGTGCTGTTGGTAGCAACTTCAGCCAATTGGGCTATCAATCTGCTTGGTGCGTCGGCCTGGAAATGGCTCCAGTACGGCGCGTACGCGCTGTTTTGCCTGGTTGTTCTGCACACTTTCTATTTTCTGTTTATGCACTATACTCTCTCTTTTCACCGCCGTGTACCGGATGATCCAAACTGGTTTCAATATCCGTTTCTTTGGCTCACGCTAATCATCCCTATCCTACAAGTGAGCGCATTTATCAAAGTTGTCAGGCGCAGAAACACACAGCACAAACAAAAACACCCCCAAAGATTGCAAGGCGGCAAACTTCAGATTTGAGAGAACTCAGCCGGGTACCCAGTTCCCCATAGTAAAATGAAAGGTGGAGTAGTTACCCAATTTTTATACCGAGCTGCCCCACGCCATTTTGCCTGTGTCAAAACAGGCCATTCGGCGCTTTAAGTTGGCCTTCGAGTGGGCTACACTCAGGATGGGATAGTGACGCAACGTTTCATTTGTGCTCTGGCTTATAGGAGTGAAAGGAGAGATGTGCTATGAAACCCTTACCCTTCTGGTCTATCGCGTGGACGCTGGCCATTTTTGCTACCGTCGTTTTTAGCCTTGACATGCTGCTCGGCGTACTCTTCCCCAACTGGTGGGTGATGCAAAACATCTACGAGTTACTGCTGCCCGGCTTCACCTTCATTAGTTGGGGCGCCTTCTTCCTCGGCCTGGTGGAAAGTTTCGCCGGTGGCTTCTTGACGGCTGTCCTGTTTGTCCCCCTGTACAACTACTTCGCCGGCCGGGCGGCCGGCGAGGTTTCAACAGCAACACCTACGCCGATGGCGTCCGCCCATCACTAAACGAAGCGGAGCGAAGGGGGTCAGCGTCACGCCCCCTTTGCTCCGGCCCTCTGTTAAGAGGGCATCACTGGCTTCAAAGTTGAACCAGGAAGGAGGTGAAAACCATGAAATGTTACGTGTGTGCTGAGTCAGGTGAGACCAAGGATGCGGTCGCCGTATGCGTTGTGTGTGGGATGGGTCTATGCAAGGAGCACGCCCATCGAAGCGACGTACCTATCCCCGGACGCGAATGGGTACCCCAAGAGACGACGATGATCATCCTGTGTGAGACATGCCTGAAAGCACTGTCGCCACCCACCTGACCTTATGGCCCCCAGAGATAACGGGCGGTGGGCATCCGTTGGGAGAAGGATGCCCATCGTTCGGGGGGCATTTTATTGACTTTATCCCGGAGATAGAAGATGAGTTACGCTTTACTGCTCTTCCTCTTTGGCGTCGTGCCCATTGCCTGTCTCTGGCTGGCTGCGCCGCGCCTCATCGGGCGCTACAAGGGTTCTCTACTGGTCATCGTCGTCCTTATCCTGCTGGTGAGTATTCCCTGGGAGATGGCGGTGATTGACCGCCTCTGGTATTACTCCCCCCGCATTATCTGGGGGCCGCGCCTGTTCAACCTGCCGGTCGAGGAACTGGCCTTCTTTGTTATTGATGGGCTGCTGGTGGGCAGCCTGGCACTGCTGTTTGATCAAAGCAAGGAAGAAAAAATGTTGCTCGATATCATTTTGTAGATTCGCTTTAGGGCCCTGGCGGGTTGGATTACCGGCCTCATTACGGAGCGTCATGCCCACATGGGAGCTGTAGCTAATATCTGGGCCGGTATTGTTGGAGCCATTATCGGGAGGTTGTAGCGAATGAATTCTGACCATCAATCCAATGCCAAACGATGGCGAAGGGCCTTGCTATCCCCCTGGATGATCGTTATCTTACTCCTTCTTAACCTCACCGGCTGGTTATACTTTTACAGCAGGGGCAGCGAGCAGCAAGATAGTTCGTCTAACATAACTGGCCAGAGTGCTCCTTTACAGTATATTGTCCAGGCTATTCAAGCTGGCGAGGTCGAATCTTTGAGAGTGCGGGGTAATCTCATAACTGCTATCAGAACTAATAAAACCGCTCTCGCGGCTCGGAAAGAAGAAGGGGTTAGCGCCGTCCAAACCCTACAATTATTCGGTGTTCCGCCTGACACCCTGGCCAAGCTGCCTATTGTCGTGGAGGAACCACCGGCTGAGTTTAGCTTTGGGGCTGGATTACTACTGGGCCTTCCATTCCTGCTGATGTACCTGCTTTTCCGAGGCGCCTGGCAGGAGCAGGGGAGCCCTTCTGCCTCCAACTTTAATACTGTGGGCAAAAGCAATCCCCGCATCATCTCGAAATCTAACGACAAAGAAACGCGTAGCGCTTATTCTCAGGTGACCTTCCACGATGTGGCCGGGGCCGAGCAAGCTAAACTTGAACTCCGGGAGATCATCGAATTTCTTAAGGAACCGGGTAAATTCACCAAATTAGGCGCTCGGGTGCCCAAAGGGGTCTTGATGGCCGGGCCGCCGGGGACGGGCAAAACCCTGATGGCTAAAGCCGTCGCCGGTGAAGCGGGTGTACCCTTCTTTAGCATCTCCGGCTCCGAGTTTGTCGAGATGTTCGTCGGTGTTGGGGCCGCCCGGGTGCGCGACCTGTTCAAAAAAGCCAGAGAACAATCGCCGGCGGTCATCTTTGTAGACGAGATTGATGCCGTAGGTCGGCGGCGGGGAGCCAGTATTGGCAGCGGTAACGACGAGCGAGAGCAAACGCTTAATCAGCTTTTGGTCGAAATGGACGGCTTCGGCACTGACACCAATGTTATCGTCATGGCTTCCACCAATCGCCCTGACATTCTGGACCCGGCGCTGTTGCGGCCAGGGCGCTTTGACCGGAAGGTCATCCTGGACCGGCCTGATGTTCAGGAACGGGAGGCCATCTTGAAAGTACATACCCAGGGCAAACCCCTGGCCTCCAATATCTCCCTCACGGATTTGGCTAAAATGACGCCAGGTTTTGTGGGGGCAGACTTGGAAAATCTGGTGAATGAGGCCGCTATCCTGGCGGCGCGGCGAAATCTATGCTTGATTGGCCGGGCCGAGTTTCAAGATGCGCTGGAGCGGACCATGGCCGGACCCGAACGGCAAAGCAAAATTCTGAGTGACCAAGAGCGACAAGTGGTGGCCTATCACGAAGCCGGGCACGCCGTCGTCATGTATCATCTACCGCACGCTGACCCGATCCATAAAGTCAGCATTGTTTCGCGCGGCATGGCGCTGGGGTACGTGCTGCCTTTACCGGCGGGAGACAAGTATTTGCGGACTCGGGAAGCCTTCGAGGATGAAATCGTGGGCCTGTTAGGCGGCCGGGCCGCCGAAGAAATTATCTTCAACCGGATCACCACCGGGGCGGCGAATGATTTGGAACGAGCGACCCAACTGGCGCGGTCTATGGTCACCCGGTACGGCTTTAGTCAAAAACTGGGCTTGCGGACATTTGGTGAAGAGCGGGGCAATCCCTACCTGGGCAGCCTGGGCGAAATCCGAAACTATAGTGAAGAGATGGCCCAGGCGATTGACCAGGAAATGGGACAGATTCTCGCCAGAGCCTATGAGCGCGCCCAAGGGATTATCCTGGCCCATCGCCACCGCCTGGAGAAGTTGGCCACCTCTCTGTTAGAACACGAAACGGTCGAACGGCCGGCTTTTGAAGCGATGATGGCTTAAAGGCAGCTTAGGGGAAAGTGCTGTGTTCACGCTTGAGATGTTGGGACGGTTAACGTACCTGATCATGGAAGGGTTCATCATCGGCGGCGTGGCTGCGGCGCTGTGGCTGTTTCACTTTCACTTCTTGTGGGCACGGCGCTGGCGCATCCTGGCCGGCGTCTTCCTTGTCTCGGCCTATGCCCTGCCGTTGGATGCCTGGGCGGTGGCGGCCGGCTGGGGCGGCTTTAACCCGGCCTACGTGTCGGGCCTCTATTTCTTCGGTTTCCTGCTGCTAGAAGAGGTCATCTTCTGGCTGGGCACCTCATTCGTCACCATCTCGGCTGTGCTCATCTTTGCCGAGCTTGAACGGCGGGGTGTGCCCTGGTGGGCGCTGCCGGCCGCCGTGGTCTTACCTCTGGAATTTTTTGACAACCTTGGCCGACCACAACCTTACATCGATCGGTCGGTGGCTTCGTGGTTGAGGTCAAAGTAATTAGCCAGCCGCTTCCGGTCCTCTGTTTATCGCTGAAAGTGGGTAGACGAGTATGGAATTTTTGTTTCAATTTATCTGGTTCATCCCGCTCTATCCTCTCCTGGCCTTTGCCGTGATTGTGCTGGGCCTGAACCGTCACAAGCAAGCCAGCGCGGGCCTGGCCATTGGCGCGATGGTCCTGGCCACCCTCCACGCCTGGCTGATTGTTTTTAGTACCGTTGCCACGTACCTGGCCAATCCTCGTCAAGGTCTTCACGTTGACGGCTGGCGACTGGCCGTCCCCTGGCTGCCGATCGGTTTCAGCGTCTTCAATACGGGTTTTGCGCTGGACGGCTTTACCGCGGCCATGCTCTTTATGGTCCCTTTCGTCTGCCTGATGATCTTTATTTATTCCACGGAGTATATGGAAGGGTATGAAGCCCAATTTGGCCGCTACGCCCGTTTCTTTGCCTACATCTCCCTCTTTGCCGCCGGCATGTTGCTGCTGGTCATCGCCGATAACCTGCTGCTGCTCTTTATTGCCTGGGAGGTCATGGGGTTGTGCTCTTACCTGCTCATCGGCTTTTGGTTCGAGAAAACCTACCCCGACGCCGACAAACTCGCCCGGCCGCGTGGTCTGCTGCAAACGCTCCAGTTTTGGAAGTATCCAGGGCCGGACAAAATCTCGCCCAAGCTGGCCGCCCTGAAAGCTTTTCTGACCACCCGCATCGGCGATGTGATGCTCTTTGCCGGGATGCTGATTCTGTGGGGTTACGCCGGCACGCTTACCTTCCGGGATATTTTTCAACCGGCTGTATTGGAACGTTTGACCGAAGCCACTCTGTGGGGATTCCCGGTCGCCATCCTGAGCGCCTTGCTCATTTTTGGCGGCGCGGTGGGCAAAAGCGCCCAATTTCCCCTCCACGTCTGGTTACCGGATGCGATGGAAGGCCCTACCCCGGTGTCCGCGCTCATCCACGCCGCGACAATGGTTTCGGCCGGAGTCTACCTGGTGGCCCGCATGCTGCCCCTCTTCGCTACCGTCGAGGGGGGGCCGGCCCTACAGTGGGTGGCCATCATCGGCGCGATTACGGCGGTGATGGGGGCCACTATCGGGGTGGCTCAGTACGACATCAAGCGAGTTCTGGCTTATTCCACCATCAGCCAACTGGGTTATATGATGATGGCTTTGGGCCTGGGAGGTTTTATGGCCGGGGTCTTTCACATGCTGACCAACGCCTTCTTTAAGGCCCTGCTCTTTTTGGGTTCCGGGTCGGTCATCCATGCCATGGAGCACGGCGCTCATCACCTCAACGACCACCACACCGACCCACAGGATATGCGCCACATGGGCGGCCTGCGCCACAAGTTGCAAGCCGCCTTCTGGGCCTACCTGGCCGGCGCCCTGGCCCTGGTCGGTATCTTTCCCTTTGCCGGTTTCTGGAGCAAAGATGAAATCCTGGCCGAAGCTTTTCTGCGCCATACGGACCCGGTCGCTATTCGAGTTTTTGTGGCCGGCATGGTGGGAGCCGTCTTTACTGCCTTTTACATGGGCCGCCAAATTGGGCTGGTTTTCTCCGGCAAACCACGCACCGAATTGGCGACACACGCCGTCGAGCCGGGCCGGCGCATGACCTGGCCGCTGTTCGTGCTGGCCTTCTTTGCCGTTTTCCTGGGCTTTGTTAATGTGCCTGAAGATTTTCCGGTGATCGGCCCGCTAATGGGCGGCTGGCTGCACGGCCTGGTCGGCGAGGTTCATCTCCAGGCCGAGGAAGCCGCGCCCGGACTCGTTTTTGAGGCAGCGCCCTTTAATTGGACCGTAGCCATCAGCGCCACTCTGATCAGCCTGTTGTCTTTTGGCTTTGGCTGGTGGCTTTACGCTCGCCTGGACAGCGCCGAGGCCCCAGATCCCATCCAGCGTCTCCCGCGAGTCGGCCAACCGCTCTTTACCCTGCTGTCCAATAAATACTACATTGATGAAATCTACCGTGGCTTGCTGATCTACCCCGCCGTGGCGCTGGCCACCTTCTGGGCCAAATTTGACTACGATTGGGTAATCAACCCCATCGTCAACTTTGTGGGCAACCTGACCCGCCTGGTAGCCGATGGCAGCGCCGTTTTTGATAAATATGGAATTGATGGTTACTTTGTCAACGGCATTCCCGGCGCGTTTAACTGGTTTGGCGGCCAACTGCGCCTGCTCCAAACGGGCCGGCTGCAGAATTATCTGCTCATTTTGCTGGTGGGACTTTTAATTCTGATCGGCCTTTACCTGTTTATCTGGTCCGGCCAGGGGGCCGGTGTGGCCTCGCTACCAGGCGCTTAAAAAAGACCACCGACGACAGACCGCCGAGAGCGCTTCGCCTCCCCTCGCGCTTCGCGCGCCCCTTGGGGGTGTAGGGGACCGCCAGATGAGCTTGGATACGCTTTTAGCGGCGGTCATTGGTCGGCGGTCGTATGTTGAAGGAGAAGCAATGCAAATACCGTATGCCTTAACCCTGATGGTCTTTATCCCCTTACTGGGCGCAATCATCGTCATGCTCATACCCGGCGCCCAGGAAAAACTCATCAAAAACTTTTCGATCGTCATCAGCCTGTTCCCCTTACTGATTTCGCTGTTCCTCTGGGCGGCTTACGACGACTCTGGAGTATATTTCGCTATTGAAAATGTCGCCTGGATTCCGGCCATCAAGGTTCGTTACCACCTGGGGCTTGATGGTTTAAGCCTGCCGCTGGTCGTTTTAACAACGTTACTCATCACCCTCAGTCTCTGGTATTCGGCTCGCGTCATTTCCAGGCGGGTCAAGGAATTTTTTGCCCTCTTCCTGATGTTGGAGATGGGCATGCTGGGGGTGTTTATCGCCCTGGACCTGGTCCTCTTTTACTTCTTCTGGGAAATCGGCCTGGTGCCGATGTTCCTGCTCATCGGCATCTGGGGCCAGCCTAAAGATCGGCCTCAATACTCGGCCATTAAGTTCTTTATCTATACCCTGGTTGGCTCCGTGGCCATGCTACTGGCCTTCATCGGCATCTATCTGACCACCGGTAGCTGGGATATGGCCGAGATTCCGGCTAAAGCGCCCTTTGCCACTAACCCGGCCCTGGCCATGGCCGCCTTCTGGGCCATCTTCATCGCCTTTGCCATCAAAGTGCCGCTGTGGCCCTTCCACACCTGGCTGCCCGACGCCCATACCGCCGCTCCCACCGCCGGGTCGGTGATCCTGGCCGGTGTGCTGCTAAAACTGGGCGGTTACGGCATGATCCGCATTTTGATCCCCTTCTTTCCCACCGTCTTCCGGGATATGGCTTACCTTGTGGCTACCCTGGGCGTGATCGGCATGATTTATGGGGCCTTGGTCAGCCTGGCTCAATGGGATTTGAAACGACTCATCGCCTACTCCTCAGTCAGCCACATGGGTACCTTTATCCTGGGGCTGGCCGCTGCCGTCGCCTTTTATCCTGAAGCCACGCCGGCCGTGGCCGACAGCCGGGCCATCGCCCTCAACGGAGCGGTGCTGCAAATGGTCAATCACGGTTTGATTACGGGGGGGATGTTCTTTTTGGTCGGCGTGCTCTACGAGCGCACCCACACCCGCGACCTGAAAGCTTTTGGCGGCCTCTCGGCCAGGCTGCCGGTTTATTACGCGGTGATGATGGTCACCGGTTTGGCCTCGCTGGGCCTGCCTGGGTTGGCCGGCTTCATCAGCGAGTTCCTGGTGTTCCGGGGGGCCTTTCACCTGCTGCCGGCCTTTGCTATGGTCGGCATCGTGGCGATTGTGCTGACGGCGGCTTACATCCTTTACAAAATTATGCAGTACCTCTTCCTGGGTGAATTTAGCGAAGAAAAGTGGGGCCAGATTTTCGACGCCGACCACTGGCCCTTCAAGATGGACATGGCCTCCTTTGAGTTGGTCACGATGGTGCCGCTGCTGGTCGGCATCATTGTGATTGGGATTTGGCCTTCGTTCATCCTCAATACAATTAATGCCACGAATCTGATTATTTTGGGAGCATTGCGCTAATGACTGTCATATTGTTGAAACGCGGAGCGATAAGCCTATCAAGGCGCTCAACTGAAATGAGTCCATTGAAAGAATGGTATCAGACGGGGTGGGGATACCCGACGTATCCACCCTCAATTTTGATTGTTGGGGACAGTTGCCGCCCGACCCTTATACTCAAGCAGCGGCTGGAAAATAACGGCTGCCGGGTTTGCCAGACTGATACCCGTTCCGACAGCCTGGCTACAGCCCGCCAGCACTATTTTGACCTCATTGTACTCAACCTTGAAGAACCCGATGAGGATGACCTTGAAGTCTGCCAAAAACTAAAAGCGGATCCCGAATTGGCCTCCATCCCTATGGTTGTGCTAACAACCCATGGCTGCCCCTTGCAGGCCCCCAAGGGGTTAAAAATGGGCAATGTTTATTACCTGGCCAGAACCCGCCCAGACGCAGGAGATACCCGTGCTGAGGCAGCGTTACTACAAATCATTCAACATATACACTATCTAACTTATCGATATATGTAACTCCACTTATGCCTCAACAATGTGCTACCGAGATCGGGGCAAGATGGAAGTTATTGTAACGACAGAAAGGTAAAAAAAGGGTAACTATCCGTGGAACCGCTTGTTGTGACCATCCTCAAAGCCGGTGCTGTGGCCACGCTGCTGATGCTGACCTTTGCTTTTTTGACTCTGGTCGAGCGCAAATTGGTGGCACGTTTTACCCTGCGCTACGGCCCCAATCGGGCCGGGAAATTTGGCCTGATGCAACCGATGGCCGACATGTTCAAGCTGTTTTTTAAAGAAGAGGTCATCCCCGGCCACGTGAATCGGTTGGTTTACCTGATTGCTCCCAGCCTGGCCCTGGTCCCGGCCCTGCTGACCTTTGCGGTCATCCCGGTGGCCAGCCGGCCTTTCACCCTGCCCTTTGAAATTTTTGGCGCACAGATCACCCTGACCCCCTGGATCGCCGACGTCAATGTAGGTCTGCTTTATCTCCTGGCCATCGGTAGTTTAGGCACGTATGGAGTGATGCTGGGCGGGTGGTCGAGCAATAATAAATTTTCGCTGTTGGGTGGGCTGCGGACCGGCGCCCAGATGCTCAGTTATGAGCTGCCTATGGGCGTGGCCTTACTCAGCGTGATTCTGACTGCGGGTACCCTGCAACTGAATGAGGTGGTCAAGTTACAAGGTGGTTTCGGGGGCCTGGGCTGGTTCATCTTTGTGCAGCCAATAGCCTTCCTCATCTATCTCATCAGCGGGCTGGCCGAGGCCGGCCGTTCGCCCTTTGACTTGCCGGAAACAGAAAACGAACTCATCGGTGGTTTTGTGACCGAGTATGGAGGCATGAAATTTGGTCTCTTTTTTGGCGCGGAGTACGTACACATCATTGGGATCAGTAGTATTGCCGCCACGCTCTTTTTGGGCGGCTGGCAAGGCCCTTTTGTGGGCCAGGTGCCGCTGCTAGGGGTGGTTTATTTCTTCCTCAAAGTCGCTTTACTGATCTTTGTCATCATGTGGGTCCGGGCCAGCCTCCCCCGAGTCCGTTTTGACAAAATGATGAGGTTTTGCTGGAAGTTCCTGTTACCGTTAGGGATGTTCAATTTAATCGTAACGGCCCTGGTGATCGCCGTGTTGAACTTTTAATCGAATGGGGGTTGGCGGCCAGGGCTTGGGGAGCCGGACCGAAGACGGGGGCAGCAGTTTTTCCTCCCTGACTTCTAACCCCTGTCCTATAACCCCGACGCCTACATTGAAAGCTGAGGGTTGGCGAGATGATTCAATTGATTTGGCTGACGATCGCTTTACCGCTGGTGGGGGTTCTCTTCAACGGCCTGTTGGGCCGTCGCTTGGGATACCGAGTCGTGAGTGTTGTCGGCCCACTGGTGGTGTTAGGGGCCTGGCTGGTGGGGGCGGGCGCCATGGTTGAATTGATGAACCAGGATGGCCAAGCCGTCATCGTCCCGCTCTGGACGTGGGTGACGATAGGCACGCTGACCGTGCCCATCAGCTTGCTGGTCGATCCGCTGTCGGTGCTGATGACGCTGATCGTCACCGGCATTGGTTTCCTAATTCACGTCTACGCTACCGATTATATGGTGCACCGTGACGAGGCCGGCCACGTTCACGCGGATCGGGACTACGCCCGCTTCTTCACCTTCCTCAATCTCTTCATCGCCTCCATGCAGATACTGGTCTTGGGCGATAATTATTTGCTGCTGTACGTCGGCTGGGAATTGGTCGGCCTGTGCTCGTACCTGCTCATCGGCTTCTGGTTTGACCGGCCGGCGCAGGAGCAAGCTCCAATTGATCTTGGCCCGGGTTACGAGCCGGTTAAGTTAACCCCGCTGCTTTCCCCGGCCGCCTCTGGCATAAAAGCCTTTATCGTCAACCGGATTGGTGACGTGGGCTTTGCCCTGGGCGTCTTCCTGATCTGGCGCACGTTCGGCACGTTACAATTTCTGGGGGAAAATGGCGTCTTTGCCCAGGCGCCCCGTATTGCTGAAAGCATGCCGAACGTGATGCCGTGGATTACGTTACTGCTGTTCATCGGCGCGATGGGCAAAAGCGCCCAGATTCCGCTTTACGTCTGGCTGCCCGACGCCATGGCCGGCCCCACCCCCGTCTCGGCCCTCATCCACGCGGCGACGATGGTCACGGCCGGTGTTTACATGGTGGTGCGCAGCAACGCCCTCTACTCGTTATCTCCCGGCGTTTCGATGTTTGTCGCCGGTATCGGCGCGGCCACGGCCTTTTTTGCGGCGACAATCGCCATTGCGCAGGTTGATCTCAAACGGGTACTGGCCTACTCCACCATCAGTCAGCTTGGTTATATGTTCATGGCTGTCGGGGTGGGGGCTTACACCGCCGGCATGTTCCACCTGACCACGCAAGCTTTCTTCAAAGCCTTGCTCTTCTTAGGCGCAGGTTCGGTTATGCACGCTCTGCATGACGTGATTGACCTCCGGCGCATGGGCGGCCTGAAAGACAAAATGAAGCTGACCTGGCTGACCTTCTGGGCCGGCGGCCTGGCCATGGCCGGTTTTCCGTTCACCTCCGGCTTTTTCTCCAAAGATGAGATCCTGGCCAGGGCTTTTGCCGTCTCACCGGTTTTGTGGGTCGTGGGCATTGTCACGGCCGTACTGACCGCCTTCTACACCTTTCGGGCCATCTTTCTGGCTTTTCACGGCCAACCGCGGGATCGGCGACTGTACGATCACGCTCACGAAAGCCGGCTCCCCATTACTTTTGCCCTGGTGGTACTGGCGCTCCTGGCCCTGTTCGGCGGCCTGCTGGGCCTCCCGTCGGTACTGCTGCGTGAACTGGGGCTGGTGGACGTGCCCCATGCGCTGGAAAACTGGTTGGAACCCATTTATGCTGCTACTGAGCCAGTCATTGCCGTAGGCGGCGAACCTCACCTCTCCCTGGGGACAGAACTTGGCCTGCTGTCGGCCTCGACGATTGTCGCTGTTTTGGGCATTGTCCTGGCTTACTTCTTTTACGTCGTGCGCCCATCTTGGTTGGAAAACCTGGCTCGGCAGGCTCGCCCTCTGTTTGAGTTGCTGGTCAATAAATACTACGTTGATGAATTTTACGACCTGATTTTCGTGAGACCCGGCCTTTACCTGGCCAGGGCTATGTCCGCCGGCGTTGATACGCTCCTTATTGACACCTTCCTGGTGAACGGTTTGGCCAGGTCAATCGGGCGGTTGGGGCAGGGGGTGAGCCGTCTACAAAGCGGTTATCTGCGCCATTATGCCCTGGCCACCTTTATTGGCGTGTTAATCATGATCATCTACTTCTTTTTAAGGTAGGCCAAAGGTTTTTAAGCTCAATCAGCTTGAACAAGTACGACCGGCCTGATTTTCTGGAACATGGCCGTCAGGCTCCAAAAAAGGTTTGGTACAGAAGGAAGACATTCAGACTGACAATCAGGGCGGCGACCCCCGTGGCGATGACCGTTGTCAAGCGGTGATTGACCAGGCTACCCATTAAGTCCTGACGCCGCGTAAACATCACCAGGGGGATCAGGGCAAAGGGGATGCCGAAGCTGAGCACGACCTGGCTGATGACCAACGTGCGGGTGGGGTCAAGACCAATCGCAATGACTAGCAACGAGGGCAGCATCGTCACCAGACGCCGAACCCAGACTGGGATCTTGCGGCGCAGGAAGCCCTGCATAATGACCTGGCCCGACATCGTGCCGACCACCGAGGACGACAGACCCGACGCTAACAAGGAGATGGCAAACACCCAGCTTGACGCCGCGCCCAACAGGGGGGTCAGGGTGCGGTACGCTTCTTCAATGGTGCCCACCTCACTCAGCCCAGCGCGGAAAAAGGTCGAGGCGGCCATGATAAGCATCGCCGCATTGATAAAACCGGCGATGCCCATGGCAATGACCACGTCAATGATCTCAAAGCGTAACAACCGGCGCAACTGCTGTGGCTCACGGGTGACGATGCGTCCCTGGGTCAAGGCCGAGTGCAGAAAGATCACGTGCGGCATCACCGTGGCCCCCAGGATGCCCGAGGCCAGGAGCACGCTTTCCGTACCGTTGAAGTGCGGCACAACGGTGTGGTAGGCGATGACGCCCCAGTCAGGCCGGTCGAGGATGGTTTCGATGACGTAAGACGCGGCAATAACCCCCACCAGGGCGCCGATGACCGCCTCCAAGGGCCGGAAGCCATACCGCTCTAACCCCAGGATGATGAAGGTGATGACGCCGGTTAAAATGCCACCCCACAGCAGCGGAATATTGAACAGCAGTTGAAAGCCGAGGGCCGCGCCCAAGAACTCGGCCAGGTCGGTTGCCATCGCTACCCCTTCGGCCAGGAGCCACATCCCCCATACGGCAGGTGGCGAAAACTGCTCGCGGCAGACTTCGGGTAGGTTGCGGCCGGTGGCAATCCCCAGCTTGGCCGACAAAGTCTGAATGAGCATGGCCATCAGGTTGCTGGCGACGACGACCCAGACGAGCATATAGCCGTATTGGGCGCCGCCCTGGATGTTGGTGGCGAAGTTGCCGGGGTCCATATAAGCCACGGAGGCGATAAAGGCCGGGCCGAGAAATGGCAGCAGCCGGCCCAAAAGTCCCTTCTTCGTCTGACCGTTCAGCACCTCGGTCGCCATGCGAACGGTCCTGACATCGCCGGGTCGAACCTGGGCGTCCAAGAGCGAATTTTCCGAGAGCATCTCGTTTTGTCCTCATTTTCTCTGGAGTTTGTTTAGTACAAGCTAAATAAATTTTTAGTCCTTACTAAAGTAGTGTAATCATAAATAGGATCGGAGGCAAGTTACAGGTGTCACGATCAAATAGTGACAAATGTCATCTTCGCTGCGACGCAGTCGGGGAGAATGGGCTGCCAGTATCCTTACCACGCCAAACAGCCTGTCTCCAACCCCGCCGAATCACGCTCACATTTTGGCCTCAATTAGCATATACTTATCCTTAAGAAGTTATTTTAGACTTCAAAGGAGAAACTATCATGGAACACCAAACCAATTCCAACGTTACTTCGGCTCGCCGGTTCGGCCTCCCTCTGGCCGGGTGGATTGCCCTGGCCGGTGTTGCCGCCGCGCTCCTCGCCATCTTTGTTTTTAACGTGGCGACGGACAAAGTGCTCATCGCCGGCTTCGTCGGCTTGATGCTCTTCAGCCACCTGTTTATGCACGGCGGGCACGGCTCGCATGGCGGTCACAGCAACTCAGACACCCCGCCGAGCGGTGCAGACGCCAACGCCGAGCAAAAGGCCAAACACACCGGCCATTCCGGTGGCTGCCATTAGCACGGATCCAGAGGGTTATCAACATGCCTGAGATTTATGATATAATCATCGCCGGCGCCGGCCCCGGCGGGGCAACTGCGGCTTACTTCCTGGGCCAGGCCGGCCAGCGCGTGCTGGTGCTGGAGAAGGAAAAGCTGCCGCGTTACAAGGCTTGTGGTGGCGGCCTCTCGGCCCGCATGCTGGCAGAGATATTCCCCTTCCCCTTCGAAGAGGTCATCGAAACCCGGGTAAAAGCCATTGCCTACACTTTCGGCCAAAGCACCGTCACCATTCCCCTGCCCGACCAATCGGTGCGCACGGTGATGCGCGACCGGTTCGACGCTTACATCCTGGCCCACATTCGCGCCGAGGTGCGTCAAGGTACGGCCGTCCGCAAAGTCACCGAAACCGCAGACCAGGTGATCGTTGAAACGGCTGAGGGCGACACGTTTCAAGGGCGTTATCTCATCGGGGCCGACGGGGCCAATTCGGTTGTCGCCCACGCTCTGGGTCTGCGCCGGGGCAAGACCCTGGCGGCAGCCATCGAAGCGGAAGTCCTGGCTTCGCCAGAAGTCCTGCGCCGTTTCGGCGAGGCCTTACTGTTCATTTTTGGCGATGTCCGCCACGGTTACGCCTGGATTTTCCCCAAGGCCAAAGGTCTGTCGGTGGGAATCGCCGCGCTCCACCCGAAACCCGGTGAACTCCAGGCTGCGCTGGCGCAGGTAGCAGCCCGATACGGTCTTTCGCTGGCCGGCGTCACACTGCACGGTCACCCCATCCCCATCTACACCCGCCGTGAGCCAATTGCCACGGCCCGGACGCTGCTGGTTGGCGACGCCGCCGGGTTGGCCGATCCCTTCTCCGGCGAGGGCATCCGGCTGGCAATCAAAAGCGGGCGGCTGGCCACTGAGGCCATCCTGTCCGGCCAGCCCAACCGCTATCCCGCGCTGATCTGGCGCGAGATAGGCTTCAGCCACACGTTGGGCCTGGGCCTGGCCCAACTCTTTTATAATTTTCCACACGCCTGTTTCCTGCTCGGCGCGCACAACCCCTACGCCACCCACGCCTTTATGGACATGCTCGCCGGCCGCGCCGGCTACCCGGAAGTCATCCTGCGGATTTTTGGCACGCTGCCTGTTTTCCTGCTCACCGAGGGCCTGGCGGCGTTGGCCGGCCTGTTCGGGGGGCTGAAATGGCGAAACCAGGTGCGAATTACGGCCTATGGGGCTAGATGATTGAGAAGCATGATGGTTAGAAGGAGATATCCCATGAACGACATACGACATTTCGATCCTTTGGCTGATCTCGCGGCGCTCCGCGAGGCGATGCGCCAGTTGTTGGACGAAGGCTGGGTCAGCCCACGTGACCTGCTACCCGCTATCCTGGCCTCCGTGTTCGTTCCCGTGGACGTGCTCGACACCGGCCCGGATATCGTCGTCCGCGCGACTATGACCGGCGTCAAGGCCGAACAGCTTGACCTTACGCTCAGCGGCAACGCGCTCACCCTCAAGGGCGAAGTTGAGGCCGAGACCGAGTTTGAAGGCGCAACCTATCTGCGCCGCGAACGGCGGGCGGCGACGTTTACCCGCACGCTGACCCTGCCGGTTGCCGTTGAGGTTGACCGCGCCCAGGCCAGCCTGCGCGACGGGGTGCTTACCCTGACCCTGCCCAAGAGCGAGAGCGTCCGGCCCAAGACGATCAAGGTCACGGCGGCATAGGCGCGCATGTCCGGTTTCTTACCCGTGCCGTGGTTCGCTCGTGGCCGCCTGCTGCGCCGCTCGCGCGAAATCACGGCGATTCTCGCCCGGCATGGCCTGGGCTGGCTCGTGGGGCAAGTAGGGTTGGGTGATCTCATTCCCTTTGAGCGGGGTTGGTTCGGCCATCCGGCGCGCGAAACCCCCTATACTCAGGCCGAGCACTTGCGGCTGGCTCTCGGCGAACTCGGCGCGACCTTTATCAAACTGGGGCAGGCGCTCAGCACTCGGCCCGACCTCGTGCCGCCGGCGTACGTGGCCCAACTGGCCAAACTGCAAGACGCTGCGCCCCTGGTGCCATTCGAACAGATTCGCCAGATCGTCTGTGACGAACTCGGCCAATCGCCGGAAACCATCTTTGCCGAGTTTGACCCGCAGCCACTCGCCTCAGCCTCGATCGGGCAAGCCCACGCCGGCAAACTAAAGCACGGGCAGCCGGTCATTGTCAAAGTCCAACGTCCTGGCGTAGCCGAACAGGTCGAGCAGGACCTGGCCATCCTGGCCGGTATGGCCGAGTGGACCGAGGCCCATACCGCTTTCGGACGCGGCTACAACCTCTCCGCCCTGGTGGACGAATTCGCCTACACCCTGCGCAACGAACTGGACTACCGCCGCGAGGGTCAAAATGCCGACCGTTTTCGCCGCAGTTTCGCCGGCGACCCCAGAGCCTACATTCCCAGGATGTACTGGGACTTCACCACCGGCCGCGTCCTGACCATCGAGCGCGTGGGCGGGATCAAGATCGCCGAGGTATCGGCGCTGGACGAGGCCGGGATTGACCGGCACACGGTGGCCGAGAACGCGGTCGAGCTGATGCTGCGCGAAGTCTTCGAGTTCGGCTTCTTCCACGCCGATCCTCATCCGGGCAACTTCTTCGTCCGGCCCGATGGTTCCATCGCTCTGATTGACTTTGGCATGGTCGGCCGCCTCGACGACCGCCTGCAAGAGATCCTGTTGCGGATAGGCTTGGCCGTAGCCCGGCAAGACGCCAGGCGGCTGACCGATGAGTTTTACATGCTGGGCGTCGCCGGGGGGCGGGCCAAGCGGGCCGTGCTACAACGAGACCTCGATCACTTCCTGGGCCGCTACGCCGGACGCCCCATCAAGGAACTGGCCGCCGCGCAGGTGACGAATGAGGTGATGGCCGTGGCCCTCCGTCACCGGCTACAGCTCCCCAGCGAACTGGTCATGCTCTTCAGACTGGTAGCCATGAGTGAGAGCCTGGGCGCGCGCCTCGATCCGGACTTCCGCCTCTTTGAATTTGCGCTGCCCTACTTGCAGCAATTCTGGCTCAAGCGGCGCTCGCCCAAAGCCCTGGCCCTGCGCCTGGGACAGGCCGCGCTGGAAGCCACTGAGCTCGGCCTGGAGTTGCCCCAGCGCGCCTCGCGCCTGCTCGGCCAATTGGAACGCGGCGAACTGGAGTTCAACGTCAACCACGAGGGCCTGCGTGAGTTTACGCGACAACTCCAGCGCATGACCAACCGCCTGGCCCTGACCATGCTGCTGGCAGCGACGATCATCGCCTTGGGGTTGGTGATGCTAGTCTACCATCCACCCAGTTGGGAACGGTACGGGGGCTGGCTGTTTGGACTGGCCTTTCTCATCTCGCTTGGCTTCGGCGCGTGGCTGATCTGGGGTATCTGGCGCTCCGGGCGAGGCTAGCCTGCTTCTCTTTTCGAGCCAAGGAGGCCACATCATGTTACTACGAACCAAACTCCACCTCCCAAAACTTCAAAGCGATAACTGCTTCGCCCCAGATCCTTAGATGAAGGGTTCAAGCGGCCGGTAAATTAATTGGGGTCGAGGAGAATAAATATGAATCCTGATATTAAAACAATCTGGCAAGAGTTTGACCCAAAACTCAGGCAGTTTATCTTCAAGCGAGTCGCCGATGACGATGCCACCGAGGACATCCTCCAAGAGGTCTACATCAAAATCCACGCTCGGATCCACACTTTGCGAGACGACAGCAAACTACAGAGCTGGATCTATCAAATTGCCCGCAATGCCATTATTGATTATTACCGGAGCCGAAAGCTGGCAATGGAGCTTCCGGAAACGATCGCTTTGCCAGAGGAGCCGGCAGAGAATGATGCCGCCAGCGAACTTGCACCATCGGTTAAGGCGATGATCAACCGCCTGCCGGAGAAATATCAGCAAGCCCTGATTTTGACGGAATACCAGGGGTTGACTCAGCAGGAGATGGCCGAACAACTGGGAATCTCATGGTCGGGAGCCAAGTCCCGAGTTCAGCGAGCAAAGGAAAAATTAAAGGACATGCTCCTGGACTGCTGTCACTTTGAGCTTGACCGGTTGGGAAATATCCTCAGTTACCAACCCAGGTGTGGTTGTTGTTCTAGCAGGCAGTCCAAAGGTGACGGCCCTTCCAAATGTGGTGGCAAATCCCAGGTTTTTGCGTCCTTTTTGGAAAATTCCCGTCTATAGATATAAATAAAATACTCCTCAAGGAGGACATGATATGTTTCTGAGTGAACGAGATTGGCTAGCTCATCTCGAACGGTACAAAGACCTGCTCCGGGAGGCGGAGCAGGAGCGGTTGATCCGATCGGCCGGGCTCCGGCAGCCCCGTATGCTTCGGCTACGCTCAGCACAAGGCTGGAGTGTCCATCATGGAGTTGTCGGATGGATCGGTGAGCAGATGGTGAGATGGGGCTGGATGCTGCAGCGCCACAGCACAACGCCACCACCTTGTTGCCCGCAAGTTTCAAGGTGATCTCGTCTGGACTTTGGCAGAAGAGTGAGGGCAGAGCCGGCGCCGGCGGCGAGCGGCTCTACTCGAGGGTGTTAGACCGCTCGTCTCTACCTTATCAGTAACTAGGTCGACGGCAACTGACCCAAACGGACAGTTCGTAATAGAAAGGAAGATTGCCACTGATGAAGATGTTCTACTTTGTTGGAGGGCCAAAGCCCGGATTCACTGATGAGTTCTTTCGCCGCCTCAACCAAATCGGTGGGCCACCACCTAACTGGAAGATTTATCCCCACCCCGTTCGCGATGGCAAGGCACTGCACATTGTGGAGGCCGAATCTGAGCACGAAATACTGGATCATCTGCGCCATTTTGGCGACATCTACGAGCGGGGCCAGATTATAGAAATTGTGTCAAGAGGTTAGATGGGCTGGACCAGTTCTTCACCCGCATTGAGCAGGCGATGGCCGAAGCAGATCTCAACGCGGATCGCGCTCAAACCGCGGCTGACGTTATCCAGCAGGTCCGAGCCTTTAGCCCTGGTTGCGGCTGGTGGTTTGGCCTGGCTCAAACCGCGGCTGACGTTATCCAGCAGGTCCGAGCGGCTATTGGGCGCGTTCGGCCCTGACCAGAGAGGAGGCATCCCCGTGACCGACCATACTCGCTCGCTTTCTGTCTGCATCCTGGGCGGCCCCACCCTCTGGCGGCTGGGGCTGCAGGCCTTGCTGACCGGCCGACCCAACCTGACCGGGGTCACGCAGTCGCCCGACCTGTTTGAAGTGATCGAGCCGCCGGACGTCTTTTTGCTGGACGGTCGCCTGGCGGATGACGTTCTACCCGCTGTCCTGGCCTCTTTCCCCCAATCTCGCCTGCTGATTATTGCCGATGCCCCCCCGGAGCCGGTCGTGCTTTCCTGGTTAGAGCAGGGCGTGTTGGGCTGCATCGAGCCCCAGGCCTCGCTGTCCGATCTACTCAATGCCATCCGCCAGGTTGTCGCCGGGGAAGTGAGCCTGCCCCAGGCACTGGCGCTGCGGCTGGTGACGCGCATGGCCCGCCAGGCCCCCTCAAGAGAAAATACGTTACCTGAACCCCTGTCTGAGCGTGAACAAGAGGTACTGGCCTTGCTGACTCAGGGGTTGAGTAACAAAGAGATTGCCCAGCATCTCTACCTCAGCGTGCGCACGGTGGAGGGGCACCTGGTCAACGCCTACGGCAAGCTAGGCGTCCACTCCCGCACCGAAGCGGCCCTCTATGCCATCCGCCAGGGCTGGGTGACGCCCAAGGAGAGCGAGCAGCCGAGGGTGGGGGAGCAATCGTCAATCCCAAATCAAACCAGGTAGAACTACCTGTTTACCCGCCGGCCAGAACAGGGGAATCTACCTGCCCCAAACAGGTAGTTTAACGCTGTTGACAAGCAGCCGGTTATGATATGCTGGTATCGAGCCTGGCCGCAGACCTGAAACCAGGTGAGAAGAACGATGACCAAAACGAGATTGGCTCTATTAAGCACGCTCTCCGATATGCATACGCAGCCCATCCAGTATAACCTGGCGGCGCTGGCCGATATCGTAAGCCGGATTGGGCCTGATTTGCTGGCCGTAGAACTGCCCCGGACCGACTGGGAGAGGGGCGCGCTGAATACAGCGCCGGTGGAGGTGCAGCGCAGCCTGCTCCCCCTGGCCGAATTGAGCGACGTGGTGGTCGTACCCGTGGCCCCCGATTGGCAGCAGTTTGACGATTTTGCGCCCCAAACCGGCTGGCGGGGGAAGCTGGCCCGGCAATTGCGGGACGCCTTGCGGAAAGCGCAGCGTGCCGCTAACAAGGCCGAGGCTATCCACGCTCTGCTTTTCCAGGGTGTCTGCCACACCCTCTGTCTGCTCAACGAAATGAGTTGGGAGGCCGAGGCCCGCCGCGCCTGGAACGAGCAAAACCAGGCCCTGGTGGAAAATATTTTGCAAGCCGCCCGGCGCGATCCGGGCCGCCGCATGCTGGTGGCCGTGCAGTGCCAGCGCGTCCACTGGCTGGAGCCGCGCCTCAAGCGGGCGCCGGAGATTGAATTAGTGGATTATCGAGCGTTGTAAGTCAAGGAGAAAAACAATGACCGACTGGATGATTGAAGCCAAAAATCTGAGCCGATCTTACAAAAAGGTCGAAGCCGTGCGAGGGATTGACCTGGCCGTGCGCCGGGGCGAAATTTTTGGCCTGGTCGGCCCCGATGGCGCGGGCAAAACGACCACCATCCAGATGCTGACCGGCCTCCTCACCCCGACTGCAGGCGAAGCTCGCGTGGCCGGGGTGGACGTGGTGCGCCAGCCCAACCGGTTGGGCGGTAAGATTGGTTACATGTCCGAAGGGTTCACCCTGTACGGCACACTGTCGGTGGAAGAAAATATGGATTTCTTCGCCGACCTGTACGGGGTGCCAACCAGGATCCGCCGTGAGCGCAAGGAGCAGTTGCTCCGCTTCGCCCGGCTGGAGGAAGCGCGCCACCGTCGCGCCGGAAACCTTTCAGGCGGGATGAAAAAGAAGCTGGCCCTGGCCTCCACCCTGATGTACTCGCCCCAGGTGCTCTTTCTGGACGAGCCGACCACCGGCGTGGACCCCGTTTCCCGTCGTGACTTCTGGAAGCTCCTGCAAGAGTGGATGGAGGCGAGTGAGGGATTGACTATCTTTGTCAACACGCCCTATATGGACGAGGCCGAGCGCTTCGACCGGGTGGCGCTGATGCACCAGGGCCGGTTCATCGCTCTGGACACGCCCCAGGCTCTCAAGGTCCGGCTGGCCGGAGAGATGCTGGACCTGAAGGCCGAACCGCAGGCCACCGCCCTGCAGGCGCTCAGGGCGACGGCGGGAGTGTCGCACGTGCAGGTCTTTGGCGAGCGGCTCCACCTGCTGGTCTCGACGGAGAATGGCCGGGAGAAGGTCGCCGATTTGGCGGCAACGCTGGCCGCAGCCGGCGTGACCCTGCTGGATCAACGCCGCACCCAGCCGACCCTGGAAGATGTGTTTGTTGCCTGTATCGAGGCGCTTGAGCAGGGGAGCAGGGGAGCAGAGGAGCAGAGGGGCAGGGGAGCAGAGGAGCAGGGGACTGCCGAGCGCGGAGCGCCCGGCGGGGGAGAAAATAACCAATCCATAATACCCAAAGGCCACTATGTCCAAAATCTCGAACATATCCAAATAAATCCAAAATCTAAAATCCAAAATCTAAAATCGTACGCTGTCACCGTCGAAGGGTTGACTAAGCGTTTCGGCAGCTTCACCGCCGTGGATGGGATCAGTTTTAAGGTGCGGACCGGCGAGATCTTCGGCTTTCTCGGTCCCAACGGGTCGGGCAAGACGACCACCATCCGCATCCTGACCGGCCTGTTGCCGCCGACGTCGGGGGCAGGTACGGTGGCCGGCTTCGACATTCTCAGGGAACAGGCCCGCATCAAGCCGGAGATTGGCTACATGAGCCAGAAGTTCTCGCTCTACAATGATCTAACCGTGGCCGAGAACATTGATTTCTACGCCGGACTATATAACGTGCCCCGGCCACGCCGCGCCGAATGCAAGGCCTGGGTGCTGGACATGGCCGGCCTGCGGGGCAAGGAGCGGCTGCTCACCCGGGAGCTGTCGGGCGGCTGGAAGCAGCGGCTGGCCCTGGGCTGCGCTGTCCTGCATGAACCCCGCATCCTGTTCCTGGACGAACCGACCTCCGGCGTGGATCCGATCTCCCGCCGCGCCTTCTGGGACCTGATCTTTGAGTTATCGGCCCAGGGGGTGACGATTTTTGTGACCACGCACTACATGGAAGAAGCAGATCACTGCCACACCCTGGCCCTGCTCTACTACGGCCAGATCATCGCCCTGGGCAGTCCGCCCGCCTTGAAAGCCAACATGAAGGCCGGCCAGATGCTAGAGCTTGACGTAAGCGACGCCTTGCGGGCCTCGAACGTGGTCGCCACCTTACCCGAAGTGCAGAGCGCGGCCCCTTATGGGGACAAACTGCACGTCCTGGTTTGGGGTGAGGCCGGCCAGGCGGTTGAGCCTCTGAGCCACAGCCTCACTGCCGCCGGCCTGCGGCCGGGTGGAGTCGCACCGATAGAATTCTCGCTGGAAGACCTGTTCGTCATCTTTATCGAGATGCAAGAGGCCGGCCAGCGCGAACTTAAGGAGAGAAACCCATGACTCAACGTTTCATTGCGATCCTGATCAAGGAAACCCGTGAAATCTGGCGTGATCCGTACACGCTGCTGATGGCCATCATTTTGCCGCTGATTATGCTCTTTCTTTTCGCCTATGCCACCAACCTGGATGTGGAAGACGTCCCCCTGGCCGTCTACGATCAAGATCAGACGCGGGCCAGCCGCGAGTATGTGCAGCAATTTACCACCGCCGGCGACAAGTTCCACCTTCACCACGCGGTTCGGAGTGATCAAGAGCTGGAACAGTTGATGGCGCGCGACGTGGTCGAGGTGGGCCTGGTTATTCCGCCCGGCTTCGGGGAGGCGCTGCGGGCCGGTCGCCCGGCCACGGTGCAGACCTGGGTGGACGGTTCATTCCCACCCACGGCCAACGTGGCCATCGGCTATGTGACCGCTTTTAACCAGGTCTACAGTGCCCGGCAGGTGGCAGCCCGGTTGGGGCAGGGCTATCAGCCGGCCCTCATGATCGAGCCGAGGGTGTGGTACAACCCCGGTTTGAAGTATATCAACTTTGTGGTGCCGGGCCTGTTCGCCGTCATCTTGCTGGCCTTTCCCCCGCTGCTGTCGGCCCTGGCTGTGGTGCGGGAGAAGGAGCAGGGCAGCATCCAACAGATCTTTGTCTCGCCCATCCGGCCGGCCGAACTGATCCTGGGCAAGCTGATTCCCTACGGGGTGATCGCCTTCGTCGAGATGGCCATTATCTTTGCCGTCGGCATTGGCTGGTTTCAGGTGCCGTTTGAAGGCAGCCTGACCCTCTTGCTGGTGGCGGCCCTGATTTATGTCTTCGGGACGGTTAGCATCGGGCTGCTGATCAGCACCCTGACCAATAGCCAGGTGGCCGCCGCACTGGCCGCCATTGTGTTGACCGTGATGCCGGCTCTCCTCTTTTCCGGCTTCATCTTTCCCATTTTCAATATGCCCCTGGTGAGTCAGGGCTTCACCCATCTCTTCCCGGCCCGCCACTTTGTAGAAATCGGCCGGAGCATCAGCCTTAAAGGCGTAGGGCTAGCCACCTTGTGGCCACAGCTAGGGTGGATGTTGGCCTACGTGCTGGTGATTTTCAGCCTGGCCTCCCTGCGCTTCAAAAAGAAAATGGGCTAAGTAAAGGAGTAAAACCATGTCAAGCCGTCTTGTATCCTTGATCCGTAAAGAATTTTTACAATTTTTCCGCGACTGGCTGGTGATTGTGCTCATCCTGTACTCTTTCGTCGAGCCGGTTCTGTGCGGGCTGTCTCTTTCCCTCGATGTGAAAAACATGCCGCTGGTGGTGGTCGATGCCGACCGGAGTGAGGCCAGCCGGGAGCTGATCACCAAACTGACCAACTCGGAGTACTTTGAGCTATACGCGGTCCTGAACTCACAAACCGACCTGGAATCCCTGTTTGACCGGGGCGAGGTGCGGATGGGGCTGGTCATTCCAACCGGCTTCGGACGCGATCTGGGCCGGGGTGATACGGTTCGGGTCCAACTCATCGCCGACGGCTCCGATGCCTTTACTGCCTCGGTGGCCACCGGCTACGCCGAGCAGATCATTGGGGCCCACTCGCGGCGCATCGAGCTGCAGCGGCTGGGCGTGCCCGAGCCGACAGCGCTGGCCCGGCTGCCGGTGGTAATCAATCAAATCCGGGCTCAGTATGATCCGGCCCTGCGTTATACTCACTTTAATATGCTGGCCATGATCGGCATCACGATGCCCTTCTTGGGAATCGTGCTCGGATCCGTCGCCATTGTGCGCGAAAAGGAAAGGGGCACCCTGGAACAACTCCTGGTGACACCCATCCAGCCCTGGGAGTTGATTATGGCCAAACTGGTGCCGCTCGGCCTCATCAAGATGGTCGGGCTGGCCATCGGCATCGCTATCGCAGTGTGGGGGTTTGGGGTGCCGGTCCGCGGCAGCCTGGGACTGTATTTTGCCCTGTCCACCCTGATTTTCATGGTGGGAGCCGGCCTGGGTGTCGCTGTGGGCACGGTGGCCAATAATATGCAGCAGGCCCTGCTGCTGAGCTTTTTTCTCATTTTCCCGATGATCTTTCTG
The DNA here is from genome assembly GCA_016860845.1 of Chloroflexota bacterium. The sequence continues at coordinate 340,745 of BOKF01000003.1, forward strand.
TCGGGCATGATGGTGCCGGTGGATAACATGCCGGTCGTCTTGCAGTGGCTGTCCCTGCTCAATCCGCTGCGCTACACCCTCACCATTACCCTGGGCGTCTTTCTCAAAGCGGTTGGGATGAGCGTCCTGTGGCCGCAGGTAGTGGGACTGGCGGTGCTGGGGGTGGTCATTTTCAGTGCCAGCCTGGCCCGTTTCCGGAGAAGTCTGGCTTAGCAAAGTAGCAGAGTAGCAAGTAGCAAAGTAGCAAGTAGCAAAGTGGCAGGTAATAGAGGTCTTGCAACCTGCTACCCTGCAACCTGCTACCCTGTAACTATCTTGGAGGTAAAAGATGAAACGTAACATAAAGATTTTAATCATTATCTTGTTGATTGTTGGCGCCCTGGGCGGCTATAGCTATGTCAGCCAGAACCCCGGCGTGTTCATCCCCCTTCAATTGAAGTGGGGCCTGCTTGACGAGGCCCAAGCCCAAGGCGGGCTCATCGGCTCCGGCTACATCGAAGCCGACGAGACGAACGTGGCGGCCGAAACCCAAGGGCGGATTACCCAAATTACCGCTGACGAGGGTGATTTCGTTCAGGCGGGTCAGATCCTGATTGAACTGGACACCGCCCTGATAGAGGCAGACATACGGCAAGCCGAAGCCAAAATTGCGACCACCCAAGCCCAACTGGCCAAAATAGAGGCCGGGGTACGGGCTGAAGAGATCGCCAAGGCTGAAGCCGCTGTCGCCGTAGCCGAAGCCAAGGCGGCCGCCGCCTACACCCAATGGCAAGACGCCATCACCCTGCGCGACAATCCGCAAGAGTTGGATCGGCAGATTGACGCGGCCCGCACGGCTTTGAAATTGGCCGAGCTGAAAATTGCCTATGCCACCCCTTTGAAAGATGCCGGGGAGGCCATGTGGGAGCTAAGAAAGCAGCAGTGGGACAAAACCCAGGAGGGCCAGGACTGGTCGGTCAAACTGCCCGGGGGTGACAAGATCAGCGGACACTACGACTTCCCGGAGGGGGCGAAACAGGATACCGGCGTGGCCTGGAATTACGCCGGGGCCGACATGTGGGCGGCCTGGGTTGACCTGAATAGCGCCGGGGCTGAACGGAATGATACCGAAATTGCCTTGAATGATTTGCTGCGCCTCAGAAACGACCCCCAGGAAGCGCAGCTTCAGGTAGCCCAGGCCGAAGCGGCCTACCAGACCGCTCTGGCCGAGGTGGAAGTCGCTAAAGCCCAACTTCAGATTCTGAAGGCCGGCCCCCGTACGGAACAGGTGGCGGTGGCCGAGGCCCAGGTCAAACGAGCTGAAGCTAACCTGGCCGCTCTGCAGGTTCAACGTGAGAAATACACCCTGGTCGCCCCGCTGGCCGGCTGGGTCGTTGAACGGACAGCCCATGAAGGCGAGACGGCCGTGCCAGGCACTCCGCTGCTGACCCTGGCCGACTTAACCGACTTGACCCTGACCGTCTACGTGCCTGAACCGGATATTGGCCAGGTCACACTTGGACAAAAAGTGAAGGTCTTTGTAGATACGTTTCCGGGCGAGCCGTTTACCGGCCGCGTCACCTACATCAGCGATGAAGCCGAATTTACGCCCAAAAACATCCAGACCCAAGAAGAGCGGGCCAATACCGTTTTTGCCGTCAAAATCAAATTAGAAAATGAAGATCAACGCTTGAAACCCGGCATGCCGGCCGACGCTATCTTCGCGGAAGGACCGGAATTGTAAACAAGGGAGTAGGGAGTAAGGAGTAGGGGAGGAAATTATCCCTTACTCCCTACTCCTTACTCCCTACTCCCTTTTTCGGAGGTGCAACAATGAAACGTATTATCTCTATCATCATCCTATTAATCACTATCGGCGGTGGCTACTGGTGGTTCATGCAATTTGGCATAACAACTCCGGTGGCTGCCTTAGAACCAACTACCCTGACCGGCTCCGGCACCATCGAGGCTGAAACGGTCGCCATCACCGCCGAGTTGGGCGGACGCATCCTTGAGCTGAAGGTGGATGAGGGGGACGAGGTCACAGCCGGCCAAGCTTTGGTCGAGTTAGAGCAGGCCGACCTACTGGCCCAACGGACGCAGCTAGAAACTGCTCTGGCGACGGCCCAAGCCAACCTGGAGTTAGCCAGCGCCTCGGCCCGGCCGGAGGAGGTGGCGGCCGCCCAGGCCCAAGTGGCCCAGGCCGAAGTGGCCCAGGAGGGAGCCAGGTTGATCTGGCAGAGAGCCAAGGCCCAGGCCGATGATCCTTATGAACTGGATGCCAGAATTAACCAGGCTCGAGCCAGGGTGACCGAGGCTGAACGCAATCTGGAAATGGCCCAGGTCAATTTGAAACAGATGGAGATCCAGGCCGAGGCCGCCAGCCGCAATCAAACGACCGTCCTGGGCGGTAATGAGGGACTGGTGCAGGGTCAAGCAGCCCAATATCGCTTCCAAGCGGCCCAGACCGGTGTCGAGATGGCCGAAGTGGCCCTGGCCGGGGCCAAACAGCAGGTCGAATACTTAGTCCGGCTGCGTGAGCGGCCCTTACCCCTCATCGCCCAGGCCAATGCCGCTGCCGCGGCCTATCGGCAAGCCGAAGCCGCCGTACTGGCCGCCGTAGCCAACCTGACCGCCGTCAAGGCCGATCCAACCCCAGAAGACATCGCCGTGGCCCAGGCCCAGGTGCTGGAGGCCGAGGTCGCCCTGGCGACCGTGGACGTCCGGCTGGCCAAACAGACCCTCATCGCTCCACGCGATGGCCTGATCGGCCGGAAACTGCTCAACCCCGGCGAGTTAGCGGCTCCTGGCGCGATATTGCTGGAGCTTAATAACATTGACACCGTAGACCTGACTGTTTACCTCCCCGAAACCCAGATTGGCCAGGTCAAAATCGGGCAAAAGGCCCGGGTCTACGTGGACGCCTACCCCGGCGAAGCGTTTGAAGGCACGGTGAGCTTTATCGCCCACGAAGCCGATTTCACCCCCCGCAATGTCCAAACGCCGGAGGAGCGGGTCAACCTGGTCTTTGCCGTCAAAATTAAATTGAACAATGCCGATCAACGCTTGAAACCCGGCATGCCGGCCGACGCAATTTTGGAAGCCTGGAAGCGTGGAAGCGTGGAAGCGTGGAAAAATGGAGGAGTGGAGGATTGGAAGAGTGAGAACAAACCCACCAACCTTCCGACCCCTCTCTCCTTCGCCACCCCAACCTTGCAACCCACCGCTACGCCGACCCTTCGGGCTGAGCCTGATCCGAGCCAAAGGCGCGCAGAGCGTGGGCAGGACGAAGCCTTCCAACCCTCCAACCCTCCGCCCCTCCAACCTGAAGCCGCCCCAATGACTCAGGCCGAGATCACATCGCCTGGGGGTTGAACGTGCGCAGCGCGCCTGGCATTGATTATCCAGTCATCGCCACCCTGACCCAAGGGAACATCGTAACCGTGATCGAGGTTGACCCAGACATCGGCTGGTTGCAAGTCCGGCTGCCCGCCGCTGAAAAGATCGGCTGGATTTCGGGCAGTCCAACTTATGTTGCGATCAGATAGCTAACGCAAAGGAAAATAACGATAGATGTGGTTCATCCGCAAAATCGGCCAAGCCGTTATTGATTTCTGCTATCATTCCTCTACCTATGGCATGACCCGGGAACTCATGCGACAGCGGGCTGAATTAGATACAGTCCTCATGGTGTTGATCCTCGGTGATGCCCTGGGCGTGCCGGTTTTTCCAGCCTATTACTCGCATCGGCTGTGGCCCTATTTACTGCCGCGAATGGCTTCATGGAAACGGGCTTTACTGCGTCCCAAGGGGCTGGGGAACTGGTGAATTGACAAAGTCTCATCAGCCGGTACATAGTTTTTGCCGGTGCCGTTCCACTTCCAGAGCCACCGTGTTTTCCTGGATGTTAATAGGTGATTCCACCTATATGCACAGCGAGCCAAAAGGCGGGGGCGACTCCGGTCTAAATGACCCTGTTCGCCAACCGGACCAGGTGATACAATGAGTTTGTCATTGGTTCTGGAGGATCGTCATGACAATTATACTAACGATAATACTCATCACCGGGGTGATGGCCACCTTATTGGCCGCCCGTCCGGTCTATCAACCGATCCCTGTGCCGGTTCGCCGGCCTGGTGAAAAAGGATAAGTCTCACGGTAAGAGGCCCTTTCTAACATTTTGTCATTCTCTCCCCAATCTTCACATCTGGGGTAAAATAAAACTCATCTCAGGAGGTAAAAATGTCTCATCAAAAAATTCGTGTGGCCGTCAACGGCTATGGCGTCATCGGCAAACGTATCGCCGATGCAGTGGCAGCACAAGAAGATATGGAACTGGTCGGCGTGGCCGATGTGGTCAGTGATTGGCGCATCAAGGTCGCCGTCGAGAAAGGTTACCCGGTCTTCGCCGCTACGCCGACGGCGGCCGACTCCATGAGCGCCGCCGGCATCCCCCTGGCTGGCAATCTTGTCGAGCTACTCGACCGGATTGATGTGGTCGCCGACGCCACGCCTAAAAAAGTGGCTTCGGCCAACCTGGCCAGATACCACGCCGCCGGGGTTAAATCCATCTTCCAGGGCGGCGAGAAGCACAGCCTGACCGGCCACTCCTTTGTGGCCCAGGCCAACTATGAAACAGCCCTGGGCCGCGACACCACCCGCGTAGTTTCGTGCAACACCACCAGCATCGTCCGCACCCTGGGCGCGTTGCAGAAGGCCGGGCTGCTCAAAAGAGCCAGGGGCGTGCTGGTGCGCCGTGCTACCGACCCGTGGGAGTCCGACCACACCGGGGTCATGAACACTGTTGTCCCGGAGCAGACCATCCCCTCCCATCAAGGGCCAGATGCCCAGACGGTCATCCCCGATTTGGATGTCGTTACCATTGCCGTTGTAGCTGCACACACAAACAGTCACCTCCACGCCTGGAGTGTGGAACTGACCCGGCCGGCCGACAAGGAGGAAGTGCTAGCCGCCTTCCGGGCCGCCCCACGGATCGCCTTCCTACGTATGGCCGATGGGTTGGTTGCGCTCAATAGTACGCTAGAGCTGATGGCCGACCTGGATCGGCCACGCGGCGACATGTGGGAAGTGGGTTTGTGGGCCGACGGCCTGACCGTGGTCGGCAGTGAGTTGTTCTACAACTACCAGGTCTATAACCAGGCCATCGTCATCCCGGAGACGATTGACGCCATCCGCGCCCTGACCGGGGTCGAGAAAAATGGGGCAGCGTCCATCGCTAAAACTGACCGGGCGCTAGGCATGGTCCGCGAGTTCATTGTCTGATCTTGGGCCGTAATCGTTATGGGCCTTTAAGAATCAAAATCGTTTAGGAGTCGTCACGAGCCTGTGGCGCACTACCAATCATGAAAAGGGAAAGGTTCACGCCCTTTCCCCCTTCGGGGACGCCCGAAGGGGCGCGGCCAGCACCCGAAGGGGTGAGGTCGCAGGGTGAATAATTCCCCTGTCTACCGTCTACCGTCTACCGGCTACTTTTTTCAAAGGAAGTTTCTCATGCAAACACAAGGTAAATTTCAAAGTCAGTATGGTTTAGAAAAGCACGGCATCCATAATGTCAATGCCGTCTACTGGAATCTATCAACCCCGCGGCTATACGAGGAGGCCATTCGCCGCCGCGAGGGCCGGCTGGCCCACCTCGGCCCGCTGCTGGTGCGCACCGGCCAGCACACCGGTCGCTCGCCCAATGATAAGTTCGTCGTGCGCGAACCCTCCAGCGCCGACAAAGTCTGGTGGGGCAAAGTCAACCGGGCCATGGAACCGGCCCAATTTGAAACACTGCACCGGCGGTTGCTGGCCTACCTGCAAGGCAAAGACCTGTTTGTGCAGGATTGCTTCGCCGGGGCCGACCCGCAGTACCGCCTGCCCATTCGGATCATCACCGAGACGGCCTGGCACAGCCTGTTTGCCCGGGATATGTTTATCCAGGCTAAACCGGAAGAGTTGGCCACGCACACACCGCAGTTCACTGTGCTCAACGCGCCCAGTTTCCACGCCGACCCTGAAGTGGACGGCACCCACTCGGAGGTATTTATCGTCATCCACTTTGGGCAAAAGCTGGTGCTGATCGGCGGTACCCAGTACGCCGGCGAAATCAAAAAATCTATCTTCACCATCCTCAACTACCTGCTGCCGCAGCAGCATGTAATGTCCATGCACTGCTCGGCCAACATCGGCCCCGGCGGCGACGTGGCCGTTTTCTTCGGCCTGTCCGGGACGGGCAAGACCACCCTATCTGCCGATCCGAAGCGCACCCTGATCGGCGACGACGAGCATGGTTGGAGTGACCGGGGCGTGTTCAACTTTGAAGGCGGCTGCTACGCCAAAGTCATCCGCCTCTCTCCTCAGGCCGAGCCGGAAATCTACGAAACCACCCGCCGCTTTGGCACCATCCTGGAAAATGTCGCCTTCGACAGCGACACCGGCCGGCTCAACTTGGATGACGACTCGCTGACCGAAAACACCCGCGCCGCCTATCCCATCAGCCACATCCCCAATGCCACCCGCGATGGCCTGGGCGGCCATCCCCAGAACATCATCATGCTGACCGCCGACGCCTTCGGTGTGCTGCCGCCGATGGCCAAACTGACCCCGGCGCAGGCAATGTATCATTTCCTGTCCGGTTACACGGCCAAAGTCGCCGGTACAGAGAAAGGCGTGACCGAGCCGCAGGCCACCTTTAGCACCTGCTTTGGCGCGCCCTTTATGGTCCTCTCGCCGACGGTGTACGCCAATCTGCTGGGCGAGAAGATTGCTCAGCACCAGGTCAACGTCTGGCTGGTCAACACCGGCTGGAGTGGTGGGCCTTACGGCGTGGGTCAGCGGATGAAGATTGGTTACACGCGGGCAATGGTGCATGCCGCGCTCAATGGTTCGCTGACCGATGTACCGACAGTGCCCGACCCGATTTTTGGCGTAGCCATCCCCACCGCCTGCCCTGACGTGCCGACCGAAGTGCTCGACCCGCGCCAGACCTGGGCTGATCCCACGGCCTACGATGCACAAGCCCGCAAACTGGCCGGGATGTTTGTCGAGAATTTCAAATCCTTTGCCGACCAGGTTCCGGATGACGTGCGCGCCGCCGGGCCGCAAGTTAAGTGAAGATGAGGATTGAAAGTGGAAAGACGCAAGCCCTATGGAACTCTGGCATTTGACACCCGACGCCCCCCGTGCGCCATACCGCGTGAGTCCAGATGAAGCGGTTACTTTGACGATCGGCGCCTGGCCGGTCGAGCTGGGGCAGTCGGTCTGGGTGAGGTATGGGGTCGAGCGCCCTGACGGGACGACTATCCAGGGACGAGTTGAGGCCGCCTGGCAGCGCAACGCAGGCGTCAACAGTTACTGGCAGGTCGAGCTCGGCCCCTTCGTCAAAGGAGACCGCGTGACCTACACCGTGCAAGGCCGCTCGCCCGACGGTGAGATCACCGGGTCGACGACTTCCTTCCGCGTCGGGCCCAAACTTTACCTGGCCATCCTGTGGCACCAGCACCAACCGATCTACAAGGATACCTCCTACCCAACCCAGGTAGGTAGCTATATCCACCCGTGGGTGCGGCTCCATGCCATTCGTGACTACTACTCGATGGCGGCCCTGGTGGCCGGGCACTCCGGTCTCCACCTGACCGTCAATCTGACGCCCGCGCTGCTGTGGCAAATCGAGGACTACCTGGAGCGCGGCGCGACCGACCGCGCGCTCGAGTTGACGCTGAAGCCGGCCGAGTCGCTGACCGCTGACGAGCACGAGTATGTCCTGAGCAACTTCTTCGACGCCGACTGGCACAACGAGATCTTTCCCCATCCCCGCTACAACGAGTTGTTCATCCAACGGCGCGAAGGCCGGCGCTTCAGTGTGCAGGACCTGCGCGACTTACAGATGTGGTTCAACCTGGCCTGGTTCGGCCAGGAGTTCCGCGACGGGGAGGTCAAGCTGGTCACCGGGGAGGTTGCCTTGGTGCGCCACTTCGTTGAGCAGGGGCGCGATTTCAGTGTGGCCGATGTCGAGGCGATGGTTGCCGTGCAGTATAAGATCATGCGGGCCGTGATTCCCATCCATCGCCATTTGCAGGAGCGCGGGCAGATCGAAGTCTCGACCACCCCTTTCTACCATCCCATTCTGCCTTTGCTGGTCGACACCGACCGGGCCACGCTCGACCGGCCGGGAACAACCCATCCGCCTCGCTTCGCCTGGCCTGAGGACGCCGAAGCCCAGGTGCGGCTGGCTGTTGAGTGCTACCGGCGCTGCTTCGGACGGCCCCCGCGTGGTATGTGGCCGGCCGAAGGAGCGGTGAGCCAGTTCATCATTCCCTTCTTCGCCCAGCACGGCGTGCGCTGGCTGGCGACCGACCAGGGGGTATTGGCTCGTTCAGGGCGCTGGGGCTACAATATTGGCGATCCAGATGTTCTGTGCCAACCCTACCGCGCTGAAGAGGGAGAACATGTCCTCAGCATCTTCTTCCGCGACACCCCCCTGTCCGATGCCATCGGTTTCCACTATTACGGCGATGCCGATTACGAACAGGCAGCGAGGGACTTCCTGCGGGAGATCAAGGAACGTTTTGCCTGGCGAGTGACCGGCGATCCTTCGACGGGCTCAGGGCAGGCTCCGGACCGGGTGCTGACAGTAGTGCTGGACGGCGAGAACGCCTGGGGCGCTTATCGAGAAGACGCCCGGCCCTTCTTGCACGCGCTGTATGGGCTACTGGAGTGCGACACCGAGGTTGAAACTGTTAGCTTCGCCGAGTACCTGGAGGGGAACCCAGATCGGGATATCGCCCCGCATCCGCCAGCAGCACAAACGAAAGTTTACGACCTTTTCACCGGCTCGTGGATTGACGAGAACGGTTCGGGGCCGGGGGTGGACCTGGGCACCTGGGTCGGCGAGGATGAGGAGAATCAAGGTTGGCTGCTATTGGGCCAGGCGCGGGACTTCCTCGACCAGTCTGGCGCCACCCCGGAAACGGCGCCGGCTGCCTTCGAGGCCCTGTATATGGCCGAAGGCAGCGACTGGTTCTGGTGGTTTGGCGCAGATCAGGATTCGGGCAATGACGACGAGTTCGATCACCTGTTCCGCCTCCATCTCAAGAATGTTTACCGTGGCCTGGGGACGATACCGCCAGGAGAGTTGAACCGGCACATCGTGCCCCACGCGGTGGTGTGGACCTTCACCCAGCCAATAGCTCAGGTTCAACCGGGCGACCGGCTGACCGTGCGTACCAACTGCCCCGGTATCCTCACCTGGCAGATTGACGGTGGGGAACCTCAGGTGGCCGAACTGGCCCCGGCCGGCGGGGTGATGGCCGGGGTGCAGCGTCATCACTTGACCCTGGGCCCTTTTGTGCCGGAGGCGCGCGCGGTGCGCTTTCGCTTTCGCTGTACCCATCACGGCTGCGACGGCACAAACGTGTGCTGCCAGGCAGAAGAGCAGACCGTGCGCATCGCGCCATATGCCGAAGAATAACAAAGGAACATTCGCCGTGGCCCTGACCCAGACCCTGTATACCTTGGAATCCGGTGTGAACGGCCCTCGCCTCGTTTTCCTGCCCGGGCTGGGCGGGACGACTCGCTACTGGCAAGGACGGTTAGGTGCGCTGGAACAATCCCATCGCGTTGTGCTCGTTGATCTTCTCGGTTTTGGCCAGTCTCCGAAGCCGTGGACTCGCTACACCATCGAACAGCACGTGGCTGCACTTCATCAGACCTTGAGCAGGAACGCGCCCTTCTCGCTTGTGGGCCATTCCATGGGGGCCTCATTGTCAATCGCCTATGCCACTCGCTATCCGGAGCAGGTGGAACGCCTGATACTTGTCAGCCTGCCTCATTTCGGCGGCGAGGAGAAGGCCCTTCAGTATTTCCGCAGCAGTTCGGCGCTCAATCGGTTGTTTTTAACAAACATGGCGCTGGCCGCTGTAAGCTGTGTGGTGACCCGGCGCGTCTTCGGATGGCTAATACCCTACCTCCAGCGTGACCTGCCGCGGGAGGTCGCCGCCGACATCGTGAAACATTCATGGCGATCCTTCACCTCTTCGCTCTGGGAGGTCGTCTACACCTATGATGTTGGGCAGGAAGTGGACACCCTTGACCCCCGCATCTCCGTCTTTTGCCTCCACGGTAATAGCGATCATTCGGCTCCGCTGGACGGCGCGTTTGAGGTAGCCACCGGGCGGCGCAACTGGCGCATCCAGGTTCTGCCGGATGTCGATCATCACCCGTTGCTGCGCGCACCAGACATCTGCCTTCGGGCCATTGAATCCGCCCTGACGCAGGAAGTATTTCATACGCAGAACTGATATGAACTGAGCTTCACTGATGATGGACTCAGCGTCTCAATCCAGGACGACGGTATTGGCTTCGAGCCCCCCAAGTTGCCCTACGATTTAACCCGGCAGGGTCACTTTGGACTGGTTGGGATGCATGAGCGAGTCTCGTTGGTGGGGGGGCATCTGTCGGTGGACTCGGCTCCAGGTCGTGGGACCCGGCTGGTCGCCTTGATGCCCTACCACGGCCCGAGCTGACAATTCCTTCACCCGTCGGACTGCCAACGACTCAGCTAAATCAGGCCAAACTGCGGGCAAGGCTCCGGGCTACTTGGCGCTGTTCCCGCAGTTTCAGGCGTGCTATACTGGTAATAAAGATTTTACGTGGGACCGCCATATTAAGTGAAGAATGAAAGCAGTCCCCTGACGACACACATATTATCGGGAGGCTAACATGTTAAAGAAACAGCACAGCAAAAAGGACAAAGTAACCAAAGTGACCTTCGCGCTGCCGGCCGAGGTAGAAGGCGAGACTGTTCACCTGGTGGGAGATTTCAACGATTGGCAAACGTCGCACCCCATGCAGCGGCAGCAGGATGGCGGTTGGCAAATCATGGTGGAGTTGGCGCCGGGGGGCGAATATCAGTTTCGCTACCTGGTTGACGGCCAGACGTGGCTCAACGATCCTGAGGCGGATAAGTACATGCCTAATCCCTACGGCGACCAGAACTCGGTGGTGACCACGTAGGAGCCAATAGCTCATGCAGCCTTTGGCAAATCACCCCAAAGAGTTCTAAAAATGACTCTTAACAACTTAAATTTGGAGGAACCATGAAACGTATGGCTATCTTGACCAGCGGCGGCGACGCGCCGGGTATGAACGCTGCCATCCGGGCTGTCACCCGATGCGCCCTTGAGCAAAGCTGGGAAGTCTTTGGCGTGCGCCAGGGTTACGCCGGGCTGATTGACGGCCACTTCGAGCCGTTGCATGCGCGCTCGGTCGGTGGCATCATTCAGCAGGGTGGCACTATCCTCGGCAGCGCTCGCTCGCCCGAATTTAAAACGGAGGCTGGCCGCCTGAAAGCCCTGCGCGCACTTCACCAACACAATGTCGAGGGCCTGGTCGTGATCGGTGGCAACGGCTCGCAGACCGGGGCCCTAACCCTGGCGCAGTTGGATTTTCCGGTCGTCGGCGTCGCTTCCACGATTGACAACGACCTGGCTGGCAGCGACATCACCATCGGCGTGGACACCGCCCTCAATATTGCCCTGGAAGCGATTGACCGGCTCAAGATCACCGCCTCATCGCACCAACGCGCCTTCCTGATCGAAGTCATGGGCCGCAATTGCGGGTATCTGGCGCTCATGGCGGGTATTGCCGGCGGCGCAGAGGTCGTGGTCATCCCAGAGGTCGAAACCACGCCGGAGCAGGTGGCGCAGGAATTACGCTCCGCCTACGAACGCGGCAAGGCCCATGCCCTGGCCGTCGTGGCCGAGGGGGCGCGCTACAATGCCGAGGCGTTGGCCGCATACTTTCGCGAACACCAGGCGCGCATTGGCTTCGACTTGCGCGCGACCACGCTGGGACATGTACAGCGCGGCGGCGCGCCGACGGCTTTCGACCGGTTGTTGGCCACTCGCCTGGGCGCTGGCGCCGTAACGGCCCTGGCGCGCGGCGAGGCCGGTGTGCTGGTCGGCATGATCCAGAGCCGCGTAACAATGACCCCGCTGGCTGAAGTGACCGGCCTTCAAAAGCCAATCGATCCCGAACTGTTTGTGCTGGCGAAGGTCCTGGAGCAGTGAAAGTCCGGCCTACCCAGACACGGATTCTCCTCCTCTTCGGGCTAACCGCTATCTATGCCCTGTGCTTCGCTGCGATCAAGGCCGGCTTGCCCTTTGCGCCGCCGCTGCTTTTCGGCGGGCTAAGAGCCTTGATCGGTGGTGTGCCCCTTTTGGGACTGGCGATCGCTCTGCGCCAGCCGTTGCTTCCACCACGTGGGAGCTGGGGCTGGATCCTCGCCCTGGCATCTACAGGCATCACGCTCGCCTTTGGCGCAATGTTTCTCAGCCCGGGGCGGGCCGGCGTGGGAATTGCCTCAGTCCTGGGAAATAGTCAGCCCTTGATCGTGGTCGTGCTGGCAGCGATATTTTTGGGCGAGCGGATGACCCGCAGCAAGTGGCTGACCCTCACCCTTGGCCTGGTGGGAGTTACGCTGATCTCATCCCAGGTGCTGGCCGGTCCGGACGCTTATGGCCTCTCGGGTATGGCGCTGGCGTTGGCGGCTTCTGCGGGCGCGTCCGCCGCAAGCGTGATCTTCAAACGCATGAGCATCCCGGTTAACTTGTTGGTAATAACGGCCTGGCAGCTCATCTTCGGCAGTTTGCCGTTGCTGGCTGTCTCGGTGCTGATCGAACGTGATACTCAGGTAATATGGAATGTCCAATTCGTGGGACTGTTGCTTTTCCTGGCCTTAGTTGGCACCTCATTCGCCAACGCTGTCTGGTATTGGCTGATCCAACGCGACGAGGTGGGCCGATTAACCATGTTCTTCTTTCTCGTTCCGATTTTTGGGCTGGGCATAGCCGCCCTGGCCTTCGGTGAGAGAATCAGTCCACTCGAAGGCGTGGGGAGCGTCTTGACGATCGCCGGGATCAGCGTGGCGACCCGGGAGTCTCGCATGGCAGGCCACTAGCCCAGGCGATCCGATAACCCTTTCTGACTGGGCAGTGAGAGAGGGCGTGAGCGTTAGATTGAGTTGATGGTTGAAGCAGAAGCCTGATTTGCCACATTTTCTTACCTCTTGTAAGATAGGAGTGAGCCATCTTAAGAACCTCAGTGATGATGGAAACCTGCCAAAAATGCTGGCAAAGGTTAAGCCTGCCTGTTTTATCGGGGATTGCTTTGGTACTCTTTTGGCTTGGAAAATAGAGATTTTGAAGAAGGAGGGAAACTATTCATGAAAACGACGGTCATTAACCTGGAAGGGATCGAGTCGGTCCTCTCGCCGGCCGGGGTAGAGAAGCGGATGTGCGCGCACCCCGGTATCCATAAAGTCGAAACAAACTTTATGACCAGCACCGCCACCGTCTATCATGACGAGTCGGTGACGCTGGCCGACCTCAAACATGTCGTGGCCGAGTGCGGCTACAGTTGTTCGGGTGAGTGTCTGCCGGAGCACGTATGTGCGCCCAGTGATCCGCCGGCGGCAGCGGCAACGCATGCGGGGCATGAGATGAGCGCCCACGCCGGACACGCCATGCCGGCGGCTAAACCTGGCGAACACGCCGGACACTCAATATCGGCGGCCCAACCGGCCGTTGCGCCCGCCAAAGCCGATGCCCACGCCGGGCATGCCATGCCAGCAGACGCCGAGGCCGGCGAAATGGCGGCGATGGCGCACGAAATGGGCCACGGCGGTGGGATGAGTATGGAAGCCATGGTGCGTGACATGCGCAACCGCTTCCTGGTTTCGTTCATTCTAGCTATTCCTGTCTTTTTGTACTCGCCCCTGTTTACAGACTACTTCGGGCTGCAACTGCCGTTACCTTTTGGGCTATCCAACGAAGTGCTCTCGTTTCTGCTTACGACACCCGCCGTCCTCTATGGCGGCTGGGTGTTCTACCTCGGCGCGTGGCGCGGGTTGAAGAATGGTATCTTGAATATGGCCGTGCTGGTCTCACTGTCGGTGCTGGCCGGGTACATCTTCAGCGTGGCGGCCACCTTTTTCTTCGAGGGTGAGGTATTCTACGAGGCGGCGGCGCTGCTGCTGGCGTTTGTCTTGTTTGGCCATTGGATGGAAATGCGCGCCCGCTCCGGCGCGTCACAGGCCATTCAAGCCCTGATGAATCTCGCGCCGCCGCAGGCCACCGTCATCCGCAACGGGCAGACGGTCGAGATCCCGACCTCGGAGGTCGTGGCCGATGACATCGTCCTCATCCGCCCGGGGGATAAAATCCCGGTGGACGGGGTGGTCATCGAGGGGGAGTCGAGCGTAGATGAGTCCATGATTACCGGCGAAAGTCTGCCGGTCAAGAAGTCGGTCGAGTCAAATGTGGTGGGCGCGACGATCAATAAGACCGGCACATTCAAGTTCCGGGCGACCAAAGTTGGCGCAGACACCGCCCTGGCCCAAATTGTCAAACTGGTGCAGATGGCCCAGAACTCCAAAGCGCCCTCGCAGCGCCTGGCCGACCAGGCGGCGCAGTGGCTGGTTGCCGCCGCCGTCATCTTTGGCCTGGCCACATTCTTCGGCTGGTATTTCTTCGGTGGCTTGGCTATCCCGGCGGGGATGGACAAATTCGTCTGGGCGCTAACGCTGGCCATCACCGTCGTCGTCATCGCCTGCCCGGATGCGCTCGGCCTGGCGACGCCAACCGCCGTGATGGTCGGTACCGGCCTCGGCGCGCAGAACGGCATCCTGTACAAAAACGCCACCGCGCTCGAACAGGCCGCCAAACTGCAGGCCATCATCTTTGACAAGACCGGTACGCTCACCGAGGGCAAGCCACAAGTCGTCGAGATCGTCGTAGTGGGTAACCCGCTTACGGAAAGTGAACTATTGCGACTGGTTGCCTCGGCCGAGCAATCGTCGGAACACCCCTTGGCCCAGGCCATCGTGGACAAGGCCAAAGCGCAGAACTTGAAGATGGAAGGGACGAGCGGGTTTGAAGCCATTCCCGGCCATGGCATGAAGGCCACCGTCGCGGGCAAAACGCTGCTCGTCGGCAATCGCAAGCTAATGCGCGACAACAATATCACGCTCGACGGATACGGCGACCGTGCGGCTTCGCTCGAAGGCGCAGGCCGCACGGTGGTCTATGCCGCCGCCGACGGTAACTTCGCTGGCCTCATCGCCATCGCCGACGCTGTGCGACTCAACGCTAAACTCGCGGTGGAGAAGTTGGCCTCAATGGGCGTGCAGGTGGCCATGCTTACCGGCGACAATCGAGCCACCGCCGAGCGCATCGCAGGTGAACTGGGTATCCAGACGGTCTTTGCCGAAGTGCTGCCAGGGCAAAAAGCCGACAAGGTCAAGGAACTGCAAGCGCAGGGAAAACTGGTAGCCATGGTCGGCGACGGCATCAACGACGCGCCCGCCCTGGCCCAGGCCGACGTGGGCATCGCCATCGGTGCGGGCACCGACGTGGCCATGGAAACCGCCGACGTGGTGTTGATGAAATCCGACCCATTTGACGTAATCGGCGTGATCACCCTCAGCCGGGCGACGTTGCGCAAGATGCACCAGAACCTGTGGTGGGCGGCTGGTTACAATGCAATTGCTTTTCCTATCGCTGCCGGGCTGTTTTACCCGGCCTTTGGGCTGGTCCTGCGCCCGGAGATTGCCGCCATTTCGATGTCTGGCTCATCGTTGCTAGTGGCAATCAATGCCCTGCTGCTCAAGCGGACCCAGCTGGAGGGGATCAAGGCCGGGGGTAGCTAGCTCGATATTTCTTCAGGGGTAACTTAGCGGATAGGTTTTAATTCGACCCGGTCTCGGGGTCGAACTATCCAGGTTGGTCGTTCATTCGGCAGCCAAAACAGGCTACTCATGATGCTTGCCGCCGTGTCCGGATGCGATTTGCCCTGCCACCTCCGTTAATGGTAACACCATTTTGACCAAAATTTGTACGGTGATAAAATAGCGTCGTTTTTGTCAGGCCCTGGAGGGAGATAAATGAATTTTCTGCCACACCGTTTTTCTTTAGTTACGATGCTAATGCTCGCCATCGTAATCATCTTTCAGTTGTTAACCACACCTCCTCTAACTCAGGCCCAAGACGAACAGCCTGTTCCCTCAGAACCCTCTCTACCTGTCAATCCGACTCCTGAGCCTCCCTTTCAACTCCCCTTCGCGACATCCCCTGGCCCCACAACCTGGCTCCTGGCTCAACCCTACGGCAACACTATCAATGCTTATTATAAGCGTAATACGACCTATGGCGCATCAGGGGGGATTCATTTTGGCATGGATTTTGCCGCGCCATGTGGCACAGAGATTGTGGCCATTGCCGCCGGCATCGTGTTTGGGGTGGATGGTCCTTTTGGCTCGCCGCCCCATAATTTGATGCTTGACCATCCTCAAGTGGGCTACGCCTCTATGTATGGTCATCTTTTAGAAACGTCCCGCTTACTTCCTGGACAGCAAGTTAAACAGGGACAGGTAATCGCTTTGGTGGGTGAGCCTGGGGGTGATTGTAGCCAATACCCTGAACTGCACCTGGAGATTCGAGACCTGAAACACATACGCAAATATAATCCGGCCCTTTTTATTAACGCTAACTGGAATAACCTGACGCTGATTGGCAGCTCGGGTCGGAGCTTTATGCACGATTTAGCCGCGCCGCGCAAGTGGCAAACCTTCTATGATCAACCAGAAGCTGAAATAGGCGGCCCCATTCTCAATAATTTTGCCAGTACCTGGCCGTTGGACTGGAGTTTGCGCCAATAAAAGGCTCCTTCAATGTATTTCTGGATACCCGCCATTTTGCCCGGATCGATACACGCCATTTGGCGCTTACCTTTGACGTGCAAATGGTCTATACTCAGAGTTGTAAGATAAAGTTTCGTCCGTCATCCCAGCCGCGTCCGGTAAACAAAAGCAAACCGGCCGGCGGCCTGGCTCCGGCCTATTGAAAGGACAATCTATCGAAAAAGAGCAGACTCCACCGGTCCAAATGCCGCCTCTGGCTCTCGACGCTATTGGAGTGAAGCTTGCGGCTGACCTAGCCGAGCACTCACACCCAGCGGGGTGAACCCGCCGTGATGGCCCAAAGGCGACGACCCAGTCAATAACAGCATAAGACTTCTTATGGAGGCCGCAGGCCTTAAACCTGCGGCCTCTGTCTTTGTGGCTATAGCTAGACCACAGGCCATTTTGCCTGTATGCAGACGCGCCATTCGGCGCTTGAGGTGTAGGTTCGAGTGATTTACACTCAGGGTAAAGTTTCATCAGTGGCAGCCAGCCAGACAGCATCATCAGGACGGCTGCCGCTAACCTTGTGTGCGACTCAAGTGAATAAAGAACAGGAGAATACTAAAATGAACAAGCGTGCTTTTCCAAAATATCTATTTTTCGCGGTGTGGGTCATTGTGGCCCTGTTGTTGGTGATGAGCGGTTCTCTGTTGGGCGGGCTCGTGCTGGGGTCTTATCTGACCAGTGACGCCCAGGCCCTTGCCGCGTCCCCGCCGGTCCAGGCTGCTCAGCCGGCAGCGCAGCTCTCCCAGGATGAGGTCAACCTCATCGCCGCCTACGAACAGGCATTAATTGATATTTACCGGAATGCCGTGCCCTCAGTCGTCAATATTAGGGTGACCCAAAAAGTGGAGGCCCAAACGTCCGATCAGTTCGACTTTGGCTTTCCCTTCGGGCCTGAGGGCCGTCCCCGATCACAAAGCCCCGAGGAATTTTACAACCGGGGGCAAGGCTCCGGCTTTGTCTGGGACAAAGAGGGCCATATCGTGACCAATTATCACGTCATTGCCGAAGCGACCGATGTCGAAGTGGCTTTTGCCAACGGCACAACAGCCAAAGCCGAAGTCCTTGGGGCCGACCCCGACGCCGACCTGGCCGTGCTGAAAGTAGACCTGCCAGCGACAGAGCTGCAACCCCTCGCCCTGGGTGACAGCGATGCCTTACAGGTGGGCCAACTGGCCATCGCCATCGGCAATCCATTTGGGCAGGAATTTACCATGACCAGCGGGATTATCAGCGCCGTCGGCCGGGTCATGCGCAGCGGCAACGGTCCTTTCTCGGTACCTGAGGCCATCCAGACCGACGCACCGATCAACCCCGGCAACTCCGGCGGCCCGCTCCTGGATCGCCAGGGACGAGTGATTGGCATTAACAGCCAAATCATCAGCCAAAGCGGCGCCAACGCTGGCGTTGGTTTTGCCGTGCCGATCAACATCGCCCAACAAATTGTCCCCACCCTGATCAAAGGTGAAAGCTACGAATATGCCTGGCTGGGTATCAGCGGCGCTCCCCTGACCGCCGAAGTGGCTGATTTTATGAAGTTCCCGGCTGACACCAAAGGGGCACTGGTGATTGATGTGATGCAGGATAGCCCGGCCGACAAGGCCGGTCTAAAGGGCAGTGATAAAACGTTGCAGATCGCCGGGGCGGAGTACCAGCTTGGCGGCGATGTCATCACGGTTATCAATGATCAGCCGGTCGAAGATATGGACGATCTCATCACCTACTTGATCGAACAAACTCGCCCTGGCGACCAGGTGACGCTCGACGTGATCCGGGCTGATGGCCAGCAGGAGAAGGTTGAAGTGGTGCTGGAAGCTCGACCGAGGTTGGAAGTCAGCGGTCAAGAGAATAGATAAGCATTTCCAATCTGAGTGATCATGGTGGAGGATACCCTGGCTCAATCACGCGCCGATACCTCGGCGCCAACATCCGTCATCACGCTGCCCCGTCTGTTCAGTTTGGCCTTCCCACTCACCTGGGAAACCGCCCTGGTTGGGGCAGCGTTTGTCCTGGCTATCGTGACCCGTCTGTGGGCTTTAGGCGACCGGGTGATGAGCCACGACGAGAGCCTGCACGTCTACTACTCGTGGCGCCTGGCCACCGGCCAGGGCTTTGCCCACAGCCCGATGATGCATGGCCCCTTTCTGTTTGAGGCTACCGCTTTCATCAACCTCCTCTTCGGAGCGAGTGATGTCACCTCCCGCCTGGTCCCGGCCATCCTGGGGACGTTCATCGTCGTCGTCATACCTCAATGGCTGAAGCCGTGGCTGGGCCGGGTGGGGGCGCTGCTGACCTCGGTCTTACTACTGATCTCGCCTTTCGTCCTTTACTACTCGCGCTACATTCGCCATGATATCCAGGTCATCGCCTGGACGCTGCTGCTCGTCGTCGCCATCTTCCGCTACCTCCACCACCGCCGGGAGCGGGATCTGCTACTGCTGGCCGTGGCCCTGGCGTTGATGTTCGCCACCATGGAGATCACCTTCATTTACCTGGCCATCTTCACCGGTTTCCTGGCGCTGCGGGCTGCGCTTACTCATCGGCTCCGCTGGCGCGCTATCCGCCGCTCGGCCGAATTCGACTTGCTGATGGTGCTGGCGACTCTCGGCGCATTTTTCTCCTCACCGATTGCTCTGCTTATCTTGAATCCGATCTGGATTAACTTCATCGACTCGCCCTTCGTGGACATGCAGACGTTGGCCAGCCAGGGGGGCGAATGGGTAGCAGGGCCGGCCGGGCTGCGGCTGTGGGGTCTATGGACCGTCTTCGCCGTTGGAGCCACGGCGGCTGGCCTGTGGTGGGGCGGACAACGTTGGCTCAAACTGGCCGGGCTATTTGGGGCCATCACCGTGACCCTGTTTACTACCTTCTTCACCAACCCGGCCGGGTTGAGTACCGGTCTTATCGGTTCGCTGGGCTACTGGCTGGCTCAGCAGGAGGTGGCCCGGGGCGGGCAGCCGTGGTATTACTATCTAATGGTCTTTCCGTTGTATGAGTACTTGCCGCTGCTGGGGGGACTGGCGGCGGCGGGGTTCTATCTGCTGCGCCGCCAAGCGCTCTCCCGCTTCGCTCGAACCTTTGTCTTGTTTGGGCTGTGGTGGGCCGGACTGATTTTCCTGGCCCTCTCCCTGGCCGGGGAGAAAATGCCCTGGCTCTCGACCCATCTGGTCATTCCATTCATCTTGCTGACCGGTTGGTGGCTTGGGCAACTGCTACCGGGGGCGTGGTCACCGGCGGGGAAGCCGGGTGAGTGGCGCAGGGTGATCGGGAACAGAATCGCCCTGGGCGGGGTGGCCATCCTGGCGCTGCTGACCATCCGCACCTCCTTTGCCGCCAACTACGTTAACTACGACTACACCACCGAGTTCATCGGCTACGCTCACGGCGCGCCGGGGGTGAAATGGGTCATGGCTGACATCGAAGCGATCGCCAATCACACCGGGGCCGGCCGTGACTTGAAAATCGCCTACGACGACGAAGTCTCATGGCCGCTGGTCTGGTACCTGCGTGATTTTCCCCGGCAAGCCTTCTTCGGGGACAAACCTAACCCGGAGGCGCTGGATGCGCCGGTGGTCCTGGCCGGCTCGAAGAACTGGTCGAAGGTCGAAGCTCTCCTTGGCAACCGCTATCATCGTTTTGAGGTCATTTACCGCTGGTGGCCGCTCGAGGACTATAAGGACCTGACCTGGGAGCGGCTCCGCTTCGCCCTGACCGATTCGGCCAGGCGTGCGGCGCTATGGGACATCGTGTGGGCCCGCGACTATAGCCGCTATGCCGAGTTGACCCAGCAGCAGTTGAAGCCGCCCACCAACTGGCCTTTTGCCAGCCGCATGCGCATCTACGTGCGCAAGGACATTGCCGCGCAGATGTTGAGCCTGAGTCTCGGCCCGACCATGTTGGCCGATGTGCCTGGGCCGGTGGATGCCTATGCCGGCGTCCAACGCCAGGTGACGCCGCTCCAGGTCATCGCTGCCGCAGGTCTCAACGCGCCGCGCAACCTGGCGCCAGGCCCGGATGATTCACTCTATGTCGCCGATACGGCCAACTCACGGATGGTCAGGTTTGACAGGGCAGGGAAGGTGCTGGTCACGTGGGGCGGCAAGACGCCCGATGGGCAAATCCCACCCGCACCGGGCACCTTTGTTGAACCGTGGGGTGTGGCCGTGGATATCCAGGGCAATGTCTTTGTTGCGGACACCTGGAACCATCGGGTCCAGAAGTTCGACCCGAACGGGAAATTCCTGCTGGCGTGGGGCAGTCCTGGCCAGGGCGACGCTGGACCGGATAAGTTCTGGGGCCCACGCGGTATCGCCGTCAGCCCCGAGGGGCGGGTCTATCTGACCGATACCGGAAATAGGCGAGTGCTCGCCTTTGATGCGAACGGTAAATTTCTGCTGGAGTTCGACCCAGACGGTGAGGCAGAACTCAACGAACCGGTGGGGCTGGCGCTCGGCCCGGATGGCCAGGTCTATGTCGCCGATACCTGGAACCGACGGATTGCCGTGTTCTCTCCCGATGGGCAGTTCCTCCGGAGTTGGCCGGTGGAGGCCTGGGCCGGGACCTCGCTGGATAACAAGCCCTACCTGACCCTGAATACCCAGAGCCAGGTGTACGTCACAGACCCCGAGGGCTATCGGGTGCTGGCCTTCTCAGCGAGTGGGGAGCCGGTGGCTGCGTTCGGGCGGTTCGGGTCTGATGAGGACGCCTTCGGGCTGCCGACCGGGCTGGCTCTTGCGCCAGATGGCAGCGTGTGGGTGGCCGATGCCGGAAACAATCGCCTGGCCCGCTTTGCTGTGTTGCAGCCATAGGCGGCTATGACCCAGGCTCAGGCCAAATAGCGAACACTCAGTCTGCCTAAAGATACTTCCCCCATAAATTGTGTTGGGGTAAAATGGAAGCAGCACTCTCAATGGAGGCGCTTATGTCTCAAACCATTTCTTTCTCAACTAGCGATCCTGCTCTGGATCGCGCCGTCTCGCTGCTGAACCGGCTTTTCCCCCCACCCCGCACCTTCACCGTGCGGCTGTGGGATGGCTCCGAATTACCGGCGGCCGCTCGTCCGGCCTTTAGCTTGATCCTCAACCACCCCGGCGCATTGCGGCGGATGTTCACCCCGCCCCTCGAACTCTCCCTGGGCGAAGCCTTCATCTATGGGGACTTCGACCTTGAGGGCGACCTTTTTTCCGCCTTCCCGCTGCTTGAGGCCCTCTTCAGCCGCACTTTCTCCCTGGGCGAAATCGCTGTCCTGGCCCGGCACGTCCTTGCCCTTCCCAAGTCCGAACCAGGCCGGCCAACCCATCGTGGCCCGGCTCATCTGCGGGGGGGCATTGCACTCGCGTGAGCGAGATCGGGCCGCCATTCGGTATCACTATGATGTGGGGGACGACTTCTATGCCCTATGGCTGGATCGCCACCGGCAGTACTCCTGCGCCTACTTCCCCACCGGTATGGAGGACCTGGACACAGCGCAGGAGCGCAAGCTGGAGCATATTTGCCGCAAGCTCCGCCTCCGATCCGGCGAACGGCTGTTGGATATCGGCTGTGGCTGGGGCGGCTTGGCTGTATATGCCGCCGAGAAATATGGTGTCAGGGTGCTGGGCGTTACCCTGAGTGAGAACCAGGCGACCTACGCTAACTTCCAGATCGCCCGCGCCGGCCTGGGGGACCGGGCCTGGGTCAAGCTCCAGGACTATCGTGACCTGGCCGCCGACTCCTTTGACAAAATCGTCAGCGTGGGCATGTTTGAACACGTGGGCCGACGCCATTTGCCGGAATACTTTGCCCAGGCTTCTCGCTTGCTCAAACCCGGTGGCCTGTTCCTCAACCACGGCATCTCTCGGCAGCCCCCTGTCCTGCACGTGACCCCGATCAGGTCGGATTTGAGTTGCCACCGGCCCAAGCGCGCCGGGCGAGCGTCCGCCTGGCAGCGCCTCGTCGAGCGATACCTTCTTGGCTCTGGCGTTTTTGTGCAGCGTTACGTCTTCCCGGATAGTGACCTGGCGCCGCTCAGCGAGGTCAATCTCATCGCCGAGCAGGTCGGCTTTGAAGTGCGGGATGTGGAGAACTTGCGGGAGCATTACGCCCTCACCCTCCGTCACTGGGTTGAGCGATTGGAGACGCGCCAGGCTGAGGCCATCAGCGTGGCCGGCGAGGTGACTTATCGCACCTGGCGGCTGTACATGGCAGCGTCGGCGTCTAGCTTCGAGTCGGGCGGGCTTAACGTCAACCAGACCCTCCTGGCCAAGCCGGCCGGTGGCCAGAGCAACCTGCCGCTCAGCCGGGCCGATCTTTATCGGCCGGACTGATCCAAAGGGGAACAGTGGCTAAAAAGGGCCAGCTTTGCACTACAGAAAAACCCGGCTTTACGATGGCCTTATTCAATATTTTGGGGCAGTGGCGCGGCTTTGGAGCTAATGAGAGGGGAAGCGTTTGCATAGAAGGTTTTTGACAAAATTATTTCCGTGGCATACTATGCAGCCCGTTGCCAACTGATAGTCTTGTAGACCTGATGTGTAACTCTTTTGTTTGTGGAGCAGACCTTCCAGTCTGCTCGAGTGCCAAAGCTCGGCTAACAGGCTTTCTAGCCTGTCAGCCCTTATGAAAAGTTGCCCATTGCGTTCTTGTAGATATAACTTCATGCGAATTCGTCAACAAATTCATAGTGCGTTCCTACTGATCATTTTAGCCAGTTTAGCCTGTACCATTCGCATGCCGGAAGAAATGGCGCGGTACGACACTCCAGATCGCGCGGCGCCGGCCGCTGTCCCACCGACCGGCATCCCGGTTCTTACTAACGTGATAACAAACGCGACCATCCTGTCCACGCCCGGGGCTGAACCGTCGCCTACCCCCGCCGTCATCGCCATTAAGTCGCCTGTGCCTGCCGCTTTAGCCGAGCTGACCGTCGAGTCGCTGGTTAAAGAGGTGGAGTTCGTCACCACCATCCCCGTTGACGCTATCAACCAGCTTCAGGCCAAATTCTATCCCAACAACAGCCAGACGCCGGCCCAATTTGCAGTGGATCGCTTCAAGCTGCGCTTCAAGAGCAGAAACGAACTGGGGCACTGGGTCTCGATCCGGGCCGAAGTGTTTGTACCCAAAGTTGATACGCCGGCCGAATTTCCCCTCTTTGTTTACGGCGCGGGCACCACCGGTATCAACAATCTATGCGCGCCGCTCGATGAGGAAAGCCGCGGACGCAACTGGGGCCAATACCAGACCCACCTACTCTCCTACACAGCGCAAGGGTTCATCAGCATCTTGCCTCACTGGCAAGGCTATGACGATCAAACCCGCAAGCAGAATTATTTTATTGCCGAGCTCGAAGGCTCGATCATGCTCGATGCCACCCGCGCCGCCTACGAGCTGTTCAACAAAAATCTGCTCGCCAACGTTCTTGCACGACCGGCCCAGGCGGTCTTCTATGGCGGCTACTCTCAGGGCGGGCACGGCGCTTTCGCCGCCCTCGATGCGGCCAGCCAATATGCCCCGGAGTTACCCATCAAGGGGGTTGTTGGCCACGCCACCGCGCCCAGCGTTGAGGCCCTGCTGCGTGAGCGGCCGCCGCTCGCCCCGTACATCGTCTATGCTTACTTCAATTACTATGGGGGCGATGTCATCAATCCCGAAGCGGTATTTTTACCTAAGTGGTTGCCCACTTTTTATGCCGATGCCTCAACCAAATGCGTGGATGAAGCGTATGCGTACTATCCCGCAGACCCGAAGCTGCTCTACCGGCCAGAATTTTTCGAGGCGTTGGACACCGGCCAGTTGGCCGCCACCGTCCCCGCCTTTAAAGAGGCGCTTGAACTCAATTATGTAGGCGGCTCGCCCAACACGAGTGTGCCCGTCGTTTTATTCCACGGCGAGGCGGATACCGTTGTGACCCCGGAAACCCACGATCGCTTTGTCGCCCGTTTGTGCAACCTGGGCCAAAACGTCAGCTACAAGCTTTACCCACAGGTGAACCACTTCCAAACCCGTCAAGCTAGTTTTATCGACTCAGTGACCTGGATGCGCAACATTTTGAACGGTCAGTTCCCCGAGTCGCAATGCTCCGCCTTTTTCACCAGCAAATTGGAATAGTTAATACAAGGGAGTAAGGAGTAGGAAGTAAGGGGTTTTTCTTCTACTTCCTACTCCCTGGAACTTGAGTTAGTTAAAACTGGAAGTAAATAAAGGGGACTTCCTCGGTGATGCCCAGGTTCATAATCGCCAGGGTCAAGCCCAGGTAGGCCGCCCAGCGAAACCAGAGAGGTCGCTGCCAGAGGGTGACAGTGGACCATTGCTGCTCCTGAACCCAATGCACCGTCATTAAGAGGAGAATTAAACCCAGTGACAGAGCCATTTGTTGCGTCGGATTGCTGACCACGGCGGCCCAGGGCGCGTTGAGTTGGGCGAAGTTGGTCAAGGGCAGCAAATTATTGAGTAATAAAAATGCCTCTGCAACAGAATTGGCCCTGAAGAAGACCCAGGCCAGACAGACCAGGCTGAAGGTGACAAACCCGCTCAACATCACTTGTATGGTCGGTTGTCGGTCAAGCCCCAACCGCTGTGCCAGCTTGCCTCTCAAGCTTTTGCTGGCCACATCCCCAACCACGTAGAGACCGTGCAGCCCGCCCCAGAGCACAAAGGTCCAGGCTGCGCCGTGCCACAAACCGCTGACCAGAAAGACAATCATCAAGTTCAAGTACCAGCGCGGTAGCGAGACTCGATTGCCCCCCAGCGAAATGTACAAATAATCCCTAAACCAGGTAGACAGGGAAATATGCCAGCGTCCCCAAAACTCTGAGGGCGACTGGGCAAAGTAGGGTCGCCTGAAATTTTCCATCAGGTTAAAGCCCAGCACCCGAGCGGCGCCAATGGCGATATCAGAGTAGCCGGAAAAGTCGCAGTAAATTTGGAAGGCGAAGAAAAAAGTTGCCAGGAGGACCGGCCAGCCGGCCCACTCCGCGGGATGGTCGTAGACAGTGTTAACATACAGCCCCAGCCGGTCGGCGATGACCACCTTTTGGAACATGCCCCACAACATCAGGCGTAAGCCACTGCTAATCCGCGCCTCGTCAAAATCAAATTTTTTATAAAACTGAGGCAGCATATTCACGGCGCGTTCGATGGGGCCGGCCAGCAGTTGCGGGAAAAAGGCCACAAACAGGGCAAATCGCCCCAGGTGGCGTTCTGGTTCCAGTTTGCCCCGATAAACGTCAATGACATAGCCGAGGGTTAGAAAAGTATAAAACGATATGCCGACCGGCAGCAGCGCCTGGAACATCGGCACGTTATAGAACAGGTTGAATTGGTTAAAGGCGGCTCTGAGCGAGTCGTTGACAAAATTGAAATACTTAAAAGCGAACAAAATGCCCAGATTTGAGCACAAGCCAATCACCAGCAGAACAGTCCGTTGGGCCTGATTTTCCGACTTGACCATCAAAAGGGCGGTGATGTAGCTGATCAGCGTGGCGGCAATCAAGAGGACGATATATTCCAGCTTCCAGGCCGCGTAGAAATAGTAGCTGGCCGCCAGCAGCAGCGCCCAGCGGTAGCGATCAGGGCAAGCAAAATAGAGGGCCACGACGATAGGGAAAAAAAGCAGAAATTCGATAGAGTTGAATAGCATCGCTCTCTCTATTGACTGGTCAGGCTGGCGCAGCTCGATTCGGGCAAGTCGCCATTAGCTGCGCTTTCTATCCAGTTGATAGTGTCGCTAAAGCTGGCACGCCGGATGTTGGGATGATCAACGGCCGGATAACTCACATAAGTTACGTGGTTGCCAAGCTGGCACAGGCTGGCGGCAAATTGCGTTTGGCTGGGGGGCGTCACGACCTGGTCAGCCGTACCTTGCAGGATGAGCGCCGGGATGTCCACACCGTCCGGCGACAAACCGGCCGCATTGGCTTCCAGGGCCGCTTTGAAAGCCGGAACCACCGGTTGCAGGCGGTCGGCGAAGAGCGCCTCCATAAATTCGGGGCGATACATTTGCCGGGCGCTGGGGCTGTAGTAGCTAAAGACGCCATCAACGCAGCGGGTCATCACATCGGCTTCAAAGTTGGCCAGCCAGTGATCCTGAAAAACAACAACCGGATCAACCACCTCTGGACCATAAAAATCGCGGTAGCTCTGCACAATGTAGGGGCTGAAGATGGCATCTTCTCTCAACAGCGTTTCGAGATTGGTGGTCGGGCCGTGGCCGATGACGCCTTTGAGGGGCAACTCCGGCGCATAGCTGGCCGCGAAATCCTTGGCCGCAAAAGCAGCGTGCCCCCCGCTGGAGTAACCGGCGAAGAAAACGGCCTCCATCGGGCGGGCCACAATTTGCGGCGATTCGGCAAAGAAGTTGTAAGCCGCCCGCGCTGCATCGAGCAAGGCCCGCGCTTGAAACTCGGCGATGA
Organism: Chloroflexota bacterium; assembly: GCA_016860845.1. The sequence goes on from BOKF01000003.1 coordinate 367,856, forward strand.
AGTAGGGATGCGCCTGGTTAGGCTCGTCAAAGCCTTGATAGTTGGGCAAAACGCCAATAAGCCCCTGGGCAGTATAGTCAAGCATATAGCTATGATAGGCTCCCCAATTGCCGCTATATACTCCCTCATTCAGTGGAGCGCATCCGTCGCTCAGGCCGGTGGTGCCGGGGCCATAGACTAAAATGGGGAAGTTGGTTGGCTCAGCGACCTGCGGCACGTATAAACTCGCTTCAACCTCAGTGACTCGCTCGTTTCGGCCTGTCGTTTTGTAACGCAGGTGATAGACTTCGATGGTATAATTGCCAACCGGCTCGAAGGTCGTCCAAAATTCAGTTGAAGCCAACTGTCCCGCCTGTTGGTTGGCGAGCGAGCGCGGCGTCACGGTTACCGGAACAACATGTGTGGCTGTGGGCGTTGGTTGAGGAGTCGGGCCAGGTTCCAGAGCCGATGTCGTCGTCGGCAAAGCTGTTGTGAAGCCCGGTTCAAAGGCGGCCGGCGTGGGGGCATCGTCAACGGCAGTTGAGGTCAGCCGATCCGGTTGAGGCGGCTCGATGGTTGCGGCCAGGGCTTGAGCTATATAGGTTTTGCCGTTTTCGGTCAGATGCTCCGTATCCACAAAATTGTAGGCTTCCAGATCAAAGACCAGGTTCAAAATATCCACATCTTTTTGACGCAGAACTCGTTCAACCACCGCCGTATTCTCAGCCAATCGCTCTCGAAATGTCGGGCCGAGATATTTTTCGCCAAGCTGATAGTTGATAGGCGTGATGTAGAAGATGGGTTTGATGCCGTTTTCTTTGAGCAACCGGCTTGTCGCCTGTAGCGACTGAAGCTTACGGTGGTTGGGGTCCAAATTGAACATATAGTAATAAACCAGCGTCCCCTGTAGGGCCTCAACTTCATCCTCAGCAGGGAGGCCGGCATAGTAGGCAAAATCGGTCGGGTTGGTTTCAGCCTGGGTCGCGCTGGCCCCAATCAGTTCCTCAAATTCGGCTACCTTGCCCACAGGCTGGTCGCCGTTGAAGACCGTCGCCTCCCGAAACTCGGCCTGGCTGATCGGCGAGTCGAACAGTCCAAACGTATCAAACAGCCGGTAAAATATGGTGGAAAGCAACGGGCCGTAAGTCAGGATGGTTTTCTCACGCTCAAACTGGTAGGTGGGGCGCAAATCCCACTCCGGTGAAAATGAGCGCATGTTAATTGGAATGATAACCGTCTTGACCTGAGACTTGTGTTCGACCAGGTAATTGACATAGCGTTCATACAAATCCAGATGGTAAGCCGGATGGGCTACGTCACCAATTGCATGATTGGGGAGCAGTCCCCGGAGAATCTCCGGGATGGTTGGCTCGCCTTCAGGGTAAATCAGGATGCTATCGCCGAAATAAACCGTGTCAACACCTGCTTGAAGCTGCTGGTCTAACGCCAGGATTTCTGGGGGCAGCTCCGGCGGGCGCATGGCCGAGACAGCCGCCTGTAGTGTAAGGAGTATAGCGATGAAAGCGATCAGTTTTAGGAAAAAGTTCCTCATGCGAGCTATCCTTTGCGCTGGGTCGAAACGTCAGATGAGACAGGGTGACAGCTTAATTTAATAATGGATCATACCTTTGTATTTGATATGTACAATGTTCTCAGGGGGCATTCGTTGTTGATGAGGCCGTAAATTCCACCAAATAGCGCAGGCCACTGGCAATGTCCAGTTGCAGCAACGGTGCGCTCGAATAATCAAGGAGACGAATTTGCCAGGTGACTGCTTTAGTCGGATCGAGAGCCTCGTAATCAAATTGGCCCGTAGGACCGGAGACGACTTGGGCGACCACTTCATTACTAGCAACAATTTCAAGCGCTACGTTGCTAACCCCTTGACCCTGCTTATCAAGGACAAAGCCGGACACACTGGCGACATGGTGGCTCCAACTATCTGCCCCAAGCAACCGCGCCGTAAAAGTGCTCTCCGGATGTAACTCTACAAGTGGCTGCTCGGTTTCTGGGGACGCTTCTTCGTCTGTCTCGTCCTTAATGCCAAAGTAGTAGCGCAAAATTTTATTGGTTACCGGTACAGCTACCTGGGACCCCTCACCACCCCCATAGACAAAGACGATGGTGGCAATTTCCGGCTTGTTACTGGGCGCGTAAGCGGCAAACCAGGCATGTTTAGTTTTAACGCGGCCATCCCGATCTAGACATTGGGGGTAACGATCGCAGAATTCGGCCGTGCCGGTTTTGCCGGAAGCAATAATCCCCGGCACATCAAACATATCGTTAGCCGTCCCTGCCTCCCATTCAATCACTGCTCGCAACCCTTGCTGCACCCACTGGATATTTTCGGGATCAACCGCAAGCCGGCGGATGACCTGAGGCTCGTTTACTTTAACCACGTTGCCCTCGGCGTCAAGAATCTCTTTCACCAAATAGGGCCGATAGAGGTTGCCCCCATTCCCAATGGCGGCAAAAGCGTTCAGCATTTGTAACGGCGTGGCCAACACAAATCCCTGGCCAATCGCCATGTTATAGGTATCCCCGGTCAACCAGGTTTCGGCATAGTTCAGGCGTTTCCACTTTTGGGTGGGAACCAGTCCCTCCGCCTCACCCGGTAAATCAAGGCCGCTTGGCTGCCCAAAGCCAAACATCTCGGCGTATTTAGCCATTCGTTCCAATCCCAGCCCTTCATAGTTCGCCGGGTCATAGCCGCCACCTACCTGGTAAAAGTACACATTGCAAGATTGGGCCAGGCCACTGATGACGTTGACCGGACCGTGCCCGCTGCGCAGCCAACAGAAGAAAGGTTGAGCCAGGTCCAGGTTGTCAGGTTCAAATTGATTGGGCAAATAAAGCACCCCCTGACAAGTAAAGGTCGTATCTGGCAAAATGGTTCCTTCCTGGAGCGCCCCTGCTGCCGGAATGATTTTAAAGGTAGAGCCGGGTGGATACAGGCCGGCAATGGCCTGATTGAGTAAGGGGGTTGTGGGATCTTCACTCAATAGTGACAATTCACGGGCGGTAATCCCCCGCGAGAAAAGGTTATTATCAAAGCTGGGCAGCGAAACCATCGCCAAAATCTCACCTGTTTGCGGATTCATGGCAATGGCTACCCCCCGCTTGGAACCAACCTCCTCCATTTCTTCCCGTAAGGCTCTAGCCGTCGCTTCCTGCAGACCGATGTCAAGAGATAAACGGAGATTGTAGCCGGGTCGAGCCTCGACATTCTGGCTGATAGTTCTAATTTTTTCACCGATAACATTGACTTCAACGCTCTCCAGCCCCTTGACCCCACGCAACCATGCCTCGTAACTTGACTCTAATCCGGTTAGCCCGACGAAATCGGTCAAGTCATAACCTTGCGTTTCGTATTGGTTGAACTGTTCTGCCGGAATGGGGCCAGTATAACCCAGGATATGGCTCATCAACTCCCCATGCGGATAATCGCGAGTGGGCGAAATATCAATCAGTACACCGGGTAAATCCAGGCGTTCCTCCTCTATTTTTGAAACGATCATTGGGTCAATATCGGTAGCAATCGTAACCGGCAAGAATGGGGCGAAGGTACGGTTCTGATTAACTGCATCGCGAATACCCAACGGAGCACTGGCCAGTTGGCGGCTGCGCGAATTAGCGATTTGTCTTTGAGGTTGGCGATTGTATTGGTGATGGAGAATTGCCTGAAAATAGCCGCTATTGCGCTCCCCCATTGGCTCAATGGCTGTGGTAATAGGCAGATTTAAGAGTTCTGATAGGCGGGCAAATATCTTAGCTTCGGCTGTGGCCTCGTCAGGCAGGTATGCCGGGACAATGGCAATGTTATAAGTCGGCCGATTACGTACCAGAAGTTCACTATTGCGATCATAAATCACGCCTCGCGAGGCTGGCACCTGCGCCAGGCGAAACCGGTTGACATTTGCCAGTTCTGTGTACCGCTCACCTTGAACTACTTGCAAGTTCCACAGTTGGGTGGCCAACATGGCAAAAGCGATTAAAACCAGGCCGCGAAATATGTAACTGCCCAGCCGAATTTGAAATTCTGTCATCGCAGTAAATTGCACATTGTGAGCAGGCCAATGCCTGAATATTTCTTATCCCCGCACACTTCTATTATCAACGTAATGTCATTTCTCTTACTAATTGTAAGATAAGTACCCGGAATCGTCAAACCTTATTGCTCCTTTGCCGGTGGTTCGGCCAGGGAAATGGTTGATAAAAACAATTTAATTGTTTAACAAAGTGCCCTTGACGACTAGTCGTTGCTCATACCGGCCTGTTTCATCGTTCCAATTTTGGCAGGTTATTAAGGTTATTTGTGGGGTGTCGGTAGGATAGGTAACCTCTACAGCGGTGCTATCCACCGTCTGTTGACCGTCCACTACATATTCAAATTTCTGTCCGCCTTTGTAGACAGCCACCACATCCCCAGGAACCAACCGGCCTAGCCCGATAAAAGGACCAGGGATTCCCGCTGCCAGGGTCACATGGCCGGCCAGGACAAGGTTGCTATCAGAACCGGGCGGGGCCGTTCCTTCCAGATGTCCTATGGCCTCTCCAAGATGATCCACTTTCCAGGTTTGGTTTTCGATAGGCGCCAGAACAACGGGCGCATCCAGGTTAAGCGCGGGAATGACCAACCTGGTGGCCAGCCCTTCTTGGGTGACGGAATTAACCGAACCCGCCGGCAGCGCAAACCCTAATGCTTCTTCGACAGTTAGCGCAGGAGCAGGTGGCGTTTCAGCCTCTGGGGTGTTTTCTGTTTTTATTCCTGTTTCCGCTTCTGATTCTGATAAAGATGAAGCCGCAGCCTGTTCTGCCGAACTATCACTTGCTTCCGAAGTAACGGCGATTGCAGGCAGGGGCAAAGGCCCTATGGTTGTAATCTTGATGATGCGCGGTTTTGCCGTTGGAATGGAAAGTAACCAACCACTGAGACCCAATAGCATAATAGCGGCTAAGCACATTACCACCAGCAATGAACTGATTATCCCAAAGGTTACAATCAATCTACGTCCCATTGTTACCCCCTACGGACCGTTTAAGCCCCGCTACTTAACTGGAAGACAGCGATGTCCTTTGAATACGGTTCAAAAGCCGTCGTTTCAAATTCGGCGGTGGATCAGCCTCAGGCACCGTGAAGGCCAGTTGAGCGATGACAGCCCGGTAAGCGTGTGCCTCGGTCCGGCAACCAGCGCAAACGTCCAGATGTTCTGAAACAAAATTTTGCTCCACCTCATCCAGGCAATCTAAGGTATAGCCGGGCAATAATTCTATGACAGGGTTGGTACACATTTAAAGTAGTGGGTTGAGCAAGCTCATATGGCTGACGCGTGTAACCTGTTGGTTGGCCTTCAGTTGTTACTGTCAGCCTGGGTAGGGCGGCTGATGCCCTTGTAGTCGTAGTCTGAGCGACAAATTGGCCGTTGGGACTAAAAGTGGCCGTCGCCACAACCGGCGTATCTGGCCAATTGATAAGCCGCTCGATCGCCTTATTTGACAATCAGAAAGCGGCATCTTACGATACGTAAGATAAAATGGCAAATTTGCCGGACCCAAATTATCAAGTGAGGTTGACCATAAATAGAAGCGTTCGATATTCGCCGCTCTGAAAGTGATACCTCTTTAGCCAAAGGCTCTGAGGCGGGGTTGGGATTAATGAAGGCCAAATCTGCTTGACAATTCAGCCTTAAATCCTATAATTATCTTACGTTTTGTAAGAACGGTTGTAACTGCTCACGTGGCCTTAACTTGAAGAACAGGCGGATAAAAGCGGAAACCGACCAAAGCCTAATCACCCCTATTCTGATTGGTTTGTAAGATTTTGACACTGTTAAAGAACAATTTGGTTACACGCCTGAGCAGTTACCCCTTTTATCAAGTGAAGGTATAGAAAAAATACTGAGAAGGATGTCTATGTCTGTCTCTCACCATGAAAGTCTGTCAATGGCAGAGGCCGAGGCTTCGTTCCAGCAAACTTATCCTCAATTTGCCACGACTGCCCCGCTCGACCAACTACGCGCCACCGAGTATGGCCGTCTGGAACGATGGGGTCATACCTACCTGGATTACACCGGCGGCGGTCTGTATGCCGAAAGCCAGGTCCGCGCCCATATGGCGTTGTTGCTCCAGCATGTGTTTGGCAATCCTCATTCCACCAACCCCACCTCCCAGGCCATGACCCACTTGGTTGAGCAGGCCCGGGCTTATGTCTTGGAGTTTTTTAATGCGCCCCTGGATGAGTACGTCGCCATTTTCAGCCATAATGCCAGCGGCGCGCTCAAACTGGTCGGCGAATCCTATCCATTCGGGCCAGGGGATGTCTACCTGCTGACCTTTGATAACCACAACTCGGTCAATGGGATCCGCGAGTTTGCCCGGGCCAAAGGCGCTCAGGTCATCTACGCGCCGGTTTTACCGCCCGATTTGTATGTGGACGCAGACAAACTGGCGGCCCATCTGACCCTGGCCCGGCCCGGCGGCCACAACTTGCTGGCTTATCCAGCCCAATCTAATTTCTCCGGCGTGCAGCACTCCCTGGAATGGATTGCCCAGGCTCAGGCCAACGGTTGGGATGTACTGCTTGATGCCGCCGCCTTTGTGCCGACCAATCGCCTGGATTTGAGTCAGTGGCGCCCCGATTTTGTCTCGCTCTCGTTTTATAAGATTTTTGGCTATCCGACCGGCGTGGGCTGCTTGCTGGCGCGGAAAGCCGCATTGGCCAAATTGCACCGGCCCTGGTTTGCTGGCGGTACCATCACCGTGGCCTCGGTCCAGGGCGATCGCTACTATTTGCATGAGGGCGCTGAGGCGTTTGAAGATGGCACACTCAATTATCTGACCCTGCCCGCCGTGGAAATCGGTTTACGGCATATTGCCCAGATTGGTCTGGAGACCATCCACACTCGTGTCACTTGCCTGACCGCCTGGCTGTTAGAGCAGTTGACAGCGCTGCACCATGACAATGGTATGCCCCTGGTGCAGGTCTATGGACCGGTTAATACTTACATGCGAGGCGGCACGATTACGTTCAATTTCTATGATCGGCATGGCCATTTTATTGACCACCGCTGGGTTGAGCAGCAGGCCAACCAGGCTAACATTTCGCTCCGCACCGGCTGTTTTTGTAATCCGGGAGGCGGCGAAGTGGCTCTGGGCATCTCGGCTGAGGAGCTGGTCGCTTGCTTTGGCCCCCCTAAAGACCGACTGACCATTGATGAGTTTCGCCGTTGTATTGACGCCAAGAGCACCGGGGCCGTGCGTGTCTCAGTGGGGCTGGTGAGCACATTTGAGGACGTCTATCGTTTCGTGCAATTTGCACAGAGTCTTATCGAAAAGAAGGTTGATAGACACGACTGAATTTTTAGCGCGATATAACACCTTGAATAATCTGGTCAAAATGGAGATTTGAAAGATGGAGGGTTCATCCTTCGTGGTTTGCTTGCCGGGAAAATCGCGCCGCCTTATGCGGCTGAGTTTAGGCTTTGCCGGTTTGGTAATTTTGTTGAGTGTGAGCTGGGCCTGTAACTCACCTCCTCCAGTACAGGTGGTTCGGGTTGAGGTTACAGCCACCCCTAAACCAGACAGTCAAGCTGTCGCTCAGATCGAAACTGACAGTGACAACAAAGCTTCACCTGCTCAATTAGAAGGTAAAACCCCTACTGACACGGCCACATCTCAAGAGGAGGACAGCGCCGACAATCAATCCAATACGTCCACTGCCAAGTCGCTGCTGCTTGATGCTCGTCACATTGAAGGTGATCCCAACGCGCCGGTAACGATTGTCGAGTTTAGCGACTTTAAATGCCCCTATTGTGCCCGTTTTGCGACCGATACCCTGCCTACGCTTCGTGAATATTACCTTAAGACTGGAAAAGTTCGGTTTGCCTACAAACATATCGCTACCCTTGGCGCTGAATCAATCCGAGCGGCTGAGGCCAGTGAGTGCGCAGCTGAGCAAGATCGATTTTGGGCTTATCATGATCGGGTTTTTACCGATCAGGCGACAAAATCGAGCGTGCTTAACGACGAGATGCTGCTGAAGTTAGCGGCTGATACTGGATTGGAAACTGAGGCTTTCAGCGAGTGCTTCGCTTCAGGCCGGTATATAGATCAAATCAAGACCCAGACTGCAGAAGCCCAACGCCTGGGGATCCGGGCCACGCCCGGTTTTGTGGTCAATAACTCTTTTATGATGGGAGCGCAGCCTTACGTGGCCTTTGCCCGGATGATTAATGAGGAATTAGACAACTTAGGTTGGGAAGCGCCTGCCGGCCAAGCGTCAACCAGCGTCGTTGATGAGATTAAAGGCTTAATCGTTTATCCACCCAGTCCCCCATCCGCTGATGTTCTGAACGGGGTGGTGCAAAATTGCGGCATTTACGACGAGGCTGTTTCGGTAGACAATGTCCTCAGTTCTCTCGCTCGTGGGGCCGTTTGGATTGCCTATCGTTCCGATTTGCCGGCTGAACAAGTTGAGATTTTACGGGAAGTCGCCGGTCGAGCCCTGGCCCAACAGGATGAACCGATGGTGATTTTGTCTCCCGGTCCCTATACCGATAGAGACATTGTTGTTTCAGCCTGGCAGGTGCAATTGATCCCTGATGATGCAGCGGATCCGCGTCTGGAGCAGTTTCTGGAAAAATTCCAGGTCGGTCCTTTTACGCCTGAACCGGGTGAGCCATGCTCAGGCGGAATTGGCCAGCCTTCGGATTAAAATCGAACGGGTGAATAACGAGAGAGAGGATATATGATAAGCGCTGGATCAGCCCGTATCAACGAAAGACTACGCCTGGGGATTGCAGCGGCACGCGCGAATCAGAATCACCTGGCGATACACTATTTGACAGCGGCACTTCGGCAGGAACCTAACCATATTCTGGCCATGCTCTGGTTGGCTTATGTATTGCCAGCGCCTCAGGATAGCCTGCGCTTGCTTGAGCGGGCGCTGACCCTGGACCCGCAGAACGAGTCAGCAAAAGTGGGATGGCGCTGGGCCAGAGGACGTCTGGGGTTGCCGCCAGATGAACCTGCTCCGGTAAGTGATCATACTCGACCCAGGCTGGCCCAGACTGTCCCTTTCACTATTCAGCAACCTGTTCACCCTAGGTTGTCTATCAACCCCCAACCAGGCAAAACCAACAAAACTATGTCGGTTCGCCGGGTTCGCCGCCGCCTCAAGCCACTGTTGGCGATTATCTTCCTCACGCTCGTGTTCGGAATGGGTGTTATGGGCCTGAGCGCGCTAATATTTGCGCCGCTCGACAGCCTGGCCGCCTGGCTGCCTGTTCCGCCCGTCTCCCCCGCAGCCGAGGTAGCCGCGCCCCCGTCAACAGCCAATCCGGCTCAAGCGTCGGTTCCGATGATGAAGCGCTTTACCTCTGACTCAGACACGCTGACCCTGGAAGCCTCTTGGCCGGATGAGCCAGAAACAGTTCCTTCTGACCCACCGGCGCCGTCGCCAAAAACTGAGCCTCTGCTTGAAGCGACTGTACCTGAAGCTCTGCCTCAGACCAATTTGACCTCAACTAATCCCAGTCTGCTCATTGGCCCGGAACTGCCCCTGGCTAGCGTTGATCGGTCACGCCTGGCTCACCAGCCGGCCTACCCCGGCGAAAAATGGGTTGAAGTCAACGTAGCCACCCAGCAGGTGATCGCCTGGGAAGGCGATACGCCGGTGATGGCTTTCACCACTTCGACCGGTCTGCCTGAAACCCCGACCGTACTGGGTGAGTTTAACATCTATTGGAAGTTGGAGTCCACGCTAATGACCGGCCCCGGCTACTACTTGCCGGAGGTGCCCTACACCATGTATTTCTACAAAGGGTACGCCCTGCACGGCACCTACTGGCACAATAATTTCGGTCAGCGCATGAGCCGAGGCTGCGTTAATTTGCAAACTGAGAACGCCAAGCAGTTGTTTGAGTGGGCCGGCCCGGTCATTCCGCCTGGCCAGACCGAAGCGGTGGCTACGCACGAGAACCCCGGCACGTTGGTAGTCGTGCATGAGTAAGCTGTTTCGAGCAATTTAAGCCAAGCACTCCAAATATATCTTGGGACCGTTTCCCCAGTTGTCTAAAGGCTTGCCATATTAACCGGCAAGTTTTTCTTTTTATCCTCTTACCTCTTGTAAGGCATAGGATCCAATTTGCGCGATCAATCATACTGGTATATTATTGCCCTTGCGAAAAGTTGCAGTCGTTTTAAATCTCGATGGCGTCGGGTTTTATTGATCTGTTGAATGAAGCCTTTGATTCATTTAATTCTAAAGTACTCGCTACCATAGCTTTTCTATAGTAGCTGATCATTTACAATATAAATGGAGGGAGGTTTCCAACATGAAATCCTTGCGGGTGATTATTTTTGTCTTTACGCTTAGCTGGGCGCTGGTTGGATGCGGACAAGCAGCCCAACCAACAACTAGTAGTGAAAGTGTAGCGCCTGCTAATAGCGCCAATTCGAGCGGAGCTTCGACTACAGGTAATAAATTAAATGTAGTGACCACAGTTTCGCCCATTACTAGTATCATCTATAATATTGGCGGCGGTCGGATTAATCTCTCTGGGATTGTGCCGGAGGGGGTCAACTCGCACACCTTTGAGCCGGCCCCTTCCGATGCTAAAAAACTTGCTGAAGCTGACCTCATTTTTGTCAACGGCTTGAAGCTGGAAGAACCGACTTTGGAATTGGCTGAGGCTAATAAAAAGGAAGGTGCGGAGATTATTCTACTCGGCGAGCAAACAATTACTCCCGACGAATACATGTACGACTTTTCCTTCCCCAAGGAAGCGGGCAGTCCCAACCCTCATCTGTGGCCCAATCCGTTCCACTCATTGCGCTACGCTGAAATTGCCCGCGATGCGCTCGTGAGCCGCGATCCTACCAACGCTGATTACTATAACAAGAATTATGACGCCTTCAAGGCCCGTATTGAAGCCTTAGATAAGGCTATTATAGAGACGATTAACAGCATCCCCGAACAAAATCGTAAATTGCTGACCTACCACGACTCGTGGGCTTACTTTGCGCCTCGCTATGGCGTAACGGTCATCGGCGCGATCCAACCATCCGATTTTGCTGAACCTTCGGCTCAGGAGGTGGCGACGCTAATCAAGCAGGTCAAGGCAGAACAGGTGCCGGCCATTTTTGGTTCCGAAGTTTTCCCCTCGCCAGTGCTGGAACAGATTGCCAAAGAGGCTGGAGCCACTTACGTAGATAACCTGCGCGACGATGACTTGCCAGGTCAACCGGGCGACTCGAACCACTCTTACCTCGGCTTGATGGTCGAGAACCTCAAAATCATGGCCGCCAATCTGGGCGGTAAGCCGGAGTTAATTGCCAATTTCGATACCTCCAATATACCGGGCGTTGATAGCGCCGTGGAACAAGCACAGTAAGGTGAGGCCCTTTGCAACCCCTAGTTGAACTCCGCCACGTGACTTTTGGTTATGGCGCTGAGCCAGCGCTCAAGGACATTTCCTTGCACCTGCACCCTGGTCAGTTTGCAGCCCTGGTAGGACCGAGCGGAGCCGGCAAAACCAGCCTGCTCAAGCTGATCCTGAGTGTCTTGCAGCCGACTCGTGGCGAAGTTTACATTGATGGGCAGGCGCTCGATGGCCGACCTGCGCCCCAAGTGGGCTATGTGCCCCAACTGGAAACAGTAGATTGGAATTTCCCGGTTACCGTTGAAGAAGTGGTACTGCTGGGTCGCGTCCGACGATCGGGCCTGTGGCCGTGGCCCAGCGCTGAGGACAAGCGGCGCGTACAGGCAGCGCTAGAGCGACTAGAAATTGCCGACCTAGCCCGCCGTCACATTCGCGACCTGTCCGGTGGGCAGCAGCAGCGTGTTTTCTTGGCCCGTGCTCTCATTGCCGAGCCGGATTTGCTGGTGCTGGACGAACCGACGGCGGGGGTAGACATGCGAACCGCTGAGAACGTACTGCACATGCTGGCAGGACTCAATCAGCAAGGCATGACCATCCTCATGACCACGCACGATCTGAATACAGCAGCGGCACATGTGCCCTGGATCATTTGCCTCAACCGGCGGGTCATTGCGCAGGGCACGCCAGAGCAGGTATTTAATGTGGAAACGTTGAACGAAACTTATCAAGGGGATATGCTGGTTATTCGGCAAGATGGCATGCTCTTTGTGCAGCAAAAGCCCCATGGCCACACCTATCGCGAAGTTCTGCCCAACCCGGTGCCCGGTCATTCCCCGGAGTCAGACGATGGACTTCTTACTCGAACCGTTTCAATTTGAATTCTTTCGCAACGGCACCATTGCCGCCGTGTTGGTGGGCGGCTTATGTGGCCTGATTGGCGTTTACATTGTCCTGCGGGGGATGAGCTACATCGGGCACGGCTTGTCGCACGCCATTTTTGGTGGGGCGGTGGTAGCCTTTGTGATGACCTGGAACTTCTACCTGGGGGCTGGCCTATGGGGCTTTATCGCCGCCGTGTTGATCAACCAGACGGTCCGGCGCACCAAAATCAATGCCGATGCGGCCATTGGGGTCATCACAACGGCCAGCTTCGCCATCGGCGTGGCCCTGATCAGCCGCTACCGGCGCTTTACCCGTTCGTTTGACGCGGCCCTCTTCGGCAATATCCTCGGCGTGACTGGGCAGGATGTGTGGGTAGTGGCTGGGGTGACGCTGATGGTGGCGGCGATTATTTTCTTTTTCTACAAGCAACTACTGTTTACGACTTTTGATGCCGAGGTTGCACAAATCTATGGGGTCAAAACAGAATGGGTGGACACTCTGTTTGCCCTGGTTCTGGCTGCGGCGATTATTGCCTCGATGCAAATTTTGGGTGTGACGCTGATCGCAGCGGCGCTGGTCATCCCGGCCATTACGGCCCGACTGCTAACAGATAGTTTCAATCGTATGATTCTGCTTTCGGTACTCATTGGCGCTTTAACCGGATTTATGGGCATGTACTTTAGCTACTACATTGATGTTTCCTCTGGCGCATCCATTGTCTTGTTACAAGCCATCCTCTTTGGTCTGGCGCTGACTATTACCTCCCTGCAAAAGCGCGCCGCGCGCCGCTTGCTCCATACGCACATCTAAGCCTTGCCCGGCTTGAGGCTCAGATTCATTCAGCTTATCAAGCCAATTTTCTTACACAGGAATGAGAAATCAAATTATTAAACGAAACCTATGTTTAACCCTTATCTGCTTATGGTTTAGCCTGACCAGCCTGGCCGATATAGTAATGCCACTCCCGACCTCGGCTGCTTCAGATAATCTCGTTTGGAAACCCTATTTGCAACAAATGACCGATACCAGCGTGATCATTCTCTGGGCTACACAGACAGGAGCCGATGCCGTAGTTCGATATGGTACAGACACCAGTTACAGCAATTCTGTTGCTGGCAGCACGCGCCGGACAGCGATTGGCACTCAACTGCATCGTGTTGAACTGACCGGATTGCAGCCAAACACCTCCTATTTTTACAAGGTCTTTACTGATAATGAGGATTTGCTCTCAAACGAATTGCTTTCGTTCCAAACGGCTCCTATTCCCGGCAGTGACACCCCTTACTCTTTTATCGCCTTTGGTGATTATGGCAACAGCAGTCATAGCCAGAAACAGCTACGTGATCAGATGTTGCGTGATTCCTTTCGTTTTATCCTGACCACCGGCGACAACGCTTACCCCAATGGGACCTATGCTCAGTTCAATACCCATGTGTTCCAAATCTACCAAGATCTGTTCAGCCGAGTTCCCATTTTCCCTACGCTAGGCAACCACGACTACCACACCGAAAACGGTGCTCCTTACCTTGATCTGTTCGACCTACCCCAAAACGCCTGGCGTACAGCCGACCACGAACGTTATTATTCTTTTGACTACGGCAATGCTCACTTTGTCGCTCTGGACTCTAACCTCCCACTGTATACCGGTGATGAAGTAGCCCTTGATGACATGTTCGATTGGCTTCGCCAAGACCTGGGGCAAACCACGCAGCGCTGGAAGATCGTGGCCTTACACTTGCCCGCCTATTCCACCAGCTTCCACCGCCCAGACAGCCAAATTGCCCGAACCAAACTTGTACCCATCTTCGAAGCGTACGGCGTTGATCTGGTTTTAAGTGGTCATGAGCACATCTACCAGCGCAGCCATCCCCTCCGCCGTGGGCGGGTCACAACCACAGAGCAAGGCGGTATTGTGTATGTCATTTCTGGCGCTGGATCGGCAGCGAGCTATCGTTGTGATAATGCTACCTGGGTAGCCGCCGCTTACTGTTCCCAGAGCTACGGCCTCTATACGCGTGTCACTATCAATGGCAACAATTTAACAGTAACAGCGATTGACGAGAATGGCGCGACTAGAGACTCCTATACCTTCACGAAAATCTCAGACGTGAATATTGACGGCCTGGAAATTGACGGCCCAATAACAGGACTGACGGGTGAGAGCTACACTTTTGCGGCTACGGCTAGCCCGATTACAGTCACACTGCCCATCACTTACGCATGGCAAGCCACAGATCAACCACCGGTGGTGAAAATAGGCGGTCTGGTCAGTACGTCCCCCTTTACCTGGACGACTATCGGCACACAAACAATCACCGTCACCGCCACGAACTTGCACACCACAACTTCACAGACTCATACGATTGTCATTAAACAATGAGATTTGTGAGTACACCGATTTTAGCCAGCAACTAACCAGCAAACTCAACCAGTCAGATAAGGCATTAGACCTTTAGCTATAATGCCCAGGCCGAGCAAGGTGACAATTACTGCGCTGATAATGGGTAGCAGTGTTTCCCAGTGCACCGGGCTCCTCACATTGCTCAGTCTATCCAGCAGCGCTTTTGAACGCACCAGCAGGATGCCAATCATCATCAAGACTGCCGCCAAACCAAAGCTAAAGGCTACAATCAAGCCCAAACCCAATAAAATTCGGTTGAGGCCAATGGCAATAAGCATAATTCCCAATGCCTCCGGGCAAGGCACCAGGCCACCGGAGATTCCCAGGGTCAGCAGGTCACTCAAGTTTACATTTTCGGGGATAGCGTGGGAGTGAGCATTTTGATGAGGGTGATCGTGGGTATGGTCGTGTGGGTGATGCTCTCCGTTTTTGAGAGCCTTCCACCGTGCCCACACCAGCCGACCTCCCAGGTAGACGACCAACAAGCCCGACAAAATTTCCAAGGATGGCACCAACACGTTTGGCACAATAAATTGGCTGGCCAACAGCGCCAGCAGACCGATGACGATGACTGAAGCAGTATGGGTGAAGGTCATGATGCCGCCCAGCGCCACTGCATGGCCAATAGTGCCGCGACTACCGATCAGGTAAGCCGCTACCACGGTTTTGCCATGGCCAGGCGTAAGCGCGTGTAATCCTCCCAGCATGGCCGACAGCCCCAGGGCTATGAGCAAAAACAGGAGCGATAAGTTAGGATCGTACAAATAACGGGTCAGTTGCTCTTGTCCTTGGGTAACCCCGCCAGGCACGTCAATTTTGGTTAGAATGTCGGCCTCACCAAAATCTACCGGAGCATCCGGGTTGATGGTGTACTCCACCTGCACACTGGCCTGAAAAATATCACGCTCCTGTTTGGCAATTGTTACCCAACGTGCGGCGTCGCCCAGCGTATTGACCAGATAAATCCCAATATCGGGCCGGTGATTGTTTTTATAGAAGAATTGGTGGCTGCCCCGGTGGTCGCCAGGCAGGTTGGTATACAACTTAAAGCGAATGACTCCCACCCCCGCTTTCAAATCTAGCGGCGTCGAAAATTCAAGGTCGGCTGGGGTTAGCAGGGTGGGTTGGCCGTCAATTTCAAAGGTAATGTCCTTGAGAAACAGATCAACGTAGGCCTGGCTTTCAGCTTCAGAAATCCGGTCATCCTGGTTGGTGTCAATCATGGCCAAAACCTGGGGCGCAATAAGCACCCCAGTATAGAGTTCAATTTGCAAGGTAATCCGATTAGGGGCCATGGTGATGTACGTAACCTGGTAAAATTCATCCAACGGATGTGCCGCTGCGGCCGAGGGAAAAATGAGGAACAGACCAATGAACCAAAACCAACCAATTTTTTTGTATTTGGTAAAAATATCCATAGCGCCTCAATCTAAAACCGTCTTGACAACGGTGTCTAAAATCTTATAATCTGTAAGATGTTACTACCGTTTATAACTTGCGTCAACTTAACTTCTTGAAAACTTAGATAGCCCACAGGGCAGCCTCAGCCTGGCTGATTATCCCCACTTAGTTTGACAATTTCGCCCAATTCAGTAATAATCTTACACTTTGTAGGATTTATAATTGTGATTTCTTGTAACTGCGATACCTAAATCTACCTTTCAGATCACTTGGGCAATATGGACCCTAATCGTGTTGGGCGTTACTTCAAAAGGGTGAATGTGCCCAATGTTCTGGACTGAGAGAAAGTCTAATACCGCCATTTAAGAAACACGTTCTTAGACACAAATATGAGTTCCCGTAGCAACTTTAAAAAGAGTTTATGGCTCGCGCTGGCCACATTGATAGCTATTTCATTGGTTGCCATTCAGTGTGGTGGCACTGTAACGCCGGCCAAACAGCTCCTGACCGAAGAGTCAACAACTCAACCTACGATTGAAGAACTAACCACTGATGAACCAACTCCACAGGCAGCGCAAGTTGAGCCAGAGAAGATGTTCACGGGCGTCGCTCTTAAGGCTTTTTTTGCGCCTGTTGGTAATCAAGCCGTAGCCTACAGCGATTTGATCAAGCAGTTTGAAGACGAAACCGGGGCTACAGTTGAAGTAATCACTGCGCCGGCGCTGCCTGCTGACAATTTGACCCGCCAGTTGCAATTGTTGCGAAAAGGCTCTCCCGAATTTGATGTGTATCAAGTTGACGTGACCTGGGTTGGTACCTTGGCCGAGCATGCGGCTGACCTGTACCGATACATCCCCCGCTCCGAAGTTGGGGAGCATTTCCCGGCGATTATCGAAAATAATATCGTGGATCGCCAGTTGATTGGTCTGCCCTGGTCCGCCGAGGTTGGGGTGCTCTACTATCGCACCGACTTACTCAAGAAGTATGGTTACACTGGTCCGCCCCAAACCTGGGACGAGTTGGAAAAAATGGCGCTGGCGATCCAGCTCGGGGAGCGCATGGCGGGCAAATCTGATTTTTGGGGCTTTGTTTGGCCGGCTGCCGACAATGAGGAGATGATCAGCAACGCTTTGGAATGGCAGTTTTCCCATAATGGAGGCCGAATCATCGAACCAAATCGCGCCATTACCGTCAACAACTCCAATACCTTAACCGCTTTCAAGCGGACTGCGGCCTGGATTGGCGCCATCTCCCCACCAGAGGTAACCACCTATCAGAAAGCAGAGGCCCAAGCGGTGTGGCAAAGCGGCAACGCGGCCTTCATACGGGGTGGGTCTGATACCTACGCTGATAGCAATAGGGATGGCAGCCCGATTCAGGGTCTGTTTGCCGCTACGGTCTTGCCCACCGGCGCTAAAAACAAGGCAGCGACCTTGGGCGGCTGGCAGCTAATCGTTTCCAGGTATTCCAAAACTCCCGATATAGCGGCTGAATTTGTACGTTTCATGGCTAGCCGTGAGAGCCAAAAATTCCGGGCCATCAATGGCGGTTACTTGCCCACCATCGGCCAGCTTTACCGAGATCAAGAGGTTCTGGCAGCTCAGCCTTTTCTGGAAACTTTGTCTGACGTGTTTGATAGCGCCGTGACTCGCCCGGCTACGGTCACAGGCGAAAAGTATGGCGAGGTGAGTGCGGCTTACGCTAACACCATTCGCTCTATTTTGACTGGAACAGTTAGAGCGCAAGATGCGCTGGTTAATCTGGAAAAAACGCTCGTGGATATTACCGGTTTTGAAATTGGTAAACCACCTGAGACTGTTGTAGTAGCCAATGGGAGTACTTTGACCAATGGTGGAGAATCTAACTTCCTGACTCGCATGTATGAAGGAGTAACCCTCAAAATCTTTTTGGAGCCTGTCAGTAACCAAGCTGCGGCTTACGTTAATCTGATTGGACAGTTTGAAAGAGAAACCGGAGCCTCAGTTGAAGTGGTCACTATGACGGAGACAGCAACTGACAACCTGGCTGAACCATTGCAGTTCCTGGAGGCCGCCTCTACTGACCTTGATATATACCAAATTGACGTGACCTGGCCCAGTATTCTGGCCGAGCATGCAGTTGACCTGGCCGAGTATGTCCCCCAGCGAGAGATAGACGCTCACTTTCCTGTCATTATTCAGAACAATACAGTGATTGGTAAATTGGTCGGCCTGCCCTGGTTTGCCGACGCTGGAGTGCTCTACTACCGCACCGATTTACTGGCGAAGTATGGCTACGCTGATCCACCCCAAACCTGGGCTGAACTGGAAGAGATGGCCGCCGCCATCCAGCGAGGCGAGCGAGCCGAGGGTAATGACCGCTTTTGGGGTTTCATCTGGCAGGGGGCCAAAGGCGAGGGCTTGATCAGTAACGCCCTGGAATGGCAGGTGGCTGCTGGCGGCGGGAGTATCATCGAACCGAATGGGCAGATCACGGTCAACAATCCTGAGGCGGTGGCTGCTTTTAAGCGTGCCGCCAATTGGGTTGGCCGCATCTCCCCGCCGGATGTGACCAACTACCGAGAAGAAGATACCTGGAATGTGTGGCGGAGTGGTAATGCGGCCTTCATGCGCAATTGGTTTGATGGCTATGCCCTGCGTAACAGCGAAGATGAACTGATCAGGGATAAATTCGAGATTACGATCTTGCCTGCTGAGGTAGGCAGCCGCAGCGCGGCAACTCTGGGCGGTGGACAGTTGATGGTTTCCAAATACTCTGACCATGTGGAGGCGGCTGCGCTCTTAGTACGCTACCTGACCGGCTGGGAAGCTCAACGCGTCAGGGCTATCAGTGGTGGCTACCTGCCGACGATGGCCGCTCTTTACACTGACGCCGCCGTGCTCGATGCGCGACCTGTCATCGGCAACCTGTCTGACGTCTTTACCAATGCAGTGGCTCGTCCTGCGACGATTACCGGCCAACGGTATCGTGAGGTCAGCATAGCCTACGCCACTGCCGTTCGGACCATTCTGACCGACCAAGCCAATGCTGAAAATATTTTAGCCGACTTAGAGCAACAGCTTATCAACCTGACCGCTTTTGAAATCGGTCAGCCTTGATGAGGCGACAGACAATGTCTTGAGTAAAAAATTTCCTACATTTGGTGAAGTGGGTAAGTATGCTGAATGAGCGGAAGCTAACTCAAACCCCCTGAGCGACGAATGGCGACCAATACCATCAACAACAAGCTGACCAGGATGGCCAGGCTAACGCCAACAAAACGGAAGAAGGCGTACCGATGTTGGCGGCTCTTTTCACGCATCATATTTTGACCCGTCTCAACCAGAGGCGATGCTTCAGCCCCACTAGCGCTCAAAGCAGTGGCCTCATCAGTTGAGGCCAGATCGGTTTCAAGGGACGGTTCAACGAGAGAGGACCCTTGAAGGATGATCGCTTCAGGGGAGGAGACCAGGTTGGGGGCAGTGCTGGGCAGCGCTGGTTCTGAGGCTGTAGCGGCGGAGCTGGCCTGGGTGGGGGCGGCTGCAACTTCAATGGCGGCGGGCTGAGCCAGCGGCTGCCCTTTGGCAATTTCGAGGCTATGCTGGCCGCTGGGCGCGCTGAAAACGGTATAGGTATCAAGGCCAATAGTTTCGGTTCCAAATTCAACGGGTTGACCGTCGATGGTGACCGCCCTAATTTGCTCCGAGCGTAACTTCAAGACTTTCACTTCAACCGGGTCGGCGGCATTGGTGCCGTAATCAATCTTGGTGACGTTCTGATCCCAGTCATAGCTGTAGGCAGCGTAGCGGTCGGTCGCAGGCTGGTAGATGCGGATGAAGCCATCGTTCAGCCCCAGCCGGGGTTGAAGCATTAGCCCCTGGCCGTTCAACTCCATCCCAAAAAATCCTTCGATAATAGCGCTGCCCATGGTGCCGGCGGCGGCACTGTAATAATGGCTGCCTTCGTGGCGAGGATCGGTGGTGGAATGCCACTCGATGATGTTGCCGGGGTGCTTTTGCCAATCGTTGGCCACTTGTAACAAATGGACTTGAGCCTCCTCGGCCAAGCCATTGCTAAATTCAGCTTTAATTTGGACGCCACCCCACCAATCCCACACCCCGCCATTCTGATAATTGCCATAACCCATCCCCGGGTAATCAAAAAAAAGGTTGGGCCACTGATTGGGATAGTACGGATAGAGGGAAAGACCCGGCTTCTTCGCCCCCGCTTTGATCCGAGCCTGCTCCAGATTGTGGAAAATAACCTGGTTCTGCTGAAAGTCGGTCAAAGCAGCATAGACCGCCAGGGCATTGGAAATGCTGACCATACTGGACTCGTCAAAGGGATGCTCCAGCGGGGTAATGTGGGCGTGGGTTAAGTAAAAACCCTTGTCGGCCTGCCAGAGCAGGGCATTGGTTTGGGCTTTCAAGGCTTCGGCCTTGGTTTGCCATGCGTCGGCGCGGGCAGTATTACCCACTGCTGCATTCATTTTAGCCAGTTCAACGAGGACCCCATAAGCCAGAGCCTGGTCGTAAATCGAAGCGGTCAAGTGATCTTGCGCCGGATTGTAATCGGTATAGCCGGGACCTTTTTCAAACTTGACGTCACCCCAATCGGTAGTGTGGCCACGCCAGAGGAGTTGTAATTCCTGATCGAGGCGGTGGGTGTAAAGCCAATCCGCTGCCAGGTTTAGGCGCTCGATAATCGTCAAGCCGTTGATCGGGCTTTCCAGCCAGGCCGTATCGTAAGCCATATTATAATAAAGGTAAGCAGCATGAATGAGGCTGGTTTCTTCATCGGTGGTGATGGTTTGTTTGTTGCTACGCCCATTGGGATTAATGATGCCGCCAATCGCACCGGCGCCGGCCACCACTCCAAAATCACCATCCGAACTGAGAGTGTTGGCGGTGTATTGGCGGCGGAGATAAGCTTCAATCGGCTCGCGTAGGTACTCGTCTGGGTAATAGTATTGGACGGTTTCCATCCCCCAGGCGATGTCGCGTACGTACATTTCGGCATAAGCTTTGCCGGGGCGGAAGCCGTGAATGACTTCGTTGCCAATCTGAAAAATGGCTTCACCGTTGGAGAAGTTATGGGGAATGTAGCCGGAGGTGGCGTTCAAATCCGGCAATCCGGGTAAAATCCAGGTGGTTTCAGTGTTGTAGGAGAGATCGGTGGGCAAGGCACGGTTGGCGTAGGTGGGTTGAACTGGGCCAGTGGCAAAGCCAAGCACAAGCAGCAAGGAGAGGATGACCAGAGTAGGGAGGCGAAGGGGCGATACCACAAGGGTACAATGAGAAGCGAAGAAGCGAGGAAGCGGGAAACCGTTTTCTTTGGGTTTCGCTAAACCTATCATTGGACTGTGCCCTGGCTGGTAAATCAAGTTTGATTACATAAGCAGTATACATAATAATCATGGGGAACGCAAATAATCTAAAGTACACTATATTTGGGGGAATGAGTGAAGATTATGTATATATATTGTGGTTAATGGGGTGGAGGTATGAGTAGTAGGCCCATTAACCAGAACCAAACAAGGCTTTTGGGTTTGGTGAAAGTAGGCATAGCGCCTCAATTAAAACCGTCTTGACAACGGCGCTCTAAATCTTATAATATGTAAGATAATCACTACCGTTTGTAGCTTGCGTCAACTTAACTTCTTGAAAGCTAGATAGCCCAGAGTTTTGAGGAGTTCTTCTACTCTGAACAGGGAACTTGCCCACAGGGGCCTTCGGCTCTGGGACCTCAGCGGAACGCTCTGAGTTGATCTCTCATGCGGTAGTGAGGGGAATGGAGGAATTTATGAGTACAGACATAGCGATAACATCCCACGATGGTGGGTCAGATCATGATGCGCACGCGAACCCGCCGTTGAGCTTCAGGCGAAAATATATTTTCTCGACGGACCACAAAGTTATCGGCATCCAGTTTCTCTTTACCTCTTTATTCTTCTTCACCCTGGGCGGCCTGCTGGCGCTGCTGATCCGCACCCAATTGGCCTGGCCCTGGGAGGAGATTCCAGTGATCAGCCAACTACTCTACGCTGACGGTGGCGGCGTCCTGCTGCCTGAAAAATATCTGGCGCTGCTGACTATGCACGGGACGATCATGATCTTCTTCTTCATCATCCCGGTGCTGTCGGGGGCCTTTGGCAACTTCCTGATCCCGCTGATGATCGGGGCGCGGGACATGGCTTTCCCGGTGCTGAATATGATGTCGTACTGGGTCATGGTGCCGGCCTTCCTGGTACTCCTGGCAGCCTTCTTTGTGGAAGGCGGGCCGCCGGCGGCTGGCTGGACTTCCTATGCCCCCCTCAGCGCGCTGCCGGATATGGTACCAGGCTCCGGGACGGGCCAAAACCTGTGGCTTGTCAGTCTGATCCTCGTCGGCACATCCTCCATTATGGGAGCCATCAACTATATCACCACGATTGTGATGCTGCGGGCTAAAGGGATGACCATGTTTCGCTTGCCCATGACCATCTGGGCCCTGTTCATCACCGCCATTTTGGTGATGCTGGCCACCCCGGTTCTGGCTTCCGCTCTGATTATGCTTTTACTGGATCGGACCGTCGGCACCCATTTCTTTCTCCCTAGCGGGGGCGGACACCCGATCCTGTGGCAGCACGTTTTCTGGTTCTACTCTCACCCGGCGGTCTACATCATGATTTTGCCGGCGATGGGCATGGCCTCGGACATCATCTCTTGCTTTGCCCGTAAACCTCTCTTTGGCTATCGGCCGATGGTTTACTCGATCATGGCGATTGCCGGGCTAGGCTTTATCGTCTGGGGACATCACATGTTCATCAGCGGCATGAACCCCACTCTGGGCATTGCCTTCATGACCTCGACTATGATGATTGCCCTGCCTTCAGCCATCAAAACCTTTAACTGGCTGGGAACAATCTGGCGTGGCGACCTGCACCTGACCGCGCCGATGCTCAACGCGTTGGCCTTTGTCTCCACCTTCGTCGTCGGCGGCTTGAGCGGCATCTTCGCCGCAGCAACGCCGGTGGACATGTTTATTCAGGATACCTACTGGATCGTCGGCCATATCCATTATGTGCTCTTTGGTGGCAGCCTGTTCGGCGTCTTTGCGGCTATCCAGTATTGGTTCCCCAAGATGTTTGGACGGATAATGGATGACCGGCTGGGCAAGTGGCATTTCGTCCTCACCTTCATTTCCTTTAACTTGGTTTTCTTCCCCATGTTCATCCTTGGGGCTTATGGAATGCCCCGGCGTATCGCCGATCCGTATGAGTATGTACTCTTCGCGCCGCTCCAAGGTCTGAACCAGTTTATGACCATCAGCGCCTACGTTCTCGGCGCGGCGCAACTGTTCCTGGCCTACAACTTCGTTTGGTCGCTCGTCCGGGGCCCAAAGGCAACTGAGAACCCCTGGCAGGCGAACACGCTGGAATGGGCTGCGCCCTCACCGCCGCCCCACGGTAATTTTGAAACCATCCCCGCGGTGTATCGGGGACCGTATGAATACGCCTCACCGCTGGTCGCCGAAGATTACTTGCCGCAGTACCGCTGGCTCGATGGGGTCGGGCCACCGGTGGAAACCGCGCTAATTCGAAAGGGGATCAGCCCGGCTAGTAAATGATGAACTTCCTACTCCAATCTATATGGTCTGCTTCGCTTAGGGGAAATTTCGCGCAGCATACCCTTCAACCCGGAGTCAGGCAATATCATGAGTGAAAATTTGTCAACCCAATTTCCAACACCACCGGAGTTACATCCGCTAGCCTCGGTTCAGGCTAAAATCCGGCAGATGGTCAGCCTCACGCTCATCATTAGCGGTTTAACGCTGTTGGGCTGGGGAGGCTGGATGTTTTACCAATATCAACTTGAGGCCAGCAAGCCTCCACCTCGCCTCATAGAAGTCTCCATCACCGAGCCGGCCAGGGCGTCTGCCTCTCAACCTCGCCTCACTCAAGTCAATGCCGCTACTGCGTCACCCAAGGTTAGCGATGCCTTCACACCGGCAAATACCCCTACCCCGAAGCCTACGCTTACGCCAAGGGCAGTCGCTGCTCAAGCGCCAGGATCACAAGCGAGAGACACTATAGCGCCTTCCCTGGCCGACAACCCCCTGCCGCTGGTTGAAGTAGAAAGCCCGGCCGAGGCCACAGCCACCTCCGACGAAGCAACACCGACTGTTTCCCCGCCGACCCGGATCGTGGCTGAAAGCATCAATCTGGACGCGAAGGTTATTGAAGTAGGCTGGAGACAAGTAATACAAAACAGCGTGTCCACCAATGTCTGGGAAGTAGCAGATTATGCCGCTGGCTGGCATACGAACTCGAAGTTGCCCGGCCAGGGGGGCAACATTGTCCTTTCTGGGCACAACAATATTAAGGGTGAAGTTTTTCGCTACCTGGTTGACCTGAAGCCGGGCGACCTGGTTACCCTGTACGTGGATGAGCAAGCTTATGACTATGTCGTAGCCGATATATTTATCGTCAAAGACAAAGGCGAGCCTGAAGCCGTGCGCCGCGAAAATGCCAAATGGATCGGTCCCATCAATGAGGAACGGCTCACCCTGGTCACTTGCTGGCCTTACACCAACAATACCCACCGGCTGATTGTGATTGCCAGACCGGCCACTGTGGGTCAGCCAGCCCAGAGTAATTGAGTGAGCCAGCTTTCAATCTGTGAAACTGCTTATTGCTCCAAACGAGGAGATAAAAAGTGCAGAACTCTCTCAAGAAAGTGATTTATTGGGCCCTTCTGAGCTTGCTGGGGCTGGTTTGGTTGGGATTAGCTGGTTGCGGCGGCAGTCCCCCCACCCTGGCACAGGCCGATCAACCCACGGTTGTCTTTATTTACGCCGACGGTTGAGTGCCTTGAGCGCAGATGACGCCCATCGTGGATGGGCTAGAGGTACAGTATGGTCAGCAATTCGCGTTTCGACGGATTAACGCCAATGAAGGGGATGGTCCGGCGATAATGCGCGCTTACCGGGTTCAAGGTCATCCGACCATCCTCATTTTTGACCGGCTGGGTCAAGAGGCAGGTCGCCTGATCGGGCCGCAATCGGCGGAGGAAATCGCCAAGGTTTTAGAACAGGTTCTGATTTCAACGACCGGCCAGCCCGTGTCGTCAGATGTTTCGACATCTCTTTCGCCGCTGCCCACCCTGGATGCCGCCGAGATCGTTTTGGGACGGCAGGTTTACCTGGAGCAGTGCGCTGCTGTCACGGCCCAAACGCGGAAGGCCAACCCAATTGGAAAGTACCGGATGCCAACGGCAACCTACCTGCTCCTCCGCACGACGATACCGGCCACACCTGGCACCACGCCGATAGCCTACTCACTGAGATTATCCGTGATGGCTTCCGTGATCCGCTCAAGCCACCCGATAGCCCGCTGACCATGCCCGCCTTTGGCGACAAGTTGAGCGACACCCAGATTCGGGCAGTGATCGCCTACTTCAAAAGCCTTTGGTCAGAGGAAAGCCGCCAATTTCAATGGCAGGTGACGCAACAACAGCCTTTCCCAACGGTGACGCCCGAAGGCAACTGATGCTCTGCGGATGAAGCTAAATAGCCTGAATTGCTGCTACCAGGTCAGCCTACCTCGAAGCGATGACCACGCGGGTGAACTGTTCACCCTGGCCGAGTCGCTGCTGGCCGATGTAGCCCGTGGGGTGTACGATTGTACGCGCTATAACGTTCCTGAAGTTGAGAAGTCAGAGAGACGAGGATATAAAGGTAAACCATGATCATTTCTCTTTGCCCGTCGCGGTGCTGGGCCACGAAATCAGCGAATTTGTGGTCATTGGTAGTGGGCTGCGCATGCTTCGGAGTTGATAGAAAGAAAGGAGTTACTCTCTTATGAGTGAACTGACTCAATGGCGCCCTCCGGTAGGCAATTTTAGAAGCAATCTGATCTTATGGGCTGACAGATGGATTTTATGGGTCTCGACACACTGGCTGGCTGTGGTCAACGGGTTCTTTTTTATTTTTGTCGGGTTGCCATTTCTGGCGCCCATTTTGTTGGCCAATGGCTACGCCGACGCCGCCAATACGATTTACATGATGTATCGGACGGTTTGCCATCAGCTTCCCGCTCGTTCTTACTTTATTGCCGGAGAGCAAGTCGCTTTTTGTCAGCGGAATGTGGCTATTTACGCCTCACTGCTGCTAGGCGGCCTGCTCTTTAATTGCGTGCGGCATCGGCTTAGGCCGCCGGCCCTGAGGTGGTACGTCTTCTTTCTGGTGCCGATCGCCTTGGATGCCGGTATGCAAATGGCCAGCGAATGGTTACAGGCTATGCCCATGTCGATGCTGTGGGCCATCGGGTTGGTGGCTATGGGGATTACGAGCGCCATTTTACACAGCCGGAACTATCTAACCTGGCATAGTTATCTTTTTTTCGCCTGGGGGCCTCTCGCTTTAATTTACTTGCAGTATTTCGGCCCTCACCAGAGCAATTGGGCGCTTCGCACGATTACAGGCTTCATCTTTGGCTTTGGCACGATTTGGTTTGCTTACCCCTATCTAGAAAAGAGATTTAATAGTGTTCGGCAAGAGGTGAGCGCCAAATTAGCCAAGTGGTGAAGTGTATCTTGCAGTGTAGAGCGTGGCGAGCGCAGTTGGGACGTTTAATGACTGCGTGATTAACTGGCGGCAGGACCACTGTGGGAGGAATCGGTCAGTCGCTGGCAGGCTGCATCAATGAGTATTTCCAGATCGGCTGTGCCGTGAAGCGCGAATGAGACGCCGATTTGAGCCAGTTCTTGAGTGTCCCAGGTTACCGAAAGAACGCTGCGTAGCTGACTGACTCATGGCATCGTAGATGCGCAAAAAGTCAGCGGTTTGGAGCGGTGCTCATCAATAACTCCACACGTAGAGTTGAAAAATTAGAAGGTTGTTTCAGTCGGGACTCCTCATTGGCTGTCCTGACTCTGTTGGTGCTGGCGCTTTAGATGAACAGTCGTACAACTTTGAGCATAAACCGTGAGGGTACCGTTTGGCCCGATGCGCCGATTAAATACTGGATATCCTTCCACAATCAATTTATCTTCCGGGTTAGCAATAGCCTCTTTCACTTTGCGCCACTGCTTTAGGGCGATCTAGACCACGAAGGTGACAGGCTCAACAGGTGGAACTGGCAACCCTTTGGGTAAAGTAGGTGCTTTACCCCCCTGTAGGGCAGTGATAACTACTTGGTCTCTTTCCAATACACGGCCAGGACGGCCCACTAGGGTTATTTTCATAGTATTCACCTCTCCCGCTTGCTTGAGGGCCTCAATTGATAATTCCATCATCTCAGTGGAGGTCAGTGGGGTGATTGCTACTGACTTGTAGTTTTTTCTCCGGGCTGGGCCAAAGATGGTCCCACGTTCGTCGAGTGTCGCAGTCTCTTTGGCTAACTTGAAAAATCACCACCGGGCGACCGGCGACGGGTGCCATTATTGATCAGCATTCCACCATTCGCCTCGATTTGCTGCGTTTCTTCAAACAAGACCAGGGCACGTGTGCCGTCCAGCGTAAGTTTAGAAAAATGAATTTTTCCATTGCAACCTTAGAAAAAGTCACCCTGAAGGGTTCCAAAATCCAACTGTAGCCTTAGAAAATTATGAAAAAGCCGTTTACTTAGTCCA